>CBDDPN010000018.1:0-25133 GCA_965232315.1 Longimicrobiales bacterium | reverse complement strand
TGGGCCTGCTGCACATCCTGACCGGCAACAACGAGGTGGACGGTCCCGAGAACGCCTACTCGGTGGCCCGGGTGGCGAAGGAACTTCCCAACCGTTCCCGCTTCGGCGGTCTTTTCGTCAACCGCGCGAGCAACCTGGACGACGACTACAACCGCACCTACGCGGTGGACGGACAGGTCGGGGTCGGCGACAACTTCACCCTGACGTCCTTCGCCGCACGCACCGAGACCCCCGGCCTGGAGGGCGCCGACCACGCCTGGAACCTGACCGCCGGGTGGAGCAGCCGCAGCGTGCGCGCCAACGCGACCGTCCGCGAGATCGGCGAGAACTTCAACCCCGAGGTGGGGTTCGTGCCCCGCAGCGGCCACCGCTACCTGCAGTTCTTCGTCCTCCACAATATCCGCCCCACGCGCTTCTTCCGCGAACTCCGCCCGCACATCTCCTACTTCACCTACCGCAGCCTGCGTTCGGGTGTGGAAAGCAATTTCAACGAGTCCTCGCGCGTGCACATCGACAGCCACTGGGAGTGGCCGTCCGGGATGGAGCTGCACACCGGCGCCAACTACAACACCGAGGGCCTCTACGAGCCCTTCGCGATCCCCGGCACCGAGGTCGTGGTGCCCGAGGGCAGCTACTCGGGCTGGGAGTCGCAGGTCGTCTTCTTCACCGACCAGTCGCGCCCCGTCTCCTTCAACTCGCGCCTGAACTGGGGCGGCTTCCTGTCGGGAAGCAAGCGGACCACCAGTGCCGACATGACCTTCCGCGGAGGCACGCGCGCCAGCGCCACCGTCCGCGTCTCCTACAACGACGTAACGCTCCCCGAGGGCGACTTCACCACCATGCTGGCCGGGGTCAACCTGGGCTGGTTCTTCACCCCCCGCGTCTACATCCAGTCGCTCGTCCAGTACTCCGACAGATCGACACCTGGTCGGCCAACGTGCGTTTCGGGTGCTGAATACGGCGGGGACGGGGCTCTTTCTGGTGTACAACGAGGTGCAGGGGATCGAGGATTTGACGGGGGCGCTGGGGAGGTCGCTGTATTTGAAGTTCACGCGGCAGGTGGGGTTGTTCGGGGGTAGGGGAGTGGGGGGCATTCAAGACTGAACAGGAGGCGCCGGGATGGCCGGGAAGACACGACGGTCCGCAACGGAGGTTGTTCGTCGGGTGGCTGCGGCCGTGCCGCTCGTTCTGGCCGCCGCCTGTGGGGATGCCGCGCAGGCCCCGCCCGTGATGGAAACGGACAGCGCCGGGATCAGCATCGTCACCAGTGATCCGCTCCAATCGGACGCCGTGTGCTCCCTCTCCGACGAACCGACCTTCCTGGTCGGGGACAACCAGGACGACGAGTCGCAGTGGTTTTCCTCCGTGAGCGGCGTGGGTGGGCTATCGGACGGGTCGGTGGTGGTGGCCGAGAGGGGCAGTGGCCAACTACGGATCTACGACCGGACGGGCCAACATCTCCGCAGCATGGGGCGCCTGGGAGAAGGGCCGGGCGAATTCAGCCGGCTCTGGTTCCTCCGGGTCCTTCCGGGGGACACCGTGTGGGTGGGAGACTATCGTCCCATGCGCTACTTCGTCTATTCCTCCGGGGGGGACTGGGTACGCACGATCGACCTGGACCCGATATACCCGAACCCTACCCGCGACGGCGGCGTGCTGGCGAACGGGGTCTCGATCAACGTGCGGAACGAAGGGGCCGAGCGGCAAGACTTCAAGTCCCCCGACACCTGGCATGTCGAGGCCCATGCTCCCTACGGCAAGCTCATTGGCCCGGTCGCTGCGGTCCCGGCACGCACATTCGGTTATGTCGAGGAAGATCCAACCCTGGGTATCGACCCTTTCTTCGATCCCATTCCCTCGGTTGACGCGCGCGGGCGCACCATCGCCATCGCCAACGGCCGCGATCCCGAAGTCAGGGTCATGGACGAGCAGCTGCGCCTGCGCCTGATCGTCCGCTGGCACGATCCCGGCCGACAGGTGACCGGGGAGCACGTGCGTGCGGCCAGGGACGCCATCGAAGAGTGGGCCAGGAGGGACGGGGAGTTGTCGGCCAGCGACCGGGCGCGGCTCAGTCCCGACCGCCCCGCCGCCGATGTCCTGCCCGCGGTGCGGAGGGTGTGGGTGGGAACCGATGGCAGCATCTGGGTGTTTCCCGAGGGGATCCCGGGTGAGGCTGAGCCGCCGCGGCCGATGGGGTTCGGGGCCGACGGGCGGTTTCTGTGCCACGTGGAGAACGTGCCGGACGGTTACGGTATATGGGAGGTGGGTGCCGACTACGTGCTCGGGATCCTCGAGCGCGAGTTCGATGTGCAGCTGGTGGCCAAGTACGACCTGACGCGGCCGGACGCTCTCCCAGACTGACTGGCGAACGCCGTATTCTGCCACGCAGGAAGGGATGTGCGGCGACGGCGCACTCTGCCCGGGGCTTGCTACAGTGTTTAGAACGAGAGAGGTGTTGATCTAAATTTAGAAAATACACTAACTTTAGATTTCATTCTAACAACACCTTAACGATCGGGTGGACGCCCATGGAAGCTGCAATCGGATTTCGGAACCCATTCCGTCCCGGGGCTGGCCACACGCCCCCGTATCTCGCCGGAAGGAAGGAGGAGCGAAAGGAGTTTCTCAAGCTCCTGAAACAGGATGTCGTTCTTTCCAACCTCGTCCTCACCGGACTCCTCGGCGTGGGCAAGACGGTTCTTCTCGACACCTTCAAGCCACAGGCCGTGCGGGAAGGCTGGCTCTGGGTGGGCGCGGACCTTTCCGAGAGCACGACGGTCGACGAGGAGCGCTTGGCCACCAGGATCCTCACCGACGTGGCCCTGGCAACGTCCCACTTCGTCTACGACAGAAAGGAGGTTCGCCGTCCCGGTTTCGGCCACCAGACGGATCTGCTCGACGCCACGCTCAACTATCCGACGCTTCGTGCGGTGTACGAACAGACCGGCGGCCTGGTCGCCGATCGATTGAAGGCCACGCTGACATTCGTTTGGCAGGCTCTGCGCGCATCGCCGAGCCCACCCCGGGGAATCGTCTTCGCATACGACGAAGCCCAGAACATGGCGGACCATGCCGGGAAGGAAGAATACCCGCTCTCGGTGATGCTCGACGTGTTCCAGTCCATCCAGAGACAGGGTGCTCCACTTCTCCTGGCCCTGGCCGGTCTGCCCACGCTCTTCTCCAAGCTGGTCGATGCCAGAAACCTACTCCGAACGAATGTTCCGCGTGCTTTTCTCAATCGCCTGGATCCCCCCGACGTTCGAGAGGCGATCGTGAAGCCGATCCAGGAGGATGACTGCCCGATCACATTCACCGAGGAATCCATCCGCCAGATCGAGAAGCACTCAAGCGGATACCCGTACTTCATCCAGTTCATCTGCCATGAGGCCTTCGACGTCTTCGTGTCGCAGATCACCACCGGATCGAGCAACCCGAGCGTCCCGATCGACGCGATCACGGCAAGGTTGGACAGCGATTTCTTTGCGGGCCGGTGGTCGAGGGTGACCGACCGGCAGCGCGATCTCCTGAATGTCGTGTCGAGGCTGGACGACCCCGGATCCGAGTTCAGCGTTCAGGAGATCGTGGAGCTTTCCAGGAAACTGCCGGTGAAGGGGTTCAGCCCCAGCCACGCGAGCCAGATCCTTGCGGCGCTCATCAACTCAGGCGTCGTCTTCAGGAACCGGCACGGGAAGTACTCCTTCGCAGTTCCTCTTCTTGGGGACTTCATCCGGCGGCAGTACGCGGACGAACAGCCCGAGCTCATTGATGAGGCAGGCTGATATACTCTCCTGGAAAACCATTCCCGCTCGATGCGCGTAGTTGGATGCGGATCCGATGCGTATTTCAACCCAGGGACAAATGACATGACACGGTGGAATGGAATCAAGTCGGGTACACCGTCCGTAGCGGTTGCCGCGGCCTTGACGCTGATGCTCGGCATTGGCTGCGACGACCAACCCGCCCCGACCCCGCGGATCGAGATCGACAGTGCCGGGGTCAGGATCGTCACCATCGATCCGCTTGCTTCCGACGCCATGTGTTCACTGGGCGAGGAATCCACCTTCTACGTTGGCGACAGCGAGGACAGTGATGAGCAGTGGTTCACCCGCGTCCTGGGCGTGGCCCGGCTTTCCGATGGCTCCGTCGCGGTTGCCGACGACCACTCCATGGAGGTCCGCATCTTCGACAAGTCGGGTGCGCATGTCCGCTCCATGGGGCGGGAGGGCGAGGGTCCGGGGGAGTTCAAGCGCCTCTGGCTCCTCTGGCGTCTCCCGGGGGATACCCTGTGGGTGGGGGACTACAGGCCCTGGCGGTACCAGGTGTACACCTCGAGCGGGGAGTGGATCCGGACGGTGACGATGGATCCGGTCTACCCGAACCCTACCCGGGGAGGAGGAGGGGTGCTCGCCAACGGCCTTTCGATCAACGTGCGGCAAGAAAGCGCCGCGACGCGGGACTTCAACACCCCCGACAAGAGCCACGTCGAGGCCCACGGACCGGACGGGAAGCTGCTCGGCATCCTCGCAACCGTGCGGGGCCGCAGCTTTGGCCAGGTGGACGATGGGACGCTCAACTACTACCTCGGTCCCTGGTACGACTCCAGTCCTTCGATCGACGCGGAGGGCCGAACGATCGTGATCGCCAACGGCCAAGATCCCGAGGTCAGGGTTCTGGACGACGAAATGCGTCTTCGCCTGATCATCCGCTGGGACGACCCCGGCGGGAAAGTGACCTCCGCGCACATTGAGGCGGCTAGGGAAGCCTCAAGGCGCCGGGCCCTGGAGGACGGAGAGATCGGCGGTTCGAAGAGGCCAACCTCAGCCCGAAACGTCCTGCGGCGGATGTCTTTCCGGCGGTCAGCTCGGTCATGGCGGGCGTGGACGGAACCGTGTGGGTGTGGCGATATCGAAGGCCGGGGGCGGCTGCACGGCCACGGCTGATGGCGTTCGGCCCGGACGGGGAGTTCGTCTGTCACCTGGCGACCGGGAAGAGCGATTTCACGATCAGGGAGTTCGGAGCCGACTTATGTGCTCGGGGTGCACACGACCGAATTCGGCGTGCAGCACGTGGCGATGTACGACCTGGAGCGACCGGGGTCGCCACCGGAGTAGTCAGGCCCGGCGCGCCACCCGGCATTGGACGCCCACTCATCGCGGGCGTCTACGTACGCTCGGTAGTCTGCCGGAGGTCTTTGTCCCTCGGCGGTCGCCCGGCTCCGAACTTCCTCGATTTGTTCTTCCAGCCGCGGGAGGCCGACAGCGTCGCGGCGTTCTGCAAGCTTCCGCGGATCCTCCACCTCGCCCGGCGAGAGGCTGCCGTCGGCGTCCCAATCGAACTGCGTGCCGTAGCGCTGGGGGCGGCCCTCGAAGAATCGGATCCGGTCTTCCAGCATGGCGGCGTGCGCGGGGCTTGCCCTCCCTTCTCGTGCCGCTGTCGTGAGAAGCGGCAGGGCTCCGCGGAGCAGGTCGGGCTCCGAGATCGCATGCTGGAGTACCAGCCAGGCCGCTTCCGCCCCGTCACCACCGACCAGATCCGAACCCGGCCATCCGACCGACTCGATGATTCGCCGGAGACGCCGGGCATTGCGTTGGTGCACCCGAGCCATCCGAGGTTCATAGCCCGCGTTGAAGAGCGTGCCGGAGGCTGCAAGTTCGGCCCGCACGGAGTGATCCAACCGGGCCATGTCCAGGAGGTCGCGGCGCAGCGGCCCGGGGCCGGCTCGACGCGCTTTTCCCTGTCCGATCTGCCGGTCACGGCACCGGCAGGTTTGGAGCCCGCATTGCCTTTGGTCATCGTTTCCTCCCAATGCTGGTGTAGTAGCCTAGCGCCTTCCCCCGGGACCCGACAACGGTCCCCCGCGCCCGTCCCGCTGACCAACTTTTGACCCCCGCCCTTACATTCCAGGGGCGACCCAGCCACCCGCGCACGCCCCATGTCGCCAGGAGCAACAGTCCCACCACCCATGCCCCAGAACATTCACGAAGTCCTCCACCGCGTCTTCGGCTTCCCGGATTTCCTCGGCCAGCAGGAGGCCGTGATCGAGCACACCGTGGGCGGGGGCGACAGCCTGGTTCTCATGCCCACCGGCGGCGGCAAGTCGCTCTGCTACCAGATCCCGGCCATCGTGCGCGATGGAGTGGGGGTAGTCGTCTCGCCGCTGATCGCACTCATGCGGGACCAGGTGGAGGGCCTGCGGCAGACGGGCGTCCGCGCCGCCTGCCTCAACTCGACCCTCACGTACCAGGAGGTGCTCGAGGTCGAGTCGGCGTTGCAGAACGGCCGGCTGGACCTGCTCTACGTAGCCCCGGAGCGCCTGTTCGGCGAACGCACCCTGGAGCTCCTCGCGCGCACCCGCCTCGCTCTCTTCGCCATCGACGAAGCCCACTGCGTCTCTCAGTGGGGACACGATTTCCGCCCCGAGTACCTGCAGCTTTCGGCCCTGCGCGAACACTTCCCCGACATCCCCCGCATCGCGCTCACCGCCACCGCCGACGAACCCACCCGGCGCGAGATCGTGCACCGCCTGGGTCTGACCCGCGCCCCGCAGTTCGTGAGCGGCTTCGACCGTCCCAACATCCGGTACGCGGTCGTCCCGAAGAACCGGGCCCGGCAGCAGTTCCAGCGCTTCCTGGAGGAGCGCCACCGCGGCAACGCCGGCATCGTGTACTGCCTGTCGCGGCGCCGCGTCGACGACACCGCCGAGTGGCTGCGCGGCACCGGCGTAGATGCGCTGCCGTACCACGCGGGCCTCGGCGCGGAGGTGCGCCGCCGCAATCAGGACCGCTTCCAGCGCGAAGACGGCGTCGTGATCGTGGCCACCATCGCCTTCGGCATGGGGATCGACAAGCCGGACGTGCGCTTCGTTGCCCACCTCGATCTCCCGAAGAGCATCGAGGCCTACTACCAGGAGACGGGGCGGGCTGGGCGCGACGGCGAGCCCGCCGACGCCTGGATGGTCTACGGACTGCAGGAGGTGGTCACGCTGCGCCAGATGGTGGAGGGGGTCGAGTGCGGGGGACCAGCGCAAGCGCCTCGAGGTCCGCAAGCTCGACGCCATGCTCGGCTACTGTGAGCTGACCACCTGTCGGCGCCAGACCCTGCTCGCATACTTCGGCGAGACCCTCCCCGAACGCTGCGGCAACTGCGACAACTGCCTGACCCCGGTGGCCTCCTGGGACGCGACCGAAGCCTCCCAGAAGGCGCTGTCCTGCGTGTACCGCACCGGCCAGCGCTTCGGCGCGGGATACCTGACTGACGTGCTCAGGGGACTCGGGAACGAACGAATCCGGAGTTTCGGCCACGACCAGCTCCCGACCCACGGCGTCGGCGCGGGACATCGACCCGTACCGCTGGCGCTCGGTCTTTCGCCAGCTGGTGGCGCGCGGCCTGCTCAGCGTGGACATGGAGGGGTATGGCTCACTCAGGCTGACCGAGGCGAGCTGGCCGGTGCTGCGCGGCGAGGAGGAGGTGCTCATGCGCCAGGACGTGCGCCCCCCACGCGCCAAAGCCAGGCGTAAGCCGAAGGAACCACTCCCACCCCCCGATCCCGCCACCTGGGACGAGTCGCTCTGGGAGGCACTCCGCACGAGGCGCACCGAGCTGGCCAAGGCCCAGTCCGTACCGCCCTACGTGATCTTCCACGATTCCACGCTGCGCGAAATGGTCGAACAGCGTCCCCACACCCTGGAGGAGTTCGCGCGCTTGAGCGGGGTGGGGGAGACGAAGCTGAACCGGTACGGCGACGAGTTCCTGGAGGTGATCGGGGCGCACCCGGGATAGGGGCCATCCCCTTGCGGGAGTCCCGGGGCCAGGGTGAGCGTACCTGGAGACAGGAGGCCGACAGCGATGAAACACCACTTGGGGATGAGGGCGGGTTTGCTCCACCGGACGCGATGCCGGACCGTCCTGCTGTCTCTCGGTGCTTGCCTGTCGGCCGAGTTTTTCCTGTCGCCGCCCGTTCTGACGGCTCAGGAGCCCGCTCAGGAGGCGGAGGCGATCCGCGTGACCATGCAGGTACGTGACGCGGAGAGCAATGTGCCGTTGCTGGGCGCGCTGATCGAGCTGACCGGCCTGCCCAGCCGGTACGTCACCGGGATGGACGGTAGGGGTCACCCTCGAAATCCCGGCGGGGCACTACACCTTTACCGCGCACAAGGGCGGATACGCGACGCTGCGGGGTGATTTCGGGGTGATCGGCGCGAGTGAACTCACCGTCGTGATGCATCGATTGGGCGACATCGACACGAGCATTCCGGAAAGGCTGCTCGTGCGGGTGGCGGAGTTCGGATCGGGGCGCCTGATCGAAGGGGCGGTCGTCTCGTTGCCCGGAGGGAGGGGTGGGCTCACCGATGGGAGTGGATGGGTCGAGTTCAGGGACCTGGACGGGACCGTGGCCGAGGTCACCGTGCAGATGATCGGCTACAGGAAGCGCACCGAGCCGGTGACGCTGCACGAGGGGCGCACAACGGTCGTGGAGTTGGCGATGTCGATCGACGCCGTGGTCCTGGCACCCATCTCGGTGGAGGTGCGCTCGGGGTTCCTGGAGAGGCATGGGGTGTACTGGAGGATGGATCACGGCCATGCGATGCACGTCTTCGACAGCCAGGATCTTATCGACCGCGGCGGCGTTCCCTACCTGGCCGAGGCTTTTCGAAGGATACCGAACCTGCATGTGTTCGGGGAAACGATCTTTGGGCGCCGGGGGTGCACGATTGCAATATACTGGGACGGGGTACCCCAGCAATTCGGTGACCACATTGTAAGGCCCATCCCGGGGGGACTAAACCACCTTGCGCCGGAAGAAATCGAATTGATCGAGGTCTATACGGGCATACGTACGCCCTCCCGCTTCAGTCGGTGGCCGGGGGACGTAAACCACTGCGGCGCCATCGCCGTCTGGTCGAAGCGTCTAGCAGATCGAAGCCGTTAGCAGCCGGTGCGCTGCCGGCCGCCGATACCGCATTGGGGGATAACGCTGTTCGCCCTGTCCCTCGCCTTCTTTCCGTCCGCCCCCGTCCTGACAGCCCAGGACCCCGACCTGCCCAGGGCGACGTTCCGCGTCACCGCCCACCTCCGCGACGCAGATACCGACGCCCCCCTGATGGGCGCGCTGATCGAGTTGTCGGGCCACCCGAGGCGGTACGTCACCGCGATGAACGGGCGGGTCTCCTTCGAGGTCCCGGCGGATCGATACACCCTAACCGCGCGGAAGGGCGGGTACGCGACACTGCGGGTTGACTTCCGGGTGCAGCGCGCGGGCGAGCTGGCCGTTCTGATGCACCAACTCGGCGACCTGGACACGAGCATTCCCGAGAGGCTGCTGGTCAGGGTCACGGAATCCGGGTCGGGGCGCGTGATCGAGGGCGCGGCCGTTTCACTCCCCGGGGGCCAGGCCCGGATGACCGACGCGCGGGGCTGGGTCGAGTTTGCGGGCCTGACCGGGACGGTTGCCGAGGTCACCGTGCAGAGCCTGGGCTACGAGACTCACAGCCAACCCATCTCCCTGCACGAAGGGCGCACGACGGTCATCGAGGTGGCGATGGCGATCGACGCAGTGGTCCTGCGGCCCATCGAGGTGAAGGCTCAGTCCCCGTTCCTGGAGAGGCAGGGAGTGTACTGGAGAATCGATCGGGGCTGGCCGGACAGGCTCCTGACGCGGGCGGAACTCGTGGAGCGGGCCGATCCGCGTCTGGCGGATGCATTCCGGAACCTCTTTCCCGGGATTCGGCCGGACTACCAGGGGCACCTCACCTTCCTCGTGAACCACCTCGGCTGCCGAATACCGGTCTACATGGATGGGCAGCCCCTGGGGTCGGACGTCCGGGGCTTGAATATTGACGATATCGGGCCGGAGGAACTGGAACTGGCCGAGTTCTACGAGCCGGGCCGGATCCCCGCCCGATTCGGAGGCGTGAGCAAATGCGGCCTCGTCCTGCTCTGGTCCGGCCGCCGGGCCGGGCGCGAAAGGCCGCTGAGGACCAGGTTCACCGGCCCCCCTACCCCTCCTCCGAGTTCACCTCCCGAAACGCCTCCGCAAACTCACCCAGCTTCTTCTCCATCAGCCCCTTCAGCGCCTCCGCCACGCTACCCGCCTCCGCCACCCCCACCTCGCTGGCCCACCAGGTTACCGCCTCGGACAGGGTGATCTGGGTGTCGCGGATCATCTGGGTGGCCTGCTGGATCCTCACCGACACCGAGTACCCCACCACCCCCGCCACCCCGCCACCGCACTCGAACGTCACCCTCAGTTCGGGTATGCCCGGACTGGCGAGCATCTCCTCCCGGGTCAGCAGCGGCACCTCGGCCGCCTCCAGCGCGGTCACCGCGTCCGTCCGCATCGACTCGGCCGACACCCCCGCGCCCTCGCAGCCCAGGTTCGTCTCGGCGCGGACGTGCACGCCGGCCAGCCCCTCCAGGGTGTAGCGGTTCCAGGTGGTGTCCTGGGCGGCGGCCGCGGCGGGAACCAGCAGCGCCGCGGCCGCGGCGCACCAGCCGATCCACCCCATCAATCGCTCCCGCACGTCCGGCACTGGTGGTTGTTCTTCGAGCCGAGCTTCTCCAGGAGCGCGACCGTGGCCGGGTGCGGCTGGGCGCGCTGTTCGGGACTGTTGGCCAGGTCCGCCGTGGTCTGTCCGCGCCGGCTGATCACATTCACGTCCGCGCCCCGGCTGACCAGGAACAGGATCGTGGCATTGTCGCCCCGCGCGGCCGCGTGATGGATGGCGGTGTAGCCGTCCTTGTCGCGCAGGTTGGGGTCGATGCCGAGTTCGTCGACCAGGTAGCGCACCGCGGGCAGCCATCCGTCGGGGACGCTGCGGTGCTGCTGCGCCACCCGTGAGGTGCCGAAGCCGACGCCGGAGGCCGCGTGCAGCGGGTGGATGGCCGGGCCGCCGTCGGGTACGGGGGGCAGCCCCGACGGGTCCAGCCGCTCCTCCTGCTGCTGCTGGGCCGGGACGTTCGCCCCGAAGAAGCGCCGCGACGGCAGCTTGATCGTCCAGATGTTCGGGTCGGCGCCGTATTCCACCAGGAGGCGCATGGCCTCGACGTCGACTGCGTAGGCGGCGCGCCAGAAGGGCGTGGCCCCGGTGAAGTCGACGCCCATGCGGCCCGCGTTGTACGCCGCGTACCAGATGTGCGTGCTGGTCCGCTGGTTGGGGTCGGCGCCCGCCTCCAGGAGCAGCCTCATGAACTCCAGGTAGTGCGTCTCCTGCTGGCGAAAGGCCTGGGGCTGCGGGTACCAGGTCCTGAGCGACCACTCGATGTTGAGGGTGGCGAAGAGCGGGGCCGCGTTGTCGTCGCTGACCTGGTTGGGGTCGGCGCCGCGCTCCAGCAGGTCGCGGGCCAGGTCGTAGTTGCCGTTGATGACCGCGACCAGCATCGGGGGGGACTGGTCGCCGCCGGTGGGCTGGTTGATGTCGGCGCCGGCGTCGGCCAGCAGGGCGGCGGCGGAGCGGTGGCCTTCCCGGGCCGCGTAGTGCAGCGGCGTGACGCTGTGGCGGAGCGAGCCCGACATCGCGCCGCGCTACCAGGTCCTCGCCGTCGACGCCACCGTGTTCTACGCCCTGGACACCGACCTGCCCCTTCCGGGCGACGTGCTCTCCGTCCACAAGATGAAGGACGACGCCTGGACCGCGTTCTACGAGGCCGTCGAAGAACCGGCGGGCAACGACATCATCGTGCTGTGCGACGCGACGCACGTGCAGTCCATCCTCGCCTCCTCCGACGAGGACCGCTACGGCACCGATGCCGCGTGAGGGCGGTGGCCTCCCTTCGTCATCGCAGGCGCGACCGGTGGTGCGGCATGCACTGCAAAGACTGGGCGCGTCGCTTCGCGACCGGGCTTTCCGCTGCAATCTCCGCTGCGCTCCGATTTCCGCTGCAATCCCTCGCGCCTCCGCTCGCAAGCTCGCTGCGCGCTCCGCTTGCCAAGAAAGGCACGGGGGCAATGGGGGGAGCTCTCTTCCCGACGTATGCCCATCGTCCCACACGTGCTCAGTGCGCCAACCCCTAAAGGGGTCCTCCGCTTCGCTCCGGCCGCTTGCGCGGTGGCTCCCCTGCGCGCGCGTGTGCCAATAGACCTACGTCGGGAATCGAACGCCCCGGCGCTTCAACGGCCGCAAGGCTCAACACTCTCTCTCGACATTGGAGAACGTCATGTACGACATCGACAGCATCGACACTCAGGCACAGTCCGTCACCGCCACCGTTTGCGAGAACGCTCAGCTCTTCGGCGCAGCACCCGAGCGCGACGAGTTCGACCCCCGCGATGTCTGGGACCGCGACGACGCGCTGGACGCAGTCGGCGAAGCGTTTCGCATCCTCGCAGAGGGCGTCGGCCCGGACGGCACACAGCTCGCAGACGAGCGCGAGAGCATGCTCTGGGGATTCGTCAACATGCTCGACGCCCAGGTGCGAAGGCTCGACCGCAGCGTCGACCGCCTCGCGCCCGAAATCCGCGACCTGCAGCGCGCCCAGGACGGGACGGAAATCAACGCCCGGGAGCTGGAGCTGACGACGCACCGCGCGCACAACTTCGGCGACCGCCGCGACGCGTTCGAGCAGATGCGAGACGCAGCCGCCACCGCCTACCGCGCGGAGACCGGCGACACCTGGCGGCCGCGGCGCGGGTCGCACACGAGCCAGACCGGGCACCTCACCTCGGCGGCCATCGACGCCCGCGACTTCATGCGCGCACGCAAGGACCGCGAGACCCGGGCGCACCTGCCCGAGGGAACGCTGGTCGCCATCGCAGGCGGGAAGCAGGTGGCGAACGCCGACGCCATCATCGCGCGGCTGGAGAAGGCGAAGGCGAAGTACGACGACCTCATCCTCGTGCACGGCGGCGGCCCCGGCGTCGAGCGCATCGCAGCCCAGTGGGCCGACACGAACGGCGTGCACCAGGTGGTGTGCAAGCCGGACTGGAACGCACACGGCCGCGCGGCACCGTTCCGGCGCAACGACGAGCTGCTGAACCTCCTGCCGAAGGGCGTCATCGCATTCCCCGGCTCCGGCATCACCGACAACCTGGTCGACAAGGCCGTCGCGCTCGGCATCCCGGTGCAGCGCTGCGCGGCGTAGCGTTCACCGCCTCGAAGGGTCGCGTCGTCTCCGGGCGGCGCGGCCCTTTCTCTTTGGTCAGACCCCACCGTCATCGCTACTGCCGGCGTTCGCCTTCGCTTCGCGCGTCGCCTGCGGCGCCGCGCTCCGCGGCGGCTCCGCCGCTCCTCCTCCGCACCGGCTCCCTCCGGCGGTGTTGTCTCGTAGGCGACGCGCGGGCCCTTGGCGCGTGTCCAAGCGGTCCGGCATCGGTGTCGGCGTGCATTCGGGCGCATCCCTTCGGGACCGCGCTCTCGTGCTGCGCATCGAGCCAAGCTGCGCTTGTCTCGACCCTGCGGGCTTCGATCGCTTGCGCGGGGTCGCTCGCCTCGCATCGCCGACCATTCCCAGCCTCGCACACGTGCTCGCTGCGCCAACCCCTCTCGGGGTCCTCCACTTCGTTCCGGCCGCTTCGCGGTGGCTCCACTGCGCGCGCGTGGCCCGGCCGGAATGGCCGGCAACGCGACCGGCGACCACTCGGAGGACTCGCACATGACGACGCAGACCATCACCATCACCGCCAACGACCACGACCGCTGGACGGTCTCCGTCGAACTCCCCCACGATACCCTCAACGCGCTCTTCGCCCTCTCGCTCATCGACCGCACCGACTTCGACTCCATGGGCGACGCCGCCGAAGCAGTGCACGCCGCCATCGCCCTCGACCTCAAGCACGCCCAGCCTTGAGCCGGGCGTCGCGCCACGCCGCGGGAACGGTGCCGGTGACGCCGCTGCCCGCGCTGATGCTGCCGGTGATGACGCCGGCGCTCGCGGTGCTGATGCATGCGATGGTGCCGATGGTGATGACCATGATGGTGCCGATGATGGAGACGGGTGCGGGGATGCAGGCGAAGAGTCTGGGCGCGTCGCTTCGCGACCGGGCTACCCTGCCGAGCCCGCTACGCGGTCTCGGCCCTTCGGGCGGGTATCCCTCGCGCCTCCGTTCGCTGACGCTCACTGCGCGCTCCGCTTGCCCGGCGGCTCGCAGCGCTCACCGCCGTTGCCGGTCCGGCACCATCGCGGCGAGGTTCGACCGCATCGTCGGCCGGACCGCCGTGGTCTCCTCGCGCCGGCGCTGCGCGCCACGCTCGTCGCAGTCCTCGCCTCGCTCGCCCTGGCCGGCTGCGCCGGCTGCGGGCAGCGCCTCGGCTCGTCGCCGCAGCACTTCGTGCGTCGCCGGTGACGGCTTCGCCGGTCACCGCGCTCCGCACTGCGCCGTGCAGTCGTGTCCGCACGAGTGCGGACACTTCCGCCCGAGCCTCCGGCAGCGTGCTGCGCACGGCTGCCCGCGGCTCTGGGCGCAGCGCCCGCCGCTCAATCGAGACTGTGAAAGTATTGCCGCGCGAGCCGACCGCGACTCAGTGCGAGTTCTCGCGCTGCCTGGACATGTTATCTTCGTCGGCAATCGAAACGATCGCAGATGAGATCACCACCATGGCCGAGAGACGCTATCAGGAGGTGCACTCCCGAAGCCAGGTGATGCTGCTGCCTCCGTGTCTGGACGACTATGTGTCCGAGCACAATGCGGTGCGTGCGATCGATGCGTTCGTCGGCACGCTGGACCTGCAGGCGCTGGGATTCGAGCACACCGAAGCGAGACACGGCGCCGGTCAGCCGGCGTTCGATCCGGCGCTGCTGCTGAAGCTCTACCTGTACGGCTACCAGCACCGGGTACGCAGCTCGCGCCGGCTCGAAGCCGAGACGCGGCGCAACCTGGAAGTGATCTGGCTGTGTCAGGGAGCCAGGCCGAGCTACAAGACCATCGCGGATTTCCGCAAGGACAATCTGGCGGCTCTGCGGGCGACCAACCGGGAGTTTGTGCTGCTGTGCCGGGAACTGTCCCTGCTGGGCGACAGCCGGGTGGCGATCGACGGAACCTTTCTAAAGGCCAATGCGCGTCCCGGCAGCATCCACACCAAGGCGAGACTGGAAAAGGACCTGAAGAAGCTGGACGAGAGGATCGCGGCGTATCACCGGCAGTTGGATGAGGCGGATGCGGACCCGGAGGATGGTGCGGACGGTGGGGAGGATCCGGAACTGGCGGCGAAGATCGAGGCCCTGGTGGAGAAGCAGAAGCACAAGAAGGCCCTGCAGGAGCGCCTGCTCGAAAGCGGGGAGAGCCAGATATCGGAGGTCGATCCCGATGCGCGGATGATGAAGAAGAACGTCAAGTTGGAGGGCGGCTACAACTGCCAGATTGCGGTGGACGACAAGCACAAGCTGATTGTGGCGGAGGACGTAGTCCAGGACGGCAATGATTTCCGTCAGTACGAGCCGATGATGACGAAAGCCTGCGAAGCCACGGGCAATTCCGGACTGATCGGTCTGGCGGATACCGGCTATTACAACGGCTCGCATTTGAAGGAATGCGAGGACAGAGGGATGGATGTGTATGTTCCGATACCCAAGCAACTGGGTCGCAAGGGCAAGGGAGATCGGTTCGGCAGCGATGATTTCCGTTACGACCCGCAGGACGACACGTATGTCTGTCCGGCCGGGCAACGGCTGGCTCGAGCCAACGAGACCACTGTCAAGCGTAACAAGCTGTATTTCGTTTATCGTGCGGTGCCAGAGGTTTGTCGGAGTTGTGCGCTGTCGAGCCGATGCCTGGAAAAGGCGAACCCAAAGCCAAGGCGTAGGGTGGAGCGCTGGGAGCATGCGGACTGGGTGGACCGGCATCGCGAGAAGATGAGCGCCGGTTCGCCATTGATGCGCGGGCGATCCGCGCTCGTCGAGCACCCATTCGGCACCATCAAGCGCTGGGCGGGGATCGATCATTTCCTGATGCGCGGACTCGAGAAGTGCCGCGGCGAGTTCAGCCTGATGGCGCTGGGCTACAACTTCAAGCGGATGGTGAACGAGCTGGGCGTGGATGCATTCAGGGAGCATTGCCTGCAAAAGCAGCGGACTGCGACGATCGGGGTGTGATATTGCCCGGAAGGCCGTCTTTCCCGTCATCCAAGGCTGATTTAAGCGTAAATTTCGTGACTCTTGGTGCGATGTAGTCAATTCACCGCTTTATCCCTCCCGTCGCGGCGACCTGTCCGGTCCGGACATCGAAATCGTCATCCGGACGAATGGAAATCAGCCTGTGGCGAACTGATACTCTCACAGTCTCAATCGCCGCGGCGGCTCCGATGAGCCGCGCTCGCCGGTGACGATTTCCCGAACCTTGATGCAGCAGGCTTGGCCGTCCCGACCGCCCGGGGCGGCCTTGGGTCTCACACCCGACGCATCGATGATGCACGGCTCCCAAGGCTGCCCATGCGCTGTCAGGCATGCCTTGAGTGTTGACCCTTCGCAGCTCCGCGCGTCCTTGGCGTGCCGGAAACAGTGATACCAATCTGGTAGCTCTCGGGACGACAATCAACCTGCTGATATCGCGGAATTTTCTTGGTCCCGCGTCCCAAACCGTGTTACGGCGCAATACGACGGCACCGGAGAGCTACCAATTTGGTGGCGGACACGCGTGCCCACCGCTATGACAGCTACCAATCTGGTAGCTTTGAATTCACCTCCATCCACCCGAAATTCGACACCGACTCCGCCTCCAAATCGGCCAGACACAAAAGAAATCGACCATGGTCCAGACCGTACAGAAGAACATCCGCATCGCCCCCGAGCAGTGGGAGCGCATCGAAAAGGCCGCCGACGAGCGCGGAACCTCCGCAAACCAGCTCCTCGTCGAGCTCGCCATCGACGCCCTCGACCGCCGCCAATGGCCACGCACCGAGGCCGAAATCTACCTGCTGCGCTCCGCTATGTTCACCGCCCAGGCCATCGCGCGCGACATGGCGGCGGCCGGGCGCGGCGAAGAGATCGAGGAAATCGCCCGCAACATCTCCCGAATCGCTCCGGAATTGCCGCCCGACCCCAGCGATGACCGTCGCGAGGATGGGAGTCCCCGCGCTATCGAGGAGTAGTTTCGTGGCCTGTATCGACCCGCCCCAGCGTACAAAACCCGCCGATACCGAACACAATCGCGACCACTGGAGGGAGGTCGGTGAACTGCTCGCCTCGCTTTATGACATCGTCGATCGCCTGGAAGCGCTCTTTCCCGGCCGCAAGTTCACCCCCGACGGACACTTGGTCGGCAGCATCGGCGAGGTGATTTGCGCCCGATTGTTCCGCCTTGAGCTCCTGCCGGCCTCCGCCCCCGATCACGACGCGACGACCGGCGACGGTCGAAGGGTCCAGATCAAGTTCACCCAGGGGGCGCGCGGCGTGGCGCTCCGGGCAGAGCCGGACTATCTCCTCGTCCTTCGTTTGGCCCCCGACCGCTCTCTCGAGGTGGTCTACAACGGAAAGGGCAAGGCGGCCTGGTCTCAATCGGGCAGTATGCAGCGCAACGGCCAGCGGCAGATTTCACTTGCGCGGCTGCGCGCCATCAACCTCAATTTTCCCGAGCGCGAACGTCTGTCCCCCTGCGCCACGATCGACCTCGCTCCGCCGCGACGGCAATGAGCCTGCGATTACTCCGCGCCCGTCTGTTCCGGTGCCACTCCTCCGTAGCGAACGACTAAGATTCTTCCCTGTGAAGGGGCGAAGTCCATGCCCGACACTGCGAATCCCAAACAACAGCCGACGTCCCTTCTCGCCCGGACGAGGGCGCCGCTGCGCGTGAGAAGCACCTTGAGCACGGAAACCCACAATGGCCTCGCATCGGTGACCAGGACCGGGGACCACTCCAATGTGACGGTGATCGACCCGGGTGGGCGGCACAATTCGTCCGGAAGTCTCCCTTTTCGACGATGAGGCGATGCGCGACATCATGCGCCACGTCTTCAACCGGCTCCATACTCTCCAGGCAAGAACGGAAGAACCGGGATTCCTGTGGCGCGTTGGGTGTTGGATGAACATGGCGAGCCGCTGGGACGACCCGAAACTCGACGGGACCTTCTCGCCTCGATCCGCCGCGACAATGCACTCGTGACCGACTCACCCACGACGGGCACCCCGCGCCACTGCACCTTCGCATCGCATCCAGGATCGGTTGAGGACATTTCCCATCGCATCCGCATCATCTTCGAGGAGCCGACGCGCACCGCCCGGTCCTCCGGAACCAACCTGATGGCGCCCACCATCGAGAGCGCGGAGGCCTTCGCGGAGGGGCTAAACAGCAGGCTTGGTCTCGACCCCACAACGTTGACGGCGTTCGCCCGGCAGATCTTCGCAGCGAAGCATCGGCGACCGGGCATTTGGAAACATAAACACCCGGGGCTTCCAGAATAGCGGATACGGCCCAAGTCACGGCCGCATCGTCTGGCGTCCCTCGTCTAATCTCGAAACTGGTTGCCGCCTTACTGCGCCACAGTTGGACTGAGGCCGAGTTCTTGCAACAAACGCGAAACTACTTCGAGATTCTTCTGCGCCATTTCCCGGTGACGTGGTGCTCCAGAACTCCCAAGAACTTCCAATGCCGCGCGGTAAGCGTTCTGGGCTTCCATCAAGAACTTTCTGCTGTTCCTGAGCTCGCCCAAGTGCTGGAAAGCCCTGCCCAGGGCATTGTGCGTCATCGCCCAGCCGAGGGGCGTATGGTCGCGCGTGCGTTCCTGAAGCGCTGCGTGGAAGGCACTCACAGACTGTTCAAAATAAGCTATTGCCCCCTCACGTCGACCGAGGGTCATCAGAGTGATTCCGAGATTGTGTTGCACTGTGGCCCAACTGAAAGGCACCTTGCCGCGGGTGAGCACCTCAAGCGCCCCATGATGGGCATCGAGCGCTTGTTCCAGCAGTGCCGTGCTATTGGTTCGTTCCCCGAGAATTGAGAGAGCGTTGCCCAGGTGGTCCTGCTCAAAGGCCCAGTCGTCGGGCGCTTTTTCGCGGGTGAACACTTTCAAAGCTGCGCGGTGGGCTGCAATCGCTTCTTCCAGTCGGTCGGTGCCGGTTTCTCGCTCCCCCAACCGTCTCAATACACTGCCGAGGTGGCCCGTGGCTGCGGCCCAGTAACGGGGAGTGCGCTCTCGAGAAAAGACTTTCAGTGCTTCATGGTAGGCGGAAACGGCTTGCTCAAGCCGCGCGGTGCCGCTCTCTCTCTCGCCCAGATCCGCCAAGGCGAGACCGAGAGAGTGCTGAACTCTAGCCCACTGGCGCGGTGCGTGCCGACGCGTATAGACATCGAGTGCTCCGAGGTAAGCCTCGACGGACTGTTCGAGTCGGTTCGTGCCAGCTTCTCGCGTTGCCAACGTCGAGAGGGCATCTCCCAGCGCGGCGTACAATGCAGCGCGATGTTCGGGTCTACTGATGGTGGAAGTCCCGAGCAGTCCGGAGAGCTTCTCTGCTGCGGCCTGCAGCCCTCTCTCCAGTACGAGGCTACGTGTTTCGGTGTTGGCGAGTGGCGCTACGGCGTTCCACGCCATAGCTGCCAGCTGCGTTCTGAAATCCTC
The DNA here is from genome assembly GCA_965232315.1 of Longimicrobiales bacterium. Classification (GTDB taxonomy): domain Bacteria; phylum Gemmatimonadota; class Gemmatimonadetes; order Longimicrobiales; family Gaopeijiaceae; genus BD2-11. Next base: position 5,652 of record CBDDPN010000018.1, on the reverse strand, counting down.
GTGAAAGTCGCCGCCAAGTGTCGTCTCTTCCAGAGTATAGGGCCGGTCCGCCCGACGAAGCGTCCCGTCGCCCTCTCGCGGCACGAACCATAGTCCCAGTACCCGGCCGGGCTCTTTTACTGTGCCGACGATGGCCAGATCGGCATTCCATTCTTCCAGTACTGCAACCGCGCTGTGCTGCATGGCTGGGCGCCATTCATCCGCAGCACCAGAAGCGGTGATGTCCTTAGCGGACACGACCAGCGTGATCCCTTCGACGCCGGAGAAGGCATCCTCGACGTTTCGCGTGTCCTTGCCGCTCCGGTCGTTCTCCAGCCAGCACAAGACAATGCGAAAACTGCCCTCCGCCCGATTGGGGGTTGCTGACAGACCGTTCTGAAAGAGCAGCCACAGTCTCTGAGGGGATGGAACGTCTTGTACAAGACCTTCCGACAACCACACCACGACCAGAGCCGTGATCAGACTCGTGATCATGCTCAACACAATGATTCCGAGCCGCTTCACTTCGAACCCTATGGACCTCGCCCGATTCCCATCTTTCGTCTCCTCTGCGCCGGTACCCGCAGCATCCCGCACTCTCCATCTGATCTCGACGGACGGTCGATACGGCGATTCAGACGTGCCCCCTCAGCCGCGAACGTTCCCTGCTAGAGCGGCACGATTGCCGTCAGGACTGAAATAGAGAGTCCGTTCTCGCAAGGAACCCGAGGAGTCCCGGCGCTGATGAGTGGCCTGTCGAGCTCGTCCCAATCGGTTACATACCTGCGATTCTACAGCCCGAGATCGCGGTCCATGGACTTCGGCGCGGGAGTCTTCTCCGGCTCCGGTGCCCAACCCGCGCTCCGCTCCCCACCAATCTCTGCCTCCATGCTCCCCGCCTTCACGGCCTCCGGCGCCTTCGCCTTCGTTTCCCCGAGCGCTTCGAGCGCCGCGATCCGCTCGCCGCTCAGCGCCTCGAGCTGCTCCTTCAGCGCCGCCTTGTCGTCGGTGACGAGCTCGGCGCGGTCGCGCGCTCGGCTGATCTCGACGTAGAGCATCTTCTGGTTGGTCAGATTCGGGTGGTTGGCCTCGATCGCGGCGATCACGGTATCGACGGTCCTGCCCTGGAACGCATGCACGGTCGACGCCCAGGCGCGGTCGATATGGCGGAGCTGCGGGTCCGCGGCGTTCATCTCCAGCATGCGCCCGTCCTCGAGGCGGAAGCTGACCCGGCCGTCCCCGACCGCGGCCACCTCCGCGGTCTGGCTGTTGACGAGTCCCAGGCCGGCATCGTTGCGGGTCCAGCGGATGCGGTCGCCGGCGCGGAGCTCCATCGTCTCGCTCCGGTAGACCTCGACGCCGCCGGCCTTCGCCGCGATCCGGCCGGGCTCCCACGCGACGGTGCGGCCGTCGGCGCCCCCGAGCATCACGGTGCCGGCTCCCTGGTCGACGCCGGCGACGCGGAGTTCGTCGCCCTTCTCGACGCCGAGGCGCTTGTAGGAACGGTGGAACCCCACGATGTCGCCCGCCATGTAGTTCCGCGCGAGCGCCTTCTCGGCGTTGGTATAGCCGCGCGAGACCAGCCGCTCGCCCTCCATCGCGGGTCCGTGGACGACCCCGTCGCGGGTCAGGCGCTCGCGGACGATTTCGTTGATCCCCTCGCGCAGCGCGTGGCTCGGTGCCATCAGCCCGGTGTTCTCGCGCTCTTCGGGCGACAATGCGAGCCAGCGCGCGGCGGCGGCGCCCGCGAGATTGTCCGGGTTCACCTCGGCGACGTTGTCGCCGAGCTTCTCGAACGCCTTGCCGATATCGCCCGCGAGGCTCGCTTCGACAGCCTGTTTGAGCGCCGGATCGCGCTGGCGCATGATCTGGTCCATCACCGCCGTCTTCATGCCCGCAGCCTGGAGCTGGGCGAACGGCTTGCCGGCATCGACCGCGTCGAGCTGCTTCTCGTCACCCACCAGCACCACGCGGGGGATGCGGAGCCCGTCGGCGATCCGCAGCAGGTCGCGGGCCTGGACGGTGGAGGCGAGCGAGCCCTCGTCGACAATCAGCGCGGTCTTCGCGAACTGGCTTCGCATCTCCTTCTCTCCCTTCGCGGTCATGCGCCCGGCCGCGACGCCCGCGTAGCGTGCGAGGAAGCGCTGCAGGGTCTCGCTCCCGATCGACGCCTCGCCTTCGAGCGTGCGCGCGGCCGAGGCCGAGGGGGCGAGCCCCCGGACCTCGTAGCCACGCTTCTCGAGAAGCGCCCGGGCGCGGTTCAGCATGGTGGTCTTGCCGCTTCCGGCGTAGCCCTGGACGCCGACCACGCGATCCCCTTCGGAGAGGATCAGCTTCACCGCCGCCTTCTGGCCGTCCGTGAGCGGCCCCTTGCGCAGCGCCTTGTCGACGGCGCGGGCGCGCATCGGCACGGCGCCCCGGCCCTGTCCGGCCTCCATCAGCGCGATCGTCTCCTTCTCGTCGCCGACCGCGCGGTCGGTGGTGAGCAGCCCGTCCATGCCCGGAAGCCGGGCGGCGTGCAGCGATCCGATCCCTTCCAGCCGCGACACGGCCGATTCGGCCTCGCCGACCGTGACCTCGCCGGGGTCCCAGGCGAGGGCGGCGGCGAGCAGGTCGGTTCGCGAGAACACCGCCTCGCGCTCCGACAGATGCGCCACAGCCCATTCGACGGCGCGCACGGCCGGGGACGCCGGAGCGCCCCCCGAGCCCCGGGCGTGGCCGGACGCCACCGTGTCCGCGCCACCGTTCAGTACAGGTTCGCGGCCGCTTTGCCCCGCATCGCGGCCCACGCCATCGCGCCCGGTTTCCGGCGGCGCCATGCCCGGCGCCGCGTCCCTGCCGGCCGTCACCGGCTCCGCGCCCTTCGCCGCGGCGTGCGCCACCAGCGCGGGGGCGTCGAAGCCGAGATCGGCGGCCTGGCGCTGCCACACGCCCGCGAGCTCGCCGCGGTCGATGTCGCGCTTCGCGGCCCGGCTCATGAGCGCTGCCCGCTCGGCGAGACGCGGGTTGTCCGACGGGCTCCCCATCCCGCGCTCGGCCATGCCCGCCTCGATCTCGGCGCGGCGTGTGGAGAACGCATCGATCACCTCACGCGAGACGCCCGCGATCTCGAAGCGCCCGTCCGCGTGGGTCTTCTCGATGCCGTACCCGAGGCGCGAGAGGCCACGCGCGAGCTCGCTGCGGTAGATGGCGCCGATCAGCATCTTCGATTCGTAGAGCTTCTCGTTGGCCATCGAGCGCCACTTGCCGTCCTCTCCCCGGAGCATGTTGGCGATGACGGCATGGGTGTGGAGCTGCGGATCGAGGTTGCGCGAGGTGTCGTGGCGGAAGGTGGCGGCGACCATCTTCTGATTGCCCTCGCGGACCATGCGGCCCGTGGCGGGGTCCTTCATCCGGGTTTCGGCGGCGTTGCCCTCGATCCAGGCAAGGGTTGCCGCGACCGCCCGGTCGTGGACGTCGACCACGCGCACATCTCCGCCGACGAGCGCGGCGAGCGAGACCGACTTCGGGGCCGAGAGGGTGACGTCGCGCCCGGGGCGGTGCTCGATGCTCCCGTCCTTCCCGCGGCGCCCGAGCTCGCGGCCCGAGCCGTCGGGCACCTTGCCCTCGAGCACGCCCCGGAAGGTGTCCGGATCCACCGCCCCCTCGAGTCCGAGCGCTTCGGCGCCCTTGCCGGTCCAGGCGCTCGCCTCGCGGTGCGCCGGATCGTCGCTCGCGTAGTACCCGTCCTTCTCGTAGTAGGAGACGCCTTGGGCGGCCGAGGCGATGGCGCCGATCGAGGCGACCATGTCAGTAGCGCATCAGGCCGTTGGCGGGCTCCCGGCACTGCGGCGTGGCATCGGGCTGCGGCGGGCCGGAAGGGGGCGGCTTCGGCCCCGGCGCACCGGCATCCGTATCGGCTCCGTCATCGGTCTCCGGCGCCGCACCCGACGTCCCTTCCCTCGCCGCCGCGCCGGCGGCGGGCGGTCCCCGGCGGCCCTTCCTCTCCCGCGCGAGCTCCGCCTCGGTGACGAGATCGAGCTCGCCCTGGCCGGCCAAGCCCGGCGCGTCCCCGGTCGCCGCTTGCGGCGCACCCGCGGCCTCGCCCGGCCCTTCCTCCATTCCCGGCTCTTCGCCCGGCTCCGGCGCGGCGCATTGCTCCGCCTCCACCTCACGCGCGACGAAACGCGGGACGCAAGCGGAGCGGCTCACGTACCTGAGGCGGATCGAGGCGACGGGCAAGGGCCCCGGGAACTTGAGATATCCGTGCAGGTTCGGCAGGCGCATGATCTCGGATGGCAGCGCCAGCGCCCGGAGCTCGCGGCGCGGCGTCAGGCTCACCCCGTCGCGGATGGTATTGGCCCCGTAGGAGTAGCCCTCGGCGACCTCCTCGACCTCGCTGCGGCCCAGGCTGTCGGCCGACCACTGCGCGGTGTCGCGGTCGGGGGCGGCGAGCACCACGCGGGTGCCGCAAAGCCCCGAGATGGTCTCCGCGCCGTTCCTTCCGTAGAGGTCGCGAAGCGCCGAGGCGACCTGGACGCCGAGCACGAAGCAGCCGCCGAACTGGCGCGACTCGGCGAGCCCCGGCTGGAGCGACGGCACCTGGTGCAGCGTCGGCAGCTCGTCGAGGATGACCCAGATGCGCCGGGCGTCGTCTTGCGCGAGCGAGAGCATCGCGTTGACCGCGATCTCGAGCCAGGTCGAGATGAGCCCGCGCAACGATGCGTGCTGGTCCCCGCGCGAAGTCAGGAACAGGAACCCCTCTCGCTCCTCGTCCGATATCCACTCTCTTATGGAGAAGGGCTCGCCGGTATCGGGGAGGAACTCGAGCGCGGAGAGGTTGGCCGTCAGCATGGCGCGCACCGAGAGCGCGGTCTTAGGGTTCTCGGGGTCGACGATCGACTGCGCGACCGTGCCCTCCATGGCCTGGGCCAACGCGGTGAGCTCGGTCTTGAGCAGGTGGTCGACCAGGACCTTGTTGTCGGTGACCCCCTTCTTCCAGAACACCCCGGCGCCGTTGGAGAAGAGCTGCCTTGCCGCCGTCACCCAGAAGGGGTCGACGGTGTCCTTCTGCTGGGGGATGAGCGCGGCGGCCATCATGTCGAAATCGCGGGGATGGCGCGCTTCGAGGAAGGGCGACCAGCGCGGCGCGCGCGCATCGAGCGGATTCATCAGCACGTCGCGCGATGCGTCGAAGAACGCCGCCGTGTAGGAGCCCATCTTGTCGTAGAGGACGCAGCGCTCGCCCCGCGCCCGGATCTGCGAGACAAGGTCGGAGATCAGCACCGTCTTGCCCGAGCCGGTGGTGCCCGAGACGATGGTGTGTTGGGTCTCGGTACGCTCAGGGTAGGGGATGCCGGCGATGCGGTAGGGGGCGAGCCGCTTCCAGCCCGGGAGCCGGTCGCGCGCGCGGAGCGCGGCGGGGCGCACCCGGCGGCGGAGCTCGCCCGCGCTCACGAGTTCCGCGCCCCGGATGCGGCGCCGGCGCGAGAGCTGCGCGCCGCGGTACCAGAACCAGGCGAGGAAGGCCGCGATGACGCCGAGCCCGCCCTTGGCGCCGAGCCAGGCGCTCGCGAACATCTCCGCCTTGATGCGCTCGCGCGCCTCCCACGCCGGCACCGAGGCGGCGATGTCGCGGATGGCGAGCACCCGGCGGGTGCCGTCGGGGAAGCGGATCTCCTGCCCAGATTCGGG
>CBDDPN010000017.1:0-113417 GCA_965232315.1 Longimicrobiales bacterium | reverse complement strand
GCGGAATCCTCACCCCCGCGCGCAAGCTCCCTTCAGGTGGCGCTGCACCGGCCGGTGACGTCGCCGCGGCCGACCGCTCGCTCGCGGACGGGCGCAGCGGCTCGCGTAAACGGGGTACCCGGGCGGCGGGCGCCAACTCGCCTGCCGGGGCCGGTCGCCGCGTGACACCCGGTCCCGGGCCGCGCCCCCGCATCCCGGACCCACTCCCCTGCCGAGTCCGGATCAGCGGCGTGGCCGGCTCGCCGTCGGCCCGCGCCTTGAACTCGAACATCGGACTGCGTGGCGCCAGCGGGCGCGTGTAGACCACCCGGTCACCCCGGTATCGATATACCGGGTAGTAGTAGGGATCATCGTGGATCACGACCCGGAAGTCGGTGCACCAGTAGCCGTACGGGTTCCAGTCGAACATCGGGATGAACCCGTGACAGTCGTAGCACAGAAAGCGCGGATAGTCATGCGGGCGATCAATATCGTACGCGACGAAATCCAGGGCGTATTCCATGGCCCATGACCCGGGGATCAACGCCTCGACGATGTCGTCCATCATCAGGAATGGATCTCGATACCCGACCTGGGACACCGCGCTGATGTCCCAGCCACCCTCGTACCGCCCATAAGCGAAACGGGAGAAGTCGAGAGGCGTCGGGGAGGCGACGATGAAGAGGTAGCCCTTGCCCTCGTCCTCGTCCACATGCCAGTACTGCGAATCAGGAAACAGCACCCTGTAGTCGCGGCCGGCCAGCGCGTAGTGGTCGTCAATCGGCGAGCCGGGATGGAGCAGCCGCGTGGAGCCGTTGGTGTCGATATGGAAGACGCTGACGTAGGCATCGCGGGAGGCGCGATAGTAGACGCGCGCCCAGTCGCCCCGTCGCAGCACCGGATCCACCCCACGGTCCAACCATATGCGCGCCTCGATCACTTCGCCCGGGGCGGCGCGCTGCTCTTGTGCGACCGTCTCCGCTGCGCCCGGAAGCACCGCTCCGAGCATGGAGACGGCCCAAAGCCTGCCGATGCCCATCTTCCTGATCACTCCTCCCAGCCAACACCGACGACCGGCAACACCACGCGGACGGCCTGATGCCTGCACCATGAGTGCCAGTCCTGCGCTCCATCTCGCTCCGGGAACCACGGCCCTCCCGCGCCCACTTGCGGTCACCGGCGCACAACGCCTGCCTTCCGGCAGCGTCACTCCGAAGTCACGGCTCCGTCTACTCGCGGAGACGCGGCACGCCGACTCCGGGCACGGCACCACCACCGCTCCCATCTCCGTGATCCGCGCGTTGCGTCCCCATTGAAACTATCTGAGCCCCACCACTCGCCCGCAAGTCCCCGAACAGCCGGATCCGCAAGTCCGCGAACCGCTGGATCCGCAAGTACCCGAACCGCTGGATCCGCAAGTTCCGAACATACCCGAAACGCCAGCGGGCATGGCATCCTCCCTCCCAGTTCTCTACACTACGCTACCATGAATGAACCCATCCCATCCCCGTCCGACGCCCGCCGCATCGTCACGTCCGGTCGCCGCCGCGCCGACCTGATGGATCCGGTCGCCCTGTCCGAAATCGGCGGCCTCGAGTTCATCGCCCGGCAGGTCGTGGAAGGCTTCTACATGGGCCTGCATCGCTCGCCGCATCGGGGGTTTTCCGCGGAATTCGCGGAACATCGCGCATACCAGGCCGGGGACGATCTGCGCTACATCGACTGGCGCATGTACGGGCGCTCGGATCGATTCTACGTGAAGCAGTTCGAAGAGGAGACCAACCTGCGCGCCTATCTCCTGCTCGACAACAGCCTCTCCATGGGCTGGAGCTCGCAACCGGAGGCGCTGGCGACCAAGTCGTGGTATGCGAAACACCTTCTGGCGTGCATTGCCCTGGTGCTCCTGAGCCAGGGAGACCTGGTCGGTTTCGCGTCCTTCCACCACGAGATTCAGGCACGGCTCGGACCCAGCGGAGGACGCAAGCAGTGGCACGAGGTCATCCGTCACGTGTCGCCCCTCGAGCCCGCCGGACTCACTTCGCCGCACTCGGCGTTGCGCGACATCGCGGGACGCCTGCGCCGACGGGGCCTGGTCGTGCTCCTTTCGGATCTTCTTGTCGACCCGGAAGAAACCCGGGTCGCGTTGCGCTATCTGAGGCACTACGGACACGAGGTTCTCGTCTTCCACATCCTGGACCCCGGCGAGAGGGAGCTGCCGCCCGCCGGTGACGTCCGCTTCTTCGATCCCGAGAGCCGCGAGGAGATCCAGATCAGCGTACCGGACATGCGCCTCGAATACCGGGACGCCGTGGCGAGCGCGATCAACGAGTGGGAGCGCGCCACCTTGCCGTACGGCATCGACTACAGCGTGATCGAGACCAGCCAGCCCTTCTCGATTGCCCTCAGGGCCTATCTGCGCAAGCGGCAAAGGCTGGGATAGGAGCGGGGCGGCGTGGGCTTCCTGAACCCCCTCTTTCTCGCTGCGGCGGCTGTGGTCGCGGTCCCCCTGATACTTCATCTGTTTCACCGCCACGAACTCCGGCGCGTCCCCTTCCCCGCCTTGCGCTACCTGCTGCGGGCCACCCGCGATCACGCGCGCACCATTCGCTTTCGGCAGCTGCTTCTGCTGATCCTGCGGGTGACCATCTGCCTGCTTCTGGTGCTGGCGGGCAGCCGGCTCTACTGGAGGGGCGCCGGTGGCACGCACCGTCCCACCGCCCTCGTCGTCATCCTCGACAACTCGCTGAGCTCGGGGCTGGTGCGGGGAGAGCAGCGCGTGCTGGAGCGGCTGAAAGCTCTCGCGCTGGAGACGATGGACGCGGCCGGACCCGAGGATCGCATCTGGGTGATGAGGGCGGGAGAGCCCTGGGACGTCGCGGTGCCGGGATCCGGTGTCGAGGCTCGCGCTCGCGTGCTCGAGACACAGGTGAGCGGCGGCGAAGGCGATCTGGTCGCCGCCCTTGAACGGGCGGCCGTCCTGGTATCCGCGGCATCCATGGAAGAGACCGAGATACAGTTGCTCTCGGACCTCCAGGCCACCGCCTTCCGCGGCGAAGCACCCGTCGCGCTGCCTGACGCGACCCACCTGCTGGTCTACGAACCGCCGTCGTCCGCGACGGACAACCGCTATCTGCGCGAGGTGCTCGTCGGAGGCGGTCTCGCACCCATGGCCAACGAGCGGTCGCAGGTGTCGGTCGCGGTGGCGGGCACCGGCGACGGGGGGGACACCCTCGCAGTGCGCCTGGTTGCCGGAGGCCGCACCGTCGGGGCCACGACCATTACGGCGGGGTCGGAGGCGCTGCTGGGCGTGGGCCCGTTCGCCGGCGGTGTCGTGAGCGGCTATGCCGAGATCGATCCCGACGCGTTGCGCGGCGACGACCGCCGCTACTTCTCGGTCTCGGTGCGGCCGCCGGTGCGCGTCTCCCTCGAGGGCGAGGGCAGCTTCTTCTTCGAGCAGGCGATCGAAGTGCTGGCGCGGGCGGGGCGGGCGCAGGCGGCGGTGAGCGGGCTGCCTGAGGTGGTGGTGAGCGTGGGTGGCGGCGGACTCGACAGCCGGCCCAGCGGCTCCGCCGTGATCGTGGCCCCGCCCTCCGACGGCGCGATGCTCCCCGCGCTCAACCGGCTGCTGCTTATCGCGGAGATCCCTTGGCGTTACGAGAGCGTGGACGGTACGGGGGAGACAACCGTGGCCGAGAGCCGCCTGCCGGTCGCCTTTGACGAAGTCCGTATCCGGCGCCGTTATCGGCTGGTCGCCAACGGGGAGGAGGCCGCCGGCCAGGTCCAGGTCACCCTCGACTCCGGCTCGCCCTGGATCGTGACGGGCCGGACGCCGGACGGAGCCTACCTGCTGCTCGGCTCGCCGGTGGACGCGGAGGCCACCAGCCTGGCAGTGTCGGCCCACATGCTGCCCCTGGTCGAGTGGATGGTGGCGCGTTGGCCCTTCCAGAGCGGGGCGAGCTCTTTCACCGTCGGAGACGTGCTGCCGATCCCCGACGGGGTCACCGCGGTCGCGGATGCCGGTGGCGAGGTGGAGGCGGCGGGACCGGGCGCCCGGGTGGTGGCAAGAGCTCCGGGTCTCTACCGCCTCCTCGCCGGCGACTCGCTGGTGCAACAGGTGGCGGTGAACGCCCCTGAGGCCGAGTCGCTCCTCGAGCCCGTCGGCGAAGCCGCCCTGGGAGCCCTCCTGGGCGACGACTACGACCGGGCCGACGCCTCCTCGTGGCGGCGGTCCGTCTTCGCGAGCCAGCAGGGCAGCGAGCTGTGGCGCTGGCTCCTGCTCGCCGTCCTGGTGCTCCTGCTGGTGGAGTCCCGCATCGCCGCCACCGGCCGCCGCGCCGGGTCCCTGAACCGCGCTACCGCGCAAGGCGCGCCCATCGAGGCGGGCATCCCTGACCGATCCCCCGCGGGACCCTTCCCACGACCCGGATGAGTGCGACCAACAACGTCATCCTCGATTCGATCGAGGCGACCGCGCCGTTCCACGCGATGCGCGCGCGGGTCCCGGCGAGCGGCCAGGAGCTGCAGCTGGGAGGCGCGACGGGATCGCTCGGACACGCCGTGGTCGCCACCCTGTCGAAGGCGCTGCCGGACCGGCTCATGGTCCTCCTGGCCTCGGGCCCCGACAAGGGCATCGCGGCCGAGGCGGATCTGGAAGCGCTCCTCGGGCCGGATTCGGTCGCGGCCTACCCCCAGCGCGAATCCCTCCCATACGAGAGCGACGACTTCCATATCGAGATCGAGGGGCGGCGGGTCGAAGCCGTGGAAGCCGTGTTCGGCAGCCGCTGCCGTCTGCTGGTCACTACGCCGCGCGCCCTCCAGGAGCGAGCCGCCTTCCCCACCCGGCTCACCCACCTGCGGCTCGTTCTCAGGGAGGGTGACGAAGCCGGGCTTACCGCCCTGGGGGGGCAGCTTCGCGAGCGCGGTTTCCGCCAGGTCCCACTCGTGGAGGAAGTCGGCCAGTTTGCGGTTCGCGGCGGCATCGTCGACGTCTTTTCCTTCGGGTCCAGCGACCCGGTGCGCATCGAGTTCCTGGGGGACGAGATCACCTCGATGCGCCGCTTCGACATCTTCGACCAGCGGTCCAGGGGATCGGTCGCCGAAGTCCGCCTGCTTCCGGTCAAGCTGGAGGACGGCGACGGAACGGACGCTCCCGGCGCGCCGCGCTCCCTGCTTGATCTGCTCCCGGACGACACCCTGGTGGTGCGGGGAACGGATCACGACCTGAAAGCCTCCGCCCGCCGCACCTGGAAGGAGGTGGAGCGCCGCCACTCCGAAGCCGTCGCGGGCGGCGACGATCCCCCTCCCCCGGATGCCGTGTGCCTCCGTCCCGGCACCCTCCTCGAGCGGTTGGCTTCCTTCCCCAGGCTGTCCGTTGCCTCCGCCGCCGACGGGCAGGTCGTCTTCGACTCCGAGCCGCCGCCGCCCGTATCGCGCGACATGAAGCGGTTGCGGGCCGTCCTCCGAGAAGGCGCCGCACGCGGAGACCGGACGTTGATCCTGTGCGACAACGACGGGCAGATCCAGCGCCTCGAGGAGATCATGGGCGGACAGGCGCGACTGCCCGCCGGCACCCAGCTCGCCGTAGGAGCGCTGGAGCGTGGCTTCACCCTGAACGACTCGGTCCCGCGACTGCGAATTCTGACCGATCACGAGATCTTCCTGCGCTCGCGCCGCATTCGCCGGCGTCGCCGTTTCCGCGGTTCCGCTTCGCTCGACAGCGTCGCGCAACTCTCCCCGGGCGACGCCGTCGTGCACATGGACCATGGCATCGGCCGCTTTCGCGGGCTTGACCACGTGACCATAGGCGGCGAGGAAATCGAGTCGATCCTCATCGAGTATGCGAGTTCGGAATTCTTGCGCGTTCCCGTCTATCGGCTCGATCTGCTGGAGCGCTGGGTGGGCAGCACGGAGGAGGCGGAGCCCCCGCCCGTGCACCGAATCGGGGGCAAGCGCTGGAAGAACCTGCGAACCCGCACCGAGCAGGCCATCCGCAAGGTCGCGACGGAACTCCTGGAACTCTATGCCCGCAGGGAGATGGCCCGGGGCCACCCGTTCGCGCCCGACTCGCGCTGGCAGAAGGAAATGGAGTCGTCCTTCCTCTACGAGGACACGCGCGATCAGCGACGGGTGGTCGAAGACATCAAGCGGGACATGGAAACGCCCACTCCCATGGACCGGCTGGTCTGCGGGGACGTGGGATACGGCAAGACGGAGGTGGCCATTCGCGCCGCCTTCAAGGCGGTGCAGGACGGCAAGCAGGTCGCCGTCCTGGCGCCCACTACCGTTCTGGTCGAGCAGCACGCGCGCACCTTCGGAGAACGGCTGGCAGACTATCCCGTGAACATCGGGGCGCTCAACCGGTTCCGAAGCGCGAAGGAGACGGGCGGTCTGCTCAGGGCAATGCGGAGCGGGACGCTCGACATCTCCATCGGCACCCATCGCCTGCTCTCGAAAGATGTTGCCTTCAAGAATCTGGGCCTCCTCATCGTGGACGAGGAACAGCGATTCGGGGTGCGCCACAAGGAGCGGCTGAAGCGCATGCGGGCGTCGGTCGATGTGCTCACCCTCACCGCCACCCCGATCCCGCGCACGCTGCAGCTCTCACTCACCGGTCTGCGCAACCTCTCGCTCATCCGCACCCCGCCCCGCGACCGGGTTCCCATCACCACCCATGTCGTCCCCTGGAACGACCACATCCTCTGCGACGGGCTGTGGCGCGAGCTGGACCGGGGCGGCCAGGTCTTCTTCCTGCACAACCGCGTGCAGACCATCCACAGCACGGCCGAAAGGGTGCGCTCGCTGGTGCCCGACGCCACCGTCGCCGTCGCCCACGGCCAGATGGGCGGCAGGAAGCTCGACGAGGTCATGCGCGACTTCGTGAACGGAGAGGTGGACGTGCTGGTGTGTACCGCCATCATCGAGAACGGTCTGGACGTCCCTAACGCCAACACGCTGATCGTCGACCGGGCGGACCGTTTCGGGCTGGCCCAGCTCTACCAGATCCGTGGCCGGGTGGGCCGCTCCGACCGCCATGCGCACTGCTACCTGGTGGTTCCCGACGGTGTATCCAGGGACGCCATGCGGCGCGTGCGGGTCCTCGAGCGCTACACCGACCTGGGCAGCGGCTACGCCGTGGCGATGCGCGACCTGGAGATGCGCGGCGCCGGCAACCTGCTGGGGTCCGATCAGTCGGGGTACGCCCAGGCTGTCGGCATCGACACCTACATGCGCCTCCTGCGCAAGACCGTGGAGCGCATGAAGCGGGGACGGACCGAGGAGCGCGAGCCACGGAATCCCGAGATCTCCCTCGCGGGATCCGCCTACCTGCCCGACGACTACGTGCCCGACTCCGGACAGAAACTCCACCTCTACCGGCGGCTGTCGCGCATTGCGGCCAAGGCGGAGCTGGACGAGTTCGCCGCCGAGTTGCGCGATCGCTTCGGCCCGCTGCCGCCCCAGGCCGACCGCCTGCTGGACAGCCACGTGCTGCGCCTGCTGGGCCGCGACATCGGCATCCAGCGCATCCTCGTGCGCGGACGCAGCGCACGCCTCACTTTTCGGGATGACGTGGTACCGCGGCTGACCGCGCTGGAGGGACCCTTCCGGGACCGACTGATCGCGGTGGAGGTTCGCAGGATGTCACCGCTGTCGCTGGTGCTCCGACAAGAGGGGGCCGACCCGCTGACCCGCACCCTGATACGGGCGCTGGACCGGCTCTCGAACGACCGCGCGCAAGCCGGAAGGATGGCTTCGAGCAGCCCCACAAAAACACATGCAATGATATCCATAAATGACACATAGACATCATGATAGGGAGTATTACATGAAGTGGCACATCAATAGCATCCCGCGGACGCTCGGCGCCCTTTGCCTCGGCTTCCTGCCCGCGCTGGGCGGGTGCGGCGAGGTCGCCCCGGGCGCGGAGGTCGTGGCTCGCGCCGACGGCTTCGAGCTGTCCGTGGACGAGACCGCCGACCTGCTCGCGCGGCAGAGTCAGCTTCCCGACCAGGCCGACGTGGTGGAGGCGATCGCGAACCTCTGGATCGACTACACGCTCTTCGCCGTCGCCGCCCTGGAGGACTCCACCTTCCAACACATCGACCTCCTCCCATTGGTGGGACAGCAGATCGAACAGCTGCTGGTGGCACGCCTGCGCGACCGGGTGATTCAGGTCGATACAGCCTTCACCGAGGAGCAGCTGCGACAGATCTACGAACAGCAGGCGGCCGGCGTCGAGGTGCGCGCACGCCACATCCTGCTCTCGCTCGATCCGGGGGCGGACGCCGCCGTGGCCGACAGCGTCATGGAGTTCGCCCGCGGCCTGCGCGAGAGACTCGTGGCCGGAGAGGATTTTGCCGTCCTCGCGACGGAGTTCAGCCAGGATCCGGGCACGGCGACCCAGGGCGGAGACCTGGGAACCTTCCGTCGCGGCCAGATGGTGCCGGCCTTCGACTCCGTCGCCTTCTCACTGCCCGTCGGGGAGATCAGCGATCCGGTGCGCACGGGCTTCGGCGTTCACCTTCTGCGGGTGGATGAGCGGACCCAGATCCCCTTCGAGGAGGCGCGCGCCCAGTTCGAGCCCCAGCTCAAGCTCGGCATCGTCAGCCAGGCCGAGGAGGCCTACCTGGCGCGGGTATTGGGCCGCGCCGGGATGGAACCCGAGGAAGGGGCCGGGGAGATCGCACGCCAGCTGGCCAGCCGGCCCAGCCAGCGCCTCACCCGGCGAGCCGCGGGTCGACCGCTCATCCACTTCGAGGGGGGAGCGTACACGGCAGCCGACTTCCACCGCTTTCTGAACGAGCAGGGTCCGCCCTTCCGCGCGCAGGTGCAGACCGCCACCGACGACCAGCTGACCGGCCTCCTGGGAAACCTCGCCCAGGGGAAGGTCCTGGTGAACGAGGCGGAACAGGCCGGCATCTCGCTCAGCGAGGCCGAGCAGGATTCGCTGCTTGCGGTCGCCCGCACCGGCTTCTCGCGCGCGGCCCGCGACCTGGAGTTGACGACCGCGGGAGCGGCTGAAGGCGAGGCGACGGAGGATCTGGTCGAGACGACGGTTCGCGACCTCATGCGACGCATCCTGGACGGAGACGAGAACATTCCCGCACTCGGGCATCTCTCGTTCGCGCTGCGTGAGGAGTACCGGGCCGACGTATTTCCGAACAGCTTTTCCCCGGTGCTCGAGCGCACCAGCGAATTCCGGGTGATACGGGGCCGCTCTCAGCCGATCCAATCCCCGGACTCGTCGGCTGTGGCTCCCAACGCGCCGCCGCCGGGCAATTGAGCAGACCCGACTTGCCCACGCTGGCGTCCCGGCGAGCCCGGCATTCCACGGGCCGGCGTTCCGGAGCTCTGTCGGCCGCATCCCGGTGTTCCACGGATCGGCGTTCCGAAAGCCTGCGCTCCGCCATCCGGCCTTTCGGAACCCGGCGCCAGCGAGGGGTTTACACGGGATCGAAGCACCGGCGTGTTTCGTGGTCCTCGCTCCATCCTCCAGTACCCGAAGGTCGATACGGCATGGCGAAGCTTTCTCTTCCGACCGTTGGCCGCGCTCTGTCGCGGTCCTCCCTCGCTCTCACGTTGCTTCTCACCCCCGCCCTGGCGCGGGCCCAGCAGCCGGGATCCCTTCCGGAAGTCGTCGACGGCATTGTGGCGGTTGCGGGCGATTCGGTGGTTCTCCGCTCCGAGGTGCAGGAACGCCTGCTGCAGATGCGCGCCGGAGGGGCGCCCATGCCGGAAGATCCGGCCGGCATCATGCAGCTCCAGGACGAGATCGTCGAGTCTCTCATCAACGAACAACTGCTTCTGCAGGCCGCGGAGAACGACAGCACCATAGCGGTTTCCGAAGAGGAACTGGAAGCCATCGTCCAGCAGGATCTCGACGAGCGGATTCAGAACGTAGGAGGGATGGGACAGCTCGTCGCTCTCCTCAGCGAGCAGGGACTCAACCTGATCAGCTACCGCGAGATGCTGAAGGAGCAGGCGCGCCGGCAGCGCCTGCAGTCGCTCTACATCGGCAAGCGACGCGCCGACATCGGCCCCACCGTCGTGACCGAAGGAGAGGTGCGCGAGTTCATCGACGCGCAGCGCGATCAGCTGCCCAAGCGGCCGGCCTCCATCCTCTTCCGGCAGGTTCTCATTCGCGCGGAGCCATCCGACTCCACCCGCGAAGCCGCTCGGCTGGAGGCCGAACGCCTGCTGGAACTCATCACCCAGGGCGAGGACTTCGAGGAACTGGCGCGCCGCCATTCCCAGGATCCCTCGAGTCAGGCGCAGGGGGGAGACCTCGGATGGTTCCCGCGAGGCCGCATGGTGCGCGAGTTCGAGGACGCAGCTTTCGGGATGTTCCAGGAAGGGCAGGTAAGCGACGTGGTCGAGAGCGACTTCGGGGCGCACATCATCCGTGTCGACCGGATCAGCCTCGGTGAGCGCAAGGCGCGGCACATCCTCATCACCGCCGAAACCAACCAGGCCGACGAGGGAGCCGCGCAGGCTCTGGCCGGCGAGATGCTCGAGCGTGCGCGCGCCGGTGAGTCCATGAGGGCGCTCCACGAAGAGTACGGGTACAAGTCCCAGCCGCCGCTGGACTCGCTCGAGATCTTCACGCCCCAGCTGGGATCGCTCCCTCCGGGATACCTGAGCGAGATCGGATCGGCGACCGATGGGGACGTCGTGGGCCCCATCGAGTTCCAGGACCGGGGCAAGGTGTTCGCGGTGGTGAAGGTCCTCGAAACCCGCCCGGAGGGCGACTACACCTATGACGACCTGCGGACTCGGGTGGAGGACCAGCTGCGGGAGTCCAAAGTACTCGACGAGATCATCGGCGAGCTACGCGCAAGAGCGCATGTCGAGCTTCGCCCCTGAGCGGCTCCGCTGGAGTTGCGCGCGCGGGCGATCCCGTTCCAGCTCAGGCCGCGCACGGCTTTCTTCGCACTTCGCCGGCAAACGGCTCCCTCTGATCTCCTGCGGCCCGGTATGAGAGGGCTGACGTGACCCCGGTTTCCTCCACTCCGCGCGCGCGACTTGCCGTGACCCTCGGCGACCCGCGCGGCATCGGGCCCGAGGTCATGTCGCAGGCCGTCCGTCGATTCAGGCACGGAGACCCGGACACCGAACTGGTTCTGCTGGGTCCCGATGGAGCGGACCCGGGCGTGGGCGAGTACCGTTCGTCAGGCCGGTGGAACGGCACCGAGCTGAGCGCGGGAGAGGTGTCGCTCGCGGCGCTGGAGGCGGGAGTGGAGCTGGCGATGCAGGGCGCCGTGGCCGGGGTCGTGACCGGGCCGGTGCACAAGCCCGCCCTGCAGGCGGCCGGGAGCTGTCACCCCGGCCAGACCGAGTTGCTGCAGTCGCTCGCCGGGACCGCGAGCTCAGGGATGCTCATGTGTGCCGAGCGGACGCGGCTCGGGGCCCCGCTGCGGGTTCTGCTGGCCACCCGGCACATCCCGCTCGCCCAGGTCGCCGCGCGCGTCACCGAGCGCGTGCTGGTGGAACAGACCCGCCTGCTGATCGCGGGGCTCCGCACGGACTGGGCGATCTCCGAGCCGCGGGTCGCGGTGTGCGCCCTCAACCCGCACGCCTCCGACGGTGGTCTCTTCGGGGACGAGGAGGAGCGCGTGTACGCACCCGCGCTCGAGGCGCTCGCCGCCGGGGACGGGACGGTCGCCGGCCCCCTGCCCGCCGACACCGTCTTCGTGCGCGCGCTCCGTGGCGAGTTCGACGCGGTGGTGGCCCCCTACCACGACGTGGCCATGGCGGCCTTCAAGACGGTTTCCTTCGGCACCGGGGTCAACGTCACCCTCGGGCTGCCTTTCGTGCGCACCTCCCCCGACCACGGCACCGCCTTCGACATCGCCGGCCGCGGCGTGGCGGACTGCTCCTCTTCCCTGGAGGCGTTGCGCCTTGCGATCCGCGTCGCCGCGAACCGGGCGGTCGCCGCCCCCGGCGACGGAGAGAAACCCGACCGACCCACGGCGCTCTCCGCGACCCCGTGACGCTGCCGGCGATCGCGGGGCACGAGCTGGCGCGCGCGACCTTCGCCGGCGCGCACGGGCGGGACTCGCTCCCGGCCGTGCTGCTGATCCACGGGCTGGCGGGGACCGGCAAGCAGCGGATGGCCCTCTGGCTGGGCCAGCTGCTGCTTTGCCGGTCCCCGGACGCCCAGGGCCCGTGCGGCCCCTGCCGCTCCTGCCGGATGGCGCTCCGGCTGCAGCACCCCGACCTGCACTGGTTCTTCCCCCTGCCCCGCCCCAAGCGCGCCAGCGGCGCGGAGCGGATGGTGGCCGCCCTCGAGGAGGCGCGCGCCACCGCGCTGGCCGCCATCCGGCAGGAGCCCCTCCGCCCCACCTACAGTGACGAACCGCGCGGCATCTACGTGGGTGCGGTGACCACCATTCGCCGCATGGCGCTCAAGCGCCCGTCGCTGGGCGACCGTCAGGTGTTCGTCATCGGCAACGCGGAAGAACTCATCCCCCAGGAAGCGAGCGACCAGGCGGCAAATGCCCTGCTCAAGCTGCTGGAGGAACCGCCCGACGGCACGACCTTCGTGCTCACTTCGAGCGAGCCGGGCCGGCTGCTCCCCACCATCCGGTCGCGCACGGTTCCCTTCCACCTCGGCCCCCTCCCCCGCGAGCGTGTGGAAGGCTTCCTGGTGGAGGTCGCCGGGGCGCCCGCCGCCGACGCCCGCCTGGCCGCCTCGCTGTCGCGCGGTTCGATAGGGCGCGCCCTCGCCTTCCTTCCAGCCGGTGGCGAGCCGGGCCCGCTCGAACGAGAGCGGGCCCACGCCCGCCAGCTGCTGGAAGCCGCCCTGGACGGCGGCATAGGGGCAGCGGCGGCAGCGGCGAGCCGGATGGGCGTCGCAGGCGCCCGCGGCCTGCTCGGCCTCTTCGCCGCCCTGGAGGACTGGCTGCGCGACCTGGCGGCGGTCGCGACCGGCGCCCCGGCCCTCAACCACGATGCCCGACCGTTCCTCGAACAGGCAGTGGCGCGGCGCGGCATTCATCCGGTGGGGGTCGCGCGCGCGGTGGAAGAGGTGGAGCAGGCCAAGCACCTGGCGGCCTCGAACGTCAACCCCCAGCTGCTGGTCTACGGCATGGTGCGCGACGCGGCCGCAGCCCTGGAGACACGCACATGAGCGAATCGCCCAAACTCACGCATCTCGACGCGCGCGGCCGTCCGCGCATGGTGGATGTGAGCGCCAAGCGGGACACGCGACGCACCGCCCTGGCCGAGGGCCGCATCCGCATGGCGCCCGCGACCCTGGCCGCCATCCAGGAGGGCGCGGTCTCCAAGGGCCACGTCCTCCGGGTCGCCGAGGTGGCCGGGGTCATGGCCGGCAAGCGCACCGGCGAACTCATCCCCCTCTGCCACCTGCTCCCAGGTGCGTCGATCCAGGTGGAAGTCGTCCCCGAGCCCGACCTTCCCGGAGTTCGCGCCCGGGCGGTCGCCCGCATCGAAGGTCAGACCGGGGTGGAGATGGAGGCGCTCACCGCGGTGTCGGTGGCGCTGCTCACGGTCTACGACATGGCCAAGGCCGTCGACCGCGGGATGGTCATCGAAGGCGTTCGGCTGCTGCGCAAGGAAGGAGGCCGGTCAGGGGTCTGGCAGGTCGCCGACTGACGCCGAGCGGCCCGAAGCCCGGCGACGGCCGTCGCCGGCAACGGGCCATCTCTCCCCGCGCCTCGCCGAACTCGACCGTCGGGAGCGCGGCGATCTGGACCGCCCCTCCGCGCCGACTGCCGCCCGGCATGCCGCGCAGGGCAGCCGCCCAAGCCCGGGTTAGCTAATCTAGCTAGCTAGTCCCCAGCCAGCACCCGGCGCAGCCGCGGCACCACCACCTTCTGACCGATCTGCAGATACCGCGGGCGCAGCCCCGGATTGGTGGCCATCAGCTCCGCAAGCCGGACCCCGTAGGTCTCGGCGATGTGGCCGAGCGTCTCGCCCGCGCTGATGGTGTGCTCCACGATGGTCATGCGCTGTTCGGTCGGAATCGCGGTATAGTTGCGCTCAAAACGCTCCGCGGTACCTGCAGGCAGCCGGAGCACGGCTTCGATGTGCGCCGGAACGATGCGTAGCGGCAGGTGGGTGTTCAGGGCCCGGATCTCCTCCTCGGAAACCCCGGCCGCTCGCGCCACAACGTCCAGCGAAGTGGCGTCCGGCACCGTCACTTCGTCGAATGCCAGGGCGGACTCGCGAGCGAGGTCGCTGAAGCCGAACCCGCCGGGATCCTCCGCGATCGTGGCGGCCGCCAGAAACTTGGGGATGAAGTGGCGGGTCTCCCGCGGCAGGTGCTCCCGGATCTCCAGAAACGCTTCGTCGCCGGGCGTTCCCGAGTAGTGCTGGCGCAGCACCCGCGCGAGACGGTTGGGACCGCCGTTGTAGGCGGCCAGCGCCAGGAACCAGGAGTTGAAGCGCTGCTGTAGCTCGACCAGCATATCCAGAGCGGCCTCGGTCGCCACCAGCGGGTCTCGCCGCTCATCAACCAGGGAGTTGACCGTCAACCCTCGCTCGCGCGCCGTGGCGGGCATGAATTGCCACATTCCGGCGGCGCCCACGCGGCTGTAGGCGCGCGGGTTGTAGTAGCTCTCCACGATCGGCAGGTAGCGCAGACTGCCAGGCATCCCTCGTTCCTCGAGCGCGGCGTCCACGATGTCCCCGTAGCGGCCCAAGCGTTCAAGCGAGAGCCGCATTTGAGGACCGTAGTCACCCAGCCAGTACTCGAACCAGTCCTCGAGGTGGTCGGCGAGTTCGGGATGCGCCGCGGCGGGGGAACCGGTAACGGCGTCCACGGGAACAGGCTCCGGAACGGGCTCCGGGGCCACTTCCCCGGCAACCTCCGGCTCCGGCTCGGTCAGCGGCTGGGGGGCGGTCGCCTCTTCAACCTCCGGCTCCGGCGCCACCGGGTCCGGCGTCTCCTCCGGCGCGGGCACCGGCTCCACTACCCCGGAAGGGGCCGCGGGCAACTCGGCCGGTCCCGGGCCTGACTGGAACGAGCATCCGGACGACAAGGCCCACACCGCCGCCACCGCGGCGGAAGGGGCGAGACGGCGTCTTCCCCTGGCCCCCGCGGCCACTCTCCCGAAATCCCGGGCAACCCCCCACCCTTCCTTCATCGACCCTTCCTGGTACCCGATGCCTGTGTTCATCACGTGTGGTAGTTGGGCGCTTCGCGCGTAATGGTTACGTCGTGGGGGTGGGATTCGCGCAGGCCGCCTCCGGTGACGCGCAACAGCCTGGTCTTCCGTCGCAGCTCGTCGAGGTCGGCGGCGCCACAGTATCCCATGCCGCTTCTGAGCCCCCCCACCAACTGAAAAATCGTATCCGCAACGGGCCCCTTGTACGGGAGCCTCGCCTCGATTCCCTCCGGCACCAGCTTGCTTGCGCCGGCATCCGATTCCTGGAAATAGCGGTCGGCGGAGCCCTCCTCCATCGCCGACAGCGAACCCATGCCCCGGACGATCTTGAAGCGTCTGCCTTCGTACAGGAAGCTCTCGCCCGGCGACTCCTCGGTCCCGGCAAACATCGAGCCCATCATCACGCAATGGGCTCCCACCGCCAGCGCCTTCACCATGTCCCCGGAGTAGCGAATACCACCGTCGGCTATGATGGGAACGCGCCCGGCCGCTCCCTCGACGGCGTCCATGATCGCCGTCAACTGGGGCACGCCCACGCCGGTCACCACCCGGGTGGTGCAGATCGAACCCGGGCCCACGCCGACCTTGACGGCATCAGCCCCCCGCTCGACGAGGGCCTGCGCAGCCTCGGCGGTCGCCACGTTGCCGGCGATGATGTCGACGTCCGGGAAGGCCTCGCGAACGCGGGCGAGGGCGTCGAGCACCCCTTGCGCATGGCCGTGGGCGGTGTCGATCACCAGTGCGTCCGTCCCGGCATCTACCAGCAGCCCGGCCCTTTCCAGGTCACCCGGCGCAGCACCTACCGCTGCCGCAACCCGCAGGCGTCCGTGCCCGTCCTTGCAGGCGTTGGGGTGCCGCCGACGCTTGAAGATGTCCTTGACCGTGATGAGTCCGCGCAGCCTGCCGTCGTCATCCACAACCGGCAGCTTCTCGATGCGGTGCCGGTGCAGGACACGCTCGGCCTCCTTGAGCGTCGTACCAATGGGCGCAGTGATGATCCGGTCCCGCGTCATGACGTCCTGGATGACCCGGTCGAGATCGGTCTCGAACTGCAGGTCCCGATTGGTGACGATGCCGACCAGCCGTCCGTCGTCCTCGACGATGGGCACGCCGCTGATCGAAAAGCGGGCCATCAGCGCGTGGGCTTCGCGCAGGGTCGCGGCGGGGCCGAGCGTGATGGGGTTCAGGATCATGCCGCTCTCAGAGCGCTTGACGCGATCGACTTCCTGCGCCTGCCGCTCCTGGGGCATGTTCTTGTGGATGACGCCGATTCCGCCTTCCCGCGCCACCGCGATCGCCATGCGCGACTCGGTAACCGTGTCCATGGCCGCCGACAGAACCGGGATCGGCATCGAGATGCGGCGGGTGAGCCGGGTGTCTACCGCGGTGTCCCGGGGGTGGACGGTGGAGTGTCCCGGGACAAGAAGGACATCGTCGAAGGTCAGCCCCTCGTCGAGTGCGGTCATACCGGCGTGGCGGCTGCCTGACGCGTCCGTCCCCGGCGCGAACATCGCGCCGTGCCGCTCCATGGAGAGGAGCGCGTCCCGAATCCAGAAGTCCATTCCATGCGGGAGTTTACGGTTTTCCGGGCCGGAGTGTCAAGCGACGGCGGCAGCTGCGGAGACACGGGAACTACCGGGAGGGGTCTTCGTCCTGTCGTGGCTGGGCCCCGGGGCGGTCGTCCTGCTCGCGGCCGACCTTGCCTTCACCCTCCGTCGGTTCCCCTGAGCCGTTCATGTCCCGCAGGAACTTGCGTCCGGCGGCGGAAACGTTGGAGAGGCCGCGATCCGCCGCCGCGAGCAGCTGAAAGGCCTCGCGAATGATGGCGGGGCTGACGGTTCGCTTGCGCATACCGTCCTCGATTCTCTCGGCGAAGCGCTGGAATCCCGTGGTTTCACTCTCCACTTCCTGCGCGCCGTACTTCTCCTCGAGAAACTCGATGTAGTCCAGAACCTGATAGATCTGCCGTTCGGGCAGGCTCTCGATCTTCCTCAGCAGGCGGTTTCGCAAGACGTCGTGCATTTGCTCTCATCCTTTTCCGAATCCTGGGCATCCTACGGAGGGCTCATGAGATGAGTTCCCGACGCTGACCGGGGACTTCCCGATGCAGACCCGGGAACACTTGCCTCTCAAGCCTTGCTGCCCGTCCCGAACCGCGTATCCTTCTGGCAGGACCGGGACAGCCCGGTCAACCATCCGCGACACGCCCGGCGATGCTCGTGGTTTCATAATACAACCGAACGCGAGGTTTCGCGCAGATGGCCTATCTGCCCCTCAGAAGCGTCCCCATGCCCGGCGAAGCCAGGGAGGTCTACCATCGCTGGCTGCAGGGCATCGACGACGAGCTGTCGCGCTCCGACTGCGACCGGCGGGAGCTGTGTCGCCGGATTCTGACGGATATCCATTTCCCCTCCGGCGCGCCTTCCGGATCGCTGACGGAGGCCGAACGAATCACGCTTCTGCACACGGATCCCGCCAACGTCACCGTGGAACCGGAACACTACGCCGACATCGATCCCGTGCGATATGCCAGGGTCAAGCCCCTGCTCTGGGCGTGGGAGATGTTCGACAGGAGCCCTTGGGGCGAGAACCTGTACCTGGGCGTGCTTTTCCGACGCATTCTGGCCCGGCGCATCTTCCGCCGCTGCGGCAAGGACTTCAAGGCCTTCCACCAGGTCAAGTTCTCCTGCGGATACAACATGGAGGTGGGAGACGGCGTGGTCGTTCACAGGCACGTGCTGCTCGACGACCGCGGCGGAATCCGGCTCGGGGACGGAGCTTCGGTTTCGGACTATTCGAACATCTACAGTCACAGCCACGACATCGTGAACTCGCCGGAGATCACCAACAAAACCACGGTGGTTGGCGCGGGCGTGCGCATCGCCTATCACGCCACCATCCTCTCCGGGGTCGAACTGGCCGACGACTCCATGATCGGCGCGGGCGCGGTGGTGTCCAGGAACACCGAACCCGGTTCCGTCTACGCCGGCATCCCGGCCAAGCTGGTGCGGAGGAAGCCCGACGTTCCGAAGAAGCCCGCCCCGCCCGATCCGTTCGCGGGCATGTTCAACGGGTAGCCTTCGGGTACGGAAGCCTGCCTCATGCTCCAGAGCTTCGACGAACGCAACCGCGACCTGATCGTCAACGTGAACGGCCGGCTGGTTCACCGGGACGAGGCGGGCGTCAGTCCATTCGACTCGGTCGTGCAGGGCGGCGACGCGGTGTGGGAGGGGCTCCGGCTCTACGAGGGACGGATCTTCAAGCTGGAAGATCACCTGGCCAGGCTTCGCTCATCGGCGCTCGCCCTCGCGTTCGAGGAGATTCCCTCCAGCGAGCACCTCATCGGGGAGATCCGCAGAACTCTCGCCGCCAACGACATGCGCGACGGCGTGCACATCCGGCTGACGCTCACGCGCGGGGTGAAGTTCACCAGCGGAATGGACCCCCGTCTGAACCAGTCCGGTCCCACGCTGATCGTGCTGGCCGAGCACAAGGCTCCCGTCTACGATCGCGCGGGGCTTCGGCTCGTGACCAGCTCCCTCCGGCGCTTCGACCCGGACGCGCTCGACCCCAAGATCCATCACGCCAACCTGCTCCAGTCGATCCTGGCCAAGATCGAGGCCAACGCCGCATGGGCCGACGACGCGCTCATGCTCGACCGGCGCGGATTCATCGCCGAGACCAACGCGACCAATTTCTTCATCGTTACCCGTGAAGTCGTGATGACCAGCCGCGCCGTGGCCTGTCCCGAGGGAATCACCCGCGCGACGGTGCTCGAGCTGTGCGCGGAGCACGGCATCGGTTCGCGGGTCAAGGACCTGTCCCTGACCGAAGCCTACCGGGCCGACGAGGCCTTTTGCACCGGGACGATGGGGGAGCTGGTCGGCGTGACCGAAATCGATGGCCGGACGATCGGGAACGGCAAGCCGGGGCCGATGACGGCGCGCCTGAGCGACCTGTTCCGGAAACTGACCGCACGTTCCGGGACGGCGATCTGAGCTGGAGCGCCTGCCCGCGCCTCGCCGGGCCTGACGAAAACGGGGAACCGACATGTTCGAGACCGATCTCTCACGCCGGAAGTTCCTTCAGGCTACAACCCTCGCCATCGGCGGTCTGAGCGTCGGCGCCTGTCGCCCGGACGACGGGCGGGCACCGGCTCCCCTCCGGATCCTCATCCTCGGAGGCACCGGTTTCGTGGGCCCCAACCAGGTGAGGCATGCCCTGGCGCGCGGCCACGAAGTCACCCTCTTCAACCGGGGCGTCACGAACCCGGGTCTGTTCCCCGACCTCGAGACCCTGATCGGCGACCGGGACGGCGACCTCGCCGCGCTGGAAGGCCGCGCGTGGGACGTCGTCATCGACAACTCCGCCAACCTTCCACGCCGGGTGCGGCTCTCGACCGAGGTGCTGCGCGGTTCCACCGGGAAGTACCTCTTCGTGTCGTCGACCGGCGTCTACATCCCCTATCTCACGACCGACATCCGCGAGGATGCCCCCGTCGACACGATCGATGACCCGGAGACCGAGGTCGTCAACGGCCGGACCTTCGGCGCCCTCAAGGCCCTCGCGGAGGACGAAGCCCGCAACGCCTTCCCCCACACCCACCTGGTCCTGCGCCCGACCTACATCGTCGGGCCCGGCGACCCGACCGACCGCTATACCTACTGGCCCGTCCGGCTGGCGCGCGGCGGCGAAGTCCTCGCCCCGGGCACCCCCGACGACCCCATGCAGCATGTGGACGTGCGCGACCTGGCGGCGTTCATGATCAAGGCAGTGGAGGACGACCTGACGGGCACCATGAACGTCGTGGGCCCGCCCGAACCGCTCACGATGGGCGGCCTGCTCGAGCGCACCCGCGCGGCCGTGGGCTCGGACGCAACCCTGACCTGGGTGGACGCGGCCTTCCTGAACGAGCACGGCATGCCGGCCCTCACCTACTGGACCGAACCCGCGGGCGACTACCTGGGCATGATGCGGGTGAACGGGGATGTGGCGTTCGCCGCGGGGTTCGAGATGCGGCCGCTGGAGCAGACCGCGGGCGAGACGCTCGAGTGGTTCAACGCCCAGGACGCGGAGCGGCAGGAGCTGCGGTCCGGGTTGACGCCGGAGCGCGAGGCGGAGCTGCTGGCGGCGTTTCGCGGGTAGGAGCAGTACCGGGGGAGCTCGGGCGCGGACCCGCGAACCGAGTCGGCGTCACGCCTTCATGCTGGCGCGCGCACGCGAAGGCGGGCTTCGGCCGATAGTCCCATTCGGCCATGAGAGCGGACTACTGAAATCCAGTGTCGTCCATAGGCGTCCGTAGCGTTCTGTAACAACCTGTATTTCAACAAGTTAGGTAGAGTCTCTCCTACTCTCATCCACCGGCTACATCCCTTGCGATCTGCTGCCATCCCGGCTACGATTAGGGAATGAATAATGTCACCAGTTCCCGCACACAGCGCCCGAGAGGCAAGCCCAGGGGCCGGCATCCCCACAACCGGCTCTCCGCCGCCTTCGTGCGTTCGGCTCCCCCCGGAAGACACTGCGATGGCAACGGGCTCTACCTCTACGTCAAGAAGACTGGCACCCGCAGTTGGATCCAGCGGCTCGTCGTCCGGGGCCGGAAGCGCGAGATCGGTCTCGGCAGCGTCGTCCTCGTCTCGCTGGCCGAGGCCCGCGAGCAGGCATTGGCGAACCGGAAGCTGGCCCGCGCGGGCGGCGATCCAGTGGCCGAGAAGCGCCGGTCCGTAGGCGTGCCGACCTTCGACGAGGCCGCGCGGCGCGTGATCGAGCAGAAGCGCGGCGGATGGCGGAGCCCGAAAACCCCGAGGTTGTGGATCCGCACGCTGGAAATGTATGCCTTCCCGCGCCTCGGCAAGGTGCCGGTCTCGGAGATCACCAGCGCCGACGTGCTGGAAACGCTCTCCCCGATCTGGCACGCGAGGCCGAAGGTCGCCCGCGCCGTCCGTCTGCGCATCCGCGCCGTGCTGGAATGGGCGGTCGCCATGGACTGGCGGGGGGACAACCCGTGCGACCGGCTCCTGCCGGTGCTCGGCCCGCAGCACGATGTCGTCACGCACCGCAAGGCCCTGCCGCACGGCGAGGTGGCGGCGGCCATCGCGAAGGTGCGGGCGGCAAAGCCGGGGAAGGTCGACACGCTCGCGTTCGAGTTTCTGGTCCTGACTGCGGCGCGGGGCGGCGAGGTCCGTGGGGCGGTGTGGAGCGAGATCGACCGGGATGCGGGCGTGTGGACGATTCCGGCAAGCCGGATGAAGACCGCCCGCGAGCATCGGGTGCCGCTGTGCGGCCGGGCGTTGGAGATCCTTGACGCGGCGCGGAAGCTGGGCGATGGTCGGAGTCCGATCGTGTTCGTCAACGAGCGTGGGAAGCCCTTGACCAGAAAGCGGCCGGGGCGGTTGCTCCTGAGCTGCGGGATCTCGGCGGTGCCCCACGGGTTCAGGTCCAGTTTCCGGGATTGGGCCGCTGAGAAGACCGACCATCCGAGGGAGGTCGTCGAGGCGGCGCTGGCGCATGTCGTTCAGAACAAGGTCGAGGCCGCGTACCTGCGGACGGACCTGTTCGAGCGGCGTAGGCGGCTCATGGAGGACTGGGCGGAGTATCTCGGGGGCCGGTGAACAAGCACCGGGGCCTGACCGAGTCGTCGTGCCCCGCTTCGGCGACTTGCTGGCGTTTCGGGACATCTACGGCTCTACGATCGCCTCAGATCGACGATCGCTGCCCCCCGAGGGGTACGGGTAGGGTGGAACCGGTGCGCGGTAGGGAGCGCCGCGATCACCACGGCGAACGGACTCGCCCTCGTCGCCCGTGCGGCCGCAGAACACGAGGCCGGGGAGCTTTGCCCGCGACGGCTCGGTGGACGCGGTTCTGGACGGTGCCCTAAGAGGCGGTTTTGGCGGCTCCGCCGAGGGCTGGCTCACGCTCTTAAGGTGCGTCAGCCAGCACACGCGACAAGATTAGCTGATTTTACAACTAATTGCACCCGATGAACTTACGCGTCTCGTGGGCCGGATTCCCGCCGAATGATTCCCGCTGGTCGGGATTTCAGCCGCGAGCCCTGCCGCGGCCTTCCAGTGCCGTCCTGAGTTGTCCGGCGTCCGGTCTCTGGTAGCACCTGAGCACCGTCTGTGCATCCTTCCAGCCGCCAAGCTCGCAGAGCACCTTGAGCGGAAGGTCCATCAGGTCGCTGGCGAACTTGCGCCTCAGCGAGTGCCAGCCGCGCCGTGCCTTCGGCTCCAGTCCCGCGAGCGTCTGCGCCTTCCGCCACCACTGAAAGGCGGAAACGCGGTGAATGCAACGCGTGGCATCCTTCGACGAAGGCAGTACCGGCGCGTTGCCTTTCCCGGTGCCCATCCTCCGCGCTTCCTCCAAGGCCGCGAGCGCCTCGTCGGTCAGCGGGGTGACGTGCTCGTAGCCCGATGGGGTGGACGCCCCTCCCGACGGCATCGCGATGTGCCAAGATGGTACTGAGCGTATTCGACCATCCTGAGGGAGGAGGCATCCATGGAAGAGGTTGGCATCATCGGGATCGATCTGGCAAAGCGCAGCTTTCAGGTGCACGGGGCAAAGGCCGACGGGTCTGTGGCGTATCGCGGGAAGCTGAGCCGCGGGAGGCTGCTGGGCTTTCTCGCCTCGCAACCGGGGTGTACGGTGGCGATGGAGGCGTGCGGCAGCGCCCACTACTGGGGCCGGGAGATCACATCGCTCGGCCACGAGGTGAAGCTGATTCCCCCGATCTACGTGAAGCCCTTCGTCAAGCGCCAAAAGAACGACGCGGCGGACGCGGAGGCGATCACGGAAGCCGCGCAGCGTCCGACCATGCACTTCGTGGCGGTCAAGACGGAGGCGCAGCAGGCGCTGGGGATGCTCTTTCGCACCCGTGACCTGCTGGTGCGCCAGCGCACGCAGACGATCAACGCGCTTCGGGGTCACCTGGCCGAGTACGGGGTCGTCGCTCCGCAAGGCAGGACCCGGATCGGGGAGCTGGCGGGGGTTCTCGAAGACGGCGACTCGGGCTTGCCGGAGACGGTCGTCGAGTTGGGCTGGCTGCTGCTCGGGCGGATCGACGAGCTTGATGCGAAGATCGATGGACTCGCAGGGAAGATCCGGGCGAGTGCGCGGGAGGACAAAGAGACGGCGCGGCTGATGACCATCCCGGGGATCGGGCCGATCACCGCGCTGGCACTGCAGGCGTTCGCGCCGCCGATGGAGAGCTTCCGGTGCGGGCGCGACTTCTCGGCCTGGCTTGGCCTCGTGCCGCGGCAGCACACCACGGGCGGCAAGCCGAGGCTGGGCAGGATATCGAAGATGGGCCAGCGCGATCTCAGGCGGCTCCTGATCACCGGAGCCATGGCGGTCATTCGGCACGCGATCCGGCGCGGCGCGAACACGGATCCCTGGCTGGCCGCGATGTTGTCACGCAAGCCGAACAAGGTGGTCGCGGTGGCGCTCGCAAACCGGACGGCGCGGAAGGTCTGGGCATTGGCAACGAAAAAGGAAACCTACCGGGTTCGCGCTGCCGCCTGAGCGGGCGGCGCAAGGAGAGAAGCGAAACGCAAGGAAGTTGTCGGGGAGATGTGGGCAGTAGGACGCAAGAAACGGGGTAAGGGCAAACAGTCAGCAAGACGGGATCGGAAAAACCAGTAAGAAGACGAAGGGCCCGCGAGCCCGTTAGCCCGATTTGGATCCGATCTCACGAACACCATACGGGCCCGCGGCCAACAAAGCCGCATCAAGAGGCCGGACATACGACAGTACCTGACCAAGCTGCCACCGACCCAGTTCTGAATCCGGGCTTGCCCACCTCGGGGCGTCCACATAGGTCTTCTCGTGTTCCGCCCGCCACCGCACCTCACGGCCCTCGAAGTCGATGTCCTTCCACCTGAGCTGCCGGATGGCCCCGATCCGGTGACCGGTCTCGTGCGCGAGCACGAGGGCGACGTGGAACCGCCAACCGACCTGCCGCGAAACCCCGAGCATCGCCCGGTACTCGTCCTCGGTGAGGATGACCCGGGCGGGGTTCTTCTCCCTGGGCTTCCTCAAGCCCTTCAGCGGGTTCCTGTCGAGCAGCAGGCGGCCCCGCTCATCCTTCGACCTCTCGGCCCAGTTGAAGACCGCCATGAGGAACGTCAGGTCCCACGCGATCGTCCGGTTGCCCACGGGCTTCCCGGAGCGACCGGCTCTGCCCGTCCGGCGCGCTTGGATGAACCGATCCCAATCGCGCTGTGAGAAGGTGGCGGGGTCGCGGTCCCGTCCGAAGAAGTCGAGGAACACCGCGGTCACGACCCTGTCGCGCTCGCGCGTCCGCTTCCCCTTGGTCGGGGTGACCTCCTCTCCGTAAATATCAAAAAGCCCTCCCAGGGTGAGCGGCTCGGGCTCGGCTTCCGCCTTGCCGTTCAGGTCCGGGCTTGCGAACCCTGCGGCGAACTCGTCGGCCTGCCGCTTTGCCCGCGACCAGTCGCGGTGACCCAAGGACCTCGTGAGCCTGCGCCCGTTCTCCCGCCACTCCATCTGGTAGAGACCGGTCTTCGGGTCAGGGAACACCCTCACCCGGTTGCGGCCCCATTCGCCGGCGCCGTAAGAGCGCCGACTTCGTTTCGTGCGTGCCATCGTTCGATACCTCCGAATTGATGGACTGCACGATCTGCGCGAACGAAAGGTCGCCTGCGAGGGGAGATTTGACCAGTGGCAGGTCGTCCAACAGGTGTCATTCGGCACGAAAAATGTCCCGGTTATCGGCATTAGAAATGTCCCGGTTCGGCGGCTGCCCCGCGAGGGGAGCGGAGCGACCGGTGCCGTGCGAGGGCCGCACATGTGAAACAGACCCCGATGTGCGCGAAACCCAAGTTCGGACGTGCATGTCGGCGACTGCGCATGTCGTTGTCCGGATTGTGGTTGCTCCACGGCCTCCAGGGCGGCTGCGCCGCGCCGAAACCGGAGGCCGTGGCCGGAGCGACCCCCATTTTTCGATGCCTGCTGTGGTATCTGCGGAGGTTGGGATGTGCACTCCATCCCAACCTCCGCGGGGGTCGCTCCGGGCCAGCGATCCCATGCGGGAAGGCCAAACGGCGAGCCGGAACGGGCGCGTCCCGGCCTTGGTCGGCGATGCCGGACAGCCCGGTGGCCAGGGGGTCGGGCAACGGGTTCCCCGCCGCCTCGAAGCGACTCTCGACACCCTTCCGGGACGGACTGTTGGCCCGGAGCGACCTCCCGGGGAGGACGGCATGGACATGTCCATGCCGATCCTCCCCGATGGCACGCCACGCGTCCAAGGAGGGGGGTTGCTCCGGTCACAACCGCACCTTCCCGCGCGCCACGAACGCCCCGGCAGTCATAGCGCAAACCATAATGCGGCCAACGACATATGAAACCTGCGAGGTGTCCGGTTGAAGGACGTGTTTGTGTCCGGACACCCCCGATGTCGGGCGGACACTCTCCCTACGGCCCCGGCGACCCCGGTTCCGGGATCGAAAACGCGCTACGGATGCGGGTGTCCCGAAGTTGCCGTTGGTCCCGATTATCTTCCAGAGTTGCCCGATCACGCGGCAAGCCGCGGATCGTCCTGTTTCGAGAAGGTGCGATGAACGGACCCGACAAGAGGCTGAGCGTTACGGTGTTCCACCACCGGGGCGGCTGATGGTCGTGAAGGTCCTTGGGCTCGGCCGCTCGTTCACCCGCCTCGCGGCGTACCGCCTCGAGAAGGACGAGCGGGTCGATTGGGCCGACACCCGGAACCTGCCGACGCTCGATCCGGGACGGGCGCCGCGGCTGATGGCCGCGACGGCGAAGGCCGCGCCCAACCTCAAGCGGCTGGCTGGCGGATCGATGGGGGGGCGGAAGCTGGAGAAGCCGGTCCTGCACTACACGCTCTACTGGCCCCACGATCAGCGGCCGGGCCGGGCCGAGATGGAACAGGCGGTCGCCGAGTCGCTCACGGCGCTGGGGCTGGAGCGTCACGAGGCGCTGATCGTGGCGCACCCCGCTCACCTTCACGTCATTGCGAACCGGGTCCATCCGGAGACCGGCAGGGCCGCGAACCTCGGCCTCAGCTGGATCAGACTGTCCGAGTGGGCGGAGCGGTGGGAGCGCGACCACGGCGGTATCCGGTGCCACGAGAGGGTCAAGAACAACGCCCAGCGGCGGTCGAGGCTCGCTCGCTGACGCCGGACAACCATCGCGGAGGCCTCGACCAGGCGGATTTTCACCCGACCCGTATCCCTCGGGAGGCCGGGCTCGTCGATCTTGGGCGATCCTACAGCCGTAGGTTTCCCGAAGGCCGGTCCGCGCACTCTGCGGGACCGCGATTCTCGGGGGGATCGAAGGGGGGCAGGGCCACCCCTCGCCGGCCCCTGGGTTATACCCGGGGTATGCGGAATACCCAAGGCGCAAATCACGGTAAGGAATCGTCTAAGTCTAACCGGGACTGCACGATCTGCCCTTCTTGCCGATGGACCACGTTTGATTCGTCCGTACTCGAATTGCGGGGAAAACTGAACCAGATAGCGGGAAGGTGGCCCCGGCTTGGTGCGGAGCGAAGACGCGAAAGCGGTCGTCGTGCAACTCGGCGCGAAGCCTGACTTGCAGACGTGACAGCCGTCTCGCATCTTGGGGGTGCCCGCAATTGTGGTCGCGCTTGACGAGGAGACGAAGCATGCCAGGGTGGTTCGGCGACTGGTGGCCGCTGTTGGCTACAGTCCTGATCATGGTCGTCGGTTTGGGTTGGCTGGTCCTTCGACTGGCCGGAAGCTCGCGATCTGGCCGTAGGACTGCATTCGAGACCGTCTTCCGAAAAGGGATGGTTCAGCCGATCATCACCCACATTATGGCGTGGACCTTCGCCTTGATGGCCGTGAGCTTGATCGTCTGCTTTCTCTATGTGAACGAGTATGACCGGGCCGAAGACGTTTTCTCCTACGTCGTCGCCGTGATCGGCCCCATAATCGGATTCTGGTTCGGATCCAGGGGCCGAGAAGGCGCGGATGCCGGTGGCGCGACCGAGAACGGCCGTCAGTCGCAGCCCGCCACCCAGGCTTCCGCCGGAGACCCGGAGCCCTAACCTCGCTCCCGGGGGCTTGTTGCTTGGACTACTGGCCGTGCGGTCGGTTTCCGCCGATGGAGTCACTCGCAACGGGCCAGACTACTCGGGCGCGTCCTTCTCTGTCAGCTCGAGTGGCGGTCGCCACTGCGCCACCCCGGGTAGCCGTCTGCCCCATGTGTTGCCGTAGGGATCGTCCGCGCCGCTGAGGAAGCGGATGATCAGGCGGGGTGAAGCATGTTCATCTTGGGGATGAGTCCGTGAAGGCCCGCAAGTTCCGACAGGGACCGATCTCGCAGTTCCCAATAGCCGAAGTCGCCGGGCGTCACGCACACGAGGCGTGATTCCTCCAGGAACGGCGGCAGAGCACCTTGGAGCGGTACCGTGCCGTCGCCGGTGCTGCGCCTCATCCGGGCGTCGTCCGAGTCCCATTCGTTCCGGCGTTCATCGGACCGCAGGAGGAAACGCGGATCGCCATTGTCGTCGCGCTTGACCCTGAGGCCGATCCGCGTCTCCGAACCGGCGCCGAGTATCGCCAGCCAGTGATCCTCGCGAACATGGTCGCGGATTGGGCCGTCAGCCGCGCCCTCGCCGTCCTCCCGCAGATTCAGATTCGAGATTCGGGTCCGATGCGCCTGCGCCTCATCCAGCATGCCTGCGAATAGTTCGCTGGCCGATACGTCCCACCCACGCACTTGTTGCTCGATGGTCCGGACCACGCTGGGCTGCCATGCCCGCGGGTGGAAGATGTCTGCAGTCAAGCCGTCATCGACGGTCAGCGCGCCCTCGAAGCTGGGAAGCAGGTGGTAAAGTGACGGGGTCATCCGCGCCATGCCGACGTTCCCGGGCCTTGCCCGAATCGTCGCCGAAGTCGGCCGTGCCAGTAGCTACCTTGAGGATCGCTTCGTGCGAGCCCTGGTAGGGCGACGCAAGGGTGACGACCCTGTTTACGAAGTTGCCCGTGTGGCACTGGATGTATCCCGCGATGATCAGGCCACCCATCGAATGGCCGATCAGGTTCACGGTCGGATGCGCTGCGTAGTTGCTGTCCTCGCGGTAGTGCCGCAGCAGAAGCGTGCGGTCGATGACCTCTCGGACGAACAGGGCCAGGCGTCCCTCAATGTGGTCCAGCGGCAGACGCCAGTCGTAACCGAATGGAAAGACCGGCGCCGGACGGTTCGCCTCGCCGGAGAGACCGTCTCGGAGCTCTTCCACGAGGTCCTCGTAGATGAGCGGAAACGGGCCGCCTGGCGCGACGCGGGCCGGTTCCTGCAACTCGTAGCGCTGGTCCTCCGGGTGAAGCGTTATGCGCTCGTAGCGACGATGGCGGAGGGTGGTCCAGATCGCCTCGGGCGGCAGCTCGTACTCGTCATGGAGCACCGAAGCCGTGATTCCGGGCACAAGGATCGTGGGGGGGACGGTCTGTGGCACAAGGCTACTCCTTTCCACCGGAAGCCAACGTTGCAGGCGCGGCCGCCATCGGGAAGGCGGCTGACAGCCACGCCGTGGTCGCCGAAGATGTGCTCACTGCCTCCACGCCTCCGCACCGGGTATCCCCCGGCTGAACAGCGTCTGCAGCCCCTGCCCGGTCGCGCCTGCGACGGCATCCGCCGCGACTTGGCTGGCGGGAGCCGGCGGATCCCGCACGAATCCGCGCACCTGCCCGGTGCGGGGATCGCGCAGGATGGCCATCGGCTGGTTCGTCGTTTCGTCCAGCGTGGCGGACCCTCCAGGGCCGGACAGCGTGATGCTCGCCAAGTCGTCGGCCCATCCGGCCTGCACGGGCAAGGCGAACACGAAGCTCGTCTCTTCACCCTCGGAGTCCGCGATGTGCGACATATCGAAGGCAAACGAGAAGACGGGTGTGCCATCAACGGTCGCGCCCTCGATGGTGTAGTCCCCTCCGGTGACTGGAAGGGAGGGCACGGCATCGACGACGAAAGCGGGATCCAGATACGGCACGCCATCCTCATCCCGTCCGCCCCACAACAGGAGCGTGCGCACGGGATCCGCCTCGGCGGCCATCGCGGCGGCCGTGGTGCCGCCTTCGGCAAGACGGTGGTTGAGCGCCTTGTTGAAGAAGAAGTCGCTGATCCAGTAACCGCCTGTCCAACAGTAAGACATGAGATCGGGCTTCTGCGGCGGCACGAGCGCCTTCTCCGCGAGATCGTACCCCCACGCTCCCGTGTTTCCGGTGCGATATGGAAACCAGGGATCGATAACCTGTGGATTTCCACAGGGGGCGTGTGCGAGTGACAGGTTGTGTCCCAGCTCGTGGGCGATTACCGAAGCGTCAGGGATCGACACGCTGGTTTGCCCGCCCAAGTTCGCAACTCCGCTTGGCAGTAGGTAGTACCAGCCTGTGCCTCCCGTCCTCGGCGGCGGCTGGATTACGCCCATCCAGTATCCCGAACCGCCCTCCATGAGACGCATCGCTTCAGTTTCGCGGAGTAGCCGGAATGGATCCCGGAAGGACGTCGCAACAGGCTCGTGTGCCGCGACCGCGAGTTCGTCTATCGGAAGCAGCGTCCGCACATCGGCCAGCAACTCGTGCCCATCAGGATCTTCTGCCATGCCAAGGACTGACTCGGCGATGGACGAGTCTGGCTCGGACTCCGTGAGAAGCGGGACGAGCGTCAGGGGGAGGGGGGGCACGGCCCGCACGTCCACGGCCATGCGGCCCTCCCTGGGAATCCGCTCCGTCACGCCGAGCCCCGGATCGAGTGTACCGTCCGGGTCGACTTCGATCACCATCTCCAGGCCGGGCACGATGAGCCAGTCCGGCACCTCGGCGTTGGCCGACACTTCAAGATTGCCTTCCATGACTTCCGAGGGGATGGGCTGCGTACCGGCAGCGATTCGAAGTGTGTGCCGTTGGCTCCCGTTCACGTAGAAGGTGGTCTGGACCTCGGGCATCGTTACGGTGGCGTCCTGCGGAGCCGTGACGAAGATTCGAAGCAGGGCCGGCTCTCCCGCCAGGAGCGGCACCGGATCGTGCCAGGACTGCACAGTCTGCGTCAGGTACACGTCGGGGCCTTCCCGGCAGCGCGCCAGATAGCGTTCGCGTATGGCTCCGTACCACGTATCGAAAGCCGCATCGGCCGGACGGCAAAGTTCCGTGCCTCCCGCCATAAACCATTCGAGCCGCCCCAGGGCCTTCATGCCCTGAGGGAGCGGGCCGGCCAGATCCGGGTTGTCCGCCAGAATCAGAGACTTCAGGAGCGTGAGGTCGGTGAATTCGGGCGGAATCGGACCGGAAAGCGTGTTGGACCGCAGATCGAGATTCTGCAGTTTGGTGGCACGCCCGAGTGCAGCGGGCAAGGGTCCCGATATTTCGTTGCCGCCCAAGTTCAACTCGGCCAGGTTCGAGAGATTGCCAAGCCAGCCAGGCATCGGTCCCGAGAGTTGATTGTCGGCGACGTCAAGCCAAACCAGATTCGCAAGGCGGCCGATCTCATCCGGAATCTCTCCGCTGAGGCGGTTCGACTGGAGGAAGAGGCGCTCCAGACGGCTCAGGGTGCCCAGTTCCGCGGGCACCGGACCCGCAAATTCGTTGTCGGCCAGATCCAGGCGGGCCAGGTTCGCAAGCCGGCCGATCTCCTCTGGAATCTCTCCGCTGAGCCGATTACGACCGAGGCGGAGCTCCATGAGTTGGTTAAGAGTGGCCAGTTCCGGCGGTATCGAGCCTGAAAGCACGTTGTTTGCAAGACTCAGGTACCTGAGTGACGACGAGCCACCAAGCTCGCCGGGGATCCCGCCACTGAGTTGATTCCAAGCGAGGCGGAGCCATTCCAGACGGCTCAGGTCACCCAACTCCGGCGGGATCGCGCCGGATAGGTTGTTCGATCCCAGCTCCAGCCGGCGCAACTCGGACAGTCGGCCGATGTCTGCGGGAATCGCATCCGAAAGCCGGTTACCCCCGAGGTTCAGGTTCGTCAGCCTTGACAGCCCGCCAATCTCTGCCGGAAACGGTCCCGTTAACGCGTTGTAGGACAGGTCCAGTACGCGTAACTCGGACAATCGGCCGATCTCGCCCGGAATCCCGCCTTCAAGCCGGTTTGAGCCCAGGTCGAAGTGAGCCAAGGCCGGCAATGCGCCGATTTCCGCCGGAATCGACCCCGACAAGCCGTTCCTCCGAAGCGACAGCCCGACGACCCTCCCGGAGGCGTTGGTTTCCACCCCGTGCCAATTCCCTAGCGGGACGTCGGTCAGCCATCCGGTGCTGTTGTTCCAACCCGATCCGCCCGTTCGGCGGTACAACCATTCGAGCGCCTCGCGTTCGGTGAGTGGCGGACACTGCGCTCCAGTTCCCACGTGGCGTGGGATGCCGTTCAGCCATTGGCGGAAGCCGGCATCGTCCGCCACGCACAGCGACGTGGCGGAGTAGTCGAACTCCTCCAGCGCCAGGCCGGCGAGCGACAGGGGCATCAGACCGCTCAGCGCATTGTGCCCGATCCTCAGTTCCGCCAGGTTCGCGAGCAGCCCCATCGCGTCCGGAAGGTGGCCCGACAGCCCGTTGCCGCTCAGGTCGAGGCCGGTAACCCGCCCGACCGAATCGGTCCGTACGCCGTGCCACCGGCCCAAGCCCTCATCTTCAAGCCAACCGTCGGAGCGTGTCCAGTCGGAGCCGTTCGTGGCTTCGTAGAGGTGCTCCAGCGCCTGTGCATCGATCTCGTCGCACCACGGGATATCAACCGCGCTTTGGATGCCTCCGCGGGTTTCCACCTGACGTGCCCACTCCCTGAACGCTTCCGTGGTGGGCAAGCAAACACCCTCGGTCCTACGGCAGCCCAGCGTAACCAGATTGTTCAGTTGGACGATGCTCTGCGGCATCGTACCGGTCAGCAGATTGCCGCCCAAGTCGAGGGAGACCAACCTGCGAAGGTTCCCCAGTTCCGGAGGGACCGGACCGGTCAATCGATTACGACCCAGGCTGAGCCGTTCCAACTGAAGCAAGTTGCCAAGTTCCGGTGGGATCGGTCCCGTCAGTTGGTTGCCGTCCAGGGACAGGCTTGTCAAGTCGGTTAGGCTGCCCAACTCGGGCGGAATTCGGCCGGTGAGCGCATTATCACCGAGGCCCAAGCGGGTAAGGTCCTTACGGTCGGACAGCCAGGCAGGTATCGCGCCGGTCAGGTTGTTCCAGTCGAGGTTCAGGCTTCGCAACTTGGGAAGGTTCCCCAGCTCGGACGGAATCGGTCCCGTCAGTTCATTGACGTGGAGAGACAGCCCCCTAAGGTTGCGGAGGTTGCCCAGTTCGAGCGGAATCGGCCCGGTCAGGTTGTTCCAGCCGAGGGACAGCCCCGTAAGGTTGCGGAGGTTGCCCAGCTGCGAGGGGATCTGACCCTCCAGTTCGTTTTGGCTCAGTACTAGGACGTCCAACGCGGTAAGGTTGCTCAATTCCGTTGGAATCGTGCCCTCCAAGCCGTTGCCCTGAAGCCACAACACTACCAGCTTGGCCAGTTTGCCGAGTGCCGGTGGGATGGTGCGGGTCAAGGCGTTCCCGTCCAATGCCAGATACCGAAGTTCCCCTAGCGACGCCAGTTCCGGCGGAATGTGACCGTAAAGGCCGTTTTCGCCCAAGTCCAATCGCCGTAGGTTGCCCAACTGCCCCAGTTCCGGCGGTATCGGGCCGAAGAGGTTGTTCCTGCGGAGGTCCAGCGTCCGCAGGTGGCCGAGGTTGCCGAGCTCGGGCGGAATCGAGCCGGTCAGGCCGTGGGGGACCACTGCCAGCGCTTCGTCATCCCAGCCGCCTCTGAGTTCCAGCCCGACCATGCGCCCGGATCCGTCGGTTTCGACCCCGTACCACTCCCCCAGCGGGGCGTCGGTCAGCCAGTTCTCGTTGTTGACCCAGTTCGGCCCGTCGGTGGCTTCGTAAAGGGCGACCAGGGCGGCGCGGTCCGGATTCTCCACTGTGATCTCCGCCACGCCCGAGGCGTCTCCCGCCCTCCCCGTAATTCTCGCCGTCCCTTCGGCGATCCCCTCAACCAGACCCGTTTCGTCGACCCGGGCCACGCCGGCGTCACCTGAAGACCACGAGAACACCGCGCCGTCCACCCGGTGGCCATTCTCATCAAACGCCTCCGCCGCGAGCCGCAGCGTGTCCCCCAATGCGACCGAGCCCTCGGATGGCGACACCACCACCGAGCCCGCCGACTGCATCACTGACACCACAACCGATTCCGACACCCCGCCCGCCGCCGCGGCCACCGTCGTGGATCCTTCGCCAACGGCCGTTACCATGCCCGCCGAGTCAACTGCCACG
The DNA here is from genome assembly GCA_965232315.1 of Longimicrobiales bacterium. GTDB lineage: Bacteria > Gemmatimonadota > Gemmatimonadetes > Longimicrobiales > Gaopeijiaceae > BD2-11. Next base: position 80,020 of record CBDDPN010000017.1, on the reverse strand, counting down.
ACCAGCGTGTCGCCGCTTGACCAGGAGACCAGGGCCTCGGCCATCACGCGCCCAGCCTGTTCACGCACCTCGGCCGCCAGTTGCGCGGTCTGCCCGAGCGCAGTGAACTGCACCGTGTCGGGGCTCACTGCGATGGTTGTCGGCAGCGGCGGCACCACCGTCAGTTCGGCTTCGCCCGTCACCTCCGCTGCAGTGGCCGTCACAGCGGCCTCGCCCTCAGCGATGGACTCAACCAGGCCCGAGTCGTCCACCCGGGCCACCAGCGTGTCGCTTGACGACCACGCGAACTCCGTCACCACGGCCACGCCGTGACCATTCGCGTCCGTTGCTTCCGCCAATAGGCGGACCGTGTCGCCGAGCGCCACCAGCGTGTCCGCTGCGGGCGAGACTGCGACCGCGCTCACGGTCTGGGCCACGGTCACCGCGGCGGTCCCCGACACGGAACCCGCCGTCGCGCTGATCGTTGCGGTCCCGTTTCCTGCTGACGTCACCTGTCCGGAGGCGTCCACCGCGGCGACCGAAGCGTCGCTGCTCGCCCAAGCGACTGCGTTTCCTGCCATCACCTGCCCGTTCTGGTCGCGTACTTCGGCGGTGAACCGGGTGGTCTCTTCGAGCGCGGTCAGGGTGGCGGAGGCCGGGCTGACCGCCACCGTGGTGGCGACGGGAGCCGGTGGAGGCGGCGTGGGCTCGACGGCGCCGTCGCCGCAGGAAAGGACCAGCACGGCGATCGCCGAAATCGCAAAGCCTACGCTCGGCCGTCCCGGTCTTCTGCCGACGCGTCTGCGGCGAGTGTGCCAACCCTGCACCCTTGTCCGACCATCTTCCGGGAGCCCTCTCGATTGCATGTCCATCTCTCCTCGTACAGCCCGCTTCGGCGTTCGGACTTCCTTCGCACCCGGAAGTTCGCCTGATACATCACGCACTACATACTATCATGACGATTACGCGAGCACCCGGCTTATTTACATGAGAATACCGTGGCCGTAAGATAGCCGGCAAGGACGACCGACCGATCACCCGGTCGCGTTGGCCGGGTCTCCAAGGAGCGCGAAGGGGTTTCTGACTAGGCGCTGGCGGCGGTGTCCGGCGGCCCACGTACCTTCTCGGACAACATCGGACGACGGCGGACAACAGGGCTTTCCCGACGGTTTGACTTCCTTGCGAACGGCTCTGCAGCGTTCCGGTCATGGAGACGCTGAAGCAGCAGTTGAACGCGCACGCGAGCGAAGCCGTAGTCCACCTGCGCGGGCGGGTGTGGGCACTCGGCGCCGAGGACATCCGCCACCGGATCGAGACGAGTGGGGGGTGGGCAGCGCCTGGGCGACGGCGTGCGCGAGGGAAGCCCAAGCCGGGGAGCGTCCCCCGGTGTCAGTGCGTTCCGGGTCGCGGCGGTTCCCCGAGCCGAGAAGGCTCGGAAGAGGGGAACCGACGATGATCGCCCATCTGAAGGAACGCGAACAGGCGCTGGAACCCTTCGGCCTGACGGGCCGCGGGGCCGAATGGATCGCGCTGGCGAGCCTGCACGGCAGCGTGTTCACCCGCGCGCAACTCTCGGACTGGCTCGGGGCCAGCCGCTTCAAGGTGCTCCGCCTCGTGCAGGCCCTGACGGAGCGAAGGCTGGTGGCCGAGGAGACGGTCGGGGGCCTGAAGGTCTGCCGGGTGTGCGCACGCGGCATCTACCGCGCGCTCGGTGCCGAGGAAATCCGGCACCGCAGGATCACCTCGACCGAGGTGGTCGTGCGCCGCCTGCTCTCGTTCGACTACGTCATCGAGCATCCGGGCCTGCCCTGGCTTCCGACCGAGTCGGAGAAGGTGGGCGCGTTCGAGGCGCTCGGCATCGACCGCTCCCTGCTGCCCGTCCGAGTCTACCGGGGAGCGGCTGGCGGCGCGCGGCGCTACTTCCCGCGCGGGATGCCCGTGGCGCTGGACTCCCGCCGCGCCGTGTTCGTTCACGCCGATCCCGGCTACGATACCTCGACCGCGCTCCACTCGTGGCGGGACCGGCACCGGAGGCTCTGGGAGGCGCTGAGGGAGGATGGCTTGTCGGTCGAGGCCGTCGGGGTTGCGTGCGCCCGGAGACCGCTTGACCGAGCGCGGACGATCCTCGGGAACTGGACCAATGCGGACACGGCGCCACGTCCCGTCCATCCGCCCGGGACCGCCGTCGCGGCCCGGCGCGAGGCCGCTCGGGTCGAGAATGCCATCCGGGGCATGGACGACGCGACGGTCGAGGAACTGGGCGGTCTCAACGGCTGCCTTCACCGCCTCGTCGAGATGCGGGATCTGCTCCGATCCGCGCGTCCCGAAGGCACGATCGACGGCCATTCGGTGTGGCGGTCGAGCCGCCTTTCGGGAGTCCGGATTTGAGTGCCGTGGAGCGGAGCCCGTTGCCGATCCGGAGGTGTGAAAACGACATCGGGGTGCTTGTGCAGGGAAATGCCGCCGTGTTGTGCGGAACGCGGGTTCCGCAAGTCGCCGGACGGCTTGGGTTTGGGCCACGGCCCGCGGATCGCCGGTGCCGATTCGCGTCGCCGGGCCGTGGACGGGAGCGACCCGCCCCTTCGGGATGCCTGGTGCGGCATCGGGGCGGTTTGGCATGTACAAGCCCATGCCGCCCTCCCCGGCGGGTCGCTCCCGTACCAACGATCCCTCCGGGAAGGGGGCTTCGCCGATGAGGAACTCGACGGTCGCCGTCATCGGTGCCGCCATCGGAACGGCGGGCGCGCACGCGCTCGAACTGCCGTTCCCCGCCGTCGGCGACAACCCCTATCTCGACCTGATCGCCTACAACGATCCGGGGATCCACGTCGCCATCCGCCTCTGGTACTACGCCGCGCCCGGCGTCGCGGTCATCCTCGCGGGCGCGCTCGTCCTCTCGGTCTGGCGGGTCTGGTTGCAGCCCCTCTTCAGGTTCCGGCGCAGGGGCAAGTTGCCCAGGTGGCCCACCTCGCCGAACGACGACGCGCCCTCTCTGGTAATCGGCGAGACGCATCATCCGACCGTGCCGCGCGAGAGCGAGCGGCCCTCGTGGCTCGTCGTCCCCGAGAAGGGGCTCTACACCGGCGTGCTCGTGGTCGGAGCCGTCGGCACGGGCAAGACCACGGCCTGCATGTACCCGTTCGCCAAGCAGCTTCTCTCCTGGCGGGCGGACGATCCCCGCAAGCGCGCGGGCGCGCTCGTGCTCGAAGTCAAAGGAGACTTCTGCCATCAGGTTCGGACCATCCTCGACGAAGCGGGGCGCGACGACGACTACCTCGAAATCGGGCTCGGCGGCTCGTGGCAGTGGAACCCGCTCGACGACCCGCTGCTCGACTCCTACTCGGCGGCCTACGGCGTCGCGTCGCTCATCAACCAACTCTTCGGCAAGAGCGGGGAACCGTTCTGGCAACAGGCCTACACGAACCTCGTGCGGTGGATCATCGAGCTGCACCGGCTCCTGCCGGGCGGCTGGGTCACGCTCCGGGACATCTACCGCTGCACCGTGGACGCGGAACTTCTGGGGCGAAGGATCGGCGAGGCCAGGAAGCTGGCCGACCAGCTCCGTCCAAAGCGCGCGGTCATCTCGCACGAGGACATGATCGCCCACCCGCAGGCGCTGGAGGACTGGACATGGGAGCGCGTCCCCGGCACCGGCAACGTTGTTTGCCGTCTCGACCCGGAACTGGGATCGCGGCTCGACGAACTTGGCGTCGCCTACGAGACGGAAGCGGCCGGCGGAGGCGCGGGCCGGGGGGTCGCCGAACAGGTCGAGGCCATCGAGCGGTGGTACTCCCATGACTGGATGGCGCTGGATGCCAAACTCCGCACCTCGATCGTCGAGGGCATCAGCGTCTTCCTCTCGCTCTTCGACCTGCCGGAGGTCGCGGGCGTCTTCTGTCCGCCGCCACCCACCGAATCCGCGCCCGCCGAGCACCGCGATGCCGCAAACGACAGCCATCCCGTGCCGGGACTTCGCCGGAGGCTGCCGCCGCTCGCGCAGCTGATCGACGAAGGCAAGGTCCTCGCCCTGAACATGCCCGCCGGGGCGAACCCGGCGCTTGCCCGCGCCATCGGCGTGCTTCTCAAGAATGCGTGGATGCAGGCGCTCCTCCGGCGTCCGGCCGAGGCCGCCCGCCGCCCCGGCCGCTACATGCGGCCCGCCGTGTTCATCTGCGACGAATACCAAGCGTTCGCCACGGTCGGACAGGAGGATCCCTCCGGCGACGAGAAGGCGTTCGCGCTCACGCGACAGTGCCGCTGCATCCCGATCGTCGCCACGCAGTCGCTCTCGTCGCTCCGCTCCGTGCTCCCCCCGGGCGAGGCGTGGCGCACGCTCGTCCAAACGCTCCGCACCCGAATCTTCCTGTCGCTGTCCGACGAGGCGTCGGCCCGGATCGCGTCGGAAATGTGCGGCTCCGTCATGAAGACGCGGGCCTCCTACACGTTCACCGAGACCACGGGCAGGCCCGAGTTCTCGCCCCTCTCGGGACGTGCCGGGGGTGGGCGAGGCACCATCGGCGCGAGCAAGTCGTTCCGCCAGCAGAGGGAGCCGGTGTTCACGCCGCGCGAGTTCTCGCTCTTGGCCAACTACCAGGCGATCTGCCTCCCATACGACGGCGTGAAATCGCTTCCGGCCCGCCGCGTCTACCTGAAGCCCCACTACCTGCCGAGGGAGACGGGCTACTGGCGGCTCCGCGAGAAGGGGCGGATATGAAGCGCGCGCCGGACCTGGCCGGTGAGGTGCGAGCCGATCCGCGACTGGCGGACAAGCCGCTTCCCCACGAGTTTTCCGATAGGCGGATCGTGCAGTCCATCAATCGGAGGAATCGAATGATGGCACGCACGAAACGAGGCCGGCGCAGCTACAGCGCCGGAGAATGGGGCCGGAATCGGGTCCGGGTCTTTCCGGATCCGAAGACCGGCCTGCTCCAGATCGAGTGGCGGGAGAACGGGCGCAGGCTGAGCCGGTCGCTCAAACACCGCGATTGGGCTCGCGCGAAGCGGCAGGCCGACGAGGCCGCCGCGGGCTTCGCGATGAACGAACCCAACGGCAAGGCCGAAGCCGAACCCGAGCCGCTCACGCTGGGACGGCTTTTTGAAATCTACGGTGAAGAGGTGACGCCCACGAAGGGCGAGAGGACCCGGCGGCGCGACAGGGTCGCGGCGAAAATGTTCCTCGACTTCTTCGGCAGGGACCGGAGGCCCGAAACCCTTTCGCAGCGCGATTGGGACCGGTTCATCCAGGCACGGAGAGCGGGCAGGGCCGGACGCTCGGGCCAGCCCGTCGGCAACCGGACCATCGCATGGGACCTGACGTTCCTGATGACCGTGCTCAACTGGGCCGCAAGGTCGAGGGACGAGGAAGGGAGGCTCCTCCTCGACTCCAACCCGCTGAAGGGACTCAGGAAGCCCATGGAGAAGAACCCGAACCGGGTTGTCCTCACCGAGGACGAGTACCGGGCGCTGCTCGGAGTCTCCCGGCAGGTGGGATGGCGGTTCCATGTCGCGCTCGTGCTCGCGCACGAGACCGGGCACCGGATCGGTGCCATCCGGGAACTCCGCTGGCGGGATATCGACTTCGAGGGTAAGACCATCCTATGGCGTGCGGAGCACGAGAAGACGTATGTGGACGCCCCGTATGTGGACGCCCCGAGGTGGGCAAGCCCGGATTCAGAACTGGGTCGGTGGCAGCTTGGTCAGGTACTGTCGTATGTCCGGCCTCTTGATGCGGCTTTGTTGGCCGCGGGCCCGTATGGTGTTCGTGAGATCGGATCCAAATCGGGCTAACGGGCTCGCGGGCCCTTCGTCTTCTTACTGGTTTTTCCGATCCCGTCTTGCTGACTGTTTGCCCTTACCCCGTTTCTTGCGTCCTACTGCCCACATCTCCCCGACAACTTCCTTGCGTTTCGCTTCTCTCCTTGCGCCGCCCGCTCAGGCGGCAGCGCGAACCCGGTAGGTTTCCTTTTTCGTTGCCAATGCCCAGACCTTCCGCGCCGTCCGGTTTGCGAGCGCCACCGCGACCACCTTGTTCGGCTTGCGTGACAACATCGCGGCCAGCCAGGGATCCGTGTTCGCGCCGCGCCGGATCGCGTGCCGAATGACCGCCATGGCTCCGGTGATCAGGAGCCGCCTGAGATCGCGCTGGCCCATCTTCGATATCCTGCCCAGCCTCGGCTTGCCGCCCGTGGTGTGCTGCCGCGGCACGAGGCCAAGCCAGGCCGAGAAGTCGCGCCCGCACCGGAAGCTCTCCATCGGCGGCGCGAACGCCTGCAGTGCCAGCGCGGTGATCGGCCCGATCCCCGGGATGGTCATCAGCCGCGCCGTCTCTTTGTCCTCCCGCGCACTCGCCCGGATCTTCCCTGCGAGTCCATCGATCTTCGCATCAAGCTCGTCGATCCGCCCGAGCAGCAGCCAGCCCAACTCGACGACCGTCTCCGGCAAGCCCGAGTCGCCGTCTTCGAGAACCCCCGCCAGCTCCCCGATCCGGGTCCTGCCTTGCGGAGCGACGACCCCGTACTCGGCCAGGTGACCCCGAAGCGCGTTGATCGTCTGCGTGCGCTGGCGCACCAGCAGGTCACGGGTGCGAAAGAGCATCCCCAGCGCCTGCTGCGCCTCCGTCTTGACCGCCACGAAGTGCATGGTCGGACGCTGCGCGGCTTCCGTGATCGCCTCCGCGTCCGCCGCGTCGTTCTTTTGGCGCTTGACGAAGGGCTTCACGTAGATCGGGGGAATCAGCTTCACCTCGTGGCCGAGCGATGTGATCTCCCGGCCCCAGTAGTGGGCGCTGCCGCACGCCTCCATCGCCACCGTACACCCCGGTTGCGAGGCGAGAAAGCCCAGCAGCCTCCCGCGGCTCAGCTTCCCGCGATACGCCACAGACCCGTCGGCCTTTGCCCCGTGCACCTGAAAGCTGCGCTTTGCCAGATCGATCCCGATGATGCCAACCTCTTCCATGGATGCCTCCTCCCTCAGGATGGTCGAATACGCTCAGTACCATCTTGGCACATCGCGATGCCGTCGGGAGGGGCGTCCACCCCATCGGGTTACGAACACATCACGCCCTTGACCGCCGAGGCGCTCGACGCCTTGGAGGACGCGCGGAGGATGAGCCGAGGGGCCGGCAATGCTCCGGTGCTGCCCTCTCCGAGGGATGCCACGAGGTGCATCGGCCGCGTGTGCGCCCATAACTGGTGGCGGAAGGCCCAGACCCTCGCGGGCTTGGAGCCGAAGCCGGGCCGGGGTTGGCACTCGCTGCGGCGCAAGTTCGCCACGGACCTGATGGAGCTGCCCCTCAAGGTGCTGTGTGAGCTTGGTGGATGGAAGAGCCCCCAGACGGTGCTGCGCTGCTATCAGCAGGCCGACGCGGGACAGCTTCGGACGGCCTTGGAAAGCCGCCCGAGGGCTCGCACCTGAGACCCCAATCGGAGGGAGTCATTCGGAGGGAATCGAGCCGCAGAATCTCGTAAACTCAAAGAGCACAGGAAGATGGAAATCCGTGTGAGTGTGCGGGGTATGCTGGCTTGCGCCCCTTAAGAGCGTGAGCCAGCCCTCGGCGGAGCCGCCGAAAATCGCCTTACGGATCGCCGCCCGTAACAACCCGGTAACACGGGCCGTCGCAAGCAAAGCTCGCCGTCCGTGAGGCGGGCGGCGAGGGCGTTATCCCGGCGCTCCTGCCGACCGGTCGTATTCCACCCCTGCCCGTACCCCTCGGGGACCTGCGATCGTCGCTCTCAGGCGCTCCTGCGGCCCGTAACTTACCCGAAATGCCACCGCGCCGCCCCGAAACGGGCTCTGAGCCCGTCGCGGACGGAGGGCGTCAGGTCCCCGGGGAGCCTCTGCGCACCTTATGGATGCTCAGTCGCGACTGAGAACGGCTTCGACGCAACTCCATCCGTGGACAGGACCTCATGACCGTTGTGGATCAAAGCACGAAGTCGATAAGTGCCGTCGATCGGAGTGGTCCAGCGTGGTTGTTGTGTCTTCCGCAATGGATGCGCCATGATGAACTGAGACGTATCGAGCACCTCGCCGGGACCGATCGACACCGCCTCCACCGTCGAGAGGAGGCAGAGGGGGCTCCAGACCGCCTGCCATTGGTCCCCCGGTCCAAGTCGATCAAGAGTACTCCCGCAATCGTGGTACCAAAGCAACTCTTGGGTCTGATTCTCAATCGAGATCGCAAGCTGGCCGTGGATGTAGTCCTCGCCAACCTGAAACTCGTAGTCTGTCACGGTCACGATAGCCGGCTCAGGCGACACATCGAACGGATCCCAACCGCACCCTGCTCCGCCCACCAGCGATCCGTAGATCGCCAGACTCGCCAACGCCCGACGGCACACGTCAAGTCCCCCAACCGAAAGACATGCCCAAGTGCGCTTCAATTTGATCGACCGGCGCATAGAGAAGTGTACACGTCTCTCCGTTCGGTGGCTTTTCGCAGTAATCGGTGTTGTCATCGTAATCGGGCTTGTTGAGCGGCTCACCCGCGACGACGATGCCGAACGGGATTGCGTACGAACCCAACTTCCCGAACACGGGGCCGCCACTGTCGCCACGACCAACGCTTGCACCTTCCAGTCGGTTAAGACAGAGGAACATTCTTCCCCCGATGACATGCGTCTCGCACGTCCCTTCAATCGAGCCGCCGGTGTACCCGGTGGTTCGACCGACCTTGCGTGCGGCTGTTGCCATGATCTGCCCGATGACCTCTCCGGTGGTGTTGCGAGGGGTCAGCCAGCGGCTGATGTCCACGCCTCCCCTAGTGTTGTTACCATACTGATAGTCGTTCGTTATGGCTACCCGCTGTGCCACGTCCGAGGCGGACTCGGCCGGAATCCACATGGCATCGGCCTTGGTGCATACGGGGTACGAGTTTCCCTCATCATCGGTGCAGTTCGGGACATTCCACCGGGGGTTGGTCCCGACGTATCCGAGCAGGTCGTTTGCCGTTACGACGCGTTGGTAGAACGGCTCCCCGGTCGAACCGTCTCCGGTGGTGTGCCGCGAGCAGTGGGCGGCCGTGATGAAGCCCCACTTCCCGCCTGACGTGAGAGTCCAGCCGTAGGAACACCTCACGCCGAGGGCGTTCTGAATCTCCAGGCCGCTTCCGGCGGCACGAATGCGGTCGCGCAGTGTTGACGATGGGAGACGTGGAGCCGGTGCGCTGGCCACCAATGGCAGCATCGGGGTAGAAATGTGAACACTTATCGCTTCCTGCGGGACGCCAGCGCCCGCAGCCAAGCCTTCGACGGTGGCACGGGCGGCCGCCGAGGCGACGCCGATCCGCACTCGATTGGACCGCTCGTCTGCATCGATTGACAACCACCCATCTACACCGGAAAGGATGTCCAGCAGGCTGCGCTGCCATGCGACGAGATGCGAGAAGGGGTAGTCGGCCTGCCGAACCGAGATACTCGGCGCGCGCAGCTGGTCTGAATCCGTGAGAAGGCCACGGCTGGCGATTAGGTTACTGACCGCCTGTCGCGCTTGCGCCGAGTCGTCCATGGCCGTGGTGAGGACTACCAAGCTCTGGGACAATGGGTCGAAAAAGACACCGCCGATTCCGGTGGAGTTCGCTTCGAGACGGAGGATCTCGCTCTCCCATCCGCGAGTGGAGTTGCCCGTCAAAGCGTGCTGAAGCTCCGCCGTCGCCAGACTCCGCACGCTGATCTGCTTGATCTCGGGAGCCGTCGATGGAGAGGTGGTGGGGGCGGGCTCTGTGGGCATGTCGGCGCATCCCGCTGCGACGACACCGGCGAAGGCAAGACCCCAAATTGTGTGCGGCCTGGGTAGCTTGTTGAACGTGTTCATCTGGATTCTCCCCCTGTGGGATAGTGTGAGCACCATAAGCCGGTTGCTCATCGAGAGGCCGGTTCCGGTCGACCGGACCAGCGGGGATCCGAACCGGCACCTTTAGTTTCGGCAACGCAGGTCAGCCCTACGAGAGGGAAAACCCTGAACCTATTGGGGGAAAACCCGGTACTTGTGACAGGGATTTCCCCATTGACGACGGGGATTTCCCTCATGTGGCGAGGCTGCGGACCAAGGTGGGCTTCCGGGACCTCGACGAACTGGCGGAGCGGGCGCAGAATTCCCGCCATTCAAGGTCGGTTTTCCCGCTTTCGCGGCACGGTCCAGCAAGGTCCAGCAAGACGGCAGGAAACGCAGATCGTGCAGTCCCGGTTGACTTTACGTGACTTCCTGCCGTGATTCTGGCCCTATGCGATCCGCACACGCGATGTTGAACATCGCGGCTGGCAAGGGGTGGCCCTGCCCCCCTTCGATCCCCCCCGAAATCGTCGCCGCGGGAGTCGCGACAAACGGGGCTTTTCCGGCTCGTAGCGCCGTCATGGCTGGGCACCGCCGCGTTGCCCACACCCTCCCTCTTGCTGCCGACCAGACTTGCAGGGACCCGGGCGCAAGCCAACCTTTTGGGTGTGCCTTCCCCCCACAATGATCGAGCCAAGAATGTTCGCGCGCCCGCATCCGCTTCGTGTTTCCACCGCCAAGGTTCTGCTCCTCTTCGCGGCGACCCTGGCAGCAGCCTGCGATCAGGGGAACTCCCCTTCCGGAGGCGGTGACCTCGCCACCACCCTTGACACCATCGGGGGCGTCGTCCACGTCACCAACACCGGCACGCCGCCCCGATGGCAACTTACCCCGGTCGTCTCGATCGGACCCAAATCGCTGACGGAACAGCAGACTCCCGACGAGTTCGGTTCGGTCAGCTCCGTCGCCTTGGGTCCCGGCGAGACCGTGTTCGTTGCGGACAACACCAATCTCGAAGTCCGCGTCTTCGGTTTCGACGGGGCGCATGTGCGCACCTTCGGCCGCGACGGCCAAGGGCCGGGTGAGTTCAGGAGCCTCTACTCGCTGGCTTGGGTCGGCGACCAGCTTCTCACCTTCGATCCGCATCAAGGGCGCATTGGCGAGTTTTCGGGTGAAGGCGAGTGGCTTGGCCAGAGAGCGATTCCGGGAGGCTTGACCGGCTCACCCGCAGATATCCGGTTCTTTCCTGTCGGCGAAGACGAGGTCTTCCGCTTCGCGTTCGATCCTGATCCCGGCGCTCAGTGGGTTGGCCTCGACAGCGGCGGAGCCACAGGCGACACCGTGCCCTTCCCGGCGGTTCCCGAGGGCCTTCCCGGGCAAACCGAGGGGATTCTCTGCACTTGGGAGGATGGGAGGATCGGCTACTACCCGCACACGGTTGGGGCAAAGTTCGTGCGACACCCGGCTTCCGGTGGCGTGGTGTATTCCGCGTGGGGTTATTTCTATCGGGTGGCCGTCACCGAGGGCGAGAGTGATACCTTGCGGGTGATCGAGCGTACGCTGCCAACCGAGCCGGTCTTGGACGAGGAATGGGCGGTCGGCAGTGCGGAGTTCGACGAAGCCATGGAGCGGTGGCCGGGCGGTTCCTGTAACCCCCGGAGCTACAGCCGACCGGATCGGAAGTCGTTCATCAACGAGATCTTCGTTTCCCCCGACGGCAAGCTATGGGTCGAAGTGATTCGCGCCGCCGGCAACCGCTGGGAGTTCTTCGATCCGGAAGGCAGGCTGCTCGGCAGCATCCCCGCCGTCCCGTACAAGGAGCGAACCGTCCCTGTCTTCCGGGGCGATCATCTCGCGACAATCCGTCAGGACGACATGGACTTGGACCACGTTGACGTGTGGCGGCTAGAGCCGCTGCCAGCGGGAAGATAGAGCCGCCTGAGTTCTTTTGTCGTGGGTGCGGAGGCGACTTGGGAGTGTGGCAAGGTTCGTCCGGCGAGGTTCAGCGGCGGCGTCTCCCCCCGCGTCTGCTGCCCCGCAGCGGCGCGGAATGCCGGGGGGTCTAAGGGGGCCGGAAAGCCCCCTTGCCAGACCGCCACGTTCAACGTGGCGTCGGCTGGCTCCCGGCCACTAACGGTCGTGAGCCAGCCCCTCATCGGCTGCGCCCGCCTTCTCGGTAGTTGGCGACTTCCGGCTAGCGAATCGGGGCCAGCCGTCCATCGCGCCGACCTTGAGTCCCTCCACTGGTAGCATCACCGCACGGGCGTGCTCCCAGACTCGAACTGGGAAGCCGCACGAGCAGGTGTCCAACGTACCAAAGGGGGAGTCTGGTAACCGTCACTGCCGCTCGCGACGACGGATCCCGCCGGGTGCTTCTGCACGCGTGGACGAGCCTCTCCGAGTTGACCGCACCCCGGTGGCACATCCGATAGTAACCGTTCGGTCAGGCCGTGGCGAGCGACCGGTTGTGCGGATCGTGGGGGAGTGGGGCTCAGCGGTGGAGGATGCGTTTCCAGTGCTTGGCGAGTGGGCAGAGCCAGACATCCTTGGCAGGCTTGCCGTACTGCTTGGCGGTGTCGTAGCGCCCGCGTCCCTTGGTGGTGCCGACGCGGATCCAGCCGGAGGCCCTGTAGACGCCGCCGGTGAAGCGGGGGACCTCGACGAAGGTCTCGACGAGGACGGGTGTGGTGTTGTAGCGGCGGGTCCAGTCGCGGGGCAGGCGGCGGCGGACGAGTGCGAGGATGTGGGATCCGAGGTTGGGGATGCGGATCCAGGGCAGGATGAGGAACCGGGGGTTGTCGACGACCAGCGGCAGGTTCTTCCTGCGCAGGGTTGGAGTCCATCCGATGAAGCGGTCGCGCGGCGCGAGCGCCCATGCGGCGGTGCTGAAGCCGAGCATGGCGAGCGGCCAGCCGTTGCGGTCGTGGACGGCGTAGCGCATCTGTGCGCCGACGAGGGTCTTGTAGCCGAGATAGTGGTGTCGGGCGACGAACTCGTTCCATAGCCTCCCCTGCCGGGTGCCGCCGACGACGGTGCGGATTTCGAGCGGACGGACCTCGTCGAGGGTCGTGGGCGGCGGGAAGAACGGCGGTTCGGTGTCCTGTCCGAAGACGATGGGTCGTGGCCGCCTCTGTTTCCACTTCGGCGGCGGCAGGACGATGAGGCCGTCCCTGTGCATGGCGAGCATGGTGACGCGCGCCATCATGTCCTTGAGCCCGCCGTCGGGCTTGAGCCAGCCGATGCGCCGGCAGAACTCCTTCGACAGGGCGTGGCGGTTGAGCGCGGGCGGTCCGGCGATCAGCTTGCGCAGCAACGCCATCTCCCCTTCGGTGAAGTCGCGCCCGTGGTAGCGGCACTCGATCCGGTCGCTCATGCGGACGCCGTCATCCCGCTCCTGCGTCCATCGACCACGGCAGCCACGGGGACAGGTCGTCGGGCGGACGGCCGCCGCCCTCGGCGCACGCCGCCAGCCAGTCGGCGAGCCAGCGCGGCACGTCGATGCCGTTCAGCCTCAGGGTGCCGGTCACCGAGTACATGAGCGCGGTGAACCGGGCGCCGTCCTCGCTGTCGGAGCCGAACGACAGGCGCCGCCCGATGGCCGGGCCGCGCAGCAGCCGCTCGGCGAGATTGTTGTCGAGCGGCACGCGGGGCCGGTCGAGGAAGACGCTCAGCCCCTCGCGGTGGTTGAGGAGCGAGCGCAGCGGCCCTCCCTCCCTCGCCTCCGGCGGCAGGCGGGCGAGTTGGCCCTCGGCGGCCGCGAACATGCCGCCGAGCGCCTCTTCCAGCGCCTTGTGCGCCGCGTCGAACGCCGGTGACTGGCGGTCGAGGCCGGGGGCGTGGCTGGCCAGCCGCGTCTTGTGCAGGCGGTAGACCGTGGCGATCCGCCCGAGCCATTCCCGGCACCAGCCGGTCAGATCGACGTGCCCGGCCGCGCAACGGATGAAGTCCCTGCGCATGTGCGCCCAGCAGAACGAGAGGGTCACCCTGCCCCCGAGGAGACGCGCCAGCTTCTTGTAGCCGCTGTAGCGGTCGCAGACGAGGACCGTCGGGCACGCCGCCCCGTCGAACAGCTTCAGGGCCGCCTCGGCGCTTCTCGACGGATCGACGCGGAAGTAGACCGCGCCGCTGGCGACCGAGGTCCACAGCCATGCGTACCCCGATCCGCCGCTGTCGCGAAGCGCCTGGACCCGCCAGCTGGTCTCGTCGGCGTGGCGCAGACCCGCGCCGTTCTGGTGGGCGAGGATCGCCGCGCCCACCGGCTCGAACAGCGGCCGGAAGCGGGGCACGCTGTCCGCCAGCGTCCCCGGCGAGACCGGCAGCCCCTGGTCGGACAGCCACCCGCAGACCCGGTGCAGCGGACGCAGGCACGCATAGCGCTCGAACAGGAAGCGCGCCCAGACGCTCGTTCCGTACGGCGTGCGGACGAACAGGCGGGGCACGGGGGGCGCCAACACCTCGACGGGCGCCGACGCGCACCCGCAGGTCCGCCGCCAGCGCGGGCGGCGGATCACCCGCCGATGAGCGCTGACCTCGATCTCGACCAGGGCGGACTCCCCGGCGCCGTTGGCCGTGTACGGGCTTCCGCAGCCCCCGCACACCCGCGCATCGGAGGGCGGGTTGTGTTCCTCGGTGCGTTCCTCAAGCCCCGGCCGCTTCGTGCGGCCGTGGCCGGGCGCGCCGGGCTGTTGCCCCCGCCGCCGCCCCGAGCGCGGCCGCTCCTGCCGCTCGCACGGACCTCGGGACTCCCCCTTGGACAGCCCGGATCGCGACGCGCGCAGCTTCGCCAACTGGCCTTCGAGGCGCTCGATCCGCCGCCGCGCCACACGCACCCTCTTGCCCAGCCGGGCCTTCTCCCGCGTCAGCGCTCCGATCGTCGCCTTCCGCCGCCGCGACCGGCGCAGCGCCTTGCGCAACTCCGCGTCCGCCGCCGACGGCGACAGCGCCCGCTTCGCCTCGACCGCACGCCGCAGCCGAGCCTTCAGACGGCCCTTCGACGCCTCCGAGACCCTCAGCGCCTCGCGAAGCGACCGGATCTCCCCCTTCAGCGACTCGATCCGGTACCGCTGGTCGTCCAGCTTCGACAGCTCGCCGTGGATCTCCAGCATCTCGCGCAACTGCCGCCGCAACGCCAGAATGACCTCGTCCGCCTCGATGCGACCCTTGTGAAGGTCCTGCAACTCGGTCGCACGGGCGTCGAGCGCCTTCTCCAGCGCCCAACCCTTCTTGCGCAGCCGCGCCACCTCCATCCGCAGCGCCATCTCATTGCTGCGCTTCCCCGCGTCCACCCCGGCCTCCCGTAGCAGACCGTGCAAACGACCCACCTCGCTCTGCAACGCCAAGGCGTTCCGCGCCGCGCGCCGGGCCTCCCTGGTATCCGCGACGACCTTCCTCAGCTTCCGGCGCGATGCCTCCCACCGCCACTTCCACGATCCCGCGTCGCTCCGCGCCCGCACCTCCGCCCACCGCAACTCCCCGGCGCGCGCCTCCGCCGCCTCCGCCCGCTCACGCTCCCGCTCGTACAGCGACCGCCAGTCCGGAAGCTCCGCCCTCTCGGAGCCGCGCACCGCCCATGGCTCCTCCGGCCCCTCGGCCAGCGCCACGCCGACATGTCCGTTCGCGTCCCGTATCGCCATGCCACCGACGATACTACATTCCGGATTACGTTACCAGACCCCCCCACGATCCGCACAACCGGTCGCTCGCCACGGCCTGACCGAACGGTTACATCCGATAGTGTTCCAGACCGTCGATCAGCATCCAGTTCAGGAAACACGAACTGATAGGGGAACGATAGTCATCACGGATAACGTAAAGCTAGTAATATCAATATGTTACAGAAAACAAGCCCATAGCGCCATGTCATCGCCCCTGCTCCGCGCTGATCTTTCGGTGGAGGACCGGCGGCCACCAGCGGGTGTCCTCGCCAATTGGCAATGGGTTGGGGACAGGCTAGGTTTCGTGGACGGCTTGCATTATGAAGAGCCTCTGGCGGGCGGAGGATGAGAGATGGCGGGATGGATGAAGGACTGGGGCCAGTTCATCAGCCTGCTGCTGGCACTAGGCGGATTCTACGGCTTCATCCGGTCGGACATGCGGGCGATGGAGGAAAGGCTGGGTGCGCGCATCGACGCGAACCGGGGAGCCATCGACGCGAACCGGGGAGCTATCGTGGAGAACGGAAAAGCCATCGCCCGCCTTGAGGTCAGGACACAGCGTGTGGAGGATGACGTGACCTGGCTGCGCAACAACCGCTAGGCCTGCCCCGGCATCCTCCGGAACAGCCTCAACACCGACCAGAAGGCCAGCGCGTACATTAGCGCGCCCAGCAGGAAGGGTGCTCCGGGCAGCTCGATCGGCGCACTGGCGGACGTGAAGTAACTGAACAGCCCCGCCGTGAAGATCAGGGGCGCCAGGATGCTGGTCAGGCTCATGAGGGACTGGATGCCTCCCTGCACCTTGCCCTGATCCTCGGGCGGCACCGAGCCGGCCACCAGGCTCTGGATGGCGGGGCCCGCGACGCCGGAGATGGACCCGCAGACGATGCACGCGAGCAGCATCCAGCCTGCCGTCGCCAAGCCGTACCCGAGGAAGGTGAAGACAGCGATGACCAGCCCGTACAGGACAGCCCGGCGCTCGCCGATCCGCTTGATCACGGGCTGGACCAGCCCGCCCTGGACGATCGCGGACATGACTCCCACCAAAGCCAGCGAGAGGCCGTTCGCCCGCTCGTCCCAACCGAATTTGTGCCCCGTGTAGAGAACCCAGACGGTCTCGAGCCCGCGCTGGGCGAGGATAACGAAGACGAAGGCCGCGGTCAGCCCGGCGACCAGGGGATAGGCGCGGAGCACGTGCAGGCTCCCCACCGGGTTGGCCTTGCGCCAGTTGAAGGCGTCGCGCTTTGCCGGGGGAAGCGATTCCGGCAGGACGAAGAAACCGTAGAGCCAGTTCACCAGCGCGAGTCCCGCCGAGGCGAAGAACGGCAGCCGCAGGTCGATGCTTCCGAGCAGACCGCCGATGGCGGGGCCGAAGATGAAGCCGAGCCCGAACGCCACGCCGATAAGCCCGAAGTTCCTGGCCCGGTTCTCGGGCTTCGACACATCGGCGATGTATGCGTTCGCGGTGGTGGCGTTGGCCCCCATCACGCCGGCGATGAGACGGCCAATGAAGAGCCACGCCAGCGAGGGCGCGAAGCCCATGATGATGTAGTCGATCCCGAGCCCGAAGAGGGAGATGAGGATCACGGGCCTGCGCCCCACCCGGTCCGACAGCGCTCCCAGCAGCGGCGCGAAGAAGAACTGGGTGACGGCGTAGGTGGCCGCCAGGATACCGTACCAGCGCCCGGCGAGCGCGGCGCTCCCCCCGGCGAACTCCCTGATCAGCTCCGGAAGGATGGGGATGATGATCCCGATCCCCAGCATGTCGATGAAGACCGTGATGAGGATGAAGATCATCGCGGCCTTGCGGGGCTGTCCGCTGGCCGTCACGGAAGGCGTGCTGTCAGGGGCGTCGGGGAGGGGACGCTACGTTCGGCCGGCCCTCAGCAGGACACGCAGTTGTTGTTGTTCTTCGACCCGAGGCGCTCAAGCAGAGCGATGGTGGACGGGAACGGCTGCACGCGCTGAACCGGACCGTTGGCCATGTCGGCGGTGGTCTGGCCCTTGCGGCTCAACACCGTCACGTCGGCGCCGTGCTCCACGAGAAAGAGTACCAGCTCGTCGTCGCCCCGGGACGCGGCATGATGGAGCGCGGTGTAGGCGTTGGCGTCGCGCACGTTGACGTCCGCGTTGGCTTCCTCAACGAGGAACTTCACCGCCGCGAGCCAGTTGTCGGGCACATAGCGGTGCGCGTTGCCCGCGAAGGACTGGCCGTAGCCGACCCCTGAGGCGGCGTGAATCGGGAAGATCGCAGGCCCACCCACCGGAACCGGCGGCACGCCCGAGAGATCCTCGTCCTCATCCCGTCCGTAGCCCTGTTGGGCCGGAGGCTCTTCTTCCTCTCCCCCGCTCTCGCCTTCGGCATTCGTCAGGACCGGGCCGACGGCGTCGGGCTCGTCCGCAGCCGTCTCCTCCGCTTCGGTCGCTGCCGCCTCATCGGCTTTGGCCCCGGTGGCTTCACCCACTGGCACTCCGGCTTCCTCACCAGCAGCTTCCTCACCCGCGGCTTCCTTGGCCGCGGCCTCGGCAACCGCCTCCTCCGCCGGCTGCGGCTCCTCCGGAGGCGGCGGACGGCGCCGGCGGCGCTCGGGGGGCTTCATGGTGGGGATGGCGGGGTCGGCGCCGTGCTCCTTGAGCAGCCGCATCGCGTCTACATCCAGTGCGTAGGCAGCTCTCCAGAACGGCGTCGCGCCCTGCAGGTTGATGCCGCTTCCGCGGAGCACGCCGAAGGTGTACTCCATGAACCAGAGGTGGGCCTTCAGGCGCGCGTTGGGATCGGCGCCGGCTTCGAGCAGGGCCTCCAGAATCTCCAGGTGAGTCGTGTTCTGCTGCAGATGCTCCGTTGGATGGGCGTACGAGGCCCGCGGCGCCCACTGGCGCTCGAGCACCGCAAACAGCGGCGTCGTGCCCGCCTGGCTCGCCATGTTGGGGTCGGCGCCGCGATCGAGCAGCGTCATCGCCAGGTCGAACTGACCGTTCACGGCCGCCATCAGCAACGGCGAGGTCTCATCGCCCGCCGACAACTGGTTGACGTCGGCGCCGGCTTCGAGCAGGGCCACGGTCGCCTCGACGTGCCCCTGCCGGATCGCGTGCAGGAGCGGGGTCAGTCCGCCCCAGGCGCCCACCATCTGGGCATAGGACATCGGACGGGGCTGCTCGTCTTCCTCGTCGGTGGATTCGCCCTCTGCCGCGCCAGACGCCTCAGCTTCCGATTCATCGGCGGGCTCGGCTTCATCGGCGGACTCGGCGTCCCCGGCGGACTCGACGTCCCCGGCCGGTTCCGCGGCCTCTTCCTGCATTGCGGACGCTTCGCCTTTTGCCTCGGCAGCATCACCTTCCGGCTCCGAAGCCTCCTCAGCCTCGGCTTCAGTCCCCGATTCCTCGCCCTCCTCTTCGTCCGCCTCGTCCACCTCGACCTCGCCTTCCTGGTTGGCCAGGCCCTGCTGCCCGTCACTCGCGGGATCGGGCACGTCGGGCCACTTGCGCTGGATCTCGCGCGAGGCCTCGATGGCCGCCTGAACCTGGCTCGGGGTCGGCAGCCAGTCCGGGCCGCCGCCCTCCTTCTCCCTGAAGTCGGCGAGGAACTCGTTCAGGCGGCGCTCGGCGGCCGCATCCGCCCTCTCCTGTTCCGCGACATCCACCGACCAGGCGGGGAGCGAAAGGTCCGCGCCCGCGTCGAGCAGCACGTCGATGGCCGCGACCCGGTTGTTGGCGGCGGCGAAGATGAGGGGGGTCTGGCCCCACGCGCCCTCGCGGCCGTTCACGTCGGCGCCGGCGTCGGCCAGCACGGCGACCACCTCAGCGTCGCCCGAAGCGGCGGCCAGGTGGAGCGGCGTGGCCCCCGAATTGGTCGTGGTGGCGTTTGGGTCGCTACCCGCGTCCAGAAGCCGCTTCACCACGGTCGTACCCGCCCCGCGAGCCGCCAGGTGGAGGGGTGTGTAGTGCCCGATGCGGGTCCCGGCGTCCACACGCGCGCCCGCGTAGAGCAACACGTCCGCGAGCCCGGCGTCGTCGCGCTCGGCCGCCCAGTGCAGCGCCGTCATGCCGTCGCCCTGGGGCGCGTTCACGTCCGCTCCCTCGCGCAGCAGACTCCGCACCGCCTCCAGGTCGCCCCGCGCCGCCGCGTCGGCCACGGGCGCGTCCGACCCGCCGCCGCCGAGCAACAGCAACGGCAGGATCGCCAGACCCGGAAAGCGCGCCCACGCCCGCACGGGACGGATCCGCGTCATCCCCGGTCCGGGCCTCATGATGCCACCGGCACGTTCAGCGAAAAGTCGCCGGTTGCGTCTCCGAAGGTGCCCAGGTCCTCGTGGCCGAGCTTGTGCAGCAGCGTCGTGAAGACGTTGGCCATGGGGGTGCCGTCCGGCGCCTTCAGGTGCAGGTTGCCGTCCAGCTGGCCGTTCGCCCCGCCCAGGACCACCAGCGGGCAGCGGCGGTGGTTGTGCAGGTTCGCGTCTCCCATGGGGGAGCCCCAGATGACCATGGAGCGGTCCAGCAGGCTGGCCTCTCCGTCCATCGTCTCCTGCAGCCGCTCCAGCAGATAGCCCACCTGCCCGGTGCGCCACTGGCAGATCGTGTTGAACTCGAGGATTGCCTCCTCGTTGCCTCCGTGGTGCGAGGCGGGATGGAAGGCCCGGTCCGAGCCACTCTCGGGAAACGTCCGGTTGGACGCGTCCCGTCCCATCTTCAGCGAGACGACGCGCGTCGCGTCCGTCTCAAAAGCCAGCACCTGCAGGTCGAAGAGGAGACGCATGTGCTCGGGGAAGGAGTCGGGCACGCCCGGAGGCGCGCCGGGCAATTCGCGCGGCGCCCCGCTGGTGTTGCGCTGCTCCACCCGCTCGATGCGCCGTTCGATCTCGCGGACGCTCTCCAGATAGCGGTCCACCCTCTGCAGATCCACCGCGCCCAGCTGGCGCCTCATGTCCGCCACCTCTCCCGCAACCCAGTCCAGGATGCTGCCATGGGTCCGGCGGCGGCGCGCCCGCTCATCGGCGCTCCCGCCCGCCCCGAAGAGCATGTCGAATGCGGTGCGGGGGCTCCGGATCATCGGCAGCGGAAGGGTGGGCGACGCCCAGCTGATCGAGTCCGTGTAGGAGCACGAGTAGTTGTAGTCGCAGCCGCCGCCGGAGTCCGTGGGCTCGATGCAGAGCTGGAGAGACGGCAGCACCGTGTCCTGTCCGAACCGCTGGGCGTGCACCTGATCCAGCGAGGTCCCGCAGTAGATATCCGAGCCCTGCGTCTGTTTCGGATGCGACTGTGTAAGAAACACCGCGCTGGAGCGGAAGTGGTCACCGCCCACCTCGGGAGGGGCGAAGGCCTCGGCCATCCTCACGTCGGTGTTGCTGATGATGGTCATGTAGTCGCGCCACGGCTCGAGCCCCTTCAGCACGTTCACATCGCTGAGTTCAAAACCGTGCCCCTGGGTGACGGGCGCGAAGAGGTGCTGCCTTGCGCCCCACTCGTTGCACCCGGGGACGCCGTGCACCTCTTCGATGCAGACCAGGCGCACAGGCTCTCCCGCCGCGCGCCCCCGCAGGCCTGCGGGGATCATCGCATCCAGCAGCGGGAGCGCGACGGTGGCGCCCGCCCCTCGGAGGAATGTACGGCGCGGTAGAGTCTTACCGGTCAGAAAATACATGCCGCAACCCAGGATGAAGGATGATGGACACGAGCCCGCCCGGACCGTCCGCCAACGACGGTGCGGGACGCGGGCAGTTCATTTGAATGTATCCTGCGCTCCCGTATTCTCGCTATCGGCGAGCGCCAGCGCCTGCTTCATGCGGAAGGCATCGCTCATCACTACTCCGATGATGAAGGACGACATCCGGTAGTCGTTGCGTGCGGCTTCCCGGCTGATGGCGCGCACGGTGGGCTGGTCCCTGTAATCGATGCCCCGTCCCAGCGCGTAGGCCATCAGGTTCTCCGTGAACTGCCGCACCAGGGGGGTGGGGCGCTTCAGGAGGACGCGGGAGAGGTCGCTCGGCGTCTCGATGTCGGTCCCGTCGTAATAGGTGCCGCGGGTGTCGAGCGGGGTGCCCGCCTCGCGGATGCGCCACTTGCCGGTCACGTCGAAATTGTCGAGCGCGAGCCCGATGGGGTCGATCAGCTCGTGGCAGGAGGAGCAGTCGGGATTCTCCCGGTGGGCTTCCATCCGTTCACGGGTCGTGAGCACCTTGCCGTCGCGTGAACTCTCGGTCTCCTCCAGATCCGGGATGCCGGGCGGAGGCGGAGGCGGGGGCGTGCCCATCAGCACCTCCATCACCCACAGGCCGCGCAGCACCGGCGAGGTGCGGTTGCCGAGCGAGGTCTGGACGAGCACGCTGCCGTGGCCCAGAATCCCGCGGCGGCGATCGTCGGGGTAGGACACCCGCCGGAAGGCTTCGCCCCGCACGCCGTCGATGTCGTAGTGCCGCGCCAGCCGCTCGTTCACAAAGGTGTAGTCGGCGTTGTAGAGCTCGAGCAGGCTCCGGTCCTCGCGGATCAGGTTGTGGAAGAAGAGCTCGCTCTCGCGCCGCATCGCCTCGGCAAACTGGCGGCTGTAGTTGGGGAAGCGGAACGCGTCGGGCGTGACCCTCTCCACATCCTGGAGTCGCAGCCAGAGCGAGGCGAATCGGGTGGCCAGCGCCTCCGAGCGCGGATCGGCGAGAAGGCGGCGGGTCTGTGCCTCGAGGCTGGCCGGGTCCGAGAGCGCTCCCTCGCGCGCCGCGGCCACCAGTTCGGCGTCGGGCCCCGCACCCCAGAGGAAGAAGGAAAGGCGAGAGGCAAGGTCTTCGCCCGCGAGCGGGTAGATCTCCCCGTCAGCCACATCCTCGGGTTCCCGCTCCATGCGGAACAGGAAATGCGGACTTGAGAGAACCGCTTCGAGCGCCGTGCGCACCCCGGCCTCGAAGCCCCCGTCCTCGGAGCCCATCTCGAAGAAGACGAGGAGATCGTCGACTTCATTGCCGTCCACATCGCGGCCGTAGGCCTCCGCCGCCAGCCGGGCCACGATTTCGCGGGCGCAGGGCCGTTCCTCCGCGGCACTGGTGGGACGGCACGAGAACACGCGGCGGCGGGCGTCGAAGTCCGACACGCCGGTGGTGCTGTACGGCCCCTCGACCGTCAGGCTCATGATATGCGGGAGCGACGTGGTGCCGTAGCTGGTCTCGGTGCCGGTCAGCGACCAGTCGTTGGGGCGAATCAGGTCCTCGTAGGGACCGTCCATCTTGCGGATGAAGGCGGCCGTGAGCCGGTGCTCCCCCGCGCGCACGGCGATGGGCTCGGTGCGGACCGGAAAGCGCTTGCGCCCCTGAAAGTCGATGTTGCCCCCGTAGCGCAGCAGCGCGATCCGCTCGCCGTTGACCGAAATGTCGATGTCGTGGTCCCGCTCGCCCCATCCCGACATGAAGCTCATCGCGAAGGTGTATTCGCCGTCTGCCGGGAAGGAGTGCAGGACGCTGACGCCGCCCCGGGTGCCGAAGGGCGCCCCTTCCACCCGCTCCCATTCGTGCTGCGAGACCGAGGGAGGATTGGCGTAGGTGACGGCCGTGGTGGCGGCGTCGTGGTCGCCGATGGCGCGGCGCGCGATCTCGCTGGCCGCCGCCAGGTAGGCGTCCATCAGGGTGGCGGTCAGCGTCTGGGCCTCCGCGATGTTGTCGAAGCCATCGCTGATTCGGTCGGGCGGCAGCCACTCCTCGGGGTCCACCGTCAAGCCGAGCAGGTCGTGGATGACGCGGGCGTACTCGGCCCGGTTGAGGCGCTGGAAGGGGCGGGTGCCCGCGTGTGGACGGGCTCGAGCCGCCTCGTCCACCACATCTTCCAGGTACTGGGCGAGGGCCGTGAGGGTGTCCTCGGCTGGACGGCGCGCGCCGGGCGGAGGCATCATGCCCGCGCGCAGCTTCCGGATCATGCGCTCGGCGATCTCCGCGTTCTCGTCCGCGCGCGTGACGTCGAAGCCGTCCAGCGACAGGTTGCCGCGCAACCTGCGCTCGTTGTGGCAGCGGGTGCAGTAGCGCTCGACGACGTCTTCGACTTCGGCGAGATCCAGGTCTGCCGGAAGCACCGGATGGGCGCCTCCCGGGAGCGAATACGCGCCCGCAGCGACCCGGTACATCCCGTCGGCATAGCCGGCGGACCCGCTGTCGCGCGCTCCTCCCGCGACCAGCACCACACCCCCCAGCGCAACCGCAGCGGCCAGAACCTTCATCACGTCTTCCTCCTCAAGCGGGCGCTCATCCAGAGCATCCATCTAATCTAACCGCGCGCGACGTGCGGAAAAGCCCGCCACTTCTCACCATAGATTGGCAGAGAGTCCCGATTCCCGATCGACAGGCCGGGAACCACGGTCTCGCTGGGCGGAGGCGAGCGGTCGGTCGTGCAGTTCCTGTTGCGTAGCGCCCACGCGGTCTCGGAGCGGTTCGGGTTCAAGGTTTCGGGCCAATCCAGTACCGCTATGGGCAGGCCCGGGTGCTGAAGGGGCGTCTCTTCGGGCAGTTCTTCCTCAACGCGCCTCGAACTCACCGTCTACAACGCGCTCGACAACCGGCATCGGGAGTTCGTGGGCGCCCCGGAGCTGGGCCGGCTGGCGCTGGTGCGAGTGCGCTACGACTTCTGAGGGACGCGGGGATCCGAGGGTGCGATTGCCGCCGAATCGTTCCGAGCGGTTCTCGCCAATGCACCAGGCTTCTTGCCGTTTCACCCGCTGGCAATGCGCCGAATCACCCGTTGGTTGCATGCCGTGTCACACGTTGTTATCATGCCGAATCACCCGCTATTATAGTGCCGAATCACCCGTTGACTTTTTGCCGACTCACCCGGTAGATTGATGCCATGTGTCTGTAGGATCAATCTTTGCACACGTTTAGCAAATCTCTTCTGAGATTTCGGACCAGTCCGGTGAAATACCTGCCCAGAATCGTCGATAAGGAGCTGTCCGAGCGGCTTGCGGCTACGGGCGCCGTGGTCATAGAGGGTCCCAAGACTTGCGGGAAAACCGCCTCCGCCCGAAAGGTGGCCGCAAGCGAAGTACTGCTGGATGTCGACCGGAACGCCAGGCGCATGGTCGGCGTCGATCCCTCCTCTGTGCTCGGGGGCGAGACGCCGCGTCTCATCGACGAGTGGCAGACCGAGCCCTCGATATGGAATCACATACGGCGCGCCGTGGACGACCGAGCTGCTCCCGGACAGTTCATCCTGACCGGTTCGGCGGTGCCCTCGGACGATGTGACCCGCCATACCGGGGCCGGCAGGCTCACGCGTCTGCGCATGCGTCCCATGTCGCTCTTTGAAACGACCAACTCATCCGGAGAAATCTCGCTCCAGCAACTCCTCGCAGGGATTCGCCAGCGCTCCGATCGATCCGGCCTCACAGCCGGGGAACTGGCCGAGATGGTTTGCGCAGGGGGCTGGCCCGGCCACATCGGGCGCCCTCTGCCGCAGCGCTTGCGAATGAACCGGGACTATCTCAACGAAATCCGGCGCGTCGACATCTCACGCGTGAGCGGAGCGAGGCGGGATCCCGTCAGGGTGGGACGCCTCCTGCGGTCCCTCGCACGGAATGTGGCCACGCCCGCTACGATCTCGACACTGGTCGCCGATGTGCGTGGAAGCGGTACGACGATGAAGACGGACACCGCTGCCGAATATCTCGACGCCCTCGAACGGCTCATGATCGTGGAAGACCTCCCCGCATGGCAGCCGCACCTGCGCTCCAGAACGACGTTGAGGACGACTCCGGTGCGACACTTCGCGGACCCGTCTCTTGCGATCGCCGCGCTACGCGCCACACCGATGCGCCTCATGGCAGATCTTGAATTCCTTGGACTTCTGTTCGAATCCATGGTCGTTCGGGATCTGCGCGTCTACGCCCAGGCGGCGGAGGCCGAGGTCTTTCACTACAGGGAGAAGGGGGGATTGGAAGCGGATGTCATTGTCGAGTCCGACGACGGACGCTGGGCGGCCTTCGAGGTCAAACTGGGCGAGCGGTGGGTGGACCAGGGCGCGGCTACGCTCAAGAGGGTGGCCGAACGCATGAAGCGTGGCGGGCGCGGCGAGCCTTCGGCGCTGGCCGTGATCATTCCGAACGGCTACGGTCATGTGCGCGCCGGGGAGGTGGGTGTGATCCCGATTGCTACCCTGGGTCCATAGCTGCCGGACACGATTCGAATGACGGTTACCTCCAGCTGAGGGAACGGGTCGCATGCTGAGTCATTTCCAGCTTCAGGAGCGGGGATCCTCGGTCCGGACCGAGGTGTTGGCCGGATGCACGACCTTCCTCACGCTCGCGTACATCATCTTCGTGAACCCGATGGTTCTGGGGGGTGCGGGGATGGACACCGGGGCGGTTCTGGTGGCCACCTGCCTCGCTTCCGCGTTCGGCTGCCTGGTCATGGGGCTGTGGGCCAACTACCCGATCGCGCTGGCGCCGGGGATGGGTCTGAACGCCTACTTCGTGGCGATCGCGGTGGGCGCGATGGGGCTGGCCTGGGAGGTCGCGCTCGGAGCCGTGTTCGTCTCCGGCCTGCTCATGCTGATCCTCTCCGTGTTGCCGGTGCGCAAGTGGGTGGTGGACAGCATCCCGCGCTCCCAGAAGCTGGCGATCGCGGCCGGGATCGGGTTCTTCCTGGCGATCATCGCGCTGCAGAACGCCGGAGTGGTGGTGAACAGCGAAGCCACCCTGGTCACGCTGGGCAACCTCACGCAGTGGACGGTGGCGCTGGCGGTGCTGGGGTTCCTCGCCATGGTGGCGCTGGAGCACCGCGGGCTCCCGGGGGCGGTTCTGATCTGCATCCTGGTCGTGGCCGCGGTGGGATGGATCTCCGGCTTGTCGCCGTCACCTGAATCGGTGGTGTCCGCCCCGCCCTCCCTCGCGCCGACCGCGTTCCAGCTGGACCTGGCCGGTGCGTTCGAAGTGGGGCTGGTGGCGATCGTGTTCTCCTTCCTGATGGTCGACCTGTTCGACACCAGCGGCACCCTGGTCGCGGTGCTCAACGAGGCGGGGCTGACCGACAGGGACGGGCGGGTCCCGGGGCTGAAGCGCGCCCTGGTCGCCGACAGCTCGGCCACCATGGTGGGCGCGCTCCTGGGCACCTCGACCACGACCTCCTACATCGAGAGCGCGGCAGGAGTGCGGGCAGGCGGGCGCACCGGCCTCACCGCGGTGGTGGTGGCGGGCCTCTTCCTGCTGGCGCTGGTGCTTGCGCCGGTGGCGACCGCCATCCCGGCCTACGCGACCGCGCCGGCCATCCTGTTCGTCGGCTGCATCATGGCGCGGGCGCTGCGCAACGTGCCCTGGGACGACCTCACGGAATGCGTCCCGGCCATCGTCACCGCGCTGGCCATGCCCTTCACCTACTCGATCGCCACCGGGATCGGCATGGGATTCATCGCCTACGCCCTCATAAAGCTGTTCGCCGGGCGCGCCTCGGAGGTCAACGCCGCCGTGGCGATCGTCGCGATCCTGTTCGGGATCCGCTTCGCGCTCATGTAGGGGCACCGCGGAGGCCGGCCGCAGCCCGACTCCTCACAGATATCATACATGTGGATGCCGAGATCATACATGAATAATACAGATATCATACAGGACATCGCCTCCGGTTCCCGGAGACTCGGCTCGCTGGCCGCCATCGCGACCCTGATCGCCTCCTGCGCCCCACCCGGCCAAACGGCCGACGGGCCGCCTGCAGGCGGCGAACCCTCGGTTGCCGCCGTCCCCGTGGAGCTCTTCGATGGCCGCGTGATCCCGGGCATGCCCGAGTTGCCGGGCCTGCGCGCGCAGTACGAACTCCGCGTCGACTGGCTCGCCCGCAAGCGTCCCCTGCTGCTCGAGCAGATGCGCGAACACGGAATCGCGATGTGGATCGTGGTGAGCGAGGAGTTCCATCCCGACCCCGTGACGCAGTACGTCGCCCCTCCCCTGCACTACACACGGCGGAGGGACGTGATGGCCTTTGTGGACGCTGGCGAAGACGGACTCGCGGCCTACTCCGACTACTGGCGGCCGACCGCGGACTACCGCCGCTTCTTCGAGCCTCTTCCCGCACCGCGCAACGCCCGCGGCATCCAGGACACGCGCGCCGGGCTGGCGGCGCTCATGGAGCAGTACGATCCGGCGACGATCGGGCTCAACATCGGCGGCACGCGCGGGCACGACAGCGGCCTCACGCATGACAGCTACCTGTTCCTGGCGGAGGCGCTGGGCCCCGGAGCGGAGTCGCGCTTCGTTTCCGCGGCCGGTCTCGTCGAGGATGTCTTCGACACCCGGCTTCCCGAGGAGCTGGAGCACTACCGCGAGCTCGTGCTCGCCACGGACGTCATCGCGCAGACCGCGCTCTCGAACGTCGTCATCACCCCCGGCGAGACCCACGCGACCGACATCAAGTGGTTCTTCGAGGAGACCATCGCCGAGCTCGGCGTCGGCGGCGTGCCCTGGTTCGAGATCCATGTGGCCGTGCAGCGCTACGATCCGGAGGCCGGGGAGATGATCCCGTACGTGCATCCCGCGCCCGACGACCTGGTCTTCCAGCGAGGTGACATCATCCACCTCGACTGCGGCTTCGACTACCTGGGCTTCGCGAGCGACTGGCAGAAGGTCGCCTACATCCTGCGGGAGGGTGAAGACGATGTGCCGGAGGGGCTGAAGACCGCGCTCAGGAATGCGAACATCGTCCATGAGGCGTTCGCGTCCGCGCCTCGCCCGGGGATGACGGGCTGGGAGGCCACGCTGGCGATCGCCGCCGGGCTCGAGGGCGTCGACTTCCTCCCCAGCCTCTACTCACACC
Organism: Longimicrobiales bacterium; assembly: GCA_965232315.1. Classification (GTDB taxonomy): domain Bacteria; phylum Gemmatimonadota; class Gemmatimonadetes; order Longimicrobiales; family Gaopeijiaceae; genus BD2-11. The sequence continues at coordinate 51,861 of CBDDPN010000017.1, read as the reverse complement.
CCATCGGCTACCACGGCCACGCGCTGGGCCCGAACATCAACGCGCGCAACATGGACCTGTCGTCGCCCCCGGAGCGGGATTCCCATCTGAGGGACGGCTCCTATCGCTCCATCGAGTTCAGCGCCACCACGGCAGTCCCGGAATACGGCGGCGGCACGGTGACGGTCCCGATGGAGGACGACGGATACCTCACGCCCGACGGGTATGAGTACTTCCGGCCCTACCAGACGGAGTGGTATGTGATTCGCTGAGGGAGAGTCTGCCATTCCGACAGCTTTCCGCAACCATCGCACACCAGCGTTGCGTAATCCCTATTTCTGTAAGTCATTGCGAGTCGACTGGTCGGGGGTGGACCGGTTCCGGTTTTCTGGACAAGTGGACGGCTTAAACATCAGGCCGCCTTTCGGCTGAGCTTTTCGCGGGCAACGGGCCGGGGTCGATGCTCGGGGCAGATCTGACCTTCGACTGCAAACCGGCGGTCGCTTTCAGCGACCAGCGGGCGCTGCCCCCTGGACCCCCGCAAAGGAGGTCCACGACGTAAGGATGAAGGATTCAATTGAGTGTCCGGGCGATGCGGAACCCGATGCCGCTGAGCCGGTTCCCGGCCTGGGGCCTACCGCGGAACGCCGAGCGGAGGTGGTCCGGAGAGCCGTTCCGTGAGCCGCCGCGCAACACACGTAGGGAACAGTCGCCCGACCGCCAGGCGCTCCCGTCCAGCGGTGCGCCCGCATAGCTGTCGTTCCAGCAATCCGCAGTCCATTCCCACACGTTCCCCAACACGTCATACAGCCCAAACGCGTTCGGCTGAAACGTCCCCACCGGAGATGTCACCTCGTAGCCATCCGAACAGGGAGCGGACTCGTTGCTTCCATTTGCGTACCGGCACTGCCCCGACTCGCTCTCCCCCCAGTATCGCGCTGTCTCCGTCCCCGCCCGCGCCACGTACTCCCACTCCGCTTCGCTCAGCAGACGGTACCCCTGACCCGCCTCCCTCGACAGCCACTCCACGTACGCCTGCGCGTCCTCCCAACTCACGTTCACCACCGGCCGGTTCCCCCGGCCCCAGCCCTCGTCGTCCGGCTCATGGCCCCCGCACCCGCCACCCCTCACGCACGCATCCCACTCCGCAAACGTCACCTCGTACGCTCCTACCGCAAACGGAGATCTGATCGTCACCAGGTGCTGCGGGCCCTCATCTGTCCCAGACTCGGACTCCGGTGACCCCATCGTGAAGCTCCCCGAGGGGATTTCGACCATGATCGGGCAAGCCGTGCAATCCCGAAACACTCGGCCCGGAGCTGCCGACTCCGCCGCCTGAGCCAGGAGTGGTTCCGTCTGATTGAGCAGCTCAAGCGCCTCCACGTAGTGCTCCCCTTCCCGTCCCGCCACCTCCAGGTAACGCATGGCAGACGCTCTGGAATCCTCGGCGAATCCCGCCCCCATGGCGACCCGCGCATGACTGAACCAGAAGGGTGCCGGCAACTCCAGACCGTGCTGGGTCTGCAGGTCGATGATGCGGTCCAAAGTCGCCAGCGCTACGATGAAGTCCTCTTCCTGCATCTGCTGCTCGGCCTGCAGCAGGAGACGGTCCGCCTCGATGGCAGGAGGCAGTTCCTGGGCAGCCAGTTGCAGCGGGCCCGCCCCCGCGGCAACGAACAGGAATCCGAGCAGCGGAATGCGGGTGGAGAGTCGCAGAGATCCAGGGAAGTAGCTCATGATTCTCGTCTCTGAAGTGGAAGGGCCGCGGCCCATCGATGGTGCCCGTCGTTCTGCCGACCGGGATTCGGCGCGCCTGTGCTCATCGGGTCGTCTCTACGTCCCGTCCGGCCGACGCCGGCGCGGACGCGGAGTCCCCAAGGCCGGGATCCCTCGGAAGCGCACCCGCAAGACCTCAGCCACGAAGGAGGTGAAGAAAGCAGCGTAGGACCTGACCTCGGTGAGGCCGGGTGTCAGGTGATTCCGTGCTTGTACATCCAGACCGCCCTCCGGAAGTGGGCGCAACCGCATATCGCACCCCCCCGCAGCGCACGAACGGCACGGCGCGGCGGGGGTCCAACGCGACGGGCAGCCCTCATGGCGGTATCCATGGTCGGGGCGCCCGTCGGAAGCTGTTGCCAGCCTAGGACGGCGATCGCGAGCGTGCTGATGCCTGCGGCGCTCCACGCCAGCTTCTTCTTCCGTTTCTCGGGGCGGGTATCGCGAATGATGTCCAAAATCCGGGTCCTCGAGGTCTCATCACCTGTCAGCCCACGACCACCGTGGGCTTTCCCATCGCGCTTGTCTGCCAGCTTAGGGGAAAGGTTCGTGCCAAAGACACGTTGGACATACGTATTCCACCGTATAGCAATGAGTTAATAGCACTACCGGCGAATGAGCGCCCACGATGGCCATCGGTCGATAATGGGACCACATGTTCCGATTACGAACAGGCGGGCGATGGTTCGCGCGACCCAGCCTCGGCCTAGTGCTACGCGTTTCCTGGGACTTCGCCCAGGAAACGGGGCGGCTTTGGCGCAGCCACGCCGTACATTGACGGAGGTGGGTGAAGTCAGACGGAAGGCAGAGTGCGATGGGCGATTCCGACGGCGTCCTGTTCGAGGGGTTTCTGGACGGCAGCTACGACTGCGTGGATCGCACGCCGGGTGAAGGGCTGGGCGAAGGATGCGGGCGTACCGGTCGTGTACAGCAAGACCGGAGAACGGAACGAGGATCTGGCCAAGGCCTACATCCCCGACGACCCGGGCTACGAGGGCGTGTTCGTGGTCATCGCGCGCCGGGCACCGGGCAATGTCTGGGACGTGGAACACACGGCCGACGGGCGGATCCGGCGGATCAAGCGCAAGAAGCCGAGGCCGTGGGTGAACCACTACGCCTTCCACATCATGGACCGCGACTGGGGCCACGTGATCATCCGCTTCTGCCCGCACCCGCCGTTCAACGCGCTGGTGGTCCTGAACGGCCATGAGTGGGTGGCCAGGGAGGCGGAGCGCCGGAGACTTGCCTTCAGGAAGCAGGACAACTGCTTCACCGAACTATCCAACGCCCGGGACCTGGGCCTTGTCGCAGATGCCTTGAGCTCTCCGGAGAGCTCTGTACGGCGCCTGGTCCAGGCTCCGGAGCGTTGAATCTACTCGGCGGTGCTGTGCTTCGCGCTGGATGTCGCCGACCAGGAGCGGACGGGGTTCCGCTACCACTACTCGCTCTTCCAGGCCGAGTACAGCCGCGACCTGCTCTTCACGAGCGGCCAGCGGATGGACCGGATCTTCAGCGCGCTGATCGACCGGGTCCGGGGCCCGCTGGACCTGCGCACCGTGAAGACCCTCTTCGGACGCCGGCAGCGTCCGAGGCGACACAAGGGGCAACCGCGGGCCCCGGTCGTGGAGCTCTCGCTCGAGACACCTGAGTACGATCTGACGATCCTGCGCATCCGCTTCAGGCGCCTGGCGCTGAAGATCTACACGAAAGGCGAGCGCGTCCTCCGCATCGAGGCCATGGCGCACAATGCGCGCGACCTGGGTTGCCGGCTCGGGGCGTCGTACTTCCCCGAGGCCGTCGAGGCGCTTCGGCAAATGGTCGACCGCTTCGTCGAGGTGCTCGACTGCCTGGACACGGCCTTCGTCGATGCCGGACTCCTCGACCGGGCTCCCCCGGCCCGGCCGCCTCGGCGCCGTCCGCGTCGGCGGCATCGACATCAACCGGGCTCGTGCCCGTGCCGTGATGCAGGCCCTCCTCGCACTCTCGCCGAACCCGGCGGGGTTCACGTCCTCGCAACTCGCCACCAAGGTCGCCCGGCTCCTCGAGGATGATGCGAGGCCTCTTCAACACCCTCGGTATCGCCGCTTGAACTGCATCCTCAACTTTTTCACGATCTTTAGCCCGCAAGCGGCCTAGAAGGCTTGCGAGATGAGCCTGTCTCTACCCTGTTGCGTCCCCGTCCGACCTATTGCTTGCGCGGTCGCGCCGAGGCGCGTTATCTGCTTGGCGGCTCAGGAAGGGGTTACGGACCGTTCTCCACGGAGCCAACTTGGGCAGTCCGGTAGGGGACCCGGGGTTCCCAAGCGACCCCCGCCGCCGACGCTCTGTCTCGGTTTGCGAAGAGAGAGAGCGGCCTGACAGGGTCGTGGACCGTTGGCTGGTGGTGGGGTGCTCCTGGTAGTTCTGGCCAACCCTGTCGCGTTGCGTGAGCCGAAGCCGTTGCTACCGGACACCTCGGACTCCCGCCATTGATGCGGTTTTCCCTGCCATTTCGGTACGCTCGAATCAGATGAAGCCACGCGGCAAGAAGGGCAGATCGTGCAGTCCCGGTTGAACTTAGGTTTCTTCTTGCCGCGATTCGGGCCACCGTAACTCTGCCATTTTGGCAGATCTTCACATGCCAGTCTGCCATTTTGGCAGGAGACGAAACGGTGCCCAGGCGCCCTTGGCTCCGGGCATGACCCCGGTCACGGGCATCGCGCCCCTCAGTTCGGCGTCCTCCGGGGCAGGCCGTTGCTGAAGAGGACGCGGGTGTCCGACTCCGCGCGGCTGGCGCCCCTCGCGTCGGCAGCCACCGCAGTCATGGCACCGGTCGCGTCTTCGCCCCGGAGCACGGACCGAAGACGGCCGCTCCGGCGGTCGACGACGAGCGCCACGGGGTCCCGGCTGTCCTGGTTCAACTCGACGGTCCCTTCCGGTCCCGTCAGGACGACGCGCTCGAGCGGGACGGACCCGTCGCCTCCGACCGGGATGGTCAACAGAAAACTACCTCCGCCCTGGCTCAGTTCGTCCATTGCGAAGTGAACCGAGAACTCGAGTTGGCCGTCGTTGCCGAACCCCTCGAGGCGATAGGGCCCCGGACGGGACGGAAGCTGCCCGGGCATGTCGAGGACGAACGCGGGATCCAGTCTCAGCTCGCCGTCCGGACTCGCACCACCCCAAAGCAGCAGATGTTGGCCCCGCCCCGCGAGGCTCTCCGGGGCGGTGGTCGGTGGCTCTCCGCTCGCCGTCCTGAGCCGGTCCTTCAGCGCTTGATGGAAATAATAGTCGCTGATCCATGCCCAACCCCAGCAGTTGCCCATCACGTCTGTCGTCGCGGGCGAGACCAGGGTGTCGCCGCGAGCGTCGTATCCCCAGACGCCGATCGAGCCGTCGGGATACGGGTAGAGGGGATCGTCATCGAAGGCGATGCCGCACGGTGAATGGCCGAGCCGCATCGTGTGGCCGAGTTCGTGAGCCATTGTGTTCAGGCCCGTCCTTCCGACACCCACGGACCCGCCTCCCACTCCCTGGATTCCGCCTGACTGGCCGCTGACGACCCCGTAGTACGTATCCGTTCCACCTTCCAATGCTCGCAGCAGTCCGATTTCTCTATGTAGAAAGTACCAGTCCTCAATCTCTTCCAACCCGGTCCCGGTCCGGATGAACGGGTCCCTGACGTTCACGGCATATTCGCCAACGGGGAGAATGTGCGTAACATATTCGACTGCCGTGTGTCCCGGTCCCATCCCCGCAACCCACTCCAGGACCGTGCTGGCCGGATCCTGAGTGCCCATCACAGGCACGACCGTCAATTCCCAGCGCGGGATCTCGCGAACTTCAAGCGCGGCTCGACCCCGTGGCGGATAGCGGACCACGCTGCCCGGGGCCCGCGGCACCACTCGGTCCGGGTCGACCTCGACCACCATCTCGACCCCCGGCACCAGGATGTCGCCGGGAATCCGCGCGCGGAAGTACTGATCCGGTTCCCCGGAGACCGCATCCTCGGGAATGCCACGCTCGGAACCCAGCTCCATCTCGGCGCGGTGGGTTTCCCGGCCGTTCACGAAGAAGGTCGCGCGCGCCGCGGGGCGCCGGTCGTTCGCCTGGTCCGCCGTCGCGAACACGCGGAGGAGCCCCGTTCTGCCGGCGATCAGCGGCACCGTACCCTCAAGGCTCTGCGCGGCCTGGTTCACATGTGCAGCGGGTACCGAGAGTCGCAGTGGGGACGAACAGTTGGGCCCTCCGGCATGATTCGCGATTGTCCCGAGCCACTCCTGGAACCAGGCGGCCGGCGAAGCGCAGAGCCCGCTCTCGTTCCATTGAAAGTCGGCCACCTTCGAGAGCCTGGTGAACGAGCCGGGGAGCGCGCTCGTGAACTGGTTATGGGCCAAGTGCAGTGCCGAAAGCTCGGCCAGGCTACCGAGGTCGGCCGGAGGCCTGCCTTCGAACCGGTTGCCGGACAGGTATAGCTCCCGCAGCTCGCCGAGCTCGGCCAGTTCGGCCGGCAACTCGCCTGCCAGCGCATTGTCCCGAACGTCCAGGCGCGCCAAGTCCCGGAGGGTTCCAATCTCCGGCGGCACTGTGCCCGAGAGCCCGTTGCCACGAAGGTCGAGCGCCGTCAGGCGGCCGTCCTCATCCGCGCTCACCCCGTGCCACTCGGACACCGGCGCGTCTGTCAACCAACTGCCGGCGTTCCTCCAACCCGGCCCGCCAGCCGCCGCGTAGAGCGCGGCCAGCGCATCCGCCAGACAGGATGGACCGGGCGCCAGGGTTGGGATGGTCTCAAGCCACTCCTGGAACACACGGTCGAGTGGCGCGCACAGCTTCGACTCGGACCATTCGAACCGTCCGAGCCCCAGGTTGACGAATTCCAGGGGGATCGGTCCCGACAGACCCGTCTGCGCAACAGTCAGGGACCCAAGCCGGGGCAGAGTGCCGAGCACGGGCGGAAGCGGGCCTGCCAACTGCGGGTTGCCGGTAAGCAGAAGTTCCTCGAGGTTCGTCAGGTTGGCGAGTTCCGCCGGTACCGGGCCTTCGAGCCGGTTCGCCCAGAGGTAGAGGTGGGTTAGTTCCGAAAGCTCCCCCAGTTCGGGCGGAATCGGCCCGCTCAGGCGATTCGCGCTCAGACGCAGCCGCCGGAGACGGGAGAGGTCACCGAGCCACGCCGGTAACGGGCCCGTCAGCCCGTTGAAGTGCAGGTAGAGCACCTCAAGATTGGTGAGATGCGCCAGCTCCGGCGGGATCTCTCCGGTCAGGAGATTGTTTCCCAGCCCCAGCCGTCTGAGATTCGACAGCCTTCCCAACTCCGGCGGAATCGAGCCCGAGAGTTGGTTTCCCCCCAGGAAGCTGTCGAAGATCAGCGTGCGAAGATTCGCAAGATCGCCGAGTTCGCGCGGAATCTCGCCCGTCAGACGATTGCGGCCGAGGTTCAGAACTTCCAGCTTCGAGAGCCTGCCCAGTTCGGGTGGAACCGAGCCCGTCAGCTGGTTGTCCTCCAGACTCAACTCGCGAAGCTCCGTGAGCGCGAAGAACTGTGGAGGAATGCTACCCGTCAGTGTATTGTAGGCAAGGTCGAGGGTTCTGAGATTGCTGAGCTTGCCGAGTTCCGCAGGGATCGTCTCAAGCGCGTTGTTGAAGAGGTGCAGTTCTTCCAGATTCGCGAGCGCGCCAAGCTGGGCGGGGATCGGGCCGGTAAGACGGTTTCTGCTGAGATTGAGCGAAGTGAGATCGGTAAGCTCACCCAACTGCGGCGGGATCGCGCCGACCAACAGATTGTTGCCGAGATCGAGCGACTTGAGATTGGCAAGCCTACCCAACTGTGGTGGGATCGCGCCGACCAATTGATTGTTGCCGAGGTCCAGCGTGCGTAGTTCAGGGAGATACCCGAGCCCCGGCGGAATCGAACCCACCAACCAGCGCCCAGAGAGATCCAGACGGGTGACTTGGCCGTCCGTGTTGGTCTGAACTCCGCGCCAGGTATCGAGCGGCGCGTCCGAGAGCCAGTTTTGCGGGTCGCGCCAGGACGGCCCCTGAGTCGCATCGTAAAGTGAAACGAGCACGTCCCGCTCGCTCAGAACGTCAATGACGAGCGCAGCCGTGCTGGTAAGGCCCTGGTCGACCGACGTGGCCGAGATCTCAACCACCCCCTCCGACACCGCCGTCACGAGTCCCGCGCGGTCTACGACCGCCACCGCATGGTCGCTTGACGACCATTCGGCATCGACGCCGGGACCCGGCACCATGTGGCCGTTGGCGTCAACGAACGTAAGGGCCAGTCTCAACGTGTCACCAACTGCTCGAAGCGTGTCCACGGATGGCAGCACGCCCAAGGTCCTGGCCACCTGTGTCACCGTCACTACGACGCTCGCTTGAGCCCTCTCGTGCGCGGCCGCCGAAACCGCTGCCGTCCCGTTCCCTACCGCGGTCACCAGGCCACTGGCGCTCACAGAAGCCACCGATTCGTCGTCGGACGACCACTGGAACAGTGCCGCCGGAAGCGACCGGCCCAACTCTGGCGCGTCCACCGTCAGACGTAGCGTGTCCCTGAGGGCGATGAGCCTGACGGACGATGGAACCAGCTGAACGCTGGCTACCTGGTACATCTCAATCTCGTCGGTCACTTCGATGACCGCTGTTGCACTCGTTCCCTGCCAGGAGGCGGTGACCGTTGCGGTCCCTGGCCGCACACCCGTCACGTGCGCTCTGTTATACGGACTGCCGTTGCCGCTCCAGTCCTCCAACCGCACCACCGATGTATCGCTGACCCCCCAGTCCACCCTGCGCTCCGCAAGCCTTCTGCCGTTCGGGTCGACGGCAACCCATTCGAGGTTGACCCAACCGGCGACGCCCACCGTCGTGTCAGCAGGCTCGAGCGCGACGCTCTCCAACTCCACCGGCGCCGGCAGCAGCGGTTCGTCGCCGCATCCGACGGCGAGCGCCAGCCCGGCCAGGATGGGCCAGCACAGGTCGCCGGCCAAGGGCCTCCGATCCGTAGTTCGGGACCGGGTCTCGCTGAGTCCGCGGTGCTGGACGCGCATCGTCAAAGTCACAGTTCGTGTCCCAGGTCCAGGTTGGGCGGATACAGCTTCCCTGGCCATCCACAAACTCGATATGCCCATTTTCGTCGCGGAGTCTGGCCTTTTGTTTCGCAGATCAGCAATGCTGACCAAGGTCGTCTTGACTAAGGGCGCTGTCAACGAGGTCGGCGAGTGACCAGTGCCAGGCCATCTGCTCTTTCGCTCCGATAACTGCAGACCTGGTCTCGCACACTGTCTCTGTACCAGCGACCTATATATACTACGATATATGACTATTTCGAGGAGTAAGTCCATCGGTTTTGACTGCTATAACCAGGCGAGTCCCGCCCCCCCTCACCCCCTGTCCCCATACGCCTCCGTCAGTTGCTGCACCACCGACGGATCCGCCAGCGTCGTCGTGTCTCCAAGCGCACGCCCCTCGGCGATGTCGCGCAGCAGACGCCGCATGATCTTCCCGGACCGCGTCTTCGGCAGTTCGGCCGTGAACAGGATCGCTTCCGGCCGCGCGATGGGGCCGATCTTGGTTCGCACGTGCTGCCCCAGCTCGCTCATCAGCTCGTCCGAGGCCGCGAAACCCTGCCGTAGCGTGACGAATGCCACGATTCCCTCCCCCTTCACCTCGTGCGGCCGCCCCACCACGGCCGCCTCCGCCACTGACTCGTGCTCCACCAGCGCGCTCTCCACCTCGGCGGTGCCGATGCGGTGCCCGGCAACGTTGAGCACGTCGTCGACCCGCCCGAGCACCCAGACGTAGCCGTGGGCGTCCTCCTTGGCGCCGTCGCCAGCGAAGTAGATGTCGTCCCACTTCGACCAGTAGACCTCGCGGTAGCGCTCGTCGTCGCCGTAGATGGTGCGCAGCATCGCCGGCCAGGGGCGGTCGATCGCCAGGTACCCGGCCTTGACGCGCTTGCCTGCATCGTCCCGCAGCGACACCGAGATGCCCGGTACGGCGCCTGTTACGCTTCCGGGCGTAGTGGCGGTGATCCCCGGCAGCGGTGTCATCATCATTCCGCCGGTTTCGGTCTGCCACCACGTGTCGATGATGGGACAGCGTTCCTTGCCGATGGTTTTGTGGTACCAGATCCAGGCCTCGGGGTTGATGGGCTCCCCGACCGTGCCGATCAGTCGGAGCTGCGAGAGATCGTGCCCGGCGGGCCACTCGTCGCCCCACTTCATGAAGGCCCGGATGGCCGTAGGAGCCGTGTAGAAGATGGTCACGCCGTACTTGGTGCAGAGCTCCCAGAAGCGGTCCTTGCGGGGCCAGTCAGGCGCCCCTTCGTACATCAGCACGGTCGTCCCGGCCGCGAGGGGGCCGTAGACGATGTAGCTGTGCCCGGTCACCCAGCCGACATCCGCCGTACACCACAGGACGTCGTCCTCCTTCAGGTCGAAGACCCACTTCGCGGTCGCGTGCACCTGGGTGAGGTATCCGCCGGTCGTGTGCACCACGCCCTTGGGCTTCCCGGTCGTCCCCGAGGTATAGAGGATGAAGAGCAGGTCCTCGGCGTCCATCGCCTCGGGCGCGCAGTCCGCGCCGGCTCCCTCCATGAGCTCGTGGTACCAGTGGTCGCGCCCCTCGCGCATCTCCACCGGGGTGTCGGCGCTCAGCTGCCCGCCCCGCCGCACCACGACGACATTCTCCACCGAGGGGCAGTCCGCCACCGCCACGTCGGCATTGGCCTTGAGCGCGACGTAGCCGCCGCGCCGCCATCCACCGTCCGCGGTGATCACCGCGCAGGCCTGCGCGTCGTTGATGCGCCCCGACAGCGACTCCGGACTGAACCCCCCGAACACCACCGAATGCGCCGCGCCGATGCGGGTGCAGGCCAGCATGGCGATGGCCGCCTCGGGAATCATGGGCAGGTAGATCGCCACCCGGTCGCCCCGCCTCACCCCGAGCCCGCGCAGCACGTTGGCGAACTTGCACACTTCCCGGTGCAGATCCCAGTAGGTGAAGGTGCGCGTGTCCCCCGGCTCGCCCTCCCAGATGAGCGCCGCCTTGTTGCGGCGGAAGCCGGTCAGGTGCCGGTCGAGGCAGTTGTGCGAGACGTTCAGCTTGCCGCCCAGGAACCAGCGGGCGTGCGGAGGAGTCCACTCCAGCACCGTGTGCCACTTCTCGAACCAGTCGAGCTCCTCGGCCCACTGCGCCCAGAACCCCTCCGGATCGGCAGCCGCCCGTTCGTAGACGCCCTCGTCGGACAGGTTTGCCTGCGCGCGAAACTCGTCGCTGGGCGGGAAGAGACGGGTCTCCCGCAAAAGATCGTCGAGCACTCCGGGTTTGCCGCTCATCTCAGGTCTCCGGCGGTGGTCATAAAACTGTCGTTTACTGGTATTATATGATGTGTACTGGTTAGTTCGGTTGCGTGTCCCGGGCTCAGGAATCTTCCATCCTCAGGAAGTCCACGACAACCCGCGTGGCGAGCAGCGCCTCGAAGGACTCTACCGTGGCCGTGCTGAGTGTGCGCACCACGCGCGCGCCGGCGTCGATCGCGACCGCGGGAATCGTAAGCCGGAACCGGCACTCCGTGTAGGCATCCTCCGCGCGCGCATTCCGCTCAGGCACGGTCGCGCGTAGTGTCACCGGCGTCCGGTGCCCCGGTGTCAGCTCGCGGTCGGCGACCCGTGCCAAGCGCTCCAGCGCTGCCCGAAAGTCCCCCAACTCCCCCAGGGACGGCCCCGCGATGGCGAGCGTCAGGTTTCCGCCCAGCCCCCGCGAAGTCTCGTCGAGAAACACGTCCACGCTCACCGGATCACGGCCGCGCGGCTGATGAAAGAACAGATAGGCGCTGCGCGTGGATTCCCCGGCCCAGCGCCCCTCGAACTCGTGGCTGGTCGTCTTCTGAAGCCCGGAGAGCGTCCAGCCGGCATCCTCGACGCCCGCTCGCACCGCTTCGATCAAGGGCTCCAGCGTGAGTAGCGGACCCTCGTTGGGATCGATCACGCCCCCCCCCGCCGGCTGGTTTCCGGTTGACACATTTTTGCCCCGCTCATTACGTTGCCTTGTTGAGTGAACACGTTCTACAGGCCCGATTTCAGCAGCCTATCAGCGTTGGCGGGCCGAACCTCACCGGCCATGGTGACCCAGTCCGAGCAGAGCGACGTCATCCTGCGGAAGGCAATGGAGCGGAGCGGCCAGCGCTTCACCGCCCAGCGTGCGGCCGTGTTCCGATTCCTGCACGCCACCAACACCCATCCCACCGCGGACGACGTCTACCGCAACGTGCGCGCCGACCTGCCCGGCATCTCCCTGGGAACCGTCTACAAGAGCCTGGAGACGCTGGTGGGATGCGGTCTCGCGCGCAAGCTCAGCAGGGGCAACGGTTCGGCGAGATACGACGGGCGCATGGATCCGCACTATCACGCGCGCTGCCTCGAGTGTGGCCGGCTGCGCGACGTGCCCGGCCCTGGACAGCCGGAGTCGTTCATGGCGGCCCCCGTGGTCATGGAGGGCTTTTCCGTGACCGAACTGAGGTTGGAAGTGGTCGGCTACTGCGACGGGTGCCGGTCGGCCTGAACCTGGACTCCCGGCCCGGACGGGGCTTCCGCCCTGGGCCTGGACTCCCGACCCGGACAAGCTCGTGCCCCAGGCCGGGCTCCCGCCCCTGCACCAGGCTCCGGACCTAGCGAAACGCGCGCGAAGAAGCCCGTCCCCTTGCGGAGCGCAGGCGCCGGCGCAGTTCCACCTCCGACGATGTCGCGAGGGTCCGTTGCGCGGTCTTGAGTGAATTCCAGCGCACGTCCGCCAGCTCGATCGGCGCGCTGTCCTCCTCGCCCTCCACGGCGAAGACGAACGAGTAGCGACCCTTGTAATCGTGTCCCGGCCTTTCCCGCACGGTCGCGATCCAGGCTCGCCCGCGCTCGTCCTGAAAACTCCTCATCTCGGTCCGCTCTCCGTCATCTCCAACCGCTCTCCGTCATCTTCGGCCGCTCTCTGCGCGATCCGTACGCCCCGGTCCTCATTCCGGCCGTCGCAGCAGCTCCGGGAACTCGTAAACGATAACCCCTTCTTCGGTCACTTCCGAGCAAACGCGCTGGCTGTCCTCGACCTCCATCTCGTCCAGGAGCTTCTTGGCCGCGGCCAACGAAAGATCCATGTACGCCGCGACTTCGGTTGCAGTCAGCCGCCCGCCTCGCTGGCTGGCCAGACGAAGGATGCCGCGTTGGAGCTGACCGGGGGACCCCTTGCGCCAGCGCAATCTCTTGATGCCGGACCAGATCAGCGCCGCCCCGCCCGCAGCGGCTGCGGTCCCGCCGGCCAGCATCACCAGGGGCATGAAGGCAAGGCTCGCGACACCCATTTCGAGCATCATGGCGGCCCCGGACAGCCAGCCGGCGCCCACAAACCCCAGCAGGGCACCTCCGCCGATCCGTATCCAGCCCTGGGTGGCACGATCTTCCGGAGGCAGGAATGGAGCCGGGGAGGAATCCTCGTACGGGGTCAGGGCCTCGTCTTCCGCTCCGGACCCCGGCCTTCCATCCGGAGGCGAGATCGCGCGGTAGGAGGCGTGCCGCCAGTTCAGGCCACAACGCGCACAGACCCGATGCTGGAACCGCATCAGCCAGTAGATCAGTCCGCCGATCCCGGAGGTGAGCAGGCTCAGGACGATGAGCAGCCCGATGTGCTGAACCCGCGAGAAGTAGTGTTCTCCGTATCCCGTGTGCCGGCAGCGGGGGCAGCGCTTCGTCCATGTGAGCGCGGTGCCGGCGGGGTTTTTTTCACCGCACGTCGTACAACGCCCGGCGCGCTTCTCCAGGGCCGCGCCACAGGTGGAACAGCGGAGGGATCGGGGCATGCTTCCTCTGGTTGCGGGATCCGGAGACCGTACGATAACCTGCCGGTGCGGATTCGCGGAATCCGGTCCACAACCCTGGCCCGCGCACAAGTGCCGTCGACCGGCGACGGATTCTAACCCCGGAGCCGGTAAAAAGGCTCCCCCGCGGAGCTTACCGGACCAGCAGGATCCGGTTGTTCACGGGATAGAGCCATTCGACGCCGCGCTCCGTAACCACGGCATCGTCCTCCAGCGGGATGCGCACCTTCGCGTTGTCCCATTCGGGGTTGGACGTGTACGCGAACAGCTCGACGGAGATGAGCGTCCCCGGACGCAGCTCGTAGGTGAGTCGGGTCGGGTTGAAGAAGGCCAGCGACGGGCCGAAGCCGTGGCCCCAGTTGCCCACAGAGTGCGGCCCGATCACGACGTCCGTCACCGCGGGATCGTCCGTGGGCTGGTTGAACTCGATGCGGTTGAAGCCGGCGTCCTCGATGGCGGCCCAGGTCGCGTCGACCGCCTGCTGCGCCGTGGGCGCGGGCTTGATGGACGCCTTCATGACGTGGCGCACCTCGACGGCGCGGTCGAAGGCATGCTGGAGCCCGGACGGCGCCTCGGTCTCGCCCTCGCGGAGTACGTAGGCGATGCGCTTCATGTCGGTGTAGAAGTCGAGGTAGCCCACCCCCCAGTCGATCATCAGCAGGTCGCCACGCTGGATGATGCGTTCGGAGGAGGTCGCCTCGATGCCCTCCGGGCCGGTGATGTAGATGGAGGGCATGTCGAACGACGACTCCAGGCCCCGTTCCAGCAGCCGATCCCAGATCCACCAGGCCACGTCTTCGAGCGCGGTCACCCCCGGCTCGATCACTTCGTTGGAAAAGGCCCGCTCGGCGATCTCGCGGCTGATCTCGCCGGCCTCGGCGAACGCGGCGATCTCGGTCGCCGTGCGGGTGGCCCGGAAGTCGGAGACGAAGCGCTCGGCCGAAACCAGCCGCTCGCCGTAGTTCGCCCCCAACATCTCCTTCAGATGCAGATACGATGTGTGCGAGAGGCCGTCGGCGCCGCCGATGGAGGCGGCCATGTTGACGCCGATGCGAGCCGGGTCCCGCTCGGCCACGAACTCCGCGAGCGACGCCGCGGACCCGAAGTGGTCATAGACGCCGCACTGCTCCAGCATGTAGCCGCCTACGCCCAGCGCCGCCCGCTCCACGCGCCCGCCCCCTTCCGGATGAGTGAAGACGTAGTACGCCCAGTCGCCCACGTAGCCTCTGCCCAGCGCCTCCCAGAGCGGATCCAGCAGTCCCTCGCGCATGACCACGATCCACATGTCCAGGTCGTTGTCCTGCATCGCCCCGGGCAAAACGAGGTCGAACTTCTCGGCACGGATCTGGCACATGCGCTCCCAGCGGCGGCGCGCCTCCTGCCCCTCCGCGGGGGAGGCGGGCGAGAACCCGATGGCCAGCAACGCGGCAGCCAGGAGCAACCTGCGGCGCGAGGTGCGCGCGGCGAGCCGGCGGGCGGGGGCGGGGTTGTCTGCGATCGTTACGGAAGACCGTGAGTGTAGGAAGGGACGGGCTGATTCGGTATCTTCGATCACGCTCATGGCAACGTTCCTCAAGGGTGCGAAATCTCAAGTACATGGATCGGATGCACACAACCGGAGAATCTCGGCGATCGTCGGCCGCTTGGCAAAGCGGGCGGCCGCTGTACTTCCTCCTCCTCGTTCTCGTGGGCGTCCCGTTCCCGGGAACTCGTCCGGGCGAACTGTCGGCTCAGAGCATTCCGTCGGCCTACCGGTTCATCGAGACCTCGCAGGAAGCGGGGGCGTCGTTGTTCACGGTGACGCCCCGGGCGGGGATCTTCGGATTCGGACCCAAGGGCGGACGGGTGATGGGCTCCTACTACCAGATCCGCGTCGGGGGACCGTTTTCCGTCCAGGGGAACCTCGGGTACCTGCCCACGACCCGCGACGTCATCGATCCGCGCCGGGAAGAGGGGGACCGCAAGATCGGCGAGGCGGACCTGACCATGGCGACGGCCGATGCGCGGCTCCAGTTTACCCTGACCGGCCCCCGAACCTGGTACCGAATGGCGCCCCATCTGTTTGCCGGAGGCGGCATAGCGATGGATTTCGCGCCGGACCAGGAGATCGATACGGTTCTCGAGGAGGATGACCGCTTCTCGTTCGGTCCCTCTTTCCTGGGAAGCTTCGGCGCGGGGATCAAGTTGTTCCCCGCCGACCGCATCTCCGTACGCGCCGAGGGCATCGTGACCTACTGGAAGGTCAACACCCCGCGTGGTTTTCTCCGCACCGACCGGCAGCTGATCGAACCGCCGGAGGGCTCCGACGAGCCCGTCACCCCCGACGACGGCTTCTGGTCGATGGGACGGGGATGGTCCGTCGGGATCGCGTGGCGGTTCTAGCAGCCCGTGGACGGCTAGCGGGAGCCAGCTGATGGGCGAGAGGCCTCGGGCGGGACGCGGGAGAACACCTGCCACGCGCTTCGAGTCCCGCTCCGCCGACTGGCTCTCGTATGCGGAGGCGCTCGGACGGGTGATGGCGCGCGCGCGTCCGCTTCCGGCGCTCCGGCTGCCGGTGGAGGAGGCCGAGGGCATGGCGCTGGCGCGCTCGATCGAAAGCCCGGTCACGCTGCCCCCGTGGGACAACTCGGCCATGGACGGCTATGCGCTGCAGGGCGACTCCATCGCCGGAGCCTCGCGCGAGAATCCCCGCACGCTGCGCGTCACCGGGGCCTTGCACGCGGGCGAGGTCGGCGGACAGGCGGTGGCGGCCGGCGAGGCGGTGCGCATCATGACCGGAACCCCGGTGCCCGCGGGGGCGGACTGCGTGGTGCGGGTCGAGGACACCGACGCCGAGCGCGAGCCGGGGCGGGTCGCCGTGTTCTCCGAGCGCGACCGTGGCCGCAACGTGCGCCCGGCCGGCCAGGACATGCGCGGGGGCGAGACCGTGCTTCCCCGCGGGACCACCCTGGGCGCCGGTCAGACCGGCGTGCTGGCCGCGTGCGGGCTCACCTCGGTGGAGGTGCACAGGCGGCCGGTGGCGGCGGTGCTCGCCAGCGGCGACGAGATCGCCCCGGCGGAGCGGTTCACCGAGGTGGCGGCCGGGCGCGCCATCCCCGACACCAACGGTCCCATGCTGGCGGCGGCGGTGCGGGAGGCGGGGGGGGAGGCGGTGCGGCCGGGGATCGCGCGCGACACCGAGGAGAGCGTGCGGGAGCACCTGCTGCGGGGCGCCGGGCAGGCCGACCTCCTGCTCACCATCGGGGGCGCCTCCATGGGCGAGGGGGACCTCTTCAAGCGCGTTCTCGACCAACTCGGTTACGAGCCCGACTTCTGGCGCGCGCGCATCCGCCCGGGCAGTCCGTTCGGCTTCGGGCACCTGCCCGTGGAGGGGCGGGAGCCGGTTCCCGTGTTCGGGCTGCCGGGGAATCCCGCGTCGGCCTTCGTCACCTACCACCTCTTCGCCCGGCCCTTCATCAGCGCTCTGGCGGGGCACCGCCACCCCTTCCCTGCCGTGATCCGGGCGCGTGCCGGGCAAGCCCTGGGGGGACCGAAGGGGCTGGCGGTCTACCCGCGGGTGCGCTTGCGGCCCGCCTCGGGCGGTGGGTGGCGCGCCGTGCTCTCGGGCCATCAGAGCTCGGCGCTGGTCGCACCGACCGGCCGGGCCGACGGGCTTGCGGTGATCCCGGAGGGGATGCAGGGCGTAGCCGAAGGCGAAGAAGTGGATGTGATGCTCTTCGGCCGCCCCGGCTGGCTTCCCGGCGAGGCCGGGCCCGGCGCGGAGTGAACCGGCCACGGCGGCCGATGCGAAGCACCCCCACCCGCGCTCCGCACCCGTCGCGACTCGCGCACACCAGACGATGACGGGTTCCCGCAGCTTCCGGGGCCGTCCGCCGCGACTGGCCCGCACGCCCACCGGCGAGTTGGACCTCCTCGCCCTGGTGGTCATCTGGGGGGTGAACTTCACGGTGGTGAAGGTCGTCCTGCGCGAGGTCGACCCGCTGGCGTTCAACGCGCTTCGCTTTCCGTTCGCGGCGCTTACGGTGTGGATACTGCTCCGCGCCCAGGGCCGGCGCCTGTGCCCGCGTCCCCGGGATCGGGCAAGGGTCGCCTGGCTGTCCCTGCTGGGCCACGTCGCCTACCAGGCCTTCTTCATCCTCGGGCTTTCGGTGACCCTCGCCGGCAACGCCTCTCTCATGCTGGCGACGGTTCCGATGTGGATCGCGATCCTCTCCCCCGCGCTCGGTCACGAGCGCTTCAGCTGGATCATTCTGGGCGGCGTTGGCATCACGATGGCGGGATTGACGCTGGTCATCCTGGGAGGATCCGCGGGCATGGCGTTGGGAGGGGAAACCCTGCGCGGAGATCTGCTGATGCTGTGCTCCGCGGTCGTCTGGGCGCTCTACACCGTGCTGGGACGGCGGGCGGTGCGGCGCAATGGAGCTCTGGAAATGACTGCCTGGACCCTCTGGCTGGGCACCCCCGCGCTCGTGCTGATGGGCCTCCCGGGCCTGCTGCGCACCGACTTCGGGTCGCTCTCCGCGGGAGCCTGGATCGGCATCGCCTATGCGGGCGTGCTGGCGATCGGAATCGCGTACTTCATCTGGTACCGGGGCGTGCAGAGGCTCGGGAGCAGCCGCACGGCGGTCTATTCCAACCTGGTCCCGGTGGCCGCGATCCTCACCGCCTGGCTCTGGATCGGAGAGACCCCGCGCGCGTTGCAGTTGCTGGGAGCCGGGGTCATTTTGGCGGGCATCGCCGTCGTGCGCCTCGCGCCTCCCGCGAGGGCGGGCGACCGGGCGCGCCGCCGCGCCCTCAAGGAACGCCGGCGATCGGAGAAAGCAGATCGATCCAGGAGGACGCCGTCATGAATTGCGAGTCTCGACACCGACCTCCTCTGCAAAGCGCGGCTCTGCATGCTGTCTTGAGGCGCGCAACGGATCTTGTTGCGCGCTCGCCGCATCCCCCGCTTTCATCCGTCTCGCCGACATGGTGCGCAACGCGTTTTGTGGCGTGGATGCTCCTCGCTGCGACACTCATGTCCGGCGTCGCACTACCCCTCGCGGGCCAGGATTCCCCTGCCGACTACATCGCCCTCATCGAGGGGGTCCAGCTTCCCGGCCGACAGGGGCTGGACGTACTTACGCTTCCAGAGGTGATGGAGCGCTTCGGCGTGCCGGGGATGAGCGTCGCCGTCATTCGAGACTTCGAGGTGCACTGGGCGAAGGGGTACGGCGTCGCGGATGTGGTGACCGGCGCTCCGGTTGACACCGAGACGCTCTTTCAGGCGGCTTCGATCAGCAAGCCGGTCACGGCCATGGCGGCGCTGGCGGCCGTTCAGGAAGGCCTCTTCTCGCTGGACGACGACATCAACCGGGTCCTCCGCTCCTGGACGCTGCCGGGAAGGGGGTTCACCGACGAGCGGCCGGTCACCCCGCGGCTGCTCTTCAGCCACACCGCGGGACTGGGCGACGGCCACGGCTTCCCCGGCTACGAACCGGGTGCGTCCCGCCCCACCCCGGTGCAGATCTTCGAGGGAGAACCGCCGTCGAATGTGGGGCCGGTCGAGCTGGTGCGCCCGCCCCTGACCGCCATGCATTACTCCGGCGGCGGCACGACCATCATGCAGCTGGCGCTCACCGATGCGCGCGGTGAGCCCTTCGCCGACCTCATGCACCGGACCGTGCTGGAGCCCGTTGGGATGACGCGCAGTACCTTCGAGCAGCCCCTACCCCCGGCGCTCGACGTCAACGCCGCCCGTGGCCACCGGGGCAACGGCCTGCCGATGGGCACGGACAAGTGGCACGCCTACGCGGCGCTGGCCGCGGCCGGGCTCTGGACCACGCCCACCGACCTGGCGCGCTTCTCGACCGAGGTGCAGAAGGCGGCCCGCGGCGACGCGGGCCGGGTGCTGTCGCGGGCGAGCGCCCAGGAAATGCTGAGTCCGGTGGGCGTCGGATCCTACGCCGTGGGCTTCCACGTCGAGCAGCGCGGCCAGGGCTGGTACTTCAGTCACTCCGGCGGCAACTGGGGCTTCGTGTGCTACCTGACCGCTCACAAGGCCAAAGGCTACGGAGTGGTGGTGATGACCAACTCCTCCGGCGGGGGCGGCCTGTACCAGGAGGTGCGGGAGCGCGTGGAACGGGCCTACGGCTGGGATTCGCTGGACAAGCCGGTGCTGCGGTAGCCGGTTTCCTCGACGCACCCGGCACCTGGCCACAACACGGCAGAAATCGTCGCGCGCCCTGGGTTCGCGAGAACCGGCCGGCCTATTCGCTCCTGAGCCGACGAATCTCCGCCGCCAGCGCCGGCGCCACCTCGAACACATCTCCCACGATGCCGTAGTCGGCGACGTTGAAGATGGGCGCGTCGGCGTCCTTGTTCACCGCCACGATGGTGCGCGCGGTGCGCATCCCGGCCAGGTGCTGGATGGCGCCCGAGATCGCCAGCGCAAAGTAGAGCTTGGGCGCGATGGTCTTTCCGGTCTGTCCGACCTGCTCGGCGTGCGGCCGCCACCCCGCGTCGACCACCGCCCGCGAGGCGCCCAGCGCCGCGGCCGGGCCCAGGGCGTCGCGCACGTCTTCCAGCACCCCCCAATTCTCCGGCCCGCGCATGCCGCGCCCGCCCGAGACCACGATTTCCGCCTCCGCCACGTCCACGCTCCCCCGCGCCGCGGACCGGAACTCCACCACCCGCCCCCCCACCGGCGCGCCTTCCGCCGGGGTGAACGCCTCTACCCGGCCCGCCGGCCGGACGGACAGCCGGCGCAAACACGTGGGGACGGAGCGACACCAACGCCGGGCTGGCGTCGAAGGTGACGCGCGCAAACGCCTTTCCGCCGTACACCGGCCGGGTGACGACCAGCGCGCCGTCCTCCACCTCCAGCCCGGTCGCATCCGCGGCCAGCGGCACGTCGAGGAGCGCCGCCACCCTGGGGGCCAGGTCGGCGCCCAGGGCGCTGGCGGGAAACAGCATGGCCTGGTAGCCGCCCTCCGCGACCATGTCCGCGACGACGCGCGCGTATCCCTCCGGGTGGTACTGCGCCAACTCGTCGCTCTCGGCCACCCGGATCACCTCGGCACCGTGCGCGCCCAATGACTCACACCCGGCGGCCAGGCCGGGTCCGCCCGCGGTCAGCGCGTGCGCGCTTCCCCCGAGCCGGCGTGCCAGCTCGGCCGCGGCGGTCACCACCTCATGGGCGGTGGCGCGCACGCTGCCGTCCCGGTGCTCGGCGAACGCGGCCACCACTCCTGAACCAGGCTCCATCTCCGTCTCCACCCCGGGCTCGGGAATCGTCACAGGGTCGGCCAGGACTCCCACGGCGCTCATAGCGCTCCCGCCTCTTCGCGGAGCAGACGCACCAGTTCGGGAACCGCGTCCACACCCTCCCCCACGATCCGCCCCGGCGGACGGGGCGCCGGCAACTCGAGGCTCCGGACGCGCAGTCGCGGAGCGGGCAGCCCGGCCGGCTTGCGCTCGAGCGGCTTGCGCCGGGCGGCCATGATCCCCCTGAGGGTGGCGTAGCGGGGCTCGTAGGTGCCCTTGGTGATGGTGACCACGCAGGGGAGAGGCAGGTCTACCACCTCCGTGCCTCCATCGACCTCGCGGTGACAGCGAACTCGCCCTTCCTCCGCATCGAGCCGGGTGACCGCCGTCGCGCAGGGCCGTCCGAGCAGGGTGGCGAGCATCGGCCCCACCTGTTGCTGGTCGTCGTCCGCCGCCTTCACCCCCAGGAGGATCAGCGGGGCGTCGGCTCCCTCCAACTCGGCCGCGAGCGCCTTGGCCGTGGCGAGCCCGTCCATGGAGACCTCGCCCTCCAGCAGCACCGCCCGGTGCGCCCCCATCGCGAGGCTGTTCTTGAGGCTCTCGGAGGCCCCGCCGTCGCCGACCGTCACCACCGTCACCTGGCCCGCTCCCCGGCTCTCCGTCACGCGCAAGCCCGCCTCCAGCGCGAACTCGTCGTAGGGGCTCACGATGTACTTCACGCCGCTGGTATCGATGGAGACGCCGTCGTCAGCGACGCGTATGCGGGTCTCGGTGTCGGGCACCCTTCGGATGCAGACGCTCACGTTCAAGGCCTGGTCACTCCTGCTCGAGGATCGGACGAAAAAACAGCCGGCGAGCGCGCATCCCCACGCTGCCAGCGGGCACCGGACGGCCCACAGAAGGTACACGAGATCGCGCCCGAGGGAATGGTCCGCCGATCCGCCGCTGACGGCGTCGACCGCGATGCCGTCTCGTGCCGTTCCTCCACGGCTTCAAAGGGTAGCGCCCAGCACCGCGAAGCAGACGGCCGCCGCGCCCCCGGCCAGCAGGGCGTAGGGCAACTGGGTGCGCACATGGTCGATGTGATCGGTGGCGGCGGCCATGGAAGAGATGATGGTGGTGTCGCTGATGGGCGAGGAGTGATCACCGAAGATGCCCCCGGAGAGCGCCGCCGCGACGAAGGGGGCGATCGGCATGCCCAGGGTCTCGGCGACCGGCACGGCGATGGGAAGCATGATGGCGAAGGTGCCCCAGCTGGACCCGATCGAAAAGGCGATCCCGCCGGCGACCACGAACACCAGCGGCAGAAAGAGCATCGGCGGCAGCACCCCTTCCGTGACCTGGGCCACGTACTCGCCCGCCCCGAGAGTGCGCGCCACCGACCCCAAAGCCAGAGCCAGCAGCAGGATGAGCGCCAACGGCATCAGCCCGCCGGCGCCCTTGAGCCCCGTGCGGGTGAGTTCGTCGAGGGACGCTCCACGCTGCGCCAGGAGCAGAAGCCACGCCGAACCCAGCCCCGCCAGCACCGCCCACAGCACACTCGTCGACCCGGAACCCTCGAGCATCGACCCACCGCCTGTCACGTAGAGCCCCAGCGGCATGGTCACGACCATCACCGCGATCGGCACCAGCATGTTGCGCGCACGCGGCCCGATGCGGCCGAGGGGCGCCGGCGACAGCACGGTTTCGTCCACCATGGGCTGGGCGTTGGGCCACAGCACCTGTCCCTCGCCCGCCCGTCTTTCGGCCCGCTTCATGGGACCGAGGTCGATGTTCCAGAGGATGGACGCGCCCGCGAGCAGCAAGGCGATGAGGGCGTAGAAGTTCACGGGAATCGAGGCGACGAATACGCCCAGCGCGTCCTCCACGCCCAGCTCGTTCAGGATCCCCAGGTTCAGCGCCCCCCAGGCGTTCAACGGGATGAGGATGCAGATTGGCGCCGAAGTGGAATCGATGATGTAGGCCAGCTTCTCGCGCGAAGTGCGAAAGCGGTCAAAGAGCGGTCGTGACACCGCGCCGGCCACGAGGACGGTGATGTTGGACTCGATGAAGATCACGATGCCGATGATCCACGCCAGAAGCTGGGCGCGGCGTCCGTTCGTGACCCAGCGGTTGCTCTCGATCCAGCGCACGAAACCGCGCACGCCGCCCGCCGCCTCCAGCGTCGAGATCATGGCGCCGATGACCAGCGTGAACAGGATTACCTTGGCGTTCCCGGGGTCCCCCAGCACGGCCACCGTCTGCTCGATGGCGGTGGCGATCCCGTCGAGCGGGTTCCAGCCCTCGAGAATCGTCCAGCCGAGCCAGACGCCGGCCGCGAGCGACACATAGACCTGCCGGCTCCATATGGCCAGCACGATCGCGAGCACGGTGGGAAGGAGCGAAATCCAGCTCGGTTCGTTCATCTGGTCCCGCCTGTGCGCCTGGAAACGTGAGGACTGTCCTGGAGGAAGAAGCGCAGCTCGCGTTCGCGCGCCCGCGTCACGCCGATCCGGGGCGAGCATGCCACCTGTCCGGATGGCACCGGGTCTCGCGGGAGGAGGCGCAGGGGCGCCTGGTCGAGCGAGTGCCCATCGCACTCCCCGGTGATCCCCAGTGCCTGGCAGAGGCGCCCCGGGCCCGAGCACAGATCGCGGGTCCGGCCCCGCCGCACCGCCATGGCGGGTTTTCCCTCCACGGGCTCTAGCGCGCGCACCAGCACGGCGGCCGGAAAGCCCTCCCGACCGGTGACGATGTTCAGGCACCAGTGCACGCCGTAGATGAGGTACACGTACGCGATGCCGGGGGGACCGTACATGGACTCGTTGCGGCGGGTGCGGCCGATGCGCTCGGCGGCGTGGGAGGCAGGGTCGTGCGGTCCCGTGTAGGCTTCCACCTCCACGATGCGGCCGACCGTCCTCACCCCGCCTATGGTCGATTCCACCTGCCAGCCGAGCAGGTCGGGAGCGGTCGCCCGCGCACCTCTACCCAGAAGGCCGGGGAGGGTCTCGTTCAATACCGATGCATCGAACGCCACCACTCGCTCGGCCGCGCGCGGCTCAGGAGGATCCGCGGCGGCGCCCCAGCCGTGTGCGGCGGGCTGCATCCGCGGGGATCTTCGGGGTCGCGGCCGCCTTCGCGGTAGCCGCTTTCTTTGCGGTCGTGGCCTTCTCCGCGGTCGTGGCCTTCTCCGCGGTCGTGGCCTTCTCCGCGGTCGTGGCCTTCTCCGCGGTCGTGGCTTTCTTCGGGGTCGCGGCCGCCTTCGGGGTAGCCGCTTTCTTTGCGGTCGTGGCCTTCTCCGCGGTCGTGGCCTTCTTCGGGGTCGCGGCCGCCTTCGGGGTTGCGGTCGCCTTCGGGGTTGCGGTCGCCTTCGGGGTCGCGGCCTTCCTCGGGGTCGCGGCCTTCTTCGCGGTTGTGGCCTTCCTCGCGGTTGTGGCCTTCCTGGAACTCGCAGCCCTTTTTGCGGTCGCCGCCCTCTTCGCGGTCGCCGCCTTTTTCGCGGTCGTGGCTCCTTGCGAGACCGTATTCTGCCCGGAGCCCGCCTCCGCCCTGGATCGGCGGGAGAAGTCCTCCTGCCAGGCCTCCCTGACCTTTGCCGCCCGACTGCGCGGAAGGACTTCCTCCACCTTCTCGACGGCTTCGTGCAGTACATGGAAGACCCGGTCACCGAACGCTTCGATCAGGCGTGCCGCCGTCTTGTCGCCCACTCCCCGGTATCGGTTTGCCAGATAGCGATGGACCGCCTTGGCATCAGTGGGAAGCCCCAGACGTGCGGGATCGAATGAGGGTTCCGTGTCGGCGCGCTCGTCCGTCGCGGCGCGCTCGTCCGTCGCGGCTCGCTCGTCCGTGCGGGCTCTCTCGTCCGTGGGGACTCTCTCGTCCGTGGGGACTCTCTCGTCCGTGCGGGCTCTCCCGTCCGTGCGGGCTCTCTCGTCCGCCTCGGCGCGCTCGTCCTTCTCGCGCTGCTGGGCCCGCTGGCTCTGACGTCGCATGCGCTGACGGGGCGAGCGGGGCGTGCGCCGCCCTGCCTTGGGCGCAGCTGGAGATTCCGCTGCGGTCTCCGGCCGCCCCGCCGCCCCCTTGGACACCTCTGCAGCCGCCCTTGACGCCTCTGCAACCGGCCTGGACGCCCCTGGAGCTTCCGCCGGCGGCCGGGACACCCTGTCCGCCGCTCTGGAAGCAGCGCCCGTCGACGCCGGATCGGCGACCGGGGTCGCGGCCGAGGCTCCGTCACCAGCCCGGGCCCGCTCCGAGCGGGGAAGCCGCACTACGAAATTGCCTGCTTCGTTCCTGCGGATGCGCACCACCTCGTGCTCGTGGGCCTGGGTGAGGAACTTGCTGAACTTGCTGAACCCCAATTCCGCCTCGTCGAAGCCCCGGTCAAGATCCAGCATTCGACGTTTCACGTCGGAATCCCGGGTCCAGCTGTTGTCCGGGCTGATCTCCGGCAACGCCTTGCGCAGGAGCGCGTACGCCGTCGCCAGCGGGTCCGCGCCCGCGCCCCCGTTTTCCGACGCGCGCTCGATGCCGCGGTCGGCCCCTCGCGGCTCTCCCTTTGCCACTTCGCGGGGGAGGGATCGCCTGGGCTCCGCACGTTTCGACTCGGGCCGGCCCTTGCGCGCGTCGGCCCGTCCCGGCCCCGCGCCATCCGCCGCGGCGCGGCCTCGTGGCCTCGAGCCCGGCGGAAACACCTCGTGCTGTCCGTTTTCGAGCTTGCGCAGCTGCACCAGCCCGCGCGAGGCGGCCTCCGCCAGAAACCTGCTGAACTTGCTGAATCCGAACTTCGACTCCTCGAAGCTCGGGCTGATCTCCAGCATCACCTGCTTGAGCCGGTCCGAACGCATGACGTCGCCGCGCTCCAGCATCTTCTTCGACGCCTGCGTCACCAGAGCCCACGGATCGATGGACTTGCCCTGGTCTCCCACGGAAGCCTTCTGAAGTCCGGCGATCGACGAATAGGAATAATATTCGTCGCAATTCTGGACCAGAATATCGGAACTGGATTCCTGGATCCCTACGCCGATCACATATTTGCCATACTCCTTCAACTTCAGCACCAGACTGGAAAAGTCGCTGTCGCCGGTGAGGAGAATGTAGGTGCCGATCTCCGGGCGGATGAAGACCAGCTCCATGCCGTCGATGGCCATGCGAATGTCGGTGGCATTCTTCTTCGAACTGCCGTAGGCGGGCGCGAAGATGAGGTCGACCGACGCCTCCGACAGAGGCACGATGTACTGGGGATACCGCCGCCAGTCGGCGTACGCCCGCTGGACGGTAACCTTCCCCTTGATCATGTCGGAGTTGAGGAGCGTCTTCAGTTCCTTCGAGAGATCGCTCCGGATGCCCATCGTCACGTTGTCGAAGTCGATGAGCAGGGCGGCGTTGGGTGCCGCGGGCAGGACAGGGGCCCCCGCTGTCACATGCGGGGCGCGCATGAAGTGATCGTTCATTGGGTGTTTTCTCGCAACCGAATTTCAGGTTCCGGCCACCGAGCCTCCTCTCCCGGTCCACCCTCTCGGCGGCGGCGCACGCCGCGATCGGTCGTGGAGCGGGACAAGGAAGCCAGGGACCTACTCGTTCCGGCGCAGGACCTCGGCCCGCAACAGGCGAGCCAGCTCTCCGCGTCCGGTCTTCCCGGTTCCCGTCGCCGGGAACTCGTCAAACAGGTGGACCCGATCCGGCACCTTGTACGTGGCGAGCGAGGGCCGGCACCATGCCTTGAGTTCCTCGTCCGAGACAATGGCACCCTCGATCACGTGCACGAAGGCGCAAACGGCCTCGCCCAGTATTTCGTCGGGCATCCCTGTCACCACCACATCCCGTACCGCCGGGTGTGTCGCGATCCTGTTCTCGACTTCCCGGGGATACACATCGAATCCAGCTTTGATTATAACGTCTCCCCGCCGACCCACCAAATGCAGGTAGCCGTCATCGTCTACAATGCCCATGTCGCCGGTGTGAAGAAACCGGTCGGGGTCGAAGTGCCGTTCGGTGTTGTCCGGCTGCCGGTAATAGCCGCGCATCACGCCGGGGCCGCGCACCCGGATCTCGCCCAGGCTCTCGACGGGAAGCACCGATCCGTCGACATCGTGCACGCGCACCGAGGTGCCGTCCATCGGGCGTCCCACCGTGAAGCGCTGCTTCTCCGGAGGATCCCCCGGGCGGGTCATCGAGAGTGTGGAGCCGGCTTCGGTGAGTGAATACGCCACCTGCAGGTTCGGGCACAACTCGTCGCGCACATGGCGCAGGGAGAGGTCGCCGATGGGGCCGCCGGTTACGATCCCGGTCCTGAGGCTGGAGAGATCGCGCGGGTTGCGCCGCTGGGCGTACAGCTCCCTGAGGAAGTGCGTGGGCACGCCGTAGTGCACGGTCGCGGCGTGTCGCTCGATGAGGTCGAGGGATTCCGCCCCGTCGAAGGTCTCCTGCAGCACGATCGAGGCTCCGGCGATCGCCGTGCCCAGAATGGCCGGACCGAGCGAGAAGGCGTGGAAGATGTCGCTGGCCCCGATTACGCGGTCGCCGGCAACCACCCCCAGTTCCGCCACGGTATGGGCTGCGGTCCGCACCAGGTTCTCGTGCGTCAGTTCCACGCCCTTGGGCTTGCCGGTTGTTCCGGCGGTGTAGAGGATCGCGAAGAGGTCGTCGCCGGTCAGTTCGGGCTCGGGGCACCTCTTGGCCCGTCCCTCCGAGACCAGGTCCTCAAAGGGGTAGATCTGGTCGTCGTACCAGAGGTCCTCGTCTCCCACCGTGATGACGTATCCCAGCTCCGGCAACTCCTCCAGAACCTCTTCGGCGAACTGCAGATAGTCGACGGCGTCGAAGGTCTGGGGGGTTACTGCGGCGGCCGCCTGGGAGTGACGCAGCCGGTAGCGCAATTCCGGCGCTGGGAGGCGCGGGTTCAACGGCACCATGACGATCCCCAGTCTCGCCGCGGCGAAGGCGGCGATGACGAACTCGGGGCAGCCGGGAAGCACGATCGCGAGGCGTTCGCCCCGCTCGATGCCGAGGTTGTGCAGGGAGGCCGCGAAGGCCCGCGTCCGGTCCTCCACCTGACCGTAGGTCATCATGCCGTCCTCGAAGAGGAGGAAGGGACGGCCGGGAGCGCCGGCGGAGGCCCGGGTCTGGACGGCTGCGGCGGTGGAAGGGAGCGAGCCTTCCGGGGAGGGGGCGCGGTTGGAAGCGCGGTCCATCACAGGATACCTGCCTGGCGGAGTCATACTGCCTCGCGAAGCACGTCCAACACCACTTCGTCGGGCACTGCGTGCGTCCAGCCCCGTGTACCGTCCACCCGACCGATCCGGTCAAGGAGGACATAGGAGGGAGCGCCGGCGCGCGTCTTCTTGTCCGAGCGCGTGCGCGCCAGGACGGCGGTGGCGTCGGTGGCGGCAGGCGGCACTGTCGGCAGGCGGCAGCCGGCGAGCACAGCGCCGAGCCGCTCGGCGGTATCCGTGTCGGTGCGTCCGATGCGCTCTCCGGCGCGCGCTTCGAGAATCATGCCGAGGGAGACGGCCGATCCGTGCGGGAGCGTGTAGCCGGACTCAGCCTCGAGCGCGTGCCCGAGCGTGTGCCCGAAGTTGAGGAGTTGCCTGAGACCGCCCTCCCTCTCGTCCTCGCTCACCACGTGGGCCTTGAGCTCAACCGACCGGCGCACCACCGCTTCCATGGCCGCGGCGTCTCCGGCCAGCACCCCCGCGGCGGAGCGCGCGACCTCCTCGAAGTAGTCCTCGTCCAGGATCGCCCCGTGCTTGACCGCCTCGGCGAGCCCCTGGGCGCGCTCCGCCGCCGGCAGGGTGGCCAGGTAGTCGGGGTCGGCGACCACCACCCGCGGCGGGTGGAACGCCCCGATCAGGTTCTTGCCGGCCCGGGTGTCCACCCCTGTCTTTCCCCCCACCGAGGCGTCGACCATGGCGACCAGACTGGTCGGAACCTGCACCACCGGAATGCCCCGCAGCAGAGTCGCGGCCACGAAGCCCGCCAGATCGCCGGTCACCCCGCCCCCGAGCGCGACCACGCAGCCGTCGCGCCCGAATCCCGCAGCCAGCAGCTCGTCCGAGAGTCGCGACCAGCTCCGCCGGATCTTGTTCTCCTCCCCCGCGGGAAAGGTGAACATCTGCGCCTTCAGGCCGGCCGCCTGCAGGGTCTCCAGGAGGCCGCCGCCGTGGAGCGCGGCCACGGTCGCGTCCGCGATCACCGCATAGCGGTGCGCGGGCGCGAACTCGGCGAGCAGTTCCGGCATCGCATGGCGCAGGCCGCGCGACACGAGCACCGGGTATGCCCCGCCCCCCCTCGTGTTCACATGCACGGCGTGGGCTGCGGACGCGCGCGAACTCAAGCGCCCCCCACGATGGTCGCCACCGGCGCGGACGGCACGATCCCGACGGTCAGCACCGCCGCGGACCGACCATCCAGCATATGGGCCTCGAGCGTAGCGTCGGTCAGCGCCGCGGCCACCGCCTGGCCCCGGGACACGAACGCGTCGCGCGCCGCCTCGTCCTCCCAGACCGACCACCAGACCAGCCCGCGGCTTTCGTCCTCGCCTTCGACCAGGGCGAACTGGTCGCCCTCCCAGCCGCCGATCGGCTCCCCATCCGCCGCGACCTCCTCGAACAGAATCCCGATCTCCGCCAGCCCGAGCGAGTTCGTGTAGATCACCGCGGCACCGCCACCGGTGATGTCGATGTCGACCGGTGCATCCGGTTCCGGCCCAAAGGCCCGATCCGGTTCCAGCACCTGCTCGGTCGACTGAGGAAGCAAATCTCCGAAGGGAGGCGGCCGGCCGGGACGCTGCTGCCAGAGCACGCGGACGTACTCCGTGCCCTGCACGTAGGGAAAGATGAGCGACTCGCG
Source organism: Longimicrobiales bacterium (assembly GCA_965232315.1). GTDB lineage: Bacteria > Gemmatimonadota > Gemmatimonadetes > Longimicrobiales > Gaopeijiaceae > BD2-11. The sequence continues at coordinate 22,205 of CBDDPN010000017.1, read as the reverse complement.
CACGAGCCTGGGAGCAGTGCTCAGGACCGGCGATGCACTCGCGGCCCCCGCCAGCGATGGCCCCATCAGGTCGATGAAGTTCGGAATCGCCACCAGGTCCACCCGAGCCCCCTGCTGCTTCTCGAGCGCGTACTCGAGCATCACGAGGGTGGCGTGGCCCTCGGCCGCCGCCTGCGCCGCGATCTGGCGGTCGTTGCCGCGCGCGCGCGCGGCCAGCGCGTCGAGGTCGACGGCCTGGTCCTGGGCGGCGTGGACGAGTTCGTGGACCAGCACGGTTTCGACGGTCTCTTCGTCCTGGCCGGACCGCACGTAGAGCGCCACCGAGTCGGGATCGTAGAAGCCGGCCACCTGCTCGGTATAGAGCGCCAGGAAGAGCGCGCCCAGGTCGAGGTCGCCGGGAACCAGCCCGAGCAGCGCGTAGCTGTCCCGGATGCGCCCCACTTCGCCCTCCCGAAACTCCTCGTCGAGCTTGGAGGTCAGGTACCGCACCAGCTCTTCCTCGCTTCGCCACTCGACGCGCACCGGCTCCGTAAAGCTGAGCCCCGAGCGCTCGCTGATGTCCTGGAGCAGCCCGTTGGCCATTTCCTGCAGGGCAGCGTCCGACGATACGATCAGGCCGCTGGTGGGCGATTCCTGGCTGCACGCGATGCTGGGCACGAGGACGACCAGCAGGAGCGCCCACCACCACCGTGCGGGCAGCGCGGCACCGTCGCGCGGACCGTGGATGCCCGGCCTCATACCCGCCGCCCGGAACTCCCGGCGGGCCCGGAGTTCCCTGCACGCCCGTAACGATCCTCGAGGCGGACCACGTCGTCCAGTTCGGGCGTCGACGCCTCCAGGATATCCACGTCCGTCACCGCCTCCATGCGGTGCACGGTTCCCGGAACGATGCGCACCGCATCCCCTTCCCTCATCATCCGCTCCTCCAGTTCATCCGCCGAGGAGCCGAGCCACAGGCGCATCGACCCGGCGAGCAGGTACAGGGTTTCGTCCTTCTGCCGATGGTACTGCAGCGAGAGCGCCTCGCCGGCGTTCACGTGGAGGATCTTGCCGGCATAACGCCCGGTGTGCGCCCAGATCAATTCGTATCCCCAGGGCTTCTCAACCCGGACGCAAGGTGTCTTCATCTCCAGGACTCCGCCAGTTGCCGCATCGCAGAGGAATCTATCACCCGGGGCAAGTGCGCGGGCACCGGCTCCCGCAGTAAGGACTCCATGCAACAAACGCGCCCGCCGCCTGTGCGGGCAGCGGGCGCGAATGTTGTGGCGGCACGCGAGGGTGGCGTCAGCCTCCGAAGAACTCCTTGAACTTGTTCTTGTAGTCGTCGCTCTGCTGCACGCGCATCTCCGTGATCGACGAGATGCCGTCAGGTTCCAGCACAAGCAGGTAGTGGGTAAACGAGGCGAAGTCGCCGACCTGGGATGCTTCGAGCCTGTCCATCCCGTTTCCTCGGGCATCCAGCGCTATCGTGTTGCCGCGCGCCGAACTGCCGACGCCCGTAGGCGAGATGGCGGCAAGATAGCTCTGATAGTGGAGTCCCGGAGGAGGCGCGGGTATCCGGTTCAGATCCACCAGCAGCGAGTTGTCGTAGAAGGATCCCGAACCCGAGCCACCGGTGAAGAAGGGCTCGATCCCGCCATCCGAACCCAGGTGGCCGAAGGTCATGGCGCCCTGCTGCATCAGGTTGTCGGAGGTCAGGTACTCCTGGAAGAGGAACGGGCCGCCCGTTGGGGAGCCTGCCTGCCCGGACTCGGCGCTTACCGCGACGTGCGTGAAGTCGGCGAAGTCCTGATCCATCGTCACTTCCAGCTTCGCGACGTACACATCTTCGGATGACGATGGCGAGAAGGTGGAGCCCATCATCATCATTTCCATGTCCATCGCGGGGTAGATCGTGGCGTCGGCGGGCGAGTATGATCCGGAGCCCGCGTCGTACAGCCAAAGCTGGTAGGAACCGCCGGAGAGGGGTGAGAAGCCCTCCAGGGCCACGTCGATCTGACCCGGAGCCGCGAACGAGTTGGCGCCCCCGGACAGCTCCGGCGCATTGGGCACCACGCCGGCCGGGAACGGCCCCATGGCGTTGTTGATGACGTTTCCGTCGGCGTCGATGTCGGGGCCCAGCTGCATGCGGACCGTGGGGCTGCCGGAGGGGAGGGCCTCTTCGCCTGGCGCCCCCTCGTAGAGGAGCAGGTAGTTGTACTGCCCCGGGCCGACCATGGCGCCCACCTCGTTTGAGCCGAAGGGGGTGTTGGCCGCAGTGAACTCGGCGGCTGTCGTGGCCTCCGCACCTGCCGCCGGTACCGGCCAGAGGTCGCCGGGAGCGGCCCTGATGATGCAGTCGACGGTTCCGCTGCCGTTGGCGTCGGTCTCAATGGTGCCCAGCGCCACCGGATTGAGCGGCGCGCCTACGGGGGTTATCGAACTGAAGGTGCACGTGACGTTCGAATACACCCGTTCCTGCCCCGGGAGGAAGGACAGTTCGTCGGGAGCGTCCACCGGGAGTCCCGTCAGCACCTGGTGCTGGTCCAGTTCACCGTTCACCTGAAGCGCCATGCGCGCCAGCACGACCGTATAGACCGTGGAGGGCTCAAGACCCGTAACCTCGCCCCACATGTCCCAATCGCCGGGCGCAAAGGCCGGGTTGGCGGAAATCGAAACCAGTTCATACATGCCGAAGTGATTGCCCAGCGCGGCAGAACTTTCCCGCAGGGCAGGAAGCCGGGGATCCTGAGAGGAGTTGCGAACCGAAACGCCCATGTCCACGGCCGGGGATGTGAACTGTCCATTGTTCACGTTGCGGAAGAGGCCCCCCGGCCCCGTCCCGCGGTCAAACCCGTCGGGAACCGTGAGATCGAACCCGGACACCACCGCCTCCGAGAGCTCTACCGAGCCGGAGGGGTACACCGCTTCCCCCGGCGCCAGAACCATCTTGAGCACCGGACGGTCCGCGGTGAGGTCGGTGACATTGTCGGTTTCGCAGGCTGCGACGAGGAGCGCGCCGAACAGGGCGACACCCACCGCGTGCGGCCGAACTCGCTTGCGTTCAAAAATCATTGGATAGCCTCCTGCCCGCTAGCGGTTGAGTCCGGGAACATACGTCAACCCGATCGACAGGCGGATGTTGTGGATCATGTCCTGTTTGTCCGGTATGTCGGTGCGTTCGGCATCCGGGAAGCGACAGGTTCCGTCGCTCTTGCAGTTGCGCAGGCGGTCGTCCACCGGATTCAGCACGTCGCGGTCGAAGTTCATGTAGATCACGTCACGCACGTCCAGCTGGATCCCGGCGGCTTCGTTGACCGCGTAGCGCACCCCGGCTCCCCCCTGCACCATCCGATGGGTTACGCGACGGAAGTCGTCATTCGCCTGCGTATCCAGGTACAGCGTGGCCCCGCCGGCTCCCAGAACGACGTACGGATCCAGATTGCCGCCGGGCATGACGCTGACGTGAGCATTCACGCCGTAGTGGAGGGCACTCAGCGTCTGGCCGACCTCGAAGATCCGCGTGCTGTCGGCGCCGAAGTCGACGGCGGCCACGTAGAAACTCCCGTCGGTGTCGGCGCGGTGAAACTGAATCGCAGGACCCACCGCGATCCGCGGCGTGACCTGATACAACGCCTCCAGCGCGAGCATGGGGCTGCTCAGGAGCGAACTCGATACGGCGTACATCTGAGTTCCAGCGGATACCTCCACGCTCCACGCGCCCTGCTCCGACTGGGCATGCACGGTCGACGGCATCGCCACCGCCAGCCCGGCCAGCGCCAACCAGTTCAGTACTCTCATCAGTCTATTTCCTCCCGTTGTCTCACGGGGTCGCACGGCTCGCTCCCCTTCCCCGCGGAGCCGCATCAGAACTGCAGTTGAAAGCTGAAGACCTGGATGTTCTCCAGCTGTTGCATCGACGTATAGGCGTAGTCCACGGTCAGCGTGCCCAGCTCTCCGACCGGCAGCCGGACACCTCCACCCGCCGCGGCCGCGTGCATGAGCCCGTTGTCGATCTGATCTTCGTTGGCGAAGCGCTTGCCGGCACGCACGAAGGCCAGGCCCCGGAATCCGTATTCGAGGCCGATCGAGGTCTCCTGAGCCGCGTCGACCGGGTCGTTGATGTCGGCCATCAGGCGCAGGGACTGATTCGCGTCGGGAGACAGGATCGCGTCGGCGCCACCGATCAGGTCCGCCATCACGCTGAAGCGGAACGCGGTGGGCAGTTCGAGATTGTCGGTCGCCGCAGCCACCTCCATGATCCGAATGAAGTCGCCCAGCGCCTGACCTTCGGATCCCTCTGTGTTCACCCGGCTGTTCAGGAGCCGGCCCTCGAAACGCCCCGAGGTTCCCAGGTTGGTGAGCGAGGCCCCCAGGGTGACGCCGTAGAGACCGGTGCGGAACACCGTGCTCATGTCGACGCCGACGTAGCTCGCCTTGGCGTTGGTGATCCCTTCGTCGATGACCTTGGCGGCGACACCCACGGTGAGGCGGTCGGTGATCGGCTGGGCCAGATGCAGCCCGATGGCGGTTCCCGTCCAGCTGAAGGGTGCAGCGCTAGGATCCTGCTCGCCCCCGAAGCCGGCGTTCGGCCAGTACTCGCTCTGCCAGGGCATCTCCCCGGAGTCGAGCGTGTTGACGCTGATGCCAAGCCGGGTAAAGCCGAAGGGCATCACCACCCCGACGAAGGTATGCTGGATATCCAGGTCGCCGAAGAGACGGGCCGTCGTCATGCCCGCGGAAAAGCCGTCGAGACGCGACATGCCCGCGGTATTCCAGTAGAGGGAGGTGACATCGTCGACCGCGGCTCCGTAGGCGCCTCCCAGCGCCTGGCCCCTGGCGCCGACGCCGAGGGCGAGGAATGCGGCGCCCCGGGTGCCGACGCGGGTTACGATCTGTTCCGGGCTCGAGGTCAGCGTTTCCTGAGCCCCGAGCATATCCGCCGCCGCCACCAGCGTGAGCGCTAGCAGAAGTGCACGCTTCATCGATCTATCTCCTTGGACTGAGGCTCATCGGATGACGACGAACTTGCCCATCTTCTTCTGGCCCCCGGACTCGAGGACGAAGATGTAGAGCCCGGCGCCCAGGTTGGTTCGCTCGCGGGTCTGCATATCCCAGTTGAGGTCTCCCCCGCAATCGGTCGTGCCGCAGTAGGCATCGATCCCCTGGAGATCCTCGGGTCCGTAGATGATCTCCTGGATGAACCGCCCCGCCACGTCGAAGATGCGGATGGTTCCTTCCTGGGGAAGGTTGGTGAACTTCAGAACCCTGGCGTCGGTGGCACGCTCGAACGCGCTCGCATACAGGTAGGGGTTCGGCACCACGTGGACATTGTCGAGCGACACGGCGCCGGTGGCAGCCGCCTCCGCCGCCGTGATCGCCTTCTGCACGTCCACCACCACCTCGTCGCCGCCCTGCAGCGGCACCAGCCAGGGTACCGTAAGGGTGGTCTGCTCGGTCACCGCGATGTAGCCCGAGGCGAGGTCCCCGCCTATGGTCGGGTCGCACGACGGACGCGGCGCCTCGCAGCCGAGGGTCACGTCGAAGGTCACGACCGTGGCCTGCTCGGTCATCGGCTGACCGCCCGCGTCCAACACGGTGTTGTCCAGGCTGTCGAGCACTTCCAGGGTCACCGTTTCCACGAAGTACAGCTGGTCGCCCGGCACCCACACGCCCGCGGGAACCTCGACCCGGACCGAGTCCACGCCCTGTCCCACCAGCACCGATTCCTGGTGATCCACGACCACGACCTGAACATCCCGGCCGTAGGTGTTGTTGCGGACCGAGAACGGCAGTGCGTACGAATCCAGCTCGGCGATGTCGGGGTCGACCGCCTGCACGGCCTCCAGCGCATCGGCTCCCGTGCCTGAGGTCGAAGCCGACGGCCGTCCCGAGAGGGACGCCGCCGCGGTGGATTCGATGGCCGGGTCGTTGACCTGGAAGGGGGCACCCGAACCCCAGGCGTCGGCATTCCAGACGATCGCGTACTCCCCGTATTCGCCCCCTCCCACGTAGCCGGAGGGACCGGTGAGCCACCACACCGAGGGTCGTACCCGGTCCGCGATGGTGTCCGCCGAGGCGGCGGTGAAGACCCGAGCCTGCGGATCCAGCGTACCGCCGTCCTCGGCACTCACCGACACCACGAAGAAGGGAAAGTCGTCGCGGCTGAAGAAGGTGCCCGGAGTGGTTTCGTCGTCCGTCAGGGTCGTCGTGGCGAGGAGCGGGGTGGAACCGGCGGCGAGCACCATCCCGAAACCGCCCTCGAAGACGGTCGTGCGCTGCATGGACCCCTGCATGGTGCTGTCGGCCGGCTGCTCTTCCAGCCCCGACAGGGTCACGGTGCCGCTGCGGCTGAAGTCCACGCTTCCGATCACGGCCTCCTGCGGGGCGTCGCCCGGTCCCGTCACGGTGCGTACCCTCTGCGCCGCCACGGTGGTCTGGCTGGAAATGGGCGCACCGGTGTTGTCCAGATTGTCGACCTGGGTGACCACCAGCTTGTCGCCGAAGACGACCCGGTACTGCCCGGACAGGGGTGCCGTGCCGATGACTTCGAACTCGACCGGCACGGTCGAGTTTCCACTGCGGGAGACCTCGGTGAGATCGGCCCTGGCCGCGCCTGCCGCCAGGTTGAGGGGGGCGTAGACCACCGCGACGTTGGGATTGGTCCCGGAGGCGGAAACCGCACCGATCAGCGAGGGGGCGAACTCCACCGCCTCGGCCAGGAGAGAGTCGGCATGTGAGCCCCGCACGACGTTGAATGTGGCGCCGCGCGTCTCCGTGACGATGGAGTAGGTGTAGGTGACGCCGGGAATCAGCGACTGATCCGTGAAGGTGTTGGGCAGCGTCCCGTCATCTTCAGAGTCGAAGGTCTGGTACGGTTGCCAACCGAAGTTGGCCCACTTGGAGGTCTCGTCAAAGACCGGGTCCCCGTCGCAGTCCCCGTCCTGGGTGAAAGTTGAGCCACCGTCGCAGGACTTGAAGATGTGGATGGCCGCGACGTTGTTGGTCGAACGCGCCGCGACCGAGTCCGCCAGCCAGTAGTTGCGCGCGATGTCGGCGCTTACGTCCAGGTTGGCCAGGTAGGGATCCACCCATTCCTCGCTGTTGTCGTCGAAGAACAGCGAGATTTCGTTTCCGTCAAGGTCACCGGTCGTCGCCGCCTGGCCGGCCACCACATCCACGGCGGAGATGGTTGGTGGCGGTGCTGTTTCCGGGCCCAGGTACATCTGCTGATAGAAGCTGATGGCGTTGTCGAGGGCCGATTCCATCGAGGTGGAATCCGCGGCGCCCACCAGCGCCACCACAAACGGTACGGTGTCTCCCGGGGCCATGTGCACCGGGCCCACCGCGACGTCGGCGATGTTGCCGTAGCTGTTGGTGTACCCCGAGGCAAGAGTGTCCGCCCACAGCGCCACGCACCCGCGGCTGCCGCAGGCGTCGGCGTAGATGGTGTCGGGCTGTCCGTCGTGGTTCCAGTCCCACATGGGCGCCCCCGCCTCCCCCTCGCCGGGCACGTACTTGTTGTACACGCCGGTGCGCTCGGGCCAGGCCTCGGGCCGGAAGATGCGGTGGTATTGCCCATCACTGAGGTCGCCCGGCGTCTCGCCGTCCAGCGTGTACTCCCCGATCGAGGAGAAATGCCCGAAGTGGGCGCGCTGGCTCCGGCTCCAGGTGCGCGGAATGCAACCTCCGAACCCGCACTGGCGCTGGTGCTGGAACATGATGGTGTCACCCGCGCGCGGGTGCGCCGGATTGTAGAAGTCGCTCGACGGGTCGCTGAACAGCTTGTAGCGGGCGTCCCCGATGGGAGTCTTGAGGAACACGATGCCTGCGCCCGCGGCGCCATTGTCCCAGTCGTCGTCCCCAGTCCGGTTGCAGCCTGAACCCGGAGGGTCGATCGCGTCCGCGCACCGGCTGCCGGTTTCCTTCCAGAGCATCGCGCTGCGCACGGGGTCGTAGTAGTGGGCGTCTCCCTGGCCCTGCAGAAGCGGGTCGACGTTCAACCCGATGTAGACCGAGTCGTAGGTCATGCCCACGCCGTACACCTTCTCGGACTCGTTGACGATGATGGACTGGAAGTACATCACGTTGCCCACCGTCGGCAGGCCGAAATAGAAGGCGTCGTAGAACTGTGTCAGCCCGAGGGGCCAGCCGGAGTAGTTCGGCGACCCCGCGCCCCCGGGCACCACCGTCCCGTAGCGCTCGAGAGCGTCGCGGTAGAAGTCGCTCAGCTCGCCGTAGGTCTGCCAGTCGCCCAGGAACTTGTCGGTGCTCTGCAGTTCCTCGGGGACCCGCCAGAAGGCGAAGGGATCGTAGGCATTGGGGCTCATGCCATCGTACATGGCTCCGAAATCGGACATCGACTGCTGGAGTTCCAGATACGATTCGGCCGGAACCGGGTGGCTCCCCTGCCATCCGGACGCGGGATGCGTGTCCTCGCAATCCGAGGTGGGGGTGAGCTGGAATCCGGTGAACATGAAGCCGTCGCGCCGGGCGCTGTGGTTCGTGCAGGTCGCATCTTCCGTGGTCTTGGCCGCAAGGTTCAGAAGGTCGACCGGGCTTCGGTCCGAGGCCCACAGCTTGTCGCCCCCTCCCTGCACCGCGCCTCCGACGATCAGGGTGGTCATGTTGACGGTGAAGCCGCCTCCGCTGAGACCGCTGTTCGCGGGATCGATAACGTCGGGCAGGTCGCTCGCGGGCGCGGCCCACTTCATCCCCAGGTCGAAGATGGCGGAGGTGTAGAACCCGTCCGCCTGGCGGACGTACCAACCGGTTGCGCAACCGAAGTTGAAGCGGCTGGAGAAGCCCTGGATGTTCTGCAGGCACCAGGCATTCGACCCGTTGGTGCGGACCCCGGCCGCGCCTTCGTCGCCGAAGGCCCGCAGCTGGAACAGGTTCGGGCGGGTCGGGACCAGGAGATCGGGACCTACTCCTCCCGCGTCTATGACCGTCACCTCTTCCTGCGCTCGCGCCTCTTCGGCCAGGCCGAGGGGCATCAGGACCAGGCCCGCGAGGAGGAGGGCTCCCTTACGCATGAGCAGTTTCATCATGAGAACTCCGATTTTGCCGTTTTGGCATCCGTTTTCTTTTCCGGCGGGGCCGCACGACCATACGGTGGGCGCCCCGTGTTGCCTGGCGTCGCTAGAAGGTCACCCTCAGGCCGGCCGTGATGCTTCTGCGCGGCCCGAGGAACTGCGGGCGGTCGAAGAAGGTGGAATCCGTGTTCGTCCCCACCGTGTTGCCCGCCCGACGCCGACTCTGGTCCTCGGCTCCATCGGTGCACTTCCCGGTGGACTCGAACACCTGGATGCAGTTCAGGCGGTCGGTGACGTTGTTTACGTTGACGAAGAACCCGTAGCGCACGTTGTTGATGGTCCAGTCCTTGCGCGCCTGCAGGTTGAGCGTCATCAGCGTCGGGGCCCGGCCGCTGTAGCGGTCGAACTGGTTCTCCTCGCCGAAGCCCGCGAAGGACAGGGTCGGCGTGTAGGGCAGCCCGCTGGCCATGGAGTAGATCAGCGACAGATTCGTGTTTGCGAGCAGGTCGCCGAAGGGAATGTCCGGTACGTCCTCCCGCACGGCGAGCCGCAGGATGCCGGTGAGCTTGTGCGGCTGGTCGATCTCGCAGGGGACCTCGTCGCGGAGGAAGGGGTCGCCCTCCTCGCTCGTGGTCTCGAACTCCCGCTCCGGGTCGGCCGCGTTGGTGCGGCACGATGAGAGGCCGTAGTTCACGTCCATGCCCCAGTAGTTCTCCACCCGCCGGCGCAGCGAGACCTCGATTCCCCGCGTGGTCGAGAAGTCCTGGTTGGTCAGGATGTAGTAGTTGGGCGCCGAGAACCCGTAGGTGGCGCCGGGGTCAATGACCGTATAGGGCGGGGCGCCGACCTCCGCCACGCCGGTGAGGCCGCTCTGGTCTTTCGAAAAGACGACCGCCGACAGGGCGAACTGGTCATCGACTTCCTGGCTGTAGCCGATCTCGTAGGTGGTTGCCTGTTCGGTGACCAGGTGCGGGTTGCCCAGGAAGGGATCCTGTCCCGCGGAAGCGTTCACGAAGATCGCGGGCCCGTCGATGGTCCCCTCGCGCGGCGTTCCGATGCCGGAGTTCCGGTAGTTGTTGATCAGGATCGGGTTCTGCGAGAGACGCTGGAAGTTCAGGAACAGGCTCGAGCTCTCGGTGACCGGGAAGCTCACGCCGATGCGGGGCGAGAACTGCGAGCGCGCGTCCGCCTCCGAGAAGTCGTCCGAGGACGCGATGCGCGTAGCCTCTTCCCGGACTTCGAAGGTGCACCCCGCCAACGTCCAGCCGGGGTCGGCCGATAGGGTGGCGGAACTGACCGTTTCCGTCGCGGGATCGTAGTCCTGCACGGTGACGTTCTGCCACTGCGAGGGGTTGCTGCAGACATCCAGCGCGGTGGTGCCGTTGGTCGGGTCGATGGGATTGGCGAGGAACAGCCCGGTCGCCCTGCCGTAGTCGAAGCGCGCGCCCAGCTTGAGCGTCAGGAAGTCGTATTCGATCTGGTCCTGAATGTAGACGGCCCCGTCCCAGGGCTTCGCCTCGAACAGCTGGTGCAACTTCACCACGTCGTTCACGCCCACGTCCTGCCACTCGTCGTAGGTCAGGTCGTGGCCCTGGTAGAACACGCCGCCGGAGATGTTGTGGTTGTCGGAGACCTGCGACTGGAAGTCGAAGCGCGCCGTGTTGGTGCGCACGGTCTCGCCGCCCCAGAACGCGTCGGTCCCGGCGGTGGGCGTGTTGTTGTACACCGCGGGGCCCGGCCCCACGAACCCGCCGTTGAAGTTGGGATCCTCGTAGTGGTTCTGGAGGCAGATCCCGCTCATCACGTTGCAGGTTTCGCGGCTCTGATCGAAGCGCGCCACGGTGATCTTGTAGGCGGAGCGGCCGAAGGTGTGGTCCCAGCGCGCAATGAACAGGTTGCGGTCGAGCCGCAGCGAGTTCTGAACCAGGTTCGGGTAGTCGAGCGTTCTCTGCCGCGACAGGTAGTAGGCGCTGTCGGCCGCGGTCGTCATGTACTCGAGCGGGTTGACGGCGAGGCTCCAGTCGAAGTCGAAGGGCTTGCGCTCGCGCTCGTATCCCGCCCAGGAGACGTTCAGCTTGGCCGCCGGGGTCGCATAGTAGGTGACCTTCGCGTAGCCGTCGCGGATCTCGTCGTATCCGGTCGCCCGCCAGCCGGCGATGACGTCGTTGGGGTCCGCCGTGTTGAAGGCGTCCGACGGATTCGAAGGATCAAAGACGTCGTAGTCGAACTCGTAGGCCCGGTCCGCGCCGTATCTCTGCCTGCCCGCGACCAGGAAGCGGAGCTTGTCCTGGGTCATCGGAATCGGACCCGAGATGACGCCCTCGAACATGTCGAACGAGCGGGTGGCGTCATACTGGTTGCCGAGCCAGTTCCCGACCTCCGAGGAGCGGAACTCCAGTTCGCCCTCCAGCTGGTCCGTTCCCTCCGGGGTCGCGTAGTTGACAATCCCGGAAAGGGCGTTGCCGTATTGCGCGTCCAGCTGCCCGGTAAACAGCGCCACCTGCTCGATGGCCTTGTTCGTGATGTCGAAGGCCGGGCCGCCAAGGGCGAAATTGTTGATCGGGATGCCGTCGATCATGACGGTCGTTTCGGCTCCCCTGCCGCCGCGGATGCGGAGCGCGGTGACCCCCTGCCGCTGCTGCGCGAAGGACACCACCGTGGTGTTGTCCTCCGGCACCTGCAGGAAGCCCTGCTCCAACGCGAGCACCCCCATGATGTCGGTCACCGGGAGCGCGTCGATCTCGTCCCTGGAGATCATCTCCAGCGAGCCGGTCTGGCCCTCCGCCACCAGCGGCGTACGACTGGTGGAGACCACGATTTCACCCAGCGCAATGGCCGCCGTGGTGAGCTGGAAGCTCTGCTGGACCGTTACGTCGATGGAGACGGCGACGTTCTCGCGGCGCTCGCTGGCGTAGCCGATGAGCTCGGCGACCAGCGTGTAGGCCCCGGGGGGAACGTTGATGATGAAGTAGCGCCCGTTCTCCTGGGTGAGTGACCCGCGCCCGGTTCCCTCGATGAAGACCGAGACGTTGGCCAGGGGCTCGCCCGTGGACTGGTCCGTGACCACGCCGGTCAGTTTTCCGGTCTGGGCGGCCGCGGGCGCGGCGGAGAGCAGAATCGCCGCCGCGGCGATCCCGAGCAGTCCCGGGATCGGGGACAGAATACGTGTCATGATCGCCTCCTTGAGCCAGCAAAAAGCGGGCGGCGCCGCGCAGGCGCGCCCGCTCCCGAAAGCACTGACACGACGCTCGGTAGTCGTGTCAGGGCAATTTGTGTTCGGTATTGGATTATTTGTGGGTAATACTCGCACATGGGACCGTGTCACAGGCAACCTCCTACGTCCGCAGTGAACTCGGAACTACACGTCCGAACTCTTGGACCACGCCCCGGGACGATAGCCACCCACTCCCAAATCCCCGCCTGCACCCCACACACCAAGTCGCTGTTGACCCGAGTACGGTCAATCCGGCATAGCGGGATATTAACACCACCGCAGGCCGTTGCAAAGCCCCTCAAGGCAGGGGCACGGCCGGGTGGATCCGGGGACCGCGACCGGGGGTATTGCGGTCGGGACTCGGCGGGGGGTGGCCGTGGTCCCGTTACAACTTCGTGACATGAGCCTTATCCCATCGTGACATGCGCGCACACGCCAGCCCTACGACGACATGAAGACCTTGAGTTCGGCGATTCGAGCACTACTCGCGGTACCAGCCGTGTCGTGGAGCCTGCTGGTGCTGGCCGCGCTGGCCTGCGGCTTCATGTGGGGTTCCTGGCGCAACCTCTGCACCGATTGCCCCTCCATCGCCCAGATCCACAACTGGGAGCCGCGCACGACTTCCAAGCTCCTCGCCCGTGACGGCCGGATCATCCAGGAGTTCGGCATCCAGCGCAGGACGCCGGTGGCGGTCGGCTCTCTGCCCGCGTACGTCCCGGGAGCCTTTGTCGCGGTGGAAGACAAGCGCTTCTACAGCCACGGCGGTGTGGATCCGCAGGGCATAGCGCGCGCCGCCAGGGACTTGCTGATCACCCGGTCGCTGGAGCATGGCGGTGGCAGCACGCTTACCCAGCAGCTGGCGCGCAACATCTGGGAGGAGGACATCGGGTACGAGAAGCGGCTACTGCGCAAGCTCAAGGAGGCCCAGGTGGCGCTGGAGCTGGAGCGCGCCTACTCGAAGGAACAGATTCTCGAAGCCTACATGAATCAGGTGAACTACGATGGCGTGTACGGCATCGAAGCCGCCTCGCTGAAGTACTTCGGCAAGCCCGCCACTCAGGTCAATCCCGCGGAAGCGGCTCTCCTGGCGGCGATCCCCAACCGTCCCCGCCGCTACAACCCCTTCCTGAATCCCGAACAGGCGCGATCCAGGCGCAACCTGGTGCTGCGCCGCATGGCCGAACAGGGCTACATCAGCGCGACCGATCTGGAGCGGTGGGCCGCGGCTCCGCTTCCGACGCCCGCCACCCGCGAGCGCACACCGGCGGCTCCGTACTTCGAGGAATGGATCCGGCAGATCCTGGACGATCGCTACGGCAGTCAGCTGTACACCGCCGGCCTCGAAATCCAGACCACGCTGGACCTCGACATGCAGTTCCTCGCCGAGCGGGCGATGGATTGGGGCTTCCAGCGCATCGAAAACCGGGGCGGGTTCAGGCATCCGCGCTACGAGGAGTTCGCAGAGGCCTCCGAGGCCTTCGAGACACCGTATGTCCAGGGGGCGATGGTCGTGTTGGATCCGGCGACCGGTGAGGTGCTCGCGATGGTCGGCGGACGCGACTTCGCGCACTCGAAGTTCAACCGCGCCACCCAGGCCATGCGCCAGCCGGGCTCGTCGTTCAAGCCCTTCGTCTACGCCGCGGCGGTTGAAAGCGGAATTCCACCCTCGCACATCGTCGTCGACGCTCCCTTCGCCTTCATGCAGGTGAGCGGCGAGCCATGGCTGCCACAGAACTTCGACGAGATCTTCAAGGGGCGCATGACCATCCGCCAGGGCCTGAGGGAATCCCGCAACATGATCGCCATCAGGCTCGGTTGGGACGACGTGGGCATCGAGACGGTCGCGCAGATGGCAACCCGGCTCGGGCTGAGCACCGAGATCCCGCGCTTCCCGTCGACCACCATCGGAGCGGCGGAAGTTCTGCCCATCGAAATGGCCAAGGCCTACGCCTCCTTCGCCACCCTGGGCACCCGCGTCGAGCCGCACGGCATCCTGCGCGTGGAGAACGCCGAGGGCGAGGTGCTCTGGGAGCCCCAGCCCGAGAAGACGATCGTCCTCGACACGCTGCAGGCGCGGGTGATGGTCCACATGCTGCAGGACGTGGTCGCGAGAGGCACCGGATACACGGCGATTCGCATAGTCGCCGGGTTGCCGCACGAAGTCCCGGCGGCCGGAAAGACCGGGACGACCAACAACTCGACGGATGCGTGGTTCAACGGGTTCACCCCCAACCTTCACGCGATCGTCTGGTACGGCATGGACCAGCCCCAGGAGATCCGACCGGGCTCTACCGGCGGCGGCGACGCCGCTCCCGTGTGGGGCAGCTTCATGCGGAGCGTCTACTACGGGTGGGAAGGCGAAGAAAACGAGCCCGGCATTCCGGCACTCCGCGAGATCCCCGACCCGTGGCCGCTACCCCGGACGCTGGTAAGGCTGGAGGTGGACGACAAGACCGGACTTCTGGCTTCCGAGTGGTGTCCGGAAACCCAGCGCTACCAGGAGATCTTCATTCCGGGCACGGAGCCGACCGAGCCCTGCGACGCCTCCGGGATCTTCGGCGGCGTGCCGTACGAGCCCCGCTGACGACGGATCGCGCGCGCTCCCGCTACAGGCTCTCTATCCCCGCAGCGGTGACCCGGTGCGATACCAGCGGGCTCAGCGGCGGGGGTGGCTCCGGAACGATCGGAAGCGCCCGGCGCAGGATCTCCGTCGCCCGCGCGGCGTCCCCGGCCGTCGCCGCGTGAACGACCGCCAGAGTGTTCCCCGGTGCCACGGCCTCGCCGCCCCTCACCTCGAGCCTGAACCCCACGCCCCTGTCGATGGTCTCACCCAGCCGCACACGGCCTCCGCCCATCTCGACTACGCCGCGGGCCAGCGCCAGCGGATCGACGGCGCCCACGAATCCGCTCTCCTGCGTGTGGACGTAGCTGCGGAAGCGAGCCGAGGGCAGCCGCTCGGGGCGATGGATCACCCGCGTGTCGCCACCCTGAAGCGCGACCACGCGCGCAAACCGCTCCAGCGGGCGCCCGGAATCGAGCACGGCGGCCGCGCGTTTGCGGGCGCTTCGGGCGTCGCCGGCGAGCCCTCCGATGACCATCATCTGAGCGACCAGGGCGAGCGTGACCTCCCGCAGATCGGAGGGGCCGCCCCCGGCCAGGCATTCCAGCGCTTCGGCCATCTCCAGAGCGTTCCCGATGGCGCGCCCGAGGGGGCGGTCCATGGCGGTCACCAGCGCAACGGTATCGACGCCGGCGCGAACCCCCAGACGCACCATCGTCCGCGCCAGCTCGAGAGCGCGTTCGGCTTCGGGCATGAACGCGCCCGAGCCGGTCTTCACATCCAGCACCAGGCCGGTCAGCCCTTCCGCCAGCTTCTTGCTCATGATGCTGGTGGCGATCAGGGGAATCGAAGAGATCGTCCCGGTCACCGAGCGCAGGTCGTAGAGGCGTCGATCGAGGGGCGCGATCTCCGGTGTCTGGCCGATCATGGCAAAACGCTCCCGCTCCACGATCGACACGAAGCGGTCCAGGGCGATGTCGGTTCGAAACCCCGGGATCGCTTCCAGCTTGTCGAGGGTTCCTCCCGTGTGGCCAAGCCCCCGGCCCGACATCATGGGAACGTAGAGCCCCAGCTCGGCGGCGAGCGGAGCCAGAACCAGCGAAACCTTGTCCCCGACGCCACCGGTAGAGTGCTTGTCGACGCGCGGTCCATCAAGATGCGAGAGGTCCAGCGAGGCGCCGGATGCGATCATCGCGTGCAGAACGGTATCGAGTTCCGTTCCCGACAGGCCCCTGAACCAGATCGCCATCAGAAAGGCCGCCATCTGATAGTCGGGGATGTCGCCCTGGAGATAGGCCCGCAGGAAGCCCCTGAGCTCTCCGGCTTCCAGCACCTGGCCCATGCTCTTGCGCTCGATGATGCGTATTGCGTTCATCGGCGAGTGGCGTGGTCGACGGAGACCGGCGCAGGGTGCGATGTTACGAGTATCATGGGAAGTGTTGGGAGAGAAGCTAACCGCAGTCGGGCAATTGGACACCCGGGCCGCCAAGATGGGCGTGCGGCGGAGGGTCACGCCCGGGGAGAAAAGCCACGCATGAGAGTGCTGGGGATCGACTATGGGGAAAAGCGAATCGGTGTCGCAATCAGCGATCCGACCGGAAACTTCGCCACCCCCCTGCCCACGCTGACGCGCCGACGTGGCAAGCGGCCTCCCGTCGGCGCTCTGCGGGCGCTCGCGCGGGAACACGGTGCGACTGGGCTGGTGGTGGGACTTCCACTCGCCCCCGACGGAAGCGAGACCGAGTGGTGCGCGGAGGTGCGGCGTTTCGGAGATGGCCTCGGTGGCCGACTGGCGCTTGATGTCTACTATGTCGACGAACGCATGACGTCCGCGCGCGCGGAGAGGGTCGTGCGGTCGCTGGCATTGCCGCGGCGCAAACGGCAGCAAAAGGGACGCGTCGACGCGGCAGCGGCGGCGCTGATCGTGCAGATATGGCTGGACGCGGGAGGAAAGAGCCGCTCAAGTGACTAGGAAGGTGGAGGCCGCGCTGGCGGCCGTCGCTCGGCTGTGGCGGAACGTCCGCCGCTCTGGTGCCTTGCGGGATCGGGCGAGGACCGCTGCGGGCACCGTGGGCGCCGCGATCGGGACCCTTTGGCGATCGGCTGATCTGCGGCAGCGGCTGAGGGATGCTGCGGCAGCCGTGGGCGCCGCGGTCGGGACCCTTTGGCGATCGGCTGATCTGCGGAAGTGGCTGAAGGACGCTGCGGCCGCCGTGGGCGCCGCGGTTGGGACCCTTTGGCGGTCGGTTGACCCGCGGAAGTGGCTGAAGGACGCTGCGGCCGCCGCCGGTGCCGCGATCCGGGCGCTCCTGGCCGGTGCCGCCTCGGCGCTGAAGGCGACCACGAAGCGCGTTGCGGCGCTGGGTAGGGCGAAGGTCGCGCTGGCGGCCACCGCTTCCGTGATCCTGCTCGGCTGCCTCTCGCTGCTGTTCTGGGTGGCGGCTCCGGTGGAAACGCGCGGCGATGCACCCGCGGACGGCGCTACCGTGCTGTTCACCGTGGCGCCGGGTGCCACCTTCGAACAGATAACCGACACTCTGGTGGCGCGGGGGCTGGTGCGCCGGCCCCTGCTGTTCCGCATCTACGGGCGGCTGCGACGGGACGACCGCAGTGTGCGGTCCGGCACATATGCGCTCGACGCCGGGGGCCGATGGAGCAACCTGCTCGACGCGCTCGTCGAGGGCCGGGTGCGGATGGTCCCGGTCACCATCCCGGAGGGCTTTACCCTGCCGCAGATCGCCACCCGCGTCGCCGGCATCACCGAGCTCGCCGCCGACACCGTGCAGGTCCGGCTGGATGGGGACAGCGCGCATGTGCGGTGGAACCTCCCGGGGCCGGGGCTCGAAGGCTACCTCTTTCCGGACACCTACCTGTTCGCCGGGGGAGTGCCACTGGAAGCCGTGGTCGAGGCGATGATCGCGCGCTACCGGAGCTACTGGACACCCGAGCGGCAGGCCCGGGCGGCGGAGCTGGGACTGTCGGAGAGGGAGGTGGTGACGCTGGCGTCGATCATCCAGGCGGAAGTGCGCGTATCCGGGGAGATGGCCACGATCTCGGCGGTATATCACAACCGCCTGCGCATCGGCATGCGCCTGCAGGCCGACCCCACGGTGCTGTACGCGCTGGGCGGCCATCGCCCGCGCCTGCTCTTCGCCGCCATCGACTCGGTGGCCGACAACCCGTACAACACCTACACGCAGGGCGGGCTTCCCCCCGGCCCCATCGGCGCCCCCGGAGCCGCCGCCCTGGACGCCGCGCTCCAGCCCGCCGAGGTCGACTACCTCTACTTCGTAGCCAACGCCAACGGCTCGCACACCTTCTCGCGTACCCTTACCGAACACAACCGGGCTCGGGCGCGGGCGCGCAGGGGAGCCAGCGCGGGCACGCCGGGAGGCAGGTGACCGGCGTTCCCGAGCCGATCCGGCGCGCGCTCCGCCTGATGGTGATCACCCACCCGCGACCGCGCTGCGGACGACCGCTCGAGTCGGTGGTGGACCAGGTCGCGGCAGCCGGCGTCGGCGCCTTTCAGTTGCGCGACAAGGAGGCATCTCCGCGCGATCTTCTCGCTCGGGCTCGCCGGCTGCGTCGCATCACCGCGCGTCACGGCGCCCTGCTGATCGTCAACGACCGGCTCGATGTCGCCCTGGCGGCGGGCGCCGACGGCGTCCACCTCGGCCCCGGCGACCTCCCCGTGGCGGCGGCCCGCCGGGCCGTGCCCGACGGTTTCCTGCTGGGCCACTCGACCGACGACCCCGGGCTCGCCCGCCAGGCCGAGGCCGATGGCGCGGACTACCTGGGGTGCGGCACCGTCTTCCCCACCACCACCAAGGAGGACGCCGGCGCCGTCATCGGGGTCGGCGGGCTGGCGGCGGTCGCGTGTTCGGTCCGCCTTCCCGTGCTCGCCATCGGCGGCGTCACCGCCGAGCGTACCCGGCTGCTCGGCGGGAGGGGGGCGGCCGGGGTGGCGGTCATCTCGGCGGTGATGGCGGCCCCGGACCCCGCGGACGCCGCACGCCGGCTGATCCGGGCGATGAAGGGATGGGGCTGAGGAAGGGGTCGGAAGGGCCCTACATCCCCCCCGCTTCCAGCAAGGCCGCGACTTCGTCCCCGAAGACGCAGAAATCGCCCAGCTTCCCCGAGTCGGGGCCGTGCCAGTCCGAGCCCCCGGTCACGAGCAGGTTCCACGAGCGCGCGATGCCCTCGAGCGCCAGGATCCGCTTCGGAGAGGTGCGGGGCCGGTACACCTCGATCCCCGCCAGGCCCGCCAGCTTCAGTTCGGGAAGAAGACCCTCCAGAAGCTCGAAGGGGGGATGCGCCCAGACCGGCACGCCCCCCGACTCCAGAATGATCCGGATGGCTTCACGGGCCGAGACGAAGGCCGTCGGGACGTGCGCGGGATGCCGGTTTCCAATCAGGCGGTCGAAGGCGTCGGGAACGCTGTTCGCGTACCCTGCCCGCACCAGCGCCCGAGCAAGATGGGGCCGCCCCAGACTGCCCCGCGAGGGCCCGGCGATCTCGACAACCGCCTCGTAGGAAACGTGAACGCCGCCGGCGGCCAACCGCTGGATCATCTCCTGCATGCGTTCTTCGCGCCGGTGGCCGGCGCGGGCCTCGTACGCCCTCAGCCGCGGTGACGATGGATCCACGAAGTAACCCAGGATGTGGAGCCCCTCGCCTGAGTGAATGGTGCTGATCTCGATGCCCGGGATGATCTCGATCGGCACCTGTCGCGCGGCGCTCCAGGCCGCATCGAGCCCCTGGGTGGTGTCGTGGTCTGTGAGCGCGATGACGTCCAGGCGCCCGGCCACGGCGGCCGCGACAACTTCCGCGGGAGGCTCGGAGCCGTCGGAGGCCTGCGAATGCAGGTGAAGGTCCAGGCGCACCGGGTTCAGCCGGAAGAGGTGGTGCGCCCCGACTCCGTGAGCACGATCACTTCATTGGCCAGGACCTTGAGGACGCCTCCCGACACCGGGTACCGGGCACTGCCCCCACCCACCAGGTCGACGTCCACGTCTCCTTCGCCGAGCAGCGTGAGGAAGGGTGCATGGCTGGGGAGGATTCCCACCTTGCCGTCCCAGGCGGGCGCCACCAGGGAAGCGGCCTCGCCCTCGAAGAGGATCCGCTCCGGGGTCACCACCCTGACATTCAGCGAAGCCACCTCAGAACCCCAGCTTCTCGCCGGCGGCCACGACCTCTTCGATTCCGCCCTTCATGTAGAAGGCCTGCTCGGGAAGATGGTCGAACTCCCCCGACACGACCCGCTCGAACGAATCGATCGTGTCGCCCAGCTTGACGTACGTCCCCGGAATCCCGGTGAACTGTTCGGCGACGAAGAACGGCTGCGAGAGGAAGCGCTGCAGCCGGCGGGCCCGGTTGACGATGATCTTGTCTTCCTCGGACAGCTCGTCCATACCCAGGATCGCGATGATGTCCTGGAGATCCTTGTAGCGCTGGAGGATCTGCTGGACCCCCGTGGCCACCTCGTAGTGCCGCGCGCCCAGGAACTGGGGATCCAGAATGCGCGAGTTGGAGTCCAAGGGATCCACGGCGGGATAGATGCCCAACTCGGCGATGGAGCGCGAAAGCACGGTGTTGGCGTCCAGATGGGCGAACGCGGCGGCGGGCGCGGGGTCCGTCAGGTCGTCGGCCGGAACGTAGATGGCCTGCACGGAGGTGATGGAACCGTCCCGGGTGGAGGTGATGCGCTCCTGCAACTCGCCCATTTCGGTCCCCAGCGTGGGCTGGTATCCCACCGCCGAGGGCATGCGCCCGAGCAGCGCCGAGACTTCCGAGCCCGCCTGCGTGAAACGGAAGATGTTGTCGATGAAGAGGAGTACGTCCTGCTTCTCCACGTCCCGGAAATACTCCGCGATGGTCAGCCCCGAAAGACCCACCCTCAGGCGCGCCCCCGGAGGCTCGTTCATCTGACCGTAGCAGAGCGCGGTCGAATCCAGCACGCCGGATTCCTTCATCTCCAGCCACAGGTCGTTCCCTTCGCGGGTGCGCTCACCCACGCCGGAGAACACGGAGCGGCCGCCATGCTCCATGGCGATGTTGTTGATCAGCTCCATGATGATGACGGTCTTGCCCACTCCGGCACCGCCGAACAGGCCGGTCTTGCCTCCCTTCACGTAGGGCGCGAGCAGGTCGACCACCTTGATGCCGGTCTCGAAGATCTCGGTCTTGGGCTCGAGTGCGTAGAACCGCGGCGCCTCGCGGTGAATCGACCAGCGCTCGGGCGTTTCCCCGTCCGGAGTCTCCACAGGGCCCATTTCGTCGACGGGCTCGCCGATGACGTTAAGAATCCGTCCCAGGGCCGCCTCTCCAACGGGCACCGTAATGGGCTGCCCGGTGTCGACCACCTCCATCCCCCGGGTCACGCCATCCGTGGACGACATGGAGACCGCGCGCACCTGCCCGCGGCCGATGTGCTGCTGCACCTCCGCCACCAGCGAAATCTCGCGGCCGCCGCCAGAGGTGGCCTGCAGGCGCAGGGCGCTGTAAATCTCAGGCAGATGGCCGGACTCGAACTCCACGTCGAGCACGGGGCCGATCACCGTAACCACTCTGCCGATATCTGTCTGGGACATGGTCTCCGTCGTCTCTCCGTTGGTATGATGTGGACTGCCGCCGGGCCGCTCGCCGCGGGCTGACAGCGCCTGGCGGGCGGGTCATCCCACGCCTTCGGCTCCTCCCACGATCTCCGCGATCTCCTGCGTGATCTGTGCCTGTCGGGCCCGATTGTACGTGCGCGTCAGGTGTTCGATCATTTCCCCCGCGTTGTCGGTCGCGCTCTTCATCGCCGTGCGGCGGGCGCCCTGCTCTGACGCGGCGTTCTCCACCAGCGCCCTGTAGACCAGGTTGCGCAGGTGCAGCGGGATGAGCTTGCGCAGCACCCCGACCGCCGTCGGCGACAGGATGAACGCGTCTGGCGAAAGGGCTCCCTCGGAGGGTTGGAGTGGCAGAAGTTGAACCGTCCGCGGGGGTGTGGACATTGCGGAGCGGAAGGTTGACGAGATCAGGTACACGGCATCGATCTCGCCCGCCTCGTAGGCCTCGCGCAGCGACCCGGAGAGCGATTCGGCGTCCGCCACCGTGGGACTGTCTCCGACATCGGTGCGGCTCGAAGCGATGGTCTCGCCCCGGAACCTGAAGTAGGCGAGCCCCTTTCTGCCCGCCAGGTGCAGATCGACTTCGACTCTGTCGCCCCTCAGTTGCTCGAGCAGGCCGCGTGCCTCGCGAATCAGGTTCGCGTTGAAGGCGCCTGCGAGTCCCCGGTTGGCGGTCAGCAGCAGAATCGCGGCGCGGCGCACCCGCTCCGGCGCGCGCAGCACGGGCAGGACCTCGGCATAGTCCGGCGCGTGCAGGCTCGACACGATGGCGCTCAGGGCCTCGCCGTAGGGGCGCGCTGCGTTTA
>CBDDPN010000016.1:0-111427 GCA_965232315.1 Longimicrobiales bacterium | reverse complement strand
CAATCCAGACGACGAGGCCCTTCGTGGGCCGCGCGGCGTGTTTGCAGAGCAGCGCAAAGGCGAGGACCTGAACCGGAAACGTGATGGCGGCCGCCACCAGAAGGCCAGCCCTTCCGGGGCCGTCGAGCCAAGGGAACATTAAGCCGTTCACCGCAGCCAGGATGGCGAGGGCCGCCCACGCGTACTTGAGCGTCATCGCTCGTGTTCTTCTCGTTCTCTTTGCCGGCGTGGTTCCAGGACGACGTGGTAGTAGAGGCTGTAGAAGCCCGCGGCCGCTCCGATGAAGGCACCCAGGACGGTAAACAGCGGAACCGTCCCCAACCGGTTGTCCAGCCACCAGCCCGCCCACAGGAAGAGCCCGGTCGCAAGCGCCAGGGTCAGTCCCTGCCCGGCGACACGGGCTGCATCTGCCCGAGGATTCCACGGATCTCGCGCTGGAGCTCGCGGGGGCTTGTCGTCGCCCACCTGTTCAACCTCCGCCGGTGCGATCCAACCCCGGAAACAGCCGACAGAAGCTAGAAGGTTGCGGCATCCTGCGCAACCTCCGAAAGTCCCCCTTTCCCGCCCCGCGGAGGGGCCCCGCAGGGATGCGTTTTTCGTCCTGGGCGGCTGGCGTGGCGCGGGGCTGTTCCCCTACCTTCGGCGTCTCTGGGCCGCGCCGGGATCCTACCCCGGATAACGGTTTACTCTCGCTAAGCTTGTGTATCCCGAGATCTTGCGGATGTCCATCGTATCCGTTGCCCGCCCCACGACCCGAATCCGGAGTTGCAGCCCGACATGAGAACGCTCGAAGACGCGACGATGGAGGACCGGGATCTTCTGCTGCTCGACCGGGTCGGCACGGTGGCACAGGCACTGCGGACCGAAGTCGCGAAGCGCATCGTGGGCCAGGAAGAGATCGTAGGCGGGCTGCTCACCGCTCTCCTGGCAAAACGGACACGTTCTCCTCGTGGGCGTGCCTGGACTCGCGAAGACGCTCCTGGTCTCCACCCTCGCCGACGCCCTCGACCTGGAATTCGGCCGCGTGCAGTTCACCCCCGACCTGATGCCCACCGACATCACGGGAACCGAGGTGATCGAGGAGGACCGGAGCTCCGGACGGCGGGTGTTCCGTTTCGTGCGCGGGCCCATCTTCGCCAACGTGGTCCTGGCGGACGAGATCAACCGCGCACCCCCCAAGACCCAGGCAGCCCTGCTCCAGGCGATGCAGGAGAGGGCCGTGACCGCGTCGGGCGAGACCCTCCCCCTTACTCCCCCCTTCTTCGTCCTGGCGACCCAGAACCCGATCGAGCAGGAAGGAACCTACCCTCTTCCGGAGGCGCAACTGGACCGCTTCATGCTTGAGCTGCGCATCGGATATCCCGATCAACGGGAGGAGGAGGAGATCGCCATGAGAACCACCGGCGAGGAAGTCGGCCGCATCTCGCCCGTGGTCGCCGGCGGGGAATTGATCGAACTGCAGAACCTCGTCCGACGGGTACCGGCTTCACCTTCGCTGGTCTCGTTCGCGGTTCGCCTCGCGCGCGCCACCCGTCCATCCGTGGACGCTCCTCTGGTATCCCGCAAATACGTGAGCTGGGGAGCCGGCCCGCGCGCCTCGCAGTTCCTCGTCCTGGGAGCGAAGGCGCGTGCGGCCATGAACGGCGAGGCCATGCCGTCGATCGACGACGTGCGCGCCGTAGCGGCGGACGTGCTGGCGCATCGCCTGGTGCTCAACTTCGAGGCCGAGGCCGACAGCCGAGGTACCCACGACATCATTCGCGAGCTGCTTGAGGAGAGCCGCCAATGGAGGTAGACCCCAGCAGTACCGGCGCCGACGAGCCTCCGTCCGGCAGACGGGCGCCTCCCGCAGTCGGAGGGTTCAAAAAGGGCACTCCGCATTGGGGAGGCCAGCCATGATCGGGATCCTGGTGGGTCTCGGCCTGCTTCTGCTCATCGCTTCGGCGGTGTTGACCGCGGCCCAGACCGCCTGCTTTCAGGTGGGCGACTCGCGCATTCGCACGCTCGTGGACGAGGGCTTCCAGGAAGCCGACAAGCTCTCCCGTCTGCGGAGTGAACCAGGTCGGTCCCTCGACTCGTATGTGCTCTTCGACACGCTGCTCAATGCGGGCGCGGTCGGGCTGTGGGTGGGAGCCTTCGCGGAAGAGGGAGCCGGTTCCGTGCTGATCGCGGCACTGGTGGCGGTCGGGATGGTGCTGGTCGCCGGCGAACTCCTGCCGCGCGCGGCGGCGCGGGCCCGGCCGGTTCGACTGGCGCTGACAAGTGCCCGCGCGCTGCTGTTGCTCGAGCGAGTCTCCCGCCCGCTCCTCTATCCGGTGCGCCGGTTCGGGGTCTACTGGACCCAACGGCATGGTGACGAGGGCCGTTCCGCCGACGAACGGGAGGTGAGCGAACTGGCGCGGCTCGGGCAGGAGGAAGGCGTCGTGATGCCCGAGGAACACGAGCTGGCGGAACGCGCCTTCCGCCTGGACGAGACCACGGCGTGGGACGTGATGACCCCGCGCGTATCCATCTTCGCCTGGAGCGATTCCCTCAGGCTTGCGGACATCATCGAGCAGCTGCCCGGAGTGCCGTATTCGCGCGTACCGGTATTCGGCGAGTCGATCGACGACGTCACCGGCGTTCTCTATGTGCGCGAAGCCTACGCCGCCCATGCGGGCGGGCAGGCGGACGTGCGCCTGTCGGAGCTCTCTCGCGAACCGTTCTTCGTTCCCAGCTCGCTGCCGTTGACCCGCCTGCTGGGCGATTTCCAGGGACGGCGCATCCACATGGGAATCGTGGCGGACGAATTCGGCGGGACCGACGGCCTTGTAACCCTGGAAGACATACTGGAGGAACTGGTCGGCGAGATCGTGGACGAGACCGATCCCGCGTCGGAGCCCATCGTGCGGGTCTCGCGCACCGAGGCGATCGTGGAGGGTTCTACCGAACTGCGGGAGATCAACTACGCCATGAACGTGTCGCTGCCCCACCTGGAGAACCGCTCGCTGAACGGCTTTCTGGTAGAGCGGCTCGGTCGTGTGCCCGCCCCCGGGGAGAAGGTGACGATGTCGGGAATCGACATCGAGGTCGTGGAAGCCTCCGAGACCCAGATCCTGCATGCCCGGGTGCGCAAGATCCCCGCTACCGGTGGCGGGACCGAGTAGGAGGATGGCGCTGATTCTGCCGTTCAACGGGTACGCGCCCAAGGTGGCGAAGAGCGCCTTTCTGGCCCCCACCGCCGTCCTCATCGGCAATGTGACGGTGGAAGACCAAGCCAGCATCTGGTTCGGGGCCGTGGTGCGCGGAGACGCCCCGGACCACGGAATCGTCATCGGGGCGCGCACGAACGTCCCAGGAGAACTGCGTGGTGCATGTGGGTCACTGGGGCCCCACGGTGGTCGGGAAGGACGTGACGGTCGGCCACGGCGCCAAGTTCGAAAGCTGCACGATCGGCGACTTCACGGTGGTGGGGATGAACGCCGTCATCCTGCAGGGGGCGCGGGTGGGCCCGAGCTGCGTGCTGGCGGCCGGAACGGTCGTGCTCGAGAATGCGGACATCCCGGCGCGCAGCCTGGTGGCGGGGGTCCCGGGTCGGGTCAGGAAAACCCTGGAGGGAGAGTCGGCGAAGTGGGTCGAGGGCGGCGGCGGCCACTACGTGGAGCTGTCGCGCCGGTATCTGCGCGATTTCGGCGCGCGGTTCGACCGGGGCGAGGATCCGTTGGATCGAGAGGCGGATCCGTCAGGGCGCGGATAGCCCGCCCATCCACCCTGGCCCGGACCGGCAGACCCCGGCGGGCCCGTCAGGGCGCGGATAGCCCGGTAAGCGCGAGATACCAGGCGAGAAGCGCTTCACCCCGCCACAGGGCAATCGTGGCGCCAGCCGCCAGAAACACCCCGAAGGGGACCAGCTGGCGGATCCCCAGCAGCAACCGAAGGACGTAGTAGGCCAGCACTCCGGCGAGAGCGCCCAGGAATACCGTCAGGACCGCACCCCAGGGACCGGTGAACGCGCCCACCAGCGCCATCATCTTGACGTCCCCGCCGCCCAGCACAGCCTGCGGGTCGGCGTCGGTTGAGGCGGGGGCATGGGTCTCAGCCCGGGCAGGCACCTTCGTCGAGGTGCCCGTGTCGGCCAGGGCGGGATCCTCTCCCGCCCCCAGCCCCTCCACCCAGGCGACCAGCACGGCCAGCACGGCCGCCCAGCCCCCCACCGCCGCGGCCGCGCCGACCGGTCCGAACGCCCCTCCGGCCAGCACGGCCACCGGCACTGCAGGCAACAGAGCCGCCAACTGGCCGCGCGGCCGCGCCAGGACGCGCACCACCCGCGCGTGGCGGGCCCGGCGGCGTCCCCGGTCGTGTTCGCGGGCGGCCGTCTCGACCCGGTGCGGGTTGGCGCGCAGGAGGATCCGGGTACCCGCCGCCCCCGCCAGCCACATCCCCCCGAACCCCACCACCACGCCCAGTGCCGCGCTCCCGGGCGTGATCCCCCCCGGCGCGAGCGACAGCGCCAGGCCCGCCGCCGCGCCGCCGAGCGACAGCTGGTCGGGAATGAGGTAGAAGCGCGCGTCGGTGAGGGCGATACCCAGCAGGACGAGCAGGAAGAAGCCACCGGCGGCCGCCTCCAGGCTCAGGCCACGGGTCAGCACCATGACCGCGCAGATCGCGGCGCCGGCCCCCTCCACCAGCGGGTAGCTGAGGGAAATGCGCGCTCTGCACGTCCGGCAGCGGGCGCCCAGCACGACCCAGCTGGCGACCGGGACCTGGTCGTACCAGCGGATGCCCGTCGAACACGCCGGGCAGGCCGACCTCGGCCGCGTGACCGCCGCCCCGCGCGGCCAGCGCGCCACGCAGACGTTCAGGAACGACCCCAGCGCCAGGCCGACCAGTCCGGCGAAGAAGAGCACCACCGGATCGGTCATGCGCGAGGGACCTCCCGCAACTCGCCCCGCGGCGGGACGACGGAGCCCACAGGCGACGCTGGATCGGTCATGCGCGCGCCGGCCCGCCGGGCATCTCGAGCCCATGCCGGGGCATGCCGCTTTCGCCGAACATCGTTCCCACGACCCGCGCGCTCAGCGAGCCCGAGGATGGGCGGGGTGCCGCCGCCCTCACGCCGGCATCCATCATGCTCGTACCAGTGCGTAGAGCACGATCGCGCCAGCGACCGCCGCGTTCAGCGAATCGGCCGCCGCGGCCATCGGCACCGCCGCGCGGGCCCCCGCCACCGCTCGGATCTCCTCGCGCACACCCGCCCCCTCGTTCCCGACCACCAGCATCCAGGGGGGCGAGACGGCGAGGGTGGCCGCGTCCTGCCCCGCCGCGTCCGCCACGATCACCTGCGAGCCGGCGGCCCACGCCGCCACCCCGCGCCACGGCGCGCGCACCACGGGAATGCGGAAGACGCTTCCCGCGGAGGCGCGCACCACTCTCGGGTTCCACGGGTCCACGGTCCCGTCCAGGGCGACCACGGCGTCGAGGGCGAAAGCGCGCGCCGTACGCACCAGGGTGCCCAGGTTGCCCGGATCCTGGATGCCGTCCAGAACCAGGAACCGCGCGTCCGACGTGATCTCGAGTTCGCTCAGAGCGGGCGACCGTTCCTCACACACCAGCAGGACGCCCTGAGGCGCCTTGGTTGCAGAGAGGGCCGCCATCTCGCGCTCGCCCACCCAGTCGGGCGCGACACCCCGCGCTTCCAGCTCGGCCAGCAGTGCCTGCCCGGCGTCGGAGCGCGTCACCGCGGGCGAGCATGCGACGAAGCGGACCGGCACCCCGGACGCGAGCGCCTCGCCGACGGCGCGCGCGCCCTCCACCAGGACGAGTTTTTCGCGGACACGGCCCCGCCGACTCCCGAGCCGCGCCACAAGCCTCGTCCTGCGCTTGCTCAGCCCGGTTCCGCCTGGTCCCGTCACGCTGCCACCTCTCCCCATATCCCCCGAAGCAGGCTTCTCATCTCTCGAAAGCGTATGTTTCCGGCATCGGGCCATCCCCGGCCTGTCGTCTCCACTCGCGCCTCAACTCCCTGCCATGCCAACTCCGCCTGAAGCAGCGCCCGGCGCCCTCCCCGTGGCGCTCACCATCGCCGGAAGCGACTCCGGCGGCGGCGCGGGCATCCAGGCGGACCTCAAGACCTTCCATGCGTTCGGCGTGTTCGGCACCTCCGCCATCACCGCCATCACCGCCCAGAACACCCTGGGCGTGACCGCGGTCCACCCCGTCCCCGGGGAGGTGGTGCGCGCCCAGATCGACGCGGTCGCCGCGGATCTGCATCCGCGCGCCGTGAAGACCGGCATGCTCGCCACGGCTGCGCTCGCCGAACTGGTGGCCGAAGCCGTCGCCGACCACGGCCTGGGCGCCTACGTGATGGATCCGGTCATGGTCGCCGCGAGCGGCCACCACCTGCTCGAGCCCGACGCCGAAGCCACGCTGGCGCGCCGGCTGCTCCCGCTGGCCGCGCTCGTGACGCCCAACCTGCACGAGGCCGCGCTGCTCACCGGCGAGCAAGTCGCATCGCTCGCGGCCATGAAGGCGGCGGCCCGGCGCCTGGTCAAGATGGGGGCGGGAGCCGCGCTGGTGAAGGGCGGCCATCTGCCCTCCGGGGAGGCGGCGGACGTGTTCTGGGACGGGCGCGAGGAGCGCATCTGGCGCCGGCCGCGCATCGCGACGCATCACGTCCACGGCACCGGCTGCACGCTCTCCGCCGCGGTGGCCGCGGGCCTGGCGGCCGGAACGCCACTCCCGAAGGCCGTGGACGCTGCCGTGGACTTCGTCGCGCGCGCCATCACGACCGCACCGGGGCTGGGGGCGGGGGGCGGCCCCATCAACCACTTCGCCGGGACGGGAGCCGCCGCCGACTGAAGCCGTAGACGGCAACTGGGACGACAGACGGCAACTGAGCCTCGCGTGACCGTGCCGCCGGCTCCTCTCCCTTCCGGCCCTGCGCCGGTTGTTCGCTTGGTAGAGTGGTTCGCCTAGTCCTGGTAGAACAGCGTCGCAAGCAAGGCGAGTCCCGTGCTCAACAGGAGACCCGCCACCAGGTTTCGCCGGCCGGATTCGTCTTTGACGAACAGGTAAAGAAAAATCGCGAGGACAACGCATCCCAGGCCAACCACGGTAAGGGCGCCCATCAGAATAGTGTCCATATCGACGATTACGTCCTTCTCCCGACCCGCGACATCACGCGCGCTGCGTCAGCCCGTGAACACGCCCCCCGCCAGCTCAGCTAGCAAGCTAGAGCGCGCGTTTTCCTGTTGGTCGTACATGATTCACCCGAGCAGGAAAATGGCTCCCATCATCCCGAACACCGCGAACACCAGGACACCAATCACAAGCTTTCTCATGCCTGGTGACATGTTCCGAATCAGAAACATGTTGAACAACATCAAACACATGGCGGCCATGACGCATGCAAGGCCCACCAAGATCAGGGTGCGCTGCATGGTTTCGTCCATATCGGATACCCCTGCTACCGGCCCCCTACATCATCCGCCGCGTCAGCCCGTGAACACGCCCCCCGCCAGCATCCCCCGGATCACCCGCGCCAGCACCGCCCCCGCCCGATCCCCCATCTCCAGCACGTCGTCATGGGAGATGGCGTCCGCGCCTTCCGCGCCGGACGCCATCCCCACTCCGCACGCCATGTTGGTGATCATGGCGAAGGCCAGCACGCGCACCCCGCGCGCCCGCAGGGTGAGCACCTCGGGCACGACCGACATGCCGACCACGTCGCCGCCCATCCGTTCGACCATCCGTACCTCGGCCGGGGTCTCGAAGCTGGGGCCAAGGAGAGCCGCATAGGTGCCCCGCGCCAGGCGGACACCCAGCCGAGCTGCCTGCGCGACCGCCGCCTGCTGCAGCTCCGGCTCGTAGGGAACGCTCATGTCCGGAAACGGGTTCGCATCCCCGGCCCGGGCGGGCGGCGGCAGCGGCGTGCGCGCCATCAGGTTGACGTGGTCGTCGAGCATCATCAGGTCGCCCGGACGCAGGCGGTGATCCACCGCCCCGGCGGCACAGGTGATGATGGCGGCCGTCACACCGAAGGCAGCGGCGATGCGGGCCGGCGCGGAGATCAGCTCGGGTGGGTAGCCCTCGTAGAAGTGCAGCCGCCCCGACTGGACCAGCACCGGGACACCCTCGCAGCGACCGAAGAGGAAGCTGCCCGAGTGTCCCGCCACCCCTGCCGAAGGGAGCCCCGGCACCTCTCCGAACGGGACCTCGTCCTCCACCTCGACCACCCGCGCGAGCCCTCCCAGCCCGGAGCCGAGCACCAGGTATACGCGCGGAGCGGTGCGGATGCGCCTGCCGAGCGATGCGACCACCGCATCGAAGTCGTCGCCCGGGCCAACCCCCGGCTTCACAGGACCATCACCGGCGTCACACGACCATCGCCGGCGTCACAGGACCTTTCCCGCGTCACAGGACCATTCCCGGCTTCACAGGACCATTCCCGGCGTAACCGCCCACCCCGCGCCGTCACAGGATCATTCCGGCCACGGTCGCGGTCATGAAGGCGGCGAGCGTACCCCCGACCATCGCCCGCAGGCCGATACGCGAGAGGTCGCTCCGCCTCGAGGGCGCGATTCCGCCGATACCCCCGATCTGGATGGCGATGGAGGAGAAGTTGGCGAAGCCGCACAGGGCGTAGGTCGCGATGACCACCGAGCGCGGGTGCAGGGTCGAGCCTTCCCCGAGCAGGCCCGCCAGCTCCACGTACGCGACGAACTCGTTGAGCGCCGTCTTGATCCCCATCAGCGAACCCACCGAAGCCGCGTCCGACCAGGGCACGCCCATGAGCCACGCCAGCGGCGCCATGGCCAGCCCCAGTACCGACTGCAGGGTCAGGTCCGGAAGGCCGACCAGCCCGCCGGCCCATCCCATCAGCCCGTTGATCAGGTAGACCAGCGCAACGAAGGCGAGCAGCATGGCGCCCACGTTCAGAGCCAGGCGAAGTCCGTCCCCCGCGCCGCGGGCCGCGGCGTCGATGACGTTGACGTCCGGCTTTTCGACCTGCTTCACGAGGCGGCCCGCGGTCTCCGGCTCGCCGTCCTCCGGGTACATGAGCTTGCCCATCATCAGCGCCGCGGGCGCGGACATGACCGACGCCGCCATCAGGTGCCCGGCGATGTCCGGGAAATAGGAGATCAGGAAACCGACGTACGCCGCCATCACCCCGCCCGCCACCGTCGCGAACCCCGCCGTCATGACCGCGTTCAGCTCCGACATGGTCATCTTTTCGACGAAGGGCTTGATGAGGAGAGGCGCTTCGGTCTGCCCGACGAAGATGTTGCCCGCCGCCGAGAGGGTCTCGGCCCCCGAGGTGCGCATGGTGCGCTGCATCACCCAGGCCATCCCCCGCACCACGAACTGCATCACGCCCAGGTGATACAGAACCGACATGAGGGAGGCCAGGAAGATGATGGTCGGCAGCACCGTGAAGGCCACGTAGGCGGCGGGGTTGGCGACCTGCCCGGGGATGGGGTTGAAATCGCCGTTGCCCGGCTCCCCGGTGCCGATGGGAATGTTGTTGTCGACCAGGTTGCCGAAGATGAAGCGGGAGCCCTCGAGCGTGTATCCCAGCAACCCGACCACCACCGTGTTGGCCCCCTGGAAGAGCGCCAGCCCGACGGCCGTCTTGAGGATGAAGAAGGCGAAGACCAGCTGGAGAGACACGCCCCAGGCCACGACCCGCCAGGGGATGGCGCTCCGGTTGATGCTGAAGCACCAGGCAAGCCCGCCGAGCACCAGCATCCCGAGCAGCGAGCGCAGCCGTTCGGGAAGGGACGTATCCAGCCCCTCCGAGGCGATCGAGATGCCGAGTCCGGGACCCTGCTGCACCGGGGTCGCTTCCGCGGGCACCGGGGTCGCTTCCGCGGGCACCGGCGCGCCCGGGGCTCCCGCCGCGTCCAGCGAAGAGACAGCCACGCCCGCCCCGAGCAGCAGGGCACACACGATCCACAGGGTCACAAGGCTGAACCCCGGACCGGCCCGGGATGCGGCGGGGCGCATCAGACGCCCTCGCGGAGCAACGCGCCGAGATGGTGGCGGGCCGAGCGGAATCGGGGATGCAGGAGCGAAAAACCCATTTCAGGTCCGGCTTGGGGTGGGTGGCGCGGAGGCGATTCCAGCGCACCATGATAACCCGGTCGCCGAGAAATAGCCCGACGCTCGGGAAACCTGCCATTTTGTCAGGTTTTCTGAACAGGGTCTGCCATTTTGTCAGGTTTTTTTGACGAAACCCGGGCACGAACGTTGCTCTACGCCGTCCGGAGCAAGGCAGACGACAGCTGCACTTCGCCCAACATCAGCAAGAACTCACCAGCAAGGAGAAAAGATGGGCAAGGTCATCGGTATCGATCTGGGAACGACCAACTCGGTGGTCGCGGTCATGGAAGGCGGCGAGCCGGTCGTGGTTCCCAGCGCGGAGGGGGGGCGGACCACGCCCTCGGTGGTGGCGTTCACCAAGGATGGTGAGCGGCTCGTCGGGCAGGTGGCCCGCCGGCAGGCCATCACCAATCCGGAGAACACCATCTTCTCCATCAAGCGCTTCATGGGCCGCAAGTCCTCCGAGGTCAGCGAGGAGCGCAAGCTGGTCCCCTACAGGGTGACCAGCGACGCCCGCAACCGGGTTCAGGTTGCGGTCCCCAACGCCGGCAAGACCTTCAACCCCCCGGAGATCTCCGCGCTCATCCTGCAGAAGATGAAGCAGACCGCGGAGGACTACCTCGGCCAGAAGGTGACCCAGGCGGTCATCACCGTGCCCGCCTACTTCAACGACGCGCAGCGCCAGGCCACCAAGGATGCCGGCAAGATCGCGGGACTCGAGGTGCGGCGGATCATCAACGAGCCCACCGCGGCGGCGCTGGCCTACGGGCTGGACAAGAAGAAGGACGAGAAGATCGCCGTCTTCGACCTCGGCGGCGGAACCTACGACATCTCCGTCCTGGAGCTGGGCGACGGCGTCTTCGAGGTGAAGGCCACCAACGGCGACACCCACCTCGGGGGAGACGACATCGACCAGGTGATCATCGACTGGCTGGTGACGGAGTTCAAGAAGGAGCAGGGCATCGACCTGTCACGGGACTCCATGGCGCTCCAGCGTCTGAAGGAAGCCGCCGAGAAGGCCAAGATGGAGCTCTCGTCGACGATGCAGTCCGACATCAACCTGCCGTTCATCACCGCGACTCAGGAAGGCCCCAAGCACCTGAACTATTCGCTCACGCGGGCGCGCTTCGAGCAGCTGGCCGACTCGCTGCTGCAGCGCACCATCCCGCCGATGAAGGCGGCGCTCCGCGATGCCGGACTGACCCCGGACGACATCGACGAGGTCATTCTGGTCGGCGGTTCGACGCGCATCCCGAAGATCCAGGAGATCGTGCGCAAGTTCTTCGGCAAGGATCCGCACAAGGGCGTGAACCCCGACGAGGTGGTGGGCATCGGGGCCTCCATCCAGGGCGGGGTGCTGGCCGGCGAAGTCAAGGACGTGCTGCTGCTCGACGTCATTCCGCTGTCGCTGGGGATCGAGACCCTCGGCGGGATCATGACCCCGCTGATCGAACGCAACACGACCATCCCGACGCGCAAGTCGGAGGTGTTCTCCACCGCCCAGGACAACCAGACGACGGTGGAGATCCATGTCCTCCAGGGCGAGCGCAAGATGGCGCTGGACAACAAGACCATCGGCAAGTTCCAGCTGACCGGCATCCCGCCGGCGCCGCGCGGCATGCCGCAGGTGGAGGTCACCTTCGACATCGACGCGAACGGCATCCTCAACGTCTCGGCGAAGGACCGCGCCACGGCCAAGGAGCAGAAGATCCGCATCGAGGCCTCGAGCGGGCTCTCGGACGCCGAGATCGACCGCATGGTGCGCGACGCCGAGCAGCACGCCCGCGAGGACGAGGAGCAGAAGGAGAAGGTGGAGGCGCGCAATCACCTGGATTCGCTGGTCTACCAGGTGGAGAAGGACACCGGGGAGTGGGGCGACAAGGTGAGCGAGGGAACCCGCGAGCGACTCGACGAGGCGCTGGCCAAGGCCAGGGACGCACTCAAGGGCGACGACCTCGCCACCCTGAACTCGACGCGCGACGAGCTGATGCAGGCGTTCAGCGCGGCGGGCCAGGAGATGTACCAGACGCAGGCCGCGGAAGCCGGCTCGGCCGGGGACGGCGCCGACGAAGACGGTGGCGAGGAAGCCGGAAACGGAGCGCCTGAGGACGACGATGTCATGGAAGCCGACTACGAGATCGTCGACGAAGAGAAGTAGGTCCTCCGGGGCCGTGGATCGGCACGGCGCCGGGACGCGGCCCGGCCGGGCAACTCTCGGGCGGCGCGAGGCGTCAATAGTAGGCGAAGACGCCCGGGGAGAAACCGGTGGCGAGGGCATGGGTACCATGCCCGTGACGTCCTCGCCCCGGGGTGCAGCAATATCCGTATTTCGACAGGAGGTCAGGCGATGTTCGACCCTCTCAGAACCAAGATGAAAGTGCTCCTTTACGTAGCCCTCGCGTTCCTGGTCGGTGTGGGCACCGCCTCGGCGCTGGGATGGACGCGGGACGCGGTGGCGACGCCCGTGCTCGAGGAGGTTCCCCAGGTTCCCCTGGAGGCGGTGCAACCGGCCCGCGACCTGAGCGAAGCCTTCGTGCATGTAGCCGAAGTGGTCACGCCCGCGGTGGTGAGCATCACGATCCGACGCACGGTGCGAGCCACCGGCGGCGACCCGTTCCGCAACTGGTTCGGCGTGCCCGATCCGGAGCCCCGCGCAGGCAGCGGCAGTGGATTCCTGGTCTCGAGCGACGGCTACATCCTGACCAACAACCACGTGGTGGAGGACGCCGACGAGATCCGGGTCCAGCTCGAGGACCGGCGCACCTTCGAGGCGACGCTGGTGGGCGGCGACCCCACCACCGACGTGGCGGTGATCAAGGTCGACGGCAGCGACCTGCCGACCCTCAGCCTGGGGGACTCCGACGGCGTGCGCGTGGGCGAGTGGGTGCTGGCGGTGGGCAATCCGGGCTTTCGGGGAGCCGGGGGGGCGACTTCCTTCAACCACACGGTCACGGCGGGGATCGTCAGCTTCAAGGGCCGCCCTCTGGGCATTATCGGCAGTGAGCTGCGCAGCGACCCCGAGTCGCAGGAAGCCGCGTCGTATGCGATCGAGGACTTCATCCAGACCGACGCGGTCATCAATCCCGGCAACTCCGGGGGACCGATGGTCAACCTGCACGGGCAGGTGATCGGCATCAATTCCGCGATCGCCAGCCAGTCCGGCTACTACCAGGGATACGGATTCGCCATTCCGATCAGCCTGGCCCACCGGGTCATGGAGGACCTGATCGAGTATCGCACGGTGCGCCGCGCCTTCCTGGGCGTTCAGATCGGACCGGTGGCGCCGGAGGACGCCGAAGTGTACCAGCTGCCCGAGGTGAGCGGCGCGCTGGTCCAGGGCGTCACCGAGGGCACGGCAGCCGAGGACGCCGGGCTGCGGCAGGAGGACGTCATCGTCGCCATCGACGACGACCCGGTCGCCTATTCCAACCAGCTGCAGCAGCTGGTGGCTCGCAAGCGGCCGGGCGACCGCGTGCGTATCGCGTACTATCGTGGCGGCGAGCGACAGGAAACCGTCGTCCAGCTCGGCGAGTCGCCGCTGACCGAATCCGCCGTCGCCGCCGCCCCCGAGCGCACGGTGCGCGCGGAGGAGCGGCTTGGCATCGAGGTTGTGGACAACAGCCCGGAGCTGGCGCGGCAGTACCAGTTCCGCATCGACGAGGGCGTGCTGATCAGCGGCGTGACCCGCCTGGGTCCCGCCGACCGGCGCGGGGTGCGGGCCGGCGAGCTGCTCGTGGCCATCAACCGGCAGCGGGTGGAGTCCGCGGATGACGTCACGGAGATTCTGGCGGACGTGGATCCGGGAGAGATCGTGACCCTGGCCCTCGCCGATCCCGTCACCGGCGCGCAGCGTTTCCGCAACATCCGCATGCCGGAGTGATCCCTTCCCCGGAGGCCGACACCGAACAGGCGGGCGGCGGAGGCGGCCAGTGGCCGTTTCCCCGCCCGTTCGGCTGTGGTTCGCACGCCCGCTGTTGTAGTCCCCGCTCCCGCTCGTTTATCTTTTGCCAACTTGCTCCGCGAAAGTGGCGGAATTGGTAGACGCGCGGGATTTAGGATCCCGTGGCCTTGGGCCGTGGGGGTTCGAGTCCCCCCTTTCGCATCCCGCTCGACGGAGCGGGTCATCTGAACCTGCCAGGACGAGCTCCGAGCCTTGACCATCGACCCGACCCGCCTGCGCATATCCGTCACCGAAGGCGAACGGTGGCGGCGTGAGCTTGCCATTACCGTTCCCGCCGACATGGTGCAGCGGGAACGCACGCGCATCATGGACGACCTCTCCGGACGCGTGCGCATGCCGGGCTTCCGCAAGGGCAGAATCCCCGCGGGCGTGCTCGAACGACGATACGGAGCCGCCGTGGGGCAGGAGACGCTGGAGAACATTCTGAACGAGGCCGCCCGGGCAGCCATCCGGAGCGAGCAGCTTCGGCCGATCAGCGATCCCGAAGTCGGCGCCGTCCGCAACGAGGCAGACCAGGATCTCTTCTTCGAGATTTCGTTCGATGTCGAGCCTGCAATCGAGATCGTGCGCAGCGGCGGGTTCGTCGTGGAGAGGCCGGCGGCTGCGGTCGCCGATGCGGATATCGACGCGGTGCTGCATCGCCTGCGTCAGCAGAACGGAGCCTGGCGGCCTCTGGAAGGCGGGCTTCCGGCAGCGGGAAACGCGGTGTCGGTCAAGATCCGGCAACTGGATGAAGCAGACGCGGAGCCGAAAGACTACGAGTTCATCCTGGGCGAGGGCGATGCCATTCCGGATGTCGAGCGCGCCATTGAGCAGCTCGAGGTGGGAACGGAGGGCGACTTCGTGATCCAGTTCCCCGACGACTTCCCGGACGAAGAGCGTCGCGGCGAGGCCCAGCGCCTGCACATCCACCTGGAGAGCCGCAAGGTCCTCGACCTTCCCGAGCTGGATGACGACTTCGCCAACAGCCTGGACTTCGAGGATCTCGCCGACCTGCGGGAAAAGGTGCGCGCCGACCTGGAGAAGACGGCGGCCGCCCAGGCCGAACAGGTCGTCAGGGGACGGCTCATGAACTTCGTTCTGGATGCGAACACCTTCGACGCGCCAGCCTCCATGGTCGACCGGTATCTGGAAGCGATGGCCAGCGACGCACCCGAGGGCACGCCCCCGGAGAAGGTGGAGGAGATGAAGACCGCCGTCCGTCCCCGGGCGGAGCAGGCGGTTCGCACGATGCTTGCCGTGGACAGCCTGGCGCGGGCGAACGACCTGGTGGCGACCCCGTTCGAGGTCGCGGAGCGGGTGGACGAAATCGCGCACCGGAACGGGGTGCAGCCGGAGACCGTGGACGCCCAGCTGCGCAGGAACGGGCGCATGGAGGGGCTGGAGCGCGAGATTACCGAAGGGAAGGTCTTCGAATTCCTGAAGCAGCAATCCGAGATCATCGACGCCGGCTGAGCCGGATCCAACCGAGAACGAGAACCCAAATGCCGATTTTTCCTCCGTACGTCATCGAGAGGACGAGCCGCGGAGAACGAAGCTACGACATCTTCAGCCGACTGCTGATGGACCGCATCGTCTTCCTTGGCTCGCACATCGACGACAACGTGGCCAACATTATTCTGGCTCAGCTTCTGTTTCTGGACGCGGAGGATCCCGAGCGGGACATCTATCTCTACATTAACTCTCCCGGCGGCAGCGTCTACGCCGGACTCGCCATCTTCGATACCATGCAGCACCTTCGCGCCCCGGTGTCGACCTATTGCGTGGGCATGGCGGCGTCGATGGCCGCGATTCTGGTGGCGGCGGGCACGTCGGGGAAACGCAGCGCGCTGCCCAACTCGCGCATCATGATCCACCAGCCGTCCACGGGGGCGCAGGGCACCGCCGCCGATATCGAGATCGCCGCGCGCGAGGTGCTGGACATCCGCGGGCGGCTCAACGGCATCCTCGCCGAATGCACCGGTCAGACGATCGACAAGATCGCCCGGGACGTGGACCGCGACCGCTTCATGAGCCCCGAGGAAGCGCGCGACTACGGGCTCCTCGACCGGGTCCTGATCGGCCGGGAGGAGGAGGCCGAAACGGCCCCCGTACGCCTTGAGGAATAGAATCACATCCGGTTATTGAACACCCGTTACGCCGAGCAGACCCGTGGCCACGACCAGCGACAAGTACCCGCGCTGTAGCTTCTGCGGAAAGACCAAGGACTCCGTAAAGAAGTTCATCTCCGGACCCTCCGTATACATTTGCAACGAGTGTATCTCGCTCTGCAACGAGATCCTCGCGGAGGAGGAGGAGCGGGAAGCCGTGTCCGTGGTGGTCCCCTCCATGGTGCCCGCGGAGATCAAGGCGAACCTGGACCAGTACGTGATCGGCCAGGAGGAAGCCAAGCGCGCACTGTCCGTGGCCGTCTACAACCACTACAAGAGGGTCAATCACCAGGGGAAGGTCGACGACGTCGAGATCGACAAGGCCAACATCCTTCTGGTGGGGCCCACGGGCGTCGGCAAGACCCTGCTGGCGCAGACGCTCGCGCGCATCCTGAAAGTGCCCTTCACCATCGCCGACGCGACCACCCTGACCGAGGCGGGCTACGTGGGCGAGGATGTCGAGAACATCCTGGTGCGCCTGCTCCAGGCCAGCGAATTCAACATCACGGCCTGCGAGCGGGGCATCGTCTACATCGACGAGCTGGACAAGATCGCGCGCAAGTCCGAGAACCCGTCGATTACCCGCGACGTCTCGGGCGAAGGGGTCCAGCAGGCGCTGCTCAAGATCCTGGAGGGAACCGTGGCCAGCGTGCCCCCCCAGGGCGGGCGCAAGCATCCCCAGCAGGAGTACCTGCAGGTCGATACCCGAAACATCCTCTTCATCTGCGGCGGAGCCTTCGACGGGCTGGAGGAGATCGTCGAGAAGCGCATCGGCCAGCGGCGCATCGGCTTCGGCAAGGAATCCCGCGAGAGCGGGGGCCACTACCGGAACCGCGACGACCTGGTCAAGCTCATCGAGCCCGAGGATCTGCAGCGTTACGGGCTGATCCCGGAACTGGTGGGCCGGCTGCCGGTTTCCGTGGGTCTCTCGGAGCTCGACGAGGACGACCTGGTGCGCATTCTGCAGGAGCCCAGGAACGCCCTGGTGAAGCAATACAGGAAGATGTTCGAGCTGGAGGGGGTCGGGATCACCTTCGATCCCAATGCGCTCGTGGCCGTGGCCGGAAGGGCTGCCGACAGGGGCACGGGCGCGCGCGGACTGCGGGCGGTGCTCGAAGAAGTGATGCAGGACATCATGTTCGAGGTGCCGTCCCGCCCCGACGTGCGCGAGGTGGTGATCACCGTCGAGTCGGTCACCATGGGGACGCCTCCGTTGCTGGTGCTCGAAGGAGAGCAGCGAAAGAAGGAGGCCTGACCGCGCGCGGGCGGGATGGCCCCGACGGAATCAGCCTCCAGCGCCCGGCCCGTGAGAACCCATGATCATTCGTAGCGTCGAGTTCGCGGGCAGCCACGTCGATCCCGGGGTGTCGATCGCGCCCGAGCTTCCCCACATCGCCTTCTGGGGGCGTTCCAACGTGGGGAAATCGTCGCTCATCAACGTCCTCCTGCGGCGCACGCGCAAGAAGGTGGCGCGCGTCTCGGCCCGTCCGGGAAAGACCCAGACCCTCAACTTCTACATCGTCAATCGCCGCTTCGTCCTGGTTGACCTCCCGGGGTTCGGGTATGCCAAGGTGCCGCGCACCCTGCGCGAGAGCTGGCAGCGGCTGGTGCGCGACTATCTGCGGCGAAGCCGCGAACTGACCGGGGTGGTGCACCTGATCGATGCCCGACGGGATCCCGCGCCCGGGGATCTGGCCGCGATGGAGCTGCTGGGAGACCTCGGCTTGCCCGCCCTGATCGTAGTCACCAAGATCGACAAGACAGGAAAGGGCTCCCGCGAAGGGCGGATCGCCCGCTTGCGGAGGCAGCTGGCCGTGAGCAGGGAACAGTTGCTGGTGTCCTCGGCCCGCACCGGCGAGGGACGCGAGGAACTGCTTGGCGCGATCGGGGACCTGCTGGAGTTCGACGAAGGGACCCCGCGCGCTGGCGGAGGCCCGTAGAGAAGCCGTTGGAGGACAATCATGCGCGACAGAGACGCCACCCGCTACTTGTTCCGGATGTTGGCGTGCGTGGCCGCCGCCTGCGCAACGCCGGCCGCGGCCGCCCAGGAAACGGGCGAGGAGGATCTGGTTCCGGCCGGGTATGGCACCCTGCTGCAGGACGAGGTCTCGCTCTCGCTTCGCTCGCAGGATCTGCTCATCAAGGCTACGCCGCTCGCCGAAGAGGTTACGAGGCTGACCGCACCCGACACCTACACGCGCCTTTCGACGCTGGCCGCGGCGCACCGCGAGGCGCTTGAATTCCAGACGCGGTCGACCGACCCCGTGCTCTTTCTGGTGTCGATCTTCAGCTACCAGCCCGATGTCACCTACCAGCCCGAGGACATCAATATCGTCAACCAGGGGATTCGCGAGCGGCCCCTCGCGATTCAGGCGATCACCCCGGGGTGGGGGCTGCAGCGGCTGGACCAGCAGGAAACGCAGATGGCCATCTACGCCTTCAGCCCCTTCATCAACCTCGAACTCGACCTGGAGATCGAGTATCGGGACGCCCGCAACGCCGGCTGGCAGCGGATTCTGACCGTGCTGGAAGCAGAGCGGGCGAAGGTGCGGGCGCGGGCCGGGGGCTGAGGCGGGACCTCCGCAACCCGCCCCGTCAGTCGAGACCGTAGCGGCTGATCTTCCGGTACAGCGTTCGCTCGGCGATGCCGAGCAGGCGCGCCGCCTCTCGGCGGTTGCCCTCGACTTCCTCGAGCGCCGCCAGAATCGCCTTCCGTTCGAGGTCTTCCAGCGTCATCCCCGGCTCGAAGACGACCCCGCCGGGAGGGACCGAGGGTGCCGGTTGCACCGGTAGCCCGGAGGCTTCCGAGGCCGGGTCGCCGGAAGCCGGGTCGCCGGAAGCGAGCCGGGTGTCTCCGGGCGCGGCGTCGGAAGCCCCGCTGCCGGCAGCCGGCTGGGAGGTGGGCTCGGCGGGTTCGGGTTCGGACGCAGCGGGGGAAGCGTCGGCTGTCTGACCGAGCGGGATGTCAGGGGACTGGCCGGACACGGCTTCGGGATGGCCGGGCGCGGGGTCGGGGCGTGCCGGCGAGGTTCCGGGACGGCCGGACGCGGCTTCGGGATCGCCGGGCGAGGGGTCGGGGGGCTGAGCAAGCCGTGTGCCGCCGGGCGCGTGGGATGGGTCGGGGTAAGGCGGGTCAAGCGCCGCCTGGCCGGGGGTGGCATCGGGGGCCGCATGGCCGGGGGTGGCATCGAGGGGCGCATGGCCGGACGATACGATCTCCACCCGGCCGGTTTCCGGCGGCAGCAGCCCCTCCCCATAGCGGTGTTCGCGCCGGTATACGTCGAATTCCCGGCGCAGGTCGTCCATGTCGACCCGGAGCTCGACCAGGGTGCGGAACACGAACTCCAGTTCGGGGCGAAGCTGGCCGGGGTCTCCGGACCCGGGATCCAGGGCGGGCGTCGGGACCGGGAGCAGCGGGGATGACCCGGGCGAGCGCACCTGGGGCGGGATGTCCCCGGGACCGATTTCCTTGCCCGGCGAGAGCACGACCATGCTCTCGACCAGGTTGCGCAGTTCACGAACGTTTCCGGGCCAGGAATAGCGCTGCAGGATACGCATGGCCTCATCGTTGATGCCCGAGAAGCGGCGGCCGTTGCGGGCGCTCACCTCTTCGACGAACGCGTCTACCAGGCGGGGCACGTCGTCCGCCCGCTCGCGCAGCGGCGGCAGTTCGATGTGCAGGACGTTGATGCGGTAGTAGAGGTCCCGACGGAATCTCCCGGCCGCCACCTCGTGGCGGAGGTCCTGGTTGGTCGCGGCGATCACGCGCGCGTCGACCCGGATCGCCGCCTCGCCCCCGACGCGAAGAAACTCCTTCTGCTCGAGCACGCGCAGCAGCTTCGTCTGCATGGCGGGCGGAATCTCGCCGATCTCGTCCAGGAAGATGGTGCCGTTGTTCGCCAGCTCGAACAGCCCGCGGCGCGAGTCGATCGCACCGGTGAACGCACCCTTCTCATGGCCGAACAGCTCGCTCTCCAGCACGGTCGGGGAGAGCGCGGCCACGTTGACGGCGATAAACGCCTTGTGCCGGCGCGGGGAGAGCGCGTGCACGCCGCGCGCGAAGAGTTCCTTGCCGGTGCCCGACTCGCCGGTGATGAGCACCGTGGAGTCCACCGGGGCGATCTGGACGACGCGCTCCAGCGCCTCCCGGATGGGGTCGGTCTCCCCCACGATCCCGGTCAGCCGCTGCAGGCGGCGACGTTCCAGAAGGGTGTGGGCGAGGAGGAGCACCTCGTCGGGGTCGGCCGGACGGGCGAAGGTCTCCGCCAGGTCGAGGCCGGTGAGTTCGCGCGCGCCGCCGGGCGCCGCCACCCCGAACACGGGGATGTGCAGCCGGTCCCGGGCCTGACACGCCAGCTCTCCGGCCGATTCGGCCCGGGCGTCGGTCAGCAGGAGCAGCACGCCGGCGCCCGGATCCAGCTCCTCGTGCGGGGTGACCAGCTCCACCCGGTAGCCGGACGACACGAAGGCGCCGCGAAGCGCGCCCGCGGTGCGCAGGTCGTGGGTGCTGATCAGGACGGTGTCCTTCACGAGGCGGCGGGGGCGCGGGGCGCGT
This sequence comes from Longimicrobiales bacterium, assembly GCA_965232315.1. Taxonomy (GTDB): domain Bacteria; phylum Gemmatimonadota; class Gemmatimonadetes; order Longimicrobiales; family Gaopeijiaceae; genus BD2-11. Next base: position 90,681 of record CBDDPN010000016.1, on the reverse strand, counting down.
GGGAGTCCGAGGTGCCGCGCGAGAGCTCGACCGCGTGGTCGATCACGGGATCCAGGACCTCGAGCCCGTCGCGGACTCCTCCCCGGCTGCCGGGAAAGTTCACGATGACCGTGCCCCCCCGGAAGCCCGCCACCCCGCGTGACAGATTCGAGTACGGGGTTTTGAGCGCGCCCCTCGCGCGCAGCGCCTCGGCGAGGCCGGGAGCCTCTCCTTCGAGCACGGCGCGGGTCGCCTCGGGGGTGACGTCGCGGGGGGTGAAGCCGGTACCCCCGGTGGTGAGGACCACGTCGGCGTCCAGGCGGTCGCACCAGTCCAGGAGGACCGGCACGATGGCCGCCGTCTCGTCCGGGACGACCGTGCGGGCGACCACCTGGTACCCGCGCGCCCGGCTCCACGCCTCGATGGCGTCCCCGCTCGTGTCGGCGCGCTCGCCCCGGGAGGAAAGGTCGCTGGCGGTCAGGATCGCCACGGTCACAGGGCGCGGGGTTGTCGGTTCACCGGTCACCTTGTCGGTCTCCGTGTGTCAGCGCCGGATCGAGCCGTTCCGGTAGAAGGGGGGGCGGGCCACCACCGCGGGGATATCCGCCCGGCGGATGCGCACCGCCACCTGCGTCCCCGGGGCGGCGAGGGGGGCGGGGAGGTAGCCCATCGCGATCCCCTCCCCCAGCGACGGGCTCACCGTGCCGCTGGTGAGGGTTCCCGCGACCCCCTCGGCTGTCACGATCTCGTACCCCGGACGCGGGAAGCCGCGTTCCAGCAGGTGGAGCCCCACCAGGCGACGAGGCACGCCCGCCGCCTTCTGGGCGACCAGCACGTCGCGGCCCGAAAAGTCGCCCTTCCCCGGCTTCACCACCCATCCCAGCCCCGACTCCAGCGCGCTGTGCTCTTCGTCCAGGTCGTTCCCGTACAGGGCGTAGCCCATCTCCAGGCGCAGCGAATCCCGAGCCCCCAGCCCGGCAGGTTCCAAGTCGTGCGCGGTGCCCGCCCGGAGCAGGGCTCGCCAGACGGCGGAAGCGTCGGCAGCGTCGAGATACAGTTCGAATCCGTCCTCGCCCGTGTATCCGGTGCGCGCCACCATCGCCGGAACGCCGGCGACATCGCCTGTCGCAAAACGGTAGTAGCCCACGGTCTCGAGATCCGCACTCGTGAGCCCGGCGAGGACGGCGGCGGCCGACGGCCCCTGCAGCGCCAGCAACGCGGTTCCGTCCGAAACGTCGGTGACGCGGCAGTCGAATCGCGCCGCGTGTCGCGACACCCACGCCCAGTCCTTCTCGCGGTTGGCCGCGTTGACCACCAGCAGGTAGTGGTCCTCGAAGCGATAGACGAGCAGGTCGTCCAGGATGCAACCCGCTTCGTTGCAGAGCAGCGAGTACTGTGCCTGCCCGACCTCGATGCGGCTGGCGTCGTTGGTCGTCAGCCACTGGACCAGCGCCAGCGCGTCCGGTCCCCGCACGTCGAATTCCCCCATGTGCGAGACGTCGAAGAGTCCCGCGTGCTCTCGAACCGCGTGGTGCTCCCTCCGGATTCCGCGCCTGTACTGAACCGGCATCTCGTACCCGGCAAAGGGAACCATCTTGCCCCCGGCCCGAACGTGTTCCTCGTAGAGCGGGGTACGCACGAGCCCGGCGTTCACTGAACCCATCCTGTCATCCGTCTCCTTCCCCTCCGAGAAGCGCGACGAGGAGCGCTTTCTGGGTGTGCAAGCGGTTTTCGGCCTCTCGGAACACCCGCGAGCGCGGGCCTTCGAGAACGGCCTCGGTGACCTCCTCGCCCCGGTGGGCGGGCAGGCAGTGCAGGAAGATCGATCGCGGGGACGCGTGCGCCATCAGCTCGTCGTCCACGATATGGCCCGCGAAGGCCCGGCGCCGGGCCCGGGCCTCGTCCTCCTGTCCCATCGAAGCCCACACATCCGTCGTGACCACATCAGCGCCCTCGACGGCCTCACGCGGCGAGCGGGTCAGACGCACCGGCGCGCGCGACCGGGCGTACGCCAGAATCTCCGGATCCGGATCGAAACCCGGAGGACAGGCCAGCGCCAGCTCGAAGCCGAGGATGGACGCGGCGTTCAGCCACGAGTTGGCCATGTTGTTGCCATCGCCGATCCACGCGACCCGGATACCGCCGAGCCCGGCCCCGAACTCCTCGCGCACGGTCATCAGGTCGGCGAGCAGCTGACAGGGATGGAGGAGGTCGGTGAGGCCGTTGATGACCGGAACGGGAGCCCAACGCGCCAGCTCTTCCACCTCTTCCTGGTCGAAAGTGCGGATCATGACGCCGTCGACATAACGCCCCAGGACGCGTGCCGTGTCGGCGATCGGCTCTTCCCGTCCGATCTGGGTATCGAGGGCGGAGAGGAACAGCGCCTGACCGCCCAGCTGGTACATGCCCACCTCGAACGCCACCCGGGTGCGCGTGGAATTCTTCCGGAAGATCATCGCCAGGGACCTGCCCCGAAGCGGCGCGTGCGCGCCCTCCCCCGCCTTGAGGCGTTCTGCCTCCGCCAGCAGGGCAACCAACGCGTCCCGGCTGAGATCGCGGAGCGAAAGGAAGTCCCTGTGGGCGGATTGCGTCAGTGGCTTCGACAAGGTTGGACATCCGGACTGTCGGTTCGGCAGAGGGCGAGGCTCCCACCCCTCTGCCATAATGGCAGAGGCGCTCCAAGGTACCACGGTAGAGAAACGCGTGGAAGCCGGCCCGGCGCCTCGCAGCCCTCGGCAACCGCGCGGATTCGTCCACGGAGTGCTATAGGATGTAGCGGCGCAAGTCCTCGTCCTCCGCGATCTCCTCCAGGTGCGCACGCACGAACTCGCGATCGACGAGAAGCGGCCCCGCGATGACATCCTCCGGCAATTCGAAGAGGATCTCCTCGAGGAGCGTCGTCATGACGGTCTGCAGGCGCCGGGCTCCGATGTTCTCCATGCGCTCGTTGAGGCGCGCGGCGATGCGGGCAATCTCGGCGACCCCGCCGGTGGTGAACTCCACCTGCGCGCCTTCGGTCTCGATCAACGCCGCGTATTGCACCAGAAGGGCGTTTCTCGGCTCCTGCAGGATGCGCTTGAAGTGCTCCTCGCCGAGGTTGTGCAGCTCCACGCGGATGGGAAAGCGGCCCTGCAGCTCCGGGATGAGGTCGCTGGGCTTGGCGACGTGGAAGGCGCCAGCGGCGATGAACAGGACATGGTCGGTGCGAACCAGTCCGTACTTGGTCTGGACGTTGCAGCCTTCCACTACGGGAAGCAGGTCGCGCTGGACCCCTTCCCGGCTCACGTCCGGCCCGTAGCCCCCCCGCTCGCCCGCAATCTTGTCGATCTCGTCGAGAAAGATCATCCCCATGTCCTCGGCCCGTATCAGCGCCTCGTTGACGACTTCGTCCATGTCAACAAGCCGGTCGAGTTCGTCCTGAATGAGGATGCGCCGGGCCTCGGCGACCGTAACGGTCCGTCGCTTGGTTCGCTTGGGAAGCATCTCCTGAAGCATCTCGGAGAAGTTGTGGTCCATCCCCTCCATTCCGCCCATGGGCACCATCATTCCGTCGATGGCCGCACTCTGTTTCACCTCCACCTCGACTTCCCGCTCTTCCAGCTTGCCGTCCCGCAGCAGGGTGCGGAGCTTCTCGCGTGTCCGCTCCCGGCGGAGCAGGCGGCGCTGGTCCTCCTCGCTCAGGGGCTCCTCCCGGGCCTGTGGCTGAACTCCCTGGGGACCGGCCACAAAAACCTTGGGGACGCCGTCCGAGACCACCACCGGGCCCGCGGGGGGCCTTTGCGCCTCCATCGGCGGGAGCAGCAGATCCAGCAACTGCTCCTCGGCCCGGCGTTCCGCCTCCTCCTGGACAGCGTCTTCCCGCTCGGCCCGGACCATGTTCACGGCCGTGTCGACCAGATCGCGGATCATCGACTCGACGTCGCGGCCGACGTATCCCACCTCGGTGAACTTGGAGGCCTCGATCTTCACGAAGGGCGCCCCCGTCAGTCGCGCCAGGCGGCGCGCGATCTCGGTCTTGCCCACCCCGGTGGTGCCCATGAGGATCAGGTTGTTGGGGAGGATTTCGTCTCTGAGCTCTCCGTCCACCCGTTGCCGGCGCCAACGGTTCCGCATCGCTATGGCAACGGCCCGTTTGGCCTCGTCCTGGCCCACGATGTACTTGTCGAGCTCGGCCACGATCTGGCGCGGCGTCAGGTCCTCGAGCCAGACGGGCGCAGCCTCGCTGTCGGGAACTGGAGCCGACTGCGCCGCGGACTCCGTAGTGTTGTCAACCGCCATTACGACCCCTCGGACCAGCTGGACTCCAGGTCCAGAACCGTGATCTCCTGGTTGCTGTAGACGCAGATCTCTCCCGCGACCGCCAGGCTCGCGCGCACGATCTCCGGAGCGGAGAGCGGCGAATGCGTCTTGAGCGCGCGGGCGGCGGCCAGCGCATAGGCGCCCCCCGAGCCTATCGCCACCACCTCGTCGTCCGGCTCGAGAACGTTGCCGTCGCCGCCGATCAGAAACAGATGTTCGGCATCGGCCACCACCAGCAGGGCATCCAGCCGGCGCAACGCGCGATCCGTCCTCCAGTCCTTCGCGAGCTCGACGCACGCGCGAGTCAGGTTGGAGGGGTACTGCTCCAGTTTCGCCTCCAGCGTCTCAAAGAGCGTGAAGGCGTCCGCCACCGCCCCGGCGAAGCCCGCCAGGAAGCGACCATCCTTGAGCTTGCGAACCTTGCGGGCCGCGGACTTCACGATGGTGTCACCCATCGTGACCTGGCCGTCGGCTCCCATGGCGACAAGGCCTTGCTTACGGACCGCGAGTACTGTTGTCGCGTGGATACTCTGCATGGACATGTGGTTCCGGATCGGGCTGTGGGAAGGAAGTCTCTGCGTCGGTTGCCGGACGCCAGTCTCGTCAGGTCGGCGTGAGCGGAAAGAGAATCTCGCGCTCCGCGTGACAAAACGGCAGACGGGCGACGAAGATGCATGGAGAGATGCAAAGAGTACACCAGCCATCGGGCGCAGGGAAAGCAATGGCGATGCGGGGCCTCGCGGTATGGATCCGCCATGTCCCCGGGCGCGGGTGCGGCTTCACGCGCGTGGATGCGAGGCGCGGTAGATGCGTTTGAGTCGTTCCTTCGACGTGTGCGTATAGATCTGGGTCGTGGAGAGCGAGATGTGGCCCAGCAGCTCCTTTACCGAGATGAGGTCGGCGCCGGAGTCGAGGAGGTGGGTCGCGAAGCTGTGGCGTAGCGAGTGAACGGAGAGCCCCTCCGCTTCCGCCCCCAGTTCCAGCGCGTTGCGCACGACATACTGGATGGAGCGACGCGAGAGGCGGTGACCGTTCCGGCTCACGATGGCGGCGCGCGGGTCGCCCTCGTTCAGCGTCACGACCCGTTCACGATGGAGCTCGTATCGCCTGAGAGCCTTCACGGCAGCCCGCGTCAACGGTACGATGCGCTCCTTGCGTCCCTTGCCCATCACGCGCACGCGGTCCGAGATCAGATCGACGCGGTCGCGGTCGAGGCTGTGCAGCTCGGCCAGGCGCAAGCCGCTGCCGTACAGGATCTCGAGGATCGCCAGGTTGCGCGTGCCGAGGAAGGTATTCTCGGCGGCACGCGCCTCCGCGACCCGGAAGACGGCTCCCGCCTCCACCTGCGACATGTGGCCGGGCAGCCTTTTTTCCGCCCGTGGAGTTCGCAGCGCGCGCGCTGGATTACTGTCGATGTGTCCTTCCAGGTGAAGGAAGCGGAAGAGAGAGCGAAGCGCCGACAGTTTGCGCCCCGCTGTGCGCCTGGAGAGCCCTCGCCTGCGGCAGTGTCCAAGGAACCCGCGCAGAGCAAGCCGGTCGACATCCGTCCAGCTCCAGCCCGCGTGCCCCGTATAGTCGCTGAGGAAGCCCTCGAAGTCCTCGATGTCGCGCCGGTATGCCGAGACCGTATTGGGGGAGAGCTGGCGTTCGTCGGCGAGGGAACGCAGGAACTCGCCGGCCCGGGGGCTGACGCTCACGCGGCCCCGGAGCCCGTCATCGCCTTCTGCGGGCCCTTGTTGCGCGAGCGCGGGATGCGCCCTTCCGGGCCGCCTTGCGTGCGGCCGCCCTGGCCAACAGATCGAGCGCCTCGTCCACTCCGACGGAGGCGGGATCGCGACCCCTGGGAATGCTGGCGTTCACTTTGCCGTCCGTGACGTAGGGGCCGTAGCGGCCCTTGTGGACGTTGAGCGGCTCGCCGGTGTCGGGGTGCCGGCCCAGTACGGCGACAACGGGTTTGCCTGCCCTCGTGCTGAGAAGCGCGAGCGCTTCTTCCAGCGTAATCTCAAACGCCCGCTCCAGGGCGTCGAGGTTGCGGTAGGTCTTGGCGCGATTGACGTAGGGTCCGAACTTGCCCATCCCGGCGATCACCGGTTGCCCCGTCCCGGGATCCTCGCCGAGGGTGCGCGGGAGCGAAACGAGCCGGAGAGCGTAGGCCAGATCGACCTGTTCGGGCGATGTGCCCCGGGGGAGGCTGATCCGCTTGGGCTTGGTGTCCCCGTCTTCGCCAAGCTGAACATAGGGGCCGAAGGGCCCGCTGCGGACGTAGACGTTGAGCCCGCTTTCCTCGTCGCGGCCGAGCGGGTTGGTGCCGCGCAGCCGCGCGTCGATCAGGTCCGATGCCTTCTCGGGTGTCAGTTCGTCAATGAGGAGGTCCACCGGCACCGTGGCCCACTGATTGTCCTTTTTCGTGCCACGCTTGAGATAGACGTGCTGCTTGCCGATGCGTACGGCCAGCGGCTCACCGGTCGACGGATCGCGGCCAACGTCGAGGGCGGGATAGTCGATGCGGGGAAGCGCCTCCTCGATGCGTTTCTCCAGGCCGGGCGAGGCGTCGCCGTCACCCCGGAAGAAGTCGGAGAGGAAGCGAACGTGGTCCACGGACCCACTGGCAATACGGTCGAGGGCGGCCTCCATTGAGGCGGTGAAGTTGAGGTCGACATAGTGCGGGAAATGGTCGCGCAGCAACTGGGTGACACAGAGTCCCAGGTAGGTCGGGACCAGCACTCCCTTCTTCCTGATCGCGTATTCGCGGTGTCGCAGCTTGGCGAGCGTGGGCTCGTAGGTAGAGGGACGCCCTATGCCCTCTTCCTCCAGCTTCCGTACGAGCGCCGCCTCCGAGAAGCGTGACCGCGGCTGCGTTTGGCGGCCGCGGGGGTCGACGCTCGTGATGTCTACCGCTGTCGAGGCCTGGCGACCGGTGGCGGTCGTGCGAAGCCGACTGGTTGACGCCCGGCCTGAACCGTCTCGGCCGAAGCCGATCAACTGGCCCTCGACCAGGCGCGGGAGGATGACGTCTTCGCGTTTCGTGCCCCACACGCGCTGGAAGCCCGCGAAGCGCACCACCGAGCCCGCCGCCCGGAAGATGTGGGTGGAGGAGGTGGTGGCCGGGTCCGAAGCGTCGTGGGTGGAGGAGGCGGCACCTTGCCCGGTGTCGGTGTCGACCTGGAACTCGATGGTGGTGCGGGCGATGCGCGCGTCGGCCATCTGGGAAGCCACGGCCCGTCGCCAGATGAGCCCGTACAGCCGGAGCTGATCACGATCCAGAAAGCGGCTCAGCGCCTCGGGAGTGCGGCTGATCACGGTCGGGCGGATGGCTTCGTGCGCCTCCTGGGCGGTCCGGGACCGGGTCGCGTACTGGCGGGTGCCCTGATGGTACTCATCGCCGAAGCGCTTACGGATGAACCGGCCGGCGTCCGCGAGCGCCTTCTGGCTGAGGCTCATGGAGTCGGTGCGCATATAGGTGATCAAACCCTCACGCTCCCCGCCACCCAGGTCGATCCCCTCGTAGAGCTGCTGGGCGAGCGCCATGGTGCGCCTGGGGGTCATGCGCAGCATCGAGCTCGCAAGCTGTTGCAGGGTCGAGGTGATGAAGGGAGGGGACGGACGACGCCTCGTGTCCTTTTCCTCGACGCGCCGGACCCGCCAGGGACGCGCCGTCATCGCCTCGCGCGCGATTCGGGTCGCCGCGGGTTCGTCCAGCACCGTGACATTCCTTGTGCGCTTCAGTTCTCCCGTCCTGGGAGCGAAGTTCTTCGCGGTGGCGATGGTCGCGCCGCCGGTTTTCACCAGGTCGGCGGTGAAGCTTCCTTCTTCGCCATCGCGCACGGGCTGGCCGTCGCGCGCGGGCTGGCCGTCGCGCCCGGGCTGGCCATCGTCAGCGGGCTGGCCATCGCGCACGGTCGCGAGGGAGGCTCTCACCCCCCAGTACTCCGAGACCTTGAACCGCTGGCGCTCTTCCTCCCGTTCCACCAGCAGGCGCAGGGCGGCGCTCTGGACGCGGCCGGCGCTGAGCTTTCCGCGCACCTTCTTCCAGAGCACAGGCGAAAGCGAGTAGCCGAACAGGCGGTCCAGCACGCGGCGCGTTTCCTGGGCGCGGACCAGCTGTTGGTCCACCTCACGCGGGTGGGCGAGCGCGGCGCGGATGGCGGCAGCGGTGATTTCGTGGAAGGCGATGCGCTGGACAGGAACCTTCGGCTTCAGAACCTCGAGCAGGTGCCAGCTGATGGACTCGCCCTCGCGGTCTTCGTCGGTCGCGAGAATGAGTTCATCGGCGCCCCGTGCCTTCTTGCGCAGTGCCGTGATGTGCTTCTTCGATTCGCGCGGAATCACGTAGACGGGTTCGAAGTCGCCTTCGACGTCGACGCCCAGCCGCCCCCACTGCTTCGAGCGCAGACTAGCCGGGATCTCCCCCGCCGAGCGGGGCAGATCGCGAATGTGCCCGAAGCTCGCCGCGACCTCGTAGTTCCGGCCCAGAAAGCGCTTGATGGTGGTGGCTTTTGCCGGAGATTCGACGATGACGAGCTTCATGATCGGTGCCTGGGGGCTGTCGCCAAGGTGCCAATGGCTGTTGCGTTGGTCCGGGTCGCCACGCGAGCGATTCGTTCCGCCAACGCGGTTACGGAAATGCCCTCGCTGTCCAGTGTCAAGCGGGCAAGACGGTAGTAGGGGGTCCGCGTGGCGAGCAAGAGCCGCGCACGCTGGACGGGTCGGGCGACATCCAGGAGGGGCCGTTCGGCGCCCTGGGCGCGGGCTCGGGACACCGCTGTCTCGGGGGTGACCTTCAGCCAGACCGAAAGGGTGTCGTCGGCGAGGCTCTCCATGTGGCCGGCCTGTGCCGCCCAGCCACCGCCGGCGGCGAGAACGACGTTGTCGAGGCGCACCAGACGCCGAGCCGCACGCGCCTCGATGGCGCGGAACCCCGCTTCGCCCAACCGCGCAAAGATGTCCGGGATCGCCTCGCCGGCCGCGCGCCGGATCTCGTCGTCGAAGTCGACGAACTGCCAGTCGAGCATCCGCGCCACCTCGCGCCCCACGGAGGTCTTGCCGCTGGCCATGAAGCCGACCAGAAGGATCCGTGAGGGAGCCCGCAGAGCACCCTCTTCGCCCGCCGGGTCAGGCATGGCGGCGCGCCTGCAGCTGGGCTGCATAGCCCTCGAAGTTCCGGCGCATCTCCGACAGGCTGTCTCCGCCGAACTTCTCGATGAGCGCGTCGGCCACCACCAGCGCCGCCATGGCCTCCCCCACCACGGCGGCGGCGGGGACAGAGCAGACGTCGCTCCTCTCAACGGCGGCGTCGGCGACCGAACCGTCGCGGAGATCCACGCTGGGAAGCCGTTTGCGCAGCGTCGAGATGGGCTTCATGGCCCCGCGGATGACCAGCGGCTCGCCGGTGGTGACGCCGCCTTCCAGCCCTCCGGCGCGATTGGAGGGGCGCGCGTACCCGCTCGGTGGCCGGTCGCCCGGGGCGGGGTGGATGGGATCGTGGACGCGCGAGCCCGGCCGGCGCGCACCTTCGAACCCGATGCCCAGATCGACTCCCTTGATTGCGTGAATCGACATCATCGCCCCCGCGAGGCGTCCGTCCAGCTTGGTGTCCCAGGAGACATAGCTGCCCAGCCCCACCGGCGGGTTCCGGACGACCACCTCGAAGATGCCTCCCAGGGTATCCCCTTCCCTCTTGGCCCGGTCGATGGACTCCATTATGCGTGCCGCCGCGTCGCCATCCAGCGAGCGTACCGGCGAGGCGTCCGCGGCGGCGTTCAGATCGGCCGGGAGCTGGTCGGGAAGCACCGACTCGACATCCCCTATGGAGACGACATGCGAGCCGACCGTGATTCCGAACTGTGCGAGGAGGGTCTTGGCCACCGCTCCGCACGCCACCCGGGCGGCCGTTTCGCGTGCGCTTGCCCGCTCCAGAATGTCGCGGGTGTCGTAGCGGTCGTACTTCAGCACGCCCACCAGGTCGGCGTGCCCCGGGCGCGGCAGGTGCATGCGGCGAAGCGCCTTGGGATTGCCGTCGGGATCGGGCGGAGCATGGCTCATCGCCGTGGTCCAGTTCTTCCAATCGCGGTTCCAGAGCAGCATCCCGATCGGCGAGCCCAGCGTCTCGCCGAGGCGCACACCCGAAATCAACTCGATGCGGTCGGCCTCGATCTGCATGCGGCGACCGCGACCGTAGCCGGCCATGCGGCGCTTCATCTCCGGATCTACATCGCGCTCCATCGACAGGGGAAGCCCGGCCGGAAATCCTTCCAGAATCGCGAGCAGACCCCGCCCGTGGGACTCGCCTGCCGTCCGAAAACTGATTCGCCTCATGTGGGTCCGTCTCCCGGAGAGTGGGTCGGGGCAGTGATAGCAAACCCTTTCGCGGGCGTCAACCCGCACCGGACCCTGGAGTCATTCGGAAACCAGGCCTTCGCGCCTGCTGTCACCCCGGGCACGAACCCCGCCCGCAGGCGCTATTTCTCGATATACGGCGTGACCAGGATGACCAGGTCCCGCTGGATCTCCTGCCTGCGGTCGACCCGGAACAGGGCACCAAGCAGAGGCAGCCTCATCAGCCAGGGGATGCCGGAGCGGCTCTCGACTTGCTCCGTAACCGTCAGTCCGCCGATGACAACCGTTTCGCCGTCCTCGACCAATACGCGGGATGCGGCTTCCTGCGTGTGGAAGATGACGCCGGCGTCGGAAGCGGCAGAGGTGAACTCGGCGAAGGAGCGTTCCGCGTGGAGATCGAGTAGCACGTGGCTTCCCTCGGTGACGTGCGGGGTGACCTCGAAGACGATTCCCGTTTCCTGAATGTCGACGGCGGCCGTCGGAACGATCGGCGACTGCACTCCCGCTCCACCACCCCCGCCCGCGTCCAGCACCCGGATCGGTGTGCGTTCGCCGACCAGAATGCGGGCAGTCTGGTTGTTCAGCACAGAGATATATGGAGCCGCCTCTGTCCGCGACAGATTCAGCGTCTCCAGGGCTTCCAGGAATGCCAGCAGCGTGTGGCGTCCCAGAACGAGCGATGTCAGTATCGATAGCGCGGGGTTCGAAATCCGGGTTCCAGCGTTGCCCAGGGCGGAGATCGAGGTGCCGCCGAGCAGAACCACGTCTCCGTTGACCGGTTCCGGCGAGGTTGTGCCGCCTGCCGGTTCTTCCACCGGCTCCGTTGCTCCCGCGCCGTCTTCCGGGGGAAACAGCTGTTCTCCGCGGGAATCCCGCAGGTCGTAGGCCACCCCGAATTCCTCCAGACCGGTTCGATTCACGAAGATGATCCGGGCGGAAATGGTGATCTGCGGAGCCCGGACATCGAGCTCTTGCACGAGCCCTTCCACCTGAGCCAACACCCTGGCAACATCGGTTACGATGACGCTGTTGCTCGTCAGCACCAGAGATGCCGTCCCGCGGCCGCTGAGGAGCGACTGCGTGGCCGGCAGGATGTCGTCCGCCGTCGCGTAGCTGATGCCGAACACTCGCGTCTCCAGCGGCTCGACATCCTCGCGTCGGGCCAGATTCTCGATGTTGTCCACCCGCACGATTCCGTTTTCCAACTCTCGCGCGGCGAGTCCCTGCGAGTCGAGGATGACGCCCAGAGCCTCATCCCAGGGCTGGTCCCGGATGTCGGCCGAAACGACGCCGGCAACATCCGACCCGGGAACGATGGATACGCCCGCGAATTCGGAAAAAGTGAAGAGCACGTCCCGAAGCGGGGCGGCGACGAAGGTGGCAGTGATGCGCGGTTCAGTGGAAGCCTGCGCCCCCGGAGCCTGCAGCGCGGGGAAGTCGGAAACAACTCGGTACACGGTAGCGGCGTGACGTCCGAAGCCGGGCGCCAAGGCCGATTCGGCGCCACGGACCGGTGCGGCATTCGACCACATCAACCCGAGGCACACCCCCGTGGTGAGAATCCGTCTCATCGTTCGTCCCTCCCGCGTTGTCGATGCAAGTGCAACTCGAGCTGCTCCCTCATCCCGAAGCGCCTCACCTCGACGACGACATGCTCCTGCTCGATCCACAGGATCGTCATGTCGCCGAGAACGGCACCCTCCCGAAGGCGGAAGGTCTGCTGCCGCGCGCTCGTCGGCGCGGATGGCTCCCCCCTGCTCACCCCGAAGAGAGCGACGCTCTGCCGGGAATCGGGAGCGAGAACCAGGCCCATCAGGCGCAGTTCTTCGAACCTCGGGTCCTCGGAATCCCCCGGGAGCAGAGGGCGAAACGGGTCGCGGCGGCCGTCGTCCAGGTAGACGAAGGCCTCACGGTCGAGCGTCTGTTCGACGTCGTCAGGCTCAGAGACTCCTTGGACGGAGACGGGTCGGGCGTCATCTGCGACGGCGGGCGGAACCGCCCGAACCTGCCCAGCCAGCCATCCGGGTGTCAGCACAGCGACAGCGCTGGCGAGCCCCAGGCCGAGCGTTCTCATCGGACAGCTTCCGGTGGTTCCCGGCGTTCGTCGGCGATGGGCAGGTCGATCCCGGCCGCGGGGCGGACATAGGTCTCGATCCAGAAGTGAGCGTCGACTCTCGCATCGCTCTCGGGGTCAAGAACGGGGAGCGCGGTCATCTCGAGCTCCATCGGGGTGATGATGCGAGGCAGTGATGCGATGGCTGTCAGGAATCGCGCCACCTCGTGATACCCGCCCTCCACCGCCATCTCATAACTCCGCCTGGTGTAGAACGGGTTCGGCTCTGCGTCTACCGGGCGAATGAAGACAGGGTCTCCGAGCCCCGAGCGCCGAGCCTCTGCAGCCAGCGACTCGAGAAGGGCCGGTACTTCCTCACTCCGGGGGATCAGCCGCTCAAGCCTCGCTATGCGGGCCGCGTAGTTGTCGAGATGCCGAGTGAGTCGCGCCTCGCCTTCGGACGCCAGGCGTCGCGCCTCCAGATTCCGGCGTTCCAGCTGCGCGATCCGGTCCTCCATGCTCCGGACCTGCAGCTCCGCGCTTCGATGCTCGCGGTAGAGGAGGAGGGCGGCCATCGCAAGCAACACGGCGGTCAGCAGGGTGGCGCGTGGACCTGGTCTGCGAGTCATCATGGCTGGGTCTCCAGCGGACCGGCATCTTCGTCGATGTCGTCTGGCAGCTGCTCCTCATCCGGGGAATCCGGGCCGGGCTGGTAACGCACTTGAAGGACGAAAGAGTTGAGGATCCACTCGCCACCGCCCGCCAGGCCTTCGGCGATCTGTTCGGTGGTAACGAGGCTGGCTGCCGTCAGGAGGGGAGAAGCCTCCAGCCGGCTCATGAAGCGCGTGAGAGCGAAAGTATTCCCCGCGCGGCCCTCTATCTCCACATGGATGCCGTCTGCCTCGCCTCGTTGAGCGACCCGGGTCAGCCACGCATGATCCGGCACCGCGACAGCCACTTCGTCGAGGATGTGGGGCCAGACGTAGCGCCCTCGGTCGAGTTCCTGGATGATCCCGATCCGCGTCGCGACGGAATCACGCCCGGCGCGCAACCGTTCCGAGGCGGAGATCAACTCGGCGAGTTCGGTGGAGTCGCCCAGCGCCTGGGCGAGGCGGGCTTCGACGAGCTGTTTCTGATCGAGCGTCCCGGCATGCAGCAACGCCAGCCCGAGAAGCCCGGCCAGTCCCGGAACGCATGCCGCAATATGCCAGGGGGACGCCGCTTTCGAAGGAAACGTATCGGCGGCTGATCGTGCCGCGCCGGACGATCGGGTCACCTTTCGGGGCATCAGGTTGACTTCGATCACCGGCGGCTCCGTGCAGGTGTACGCAGAGCCAGACCCACCGACAATTGCAGCATCGGAGCGACCTCTTCGAGCCTGACGTCAACGCACGCGTCGGGACGAACGGGAACCTGCTCGAATGGGTTGGCGATGAGCGTCTCCACGTTGAGGATGCGGCCCAGCGACTGGGAGAAGCCCGGAATCCGAGCTCCTCCCCCGCTCAGGTAGACGCGTCCAGGGCCCAGGTCGACGGGCCGGGTCTTGAGGAAGGCCGCAGCCCTTCCCAACCCCATGGCGATCTCGTCCGCGCCGGATTCGATGACCGTCCTCAGGTCGGGCGACGTCTCCCGCCCGCGAACCTTCGCCTCTGCGGCCTGCCGGCTGAGGCCCATCTCCCGCTGGACGGTGTTGCGCAGGGATCGAATACCGAAGGGAAGGTCGCGCGTGACGGCCGGAATCCCTTCCTCCACAACGACCATGGTGGTCGTCCGCCAGCCGATATCCGCGAGCACGACCACGCCCTCAGTCGCGTCGGGGTGGTTCCGGGCGAGGGCGTTGTACAGCGCAAATCCATCCACGTCAATCACCTGGACCGCCAGCCCGGCAGCGCCAGCGACTTCCGCCGTGGACCTCACCAGGTCGCGCTTGGCCGCTACCAGCAGGACATCCATGGGATCTCCGGGAGTGAGAATCTGGAAGTCCAACTCCACATCCGCCGTATCGAAGGGAAGATGCTGTTCGGCTTCCCAGCGAATCACTTCGCGGAGTTCGGACGGCTCCATTCGCTCGAGCTCGACCCTCTTGACGATGACATCGTGGCCACCGACCCCGGTAACCCCGTCCTGACCCCTCAGTCCGGCGTCCCGGAGCAATCCGGCTACCGCATCCACCACCGGAAGGGCGTCCGGGACATCCTCGGGGGTATTCGGCAAAGGGCTCATTGCGATGCGCGAGACTTCGGGAACGTCTCCGGCGTGGCTCACCTGCACGACCTTCACGTATCGGCTGCCGATGTCGAGGCCGACGGACACCTGCCTGCGTCTGAACCAACCCATCGGGCGACCTCTAGACCGGACCGAGCCAGGAGCCCGCCGGAATGGCCCGCATCGCCTGCAATCCGGGATGGCTGAGCGCGCGCAGCCCCGCACAGGCGGACGCCTCCACGAGAGCCCGGTCCTGCAGGTGTACGTGGTCACCCGAACGGATCCATCCCGCGATGCGAGCATCGCCCGAGAGCTGGACGGCCCCCGCCGCCAACACCAGTCCGGCGAAGGTGGCGTCCCCAGAGAAGCTTGCGTCCCCGCCGACCACGAGCACTCCCTGGCCCTGTCCGCCGATCACTTCCAGCGAGCCGGCGACGACGATGACGGGAAAATGGGTGCCGCAGCGTCCTGCGGGACTCATGGGCGTGCCCCACCTCCCCGTCGCCGCCGCGGGACACCCGCTATCCATGTCAACGCGCCCATGGCCTCCGGCGACACCGGTCGTTACATCGGCCAGCTCAACCAGGTCGTCTAGCGACAAAGCCCCCAGGTTGAGCAACGGTGGATTCCGGTCGACCGGCAAGCGCCGTCTGCGGGCGGGCTCGAGTGCTGCCGCGGCGGGTACCCAGCGCGCGCTCGCCGCCACCCCATCCACCCGGGAAGATGGACTGCGCCACGGGCAGGTGCGGCGCGCAATCCGCCGGACGCCAGGCCAGCGGCAGGGTCGCGACGCCGTCGCTGACGATCGCAGCCGAGTCCGTCACCAGGATGTCGGTCGCAAACGAGACCGCGGCCGGCAAGGCAGAGAGTCGGGCGCCGGGATCGAGCGCCCAGGTCAACCGCCCCGCTCGCACACGCGTCGCGCCACCCGCTGACCGCCCTTCCCCCAGGAGGAGATATATCTCGCTGGTCAAGCGGCGTGCCGCCACGTGGTACGTGGCTCGATGGTCGTGGTCGTCGTCAATCATGAGGCTGTCGCCCACGCCCAGGGCGGCCAGTACTCCCGCCTGCGAGAAGGCCACTGTGGTCACCCCCGCCCTCAGCGGCCAGCCGCGCGCTCAGCAGATCGCGCTCCGCGCCCGCCACCGCCAACTCCTGCCAGGCCAGGTAGTGGATCAGGTGACCCAGGGCGGTGGCGGCGATCAGGACCATGAGCATGACCGGGATCGCGAATCCCCGTTCCGCGCCCGGCCTCACGGCCAGGCCTCCCGTGGCCAACACGCGTAGCGAATCGACGAAACCGGGAGATCGGCCGTGTTCGAATGCGAGCCGCACGTCGAGTCCCGCGCCCAGGGAGGAAACGCCCGAGACACCCTCGGCTTCCGTATGAAGCACCTGAGCCGTCAGCGGCTGACGACCGCCCCGCCCCGGCCGGTAGCGAAATGCTCCCGCCGCAAGGTGGTAGCTACCCCGTTCGAAGAGGCGCCCGATCACCGCGCCGGGCACCGGGGGATCCAGCTCCCACACTTCGCCGGAGGCAGCCGGGCCGCAGGCTCTGGCTCGAGCTCGGGCCCGGACTCAGCTTCACGACCCGCCAGACCCCGTCCCCGGCCAGGACGAGCACTGAATCCTTGGAGGGATCGGGACGGCGAAGGCCGCTGTAGCGTAGCGCCCCACCCGGACGCCGGCGTCGATGCGCACGATACACCGGTGCCCCGGAACGCTCTCAGCGCGATCGAGTCACCTGTGCCCGCCACCCCAGTCCACGCCAGCCAGTCCATCCCTCAATTCCTGTCCGAGCGCGTGCCGGGTAATTCTCGTGGTTTCCCGCAACTCCGCTTCCCGGGCCACGGTCGCGAGGGTTGTACGGAAGGTCGCCAGCGTCCGCAAGGCGGCTCCGGCGACGGCGACCATGAGGAGCATCGCGGTGAGAGCCTCGACGATCGATGAGCCCCTTCCGGAAGAGAGATCCGGTGTCCGATGCGCGCCCATCTCAGCGAGCCCGCAACGTCGCTCGGACGCGCAGCAATTCCAATCTCGCGGAATCGAGCGCGCTCGCCTGGATGTCGACCCGCAACAGCCGACCCTCCCAGCGGAACAGGATCCTCCCAGTCCATCGTCCCCCATGGGTACCGGCGACTGCCCCCACTTGAGACGCCGAAGATCCGGAAGGAGTCGGCGATCTCCGCGGCGGCCGCGGCCGCCGCGGTCATCTCCCCTGCTCGCCGCCAGGTCTTCGCGGAGACCGACACCAGCGCGGCTACCCCCAGCAGACCCGCCGAAAGGAGGACGACCGCGAACAACGCCTCCACGAGGGTGAATCCCGATGAAGCCCGCAGACCAGAACCCGAACAGGTCGACGGACTCATCGGCGAGCCACACGCCCGTAGGTGGAAATCACCAGCGAGCGGGACGTCCGGCCGCGCGCGAAACGCAGGGTTCGGGCGGACATCCGACCCAGCCCGAGTGCATTGAATTCGATGGTCGAGAGGGTGTCGCGCCCCGACATCTCAAGGTAGACGCCGTAGCGCTCTCGCAGTTCGACGCTCTCCCGAACGGTCCCCTCTGAGGCCTCGCTCGAGGCGGCCGCGTGGCTCGGAGATCGTGACCGTCGAGCCACCCGAACCGAGCGCCTCGACCCGGGCGCGGGCCAGCAGCGCCGCGCTCGCCTCGCGTGCCTGAGTGACAGCCCACCGATCGCGCTGCTGTTGCAGGGCGGGCAGCCCCAGGGCCACGCCGATGCCGACGATCGCCAGAACCACGACGCATTCGAAAAGTGTGAATCCCCTGTCCATGCCATGAAAGATGGCGCCGGGGGATTCCTTCGGGGATGGCGTCCCGGGACTACGGAACGTGAATTTGGGACTGCGTCGAGTGTGAGGACCTGCGCCGCAGGGTCCGGCGCTACCCGCCCTCTATCGCTGCATGGGGATGGTAAGGACCTGGCCGGGGTAGATGCGGTTGCCCCGCAGGTTGTTGGACTGCCGCAGTGCCGTAACCGTGGTGCGGTGCGCGCGCGTGCTATCCCACAGCGAGTCGCCCCGTTGCACCCGATGGCTTGCGTTCATGGCCGCTTGCGCGCCGGCGACGCCACCCGACGGGATGGTAGGGAGTTGTCCGGGATAGATTCGATTGCCGCCCAGGTTGTGGACTGGTGCAACGCCGTGACAGCGGTGCGATGGACCCTTGCGTCGGTTGACGAGGTGGAAGAAGAGGATGGCGCCACTGCGGTGACCGGGAGGTAGCCGATCTCGTCCACGACCAGGAGCGCCGGGTGGGTCAGGGTCTTGAGGCGCAGCTCGCGCGGACGCCTCCGCACGCCGACTTGCCGCCATCCTTGGCCAAATCCGGCGCACTCTCGGCCTGTTGAGCCCACACGTCGGCTTCCTCCGCGCCTCAGGCCACCTCTTGCACAACGAAGCCTGGATCGCGTCGCTCCTGCCGTTTGTACAACCGGCTTCCTGGGCAGCCACTACTTCCATGGGCTGCTCGGGGGGGCAGGAACTACCGGCGTGACTTGGTCACGTGACAGGCCGAACTCCAGCCCGCTGATGTCGTACCAGTCGATGCCCCGGTCCGGGGAACCGTCAAGGTCACCTGGACCCACCGGGCGGTCTACGAGCACCGCAAGCGTCGAACCCAACACATCGAAGCCCATGGCGCGATCACGCACGCGGACCGTCCCCGCGTACTCGGTGCCCGAGAAAATGTCCAGGTAGGAAAAATCATTTCGATCTCGAGCCGTTAGAATCCAGACGCTGTGGTTATTGTCGAAAATGGGGAAAGGGTAATGCAGCAACCACGGCTTTGGGGTCGTCCGATATCGATCAACCCGGGACTCGGGTATGGGAAGACCTCCCCCAATCGCAGTCAGTCCCGCAACAAAGCGATTCACTTCCTCCTGAGTCGGGAGTACTTCAACGTATGTCGGAGTCCTAACTACGGTGGTAGCATCGGTGTCACGGTCCGAAAAAAACACGAGCTGCCCGCGACAAGACAAAAACATCATACCAGCTGCAGGCGTCGGAAATCCAGTACCCTGTCCTTCACTATTGCCGGACTTCGCACATCCCGGGGCCGCCACATCATCGGGATAGATCCTTTCCCAGATGATCTCTCCCGAGGAAACATCTAGCTCTGCCTGCCGGTATTGTTGCCCAACTCCCGATACGTAACCTGAATAGCTCCCGGCCACGGTCATGTTGAACGGCGCATCTGCGCTGAACAAACTTGGGAGCCGTACGGTTGACACGATCTTGCCCGTCGGCTCGAACACCGTCATTCGCCCTACGCTGACATCGACTACCCCAACGGTTTGATTCGGACCGCGTATAATCGGCCATGGCAACTGAAACTCACCTGGTCCCTCGCCTTCTCTGCCAAAGTAGCCGATTACCGAGCCATTGTCGTCAGTACAGTAGATTCGGAAATCGTAGGATTCGATGACGCATGCCGTCGTCTCGTTGGCCAAGGCGAGACTGCCATACTCGCTCAAAGGAACTTGGGAGGTAGCGAACCGAGCCAGAGGAAGCGCTTCCTCTGGCTCGGTTTGGTGACACGAAACTGGGAGGAATGCAGCTACGGCTATTGTACAGAGTCCAGATGCTACGGTCTGCTGACGTCTGGCCAACTGCCTTCCTATACTCCCCGTTGTTAGCACAGTTGTTCTTCCAAGCGGGATTCGAACGCCGTGTTCCAATGCGCCCTGATAGGCCTCCATGCCTGCCGCGTGGCAGGTCTCAAAGCATGGGTCGAGCCTCTATCGCTGCATGGGGATGGTAAGGACCTGGCCGGGGTAGATGCGGTTGCCCCGCAGGTTGTTGGACTGCCGCAGTGCCGTAACCGTGGTGCGGTGCGCGCGCGCGATATCCCACAGCGAGTCGCCCCGTTGCACCCGATAGCTTGCGTTCATGGCCGCTTGCGCGGCGGCGCCGCCACCCGACGGGATGGTAAGAATCTGGCCCGGGTAGATACGGCTCCCGCTCAGGCTGTTCGACTGCTGGATCGCCGCAATCGTCGTCCCGTGCGCACGGGCGATCTTCCAGAGGGCGTCCCCCGACCGCACGCGATAGTTGCCGCCGACAGCGGTGCGTGCCGCCGCCCCGCCCGACGGGACGGTCAGGAGCTGTCCGGGATAGATTCGATTGCCGCTCAGGTTGTTGGACTGGCGCAGCGCCGTGATCGTTGTGCGATGAGCCCTTGCGATGTCCCACAGGGCGTCGCCGCGGCGCACTCGGTACTGCCCGCTCCCCTGCTCGGGCGCAACGGCCGGGGCCGCCGTTTGCGATTCCATCGCGGCCGCGACGCGGGTCTCAGAAGCCTGGGTGGCTCGAACCATCAGGCCGTCCACATAGCGGGCGTAGGGCGCGGGAAACAGAGCGATATGGTAGTGCGGAGGACGCGATTCACGGGTCGCTTCCAGCACGCCGTTGGCTTCCAGCGAGAGCAGGACATCTTCCAGCCACTGGCGGCAGCGGCGCACGTTCGACCGGCGCAGGTCGACCGCCATGCCGGTCGGATGCACCGAGCGGTTGGAGGCGTTGCGGGGCTGGCGGTTGAGTGGACGCGTTACGCTGGTGACGACCAGGACCTCACCACACGCCCGGCGGTACTGACCCGCCAGACGCTCGATGAACGTGCGGACCTGTGGGCGGCCGAACGGGAAGCTGACCTCATCATCGATGTCGTAGTCGCGGTTGCCGCGCAACGGCACCAGGTAGCCAAGGTCCACGAAACGACGCACATGGTCGGGGGTCTGCAGATAGGTAAAGTCGTGCGCCCGCGCCTGCACGTTCTGGACGGTGAGCGAGCGGGACGACCCCCGCAGGCTCTGTGCGCTTGACGAGGCCGGGGAGAAGCCCATTGCCGTGGCGGCCAGGAGCGCCGCGATGACACCAACTCTTCCATGAGCGTGGTCTCGACCCATCATCTCGCATCCCGATCCAGGCTTACGCCGAAAGGGGCGAACGGAACGCGACAGGGGAGCATCGTTCCGATCATCCCAGCTTCATTTGTTTACACCAGGCAAACTCTATTCTTACGGCGAAATCCCGCCTTCCGCAAGGGGTTTGCTACGACGAACAAGGGTGCGCTGAACGAGGCTTCGCTGCAAGGAAGACGACGCTTCGCTGCAAGGAAGTCGTCCCCGCCTGGCTCAACGGCGGTCTCGCGAGGATGATTGGCTGTGGTCGCGGCAAGCGATCCGGACAGCCGCCGGCCGCCCTACCCGGCGGCGGCGAAATTGGCGGCCACGACGTCCCAGTTGACCGTGTTCCACCAGGCCGAGAGGTAGTCGGGGCGCCGATTCTGGTAGCGCAGATAATACGCGTGTTCCCAGACGTCCACGCCGAGGATCGGGGTCTGTCCGTCCATGAGCGGGCTGTCCTGGTTCGCGGTGGAGCGCACGACCAGACCGGAATCGGTCGCCACCAGCCAGCCCCAGCCGGAGCCGAAGCGGGTGATGCCGGCGGTCTTGAGCTGATCTCGCAAACCGTCGACGGAACCGAAGGCGGCGTCGATGGCAACGGCCAGTTCCCCGCTGGGGGCGTCGGCTCCGCCGGGGGTCATCAGGCGCCAGAAGAAGGTATGGTTTACGTATCCGCCGCCGTTGTTGCGCACGGCCCCGCGAATGGCCTCGGGAACGTCATCCATGTTGCCCAGCAGATTCTCGACGCTGCGCCCCTGGAGCCCAGGGTGCGACTCGAGAGCTGCGTTGAGGTTGGCGGTGTAGGCCGCGTGGTGCTTCGAATGGTGTATCTCCATCGTGCGCGCGTCGATGTGCGGCTCGAGCGCGTCGTAGTCGTAATCGAGGTCCGGCAGGGAGTGAGGAAAGGCCATGGTCATGTGCTCCGCTGGCTGAAGGGGACGTTCTCCCGGCCGCGTCGACGGGGCGGGACTTGGTATGCCGGGGCGTCGGCTTCGTATCTTACAGGCAAGAGCCCCGGAGTTCCACTGCCCGTGCCAGGAGGATTTGGAAGCTGAACACGAGCCCGCCCCGCATCCTTCTGGTCGATTGCGACAGCTTCTTCGTGCAGGTGGCGCGCCTCGAGGATCCCGAGGGCGCGGGTCGGCATCGGCTGCTCATCGTGGGAGGGACGCCGGAAGGCCGGGGCGTGGTCGCGTCGGCTTCCTACGAGGCCCGCGAGCACGGGGTCCGCTCGGCGATGCCCACAGCGCAGGCCCTGCGTCTGTGTCCCGATGCTGTCGTGGTACCCGTGGCCCGGGCGGCGTGCGTGCGGCGCAGTCGGGAAGTCCGGCAGGTGCTGGAGGAGATGTCGCCCGTGGTGCGGCCGGCTTCGATCGACGAATTCTACCTGGATCTGTCGGGAACAGAGCGAATGCTGGCCGGCGAGGCCTTCGAGGACACCGCGCGCAGGATTCGCGAGGCGGTGCTCGAGCGTACCGGTATTTCCGTCTCGGCGGGAGGCGGGACGCGGCGCATTATCGCCAAGCTCGCCACCGGGGTCGCCAAACCCGCGGGGGTGCATGTTGTGCCCGCCGGCGCGGAGGCCGGGTTCATGCGCCAATTCGACCTCAGGGACATTCCCGGGGTCGGCCCCGCCTTTCTCGAAGAACTCCAGCGCCGATCTCTTCGGTCGGTGAGAGACGTGCTGCAGGTCCAGCCGGAGTGGCTCGAGCGCTGGTTCGGAGCCCGGCGCGCCCGGTGGCTGCACGACCGGGTACGGGGTCTGGACAGCGAGGGTGCCTTCTCCCCGCGGGAGCGCAAGTCCTTGAGCGTGGAGCGCACCTTCGCGCGCGACATCGACGACGATGACGAGCTGGATGCCGTGCTCTCGAAGCAGGTGAACTCGGTCGCGCGGCGCGTCCGCCAGCTGGGTTTGAACGCACGCACCATTACCGTGAAGATCCGGGACCGCGACTTCTCGACCCGCCAGTGCAGCCGAACCCTCTCCGGGCCCGTGGAGTCGGATCAGGCGATTCTCGGAGTGGCGCGCGAGCTTCTGGCCGAACTACGGACCCGGCGGCGCACCCCCGCCCGCCTCCTGGGCCTCGCCGCCAGCGGATTCTCGGGCGAGGCGGAGGGCGCGCAACTCGCACTCTTCCCCGAGGCCGACGGACCGGACCCGGAACGAGCGCGGCGCCTCTCCCGGGTCATGGATCTCGCCAGGAACCGTTTCGGCGATGGCGCTCTCAATCCGGGGCGCACCCTGACGCCCTGATGGATTTCACATGTTACTTCAAGCGACGCATGCCATCCCGTTTCATATGAGGATACTTGCTACTTCATCCAAGGCTTTCTGGTGAAGTAGCTGTTGGCCTCTCCGGCCACCTTTGGAGCGAGCATGATCAGCGCGATCAGGTTGGGCACGATGACGATCGCGAGGAAAATATCGCCCAGGTTCCAGATCACGGTCAGGGGCAGTACCGCGCCGATGAAGTGCATGATGACGAAGACCAGCTTGTACGGGAGCACCGCGCCCGCTCCCAGCAGATAGTGCGCGCATCGGTCGCCGTAGTAGCTCCATGAGATCGCCGTCGATATGGCGAAGAGCAGCACTGAGAAGACGACGATCATGTGGCCCCAGTCGCCCAACGCGCTCAAACCGCGGCGGAAGCCCTCCATCGTGAGGGGTGCCCCGCTCTCGACAGCCGCGCCGTAGAGGGACGTATGACTCTGGCCATCGTCTCCCCTGGCTAGGCCCTCGGCGGGAACGACGGTGCCGGTGAACGGGGTGGTGTGCGCCTCGTCCACATACACCATCTCGACGAAGGCGTCGTGCCAGGCGATATGCACGCCATCCGGATCCGCGGGAGCTCCGTTCTCGACGCGGATTTCGGCCGGAGCGGCCGCTGACTCGTTGTTCCCCATGGCGTCTACGGTCACGTAGCCGAGGTCGCCGCCGCCAAGGGTAATCTCCGTCGGGATGCGATCGTTCCAGACGCCCGTGGTGATGATCACGAGTCCGGTCATCGAGCAGATCACGATCGTGTCGATGAAGGGCTCGAGCAGCGCGACCACGCCCTCCGACACCGGTTCATCGGTCTTGGCCGCCGCGTGGGCGATGGGCGCGGAGCCCTGCCCGGCCTCGTTCGAGAAGAGGCCACGCCGAACCCCCCACATGAGCGTCACGAGGAACGCCCCTACGCCGGTTCCGGCCACCCCCGCAGTGGGGTTGAAGGCTTCGCGGAAGATGAGCCCGAGGGCGGGGATGATGTCGGCCGCGTTGAAGAGCAGGATGATCAGGGCGCCAAGGCAGTAGATCGCGGCCATGAGGGGCGCCAGGATTCCGGTGACCCTCCCGATGCGGGTGATCCCTCCCAGGATGACCAGGGCAACCACGCCCGAGGTCACCAGGCCGCTCACGGCAACCGGAATCCCGAAGATGGTGCGCATCGAATCGGAGACCGTATTGGCCTGAATCGCGTTGCCGGTGAGGAAGGCGGTGAGCCCCAGCATGATGGCGAAGAAGACGGCCATCCATTTCCAGCGTGCTCCCAGCCCGCGCTCGATGTAGTACATGGGGCCGCCGCTGACCGTCCCTTCCCAGCGATGGGCATCGTGGTCGGGCGCTTCGACCTCCCGGTACTTCTGGGCGAGGGTCACCTCGGTGAACTTGGTGGCCATCCCGAGAGCCGCCGTGACCCACATCCAGAAGAGCGCGCCCGGACCTCCCCAATGGATGGCGATCGCAACCCCGGCGATGTTGCCGATACCCACGGTCGCCGAGAGCGCGGTGGTGAGCGCCTGGAAGTGCGTGACGTCGCCCGGCTCGTCCGGGTCGTCGTACTTCCCCGACGTGACGGCGAATCCGTGACCCAGCCTGCGCAACTGGACGAAGCCCAGGCGGACGGTGAGGAAGACGCCGGCTCCCAGCAGCAGAATGACCATGAAGGGAACCGTCTCGTCTCCGACGGAGATGCCGAGTTCGACGATGTAACGGTTCCCAAGGTCCGATAGTGTCTGAAAGAGTTCCACGGAGGCTCCTCGCATGCGGGGCGGATCGGGTGTCGGAATCGGAAAGGATGCCCCGCAAACCGACCGTGGTCAACACTGGCCGGCACCGGGAACGAGCAGAGGGGAGGGTTGAAGCGCGCGCGCGCCCGGCGGTGGGGCCTCGGACCAAAAACCGCCCGGCGGCGCGGACGGCACGCGCGCCGGAGTTCACGCAGGCGCCCGTCGGAGCCAGGTCAGCGGACGGGTCGGGCGAGCGCCTCCCCGAGGCGGACCTCCCTCCCCGGCGCCAGCCCGGGGATCCATTCGTACGACCCGGGCTCCAGCAGCACGATCACGCAGGATCCCAGGTGAAAGGCCATGACCTCCTGGCCGCGTGCAACCTGGAGCGGGGGGCCGATAGTCCCTTCGGCGCGCGGCACGGGGACGGCGGTTGGTGACCCAGCCACCCTCTCCCCCACCCCACCCCGGGTCGAACGCGGTGGAGATGCGTCCCACGTTGTACGCCCCCACCGCCACCAGCGCGACCCGCCCGGCGTCGCCCGCGAAGGAGCAGACGATGCGCTCGTTGCTGGCGAGCAGATCCGGGATCTCGGCGACCGCCGCCGCGTTGACCGGGAAGAGCCCGCCCGGCACGTACGACGCCGCGCGGAGCCGGCCCGCGAGGGGGGCGTGAATGCGGTGGTAGTGCCGGGGCGCTAGGTAGATGGTGGCATACAGCCCGCCGTGGAAGCGGGCCGCGGCCTCTTCGCTCGCAAGGAGGGCGGCGGCGGAATAGCGTCGTCCCTTGGCCTGAACCAGGCGTCCCTCCTCGATGGCGCCGATCCGGGTGAGCATGCCATCCACCGGTGACGCCAGCACGGACGCGTCCGGAGGCCACCGGCGAACCCCGGGCGCCAGGCGGCGGACGAAGAACGCGTTGAGGCTGCGGTATTGGCCCGGCGGCCGCTCGGCTTCGCCGGGCCGGGCACCCACCAGGCGCGCGAACCCCCCGATGAGCGGTGCCCGCAGCCAGCGCGGCACGGGCACGTCGGCCAGTCGACCGAAGCCGCGGCTGGCCACGGCGCGCGGAATCCGCGACAGAAGGGCGAGTAGGAGCCGCCCGCCCCACGAGGCTCGCGATCGTTCTTCCTGCCTTGAGCTCTCCACTCGCTCCTTCGTTAGCGTACGACGTTGATCATGTCGAAGATCGGAAGATACATGGACACGATCATGCCTCCGACCACGATGCCCAGGAGAGTGACCATCACGGGCTCGAAGCCCGCCAGCAGCCCCTCCACCGCGCGTCCGACCTCATCGTCGTAGAAGTCGGCGATCTTCGCCAGCATCTCGTCCAGGCCGCCGGTCTGCTCGCCCACATGGATCATCTGCACCACCATCGGAGGGAACACCCCCGACTCCCGGAGGGGTTCGGCGATGGTCTCGCCCCCCGCGATCGACATCCGCGCACTCATCACGGCGTCGTGGACGACGCGGTTGCCCGTGCCCGCGGCCGTGATCTCCAGCGCCTCCAGAATCGCCACCCCCGAGCCCACCAGGGTCCCCAGCGTACGGGCAAAGCGGGCCACCATCATCTTCAGATGCATCTTGCCGACGATCGGGAGAGCGAGCACCGCCCGGTCCCATACCAGTCGGCCCGTCGGGGTGGAGCGGACGCGCCGCATACCCAGCCACGCGCCGACGGTGGAGAGGACAGGCAACCACCAGTAGGCCCGCAATCCTTCGGAGACGCCGATCACGATCCGAGTCGGCAGCGGCAAGGGGATTTCCGCCGCCGCGAACATCTCCTGGAAGGTGGGAATCACGAACTCGAGCAGCACGAGCACGGCGAGCGCGGACACCACCAGGACCACCGCCGGGTAGACCAGGGCGCCGCGCACCTTGCGCACCAGGCTTTCGGTCTTCTCGAGAGAGTCCGCCAGGCGCGCCAGCACCGTGTCCAGCACACCCCCCGCCTCCCCCGCCGACACCATGCTCACGAACAGCTGATTGAATACGGCCGGATGCCCGCGCAGCGCTCCCGCAAGAGTGCGTCCGGACTCGATGTCGTGGCGCACTTCGCCCACCACCGCAACCAGCTTCCGGTGGCCGGTCTGTTCCGCAAGCACCCTCAGGCTCGCTACGAGGGGCAGGCCCGACTGGATCATGGTCGCGAACTGGCGCGCGAACACCACCACGTCGCGCATCGGCACGCGACCTCCAAGCTTCTCCCGAATCCACCCGCGCCATCCCCGGGCGGGCGGGGGCCTGCGCAAACGGTATACCGAGCGGACCATGAGCGCCTCGCCGAACTACCGGGCGTCGGGGCCGCCGAGCGACCGAAGCAACTCCGCGGGGTCCGGCGAACACCTGAGCGCAGCCTCGGTCGAGATCTCTCCCCGCATGCACAGTTGCCGCAGACCATCGTTCATGGTCTGCATGCCGTGCTTTCTTCCCGTCTGCATCATCGACGGGATCTGGTGGACTTTCCGGTCGCGGATGGCGGCACGCACCGCCGACGTACAGACGAGGACCTCGCACGCCGCGACCCTTCCTCGCCCCTGCTCCCGGGGGAGGAGATTCTGCGTGACCACGCCCTCCAGCACCAGCGCCAGTTGCGCACGCACCTGAGCCTGTTGCCGCGACTCGAAGACATCGATGATGCGATGGACGGAGGCGGCCGCCGAATTGGTATGAAGGGTGGCGAGCACGAGATGCCCGGTCTCGGCGATGGTCAGTGCGGCGGAGATGGTCTCGGGATCCCGCATCTCGCCGATGAGGATCACATCCGGATCCTGACGGGTCGCCGATCGGAGGGCGGCCGCGAAGCTCCACGTGTCCGCGCCCACTTCCCGCTGGTTGACGATGCAGCGGCGGGACGGGTGGACGAACTCCACGGGGTCTTCGATGGTGAGGATGTGTCCCCTGCGGGTTTCGTTCACCCGGTTGAGCACGGCGGCCAGCGTCGTGGATTTTCCCGAGCCGGTGGGCCCCGTCACCAGCACCAGACCGCGCGGCCGCTCGGTCAGCAGACTCACCGCCCGCGGCAGTCGCAGATCCTCGAGCGCGGGTATCCCGTGGGGGATTCTGCGCAGGACCATCGCCCGGTGTCCCCGCTGCCGAAAGCAACTGCACCGAAAGCGCGCGAGCCCAGGCAGATCGAAGGCGAAGTCGATCTCGCGTCCCGTCGAGAGCTCGTCCTTCCGGGCCGCGGTCAGCACCGAATGCACCAGTTCCCTCGCTTCGCCGGGAGCAAGCGGACGTCCCTCGCGCGCGTCGCCGAGTTCGCCGTCAATACGCAGCCTGGGGGGAATCCCGGTCGTGATGTGAAGGTCGGAAGCGTCCCTCTCCACCATCTCCTCGAGCAGAGCCCGAAGACTCGGGTATCCGGAACCCCCCGTTTCGCTGGAAGCACGGACGCTCTCCCGGGTCATCGACTCTCCCCTGTCAGGTTCATCTGCGCACGAAGAAGCTTCGGCGCGCGGTTTCCAGCATCGCCGGACCGATGCCACGCACCTCGAGAAGATCTTCCACCCGGCGGAAGCCGCCCACTTCGGCGCGCCGAGCGAGGATCCTCGCTGCGAGCGCGGGGCCGATGCCCCGGACCTCATCCAGCTGCTCGGCCGTAGCCCGGTTCAGGTCGATGGGACTCCCGCCCGGCGGCAGCGCGGAAGAAGCGGTGCGCCGAACCCCCGTGGCGCCAGTCGAGCCGGCCGGCCGCCGCGCGCGCCGTCCCCCGCCACTCGCCGCCAGCGCAAGGTGCTGCGCCAGACGCTCGACCGTTGCCGGCCCGATCCCGCGCACCCGCGTAAGCGCCCTGGCATCCGCGAACGGACCATCCGCCGTCCGCGATTCCACGATCGCGCGGGCCGCCGCCGGACCGATGCCCGGCAACCGGTCGAGATCCTCTTCGGTCGCCGTGTTGGGGTCGATGCGCTCGCCGGGCGCCAGAGGGGCGGAGCGGCGCTCCTCTTCGTCGAGCATTTCCCGCGAGTCGGCGGCCAGGGCCTGCACCGACACGGTGTCGGCCTGGACGGCCAAGGGAGGCCGGACCGCCTCCAACCCCGCTCGCACGGCACCTGCCAGGAAGAGAACGCCGGCCGTGATCGCCAGAGTGCGTGATTCGTCGCCTGTCATGCATGGACGATCACGCGACCCGGTGGGCGAGGGAATGGCAGTTTGGGGCGTCGTGCCACCGGGCACTACGCATCGGCGGCGGCGGCGACCGCGTCCGTGTCCCGGACGCGGCCCAACCCCGGCCGGGCCTCCTCAGGGCAGTCCGGCGAAGGCTCCCGCGTTGTAGACGAACTGGCCCCAGAAACCGATCTGGAACTGGGTGGAGCCAAGGCGCTGGCCGATGTCCGACTGCCGGTCGGTGTAGCTGGCCTGAAATCCGACCTGCAGCTCGTCGACAACAGTGTCCAGCGTAAGGTTGAAGGTGCTGTTGTGCTGGTCCACGAAAGGCACGCACTCTTCCTTGCCCGAGGTAATGCGGCAGTCGCTCTGACCGGCTCGGTTGTAGCGCAGCGACGCCTGGACCGGCCGCGCCAGCCGCGCCCCCAGTTGCCCGGGAGGCGTAAAGCTCCCGCCCATGGTGAACACGTGGGTCGTGCGGCGCCGGCGCGTGTCGCCGGTCGGATCGGTGCCCTCGCCCCGCGTCATGGTGGTGCGGTAGCTGGTCGAAAAGCCGCCTCCCCAGCGCACCGAAACGTCGAGCGGGACGGTCGCGTCCTCCTGGAGCCGCTGCTGCTGAGTCCCCGTGCCAAAGGCGAGACGGCGGGTGTCGACGCGGTATCCGGAGTTCAGAGTGAGGCGGTTCACAGCGGGCTGAACGAAGGAGGGCAAAGGCACCGAGGCCGCCCGCAGGACGATGTTCGGCCAGCTCCTGGTGTGTGATGAGCGGTCGCTGCGCGTGTCGAAGGTGGCGATATCGGTGACCGAATAGTCCGCGTTCAGGCTGACCCCGGGCAGGAGCGTGAGTCCGGAGCCCATCGCCCAGCTGTTCCGGTCCACAAGGGTCGCGGCGGTCATCCCGTCCACGACCCGGAACCCCTCCAGGTCGCTCAGGCCGAACTGATACCACACGTCCGGATCCAGCACTTCCCGGTTGAAGCGGGAGGTGAGGCCGTCCTGCCAGTTGACCGTGAAGGGCGAGAGTGCGCCCACCAGGCTGCGCATCATCCCCTGTGGAGGGGCATCGGTGGCGCCCGGCCTGGGGGGTCCGCCCCGGGCGAGCGTCCCCGGATCGAGGGTGAGAGAGGCGCTGGTGCTGCGTTGTCCGCCCACGTTGCGCTGCAGGTCGCGCAGGGTGTCCGCCTCCACCACCATGCGGCGCACGAGAGTGGCGTTGCGGTCGGAGCTGTAGGTCGTGGTCCACGTCACGGTCCACAGCAGCCAGTCGGCGGGCCGGGGCGCCCAGCGCATGTTGGTGCGCAGCCGGCGGTTGGTCTCCCAGCCCAGATCCACGCTCCCCAGATACGACCGCTCCCTGGCCAGCAGCGGCCTCACGGCCGGATCCCGAACCGCGAGCTCGGGGGCAAGCAGATCCCGGCTGGAGGTGAAATCGGTGGTGGCGGTCACCGACTGAAAGGGGCGGAAGATGACGCGGGCGTCGGTGTCCAGGCCCTCGCGGGGCGAACGGGTGCGGGTTGCGGCGGTGTCGCCGGGCAACCGCAGGATCTGCTCGAAGCGCAGGGTCTGGTTGCGCTGGTTGGCGTAGGAGGCTCCGAAGCCGATCCGCTCCGGGCTCCAGCGCAGGCGGCTCGCCAGCACCCGCTCCTCCAGCGATTCGGGAAGCAGGAGACGCACCAGTCCTCCGAGAAAGCCCGGAACCACCGGAAGGGTGCGCGGCTCCACCGCCCGGTCGTAGCCCACGCGAGCGTCAAGCACCCGCGAGGCCGACTCGGAGGTCGCGGTCGCGGACTGCGCGGACGAGTATCCCGCGCGCGCGTTCAGGCCGTCGAGGAAGATCGCCGCCCACGGGTTGCCGGAGGGCGTGCGTTTTCGGAAGGCCACGCCGACCCGGGTTCGGTCGAAGGCGACCTTGCGCAGTCCCTGGAGCCGGTCCGCGCGGATGTCGCTCCGAACCAGAAAGGTGGGATCCTGTCCGGAGCTGGTATGCGACACGGTAAGCGGGAGCTCGATCCCCCAGGAGGCGGGCGTGAAACGACTCAGTTGCAGCGTCGAGTTCGCCGTCCAGTTCTGGTCGCGCTGGTAGCTGGGGTCGCCTTCCAGCTGCCGGAAGAAGGCGCCACGGCCGGAGACCGAGACACGCGTGGTCATGAAGTCGGAGGCGTTCAGGTCCACGTTCAGATGGCTGGCGAGCCCCTGGTCCGTGACCGCGTTCGAAAGGCGAAAATCGTTGATCCACACCTCGCCGTCGTCGGTGAACTCCCCCTCGTTCCAGACCCCCAGGGAGAGCTCACGCACCTGCGACAGGTTGGGGGCGCGCGCGCGGTCCTGCAGCACCACGGCGTAGGTCGAGTCGGCGCTCCACACCGCCAGCGCGTCGGCTCCGGCCAGCGGCGGTGCCTCGATCAGCCTCTGCTCCGCCTCGCTCCGCAGCTCGAGCCAGCGGTCGAAGTCCACCAGGAGTTCCGGCAGCCAGTCCTGGGCCTGAACCCCGTCGGGGTCCACCGCCGGCTCCAGCCGGGTCCGGTACAGATAGAAGTTGTCCTCGTCGCTCCCGACCTTCAGAAAGAACCAGGAGGGACGGTCGATCCCCCAGTCGCCCCGGCGCGCCAGCGCCCAGATGCGCGCCTGCCGGTATGTGAGGAAGTTTCTCGGACGCTGCGGAA
Source organism: Longimicrobiales bacterium (assembly GCA_965232315.1). GTDB lineage: Bacteria > Gemmatimonadota > Gemmatimonadetes > Longimicrobiales > Gaopeijiaceae > BD2-11. The sequence goes on along the minus strand of CBDDPN010000016.1, from coordinate 59,120 downwards.
AGCGATGATACACCTCCACCCTCTCCCCCGGGGGCAGTCCCAGGTATCGGATGCCGAGCGCCTTTTCGCTGAACTCCACGCCCTGGGCCCCCAGCGCGAGGGTGGGATCGTCCAGCTGCTCGACCACCCCCGGCGGCGGCACGTAGGCGGCACCCACCTCCACCGCACCCACCGGGCTGACCTCGATCGTGCCGCCCGTCCCCGGCTGGTCTCCGGCAATCCCCGTGAGCACGCCTTCCCCCGCGCGCTTCACCCAGCGCGAGCCCACCAGACGCATGCGCGCCAGCACGGCTGCCGCCTCCGCGTTCCCGGTCATCGACAGGCGCAGGTGCTTGACCGCGCGGAAGTCACCGTCGGTGAACACGCCCCCCGGGTTGACCGCCTGCGGTCCGCGCAGGGGAATCCGGTAGAGACGGAAGAGGGTTCCGGTCTCGGTGGTGTCGCGCACCAGGTAGGGGGAGGATCCGTCGAGCTCCACCACGTAGCGCATGTAACGCTCGTCGGTGTCCAGGTTGCCGTCCCCGTCCAGATCCTCGGAATCCGGCCGCCCGTTGCCACGGGTGCAGTTCACCCTGGGGTCGCCGATTCGGTACACCACCGCGCGCGTCGCGACACACGCCTCATCCCACAGCCCGCGCCGGTCGAGCTCGTCGCTCCAGATTTCACCCTCGCGCGGATCGGCCTCCTGGTCGAGCGCGCCCAGGCCCCACGAGCCTCCACCTTCGCGGGTACCGTTTGCCAGCCCGTTCTCGTCCACGAAGAGCGCGTCCTCGCTCACCGTGCCCAGGTCGAAGATGAAGGTGAGAGCCTCGCCTCCGGCGATGTACATGTCGAGGAACTCGGTGCGCGTCAGATCGAGCCCGGTGCTTGACAGGTTGGCGGTCATCGAGCGCCATCGCCTGCGGTCGAAGCGTCCCCCGGCACCGCTCTCGCTGATGCCGAAGGTGACAAGGAGCCCGGGCTCACGGATCTCGTTGCCCGCCACGTTGATCTGCCGATCGATATCGTTGCGGGGCAGAAACCCCTCGAAGACCCCGGTGCTGTCCCCACTCGCGCCCTCGGTGATCCAGGTGTGCTGCCACTGGAGGGATGCGATGTCGCTCGGCCCGAGCGCCGGCGGGAGAGCCTGCAACGCCCCGTCCCGGAACAGGGGCGCGCTCCCAAGGCGCCAACCCGTGCTCAGGCTGCCGAGCGGCAGTTCGTTCGAGGAGTCGAAGTCGTGGAGATAGACGTCTCCCGCGATATTCGGGCTCGGAAGGGACATCGCCATCTCCCCGTTGACGCTCAGCCGCGAGAGGCCGGAGTGCGTGAGCCCCGGCACCCGGTCCAGCGCCCGGTCCAGCGCCGGCAGCTCCATCTGCATGCGGCCGTTGATCCCCCCGAGGAGAATCGAGGCCGGCTCCACCCCCAGTTGAGGCCGGCGCACGAGTCCCTTCTCGCGCTGATAGAGGCCCAGGAAATTGAGTTCGCCCACCTCGCCCAGGGCATAGCTGGCGTTCATGCCGAAGACCGAGGTCGGGGCGATCTGGAAGAGCGCCTGCTGCTCCCAGGTGGCGCGCAGATCGGCGGCCGGATCGGTGGCGAAGAGGTCTTCAGCGTTGAGCAGCGTGACCTGCCCCATGTCGTAGTCGATGATGTAGTCGGTGCTCGCGTCCAGGGCCCGGTCGCCGAAGAAGAGGCGTTCGCTGCCGTCACGGATACCGAGCGCGCCCAGCGAGAACGAGGAAACGATGCCTTCGCTCCGCACTCGGAAGGGGATGGTCAGCCAGTAGAGCCCCGCGTTCTCGCGCTCGTAGGGGTCCACCGCGTCGTAGATCTCCGGATTGGCGTCCCCCGCGAGGATCTCCGACGTCTCTTCCGCTCTGAGCCCGAGGGACGGGACCGGAGGTGGCTGGGCAAACGGCCGCAACGTCGGGAAGATGATGAAGGTGCCCGAGACCGCGGGCTGTTCCTCGAAGTCGTCGGCCGCCGGCTTGTAGACGAAGGCGCGGTCCACGACGTCCGTGGGCGATTCCTCGTCCAGCCCGAGCAGCTTCAGGTAGGTGATGTCCTCCCCGCCGAGCCCACGGGTGAAAGTCCTTCCCGCGCTCAGCTCGCCCACCGAGATCTCGAGCGACACCGAAGGGATCTCCACGTCGTTCGATCCCGACACGCGATAGACCTGGTGCATCTCCAGATCCCACGTCGGCCGGCCGGGCTGGTGGTTGGGCTCGGATGCGCGCAGGAGCGACAGGCGCGGGCGCCCGCCCTCGTTGTGAATGCGCTCCGGGTTGTAGTCGCCGATGGTGTCCCCCGCGGCAGTGACGTAGGTGACCGCGAGCATCTCGTCGCGGCGCAGGGGGCTTCGGAGCGCGATCCACAGGCCACTCGGATGCACGAAGTAGTCCACCCCCGCCTGCAGGTAGCGGAACCATCCCGATTCGGTGACGGTGTCGCCCCCCAGCGTCGCCGATGCATCCGCCTGGATGTAGCCCTCCACCTGCTGGCGGGTGACGGGGTCGCTCTCGAAGCGGTAGAGCTGAATCGGTTCCGCGCCCGGGATGGCGGAGGAGGGCACGGTGCTCGGGTCCGCGCCGAGGATGTCGATGTGCGGATAGTCGAAGAGGTTGCGCGGGTCGGAGAGAAAGAAGAACTGGCCGCGCACGTAGTCGGCGTTGTCCACCACGATGGTGTCTTCCTGGACGAATGCGCGGTCCGTGCCCGCCCCCGCCAGGCGGAACTCCCGGGACGACAGGTCGCCTTTCTGCTGCGCGAACACGGTCTCGAAGTCGATCGGGCCCAGCTGGCCGGTGGCGCGCAGCCCGAAGTTGCCGGCGGGGATACCTTCCGTGAGAAAGCGCGACTCGGGGAGGCCGAAGGTCACGTCTCCGACCTCGACCCCCTGCAGAATCTCGTCTTCCAGCCCTTCATAGAAGACGTTGATGTTGTTGGTGGCCGAGAACTCGCGCGTCTGATCATAGTCGACGTTGACGACGATCCGGTCCGAGATGGTGCCGCCCATCTGGACGCCGAACTGAAGCTCGGGAACGAGTCGGGGCAGGAGACCGGGCTGGCACCCGAGCCGGACGCCGGCGTCGCAGGGGCGGAAACGCGTCCAGTCCCCTCCGAACTCTCCCCTGCCCCGGATGCGCACATCCAGGTCGCCCAACTGCAGCAGGTCGGCGCCCGGCAGGGCGGCGGCATCGGTCTCGGGAGGGAGCTCGGGGAGGAAGCTCACCGGTCCCTGGTCCTCGGGTGCCTCCTCCGCGGACGGGCGCAGGAGGCGGGTGGCCAGCAGCGCGCCCGGCCGCAGGAGCGAGGAAGGGGCCGGGCCCGGCGCCCCGAGGACATACGGCCGGAACCACGGCGAGCCGGCCCCCGGAGGAGGATCGAAGGCGATGGAAAACGGGAGAGGTACGCGCGTCAGCCCCAGAGGGACGAGCAACGGGGTGGGCGGCGGGGAGGAAGCGAGGCGCGGAGGCGGGGGAAACGGCCCCCGCCAGCGTACCGCGCCGGTCTCGGGCGCGGCCTGGGGCGACGCGGGCGCCGGCAGGATGGAGGCCGTGGCCCCGGCGGGCGTCAGGGCGCACGCCAGAAGCACCGCTCCGCTTGCGACGAATCGCGAGCCCACCGGGATCCACCGCCGCGCGAGGCAGGTCGCATGAGCCAGGAGGGTTCGCCCGCCGGCGCGCCGCCCCCGGGCCTCGGGACCACGGGCGCGCGGCCGGGGTAGGGTGCGAGTTGAGGGAGGCCCGCTCAACGTCCAACCCGCGACCGACTACGGATGAACATTCTCACGCGCTATCTGATACGGGCGCATGTGGCACCGTTCTTCTTTTCGCTCACCGTGCTCACAGCCCTCTTCTTCCTGAACCTGGTGGCTCTCAGGATGGGCGCACTGATGGGCAAGGGACTGTCGTGGCCGGTCTACGCCGAATTCCTTCTCCTCTCTCTCCCGCACACCGTGGCGCTCACCATCCCCATGTCGGTGCTGGTCGCCGTGCTCTACGCCTTCTCGGACCTGACCGAGGCGAACGAGATCACCGCGATGTCGGCGGGCGGCGTGCGTCCGGCCCGCATCCTCGTTCCCCTGCTCGCCGCCGGGACGTTCGCGGCGGCCCTGGTGTTTCTGCTGCACGACCGCCTGCTCCCGGAATCCAACCATCGCCTCAAGAACCTGATGGTCGACGTTCAGGGTAAGAGCCCCACGTTTCGACTTAGGGAGCAGGTGATCAACGAGATTCGCGCGGTGAACGGCGCCACGCGTTACTTCCTGCAGGCACATGCGATCGACCCGATTACGAATGAACTCGAGGATGTCACCATCTTCGACGTTAGCGAATACGACCAGTATCGCACCATCTATGCCACCCGGGGCACGATGGCGTTCGACGAAGGCGGTACCGACCTCTTCCTGACCCTGTTCGACGGCACCGCGTACGAGGTCAGCGACATGCGGCCGGAGGGCTTCCGGCAGCTGGCCTTTGCCCGTCAGATCATCCCCATGCGCGGGGTCGCCGACGTGCTGGAACGCAGCAACAGCGACCAGCGCGGCGACCGGGAGATGTCGACCGCCATGCTGGCGGCGGAGGTGCGCAAGGCGCGCGAGGAGCTGGGCGAAGTTCGACGCATCAGCCTGGCCCGCTCGCGTGGCGCCGTGCGCGAAGCTCTCGCACTCGAACCGGTGGAAGGGGAGGAGATCGACGATCTGCTGCCACCCGGGGCCATCGAGACCCAGTTCCGCATCATCGGCGATCTGGGGCTGACGCCCCCGGACCAGGTCACGGAGGCGGTCACCGCCAACCTGCGCACCAACGCCGTGCGCGAGCAGGGGCTGCTCCTCAACGAGAACCGCTTCCGGGTGGAGTTCCACAAGAAGTGGGCGATCGCCACCGCGTGCTTCGTTTTCGTGCTGGTGGGGGCTCCGCTGGCGATCCGGTTCCCCCGGGGTGGGCTGGGCACGGTGATCGTCCTGTCGGGAACCATCTTCGCCATCTACTGGACGACCCTCATCGGGGGCGAGTCGCTCGCCGACCGCGGCTACATGGAGCCAAACGTGGCGATGTGGATCGCCAACTTCATCTTTCTGGCCGCCGGCGTCTGGCTGGCGGCGCGCATGGGCCGCGCCGTGTCCGCGCCGCGCGACTCGGGCCAGGGAAGTCTTTGGCAGCTGATGATGAACCAGATCAGGTCCCCGAGGCGGGTTGGCGGGGACGCGTCACCCGGAAGCGTGGAACCCGCCGCCGCGAGTGTCGAGCCCATGCCCGCCAGTACAACCGAGCCCGTGCCCGTGCCCGCGAGTACCGAGCCCGTGCCCGCCAGTACCGAGCCCATGCCCGCCAGTGTCGAGCCCGTGCCCGCGGACCACCAGCACCCGGGAGCGTAGACGCATGAGGCTCCTCGACCGGCTCGTAACGACCAGCTTCCTGAGGATCTTCCTGGCCTTCGTGGCCGCCGTGCCACTGCTGTTCGTCGTGGGGGACCTCACCGAGAACATCGACGAGTACCTCGACCGCGGGCTCTCCATGGCCGATGTCCTGACGGCGTACGGGTTCCAGATTCTCCAGTTCGTGTTCTGGGCGTTTCCGATGGCGACGCTGATCGCTGCGGTCTTCACCATCCACGCCATGACGGTGCACCGGGAGATCGTGGCCGCCAAGGCCGGAGGCGTCTCCTTCTATCGTCTGGCGGTGCCCGCGCTGGTTCTGGGCGTGGGGCTTTCCGGCGCGGCGCTCTACCTCAGCGACATCGTGCCGCGCGCCAATCGAGCCGCCGTCGACATCCTCGAAGAGCGCGACTTCAGCCGCGACTGGCGCGTCAACTTCGTCTACCAGACCGAGGACGGGCACACCCTCTCGGTACGACGCCTGACCGTGATGGCGCGCGAGCTCCAGGACGTGGTGTTCGAGCACGAGTCAAGCGAGGACGACGGGATCCTGGGCCCCTCCCTGCACGCGGTCGCGGACCGGGCATACTTCAACGAAGAGTCGGGCTGGACCTTCAGCGACGGCTACCTCAGGCGCCTGCTCCCCGACGCCCGCGAGCAGACCTATCGCTTTGAGAACATGAAGACGCGCGGCTTCAGCGAGTATCCGGAGGAATTGCTGGAGCGGCCCCGTGCCGCGGACCAGATGACCAACGCGGAGATCGAGCGCCTGACCGGGATCATCGAACGGAGCGGGGGTGACGCCTCCGAGTACCGGGTCGAGCGCGAACAACGCGCGGCGCTCGCGGTCGCCACCTTCGTCATGGTCCTCTTCGGCCTGCCTCTCGGAACCTCGTCCCAGCGCGGAGGCGCCGCCTACGGCGCCGGGGTGTCGATCGCCTCGATCACCCTCTACCTGATCCTCTTCCGGGTCCTGGGCGCCGCGGCGGGCGCGGGGGTCCTGTCGCCGCTGATAGCTGCGTGGACCCCCAACGCCGCCTTCCTCGTCGCGGGCACCGTGCTCATGGCGCGCGTGCGGACGTAGGGATGAGGCCGCCGAGGCCCGGTCGATTCAGCTGACCGGGCGGTCCTTGGGCAGGATCTTCACGGACCAGAGCCCGGAGTTGATGTCTGCGAAGAAGACGTTGCCCTTCCACGGCATGACGCCCCAGGCCGCCGGCGCGTTGGGGATGTACCCGAGAGGGTCGTGGGCCTTGAAGACCGCGATCTCGCGTCCCTGGGTATAGAGGTTCCCAGCCAGATCCCCGGAGATGTCCACCATCCTCAGGCCGCCCTCGTAGTAGGCTTCGTAGAGGATGTCGTCCTCGACCCACATGTTGTGGGTGCCGTACTCCGAAACCTCGTAGCGGGCCACCATCTCTGGGGACTCGGGGTCGGTGAAGTCCACGATCTGAATGTAGCCCGTCGTGGCGCGCGGGTATCCACCCCGCCCGGTCTCCGGATCGTACTGAATCCTGTGGTCCGGGCCGGTGCCTGCCCACGCGAGCCCTTCACGGCCGACGATCTCGTCGCCGGCGATGAGATAGAACTTTCCGGTCGATTCCTGCAGGTACGGGAATATCGCGTGCGTCTGACCCGAGGGAAGCGGGATGTTGGTCACGAAGACCGGGTTCTCGGGCGAGCCGCCCCAGCGCCCGTTGCCCACGTCGACCACGACGATGCCGTTTTCCCATTCCGCGGAGTAGGCCATGCCGTCATGGACCCACACATCGTGGACCCGGCTGTCCGGGTGGTCGTATTCGCCCGCGTAGCGGGGGTTGTAGATGTCGGCCATGTCGAGAATGACGTACTTGTCGCCGGCCGAGAGAACGAAGAGGTGCTCGTTGGTGGCGAACATGTTGTGAACACCGCCGGTGACGCCCTCGTCCCAGGTGGAGGCGATGGTCGGATGGGCCGGGTTGGCCAGGTCCAGGATCACCACCCCGTTGCGGCGGTTGGAGGCGCCTTCGCGCGAAATGACGCCGTAGCGGCCGTCGGGCGACGCCTTCACGTCGTTGGTGGTGCGCGCGTCGACCTGGATGGAGTCGGTCTTGACGATGTTGGCGGGGTCGGTGATGTCCCAAACGAAGCTGACCCCGTTGCCCATCTTCGAGCCCGTGAGGGCGTAGTCGCGCCCGTCGACGCCCTCCCAGATCCACAGGTCGGTGGTGAAGACGCGCGACTCGCGTCCCTGCCCCACGATCTCCAGCTCCTGCACCGCGCCGCGCCGGCTCACACGCACCGACTCGCGCGCCGACAGGTTGCCGGTTGTCGCGACCACGGTGTAGAGCCCCGGCCAGTCGGCCACGAAGCGGCCGTCGTCGACCTGCCCCGGTCCCGCGGGCGCCACGATGCTGTCGTCGGGCATGTACGCCAGCGACCAGGTGACCGGCGCGCCCGGCACCTCGTTGCCCGCCTCGTCCAGCACGGCTGCGCTGAACTCCACCACGTCGCCGGTGAGGAGGTCGCCCCCGCCTCCGGTGAGCTGGAGGGACGTGGCCGGGAAAGCCTCCACGGTCTGCTCGACCGAACCCCTCACCCCTTCCACCATGGCGGTCACGGTGACGGGACCGGTCCCGTGGGCGGTGACGTTGCCGAAGGCGTCGACGGCGGCGACCTCCGGGTCGGAGACCGACCACGCGACCTCCGCGCCCGTGCGCGGCGAGCCGTCGGCGTGGCGGGCGACCGCGCCGAAGCGCACCGTCGACCCGGCGTACAGCATATCGCCGCCGGCATCCACCTCGACGACCGCCACTTCCGGCCAGTCGATCACCACCGGAATGGTAAGCTCGGCCACCGGCGCTCCGCTCGCGGGCATGACCACCATGGCGCGCACGTCGTACTGGCCGGCCTCGAACGCCTCGAGGTTCCCGTCACGGATGCGCATCGCCCGCCGCGGCGCGCTCACCCGGATGGGGATGTCCACCACCGCGCCGGCGGCGTCGTAGGCGGTCACGCTCAGGGGCACGGTTTCTCCGACCCGGAGCGACAGTTCGGCCGGTTCGGCCACCAGCCGGGTTACGACCGTGGGATCGGGTTCGGGGGTCTGGGCCGCCAAGGCGACCGCCGAAGTGAATTGCGCGGCGGCAACCAGGGCCACCGCGGCGGAGAGGAAGAGCCTGAGAGAACGCATGGAACCTCCTTGAAGCGGGCACAGCCAAGCTTGCTTTCACAATAGCGCGCGCGGGCAAGTCGTCGCAAAAAGTTGAGGGGGACCCATGCCAGAAGCATGCATGCCCATCGCGTCTCGCTTCCTGATGCCGACGACCCGTCCCATTCAGCCATTCCCAAGGCGCCTCTTCGGCCCCATCTTCTCTTTGCTTGCGCTACGCGCAGCCAACCCGACCCGGCAATCGCCAAGCAATACGGCACCCGACACGCAACGCCTGAAACCATCCCGGGATGGTCAGGTACGAAAAGGAGCATCGCAAGGAACCGGAGCAACGGAGCCTCATGAGCACGGAGTGGTGGCAAATCGTCGGCCCCGTGGCGGCCGTCGTGGTTGCGGTGATCGCGGCTTACCGCGCGGGCCGATCCGCCAAGTCGGCGGAGGCAGCGGCAGGAAACGCGGCCCGTGCGGCAGCCGATGAACTGTACGAACGGCTCAAGTCGAACGACTTCGCGCACGTTCACAGGGACATCCAGCGCCTTGACGCGAAGATCGATTCCACCGCAGTCACCCTGAACAGGAAGATCGACGCCACTGCGGCCATCCTGAACGAGAAGATCGACACCACTGCGGCCATCCTGAACGAGAAGATCGACGCCACCAGAGCCGATCTGGAGGCTCGCATCACCCGGGTCGACGACAGGCTCAGGGAAACGAAGCTGGAACTCAAGGGCGACATCCTCGCAAGCGAGACGCGACTGCTGAAGGCGATCCAGGCAATCCCGGCTCGTTAACCCAATCGGACGCTGCCCGTCCATGTTTTTCTATATATTATAATATATAGTACGATATACCTACATATTGTCTATATAATCAGTTGATCGATATAATATCCATATATACATTGTCGGCCGCTATAAGCGTACCTGCCAGTGGTCATCAACGGTCCCGTACCCACGGCATTACAGTGGCTCGCTCTCGGCGCCATCGATAAGAATCACTGGACTGTACGTCACAACGCCATTACCGTCGATCGTTGCCAGGAGCCTGCCATCGTACCAGAACTCGACGGCGTCGGTATCGCTGACAAATGCATGATAGCGCATCAGTGCGCCGGCATATATGGAGCGCTCACGGATCGCGGCGGCTTCGCTCGACGTGACTTCGACCCGGAACACCGTACCTGCCGGCTCGCTGTCCGCGGGGCCGCCACCACGAGGCAGCGTTGACGGCACGCAGCCGACCAATACCAGCATCAGGCACAAGTACCTGGTCATCGCGTTTCCCCTGGCAGTGTCGGGTCCGGCTTCTCCCGGAAGCCGCCGTCCATGTTCTCCGTTTCCGCGCCTCGTTCTCCGACTGGCACAACGGTACTTCGCCCCGAACATGTCCGCCAGCGTTCGGGGCGACCGGCACCGGCCATGCCGCAGACGGTTGGAATACCTGGGCGTGACCGTGCTACCCTTGTTCGTGCATGCTGTCGACACCGGCATGATCTGCGCGCTGCGCGGGATGACGCGGCGCAGGCTCCTCAGGCATCCGGCAGACTTCGGGGCGTTGCTGAAGTCGTTCGTCTACAACGAACTCGGAAAGCAGGCGCTGTGGTTGGAAGATCCGATCAGCTTCCACCACGGCCTTCGGCGAGGGGCTCTTCGCGGTTCCGCTGGGGGCGCTGTGGGGCTGAGAGAGGCTGAGAGAGGCTGGGAGAGGCTGAGAGAGGCTGGCCCTGAGGTCGTCTGGGGCGGGAGTTCGTCACCGGGTACAGCGCGTGTTCAGCGTGCCGGGCGTATCTTGCTGAACCCCTTGGATCTCCAGACGGAAACCGCATGACCCCATCAGCCCACAGCCTCACCCCCGCCGAAGCGCGCGTCCTCGCCGCCATCGACATGGACGGCCTGCTCGACACCATATCGCGGCTGATTGCGATCCCCACCGACCAGGGGCGGGAGACGCCCGCCCAGGAACGGATGGCGGAATGGATGCGGGCGGCGGGCATGGAGGTGGACGTCTGGGAGATCGATTTCGACGAGCTCGCCCGCCACCCCCGCTTCAGCATCGAGATCGAGCGCGGTCGGTCGCTGGGCGTCGTCGGATCGCTCGGGCGCGCGGACGGCACCGGTCGCTCGCTGATACTCAACGGGCACGTCGACGTGGTCCCCGCGGGCGACGAATCGAGGTGGACGGTCCCTCCCTGGCAGGGCACCATCCGCGATGGCAACCTGGTCGGGCGCGGGGCGCTGGACATGAAGGGGGCGCTCTGCTGCGGGCTCTTTGCCGCCCGGGCGATCGCGGCCGCCGGAGTGGAGCTGGACGGACGGCTCCTGCTCGAGAGCGTGATCGCCGAGGAGGACGGGGGCGCGGGAACCCTGGCTGCCATCCAGCGCGGCTACACGGCCGACGGCGCGGTCGTCATCGAGCCGACCCGTCTGTCGCTCGCGCCAGCGCAGGGGGGCGCCCTCAACTTCCGCGTCCGGGTGAGGGGACGCTCCGCGCACGGAGCCCTGCGCACGGAGGGTGTCAGTGCGATCGACCGCTTCATCCCCATCTACCGGGCGCTGCAGGCGCTCGAGGCGCGGCGCAACTCAGGCGTCTCGGACCCGCTCTTCGCCCACTACGACGTGCCCTTCCCCTTGAGCGTGGGAACCGTGCGCGCGGGGGAATGGGCTTCGAACGTGCCCGAGAGCCTCTGCTTCGAGGGGCGTTACGGGGTGGCCGTGGGCGAGGCGCCCGCCGAGGCGCAGGCGATGTTTGAGGAGACGGTGGCCGACGCGGCGCGCTCGGACCCATGGCTGGAGCGCTACCCGCCGGAGGTGGAGTGGTGGGGCGGACAGTTCCATCCGGCCGCCACCGATCCTTCCGACCCCATCGTGCGCACTGTGGCCGACGCCTTCCGGGACGTGGAGGGGCGCCAACCCCGCATCGAGGGGATGCCCTACGGGGCGGACATGCAGCTTCTGCTGAACGTCGGGCACACACCCACGGTGATGTTCGGCCCGGGGGACGTGCGCAACGCCCACCGCCCCGACGAGTGGGTGCCCATCTTGGAGCTGGAGACCGTCACCCGCACCCTCGCACTCACGGCGCTGCGGTTCTGTGGGCACGGGGGCATCAGGAGGCCCGCGACGCGCCGATGAAGAACTCACCGCATCCGGACCTGTCCGTGCCGACCACCAGGAGGTGAGGCTATGCGGAAGCCAGCGATCCTGGCCTTCGTCGCCCTCCTGGGCGCGACCCCGCTCTCAGGGCAGACCGTCAACGTTCGGATCGGAGCCGCCGAGGCATTCGTCTTCCGCCCCGACGAGGACGTTGGCAAAGTCGTTGTGGACGATTCGTCCGCGCCGGCGGGCGCAGTCTACCTCGACATCCCCAGGAGCGGCAGCGTCGCGACCCGCTTCGGCGCGCTCTGGATACGGAAGGGGTTGGCCCACTACGTCGAGTTGCCCGTCATGGTGCTCTTCGGACGGGATCCCGACAACGACGGCGTGGACCTGTTTGTTGCCGTGGGGGCCTCGCTCGGAATCCGCGCTATGTGCTTCGACGTGGTGATAGGCTGTTTTCACAGCGAGAAGTACTACGATTTCAGCGGCACCTTGGGTGCGGGCTTCGCAGTCCCGATTCCATGGGGAGAAGGCTGGTCCTTCGGCGCGGAACTCTCCTTTCTGCGGGGGCTTGTTCGGATCGACGAGACGACATGGACAGAGGCCGTCCTGGCAACGGCCGGAATCGGCATTCCAGTGCGAAGATGAAACGCACACTCCTCACGACCCTGTGGCTGGCGGTCGCGCCGCTTGCCGGGCAGGGCGACAACGAGGGCTTCGTCATCTACGGCGTCGGCGGGGATGACATCGGTGTCGGCTTCGCGGACATCCCGGGCTCGTACACCTGGGGCGGTGAACTCGGCATCATGCGCGGACGACTCTACGAAGAAGACGCCCTCGTGTACTATGAAGCACACGTCGGACTCCGTATCAAGCACAGGCTGTCCGTGAGTGCGTTCCTCGGTGGCTTCCCGTCGGTGTTGCCGGTGGTGGTGGAGGCGTTCCCCGATGCCCTTGAGTACCTGTTGATCGGCCGGGGCGGTACAGGTCTCCTGTTGGACATCGGTGGCGGCATGGCTGTTGGCGGCAAGTATATCGTGATGCGCGATGCACCACGCAACGCCAAGCACCGGTTCTCGCTCATTCTTGCCGCCCGCGTGCGCGACTGAGGCAGGATCATGTACAGGACCGCGCTCGAGCTCGTGTCGCAGCTGGCCTCCGCCGCCTGTGAGGGTGGCGATCCAGCGACCAGCGACCCGGAGCCCAGCGGCCTGACGGGGACCTGGAGTGCCACTCTTGGGGCGGCAACGTACCGCTACGAGGTGTCGGAGACTGGCGGCACGGTTTGACCTCACATACTACTCCGCCCAGATATCCCCGACCGTGAACCCTTCCGGGAAGGGATCGGTGTCGTCGACCACATACTGAGCGATGCCGGTGATCCAGCCGGTGCCGCTCAGCGTGGGCACGACCGCCGGAATGCCGCCCACCTCCGTCTCCTCGATCAGCTTGCCCGTCCACACGGTGCCGATGATGCTCTCGTGGCGGAATTCCTCGCCCAGAGCGAGCTCCCCCTTGGCGTGCAGCACGGCCATCTTGGCGCAGGTGCCGGTGCCGCACGGCGAGCGGTCCAGGCAGCCCTTCCAGCTCTCGGGCCGGTCCCAGCTCGGCCGTCCCGTTGAGACCGTCACCGCGTTGCGCCGATGGGCGTCCCCCAGCGGCGGTCCGGAGAGCTGCGAGATCGACACGCCGCCGATCTCCGGGGTGAGCGGGTGTTCGCACGACAACTGCTCCTCCGCAGCGACGCGCAGCATCTCGCCCACGCGCGTGATCCGGCCGCCGTTCTCCGGCAGCAGCTCGATGCCGAACTGGTCGGCGTCCGCGATCACGTAGAACATCCCGCCGAACCCCACGTCCACCTTCACCTCGCCGAGTCCGGGCACGTTTACCACGGCGTCCAGATGGAGCGCGAAGGCCGGCACGTTGCGGAAGGTGACCTTGTTGACCTTGCCTCCCTCCACTTCCGCGCGCACCCGGATGAGCCCCGCCGGGGCCTCGAGCACCAGCTCCGTCACCGGCTCCCGAGAGGGCACCATCCCGGTCTCGATGAGCACGGTGGCCACGCAGATGGTGTTGCTGCCGGACATGGGCGGGTATTCGGTGTGCTCCATGATGACGAAGCCCGCATCCGCCTCCGGGTTCGTGGGCGGCAGGATGACGTTGCAGCAGAGGGCCGGGTAGCCCCTGGGCTCGCGCAACATGCGCCGCCGCAGACCGTCATCGTGGCGGGCCAGCCACTGCGCCTTTTCGAACATGGTCCTGCCGGGAACGTCCATTACACCGCCGACGATGACCCTTCCGGGCTCGCCGCCGGCGTGGGCATCCACTGCGGTGACCATCTTTGAGACGCGCATGTCTTATTCCGTGGTTTCTGATGGGCAGATCAGGGATTCGAGGGACGAAGGAATGCAGGAATGGGACGCAATGGCGCGGGCAGGCATGTCATGAATCGCGGGGCGGAGACATGTAGGGTTCGGTCGCGCTCGCCGGAGGGGGCGGCGTGAGCAGGCTGACCGTCACCATCAGGAAGGCAGAGACCAGGAACCCGGGGAGCACGGGGTCGATGGCGTCCGCCGGCCCCCACCCCTCCCAGGCGAGTGCGGTGGTCACGCCCCCGACCATGGCGGCGGCCGCCCCTTCCCGGGTCGCCCGCCGCCAGTACACCCCGACCACGACCGGAATGAAGAAGCTCGACGCCATGAGCGCGGTGAAGAGCAGCACGATGAACTGGACCAGTTCGCCCTCCCCCACCCCGCTGAGGAGCAGGATCACCGGAATGGTCCCTACCACCAGGATGCCCGCCCGGTCCATCCACAGCCGCCGCCCGGGCGGGGCATCGGGACGGAACAGCTGGTAGATGTCGACCGACAGCGCCGACCCCGCCACCAGCAGGAGCGAGTCCACGGTGGACATCATGGCCGCCGTGATGGCCGCCAGCAGGATCGCGCCCAGCGTGGCAGGGAGCACCGCCGTGGCGAGCATCGGCATCGCCAGGTCGCCGGTGGGCAGGTTGGGAAAGAGCACCACCGCGGCCAGCGAGAGCACGAAGACCAGCAGGTTCACGCTGGTGACGGCGACGATGGTGAGCAGAATGCCGCGGCGGATCGTGCGCATGTCGCGCATGGCGTAGAGCCGGATGAGCTTCTCGGGCGTCGCCACCCCGCCCAGCAGGAACGACAGCCCCATGGTGAAGAGCAGCAGGGCGGGCATCGCTTGCCAGCTGAAGGTCAGCGGGTTCACCGCCTCGACGTAGGTGAAGAGCGGCTCGACCCCGCCCACCTGGCGGATGGCCAGCGGCACCGCGCAGATCGCGCCCAGCACCATGATCACCAGCTGCAGCAGGTCCGTGTACACGACCGCGATCATCCCGCCGATCACGGTATACGCGAGCAGGATGGCCGTGAAGCCCACCATCCCCCAGCTCACCGGGACGCCGAAGACGATGTTGGCGATCAGCCCCCCCGCCACGATCTGCGCCTGTACGTAGACCACGGTGGCGATGAGGATGATGACCGCCGCGAGCGCGCGCACACCCTTCGAGTAGTAGCGGGTCTCGATGAAGGCGGGCAGAGTGAGCTGTTTCACGCGGGTGAAGCGCGGCGCCAGCACCGCCGCCATGAACCAGTAGGCCAGCGGAATCGCCAGGACCAGCCACCCAAACGACCACCCCGCCACATACATCACCCCGATGGTGCCCACGAAGGTGCCGGCGCTGGTATGGGTCGCCGCCATGGTCGCCCCGCCCACCAGCCAGCCCAGCTTCCCCCCCGCGATCCAGTAGTCGGCCTCGCTCTTTGTCGCCCGCAGCGCGTACCACCCGATCGCGAACACCACCACGAAGTAGAGCAGGAAAGTGGTGAGCTGGACGTTCATCGGGAATCGTCCCTCCGGTCGGCGAGGACCATCCAGGCCAGATACGACACGACGATCACCCCGAACGCCAGGAAGAGCCCCCAGAAGACGAAGCCCGCGTCCAGCACGGCGCTCATCGGGCCCTCCTGCTGCCCGCCGGGCGCGTTGTGGCGCCAGGCCGGAGCCGCCTTGCGCGCGCCGGGAGCCTCCCCCCGCTCATCGGGCCCTCCTCACATACCGCAGCCCGGCCGTCCCGCACGCGACAACGACGATCAGCACCAGCAGCTCCAGGACCCCCGGCAGCGACAGTCCCACGCTCCCCTCCGGCAGGGCCCGCACCTGCACTACCGCGGGGAGCACCTGGAGGTTGGCGCGCGCCACCCCCGGGGTCGCCCCCCCGGACGGCGTCACCGGGAAGATCTCGCGCGCCTCCATCCCCTCGGGAAGCATCACTTCGGCCTGAAACATCCCCGGGCGCGCCTCCGCCGGCGCCCAGTCCACCGCGAGCATGGGAAGTACGACCCGCACTCCCGCGCCCTCCTCGCGCACCGCGTCCCCAACCCGGTAGCCCAGTGCCAGGGACAGCTGCTCCGTGCTCCGAAGCGCAGCCGGAAGTTCGATCTCACCCTCCAGCCGGGGCGCGGCGGCATCGGTCATCCGCAACGCGAGCGCCTCCCCGCCCACCTGCGCGGTGAGCTCCCCCACGGTCGCCGGAGCGAACAGCAGCAGGGTAAACGGCACCGCGCCGGTCCCGGTCGCCACCTCCAGTTCGTAGTTCATGGAAACCAGAGCGGCCCCGGGCGCGCGCGCGTCCGCCGTCATCGCCACCCGCACCACCTGGCCGCCCTCGCTGGCTTCACCGCCCTCCTGGGCGGCCCCATGGTCCCCCGGGACGGCCGCAAGCCTGTCCCATCCGGCCATCGAACCGCCCGCGCCGGCCAGCGCCACCGCAGGATTCTCACCGACGGAAGGCTCCACTGCCGCGACACCCCGCTCCGCCATCGCACCGCCCGCGCCGCTCAGGGTGGCCGCCACAGCCAGCACCACCGCCGTGGCCTTCAGCCGCGTCCCCACGACAGCTCCCCCCCTCAGGGCCAGACCTCCTTCAGCACCCGCAACGTGTTCCCCCCCATCACCTTGGCAATGTCCTCGTCCGAATACCCCTCCCGCACCAGCCACCGCAGAATGTTGTGCGACGCCTCCGTGGGGTTCTCCACCCCCTTCACATATTCCACCTCGTTGAACGGCGGATTCGCCCTGGGGCCCTCTTTGGCCGCCGCCGACCGCGACTCCTTGATCGACAGGTTGGCCGCGTACGTGTGGTGCAGCCCCACGTGGTCCCCGTAGACGGAGTCGGGGCCGAAGCTCACATGGTCGATCCCCACGAGCGCCTTCACGTACTCGAAGTGCTCCATGAACGCCTCGATTCCGTGCACCGTCTTGTTGCGGGTGAGGGTCGTGTGGGGCGCCGCCTCGATGCCGATCACGCCCCCCTTGGCCGCGCACGCCTCCAGCACCTCGTCGGGCGCCAGCCGATTCGACTCCCAGAGGGCGCGGGCGCCGATGTGCGAGAGCACGATGGGATGCTCGCTCCACTCGATGGTGTCGAGCGACGTCCTGTCGCCGCAGTGGGAGCAGTCGATCAGCATGCCCAGCTTGTTCATGCGCCCCACCGCGCGCCGCCCGAACATGGTCAGTCCGCCGTCGCCGGGCTCCTTCAGCCCGGATCCCAGGGCGTTGGCCTCGCTGTAGGTGATCCCGAGCGCCCGCACCCCGAACCCGAAGAGCAGGTCGATGCGGTCCAGCTCGTTCTCGATCATGGCCGCCCCCTCCATCGACGCGACCCACGCCACCCTTCCCTCCCGGTGCGCCCGCAGGATGTCGTCGACCCCCCGGCAGTGGATGAGGAAGTCCTGGTGCGCCAGATCGCAGAGCCGCATCCCGAAATCGTGCAGCACGTCGTTCCACTTCCATCCCCCGTGCGACAGGATGGTGCAGATGCCGTCGAGCAGGTTGTCGAAGACCGCGTCCCAGCACGAGTGCCTGAGCCCCTCGAACGCGGTCGCCATCCGCCCCGCGCGCACGTACGCCGGAGTCTCGCCCACATCCCGTGGAAAGACGCCCGCGTGTTCGTGCAGCGAAATCATCACCAGCTCGGCGGCCAGCCTCTCGGCGCGCGCCACGTCTTCCTCGGCGAGCGGCACCAGATACGGCTCGACCCGCCCCACCTGCGCCGCCAATTCGAAGGGCGCGTAGTCGACGCCGGGTTCGAGATAGGAGAAGGACTGATATCCGTCGTGCGTCTTGTTGGCGCCCATGAGCGTTCCGGGGAGTTGGCGTGTCCGGTGATGGAGGAAGGCCTGTTCGTCGATGGAGAAACCGGATGCGATCCGACGCACCGGTTCCGCGCGCCCACAACATGGAGCCTCGCACCACGATGGGCCAGCTATTGCGAACATGCCGCCCGAAGGCGTATTTCAAGCGCGCAAAACGTACCCCCGACTGAACACCGCGTCCCACCCTCCGCTGGAATCCCTCCGAATTGATTCGCTGGCTACGACTGTCCCGGGCAATCGACCGGGTTAACGACAGCATCGGACGATGGACCTCCTGGCTCTGCCTGCTGATGGTTCTCGTCACGGCCTACAACACCGCCGTCCGCTATCTCGGCGGCTATTTCGGCTTCAGGCTGAGCTCGAACCTCTACCTCGAGCTCCAGTGGTACCTGTTCAGCCTGCTCTTCCTGCTCGCCTCCGCGGCCGCACTCGGCAAGGGCGAGCACGTGCGCGTCGACATCCTCTACAGCCGCCTGTCCGCCAGGGGCCGCGCCTGGATCGACCTCCTCGGCACCGTCCTGCTGATGCTTCCGTTCTCGGCGGTGACGCTGTGGCTCTCCTGGCCCTCCGTCCGCAATTCGTGGGCGGTGCGGGAGATCTCGTCCGATCCGGGGGGCCTGCCCCGCTATCCGCTGAGGACCTTCATCCTTGTCTGCTTCCTGCTCCTCATCGTCCAGGGCATCTCCGAGATCATCAAGAAGATCCGGGTACTGCGCGGCCTGAGGATGGACGGCAACGGCACGGATGACGAGGAGGCCGGCTCGGGTCCCCGGGTCTCCGAAGGCATCGTGTAATGGAGAACCTGCTCGCGCCGCTGATGTTCATCGGCGTCTTCGCGATGATCTTTCTGGGCTACCCGGTGGCCTTTGCGCTGGGCGGCACGTCCCTGATCTTCGCCTTCATCGGCATCTCCATGGGGCTCTTCGACTGGGCGCTGCTCTACGCGCTGCCCCAGCGCATCTTCGGCGTGATGTCCAACCTGGTTCTGGTCGCGATCCCCTTCTTCATCTTCATGGGGGTGGTGCTGGAGAAGTCGCGCCTGGCCGAGGACCTGCTCACCACCATCGGCAAGCTCTTCGGCACCCTGCGCGGGGGGCTGGCGCTGGCGGTGGTCTTCGTGGGCGCGATGCTGGCGGCGGCGACGGGCGTGGTGGGGGCGTCGGTGGTCGCGATGGGGCTCATCTCGCTCCCCATCATGCTGCGCTACGGCTACTCGAAGACGCTCTCCACCGGCGTGATCCTGGCCTCGGGCACCCTGGGGCAGATCATTCCCCCCAGCGTCGTGCTCATCGTGCTGGCCGACCAGCTGGGCATCTCGGTGGGAGACCTGTTCCTGGGCGCGCTGATTCCGGGCCTTTCGCTGGCCGGGATGTACGCGCTCTACGTGGTGCTGGTCGCCAAGGTCAGCCCCGCGTCCGCGCCGGCGCTGCCTGCCCATGTGCGCGATGCGGCGGGTTGGAAGCTGGCGCGGCAGGTGCTCACCGTGCTGATGCCGCCGCTGGTGCTGATCCTGCTGGTGCTTGGGAGCATCTTCGCGGGGATTGCCACGCCCACGGAGGCGGGGGCGGTGGGGGCGGTGGGGGCGATCGGGCTCGCGGCCGCCAACAGGCGCCTGTCGTGGAGGGTGCTCAGGGAAGCCAGCGAGTACACCACCTCGCTGACGGCCATGGTGATGTTCATCCTGGTGGGTTCGACGGCCTTCGCCCTGGTCTTCCGCGGCCTCGACGGGGACCTCTGGATCGAGCACCTGCTGACCAATCTTCCCGGCGGGCGCATCGGCCTGCTGATCGTGGCCAACCTGGCGATCTTCATCCTCGGCTTTTTCCTCGACTTCTTCGAGATCGCCTTCATCATCATCCCGCTGCTCGCCCCGGCCGCCGCCCTGCTGGACATAGACCTGGTCTGGTTCGGGGTGATGATCGGGATGAACATCCAGACCTCGTTCCTGACCCCGCCCTTCGGCTTCGCGCTCTTCTATCTCAGAGGCGTAGCGCCCCCGGAGGTGCGCACGTCGGAGATGTACCGCGCGGTCATCCCGTTCATCGTGATCCAGCTCATCGGGCTGGTCCTGATCATCACCTTCCCGGAGATGGTCACGGGGCTGGTGAACTAGAGACCGCCGCCGCCCATCCCGTCACCCCGGGTTGGTGAACTGGCAATTACTGGCGTCTACTGTCTATTACTGCTAATACCGACGCCGCTCTCGCTCACCGACGTTGTCGCCCCGGGCCGCCGAGTGGTGGACGGGAGCGGTCAGACCTCCCGCCCGAAGGCCGCGCTCGCGTAGGCCCACTCCGCCCGGCTGAACCAGTCGAACACCTCCGTGCGGAACGACGACCAGTGGTCGTACACCCGGCGGTAGCTGGCGTCGGCCGCCGCACGCTCCTCCAGAATCTCCTGCGATGCCACGCGCGACACCTCCATGATCTCCGGGGAGAAGGCGCGCAGCTGAACACCGCCCTCGACGAGGCGCCGCAGGGCCGCCGGGTTCCTGGCGTCGTAGGTGGTCTCGACGCCGTGCGCGGCCGACCGCACCGCCACCCGGAAGGCTTCCTGGTACGTGGAGGGCAGCGAGTCCCAGGCGGCCTGGTTGACCTGGAAGGTGGTCGAGGGTCCCGGCTCCCACCAGCCCGGGTAGTAGTAGAACTGGGCGGCGTTCTGGAAACCCAGCTTCTCGTCGTCGTAGGGGCCTACCCACTCGGTGGCGTCGATCGCGCCGCGCTCGAGCGCCGGATAGATCTCGCCCGCCGCCAGGTTCTGGACGGTCACGCCCAGGCGGTCCATGACCTCCGCGCCCAGCCCGGGGATGCGCATCTTGAGACCGTTCAGGTCTTCGGGCGTATCGATCTCGCGGCGGAACCAGCCGCCCATCTGCGCGCCGGTGTTGCCCGCCGGGAAGGGCATGATGTTGAAGTCGGAGAAGACCTCGCGGACAAGCTCGAGTCCGCCCGCGTCGTACAGCCAGGCGTGCTGCTGGCGCGCATTGAGGCCGAATGGAACGCAGGTGTCGAAGGCGAGCACCGGCGCCTTGCCCGTGTAGTAGTAGCTCGGGCTGTGTCCCACCTGCACGGTGCCCTGTTGGACCGCGTCCATGACCTCAAGACCGGGCACCAGCTCGCCCGCCTCGTAGACGCGGAGCTGGAAGCGCCCGTCGGTCATCGCCGCCAGCGACTCGGCCGCGCGGGTGGCAGTGTCGAAGATGGCGTCGACGGTGCGCGGATAGCTGGACGCCAGACGCCAGCGGACGTTCGGGTTGGTGATCACCTGGGGAGCACCGCCGTCTCCGCTACCGCCCCCATCGTCCCCACCGCCACACGAAGCCGCCAGCACACCGGCCGCCGCCCCGACGGCCGCCTTGCCGAGGAACGCCCTTCTCTCCAGCGTCGGCGCCTCCGCTGCCTGTCCGTCGCTTTCCTGGCCGGCCGATTCTGTTCTTCCGCCCGCCTGGCCGGTTACGGCCTTCCCGTCCCGGGAATCGTTGTCCATGGATACCCAATCCTTTGTAGGTGCTGCATCTCCGGCGGCCCTTCGCCGCCGGCGCCCCGCAAATTAGTCAGAAGTCGCCCGGGACGCACCGCGCCTCTCCTCAGCGCCGCTCCTCGGTGGCGTGCGACGAGGCGATCACCATCCCCAGGAACTCGTCGATGGCACCCCCCTGGATCCAGCGCGCCACCACCACCAGGTCGTTCTCGCGGTCGACGTAGACCAGGTTGGTCCCCGCGCCCCGGTGGCTGAACGACGAGGCCGGCGTGCTGGAGTACGAGCGCTGGTCGGTGTTCAGGAAGAAGTTCATGAAGCCGTACATCTCGTTGACCTGCCCCGGGGTCTCGGCCATCGCCAGCCAGTCCTCCGAGAGGAGCTGCCGGCCGTCCCAGTTGCCGTTGTGGAGCGTGAAGTAGCCGAACCGCGCCTGGTCCTCGGCGCTCAGGTTCATCCCGCCGCCCCAGTGGGTCCCGCCGCTCACCGACTGCACCATCTCGCCGTCGACATTCACCCATGAGTTCTCGTATCCGTACCAGCGCCAGGTGTTGGACGCGCCGATGGGGTCCATGATGTGCTCGCGCAGAACCTGTGGCAGGGGCCTGCGCCAGACCTGAAGCGCGGCCAGCGCGAGCAGGTTCACGCGCACGTCGTTGTACTTGTAGGCCGTGCCCGGCTCGTTGCGCTGGCGCGAGCGGTTGGCCGCCACGTCCCGCCCGGGGCGATCCCCCCAGTCCGGCTTGCCCCAGAGGGTGCCCTCCCAGTCGCTGGTCTGCCGCAGGAGATGATCCCAGGTGATCTTGCGGTTGTGCTCGGAGTCGAAGAGCGGAACCGGTGTCGGCACGCCGCGCCCGTCGTGCTCCATGCCGGGTTCGCCGTCACCTACCGGCAGCACCAGCGGGGGCATGTATTCGCGCACGGAATCATGGATGTCGCGGATGAGCCCGCGGTCCCACGCCAGCCCCACGGTGGAGGAGAGGAAGCTCTTCGCCACGCTGAAGGTCGGGTCGACGCGCTTCGTCTCACCCCACTCGGCGACGATGTAGCCCTCCTTCACGACGATCCCGCTCTGCGGCCCCCGCACCTGGAGCGGACCGATGGCCTCGTCGAAAGGCTCGGTGTTCCAGCTGAGGGCGTGCGCCACCTCGAGATCGCGCGGCGCCGTGCTCTCGCTCGCGACCGCGAAGTCGACCGCCGCCTGCAGCAGTTGAGCGTTCATCCCCATCGACTCCGGAGACCTGCGCTCCCAGTCTCCCGCGGGAGGGAAATAGGCGTCCTGCGCGGTGAGGTCGACGGCGCTCAGGAACACGGTCGCGAAGACGAAGACGACGGCGGAGCAACGGATTGGAGTGGCCGCGAACGGCCGCCTGGCTGACATCATGGGAATCACCTCGTTCGGGGGCGAGTGATGGATGGCACGTGGCCGGGTTGTGATGAGAGAACTGGCGGGGGGTGATGAGAGGGACCGTGGCCGGTCGACGAGGATATGATACGCTCCGGCGCGCGCGACGCGACAGGTGGTAACGCCATCTCCCCTGCGCGCTCGTCCGGGCCCAGGACCTCCGCGGGAGTCGGTTGGAACGTTCAACCGGGCTCAGGAAACCTCTCCCACCTGGTGGCCCAGCTCCCTGAGCTCCGCGACGATCTCCGCCACATGGGCCCGTCCCCGCGTCTCGATCTCCATCTCGATGCTGACGTGGCCGACGGAGATGTCCCCGAACGCCCTCGTGTGCTCGATGTGGAGCACGTTCGCGCCTGCGATGGCGACCACCGCGGTGACCTCGTTCAGGTAGCCCGGCCGGTCGCGCACCACCACCGACAGGCGCGCCAGGCGTCCGTCCGCCCAGAGCCCGCGGTCGATGATCTTGGAGGCCACGTTCATGTCGATGTTGCCGCCGGAGAGGATGCACACCGTGACGTCGGCGGGGCTCAGGCCGACCCTCTCCCCCAGAATGGCGGCCACCCCCACGGCGCCCCCGCCCTCGACCACCATCTTCTCGGACTCCATGAGGAAGAAGATCGCCCGCACGATCTCCTCCTCGTCGACCACCACCACGTCGTCCACCAGGGCCTGGAGGTGGGGGAAGGTGACGTCGCCGATTCGCTTCACCGCGATCCCGTCAGCGAGGGTATCGGAGGTCTCCAGGTGGACCGGCCGTCCGGTCTCGAGCGACGCCGTGGCGCCCGGTGACGCCGATGCCTCCACCCCGATCACGCGGGCGTCCGGCCGGTGCGCCTTCACGGCGGTCGCGACCCCGGCGATCATTCCGCCACCGCCGATGGGAACCACCAGCGTCGTGACGTCGGGAACCTGCTCCAGGATCTCGAGCGCCATGGTCCCCTGCCCCGCCATCACCGCAGGGTCGTCGAAGGCGTGCACCAGCGTGAGCCCTTCCGCCGCGATCAGCCTCTCGACGCGCGCCATCCCGTCCGTGATCGTCGCGCCGGTCTGGATGACCCGGGCCCCGTAACCGCGTGTCTTGGTCACCTTGATGAGCGGTGCCGTGTCGGGCATCACGATGGTGCAGGGGATTCCCAGCCGGGCGGCGTGGAACGCGAGCGCCTGGGCATGGTTGCCGGCGCTGGCCGCGACCACGCCCACCTCCCGCTGCGCCGCATCCAGGAGCAGCAGGCGATTCAGCGAGCCGCGATCCTTGAACGAGCCCGTCCTCTGCCGGAACTCGGCCTTCAGGTGAATCCGGCCGAGACGGGACGCGGCCAGCCCGAGGGAGCGCGGACAGCCGGTCTCCACGATTCCCCCGTGGATGCGCCGCCGGGCCGCGACGATGTCATCGCAGGAGAGCAAGCTGGTCACTACCGGCGTATCCGATACACATGAACCGTCTGCACTCCAAAGTCATCTCACCCGTTGCCTGCCTGGCCAGGGTCCGCAACCGCCAGGTGACCGCTGGACAACACCTGCATGTTCATGATCGAACCGAAGAGTACGCCCTGTTGCTCAAGACCGGAGGCCCCGATGGTGAATTCCGGTTCCGTGGCCACCGTCCAACCATGCTGCGACGGCCATTGCGGGCGCGTACTCTCGATTACGACGACGCCCGCACTATCGGAAGTCGTGACAAACTGTGTGTTGCCATCACGCTGGGAAGCCTGGTCACAGCCCCGGGCAACAAGCGGAAGGGCCAGCCAGATCCCCAGGTGCCGAGGCACCGGCCCACTCCCGGCTACCCCGGCCCTCACGACCTCCAGGATCCGCTCCTTGAATCGGGACGGATAGCGCCCTCGCCCTGCTGCCATCGTGCCACCTCCTCGCTGTTCACAGTTTGGAGTGTCCACCATCGGGGGGCAACTCCAGTTCGTCTTGAACCCCAGGCCGGGAAGTCCCGCCTCCCGGTGTCTGTCTACTAAACGTTTAGTTGACAACCCGGCTCTGCGGAAAGCACGGACCTCGTTGCAGGCGTCCGGGACCCTGCGATCGGGCCGGACAGCGCCTTGTACGTCGCACAGGCCATGGTGCCCGCAGTCATGGTCTTCTCTCTCGATGGCCGGCCGCTTCGGCGCATCGGTCGCGCGGGTCAAGGGCCGGGCGACATCCAATTTGCGGCCTTCGGCGTGGGGCGGATCGGAG
This sequence comes from Longimicrobiales bacterium, assembly GCA_965232315.1. Lineage (GTDB taxonomy): Bacteria > Gemmatimonadota > Gemmatimonadetes > Longimicrobiales > Gaopeijiaceae > BD2-11. The sequence continues at coordinate 34,252 of CBDDPN010000016.1, read as the reverse complement.
ACACACTCTGGATCGCCGACGAAACCCGGGTTCAGCTGTTCACCACGGATGAGCGCGTCCCGGAGGAAGTCATCCACAGACAGGTCGTGGCCGGGACGGACGGAACGATCTGACTGCTTCGAGAGATGCGTGAGGATCGCGTCGATGTGTGGGAGATCTACGATTCGGACGGTACGCTCGAAGGGCGCGTGGAGGTCGGACAGGGCCGTAGCGCTGTGAAGCCCTGGACGCCTCGTCTGGGCATTGGCATCGCGAGCCGTGAAGAGTGTGGGGAACGACACATGGCGAGTATGACGTGCCGTACCTGCACCGGTACCGCGTCGATCGAACATGCGCGCGGTAAGGCGGATCGCGAAGTTCCGGCTCCTCATGCAGAACGAGGCGAGTCCGGGCCCCACATGTGACCCTGGTCGCGGATGCATCCGTGCCGCCGCTTCCCACCTTGTCCCGGCCGCTTCGCTTTTGCTAGTTTTGTGCCGTCGTCAAACCCATCGGGACTTCATCCAAACGGAGAATCCTCCATGATCGAATGGATCATTCCGTTCGCTCTCTATCCTACCATGGCCGCCCTCTACTACGGCGGAGCCCCCATCCGATTCGAAGGCCCCGACAGCGCGCGTCAGCTCCTTGGAGTGTTCCTCGGGCTGGTCCTGTTCGTGGCCGTCTGGGGCGTGCTCAAGATCGTCATCCAGCCGATGACCGGCCAGATGATCGGCCTTACGGTCGCCTCCCTGCTTGCGTCGTTCGCGTTGCGGCCGGGTTGCCGGCTCGCATGCCGGATGGTGGGGGTCCGGGTCGTCGACGACCAGTAGTCTCTCCGCTGGCCCCTCAACGAACGCTGCACCTTCGACCTTTTCGTCGTCTGCAGCAACTCAGCCGCTCCGCGCGAGCATCCGCACGCAATCACGGCTTGGTCCGCAGTCCAGGTTAGTCCATCTGCCAGACCACGAGCAGTTGCAGTGCGTGCTCGTCCCCGATGTTCCCCAGCTTGTTGGTCCAGAGCTGATACTCGACCCCGACGTGCAGGACGTTCGCCGCGCCCGTGAGCGCCCGCCCCACGTCCCATCTCAACTGAGGCTGGGCGAGGACGCTGCCCGGGTATTCGTCGCCCAGTTCACTGGTGATGGCGCCCATGTATTCTGCGTGCCCGGTGAACGAGAACGACTGGCTGCCCAGGTCGAACACCGAGAGCCAGCTGATGTCGAAGTTGAAGCTGTCTCCGGTGCTCGGCGCGCCCCCGGCGGCGAGACCGCTGCTCGCGTCGATGAAGCCCCCGAAAAGCGTGTTCACGAAGATGAATCCGGGCACGTTCCAGCCCAGTTCCACGCCGGGCACGTACTTTACCAGCTTCGCCTGGATGCCGACGTTGACGCCCGCGACCAGGCGAACGTCGTTTACCGGCCCGAAGCCCACGCCTCCCTCCACCAGCGAACCCAGACTCAGCGTCGGGTACCACTCGCCGTACAGGTCCCGGTCGTTGAAGCCGTCCTCGACCCCGTCCGTGAGATAGTCGAGGAAGAAGAACGAGGTGCCCGCGCGCCAGCTGCCGGCGTGTTGCACCGTGATGATGGTGGTGGGTTCGGAGGCTGCGGAGAACGGGTTCAGGATGCTTCCGCGCTGGTAGTGAACCTCGACCTGGGCCGCTACGGGGGCGGCGGCGAGGCAGAATGCCAGGGACACGGCCATCAGGAGCAATCCGAGTCGCGTGGCCACGAAGCGAAGGCGATGCGCGGCGCCGGCCGCGGCCGGCGCCGATGCGGAAGACGGACGACTCATGGAGCGTCTCATGGCGGACTTCACCTCCCCGGACTGGCTGCGCGGTTGCTCCCCGACCTGACGACGCGAATTCTACGGGCATCGGGACGCCTCGGCCAGCGAGCCCGCGTGAACGGCTACAGCGAATCCGCCCAAAACAGCGTATTCTGATGGGGGTCCGCCAGCCTGTTGCGTCGATGTGCGGATTCTGACCACTAAAGGCACTTAAGACACTTTCTCAGTAAAGACGATTCATGTTATTCATCTACAATACTTTGCGAAATCAAGGCGTCGCGTGCATCTCGGCTCTCTTCGCCTCCGGGTTCGCAGTCCCGCTTGCACTCTTCTCGGCGCTGGCGGGGTGCGACAGCCCGGCCGTCGCCAAACCCCCGGACGCCACCGAGCCCGAGCCAACCCCGGAATTGCCGGCGATCCAGATTCCGGCCCAGGGGACATCCGCGACGCTGGACGTGGCAACCTGGAACCTCCTCTACTTCGGAGCCCCCAACCAGGGCCCCGGTGACGAGCCTCTTCAGATGGCCCGCGTGCGCGATGTCATCCTGGGAACCGATGCCGACCTCTGGGGCGTGCAGGAGGTGACGGATGCCGACGCGTTCGCGACGCTGCTGGACCAGTTGCCGGGATACCGGGGATTCCTCGCCAGCGACGCTTCCGTGTCCGGCGGCTCCGGCAGCTACAATCGCGGCGAACTGAAGGTGGGCTTCGTCTACAAATCGTCGGTGGCCGAGGTCAGCGGCGCGCGCGTCATCCTCAGCGACCTGGACTACGAGTTCGCGGGCCGTCCTCCCCTGGAGATCCAGCTGGGCGTGACGCTGGGAGGGGACGAGCCGCGACATCGTGGTGATCGTCATGCATGCGAAGGCCATCGCGGACGAGACCTCCTGGGAGCGGCGCAGGGCGGCCGGCGAGGGGCTGAAGGCGTATCTGGACGACACTTGGCCGGACCGGGTGGTGCTCGTTCCCGGGGACTGGAACGACGACGTCGACGAGTCGATCGTGCGCGGGCGCGACACGCCCTACAGGAGTCTCGTGGACGCGGCGCCGGAGTGGGTGTTCCCCACCGCCGATCTAAGCGCCGCCGGGGCTCGGTCCATGCCGCGCTACACCGAGGTGATCGACCACATTCTCGCTTCCGACGAGGCGATGGCGTGGTATCAGGAAGGATCGGCGATGGTGTACGAGGTGAATGACTTCATCGACGACTATCTGGACACGACCAGCGACCACCTGCCGGTGATGGCGAAGTTTGTGCCGGGGAGGTGAGCCTACTCGTCCAACAGCCGCCGGTTGCGCACGTCGCTGGCGCCCATGGCGATGCCGGTGCCGACGCCGGCTCCCACCAGCAGTCCGGCCCCGAGGCCAAGAAGGGGCAGAAACGACACCGCGACTGCGGTCAGCGCGCCGGCGATGATGCCGAGGCCGCGCTTCTCCACCCACGACGTGTAGCGGAGGCGGCGGCGCACGAAACTTCGCAGCTTGAAGTGTCCGTAGACTCCAGCTGCACCCGCGATTCCCAACAAGATCAACTCGAGCATCCCGAAACTCCTGTGGAAGGCATCCCTGGCCCGAAGGCTCTGCGCCGTACGCGCGAGCCGGGGATCCGTTTCGCGCCGGGACGGGTTCCAGATATGTAATGGTACAGGTTTCAGATAAGCAGGGTACAGGTTCGAGTAAGTATAGGGTTCGGCACGCGGGAAACGCATCCACGAGCAGAGTGGGGGTCATGAACGGTCGTGCGTTCGGAGTCGGGCGATGATGCGCGGAGCCTTCCGGTCGCTGGGGCGGTTGCTGCTCCTGCTGGCGGTGGAGTCGCTGTGGCTGACGCCGGCGGGCGGGCCGCGCCTCCCCTTCCCCGGCTTCCGCGCGGGCGGGCTGTCGCAGGAGGCGCTGGCGGCCGCCTTCGCCGCGCAGGAGGAGATCAGCCCGGACCTGCTGGGTATTCCGGGCGTGGTCGGGACCGCCGTCGGGCTGCGCGCCGGCGACCAGCCGGTCGTGATGGTCTACCTGGAGTACGCCGGCGTGGCCGGGCTTCCCGCCAGCTTCGCGGGATACCCGCTGGTGCGGGAGGTGACCGGGCGCATCACCGCGCTCGGCGACCTGCCCGTTCCGGCCGCGGCCTCCGGCCCCATCGACCCCAGGGGTCCCTTTCCGCGCCCGGTCCCCATCGGCGTGTCCACGGGACGCGCGGGGGTGACGGCGGGCACCATCGGGGCGCGGGTCACCGACGGGCGCCGGACGTACGCCCTCTCCAACAACCACGTCTTCGCCAACCGCAACGAGGCCAACCTGGGCGACAACGTGATCCAACCGGGCGTGGCCGACGGCGGCAGCGATCCGGAACACGCGTTCGGCACCCTCGCCGACTTCCAGGAGATCGGCTTCTGCCGCGCCCTCGCATGTCCGGAGAACCGGGTCGACGGGGCTATCGCCGAGACATCGCCCGACGAGCTGGCGACGGCCACTCCCTCCAACGGCTACGGCGCGCCCCGGACCGGCACGGTGGAGGCCGAACTCGCGCTGGCGGTGCAGAAGTACGGCCGCACCACCGGCCACACGCGCGGCAAGGTGACCGGGCTCAACGCCATCCTGGACATCAACTACCGCACCGGGAGAGCGCGTTTCGTCGATCAGATCGTAATCAGCGGCAACGGCTTCAGCGCCGGCGGCGATTCCGGATCCCTGATCGTGACCGACGGTCGCGGGCAGCGGGACCGGAGACCCGTGGCGCTTCTTTTTGCGGGCAGCCCGAACACCACTATCGCCAACCCCATCGACCTTGTGCTCGACCGCTTCGGCGTGACCGTGGACGGAGGGTAGGACCATGGCGGCGAACATCAAGGACGCGCACCGGCGACTCTCCAGACAGGTCATGGGGCGCCCCGGCGTGGTCGGAACGGCGATCGGGATGGCTTCCGGCAAGCCCTGCCTCAAGGTGTACGTCGCCCAGGCGCTGGACGGCGCCGGGACCCGCCTTCCGCGCACCTGCGAGGGCTACCCTGTGGCGGTCGAAAAAACGGGCACCATTCGCCGTCTCTCTTGATAAACGCCAGATTCAGGGCAATGATCGGGGCGACTGAACACCCATGACCGGAGACCGCAATGAAGAAGCAGCGCACAGGACGCAGAACGCTGGTGGATCGCCGGTGGCCGGGACCCGCCATGATCGCGCTGATGGTTCTCGCCGGCTGCGGGGGAGATGACGAGCCGGCTCCCACGGAGCCTCCCCCCGACCCGCCCCGGGCGGCTGCGATATCGATCTCCCCCGCTACCGTAACCCTCACGGCCATCGGCGAGACCGCCACGTTCACCGCCAGCGTCATGGACCAGTTCGGCGCGGCCTTCAGCGGAACCGTCACCTGGTCGTCCAGCGCCCCCGAAGTATTCACGGTGACCGCGGGCGGCGTGGTCACCGCCGTGGCGAACGGATCGGGCACGGTCATGGCCGCGATCGGGAACCTCAGCTCCACGGCCTCCGTCACCGTCGACGCCAACCTGCCGCCCATGCCCAGAGGCGAAATCGCCGATCGCACCCTGACGCTGGCGGTGGGGGGTGGAGCGCTTCCGTGGCTGCCGGCCGCCTCCTTCGAAGACCCCGACAACGACATCCAGGAACTCACCTACGCCGTGGCGCTGGAAGACCCCTCCGTCGCTTCAGCGGAAGTGGTCGTTGACAGCGAGGGCCACGCGTCTGTGATCCTGACGGGCACGGCGCCCGGGACCACGGCCATCATAGTCACGGCCACCGACCCCGGTGGCCTCTCGGCGGAACAGTCATTCATCCTGGCCGTCGATGATTCCGGCTTCACTCCGTTGCCGGGCTTCTTCATCGGCAACAACAGCATCGAGATGTCGTTCCTCTCCCTTGTAGGCACTTGCACTCCACCGATCATCAACGCACAGCATACATCCGGCTACCTCTTCACGGTCAACAGCTCCAGATGGCAGACAAGGGCCGACTCCGGGGCCGCGTGGTCGGACATCGAGGACACGGAAGTCACGACCGGAGAACTGTGCACATATTCCTCCCAGACCCCCGGCGAGTACCGCGTGGTGATGGACATGACCATCACCATCGACGAACATCAGGATCCCATCCTGGGAGGATACCGCGCCGAGAACACCTTCGTCGTCGAAGACAACCCCGGCGGGGCCAACCGGGCGCCGCAGCTGAGCGCGACGGCGCCACAGGGCTTCCCGCTCTCGGTGGGCGGCGGATCCCAGTTCGTGACGCCTGCACAGTACCTGACCGATCCGGACGGTGACGATCTGGCGTTCTCGATCGCGCTGAGCGACTCCACGCTGTACTCGGTGCAGATTGCGGTGGACAGCCTCGGCCACACTCTCGTGGTCGCCACGGGCGTGGGCGCGGGCAGCGGCACGATCACCATCACAGCTACCGACCCGGCGGGCCTCACCGCAGATATGCCCCTGGCCGTGGAAGTGGATGACACAGGCTATACGCGGTTCCCCTCCATCACGGTATCCAACGGGGTCATTAACGCACTCGGAATCAGCTTGCCCGTATGCACGCCGCCTGTCGTCGGGTTGGTCGGCGCCGACGGGAGGACATACACGGTCCATTCCTCGAAATGGCAAAGCAGGAGCGACTCGTCCGCTGCGTGGGCCGATATCGACGGTACGGAAGTGACAGACGGACGATTCTGTCCCTACACGGCGCAGGCCCCCAGCGACTATCGCCTGGTGTACGACGTCACGATCATCGTGGAACCGCACCTGCCGGAGTTCAGGGGCAAATACGCCAGCTGGAACTTCTTCACGGTGGCGAGCGGCGGGTAACACCCAGGGGCCGGCGAGTCATGCCGCCGGTACGCAAGACCCTGCTTGACAGCCGAAGAAGACGTCGCTATCCATCAGCTACGAAAGTCTTCGTGATTCAACGTTGGAGAGGGAGCGATGAACAGCCAAGGTGTCCATTCTGCTGCCCTCCCGAGACCACTCCCCGCCGCGGTCCTCGCCATCGCCGCGATAGCCTCCGCAGGATGTGCTCCGGACGACGCCGCTCCGATCGGCGCCGTGCCCCGGCACGTCCTCGACGAACCCGAAGTGGTCTCTGGAGAGTTCGGTTCCGTTAACGGCATGGTCGAACGGACCGACGGCACCCTGCTGGTCGCCGACCGCATCAGCGGGGAGCTCGTGCTTGCCGACCTGGACGCCGGGACGCGCACCATGGTGGGCAGCCGGGGCGAGGGACCGGAGGAGTATCAGAGGCCCAGCGGCCTGTGGCCTCTTCCCGGTGACTCGGCGCTGCTGATGGATAACGGCAACGGCAGGCTGGTCATTCTGCGCCCCGACCTCTCCTTCGGCGCAACGCGGCCCATGATCGAGGTGAACCCCGACGGCGGGATCACCTTTCTGAACCCTCGAGCCGTCGACGGAGCCGGACGTATCTATACCACGGGAGCGGTAAGCATGCAGATCGGCGCCGGAGGAGGAAGCAGCGAGCCGGGTTCCGACTCAGCCGCCGTGGTGCGGACCGAGTTGAGCGACCTGTCGGCCGACACCGTGGCCCGGCTCGCACCCCAACCCGGGTCGAGTTTCGAGTCACGAGCCGGCAGCGACGGCAACCTGATGCTGACGATGCAGCAGACGCCCTACACGCCATCCGACAGCTGGGGTGTCGCGCCGGACGGGAGCGTGGCGGTTGCGCGGGCTGCCGACTATCACCTGGACTGGATCGCGCCCTACGGATCCGTACGCATCGGCCCTCCTGTCCTCTACGACCCGGTTCCCCTGAGCCAGGCGGAGAAGGAGGCGTGGGTCGCCGGGGAGAGGCCCTCCGCCAGGGCGGGGACCTTCGTGATGAGTGGCGGCGGCGTGCCGAGCCCCGGCGGCGGCACCAGCGTGTCTCGAAACGTCAGCATCAACACCGGCAGCGACGACGTTGACGACTACGACTGGCCGGAGACCCTTCCCCCCTTCACGGGACGCATTCGCATCGATTCGGAGGGACGCGCCTGGCTCCGCCGCTACCAGCCCGCCGGCGCCCCCTTCCTCTACGACATCTTCACGCCCGACGCGGAGCACGCCGCCACGGTGGAGATGGCGGAAGGGCGTACGGTCATCGGCTTCGGGGACGGGGTCGTCTACGCGACCTTCAACGACGACGTCGACCTGGTCTACATCGAGCGCTTCAGGCTCCCGTAGTTTCGCCCAGGGCCGCGTCGCGCCCACTATTCTGCGCGATTCTGCTTCCGTCCTCTCGAACCCAACGCCGACATGTCCGACTCCACGTCTCTGGCCCAACTCATTTCACGCCGCCGCTCCATCAAGCAGTTCACCGGCCGTGAGCCCTCCCGCGGAGAGATCGAGGCGCTCCTCGAACTGGTCGCGCAGGCGCCCAACCACCGCATGACCCAGCCGTGGCGCTTCTACGTGCTCGGTCCCACAGCCCGGCACGGGTACGGGGCCGCGCTCGGGGCGCGCAAGGCCAAGCGGGTCACAGACCCGGATGCGGCACGGGAAGTGGTGGAGAGCGTCGCCGCCCGCCACAAAGCCCTGCCCGCCATGCTCGCGGTGGCGGTCGTGATCCATGACAACCCCGAGATCCGCGAAGAGGACTACGCCGCGACCTGGATGGGCATTCAGAACCTCGCTCTCGCCGCCGAGGCGGCAGGGCTCGGGACGCACATCAAGACCGGCGCGGTGATGGACGACCCGCGCTCCCGGGCCGCAGTGGGCGTTCCCGACGGGGAGCGCATCGTCGCCATCGTCAACCTGGGCGAACCGGCGGCGGTGCCGGACCCCAAACCCCGCGTCCCCGCCCGCGACCTGACCACCTGGGTGGACTGAGCCCCCGGTAAGGCCCGGTCCCGCCTCGGCCCGGCTCCTCCCCCGAGGCGGGCGGCCATGAGTCGGCCTCGTACAACAAGGGCAACCCGCCTTCCAGGCCAAGGCTTCCAACCGGGATCCTGACAATTCCCTTGCACCCCGATCGTTGAGCGGGGCTGCCCCGCCGGTACCTTCAGAGTATGGCAAGGCACCGCATGATGACCCGTCCGCGCAGGATGGTCACGCTCACGCTCCTCGGCCTCACGGGGGTCTTGACCGCCGTTCTCGGCCATGAGGCCTGGGACGCCAGTCGCTCGAGTGTGCAACTGGCCCAGGAGATCGTCCGTGATCAGGCCCTGTTTGCAGCCTCCAACTTCGCCGTCGAGGCTCGCGGCGAGGTGAAGTTCGACTTGTTGGAGGACGGCATCGAGGTCATCGAGTCGAGCGTGGGGCGCCGTGGCAATCGCCCGCTCACCCTGGGTCGTCTGCGCGAGGCGGCGCGAGCGCGCAGGTGGGACGGGATGGACCAGGCGTCGCTGTTCTTCCGACTCGATCCCGACGAAAGCGAAATCTCGGTTGCGGGATCGGCGGATTCCGCCCAGGCCGCGTGGGCCGTGCGCCAGGCGCGAGAGCACAGTCGCCGGAACCCGGATGACTTCGACGTGCGAACGCTGTTCGCTTCTGGCGGAAACAGCGTGATCGTGTATGAACTCTCGTACGAGGGCCGCGGGGACTACGCGCTACAGGGAATGATCCTGTCACCCAGTGCCTTCGCGCCCGCGTTCGAACGTGCCTTTCACGAGGAGCCCCTCCTCCCGGAAGCCTTCACGGGCGGGCGGTCCAACGGGGACATCTTCGTGGCTCGCGTCCGGGATCCCAACGGCAACGTCATCTACGAATCGTCCTCTGATCCGCACTCCGGCACCTCGGTACTGCACGACCTGGACGAGAGTCTCGGCGGGATGGTGCTGGAACTCGGCGTGCGACCGGAGGTCGTCGATCAGCTGGTGAGCGGCGGCGTCCCGCGTTCACGCATGCCCTACATCGTCGCGCTCTTCGTCCTCACGTCCGGCCTTCTCGTCACAGCTGTGTGGCAACTCCGTCGAGAGGCGGAACTGGCCGACCTGCGGGAAGACTTCGTCTCCAGCGTATCTCATCAGCTGCGAACGCCGCTTACCCAGATCCGGATGTTCGGCGAGACGCTGATGCTGGGCCGGGTGCGGAATGAGGAAGAGCGGTCGCGGGCAACCGAGATCATCGTGGACGAGGCGAACCGGCTCACGCACCAGGTCGAAAACGTTCTGCTGTTCTCCCGGGGCGAGCGGGACGCGCTCAACCTGAACCTCGTCGCGGCGGACATCGGCGCTCTGGCAGGGAGTGTCGCCGAGAGCTTCGAGCCGCTCGCGCGGGCGGCCGGCGCCAGGGTGGAGCAACGCATCGAGAACGGCATCGAGTGCACGATGGACGTTGACGCGACACGCCAGGCCGTGCTCAACCTGCTCGACAACGCGGTCAAGTACGGACCGGCCGGGCAGGTGATTGAGATCGGTACGCGGGGTACGCCCGGGGAGCCGAATGGCTTCGCGACGATGTGGGTGGAAGACGAGGGGCCGGGCGTGCCCCCGGGTCAGCAGGACCGGGTCTGGGACGCCTACGTTCGGCTCGACCGCGACCGTGCGTCCGCGACCGCGGGCTCCGGCATCGGCCTGGCCGTGGTGCGCAGGGTCATCGAGGCGCAGGGAGGAAGAGTGGGCGTCGAGGCGGGCCGGCGAACTCCCGATCCCGGTGCCCGGTTCATCATCGAGTTGCCGCTTGCCAGCCGGCCACCGGAGGCTTGACGTGGCCCGGATCCTGATCGTCGAAGACAATGCCCGGCTGGCCTACGGTCTCCGAAACAACCTCGAGATCGACGGTCACGAGGTCGAGGTGGCGGAGGACGGGCCCGGGGGTCTGGAGGCCGTGGTCTCGGGGGCGCCCGACCTCGTGATCCTGGACCTCATGCTGCCGCAGATGAATGGCTACCAGGTGCTCAGGTCCCTGCGCGACCAGGGCATCGGCGTCCCCGTCCTGATCCTCACCGCCAGGGGTGAAGAGGCGGACAAGGTGATGGGCTTTCGCCTTGGAGCGGACGACTACGTCACCAAGCCCTTCGGAGTTCTGGAACTCCTCGCGCGCGTAACCGCCATTCTGCGGAGAGCGGGACAGGACGGACCACCGAATCAGGTGGAGACCTTTGGCAGCGTCGAGATTCGCCTCGAGCACAGGTCGGTCCTCCGTAACGGCCGGGAGGTGCAGCTCACACCCAAGGAGTTCGACCTTCTCGTTGCGCTGGTGCGGCGCCGGGGGGCGGTCGCGACCCGGACAGCGCTCATGAAGGAGGTGTGGGGTCATCGGGCGGCGATTCTCAGCAGGACCGTCGACACGCACGTCGCGGAGCTTCGTCGAAAGCTCGAAGAACATCCGAGTGAGCCCCGTCACATCCTGACCGTGCACGGATCCGGATACAGGCTGCGAGGCTGACGGGGGATCTGGAAGAGGTGACGCGGGCGACCTGGAAGAGTTGACGGGGAGACCCCACTGACATCTACTGATATGTTTATGACATCTACTGACATTTTACTGACCCGGCATCCACCCGTTCGCTTCGTCAGGAGATGATCTTTCGATACCTGGCGACGGCCGGGCCCTGTGGAATCGGGGCCCTGACACCTGGAGGTACAACATGAAGCACGACGACATTGGAACAGGACGGGTACTGACGCGGCGCGAGGCCCTCGCCGCCCTCGGTGTGGGCGGTGGAGCGCTGGCCACCGGCCGGTGGGCCTTCGGGATGGAGTCGGAGGTGGCGGCCGCCGCCCAGGGTGGCGAGATCGCTCAAACCCTGCCGGCCTGCGTGGTGCGGCCGGAACAGACCGAAGGGCCCTTCTTCGTCGACGCACAGCTCGATCGCTCCGACATCCGGTCCGATCCGTCTACCGGAGCAGTGAGCGAGGGCGCACCGCTGACGCTCAGATTCAACGTGTTGCAGATCTCGGGCGGCGCCTGCTCGGTGCTGGCCGGCGCGCTGGTCGACGTGTGGCAGTGCGACGCCGCCGGGGTGTACTGGGGCGTGGACGACGACGGAGCCCCCGCTGGAGCGAGGGAAAGAAAGTTCCTTCGAGGCTGTCAGCGCACGGATGAGAACGGCGTGGCCCGGTTCACCACGATCTTCCCGGGCTGGTATCGCGACCGGGCGGTCCATGTGCACTTCAAGGTGCGCACCGACGTGGCCGGGCAGCCGTACGAGTTCACCTCGCAGCTCTACTTCGACGAAGCCCTCATCGACCAGGTGCACGGTCAGGCGCCCTACACGGCGCGGGGGCGGCGCCAAACGACCAACGCCGGCGACCGCACCTTCCGCAGGGGTGGCGAGAGCCTCATGGCCCAGGTGAGCGAGAGCGGTGGCGGATACGCAGCGACCTTCGACCTGGGCCTCGACCTCACCGATGCGGAGGCCGGGCGGCCCGACGGCGGCAGGGGCGGGCGCCGGGGAGCAACGCGAGTCTGAGATCATGGCACCAGCGCGTGGGGGGACGGGACAGGGGGGTGGTATGAGGGACGACGATCGAGGACAATCCGAGGGGACGCGGGACCCGGCCCGGGCGGGCCAGCCGTGGCACGACCAAGGGCGGCTTATCGCGCAGTGGCGTCGCGCGGGAAGGCTCCGTACGGAACGATTCGGCACCGGGCGATTCGGCATGGGGTGGTTCGGCGCGGGGCGCCTTGGCAGGGGGCGACTCGGCACGGGGTGGCTCCATGCGGCGGGGCTGCTGCTGGTCGTCACGGTGGCGCTGATCCCCTCTCGGGGAAGCGCACAGGAGGAGATGCTCGACCCCGGTCCGGAGGATTCTCTCCTGCGCGTCTTCCTGGACTGCGATCGACGGACGTGCGACTTCGATCACTTTCGCCGGGAGGTCTCGTTCGTGAACTACGTCCGCGATCGGACGGACGCGCAACTCCACGTGCTGGTGACCTCGCAGGAGACCGCGGCCGGGGGCGAGGCGTACGAGATGTTCTTCATGGGGCTCGAGGAACGGGACGGGCAGCAGGACACGCTCCGCTTCATCTCGCAGGAGAGTGACTCGGACGAGGAGGAACGGGCCGGCCTGACGCAGATCTTCAAGCTGGGCCTCGTCCGATACGCGGCGCCCACGTCCGCCGGTCCCCTGCTCGACATCCGCTACACGGCGCCTGCCCAGGCGCAGCAGCAGGCCACGACCGAGACCGATCCATGGAATCTGTGGGTGTTCAGCGTTCGAGCCGGGGCGGAACTCGACGGCGAGAGCCGCCAGAGTTCACAGTCCTTCGACGGGTCGTTCTCGGCGAGCCGCACGACCGAAGACCTGAAAATCGACATCAGTACGTTCGGCCGCTTCGAGGAGGAGGAGTTTGAGCTGAGCGACGGCGAGCTGCTCGTGAGCTCGTCGCGCAACATCAACCACGAAGGGCTCATCGTGTGGAGCTTCGGACCTCACTGGTCGGCCGGCCTGCGCGCCTCCGCCCTCACGTCGACGAGAGTCAACCAGGACCTGACTCTTCGGGCCGCCCCGGCGGTGCAGTACAGCATCTTTCCCTACGCCGAGTCGACGCGGAAGCAGATCACGTTCCTGTACTCGCTGGGCATCGCGTCCTTCGACTACGAGGAGGTGACGCTGTTCGACAGGACAAAGGAGACCCACGCGGAGCAGCGCATGGAGATCGCAGCCGAGTTTCAGCAGCCCTGGGGAGAGATCAACAGCGGGCTGGAGGCCTCCATGTTCGTGCATGACCCGTCGCTGCACCGGATCGACCTGTTCGCGCGCGTGGAGTATCGGATCGTCAGAGGTCTGAACCTGGACCTGGAGGGCAGCGTGGCCCGCGTCAAGGACCAGATCTACGTAAGCCGCGAGGATGTACCCGATGAAGACATCCTGCTCGAGCGTCGTCAGCTGGGAACCGAGTTCGAGTACGAGCTGGAGCTCGGGTTCAGCTTCACCTTCGGTTCCGTCTTCAACAACGTGGTCAACCCGCGGATGGGGTCGAACCGGGGACGCAGATTCTTCAACTAGTGTCCTTCGGCGGGTTCACGAAGGCGCCAACCTCTCTCTGATCCTGGCCGTGACCTGCCTGACCTGGGCCGTTGACAACCGTCCCAGTGTCGAGGCGTCAGACGCGTCGATCGTCGCCATCTTGGCGCTGCGGATGATGGAGGGGACGGGCAGGCCCGCCAGCTGCAGGTTCGCGACCGGCAGGTCGTCGGGCCAGCCTCGGTTCGCGGCGCTGGTGATCATGACGACCCACAGGAGTCCGTGCAACTCCTGGAGCGGAGCCGTCGAGACTACGACGGCCGGGCGCGACTGCCGGGTCGCGCGATCCGTGTACGGGAACGGCACCCTGATAACGTCACCGGGCTCAAAGATCCGCATAGGCCGCGGTGTCCGCTTCGGAGTGCCACTCCTCGAAGGTGCGGAACGGATCATCGGGGCGGATGCCGGGCTGCGCCTTGGTGAGCATGACTCGCCCATCGAGGATCTTGTATGCGAGGGCGTCACCCGGGTGCAGATCGAGGGCCGCACGAATCGGTTTCGGGATAGTGGTCTGGGCTTTGGTGGTCAGCTTGCTGACGATCACGACACTCTCTCCACCTCGGGGTGTTGGGCATGCATCCCCCAAGGTAAGCAAAATCCTTACTTCCGTCACCGGCGAATGTACGGGCCCCATCGCCTCAATTCTCACCTGGGGTGACGGCCCGGAAGCGACGCGATCGCAAGCCTCGCGGTGCTGCGGACCGTCGGACGACCCCCGGCCGGAACCGGCGCGGCCTTACCGCAGCACCGGCCTCCCCGCGCGCGCCCCGTCCAGGTACTCGCCGCCCTCGATGGTGAGGACGCCGTTGACGAACACGTACTCGATGCCGCCCGAGGGCACCGCCGCGTTGGTGTAGTCCCCGCGGTCGATGACCGTCGCCGGGTCGAACACGGTGATGTCGGCGTCCGCCCCCACCCGGATGCGTCCCTTGTTCGCCATCATGGGCACGTAGCTCTCGAGGCGTTGCGCCGGCTCGATGGTCATCTTGCGGAGCGCCTCCATCAAGGTCATCACGCCGTCCTCCCGCACGTACTTGCCGAGCACCTTCGAGAACGACCCGGTCGAGCGCGGATGGCTCACCTGGGCGCCCCCGTCGCTCGCCACCATCGTCAGCGGGCTCGACACCGCGGCGAGGGTCATCTCCTCGGTGCGCACGTGGCTGATCACGCTGCCTCCCTGCTCCCGGTAGCGGCCGAAGCTCTCGCGCGTCAGGCGCTCGCCGGTGGCGCCCCACTGGAAGACGGTGTAGCGCTCGTCCTCCCATTCCTCCCAGTCGTCGTAGAGCGCCGACTCGATGCGGCTCTGGCTGGCGCCGTAGGGATAGGCCTCGGTGGTCACATCCCGGCCGGCGTCGACGGCCTCCTGCACCACTGCCAGGAACTCGGCGGTGCGGGCGCCACCGGTGGAGTTGGCGTGCACCAGGTGGAGCGGCGCGCCGGCCTGTGCGGCCAGGTCGAGGGCGTAGCGGGCGCCGTCGGGGCCGCCGTGGGTATGCACATGGGCCGACGCCCCGGCCTCGCCGGCCACGGACATCGCGGCCAGCAGTTCCTCGTCGCTGGCCGCCGGGGTGTACGGGAAGCCGAATCCGACCGCGGGGGCGCCCAGGTCCAGAGCCTCGCGGATGCGCCGCTCGATCTCGGCGATCTGCTCGGGGTTGGCGGGATCGTCCTTGCCGGCGTCGGCGGGAAGGAAGTCGCCCGTGTCACCCATCACGCGCATGCGCACGGGGATGTGGCCGATGCTGGCGCCGTAGTTGACCGGCTGTCCGCCCTCGCGCTCCGCGTAGAACGCGGCGATGTCTCCGGTGCCGACCTCGAGCTCCAGCCCGGTGGTCACCCCGTCGTGGGCCATGAAGCGGTAGGTTTCGTCGGACTGGCCGTGCTGGTGCAGGTCGACGAAGCCGGGCGCCACCACCAGGCCGGAGGCGTCGATGGTGCGCGTGCCGGTTCAGCGGATCTTCCGAGATCGCCTCGATGCGGTCGCCCGTGATTCCGACATTCAGGATCGCATCCGTCCCTGATTCGGGATCCATGACCCGGCCACCGGCAAGCACCACGTCATGGACGGGATCACCTTCGCCCGCGCACGCGCCCAGTCCCGCAGCCAGTACCGCCGCGGGCAACCCCGCAAGCACCTTCCCGAAGATTCTTCTCGTTACGCGCATCTCTGGTACTCCTCCGCCGGTGTCGTCGACTTTAGGGATGGACTATACCCAACCATTCCCTCGGAACATCCGAAGCGTGTCGACGAACCCGCCCAGTTGCCGGGGTGTGGCCGAAAGGGAGAGTCGGCTGTAGGAGAGCATCGGCGGGAACGGCCGCCCGACCAGGATCCCGTGCTCCCTCATGCGACGGATATAGGTGTCCTGGTCACCGCGGATCTCGTGAAACAGAAAGGCGGTGTGGCTCCTGAAGTAGTCAAGCCCGAGCTCGTCCAGGCAGGGAGTCACCACTTCCTTGCATTCAGCCCAGACATTCAAGCTCCGCTCGGCCCAATCCTCCTCGTCGAGGGCAGCGATGGCGCCGGCCACGGCCAGAGTATTGGGATTGGAGCGGTTGGCATAGAGTTTCAGTCGGCTGGCGGTCGAGGCTGCACAGATGCCGTAGCCGATGCGGAGCCCGGCTATCCCGTAGAGCTTTGAGAAGGTCCGGGTTACCAGGACATTCGACCTCTCATTGGCCCATTTCTCGGCCGACCAGTAGCTCGGGTCGTCGACGAAGGGGTAGTAGGCTTCGTCCACAATGAAGAATACATTGTCGGACGCCGATGAGAACCAGTCCTCCAATTGGGCGCTGGGCGTCAGAGTGCCGGTCGGATTGTTGGGATTGCAGATGTAGACCAGCGTGGGCTCCCGCCATCCCTCGGCGAGACGTCTCATGCGTTCGACGTCGTGGGCATGATCGCTCGTCAGGGGGACCTGCTCGACCCGGTACGGAAAGGGCTCGGCGTAGCGCATCGCGTTCTCGTACGTCGGATTCGCCTGAAGAATGCGACTTCGGGGAGATGCGTGGGCATGCACTGCGAGCCGAATGACCTCCGTGGAGCCGGATGCGAGAACCACTCGGTCCCGGCCGACGCCGTGGAGCGCGGCGAGTCGATCGATGAGCGTTTCCCGTTGAGGGCCCGGATAGTGGGGCACCTCTTCCATCGCTTCCAGAATCGCGGTACGTGCGCGCGGCGGAATGCCGAGCGGGTTGGCGTTGTGGTTCAGCCGCAACGTCGCGTCCTGCCCCGGCTGTGCCGGCAAGAGACTCCACGGCCCGGCGTCGGCGGTGAAGGCGGCGCCCGGCAAGGCCGCCAGCCCTACTGAAACTCTCGCTCCGTTGGCAACAAATCCCCGACGGTCCATTCTCACCTCCAAAGCGCTGCGGGTGCGAGCCCTGCCCGGCAGAAATAGTGGGTGGCCGGGTATCCCTGTGCAACCAACACAGGCCCTTCACCACCTCCACGCGGGGGTGCGAGGCCGTGGCCATGAGTTCGGGCGCATCCTGGTCGCCGGAGGTTGCGCGACCCGTGCTCCGGCCACCCGGGTCGACGGATCGCACGGATTCGGCATCGCGCAATCCGTCACGCGAGACCCGCCCGACCTGTCGCCGGGCAGAGCTTCGTCGTACGCCCCGCTCTGGGACAACCTTTGACGAAGCGGATGCGGGGGAAGCACTATTCCGGGTCGGATCGCGCATCCATCCGGAAGGAGTTCGTCCATGAGAGCCCAGTCCCCCCTTCCCATCCTCGCATCGCTGCTGTATGTGGCCGGCATGGCAGCCGCCTGCGCGCAGCCTCCTTCGGCCGCCGATGCGCGCGTGGACGAGATCTTCGCGCAGTGGGACTCGCCGGAGAGCCCGGGATGCGCTCTCTCCGTGTCGCAGGGGGGCAGCCCCCTGGTCTCGCACGCCTGGGGAATGGCGGACCTCGAGCACGGCATCCCCAACACCCCGTCCACGATCTTCGAGGGTGGCTCGCTGGCGAAGCAGTTCACCTCGGCGGCGGTGGTCCTGCTCGCGCTGGACGGGGCGCTGTCCCTCGACGACGACGTGCGCAAGTACATCCCTGAGGTGCGCGACTACGGCAAGCCCGTGACGCTCCGCCGCCTGATGACGCACACCAGCGGGATGCGCGACTGGGGCTCGGTGGCCTCCATCTCGGGCTGGGGACGCGGCGAGCGCTCGCACCGGCACGCGCACGTGCTCGACATCGTAAGCCGCCAGAGCGCGCTCAACTTCGAGCCCGGGCACGAGTACTCCTACAGCAACACCGGCTACAATCTGCTCGCGGTCGTCGTGGACCGGGTGAGCGGAATGCCCTTCGCCGAGTTTTCCCGCGAGCGCATCTTCGAGCCCCTGGGGATGAGCGACACGCAGTGGCGGGACGACTACCGCCGCATCGTGCCCCGGCGCAGCACCGCCTACTCCGCCGCGGAAGACGGCTTCCTGATCAACCGTCCCATCGAATACGTGCATGGGAATGGAGGCATCCTGAGCACGGTCGGGGACCTGCAGACCTGGAACGCGGCGCTCACCGACGGGCGCCTCGGCGGCGAGGACTTCGTGCGCCTGATGCACGACCAGGCCACCCTGAACGACGGCCGTCAGATCGCGTACGCGGGCGGCCTCCAGCTCCGCAACTTCGCCGGCGTGCCCTCGGTAACCCACACCGGCTCGACCGCCGGCTACCGGGGCTTCATCGGCAGGTATCCGGACCAGCAGCTCTCGATCGCGATTCTGTGCAATGTGGGCAACGCGAACCCCGGGGCGCTGGGCGGGCAGGTGGCGCGCGTCTTCCTGGGCGATGCGGCCTCGCCCGATCCGGAGCCGGGCGAGGGGATGTCGCTTTCGGCCGGGGAACTGGAGGCGAAGGCCGGGCTCTTCCGTGAAGTGGACACCGGCGATCCGCTTCGCATCACTCTGGAGGACGGCGCGCTTCGGCTCGGCGGCCAGCGCCTGGTGGCGCATTCGGCGAGTGAATTCCAGGTGGGGGCGAGCGAGCGACGCCTGGTCTTCGGGACCGCGGCGGACGGGGGCCGGCCGAGCATCGACGAGTACACAGCGGAGTATTACGACAACACGTACGAGCCCGTGGACGAGTTCGCGCCGACCGACGGGCAACTCGATGTCTATACGGGCATCTTCCACAGCGACGACGCCGAGACCACCTTGGTAGTAGCGGTGCAGGACGGACGCCTGGTGGCCAGACGGAGACCCGACGCCCGCTTCGAACTCGAGCCCGTCTACGAAGACGCCTTCGACGCGGGCGGGCTCGGACGGCTCCGCTTCGACCTGAACGAGGACGGACGCGCTACCGCGTTCGGACTGCGTCAGGGACGCGTCTACGACATGCGATTCCAGCGAGTCGCCGACTCTGGAGAATGGTGATGGAGAGGAACAGAATGACATCCGGTGGCTCACCGTTGCGCGGTGGGCATCCCGCAGGCATGCGGGTATCTGTGCGCCCCGGGGGGATCGGTCCCAGGCGCCAGGAACGAAGGCCCGAGGTCGTGCCGGCCGCCGCAAGCCCCGACGAGGAAGTGACGGTGTCGATGGACGGGCTTCCCTATGCAGCCGTCTACATCGGCTTCGGGGCGCTGGGCGGCAACCACCAGCTGCTCACGCAGGAGGAAACAAACGCGGAGGGCCTGCTCTCGGCGACGGTGCGACTGCCGAACTGGGCCACGCCCGATCTCAAACACTTCTTCTTCCTGGCGGGCTTCGATCAGCGACCCTTCGTGACCTCGCACGAGTTTCACGTCGCGGACGAAGAGGGCGTGTTCCGGGTCGAGGGCGAGATCACCGACGAAGGACTGGCCTGCCCCACGATGCGCAACGGCGACGACCGGCTCTACACCCTGGAGGGGAACACCGAAGGGCTGGCGGCGGGCTCGCGGGTGGTGTTGCGCGCCACCCTCTCCGAGGAACCGCTTTGCGAGGAAGGCCTCGCCATTGAAGTACACGATGCGCGGGTTCGTTAGCGGCGTGGCGGGCGCCTCGGCTGCTACAGGTGCGATGGGCGCGATGGGTCGTCCGACGCGCCGACCGGACCCGCGCCGGGGGGAGTACCCGGGTCGCCGTCGGGCCCGCAGAAGCTTGCCGCTGGCCACGATCGGGCTTCTGGTCCTGGCGGTGGGCTGCAACCAGCCCGAGACCGCGCCTCCTCGAGAGGACGCGCCCGACATCGACGTCGTCGAGCTCACCGCCGAGCAGATCCAGAGCGACTTTGCCGAGGGCCGCTACACCGCCGTTCAGCTCACCCAGGCCTTGCTGGCCCGCATCGAGCGCCACGAGGACCTCTACAACGCGTTCATCTCCATGAACCCGGACGCGCTCGCCACCGCCGCCGCCCTGGACCGCGAATATGCCTCCACGGGCGGGCGCGGCCCGCTGCACGGGGTACCGGTGGTCATCAAGGACAACATCGACTACGGGGGCCAGGTCACCACGGCCGGCTACGACGGCTTCAGCGCGTCGGCCGGGGGCGTGGACATGATCCCCGACGACGACGCGGCGGTCGTGACCCGGCTGCGCGAAGCGGGCGCCATCATTCTCGGCAAGACCAACCTGCCCGACTTCGCCGGCCACGGCACCCGAACGGAGAGCTCGGTGGCGGGGGTCACCCTGAACGCCTACGACGTCACGCGCATCCCGGGAGGGTCGAGCGGCGGAACCGCCACCGCCGTGAACGCGAGCTTCGCCGTGCTCGGGCTCGGCACCGAAACGGGAGGGTCGATTCAGAACCCGTCGGCGGCACAGGCCCTGGTCGGGGTGAAGCCCACCTACGGACTGGTGCCGCTGGAGGGGGTGGTGCCGCTGAGCGGCAGCTACGCCGACGTGGTCGGCCCGATGGCGAAGACGGTGCGCGACGCGGCCGTCGCCCTGGACGTACTCGCCGGACCCACCCCGGAGGACCTGGCCACATACGCCGCGTCGGGCCACATGCCGGAGGACGGCTACGCCGCAGCCCTCGATCCGGCTGCCCTCGCCGGCAGGCGCTTCGGGCTGGTGGGCGAGGGATGGCGCGACACCTGGCTCCCGCTCGCCGAGGAGACCGAGGCGATGTACCGGGAGGCGGTCGCGGCACTGCAGGGACGCGGGGCCGAGACGGTCGAGGATCCGTTCGCCGGCACGGGCTTCGTCGAACTCTACGGCGAGCGCGCGCGCGTGCCTTCGGCAGCCGCCTACGACATGCTCAACTATTTTCTGGGGCTCGGGCCCGGCGCCGCCTTCCACAGCGTCGAGGAGTGGGAGGCCCTCTCGGGCAAGTCGTTCCGCGACCGCGACGACAGCGACCGCCCTCCTCCCGCACGCCCCAGCGCCACCGAGGAGGGAGACGCATTCCAGGGCTGGCGCGCCGATATCCGCGCACTCTTCCGGAGCGTGCTGGAGGAAAACGACCTGGACGGCCTGTTCTTCCCCCAGGCGGGCGCGCCCATCGGCGACCTGGTGGAGGACCCGGAGCGCCCCGACTATAATCCCAACAATCATCCCGAACTTCCCAGCAATGTCATCAACGATATTGGACTGCCCGTAGTCACCGTGCCGTTCGGCTACTATCCGGACGGCACGCCCTTCGTGCTCGCCTTCATCGGCGATCTGTGGACGGAGGCGGAGTTGCTGGCGTACGCGTACGATCTGGAGCAGGCCACGATGGCGAGAATCCCACCCCAACTGAGGTAGAAGAGACATGGCAGCGTACACTTGCGAAGCATGTGGCATGAGCATCGGCACCATGACCTGCGGCCAGTGCGGCGAGGAGCTTGAGCACGGTGATATCACTCTCGACGACGGCCGTTCGGTGCACGTCTCCAGGTGTCCCGGCGGACACGGCAAGGTGAAGTCGCCGATGTGCTGTGGGCAGGACATGGCCTGCGAGACCGGCTGAGCGCTTCCCACAACTCCATCCTCCGGCCCCGGAGGGCGTCCCGTACCGAAGGGTCGCCCTCGGGCACCGGCACCTGAATCTAGCGTGGGAGAGGCGGTGGCTTAACGACGGGCAGCGGGCCGGATCGTGTACCTCGTGTACCGTGGGTGCTGTCGGCAAGCGTCGTCGAATCGGCAGCCGTGACGGCGGACCGGAAGGACGCCACGGCATCGTCGATACCATCCGCGTCGAAGCGAAAGTCAGCTGGTATCGACCGATAGCGTGAGTCCACGCGGGCCATCAGCGCCTTCCTCCGGCTGTCGACGACTTCCTCATTCGTCCCCGGACGCGAAACGGCCTCGTGAAACGCCGTCAACTCGGTTTCCAGGGAGTCCTTGAATCCCTGGAGCGCAGCCTGCTGACGGGTGAACTTCTCGAAGTGATGGCCCAGCGCTGCCAGACGGATGGCCTCCGGCAGCATGGAAGGATGGTCCTTTGACACCTTCGCGATGTACCGGCTGTAGGCCGGGATCTGGCTGGGGGACAGGCGCCGGCGCACGGTCATCAGCCCCAGATAGAGCGCGTTCCTGCTCACGGTCGGGGTCACGTGGGGCAACGGCTTCAGTTGCTTCAGCGGCCGGGGCCCGAGAATCCGCCGATGGGCTGGTAGCCCCTGCCGTAGCGGTCGGTGACCGGCTCCCGGACGATCTCGCGCTGGCTGAGCAGGCGCCAGAAGTCGTCATCGGTGCCGATGCTGCCCGGCATTCGGTAGGCGTATCCGACGATGGCGACGGGTTCTTTCGACCTGTCCGTACCGGAGTTCATTGTGGCTCCCGCCTCCCGAAGGCCTTACCCTTCCCGCTGGCCACGCGCCTGGGGCGTTCCTCCTCGGGCTCGCCCGTCGCGGGCGAACACGACGCTTTTCCGCGTCAGACCGTCTCCAGAACGGTTGCCCTCATGCTGGCCCCAAGCCGCCGAATCCCGCAGGCCGTGGCGAAGCCTGGTGCCCCGGCTGAAACGCAGCCGACGGGGCAACCGCTAACTGTCCTCCACCACCCGCTTGGCAGTCTCATCGGCCAACTCGAACATGCCAGCCAGGATTTGCTTGCGCTTGAGCTTCAGCTCTTCGACTCGCTGCCACAGTGCTTGGCGGATCGCCGTGACCGCGACCTCTCGCACCTCAGCAGGGAGGGTGGTGTCGGTTCTGAACTCGTATTTCTGAACGGCGAAATCCGCAATATCGAGGATGTTGTCGCCAACGATGTCGAAGTCTATTGCTCGCCGGATGGTGATCGGTATGTCCTGGGTCATTCGTGTGGTCTCCCGAAAATGTGATGACGCTCGCGAGAAGGAGCGTCAACTCGATGTCAGGCCGCGTTGAAGTCCCGGAGGGCCGCCGCCTGGGACGCATGCACCTTGATCAGCTGGTCGAATCCGCTCACCGCCACGATCTCGCGATTCAGCTGGGTGAGCGAACAAAGTGCAAACTTCCCGCCCTTCAAGCGCCTGGCCAGGATCAGGCAAACACGGAGCCCGGAACTGCTCATGAACGCGACGTTCTCCATGTCCAGAATGAGGGCGTTGTCATCCGGTCCCAGGCCCTCCTTCATGAGGCGCTCGAAGTCACTCGCGCTCGCGTTGTCTATGCGACCGAGAACCGAGGCGATCAGTACGCCCCCCTCCCTTCTCCACTTCACGTCGACTTTCATCCTCTCCCTCCTTGGGGAATCCGTCCCACCCGCAGTTACGGCTGTGCCTGCCGGAACCTGTGCGCGAGGCAACATACAATCCGCGCGGCGGAGTGTCATCCCCCTTGCGCACTTGGCCCTGGAGACACAAACGTCGCTTGGAATTCAAAAAATGTCGCAAGCCTGGAGCGGCGCGACAGTATCATCCATCGTAGAGGCACGTGGCCCCGACACACGTGTCCCCAGCGGTGGAATCCGGGCGGTTCCCCGGCTTTGGCTACAACAGTGGTTTCAACCGCGGCTCAGGGGCCTCGGGTGGGTATCTCCCGGAACGGCAGCGACGGCGAGCCGAAGGTGATCTCCTGGATCGCCTTGACGCTGCGACCGCCGTATCGGAACGGGATCACGAGACGGAACGGGGCCCCGTTCACGGGAGGGAGCGGCTCGTCGTTGAGCATCCACACGAGCATCGTCTGGCGATGACGCATGGTGGGGACCTCTTCGTCCGTGTAATAGCCGTCGTGGGAGATGATGCGGCAGTAGTGCGCGGTGGGCGCCAGGCCGATCATGTCGAGCACGTCGTTGAAACGGACGCCGGTCCACTTGACGATGCCGGTGGGCCGGGGCGCGCCGCACTGGAGCAGCGTGACCATGGAGTGCCGGGGCAAGTCCGCCAGGTCCTCGTAGCGCAGGGTGCCGTGCAGGCGGGACAGCCTGCTCGCGGCGATGCGGATGCTCGCGGTGCGGTAGTCGAGGTCGGTTTCGGGCGCCTCGCCCCCGGTGTAGCGGTAGATCACGCCGTCGATGGAGCCCGCCATTCCCGGCGAATGCTCGGGTGCGGAGCCGTCCGCGTTGAGCGGCAGGTCCGACCGCGTCCGGATCTCGCCCTCCACCAGCCGATCCGGGAACTCCTGGGCCTCCTGCGCCAACACCCGGCCCGGCTTCACAACCCCCATGGAAAGACCGGCGACGGCCGTCCCCGATACCTTGATCGCGTCGCGTCGTGTGAGCTTCATGGCGTGCCTCCCGGGCGTTGTGTCTGCGAGCCTGTCAACGGGGTCAAGGTAGATGGCGCCACACGGGCCCACAAGCAGGGCTCCACCATACCGTATCCTGCTCGGGCGGGCACCAGCCGCCGCGGCTCATCAGACGGACGGGAAGTCCGGGCCCGAAAAGAGCACGGGCCCGGGGCTCGCGTAATCGAGGCCCGGGCTCGCGGACTGTCAGAACGACACTCGTGCTGTCAGAACGAGACTGTCGTCTGCGCATAGAAGTAGGTGGGATCGGTCTTGTTCGCGCCCGCCGGCAAGGCCCCCGCGAACAGGTGCGCCCCTCCCGCCTGGAACCGGAGACGGCCCGGCCGGATGTCCCAGCGAACCCGGACCTCCACCTGGTTGCCGATGTGGCGCTCCGCCTGCTCCGCGGGGCTCGAGATGTTTGCGACCAGCCAGGCGTCGGTCACAGTGGCCAGCCAGTAGGCGCGAAATGCCACGAACGTGCTCACGCCGGCGCCGGGCTGCAGGCTCAGGTGCGCACCGGGTGAGCTGATGTTGGTCCGGGGCACGAGGCCGTAGATGCCGCTGGGCCCGAAGTCACCGCTGCGGGAGCCGAACATGCCGTTGAAGCGATTGTTCTGGTCGTCCGTCGAATCCTTGTCGCCGCTCGCGTAGTCGTATTGCAGTTTCAGGCGCGGAGAGCCCGCGGCGGCGAAGGTGTAGCCCGCCTCGACATGGTAGTACTGAGCACGATGATCCAGGTCCGTCGTCGCCGACTTGGACATGCGCGACTGGCCGAGCTGGAATATGGACTCAAACTGATAGTCGAAGCTCGCTTCCGCCGCGGAACGATAAAACCGCGCGCCGAGCGTGTGGAAGCCGCGATCGGCGGTGCGTCGTCCCGGGCTATCGCTCTCATCCAGTCCAAAGTAGTAGAACTCCCCCTGATCGCCCCAAGGGAGGCTCGACGGAGAATAGTGCACGCCCCAGAAGCGGACGTTGCCGGATTCCGTGTCGAACTTGGGCCGATTCTCCAGAATGTCTCCGGACACCTGGCGTTGCACCGGGAAGGTGAAGAAGGTGCGAAGTTTGGCGTTGTTCCGGCCGGTCCACTGCCAGTCGACGCCGGTAAAGGCGTACGAGACGTTGGTGAAGTTGTCACGCGCGATCAGGCGGCGGCTGCCGATGTCCATGGTGACGCGCCCGCCCCGGAGCACGCTCGTGCTCCCTTCGGAAAGCAGGTTGTCGACGGGGACCTCCACATAGGCCTGCAGCAGGTCCACCGGGTTGACGATGCTGGTCGACAGAGGCGTCTCCGAATCCGCCAGCTCGGTGCGCGCATCCTGGAACTCGGTGTGGAGCTTGAAGCGACGGCTGCCCAACTCGACCTTCGCCAGGGTGCGAAAGACGAGCAACCGGTCGTCGCCGCCGCGTCCGGCCCGGAACTGGTTGTTCAGGTGCTCGTAGCGGGTTCGGTGCTCCACCGAGAACGCCACGGCGGGCGTCCATCCCGACGGATCCTGTTCGCTGGGGGGATCCTCCGGAGGTTCCCCGTTGGTTGCGTTGCCGGGTGCGCCCTGAAGAGCGATGGCAAGTACTGCGACAAAAGGCATCAACGTCTGCGGCCTCCTTGCTGCGATGCTGCCAACCAAAGATTCCTATCGTCAAGCACCCGAAGGAGTTAGGACTCCATGCCCAAGCTCCGACAAGCAGGGACGACTTGCTTCCCAAAAAAGGTCGTTCCCGGAACCCACCCCGGGCAATGAGGTCATGCGTCCTTCTTGTAACGATTCAAGAACAAAGTGACGACAAGAAAGTGACGATACTTTGTTGCACGCGTGTCTGGACCCGGGGATCAGAACGAAAGGCTGGTCTGCGTGAACGTGTAGGTGGCGTCACCCCTGGTCGCGTTCCGCATCAGTTCGCCCGCGAACAGGTGAACCACACCCGTTTCCAGTCGAGCGTGGCCCGGCACCAGATCCCAGCCGGCGATGAACTCCCATTGAGTGCCGACATGCCTGACGGACCGTCCGGCGGGACTGCCGATACCCGCCGTCGTCCACACGTCCGCCGGGGATGCCAGCCAGTATCGGCGTGCCGAGCCGAGCACGTTCACACCCTGAAGAGGCGTCAGGGTCAGCTGCGCGCCGGCTGTGCTCAGGTTGGCCCTGGCGAAGGCGCCGTGGATGCCGCTGGGCCCGAACTCGAAGGAGCGGGAGCCGTACAGGCTGCTGAACCGGTTGTTGCGATCATCCGTTGGATCACGGTCATCGCTGGCATAGTCGTATTGAAGTTGCAACCCGGGGGTGCCGGCCGTGGCGAAGGTATATCCCGCCTCAAGGTGTTGAAGATGGGCGAAGTGATCCAGGTCCGCCGTTGCGGCTTTCGACGCTCGCGACCGGCCCAACTGGAACGCGGACTCGATCTGATAGTCGAAGCCGGCCTTGGCCGCGGGCCGATGGAATCTGACGCCGACCGTATGAATATTGCGATTGGCGGTCGCCAGTCCGGGCACGTCGTCCTCCGTCAGGTCATAATAACAGGCCTCTCCCTCGTCGCCCCATGCTGTTGTCCGGACCGGTCCACCGCCACTCGATGCCGGTGAAGCCGTCCGAGGTGTTGCGGAATCGATTGCGGGAGACCAGGCGCCGGCTGCCGATATCCATGGTGATGCGTCCGGCCCGCAGCGTGCTCCGCGCGGGAGTCCTGCAGCTCGGCGCGCAGCCTGAAGTGCCGGAAATCCAGTTCCGCCGAGACCCGGGTGCGGAACACCAGCGCCTGGGCAACGCCGTCGAGACCGGCGCGAAACTGGTTGCTCAGGTGCTCGTGGCGGGTGCGCTGGTCTCCCGACAGCGACAGGGTCAGCGGCCGGTGCGGCGAGTCCGTCCATCGCGGAGGGGCGGCCCCGTCCGACCCGGTCTCACAGCCGCCACAAGTCGCCAGCAGGATCGGTAGTGTCTGGAGGAAGGGTGTCATGGCCGTGATCCGCTGAATGTGGTCGTTCGCCTGCCCACTACTGCTACTTCCAACCATCATTTCCGGCGATATGCCTCTCAGGCGTTGCCGCCCCGTGGGCAGACGAACACGATCACGGCGTCGCATCCCGGATGGTGGGGTCGAGGCGGGTCGCCAGCGCGCGGGCGCGGGCGAAGCGCCCCGCCAGCCCGGGCCGGCTCTCCCAGTTGGCGGTAACGTGGATCCCCGGCGGTAGCCGGAGTCCCTGAAGCGCCGACCACGACTTGTCCCAGGCGGGCATGGCGGGGCGGGCGATGGCGAGTGGCTCGGCTTCATAGCCGGTGCAGCGGCGGAACTCGGCGGCGGCCAGCGCGCTCAGCGCCCCGTCGGTGCTCGTGGCGGCGGGTCCGCACCGCACGTTGTCGGGTCCGACCGCGCGAAACCCGGCCGTCGTGCCGCGGGCATCGGCGGAGGATGACTCGTCCTCCACCGCGTCGTTGTTTCGGGGGATGCATGCCCTGCCGGCGGCGCCCAGGTATGCGGTGTACACGCCCGTACGGTCGGCGCGGCCGCTCGTCCCCCCGAACAGGCTGTGGGCGAAGGTGACGCCCTTCAGCGGACGGCGCTCCGCCAGTGACACCTGGAAGCCGATCCCGCGAAGGGGGGCATCCGCCCGCAGCTGCACCACCGACAGCGGATTGTAGCGCAAGCGACCGATTCGGGACGCCGCGTCCGGCGCGATCTCACCGAGCAGCCGGGCGGCCACGGGGGCCGGCACGGCCAGCACGACCTGCTCCGCGAACCACCCGTCATTGTCCGTGACGACCGACCAACCCTTCTGCCGCGGTTCGATCGCACGCACCGGCGCGTTCAGGCGCACCCGACCGCCCAGCGCGCGGGCCAGGGCGCGCGGCAGCGTCTCCATGCCCTCCGCGAAGGAGCATGCTCGCGGGGGACGCGCGCTCCCGCGGCGGAAGAGGCGGGCGAGGACGAGGCTCCGCCCGATTCCCATATCGCGCAACAGGCCGCCCAGCGATTGTCCAACAACCATATCCCCGGGGTCGGTGCCGTAGAGACCCCCGTACAGTGGGCCCAAGACATGCTCGTACAGCTCCCGGCCCAGTTTGCGGGAAAAGAACTCGGCCACCCGCTCGTCGTCCCGGGCCCCCGCGGTCAATGGCTCGAGCAGCGCGCGCAGCTTGCCATGCCAGCTGACGACGTCGGAACCCAACACGCCGCACATGGACAGGGGCACCCGCCTCAGCCCCCCGTCGCGGTAGATAAGGAAGTCCAGGTCTTCGGGCGCCATGATGAGCGATTCGCGAAGGCCGAGTTCGTCCACCAGAGCGGCGAACAGCACGGTAAGGCGGACACGCTGCGGACCGTCTTCCAGGAGCAGACCGCCCGCACGTACGCTCTTGACCACACCGCCGGGGCGGTCTTCCGCTTCCAGCACGACGCACTCGCGTCCAGCTCGCGCCAGCTCCCGGCCCAGAGCGAGGCCGCTCATGCCGCCGCCGACGACCGCGATCAAGGCCTGGGGCGGCGTTTCAGGCTCGTGTTAGCCTTCGGTCGCCTGGAGAGCGGATCCGGGTCGGGAACCTTGCCAGGATCGGGGTCCGACACCTGCCCGGAATCCGACGCTGGATCGGGGCCTGGTCTGATGTAGGGGCTGGGCTCGAGGTCGCGCGCTCCGTTGGTGCACCAGGTGCCGGGCACCGGGCGACAGCGACAGGTCGCCAGCGACACCTCCTCCGCCCACGACTGGCCCAGGGCCTGCCCCACCAGGTCGACCAGCACACCGGCGAAGCGGGGATCGCCGTGCGGGACCGGAACCCGGTGCATCTCCTTGCCCAGCGCCTCCACTTCCGCGCGCAGCTCACGGTCGAGCTCGTCGAGGGTCTCCGACTGCTCGTGGATGAAGCTGACGGCATCCACCACCAGGCGCCGCTCCGCGAGCGTCCGGATGCGCTCCCCGTTGTCCGGCCAGGTCCAGGCGATGCGCCGGTTGGTGTGATTCTGGAAGCCGACGGCGAACCGGTCGCCGACGCCAAGGGCAGCGGCGATGTCGCCGCAGTGCTCCTCCACGTAGCGGTCGTAGCGGTTGCCCTCGGTGATGTACTTCACGGGCGTACCGTGGGCGGAGAAATAGAGGATTGTCCCGGGGTCCTGGAGATCGAGCTCCCGCTCCCGGGCGAAGGAACGGATGTGCTCTGCGCGCATTGCCAGGTAGGCCGGATGCCGATGCCAGCCGGCGACGGCGATGAAGGGAACGTTCCAGTCCAGCTCCCGGAGGGCGCCCCGAACCGAGTCCAGGGCGGCGACCGTTGTCGACTGGCCGCACATCGGGTAGACGGGCAGTCCAACCAGGACATCCGCGCGTTCGCCACGCGCGCGCGCCACACCCTCCTGGATGAAGGGAGGCGTGAACTGGAAGACGGTCTGCACACGCGCGTCCAGGTCGCGAGCCGCGAACTCCTCCTCCAGCGCTTCCCCCTGGGCGCGGGCCTGTTCATCCAGGGGAGACCCGCCGATTGCCCGGTACGCCTCCACCAACTGAGGCGCGCGGTCGGCCGCCAGCTGAGCAGCGCGCGTACGAGCGGAACGGTCGGCTTCCAGGTCCGCGTTCTGGAGGAAGATGCGCTCCAGGAAGGGCGTGACCTGCTCCAGAACGGGCTCCGCCGGTTCGCCGAAGTTGATCAGGAGGACGGCGATTCTCACGACATCATCCCTGGTGGCATCCCCGAGTGGCGGTGCGGACCCCGCCGGGCTCGGAGAGGTTCGAGCGGGATGCGCCGCCGGAGGATGGCCGGGTCCCCATCGGCTCTCTAGCCCTCGCGGCTGCGCGCGTGTACGTGGTCGACGAGGCGCGCGACCTGGGCGGGGTCGGTGCGGCGGTCGATGCCATGCCCCAGGCTGAAGATGTGGCCCGCCAGCCCTTCGGCATCCGCCAGCACGGCGTCGGCGGCGGCCAGCAGCGCCTCCGGAGGCCCGAAGAGCTCGGCCGGATCGAGGTTTCCCTGCAGGGCTCGCCCACCGCCCAGCCGCACATCGGCACGATGCAAGGGCAGCGTCCAGTCGATGGCGACGACATCGATGTCGAGGTCGCGCATGTCCCTGAGCAGCGCCCCTCCCCGGTTGGGAAAGTAGATGATCGGGCAGTCGGTTCCGGCCCGCACCTCGGCAAAGGCCTCCTTCAGTACGGGATGGACGAAACGCCGGTAGCTCTCCGGACCGAGCATGCCGACCCAGGAGTCGAAGAGCATGACGGCGTTGGCGCCGGCCCGTGCCTGGGCCACCAGATAGCGGGCCATCGACTGCCCCAGCGTGCCGAGCAGCGCCCGCGACGCTTCCGGCTCCTGGCGCAGAAAGCTGCGCGCGCTCATGAAGTCCTTGGAACCGCTTCCCTCGACCAGGTAGCAGAACAGGGTGAAGGGCGCGCCCGCAAAGCCGATGAGCGCGGCCTCCGGGCGGAGTTCCGACCGCACGGCGCGGATGGCGTCCAGCACGAAGGGCACGCCTTCCTCGGGCACCAGCTCGCGGACCGCGCGCGCTCCTTCCGGAGTGCGCACCGGCTCGGAGAGGACGGGTCCGGGCTTGAAATCCACCTTCACGCCCATGGGGTCCAGCGGCGTCATGATGTCGCTGAAGAGGATCGAGGCGTCCATCTCGAAGCGCTGCATCGGCTGCAGCGTGATGCGGGCCGCAATCTCGGGGGTGCGGGTGGCCGTGACGAAATCGACGGTTCGGCGCAGCTTGCGGTACTCGGGCAGATAGCGGCCGGCCTGGCGCATGATCCAGACGGGCGTGTGAGGCACGGGCTGACCGCGGGCGGCCCGCTCGAAAACGGTGGCGGTGTCGGATTTGTTCATTTCGTCGCCCGCTGCGTCGCGCTACCCGTCCATTCGTTCGATGATCTCGCCGGCGATCTCCAACGCGCGGTCTATCTCGCGCTCGTCGTGGACCGCGGACCAGAACCAGGCTTCGTAGGAACTCGGAGGCAGGTAGACGCCGCGATCGAGCATGCCGTGGAAGAGCTGATTGAAGCGCTCGCTCGACGAGGCCTCCGAAGTAGGCCAGTCCACGACCGGGGTTTCGGA
Source organism: Longimicrobiales bacterium (assembly GCA_965232315.1). Classification (GTDB taxonomy): domain Bacteria; phylum Gemmatimonadota; class Gemmatimonadetes; order Longimicrobiales; family Gaopeijiaceae; genus BD2-11. Next base: position 2,992 of record CBDDPN010000016.1, on the reverse strand, counting down.
GAAGAACAGGGACCCCATGGCGCCCACGCGGTTCCAGCGGATGGGCACCGGCGAACGCCCTGCAATCCCGGCGAAGCCGCGGTCCAGGAGGCGGCCCAGGCTCTCGGTGTGCTCGTACACCTCCGGGTTGGCGGCGAGATGCCGGACGGCGGCGAGGCCCGCGGCCATGGCCAGCGGGTTGCCCGAGAGCGTGCCTGCCTGGTAGACGGGGCCATCGGGGGCGATCTCGCGCATGAGCTCCTCGCGGCCACCGTAGGCGCCCACCGGGAGTCCGCCGCCGATGACCTTGCCCAGCGTGGTCAGGTCCGGAATCACATTGTAGCGCCCCTGGGCGCCGGTGAGTCCCACGCGGAAGCCGGTCATCACTTCATCGAAAACGAGCAGAGCGCCGTGGCGCGTGCACAGCTCCCGCAAGCCCTCCAGGAAACCGGCGGCCGGGGGAACGCACCCCATGTTGCCGGCGACCGGCTCGACGATGACGGCGGCGATGCCCTCCGCCGAGGCCGAGAAGCAGTCCGCCACCGAGCCGAGGTCGTTAAACTCGGCGATCGAGGTGTCGCGTGCCGTCGCTGCCGGAACCCCGGGGCTCGAGGGCACGCCCAGGGTGGCCGCCCCCGACCCCGCCGCCACCAGGAAGGCGTCCGCATGACCGTGGTAGCCGCCCCTGAACTTGACGATCCGGCTGCGGCCGGTGACCGCGCGCGCCAGGCGGATGGCGCTCATGGTGGCCTCGGTGCCGGAGTTGACGAAGCGCACCACCTCGATGCCCGGCAGGAGTTCGGCGATGAGCTCCGCGATCTCGACTTCGCCCGCCGAGGGGGCCCCGAAGGAAGTGCCCCGGGTGAGGGCGCGCGCAGCCGCTTCGCGCACTTCGGGGTGGTCGTGACCCAGAATCGCCACCCCCCACGACCCCATGAAGTCGAGGTAGCGGTTCCCGTCGGCGTCTTCGAGCCAGGCGCCCCGGGCGGAACGGATGAAGCGCGGTACCCCCCCGACCGAGGTGAACGCGCGCACGGGGCTGTTCACTCCACCGGGGAGCACCCGCCGGGCACGACCGAACAGTTCCTCGCTGCGCGCGATCACGGGCGACCTCCTGGTAGGCGGGCGGCCCGTGGTGAGCTCCGTCCCGCTATCGCATCCGAGCGCCCGCCGGGGCGACGGCCCACCCGTCCCATAGCCGCATCGAAACGCCCGCCAGGGCGATGACCCACCCACCGCACAACCGCATCCGTGCGCCCGCCGGGGCAACGACCCACCCGTCCCACAACCGCATCCGACCGCCCGCCGCCGCGAGGGCCCACCCGTCCCACAACCGCATCCGAGCGCCCGCCGCCGCGAGAGCCGTCTCGCCCCACACCCGCATCCGACCGCCCGCCGCCATCGGACGACGCCCCACCACCTTCACCACGCAGCCCCGCCACCAGCGCCTCCACCATGCCTTCCAGGGTCGCGGTTGCCGCCACCCGCACGCCCGCGACTCCGCGACGCGCCAGCGCCGTCCCGGTGGTCGGGCCGATGCACACCACCACCACCCCCGCGAGTGCGCGGGCCATCTCGCCGGCCGGCCCGGGGTCGCCCGGCCTGCCCGGCGTACGGCCCCTCGCCTCCGGCGCCGAGCCAGCCTCCCCTTCCGCGAGCGCGCGAGCCGCGTCGCCTGGCGGCGCGGCGTCTGCGGCACCGCCGAGCGCGCGGTCGAGCGCCTCCACCGCGGCCGGGCTGGCGAAGGTGACCGCGTCCACCCCGGCGGCCAGGTCGGCGCGCACCACCGCGGCCGGCGGTGGCGTCACCACGGTGCGGTAGGCCTCCACCCGGGTGACGCGGGCCCCCACCGCGGTGAACTCCTCCTCCACGGTGGGTGCGGCCCCGGAGGCGGCCGGGAAGAGCACGCGCGCGCCCGCCAGCGGAACGGTCGCAGCGACCTGGGCAGCCAGGCCGCGCGCTCCCGGCCCGCGCCCCTCCACCGCGACCGACCAACCCGCCATGGTGGCGGCGCGGGCGGTGGCGGGACCCACCACGGCGACCCGGGGGAGAGCACCCGGTCCGGACGGGCTGGACGGCGCGGCGCCAGCCGCGGGTGCCGCCTCCCGCTCGACGCTGGCGGACCCATCAGGATCCGCCGTCGACGAGGTCGGCGAGCCCGATGCGCTCGACGATTCGGACCGGACGGTCGGGCCTGCCGGCGCGGCGCCGCCTTCGGGCGGGAGCTCGGCCCGGACGCTGACGGACCCATCGGACTCCGGCGTCGAGGAAGTTGGCGAACCCGATGCGCCAGGCGTTTCGGACCGGACCGAGGGGTCGACGGCAACCGGCCGGTCCGCCCCCGTCGCGGTACTCACCGCCTCTGCCGCGCGCGCGCTCGTGAACACCACCCAGTCGAAGCGGTCGAGGCCCGCGAGCGCGGTGACCAGGGGGGCCGGGTCGAGCGGAGCGGGATATTCGCACGTCGGCCACACCACCACGCGCGCACCGGCCACCCGGAGCAAGGCGGCCAGACGTTCATCCGCGCCGCCGCCGCGCGTCGTCACAACCCGCCGGCCCGCCAGTGGCGCGCCCACCGGAACCGTGTCTCCCATGCGCCCTATCGCCCTGTCGCCAAGTTTCGAGTCGCCCTCTCCCGGAGTGTCGAATCACTCTGCTCCGGCATCCCTGCCCCGAGCATCCCTACAGAGTGCCGAGCCACTCGTCGGGGCGGGTGAGGATTCCGGTGTGCAGCGGCGCGTCGCTCGCCGTGTAGCGCCGTCCCTCGGTGCCGCGCAGTTCGTGTACGAGCCGGGAGAACAGCCGGAGATCGTCCATCTCGTAGACCACGACGAATTCCTGGTCCTGGAGCCCGAACGAATAAAGGAGCAGCTGTTTGATGCGGCGAAACTGCTTCCCGATGCGAATATGCTCGTTCATCATCCCCTGGCGCGTCTCCCGGCCGAGGAGATACCAGTCCGCCGTCTTGGTGAACGGATAGGCCACCAGGTACCGCGCCCGCTCGCCGGCGAAC
>CBDDPN010000015.1:0-16280 GCA_965232315.1 Longimicrobiales bacterium | reverse complement strand
GGCCGAACGACCAGCGCTCGAACACGAACGGCGCCACCTCGCCCCGGTCCAGAGGGATGCCTGGGCTCGCGCTCCTCACGAGGGCCAGCGAACACGTCGAACGCACGGACGAGAGCACATCCTCCAGGTCCGGGTCGTGCCAGATGGGGCGAGCTTCCCGAATCCGTGCCGGGCGCCCATCGTGGTACCAGCCTACGCCGTATCCGTCGGCGTTGTGGACCCCGTGGCTCATCTCCCTGGCGTCGTAGCTCTGCCGCACCAGCGTGTGGTTTCCCCCGAACACGATCGGGCGGACGGGCATTTCATCGCCGGAATAGCATACGAATCGGCACAAGGCGCTTGTCTCTCCTTCGGGGAATGATGGGCTGCTGCGCTCAGAGATGAAGTTTGCCCGGCGATGTTGCGCGAGCAACTCAGGAGGGGCCCGAGCCACCCCTCGTGCGCTCCGGGTCGAGGATCTCCGCCAGCAGACTCGAATCCACGTTGCCCCCCGAGACGATCACCCCCGCGGGGCCCGCGCCCACATCGGGAATTCGCCCGCACAGGAGCGCGGCCACACCGGCAGCCCCGGCGGGTTCCACGACCATCTTGGCGGTTTCGGCCAGCGCGCGCACGGCGGCGGTGATCTCGGCGTCGCTCACCCGCACCACATCGTCCACCAGCGCGCGCACATGATAGTACGTGATTTCGCCCGCCATGGGTGGGGCGAGCCCGTCCGCGACGGAGCCGACGCGCTCGAGACGGGCCGGACGGCCGATGCGCAGGCTCTCGGACATGGCGGCGGCGCCGTGCGGCTCTACGCCGAAGACGCGCACCTCCGGGCGCAGGCGCTTCATCGCGGCGGCGACCCCGGCGATCAGCCCACCGCCCCCCACCGGCACCACCAGCACGTCCAGGTCACCGGCCTGTTCGGCCAGCTCGAGGCCGGTCGTGCCGTGTCCTGCGATGACGGCGGGGTCGTCGAATGGATGGGTGAAGAGCATGCCCCGCTCGCGCGCCAGTGACTCGGCCAGCGCGAAGGCCTCGTGCACGTCCTCGGCGACCACCACCTCGGCCCCGTAGCCGGCGCTCGCCCGCGCCTTTGTCTGCGAGGCGCCCGCGGGCATGACCACCGCGCACGGCACATCCACGCATCCCGCCGCCCACGCCAGCGCCTGCGCGTGGTTGCCGGCCGACACCGTGACCACCCCGTGCCGCGCCTCGTCTCCGGCCACCAGCACCTTGTTGAGCGCTCCCCGTACCTTGAACGACCCGGTCTTCTGCAGGCTCTCCATCTTCAGCCGGAGCGGGACGCCCGCCTGACGGCTGAGGCGCCGCGACGAAGCCACCGGCGTCCGGTGCAGGCGAGCGCCGATACGGGCGTGGGCTGCCTGGACGGCATCCAGCGTTACGAGGGGTTCGATTTCCGGGCTCCGGGGAGGAGGATCCATGGGTGAAGAGGTGCTGACGATGTAGTGACAACTACTGTTGAGATAGTGACAACTACTGCCAATATGCTGCCGGGTCAAGCCGGGACGGGCAGCGGCACCGGCGGCCTCTGCCTGGTCGGGGTGCGGTGGCGAAGATGGCTGAAGCGCCGCCAAGGCTCTCGACGCCGCAATCGGGGATGATGCGGCGCGCCCGGCGCGCGCGCCAGTGAGGACGCGGAGATCGCCCCCGGCTCGAGGGGAACAACCGCCGGTCGGGGGGATACTTGCAGCGCACGCCCCGACCGGGCTACCTGCCGCGTGCCTGGCCGGGCTACTTCCCGCGTGCCCGACCCGGTCTGCTTCCCGCGTGCCCTGCCGCGCTGCGTCCCGCGAGCTCGACCCGGTCGTCGTTTCCCCACTCCTCCAAACTGGCTCCTCTGGAGCGAGACCTGCGCCAGGGAGCTCCGCCATGACATCGTCACCGCGACGTCGGATGATCCCGCGGAACGCGCTTCTCTTCGGCTTGACGCTGCTGGCGCTTCCCGAGACGACGCGTCCAGCGGAAGCCCAGGGCCTCCGTTACGGCCCCGGATCCCCGCTCGAGACCGGGCTCGTGCAGAGGCTATTCGTCGGGCCCTTTTCCACGGACGCCTTTGCGGGCAGCCTCCTGCCGTCGGGCCGGGACCGGGAGCGGTGGACCCCGTTCTCATTGCCGTATGGCCTCGCCGCTCCCTCCCGGGGCGACTCGACGGGCACGGAGGCGACGCTCTTCGGCGGCGGACGCGCGCTTGCGGGGGGCAGGTTCCGGCACGCGGCCCGGGTCGGCACCGGCTCACTGTTCGAAACCTCTGTCCACTACCTGCGCGGCACCGACTGGCCCCTTGCCGACCCGGTCGAGGAGCGGCTGCGCGAGAGAAGCGCTTTTCTCCCGCCGCGCGACGACCAGCTGGAGCGATCGGGCGGGGAGATCCGGTATGACCTGCGCCCGGACGATGCTGACGGCTGGGTTTTCGAGGCCGGCCTCGATCGCCTTCGCGGCAACCAGCTGACCGAGCTGGGAGCCGCCCATGCGCAGAGCTGGACCCGCTGGCATGGACAGGCCCGCTACCGCCGGGGACGACTCCACGCCGACGCCCGGGTGCGCGGCCGCGGAGCGCGAGAGGCCGTGTTCTACCGCACCGCCCAGGACATCGAGGACCGGTCCGTCTTCTTCACGGGGCGGATCGGTCACTCAACCCCCCTCGGGGAGGGATGGAACGTTCGGTACGGGCTGGACATCCGCAGCACGGTCCCCGTTACCGAAGGGACGGTTACCGGGGTCTACGAGAACGCCGACGACATCCTGGTCGCCGGAGGCTACGTCGATTCGTTCACACGCATCTCCAGCTGGCTGGATGTGGCGACAGAGTTGCAGGTCGAGAGGCACTCCCGCGGCGACGGCCTGAACGTTTCCCCGGTCGTGACCCTGATCGTGCGGCCCGCGGACGGCCACGCCTTCTTCGCCAACGCCGCGCGCATTGTGCACATGCCTTCCGCCGACAACCTCTTTCTGGATCTCCGCGCGGGCGGCATGACGGCCGGCGCGCTCATCTACGACGTGCTGGCGAGGGGTGTGCCCGCGAGCGGCTTCACCTTCAACGACCGGTGCCCCGGCGGCTATCAGGATCTGTGCATGCGCTCCCCGCTGGTGCCCGGCGAGCAGCTGCCGGCGGATCCGGCGGTGCTCTGGAATACGCTGGTGGAGATCGCGGCGGCCACCGATCCTCTCGCGCTCCAGCCCCTGCGGCCGTTCTTCAGGAACCCGGAACCGGGAGAGCTGCAGCCGCGCCTGCTCCTCTTCAACCAGAAGGAGTGGGAAGCCGGCAGGCCGCCCTTCCTGGGAGAGGGAGTGCTGGGCCGCCCCATCGACCTCAACCCGATCGATCCGCTGCAGGCCAGCGTCGTCAACTCGCTTTCGCTGGAATACCGGATCGCTGCGGAAGGGCTGGGACGCATCTCGGCGCGGATCGGGCGTTCGTCAATCGACAACTTCATCGGTCCGCTCCGGATGGAGACGCCGACCGTTTTCTTCGAGCCCACGTCCGTGCGCGCTTTCATCGAACGGCGCGTCGAGCCGATGGTCAGGCTGGGAATCGTGTATCCCGAACTGCGGGAGATTCTGATTCATGATCTCACCAACCTCGTCACGCAGCTTCCGGTCGGAACGATCATGCCGGACCAGGTCACCGTCCCGGGCCTCCTGCTCACCTACCGCAACTACGGCAAGGTCAACTTCTGGCACGCCGGTCTCTCAGCCGAGATCTCGCTGACCCCCGCGCTTTCCCTCGAGGGCACCCACTCCCACGTGAGCGAGCAGTGCTTCGATTTCCTCGAGGATTCCGCAACGGACTGCTCGGGCCTGGAGGACATCTCCCTCAATCTTCCGAAGTCGAAGAGCAGTCTCTCGATCCGCTATCAGAGCCCGGATTCGGGTCTCCTGGCCGAGGGGCGCATGAGGCGTCTGCGCGGCTTCTACGCCAACGCAGGCATCTACGCGGGGCATGTCGAAGGCTACGCCGTGCTGGATGCGCGAATCGAGCTTCCGGTCCCGAGCCTGCCACGCGCCAGGGCCGGGATCACCGCGACCAACCTCCTCGACAACCGTCACCAGGAGTTCATCGGCGCACCCGAGATCGGGCGCCTGATCATGGCCAGCCTGACCTACGCCTTCCGTTGAGTGTGCCCCGGTGGTAACGTTGGCGGACGGTCCGGAGGGACTTCCGGCCGTTCCGGCGCAACACCCTGCGGAGGTTCTGGATTGAGCGATTTCACCACGCTGAGATGCGCGTTCTGCCGTACCATGAACCGGATCGGTCTGGCGGAGGCGCGTACCGGGCCCAGATGCGAGAGCTGCTCGAAGCCGATGCTCGTCGATCGGCCCGTCAAGGTCGATTCGGAAGACTTCGAGGCCACGGTGCTCGGGGCCGGCGTGCCGGTGCTGGCGGACTTCTACGCGGACTGGTGCGGCCCCTGCAAGCTCGTCGTGCCGCTCCTGGACGAGATCGCAGCCGCGGAACGGGGACGAATGCTGGTTGTGAAGATCGACAGCGACCGCGCGATCGATCAGTGCCAGCGCTACGCCATCCGCAGCGTGCCGACGGTGCTTCTGTTCCAGGACGGGGAGGAAACCGGACGCAGCCTGGGCTTCGAACCGGAAGTCATCCGCGGCTTTGTCGCCGGCGCGGCAGGGGCGGAGGCAGGCGCCCGGGGAAGCGAGGCGTTGATGCCGGACCGGGCGCGGTTGCCGGAAGCGGCCAGGACAACCAACCAGGGAAGCAGGTAGGACACCATGGCATTGAGGGTGGCGCTCGCGTATTCAGGCGGGCTCGACACGTCGGTCATCGCCCAGTGGCTGATCGAGGAATACGACGCGGAAGTCGTCTGCGTGGCGGTGGATGTGGGCCAGCCCGGGGGACTCGCGGGCCTGCGCGAGAAGGCGTTCGCCACGGGCGCGGTGGGCTTCCAGGGAGTGGATGCGCGCGCGGAGTTCGTGTCGTCCTACGTCTGGCCGACGCTCCGGGCGGGTGCGGTGTACGGGCGCAAGTACCTGCTCGGGACATCGATGGCCCGGCCCATCATCGCGCGCCGGCAGGTGGAGGTGGCGCGGGAGGCGGGGGCGCACGCGCTTGCGCATGGATGCACCGGCAAGGGCAACGACCAGGTGCGGTTCGAACTCACCTACCGGGCGCTCGCCCCCGATCTGAAGGTCATCGCCCCCTGGCGCGAGTGGGACATCGCCTCGCGTGAGGACGCGCTCGACTACGCCCGTGCACGGGGCATCGATCTCCCCGGCGTGGACGAGGACAAGCTGTATTCCTGCGACGAGAATCTGTGGCACATCTCCTATGAAGGCGGGCCGCTGGAGGATCCCGCATTCGAGCCCGACAGTGAGATGTTCCTTTGGTCGGTGTCGCCGCTGCAGGCGCCCGACGAACCGGAGCGTGTCGAGATCGGCTTCGAGGAGGGATACCCGGTTTCCGTCAACGGAGAGCGGCTGGAACCGGTGGATCTGCTCATGGCCCTGAACGCCGCCGGCAGCCGGCACGGGGTCGGAAGGGCGGACATCGTGGAAGATCGGCTGGTGGGCATGAAGTCGCGCGGCGTGTACGAGACGCCCGGAGGCACCATCCTGTACACGGCATTGAAGGAGCTCGAGGAGCTCACGCTTCACCGGCGCTCGATGTCCCTCAAGGATCTGGTGGCGGACCGGTACGCGGATCTGGTCTACGAGGGCCGCTGGTGGACGCCCGAGCGCGAGGCCATCGACGCGCTGGTGGATGTGCTGATGCGGCGCGTTACCGGAAGCGTGACGATGGAGCTCTTCAAGGGATCGGCGCGCGGCGTGTCCCGCAGCAGCCCGAAATCCCTCTACGATGGCGATCTGGCTTCGTTCGGGGAGTCCGGTTCCGGAGACTACGAACACGCCCATGCCGAGGGCTTCATCAAGCTCTTCAGCCTGTCGCTCGAGTACCCGGAGGCGGGGGACGACGACGTGGGCGGGCAACGGGCACGTGCCTCCGAGCGCCCGGAGACGGTGTCGGCCGGCGTCTGATCTCCCTTTATCGCACGCGAACCATGCCCGACCCCGGCGAAGCGCAACCCGAATCCTCCGGCCACGGGCTCTGGGGCGGACGCTTCTCCGAGCGGATGGCGCCCGGGATGGTGCCCCTCAACCGCTCCCTGGACATGGACTTCCGCTTCTGGCGACAGGACGTGCGCGCCAGCCGGGCGTGGGCGCGGGCGCTCGTCCGGGCCGGAGTCGTCAGCGAGGTGGAGGGGGTGGCCATCGACCGCGGCCTGGTGGCGGTGGCGGTCCACCTCGAGGGGATGGATCCCGCCACCGTGGAGGACGAGGACATCCACTCGCTGGTGGAGCGGCTGCTCATCGAAGAGGTGGGCGACGCGGGGGCCAAGCTGCACACCGGCCGCTCGCGCAACGACCAGGCCGCCACCGACGTGCGCCTGTGGGGCATGGAGGCGCTCGTCTCCCTGGACGGCCGGGTCGTGGAGCTGGGCCGCGCCCTGGTCGACCTGGCAGCCGGTTCGCAGCAGCTGGTCATGCCCGGGTACACCCACCTGCAGCGGGCGCAGCCGGTGCGCGCCGCCCACTGGGCGCTCTCCCATGCCTGGCCGCTGATCCGCGACCGCACCCGCCTGCGCGCCGCCGCCGACGAGACCGCCGTGCTCCCGCTCGGCGCCGGGGCGATCGGCGGCTGTCCGTTCCCGGTCGACCGGGACGCCATGGCCCGCGAGCTGGGCTTCCGCGCCGTGACCCCCAACAGCATGGACGCGGTGGGCGACCGCGACTGGATCGTGTCGTTCCTGTTCGCCGGGGCGATGATCGGTGTGCACCTCTCGCGCCTGTGCGAGGACCTGGTGCTCTTCGCCTCCGACGAGTTCGGGTTCCTGAAGCTCTCCGACGGCTACTGCACGGGCTCGAGTCTGATGCCGCAGAAGAAGAACCCCGACGTGGCCGAACTCGCCCGCGGCAAGAGCGGCCGCCTGGTGGGCAACCTGGTGTCGATGATGATCCAGCTGAAGGGGCTGCCGACGGGGTACAACCGGGATCTGCAGGACGACAAGGCGGCGCTCTACGACACCGTCGACACCCTGGAGCTCACGCTGCCGGCGGTGGCCGGGGCGATCCGCGGGGCGGCCTTCCAGCCGGCGCGCATGCGGGCGGCGATGGACCCGGCGCTCCTCGCCACCGACCTGGCGGACTACCTGGTGCGCAAGGGCGTGCCCTTCCGGACCAGCCACGAGGTCGTCGGGCGGGTGGTGCGGCGCGCGGAGAAGCTCGGGTGCTCGATCGCCGCACTGTCCCCGGAGACCCTGGCCGAGGAACACGAGGCCTTCGGCTCCGACGTCGGCAAGGTCTTCGACCCGGCTCGCTCCGCGGATGCGCGAGCGGTGAGCGGAGGCACCGGGCGCGAAGCGGTGGCCGAGCAGCTGGAGTTGGCGCGGCGGGAGTTGGCGCGGGGGCTGTAGGGGCCGGAGGAGGTCTGCCCGGCGGATCGCAATCGTGGAGGAGCAGCGGCGCCGGCGTCCTGCGGCGGTGCGCCAAGCGCGTCCTACTGCGGCGCCAGCGTCCTTCCCGCGGCCGCCGCGAACGGCGCCAGCTGTCCCATCAACTGCTCGAACTCGCCGAAGTCGAGCGACTGGTCTCCGTCCGACCACGCGGATGCGGGATCAGGATGCACCTCCACCAGCAGCCCGTCCGCCCCCGCCGCGATGGCCGCGAACGCCAGCGCTGCCACCAGGTCGCGCCGCCCGCCCGCGTGGCTGGGGTCGGCGATCACCGGCAGGTGGGTCTCCTTCTTCAGGACCGGGATCGCGGCCAGGTCGAAGGTGTTGCGGGTGGCCGTCTCGAAGGTGCGGATCCCGCGCTCGCACAGAATGACCTGAGTGTTGCCCTGCTGCATGATGTATTCCGCCGACATCAACAGATCCTTGATCGTGGCGGACATGCCTCGCTTCAGGAGAACGGGTCTCTGAACCCTCCCCACCTCGGTGAGCAGGTTGAAGTTCTGCATGTTGCGGGTACCGATCTGGAGCACGTCGGCGTACCCCGCCACCAGCTCCACCTGCCGGGTGTCCATGACCTCGGTCACGACCGGAAGGCCGTGGGCTTCGCGCACTTCGACCAGCAGCTCCAGTCCCGGTTCGCCCATCCCCTGGAAGGAATAGGGCGACGAGCGCGGCTTGAAGGCGCCGCCCCGAATCCCGTGCGCCCCGGCGGCGCGTACCTGCGCGGCGGTCTCGTGCAGCATGTCGCCGCCTTCAACCGAGCAGGGCCCGGCGACCACCACCACACCGCTGCCCCCCACCTCCGCTCCGCCCAGCGGAATCCTCGTCGGATCCGCCGCGAATTCCCGGGAGGCCAGCTTGTAGGGTTTCATGACCGGATGGGCGGCCACCACCCCCGGGATCGAGAGCAGGGGCACGTGCTGCAGCCGCCCCTCGTCGCCGATGCACCCCACGACGGTCAGCGTCTCGCCGCGCGAAACATGTGTCCGCAGGCCCAGCGACTCCACGCGCTCGCGGATGTGGTCCAGCTCCTCTTCGGTGATGCCCTTGCGGGTCACGAGAATCATCTCTTTCTCCGGTATGGCGCCAGCGCGCAGGAGTCGAGGAGACCCCCTGCGGGCACCGGGATACGCACTTTCCGCTCCCCCCGCCTCCGAATAGATTCCGGGCGGTTTCGGCGACCCAATATAGCCAACTCGCCTGTCACGACAGCCCCCTTCACGACGATTCCATGACGACGACCCGACCCTCGCTCCGCGACCTAGATATCGACCTCGGCAAGCGTGCCCGCCTCCACAGGATTCTCTACCGGCACGGCCTCGGGAACGGCACCATGCTGGCCCTGCCCATCGACCAGGGGCTCGAGCACGGACCGATCGACTTCTTTCCCAACCCGCCCTCGCAGGACCCCGAATTCCAGTGGCGGCTGGCGGTGGAGGGCGGCTTCAACGCGATCGCCTGTCACTACGGGCTCGCGCGCAAGTACATGCCGAAGTACGCGGGCAAGGTTCCGCTCATCCTCAAGCTGAACGGGAAGACGAACATCCCTTCGGCCGCGCGGGCCCTGTCTCCGCTGACCTCCACTGTCGAGGATGCCGTCCGCATCGGGGCGGACGCAGTCGGCTACACCCTCTATGTGGGCACGCCCCGCCAGGACGACGATTTCGCCCAACTGCGGCGGGTGCGCCAGGACTGCGAGCGCTTCGGCATGCCGCTGGTGGTGTGGTCGTATCCGCGGGGCGAGGCGATCGATGCGAAGGGAGGCGCCACCTCGCTCTACGCGGTCGACTATGCGGCGCGAACGGCGCTCGAGCTCGGGGCCGACATCGCCAAGTTGGTGATTCCCCCCGAGATCGGCCCCAACCCGGCGCAGCCTGGCAAGTACGCGGAGATCGTCCACACCTACGCCGAGGGCGCCGAGCGGGTCTTCCGTTCGGCGGGCCGCACCCTGGTGCTGGTGAGCGGCGGCAGCAAGCTCTCCGACGAGGACATGCTGAACAAGGTGAGGATTTCGATGGAATCCGGGGCGACCGGGCTCATTTTCGGGCGCAACATGTGGCAGCGTCCCTTCGAGGAGGCGCTCGACATCGTCGGCCAGGTGAAGGAAATTCTCAGCCGGTTCCCATCCTGACGACGGCCCCTCCCGACGACGCGCGGCGCGGCGCGGACGGCCCGGACATGCCGACCGACACCGACGCACTGAAGCGAGACGCGGCTGCCCGGGCGCTGGAGAGCGTGCGTGACGGAATGGTGCTCGGGCTGGGGACGGGCAGCACGATCCGCTTCTTCCTTGATCTTCTGGGTGAACGCGTCCGCGCCGGCGACTTGAGTGACGTGGTGGGCGTGCCCACCTCGCGGCGCACGGCGGAAATCGCGCGGGACCTGGGGATCCGGGTCTCCCGCCTGCGCTCACAGCCGCGCCTGGACCTCACGGTGGATGGCGCCGACGAGGTCGATCCGAAGGGAAACCTGATCAAGGGTCTGGGCGGAGCGCTGCTGCGGGAGAAGATCGTGGCTCAGGCATCGGACCGCTTCATCGTGATCGTGGACGAGGGCAAGGTCGTGCATCGGCTGGGCACCCGGAGTCCGCTTCCGGTCGAGGTCACCCGCTTCGGCTCGTCCGGGCACCAGGCCTTCGTGGCCGGGCTGGGTGCGGAGGTAACGTTGCGGCGTGAGGCCGACGGCAGCCGCTACGTGACGTCCAACGGCAACTACATCCTGGACGCGCGCTTTCCGGACGGCATCGAGGACCCGGTGGAGCTCGACACGGCCCTGCGCGCCCGGGCGGGCATCGTGGAAAACGGGCTCTTTCTGGGCATGACGAGTCGGGCCCTGGTTGCGGCCCCGGACGGGGTGTGCACGATCGAGGCCGGTGGGACGCCTTGATGTTACGCGATGGCGCAGGCGGGAAACGTTTGAGGAGGTGGCCGGAATGAAGGTTCGCATCGCCCCGTCCATCCTGGCGTCCGATTTCGGACGGCTGGCCGAGCAGGTCGTGGAGGCCGAGAAGGCCGGCGTCGACTGGATCCACGTCGATGTCATGGACGGCCACTTCGTGCCCAACATCACCATCGGTCCGGCGATTACCGAGGCGGTGCGCCGGGCGACCCGGCTGCCCGTGGACGTGCACCTCATGATCGAGGCGCCCGACCGTTACATCAAGCAGTTCGCCGACGCGGGAGCGGACTACCTCACCGTCCACCAGGAGGCCTGTCCGCACCTGCACCGGACGCTGCAGCGCATCCGCGCGGCGGGGGTGCGCCCCGGCGTGGCGGTCAACCCGGCTACGCCGGTCGACTCGCTCGCGCCCATCCTTCCCGAGATCGACCTGCTGCTCGTGATGTCCGTGAATCCCGGATTCGGTGGGCAGGCCTTCATCCCGTCGGCGGTGGAAAAGCTGGCACGGGCGCGCGAGCTGCTGAATGCGTGCGGAGCCGGGGATGCCGCGCTCGAGGTGGACGGCGGCATCGACGCGACCACGGCGCCCGCGGTAGCCGTCGCCGGTGCCGATGTGCTGGTGGCGGGCTCCGCAATTTACGGGCATCCCGGCGGGGTGGCCTCGGGTGTGTCCGCGATCCGCAGCGCAGTGGAAACCGCCGCCGGCTGATCTCGTACCCACGGCCATGCCTGTCTTCAAGCGCACTCAGCGACTTTCCCATCCTCCCGGGGACGTGTTCGCCTGGCACATGCGCCCCGGGGCCCTGGAACGCCTCCTGCCCCCTTGGGAGAACGTGCGCGTGGTGCGGCGCGACGGGGGCATCGCCGACGGAGGCACCGTCACCGTCCGCTTCGGGCCAGGCCCGCTGAAGCTGTCCTGGACCGTGCGCCATACGGCCTTCGAGAGAGGCGTCCTCTTCCGTGACGAGCAGGTCAGGGGCCCGTTCGACAGCTGGGGGCACACGCACCGCTTCTCGCCGGACGGGGAAGGCGGCTGCCTCATCGAGGACGAGATCGACTGGCGGCCGCCGCTCAAAGTCGACATCCCGATCTTCACGCGGCGCATCGAGCGCATCCTCGAGCGCGGGTTCGCCTTCCGGCATCAGCGGCTGGCCAACGATCTGTCGCTGCATGAGCGCTACCGGCAGCGTCGGCCCCTCACCGTGGCCATCAGCGGCAGCTCCGGTTTCCTGGGACGGAACCTCCGGCATTTTCTCACCACCGGCGGTCACCGGGTTCTGCGCCTGGTGCGCTCGCGGACGAAGGCCGGCGGCGGGGCCGTGTACTGGAATCCCGCGCGCGGAGAGGTGGATCACGCCGGCCTCGAGGGCGTGGACGCGATCGTTCACCTCGCGGGTGAGCCGCTGGTCGGGGTGCGCTGGACCGAGGCGAAGAAGCAGCAGATCCTGCGGTCGCGGAAGGACGGCACCGAGTGGATCGCCCACACCGCGGCCCGGCTGTCGCCGCCCCCGCGCGTTCTCGTCTGCGCTTCGGCGGTCGGGTATTACGGCAGCCGCGGCAACGAGGTCCTGACGGAAGAGAGCCGGGCGGGACGAGGCTTTCTTGCGGACGTTTGTCAGGCCTGGGAGCAGGCCGCCGCCCCCGCGCGGCGGGCCGGGATCCGGGTCGTGCACCTCCGCCAGGGCGTCGCCCTGTCTCCCGATGGGGGTGCGCTCCAGTTGATGCTCCCCGCCTTTCGTGCCGGCGCGGGAGGCCGGCTGGGCAGCGGACGGCAGTACCTTCCCTGGATCAGTCTGGACGACACCCTCGGGCTCATCCTGCACGCCATCGCCACCCCGAAGATTCGCGGCCCGATGAACGTCACTGCCCCCTTTCCGGTTACCAACGCGACCTTCACCAGCGCGCTGGGCCGGGTGCTCGGGCGCCCCACCGTCCTGCCCGTGCCCTCGCTGGCCGTCCATGCCCTTTTTGGCGAGATGGGCCGCACCGTGCTGCTCCGCGGGCAGCGCGCGGTTCCGGCGAAGGCGGAAGAAACCGGGTACGAGTTCCTCCATCCGTCGATCGAGGAGGCGTTGCGGTTCGGGTTGGGGGCGGCACAGGGGTAGACGGCGAGGGGCGGACAGATGAGACCCGCCCCGGTCAGCGGGCCTGTCCGGGTAGGACTTTGCCCCAATGGCATCTACTGCGGTCGCGCGGACTCATCCACGGGCGGTCAGTCGATTCCTGCCTCGCCACCAGCGCGGGACTGTCGTGGCGTGCACGTCGTAGCGGTGCCGCAGGTCGATGATGTGGCGAGGGGAACCGAGGATGGTCAGGCGGTCGCCCTGCTCGATGACGGTGTCGTCGTGGGGGACGACGAGCTGTCCGCGCCGCCGGATCATGGCCGCCAGGGTGCTCTCGGGAAGCGCCATGTCCCTGATGGTCATTCCCGCCAGCGAGCTGCTCGCCCCCTCATGCAGAATCTCGACCACAAGCATGCGTTCATCCCGCAGCATGACCTCGCGCAGCTCAAGGTTGTCCTCGGCCTCGAGCCACTCCGTCAAAAAGCTCGTGTCGTCCACCCGTCCCGCAATCTGGGCCAGGGTGCGCAGATGGCGGCCGGAATCGGCCTCCGGGCTCGCGAGGAAGAACGCCGCCTGGATGAGTTCGTCATCCGCCGGCGGGACATCGGGTTCGCCGACATCGATCTCGATTCCCTCGTGGACGCGGGCGAGGACCATGCGGGGACCCGCAATGGCTTCGAGGCGCAGATGCTCCAGGACGACGCCCTGGGACACCGGCGTGAGGCCACTGCCGCTGTCCTCCAGGAATCCCTGCGCGAGGCGGTGCGCATCCACGCCGAGCTGTTTCGACAGTGCCTGCGACGCGCGGTCCACCAGCTGGGAGAAGGCAACGGTACCCTGGAATTCCAGGACATCCGAAGATGCGATGAGTCTCTCGAAGGGATCCGCGTCGCGCACCCCCTTTTCCTTGAGAATCTGGAGCAGCTCCCGCTCCAGTCCCTCGTTTCGCTGCTGGCCCAGCCGTTCGAAGACGTGATAGATCGCGCCCTCACGGCGGACATGGTCACGGGCGTATACCCTGTACCAGACGAGGCCGAAGGCGATGAAAGCGACGCTGAGGAGGGTGGCCATCCAGCCCATTTCGACGATTAGCGGAAACGGGACGACGATGCCGATGATCTGGACCCAGGGGTAGAAGGGGGCGCGGAAACCCGGGTCATAGGGAGCGAGGCCGCTCTCGCGCATGACGATGACCGCGAGGCACGCGAGACCGAACATGATGAGTTGGAAGGCTCCCGCGAGCTTTGCGATGCTGGATGGGTCGAACAGCGAGAGCCACAGCAGGATCAGCCCCACGGTTGCCAGAACCGCGACCCAGGGCGTGCCCCAGCGGCTGATGCGCCGAAGCGCGCCCGGCAGCACGTGGTCGCGGCTCATGGCCAGCGGATAGCGGCTCGCGGCGAGCACCCCGGCGTTCCCCACCGACGTGAAGGCAAGGATCGCGGCCACGGTCATCACCGCTTCACCGGTGTTCCCGGCGACGGCCCTGGCCATGGATGCGGCGGGCGCCAGGTTGCCGCCATCCGCCGAGAGCACCTCGACCCCTACCGCCCCCACCATCGCCCAGGTACCGAGCACGTACACGAGCAGCACGGTGAAAAACGCCAGCAGCATGCCCAGCGCCAGGTTGCGGTCCGGGTTCTTCACCTCTTCCGAAATCGAGGCCACATGGGTGATTCCCATGTACGATACGACCACCAGTCCCACGGTCGAGAAGAACGGAGAAGCGCCCAGGTCGAATGCGCCCTCGAAGACATCGGGGTCGAGAACGGTGATGCCGGCCCCGATCAGCCAGCCCAGGATGCCCAGCAGGACCATGGTCAGGATGAGCTGAATCACGCTGGTCTTCTTGGCGCCGAAGAGATTGACCGCGGCGAAGCTCAGCGCGAAGGCGAAGGAGACGGGGCCGGCAGGCATCTCGGGGAAGTAGACCTGCAGGTAGGCGCCGAGCCCTACCAGTGCGAAGGCCGACTTGAGGGTGAGCGTGGTCCAGGTGCCGAAACCGCCGATTGTGCCCACCCGCTGGCCCATGCTGCGGTCCAGGAAGTAGTAGATGCCACCGGCCCGCGGCATGGCGGTCGACAGCTCCGCCATGCTGAGGATGCCGGGCAGGAGGAGAAGACCCGCCAGCAGGTAGGCGAACGGAATCGCGCTGCCAGCCTGCGCGGCCGCAAGACCGGGCAGCAGGAAGAACCCCGAGCTGAGGGTGGCACCGGTCGCGATTGCATAGACGTCGAAGAGCCCGAGCTCTCGTCTGAGTGTCGTCATGTGGTCTTTCCCGCTCGGGTACCGCACTCGTCTTGAGCCCGCGGCACGATCTGGAATTCGACCCGCGCGAGTCATGTCTGCGACAGGTGGATTCTTCACCGACAAGTCTAGTGGATAGGCGCACGCGCGTGACCGGATGCAGCGGGGCGAACCCGGTTCTGGCGGTCCCGACGGATCGCGGGTTATCGTCCTGTTGCACGATCCCTGAATACCTGGAGCGTTATCATGAAGCGGCTTACCGTCTTCGCTTTTCTGACCGTCCTGTCGATCTTCCCGACGGCGCCCGGGCGGGCGCACGCGCAAGCCGGCGCCGAGGCCGTCGTCCGACTCGAAGCGTCGCCGCCGTCGGTCGTGGTCACCACCGGCGAAACCGTGCCGTTCGAGGTGCGGGCGCTCGATGCCCAGGGCCGCGTGGTGGCCGATGCCCAAGTGCGTACGGTGGCCCCTCGCGCGGCGGCGACGGTGCGCGGCGGTACGGTGCGCGGCCGCACCGCGGGCGAGTACGAGATCGTGGTCACCCTGCTGACGCCGCCCGGCTTCGAGGGGACGCCGCTCAGCCTGCGGGTGCCGCTCACGGTGCTGGCCCCCGAGGTCGCCACGGTGGAAGTCACCGCCGAGCCGGGTCGCCTCTACCAGGGCACCACCCTCCGCCACACCGCGACCGCCCACCAGACGGACGGATCGGTGCGGCCGAGTCCGGTCGTGTCCTGGTCGAGCTCCGATCCGTCCGTGGCCACCGTCGACCGCTTCGGCTACGTGACCGCCGCCGGGACGGGCGCGGTCACCATCCAGGCCGCCGTGGAGGGGACGACCGGGTCGGCCGCCTACGAGGTGGCGCCGTTCCCCGCGGCCTCGCTGGAGATCACCGGGCTGGCCGACGAGGTGCGCACCGGTGACGTCCAGCGCCTCACCGCGGTGGCGCGCGACGGGTCCGGCGAGGTGGTCGCGGACGTCCCCGTGGTCTGGACCCACACGGCCGTGCCCGACGAGGACATGATCGCTCCCAGCGCGCCCGGACAGATCGCGCGTGGGCGCTTCGTCGCGGATGTGCCCGGCGTCTACACGGTGGTCGCCAACGCCGGCCCGCTGGCGGCGCGCGCGACCTTCCAGGCGGTCGCCCGCGACGTGGTGCGAGAGATGACCATGGTGGGGAAGGGGAGCACGTCCCAGGTACGTACGACCGACTTCTGGGTGTTCGAAGGGCTGGACGGCCGCGACTACGCCCTCACGGGCGCCAAGATGTCGGGCGGGTACGCGTTCGCATGGGACGTCACCAATCCCGCAAACATCATCAAGACCGACTCGCTCCAGGTGGACGCCCGCGCCGTCAACGACGTGAAGGTCTCCCCCGACGCCCGCTACGCGACGCTCACCCGCGAGGGCGCCTCGAACCGCCGCAACGGGGTCGTCTTCCTCGACCTGGCGGACCCCGCCCACCCGAGGATCGCGTCCGAACTGGTGGAGGGGCTCACCGGCGGCGTCCACAACGCCTTCCCCGACAACGACTACGCCTACGTTCTCTCGGCGGGCGACAAGTACGTCATCGTTGATGTCGCCGACATCTACAACCCGCGCG
>CBDDPN010000014.1:0-374239 GCA_965232315.1 Longimicrobiales bacterium | reverse complement strand
CGCGACCGCCGAGTGGCTCGCCGATCTCCGAGAACGACCCCTCCGGGATCCGAGACACGGTGCGGCACTATTCGATGGTGCTCGCGGCGACCTGCCAGCAGTCGGTCAGCCCCGTCGATGGCGGACGCCAAGGACGGAGACGACACGGTGTTCCGCACCGTCATCGTCGACGAGGCGGCGAGGTCGAACCCCCTCGATCTGCTGATCCCCATGGCGTGCGCGGAGCGACGGATCGTCCTCGTGGGGGATCACCGGCAGTTGCCGCACCTCCTCCAACCGGACGTGGAGCGCGAGATCGAGCGGTCAGCCCAGGCGGAGACCCGATCCGCGCTGCATCAGAGCCTGTTCGAGAAGCTGTTCACCGAGCTGCGCGAACGCGAGAGGAAGGACGGAGTCAGGCGCGCGGTTACCCTGAACACCCAGTACCGGATGCATCCACTGCTGGGCCGATTCGTCAGCGAGCAGTTCTACGCGCCCCACGGGGAAGGGTTCGGTTCCGGTCGCAACGAGGAGGAGTTCGCGCACGACGTTGCCCTGAAAGGCGACGTCGCGCTCGCCGGGAAGGTGGCGGCGTGGGTCGACGTGCCACACGCTCGCGGCGGTGAGCGCCCGGGCCGCAGCAAGCGGCGCCCCGGTCGAGGCGCGCGGGGTCGTCGCGGAGCAGGCGCACGCCGTAGCGGCTCGGCATCCCGAGCTCAGTGTAGGGGTCATCACGTTCTACAAAGCACAGCGCGATGAAATCCTGGAGGCGATGAGCGTTGCCGGCATCGGCCTCACGGAGCCCGACGACGAAGGCGGGTACCGCATCCGGGACGAGTGGCGCCGGACCGGCGACGGTCGGGAGCGGCTTCGGATCGGCACGGTCGATGCGTTCCAGGGCAAGGAATTCGACGTCGTCTTCCTGTCGCTGACCCGCTCGAACGACATCCCGGTGAAGGACGAGGCCACGCGACGGAGGCGGTACGGCTTCCTGCTGCTGGAGAACCGGCTTTGCGTAGCGATGAGCCGCCAACACCGGCTGTTGGTGGTGGTCGGCGACCGTGCGATGGCCGCGGGTCAGGATGCGAAGGTGTCCGTGCCCGGCTTGAGCGCATTCCTGGAGCTTTGCGAGGGACCCCATGGCCGCATCGTTCGGACCTGAATTCCCGGTCCTGTCCTACGGACCGAGAGCCCACGCCAATCCCGGCCCACGCAACGACCGGGTGTGGGTGCTCTGGCCGGCGTGGGCGTTTCGCGTCATCGCGCCGCAGTTCCGGCGCCGTCCTTTCAATGCGCTCCAGAAGGCCGTCCTCGGAGTGTTGCGCGCGAGCCGGCACACCGCGGCCGAGCTGGGCGAGCGTCTCGGCATTCATCCCGAGCTTGCGGCGTTCGTGGTCAACGAGCTGCAAACCCAGGGCCGGGTCGACGACGAGTGGGGCAGTCACCGGACGCGGTATCGAGCTGCTCGACGAGGAACGCGAGGAGTCCACGAACCTGACGCCCGGCTGGGTCTTCAAGGACCCGTGGAACGACCACCTGTGGCCTTTCGTGGCTCCGTCCCTGGAATACGCCCGGACCGGGCAGGACGAGAGGAATAGGGTCGTTCTC
Source organism: Longimicrobiales bacterium (assembly GCA_965232315.1). Lineage (GTDB taxonomy): Bacteria > Gemmatimonadota > Gemmatimonadetes > Longimicrobiales > Gaopeijiaceae > BD2-11. The sequence goes on along the minus strand of CBDDPN010000014.1, from coordinate 372,652 downwards.
GATCTCGGGACGACGGGAAGACCCTGGCAACAGCAGGTATGGATGCAGTTTCCGCCGGACGGACGGCAACCGGCGGCGCCGCCGGACGCCCATCAGATTCTGAGGGCGGCCCCGCCGGCACCAGCGGCTCGAGCGGCAACGGCAGGAGGTTGACGTCCCGATCGATGAAGACGACATCGAGACCGGCAGCGTCGCGGGGCTGGACTTGAACCGTATCGCGAGCATCGAACCGGCGCCGGAGCCCGTGTTCCTGGTGTCCTTCCTGTACGTCCCCCGCGACGGCGACGACACCGACTGGCACGTCTGCGAGTTCTTCGGACGAGGAAGCGATCCGGCGCTGAGGCGGATCGTCGTCCGCGTAGCCGAGGAGATTGAGGGTCTCGCCCAGAGGCTGGATCGGCTGCTCGGGCTCACCTCGCACGAAAACTCCGCTGAATTCAGACGCGCGGAGGAGGAGCGGAATCGCCGGGCTCGTCGACTGCTCGAGCGGACGCTGACCGTCGACGTCGTCCGTCATGAAGCCGTGGCCGATACTTTGATGGAGACGATCGCGGGGTGGCTCGAGTTGCGCGACCTCGGGGATGCCGCTAGCCCCAGGCGCTGCCGTGACGTGCTGACGTCGTGCCGGCGTGGACTCGAACAACTGTTTGTCGAGATCCGGAAGAATTGGCCGCTCACCGGGATGGCCGACCGAATCAGTTGTCGCGAGAGGGAGATTAGGGAGGCTGTGCTGCAGAACGCCGCGGATGAGGTCGGATTGTCCATCTTGCCAGATGCGATGCGCCGCGTGACGTACGGTCGGGTTCGCGCAGTCAGCGACTACGACGATGCCTGGCAGCTCCGGCCCCTCGTCGCAGCGACCCTTCTGCGATCGCAAACCGAAACGAACCACCCGCTGCGTTCCGCGGCCAGGAAGGCGCCAGACGTTCTTGCTCGAATCGAACGTGTGACGGTGTTTGGCGGCGAGGCAGCCCATGGCGGCGACGCCGGGCAACTCGATACCGGTGCCGCGGACACGGCCGTTCACGAGACGTTGGAGATTGTCGGTCTTTTGCTGAACCTGCCGGTACGGCCCATCAAGGAGATATTGGGAGATGGCGAGAAAAGGGAATAGAGCCAAGAACAGAAAAAAAGGGGGCGCCCAGCGCAGGGGCAATCAGCAACCACGCGCGCAGAATCAACCCGTGGCCATGTCGGAGATCTCACAGCCGGAACAGTCGATCAGAACCGAACACAAACATGCGTTGACCGTTGCGCAAGAGGAAGGTCTGGAGAGGCCGCAGATCGGAGATGAACCGAAACCCGAAGGCGTCGATATCGAAGCTCTGTGGGAGATGGTTCGGGAAGCGCGCGACGTGTACCACGGGGCACGGAAGCAATGTGAGAGCCGCAACCAGGAGCTGGATACCCGAATCGCGGAACTCGGTGAGCAAGAGCGCTCGATCGCCACTCGCGGTGAAGAACTCGACGTGCGGGAGAGCGAGCTGGCGGAAAGACGCACGGCTCTGGACAAACGAGATGACGACGCCTCCGAACGCGAACACGCGCTGGTGGAGCGCGAAACCGACGTCCGGCAGCGCGAACTCAACGCCGAGGCCGGTTTCATCAAGGAGCGGCAGGAGATGCTGTCGCAGCTCGATGAAGCACGTGAAGCCTTCCGCGCGGAATTCGCCGAGAGATGGCAAACCGGCGAAGCGAGGTTGAAGGAAAGGGAGGAGGCGCTGGATGAACGTGACGATCGACTCGACTTGGAGCGGCGGGGAGTTGGCAAGAGTCAAGCGCAGGCTCGAATACGAGGAGGCAGACCTCGAAGAATTGCGGGCCCATCTCGACGATCGAGCGCAGCGGCGGACGGCGGCCATCCGCGAGGAGCTTGAGCACCGCATGCAATCGCTCGAAGCCCAGCTCGAACAGACCCGCCACGACCGGGACCGGCACGAGGAGATGCTGCGCCGACGCGAAGACGCCGACCGCAAGTTCGGCCAGCGCACGCCCGAGGAAGTCCTGACGGAGCTCGACTCGCTGCGCGCCAGGTGCCGTAAGCTCGAGTCTGACTTGGCGGAGCGCCCCGACGCCGACGCCGCCGCACGCCTAGCGGATCTGGCGCGCGAGCGGGCAGTATGGCAGGAGGAGCGGATCGATCTGAGCAGAAAGGTATCGGAGTACAAGGCACGCCTCGCGCGAGCCGACATCGACGCCTCCGAGCGAGAGTCCCAGCGTGACGTCATCGCGTCGCTGACAAGCCAGCGAGAGCTGCTGCACACCGCGCACGAGAAACTCGTGGAGGAGGTCGATGGCCTGCACCGCCGCAGCGAAGCTCGGACGCCCTTCCCCGCCTGCATGGGTATGGACCAGGACTCCGAGCTCCAATCCGGGCAGCCGCTCGACACCGACGGCCTCGAGCTCGAAGCATTCGTCGAGGATCTGCAGCACCGAATCGCCGCTTCGCAACCGGCGCCCCTGTTTTACTCGCTGCCCGACCTTCGCAGCTTCGTCGGCGGCCTCGCCATGGGCCGGTTGATCCTTCTGCAGGGCATCAGCGGCACCGGCAAGACCAGCCTGCCGGTGGCGTTCGCCCGCGCCACCGGCACGCAGGCTGCGGAGATCAAGGTGCAGGCCGGTTGGCGCGACCCGCAGGATCTGATCGGCCACTACAACACGTTCGAAAAGCGGTTCCACGAAACGGAGTTTCTCAAGGCGCTGTACCACGCCGGCACGCCTCGATGGAAGGACACCGTCCAGGTGGTTCTGCTGGACGAGATGAACCTGTCGCATCCGGAGCAGTACTTCTCCGATCTCCTCTCCACATTGGAGCTTCCCGCGGACGATCAGCGTCTGGAGCTGATGACGCACTCGGTGGCAGCAACCCCTGCTCTGCTCGACAACGGGGGCAAGCTGCGCATTCCGCCGAACGTCTGGTTCGTCGGCACCGCGAACCACGACGAGACGACGATGAACTTCGCGCCCAAGACCTACGATCGTTCACTTGTCATGGAGTTTCCTCATCGACCGCAGCCGTTCGAGTTCCACATGCCGCCGTCGCGTCAGCCAGTCTCCTTCAGTGCTCTGCAGAAGGCATTCCATGCAGCAACGCGAAGGAATTGCGACGCCGCGAACGAGGCCATCAAGTTCCTTGATTCCGAGATACGAGACCGGATCAAAGAATGATTTCGACGTAGGCTGGGGACCTCGCCTCGAACGACAGATGCGCCGCTACGTTCCGGTGGTCGTAGCCGCCGGAGGCACGGTCGGCGAAGCAACGGACCACATGATTGCCATGCGGTTGCTGCGCAAGCTCCAGAACCGCCACGACAACCGGCCCCAACACGTCGAAGCGCTGAAGCAGCGAATTCGTGAGTCCTGGTCCGTCCTCGACGAGAAGTCGGAGCCCACGAAGTCGATGGCGCTGCTGGACTCCGAGCTCCGGCGACTGGGCCAGGAGCCCGAGAACGACGGATGAGCTTCCTCGATCGCCTCTCGGGCGAATCCGTAGAGCAGCCTCCCGAGCAGACACACTTCGGGCGCTGGCTCTTCGTTCCGGACGAGGGTCCGGGGCACGTCAACGGACTTCCGGCCGGCAATGGAGACGTTCTGGTGCCGGGGGCGACCGGAGACTGGGCGCTCGTGCGGCTAGGCGACACCATCCCGAGCCGGGGACGTTTCTTCGCCGATGCCCCTGATCGTCGAGGGCGGAGACGAAGTAGCGGTAGGTCTCGCCGTTGCGGGCCCTCATGTCCAGGAACCCCTCGGAGTCCGTCTCACCCAGGAGCAAGACCTCCTCCCCTTCCAGGTAGACCCGGTAGTGCGAAAAGTCTCCGGCGGCGCGGGCGTTGTCGCTCCAGGTAATGAAGACGGACTCATCCAGCGCCGTCGCCAGCACGGTCAGCGGCATCGCGGGCGCATCGGGTGCGGGAACGGCGACCTCCACCGCAAGGCTGGACGGGGTCTCCAGGCCCGAAACACCAACCGCCGCGACGTAATACTCGTAGGTCACGCCCGCCACCACGTTCGTGTCGCGGTATTCGCAAACGCCCTCCATGCAGCTGGTCACCTCGGCGACCAGAAAGAAGTCGGGGTCGGTTATGCGCCGGGAGTATACGCGGAAGGCGTCACCGTCCCAATCCGGAGCCAGCGCCCACGTGACGGTCACGACGCCGGCGAAATAGTACGCATCGACCGCCCTCGGGGCCGCTGGGGGATCGTCCAGGTTCAGAAGGACCCCGTCCTCGTCGCACGCCGCTACCGTGCACACCAACACGACGGCTCCCCAGCGTCGCGCACCTCGCATCACCGCATACCCATGACCGAACATCGGCACCTCCACGTCGCTTCCCTGGAATGGCTCCAGCGCCCCCGCTTCTCCCCCCACACTTGCTAGCACGAGCCGTGCCACTCGGCCGGGAACCTGGAATCGGGAGTCCTGCGAGCCGCCAACCTCTCCCGTGTGCGCCGCCGGACGACGACTCGGCACCCCTCCGGTACGCGCTCTCGACCGCGGTTGGTTCAGCGGTAGCGACTGTCACCCAGGGGATCGGAGCGATCGTACTGCTGGTAGTCGAACTTCAGGTCGCGGTTGTCGCTCAGAGCTACCTCGAAGCGGAACGCCCAGTTGCCGGTTACCGTGCGCCGAAAGTCGAAATTCGCCTCCCAGCGATGCAGCTCGCGCGTGAAGGAGATCATGTGGTCGTTGAAGGAACCGAGTTCGACGTCGTATGAACTGCGCCAGCTCGCGCCCCAGAGTTCCGTGGGCTGAAAGCGGACGCTGAACTGAAGCATCTGCCGCGCCAGGTCGGCCTGGCGCGGGCGCTGTAGCGAATAGGTGACGTTGGCGTCCCATCCGGCACCCCCGGAACGCCGCCGGGGCCCACCGGCGCCGACATCTCGCGAAGCATCGCCGAAGCCGGGCACGACCTGGCTCTCGTCCACGCCGCTGCTCGCAAGGAAGGGATCTTCCTCCTCAAGCAGCTCTTCGTCCTCTTCCTGTTCCGCCTCCGCTTCGGTCTCTCCCTCGCCTCCCCCCAGGCCGAGCAGCCTCCCGATCAGGCGCAGAGGGGGAGAATTCGCGTTCAGGGAGAACGAGAGATCCACCCCTGAGAGATGGGGCGCGAACTTCCGGCCCTCGCCTTGCTGCCCGCTATCGTCGAACAGCAGGTGATCCGTGGATATCTGCAGGCCGCGCAGGAAGTCGGAGCTGATGCTGTTGGAGAGCGTGGTCGTCGTGAAGCCGTCCGAGAACTGGCCCAGAGAGTCCGCGCGCACGAAGTCGTAGTTGACCGCGCTGGTCTGCAGCGCCAGCAGTTGAACGATCTCCGCCCGCTCCCTGCGCCGGGGTTCGCCCGTGAGGTCGGGAGCAGCTTCCTGTTCCCCCTCTTCCGCCGAATCCTCGGTTTCCCGTTTCGCTTCGAAGGTCTGGTTCAGCCGGATCCGCATCTCGTTCCTGGCGCGAAACTCACCGCGGCCGAAGACGGCGTTCTGCAAATCGGTCTGCATCACCGCGGGCGCGTAGGAAAAGTCGAAGCCGGGCGAGAGTTTGTGGCGGATGGCCGAGAAGCCGCCCATCCCTGGCCAGAGCCCGTAGATGTCGGTCTTCAGGCCGGCACCGAAGGAAATCCGGGTGGGAGCGGAGACCAACGACTCGGCCTGCGCATTCTCGTTCGACCGGATCGCGCGGCCCGACATGGAGAGACTGGGCGTGAATGTCGTAGTCCCGACCAGGCGCTGCTGATAGCTCAGGCTCTGCGACCAGGTAATGTCGGCCTCGGTGAGGTCCGTGCGCGCCGGAAACGCACTGTCGACGACCGGGGCCACCACGTTCCGGTACCAGGTTTCGAGCCGGTCCGGGGCGGCGAGGCCGGCTGCCGGAGCGAGAACCTGCAGGCCGTCGCGGGTCACCGCTTCGGTGAAGTTCACGCTCTGCGACCAGGACAATGCGCCCAGGCTGAGGCTGGACGACATTCCCGCGCGCGTGTTCATCTTGTCCGCCAGACTCGGCTTGAAGCTGTCCAGAGGCTGATCCAGGCGGTCTTCGACGCTGCGCGTATAGTTGCCGCTTCCCGTCCAGATGATGTTGTTGTACCAGCTGGCGCGCGACGAGGGGGCGGAGAAGAAGGTGATGGGAGAGAGGGAGAGGTTCGCGGAGGGCAGCGTAAGCGACACCCGGTCGTCAGACAGGAACTGTCGGCGGTTGGCGCTCACCGAGGCGTTTCCCCAGTCGAAGCGCCGATTGAACCCCCCCTGCGAGTCGATCGATTGCGTGACCTCGCGCGGATCGAAGGAGTTCTCCCTTACGAAGTCGGTGGATGAGGCGTAGCTGGCTCTCATCTGGAAGCGGGTGCGTTCGTCGAGTTCCCAGTCGTGGTTTGTGCTGAAGGCGACCGTGGTGCTTCCGTCCTCCCGCCAGAAATTGCGGAAGTTCAGGCCGCCGCGCAGAAACTGGCGCAACCAGCTGTAGTTCAGGGTACCGGTAACGCCAACGTAGTTGTCGGCCCACCAGTCCAGGGCCATGGAGGCGTCGGCGTATTCGCTGATGGCCCAATAGAAGCCCAGATTCGAGATGCGGCGGCTGTAGCCCGCGGAGCTGCGCACGATGTCGTTCACGCTGAAACGCGGGGTCAGAATGCCGCTGGCGCGCCCGCGCTCGATGCTCTGGAACATGAAGGGGAACCAGAAGACGGGAACATCGGAGAAGTACAGCTTTACCGACCTGGCCACCAGCAGGTTGCCGGCGACGATCTTGATCTGGCTGGTGTCAAACCGGTAGTGCGGGTGCTCCAGGTCGCACGATGTGAAGCCGACGTGCTCTCCGTGGACGATTTCGGGAGTCACCGATGGCAGATCTCCGCTGACGATCCACTCACCGGACTCCGCGAATCGCGTGCGCGCGCTGTAGGCGGTTCCCCGGCGCCGGCCGAGATCGTAGATCATCGAGGTGCTGTTGAGCGGCTCGCCCTCCCGTCCCGTGAACACCGAGGTGCCCGCGGTCCAGATCAGGTTGGTGGAGTCGTTCATGGTGATGGCCGAATCGGCCGCGAGTTCCATGCGCTCCGCGCCTTCCCGGAAGAATCGGGCGCGCGCGTCGGCGGTGCCGTAGAGAACGACCTGCCCGTCCGCCCCGAACTCGAGTCCGGTTCCCTCGTACTGGCTGGCCTCGTAGCCCGGGAGGGAGAGCAGGGCGTTCAGCACGGAGTCGGGGCCGGCAGGAACCCGCGGAGGGGCCCGCCGCGTCGAGTCCGCCAGCTCCCGAAGCGAATCCGGGAGTGGCGGGGCGGCCAGGAGTTCCAGCATCTGCAGGACGCGAATCCGGGTTGAATCCGCGGCGGAGAGCGTGTCTGGCGACTCGACCGGCGTCACCGACCCGGGTGCCTGCTGCCCGGCCGCCGGAATAGCGAGACACGCCACTGCCGCCGGCACCGCGCACGCAAGCACGGGCAAGCACAGCCAGCGTCTCCGACCCGTTACCGGGCGTTGGAATGGGGTGGGCGGGCTGGCGGGACCGCGGGTCATGCGCTTACCCCACGTGCACCGAGTCCGAGGGCGGATCGGCGGCCTCAGCATTCCTCTCTTCGCGCTTTCGGTAGATCATGACCGAGAGCAGGATCGAGAATTCGTAGAGGATGATGAGCGGGACCATCATGAGCACCGTCAGCATGATGACGTCACCCGGGGAGATGAGCGCCGCGACAATCGTGATGAGCAGGATCGCGTGCCTGCGTTTGGTGCGCAGGAACGCCGGCGTCACGAGGCCCAGTACGCTCAGGATCATGACCACCACGGGCAATTCGAAGATGATGCCGAACGCCACCAGAAGCTGAATCGTGAATCCAAAGTAGTCCTGGGCCGTCCACTGGGGCACCATGATGTCCGTCTGGAACCCGACCAGGAACTCCAGGGTGATCGGCAGCGCGATGTAGTACGCCATCAGCACACCGAGAACGAAGAGAACCAGTCCCATGTAGAGGGAGGGAACGATGACCCGCTTCTCCGACTTCTTGAGCGCCGGTGTCAGAAACGACCAGATGTGATAGACGATGATGGGGAACACCAGGAGGAACCCGATCAGGATCCCGTACTTCAGCGTGATGAAGAATGCATCGGTGGGTTTCAGGTTAATGAGCATCTGATCCTCACCGAACAGCGCCTGGTAAGGACTGAAGAGCACCTGTAGCATTTCCCCGTAGTGCACCAGCAGAAATCCACCCACGGCACCGATCGCCAGCGCCAGCAGGCTCCAGAGGATGCGCCAGCGAAGCTCTTCGAGATGATCGAGAAAGGGCATTTCCCCTGCGGGATTGGGACTTTTGCTGGCCATGCGATGCGACTCCGCGGGTTACGGCCCGAACGACGATCGCCGGGAATGGTCACTCCGGCGGCGGAGCAATGGCGTGCGTGACAAACCTCCGCCGACCACCGCTTTCGGCGTCAGATCGGAAGCTCGACCTGATCCTTGGCGCGAAGGCTGCGTTCACGCCGCAGATTGAGGTCCGCGATCATCTCTTGGAACTCTCCGATATCCTGGAAGTTCCGGTAGACGGACGCGAAGCGCACGTAGGCAACCCGATCGAGGGGCTTCAGCGCCTCCATGACCATCTCGCCGATGCGCGAACTCTTTACCTGGCCTCCGCCTTCCACGGTAAGCGTGTACTCGATGTTTCCGGCGATGGCCTCGATCGTCGAAGGTGAGATGGGACGCTTGGCGCAGGCCACCTGGATGCTGCGCACGAGTTTGGCGCGTTCGAAGTCTTCGGCGTCACCCCGGGCCTTCAGCACGCGCAGGGGGCGTTCCTGGATGTATTCGTAGGTGGTGAAGCGGCTCCTGCACTCCTTGCACTCCCGGCGCCGGCGCACGGCCCGTCCCCGACCGGTCGAGCGCGTATCGACTACATGATTGTCGCGGCAGCCGCAGTGAGGACACCGCATTCACGCACCTCCTGGAGGGAACCTCGCAGGCGGGCCTCCGCGGTCGGCAGCTTTCCCGCAGCCGGCCAATCGCTGACCGACCCCTCCCGGCGTCGTCCTAGGGGATTTCCTGAAGTCTCTGCTGCGCAAGCTCCGCGACATCCGTGTCGCCGAACCCGTTGATCACTCGTTCGAGCAAGGTCCGCGCCTCCTCCGTGTCCCCCAACTCCTGGTGGAGAATCGCCGCGCGGTACAGCGCCTCCGGTACCCGCGGGGAGTCCGGATACATCTCGGGAACGCGCATGAACCCCTCAATCGCGTCCTCGACGCGCTCTTCCTGCAGGTCGAGGTCGGAAAGGAAAAACGTCGCGTCCCCGGCCAGCTCGTGAACGGGGTAGGTGGCCAGGAATTGGTCGAAGGCGTGTCGAGCGGTCACGTTCGATCTTCGGTTATAGGCCCGCATGGCGGCCTCGAAGTGTGCCTCGGGACCTTCCATTTCCTCCGCCGGAAGACCGACATCGCTCGAGTCCGCCACGAACACCGGCGCGCGCTGCAGCATCTCGACCAGATCACGAATGGAGGCCATGGCGCGCTGGCTCTGGCCTCCGACTTCGAGGAGGATCAACAGCTGCTGGTCGATCGCGTCCAGCCGCTGAAGCACCTCACGGCGCAACTCCAGGTAGAGGCCGGTCTGGCCGGAAAGGGTGTCCTGGCTGGCGCGGACCAGTGCCTCGAAGGCGTCCAGCTCGCTCGCCTGTCGCGCGGCGAGCGAACTGACCTCTGCCTGCAGGTCGCGAATGTCCCCCTTGGTGGCACAACCCGCACCCGCCATCACGGCGAAGAGGGCCGTCAGGAAGACCTGTCGCGGCACTGCGGCTGAATCCCGGCGCACTGGAGCGAGCCGGCCGTCGCCGTCTTCGGGGGCCGCAGGCCTACTGGCCGCCGCCGGGAACCTGGATCTGATTGCCGCCAGCCGTGATCACGAACTCGTCGCGCCGGTTCTGGGCCCAGGATTGTTCGTTGCTGCCCTGTTCGCGCGGGCGCTCCTCGCCGTAGGAGCGGACGTCGAAGCGGGATTCGGCGAGGCCGGCGTTGACGAGGAACTGGCGCACCACCTCCGCCCGGCGGCTGCCCAGCGCCAGGTTGTACTCGGACGATCCGCGCTCGTCCGCGTGTCCCTCGATGCGAAGCTGCACCGCAGGGCTCGCGCGCAGGACATCGACCTTGCTCCCGAGCACGCCCTGGGCGTCGCTACGAATCTCCGCCATGTCGAAATCGAAGAAAACCATCGCTGTCAGCGCCTCGCGGGCGGCTGCCAGCGCCTCGGCCCGTCGCCGCTCCTCCTCGGCAGCCCTGCGGGCCGCTTCCTCGGCTGCTCTGCGGGCCGCATCGATGGAATCCTGGTTCGGACCTTGCTCAGGCGGCGGCGGAGGGGGTGGTGGAAGTTCCTCCTGTCCGCACGAGGCAACGAACAATCCGGCAGCGACGACGGAAATGATGAGACCGCGGTGCAACATCGCTACTCCTGGCATTTGGGTGTTGGATACAATTGCCGGTGACAACTAGTCCTATAGCTACGGAATTGCAAGCTGGAGCGCAACATCTGGAGGATGTCGCGACGGGAGGATCCGGGCTCGCTCACGGTGGAGAGATCCAGCGGCCCATTGAGGCCGGCAGCGAGCCTGAAACCGGAGTGCCCGGACCAGGGTGCGCCGAGCGTCCCTGCCGGGCCGTTCCACCACCAGATCAGTGCCCCTGGTTCTCGCGCGCTCGCGCCCGTCCGGAAGCGAGACTTGGCGACCAGTCGGGCACCCGTGGCCTCACGCCGGTGAGAACGGGACGAATCCTTCCGGTGACCGTGTCCACGACGAAGAGCCCGAATCCCCAGTCCCGCTCCCCCACGAAGGCGAGGTGCCTGCTGTCGGGGGCCCAGGTAGGGTCTTCGTTGTTGCCCTCATAGGTAAGCTGCAGCAGGCGTTGCCCCTGCGCCGCCACATCAGCGATGAGAATGTGGTAGCTGCCTCGACGGTAGCGGCCGTGGAACGCGACCCGGTCGCCGGATGGAGCCCAGTCCGGCGAGGTATAGTAGCCGCCCTGTCCGTAGAGATAGGGGGAAACCAGGTCCGGCCGCCCGCCGGCCTGCGCCGGCATGACGTAGATCTGGGGGATCGCCACCCCGAGCCGGTTGGAGTTGAAGGCCAGGCGCCCGCCATCCGGCGAAAACGTCGGCGACAGGTCATTCCAGCGCCCTCCGGTGAGGCGCCACAGGCAGCATTCCTCGCGGACGCGGTAGGAAAAGAGACCGCTCTCGGCGCCGTCCGCGAGGGCGAAGATGATCTCTTCGCCGTTGGGGTGATAGACCGGCGTCATCGGCTGGCCGGCGCGGTTGAACTCGAGAGCTCTGGCCTGACCCGTGGCGAGCTCCAATTCGTGGATGGCCGGATCGTCGGTCGCGAACGAAAGAAAGGTTACGCGAGAGCCGTCCGGGGACCATGAACACGACATCGTGAGGGAGTCATAGCTGGTGAGTCGCCGCATATTCTCTCCGTCCGAGTCCACCACATAGAGTTCCTGGGATCCCGAAGCGGACTCCATCGAGAAGCAGATCCGGCTGGCGGCCATCCCGGGCTCGCCGGTGATCGACTGGACCACATCGTCGGATATCTCGTGGAGCGCCATGCGAAAATCGTCCGCGTCCGGGCTGGGGAGCGACAGGCGCACCCTCTCCTTCAGCTCCGCGAAAACCACGTCGTGAAGTTCCAGGACGAGCACGAAACGGTTGCCCAGCCCCTCGACCTGGCCGGTCAGGAGCCAGTCGGCGCCGAACTGGTCCCACAGGCCGTAGTCCACGCCCGCGCCTCCAGGTGCGAGGGGAATCGAATCCATCATCTCGAAGCGGTCGCTGTAGCGCAGATCGCGGGCGATCACGGCTTCCACCCGAGGCGCCACGGTAAGGCCTCCGAACCGCCCCGTGAAAGGGCTGATCGCCAGGGTGGGCTGGTAACTCTCGTAGACAACCCCCAGGTGGCGGACCGTTCCCGGAATGGTATCGACCTGGGCAGCTGACCCGCCCGCGGTCGCGGCCAGCAGGATCGCGATGCAGGCCAGGCCGCCTGGCAGCGACCTGACGTGGCGTCCAGATACCGGATGCCTGATTCCGCCTGAATGCCCGACGTTACTCGTCATATGAAGGTCCTCCTACGTTCCGGGATCCGAACCCGCCGGGTCGGGCGGCGCCTGCCCCGATGGACGCCGGGCCGGGCTGAATGTAAACCGGAACGGAGCATGTTCGAGCTGCATCTCGGGCGGCAGCGGACCGAAACGCCCTCCTCCGGCGCACTCGATGGCCTCTCTCACGGCCAGATCGAAGACAACGCTTCTCGATGTCTCGGAAATGCGCACGGTCGTGTCCAGCACCTTGCCTTCCCTGTCGAGTACGAAATCCACCGACGCGGTCAAGTCGGCCCTTCCGGGAGGACGGAAGCATCGCCGGAGCTGCCGCTGCATGTTGGCGTAGTACTGCGGAAAGTCCCTCTCGACACCTCGCATGCGCACGTCGAGATCATCGGTGCCCGTGTTGGCTTCGTCCATGGGTGCCGGCTCGGGTTCCTCTTCCACCGGCTCGACCTCCGGCTCGGGCTCCGGTGCATCCGGGCGGGGCTCGGGCTCCGGCTCCTCTTCACGCTCCAGCACCGCATCCGGCTCTTCCTCGGGAGCCGGCTCGGGCTCGGGCGTGTCGATGGTGAGTTCCTCCTCCTCGGGAGCAGGCGCCGGCTCGACCTCGGATTCGGGTGCGGGCATCGCGACCAGCTCCAGTTCGATCGTTACCAGCTGCACCGGCTCAGGCTCGATGCTGGTCAACACGACCAGCAGGAACAGAAGCGCGTGGAGGCCGAAGGAGAACAGGACAGGAGACCGTCCCGGACCCTGACTTGCACGCCGCCGGCCTCGGTCCACGGCCCCTTCCCGTCCTAGCGGTTCGCGTCGGGTTCGGCGACGAGAGCCAACCTGACCCCGTCCTGACGCGCAACCTTGGCGGCAACGCGCAAGACGCTGCCGTAGTGCGCGAGAGAGTCACCCCGAATGTATATCTCCCGAACGTCCCCGGCGGCCACCAATTGAGAGAGCACGCCCTCGAAATCCTCGTAGTTCACAACGGTCTCCGAAACCAGGATTTCGCCGTTGGCGCGAATCGAAACGACGACGGGCTCCTCGGCCGTGTTGAGCGGGGCGACGTCGGCGCGCGGAACGGCGAGCTCGACGCCCCCCTGCAGGATGGGGGCCGTGATGATGAAGATCACAAGCAGCGTGAACGCCACGTCCACGAGCGAGGTGACGTTGATCTCCGCGCGCAGCGGCAGGTCGTCGCGCCGATCTCTCGACCTCGGCGCGGGACTCAAACGTGGCCTTCCCGCGCAAGCGTGCCGATGAACTCGCTGGAGAATCCCTCCAGTTCGCCCGTCACCAGGTTGAGTCGTGACACATAGTAGTTGTAGGCGATCACCGCGGGGATCGCGACGAACAACCCGGTCACGGTGGTTATGAGAGCTTCGGCCACCCCCGGCGCCACGGCCGCGATATTCGCCGAGCCGCTGGCGGTAATCCCACGGAACGTGTTCATGATGCCGATCACGGTCCCCATCAACCCGAGCAGAGGCGAGATGGAGCCGATCACCGCGAGCCAGGTCAGGCCGTGCGCGAGCTCGTCGCGTTCGTCGGCCTCTTCCTTCTGCAGCACCAGCCGGAGAGCCTCCAGCTGCACCTGGGACAGCCCCTCCCTCGAGGCCCCCTCACGCAGCGCGCCCGGACGCAGCTCGCTGAAGAAGTTCACCCCGTGACGGAACAGGCGGCCATACGGCGACTCGGGGAGTGAGAGGATGGCGGTATAGGCTTCCTCAAGGCCCCGAGCGTTGGACACTTCGTCCAGAAACAGGTTGCCCTGAACCTGAACCTTCCGGAACTGGAGGTACTTCCACCCGATCACGTACCAACTCGCGAGAGAGAACATCCCGAGCACGGCCAGCACCACCAGAGTCGGTGGGCTGGCCCCGATGACCATGTCCAGCAGGCTGGCGGGAGAACGGCCTTGGAGCGCAAGGATCCCGATCGCGGTCATTGGGGTTCGGTCCTCCGGCATCTTCGTGGCCAGGAAAAGTGGCTGGAAAGGCGGGACGGCCCTGGCGACAGTGAAATCCGAGACTCACTACCCCCGCTCCCCGTCGGGGGATCCTGGCTTGTCGGACCTCGGCGGCCATGGGTCACCGTCGCCCCGCCTTCCAGGGACGCAGGTATTCCGGCTCCCATGCGTCAGGGTTTGCCACCGGCGGTTTGGGAGCGAGGGTGAGGAGGCGGGCAAGACCTTCGGCAGTGGGGATCCCGACCGGGGGATGGACGACGCGCCAACCATGCCGCTCGATCGCCGCGGAGTGTCGAAACGCACCGTCGCCGGCGAAAACCGTGTCGGCGGGGATGGCTGATGAAAGCACATCGCCAAGGCGGGTGGCGACCGGAGGGACCAGCACATCGACGGAGGCGGATCGCACCCGATAGCAGCCGGTGTACACCCGGTCGCCGCGCGCGTCGAACAGGACCTGGCACGGCGCCTCCGGCTCGGCGACCTCCGCCGGCCGTTCCTCGTAGGCCCTGCGCCATCCGGTCGGCCCCGACCATCCGGCGGGAAGCCAGACACCCTGCGATGCCGAGGCCGCCATCAGGCTGGAGTAGGCCCAGATCGGCACGCCGCATCCTTCCGTCAGCCCCTTCGCGGTGGCGGCCGCCACGCGCACTCCGGTAAACGACCCGGGACCGCTCCCCACCACGATCCCCGCCAGATCGCCCAGCTGGGTGCCCGACGCCACCAGCACGCCACGAATCGCCGGCAACAGCCTGGCGGCGTGACGGCGCGGGCTGCGCAGAAAGGCGCGAGCCAGCACCTTCCCCTCCGAAGTGACAATCACGGATCCCAGTCGCGACGACGTGTCGAAGGCGAGGATCGTACGGTTCCGTCCGGTCATCGTGCCGGCAACCCGGGAGGGCGACCATGGCGGAACACGTCCACCGCGCGCACCGTGGCACCGGGCACCGGTGCACTAAGGGATATCTCCCAACGGTCTTGCGGAAGAACCGATCCGGCTCGTTCGGGCCATTCGACGATCACGATCTCGCCCTTGTCGCCAAGTTCATCCCAGCCCAATTCGACAAGTTCGGATTCGTCGCGCACGCGATACAGATCCATATGAACGATCGTTCGTCCCCCCGCGCCCGGGTAGCGGAAGACCAGATTGAAGGTCGGCGAGGGCACCGCCCCCTCTACCCCGGCTCCGCGGGCGACGGCCCGTGCCAACACCGATTTGCCGGCACCCACGGCTCCGATCAGCATCAGGAAGACCGGGGTGTGGACCGAGGATCCGATGCGTTCCCCCCAGCGCTCCAGCTCCTCTTCGCTCAGGACCCGCGGCGTCTCCTGCGCTGGGGCCTCGGTGGCATCAGGGGACATCGCGGCTCACCTCGCGGCGCGTTCGTCGAGCGAAACGCGCAACTCGAACAACTGATCCCGCAGCATCGCGGCGCGCTCGAACTCAAGCGCCTCCGAGGCCCGTTTCATTTCCTGTTCCAGAATCTTCACGTACTCCTCGCGGTTGACTTCGTCGCGGTAGCTCGGTCCGGGCTCGGCCACCAGAACAGCGGGCTTCTCGCGCGCGTCCGCCACCCGGGTGCTGAACTCGATCTCCTCCACGCTCTTCACGATGGTCTCCGGCGTAATCCGATGCTCGCGGTTATGGGCCAGCTGAATCTCGCGCCGCCGGTTCGTCTCGTCGAGGCATTTCGCCATGGATTGCGTGGTGTTGTCGGCATATAGAATCGCCTTGCCGCGGACATTGCGGGCGGCACGGCCGATGGTCTGGATCAGCGAACGGGCATCGCGCAGGAATCCCTCCTTGTCGGCGTCCAGAATCGCGACCAGCGACACTTCCGGCAGGTCGAGGCCTTCGCGCAGCAGGTTGATGCCCACCAGCACGTCGATGCTCCCCAACCGCAGAGCTCTCAGGATGTCCACGCGGTCGATCGTGTTGATCTCCGAGTGCATGTAGCGGACGCGCACCCCCAGCGACTGCAGGTACTCGGAAAGGTCCTCCGCCATGCGCTTGGTGAGCGTGGTTACCAGCACGCGCTCGCCCCGGGCCGCCCGCTCGCGGATCTCGGCGAGCAGGTCGTCCACCTGGCCGCGCACCGGGCGCACTTCCACCTCGGGATCGACCAGCCCGGTGGGGCGGATGATCTGCTCCACCACCACCCCCTGTGACAGCCGCAACTCCACATCGCCGGGGGTCGCCGAGACGAAGACGGCCTGATCGAGGACGGACTCCCACTCCTCGTATCTGAGCGGGCGGTTGTCCAGGGCGCTGGGCAGGCGGAAGCCGAATTCGACCAGGGTATCCTTTCGAGCCTTGTCCCCATTGAACATGCCGCGGATCTGCGGAAGCGATACGTGCGACTCGTCGATAATCGTGAGGAAGCGCTGCGGGAAGTAGTCCAGAAGGCAGGATGGGCGCTCCCCCGCGTCGCGACGGCTGATGAAGCGCGAGTAGTTCTCGATACCGGGACAGGTTCCCACTTCGAGCATCATTTCGATGTCGAAGTTGGTGCGCGACTCGAGTCGCTGCGCCTCCAGGAGCTTGCCGCAGCTTCGAAAACGGTGAAGCTGCCCGGCCAGTTCCTCGCGGATCAGGGGGACCGCCTCCTCAATGGTGCGACGATGCGTAACATAGTGGCTGGCAGGATAGACGGCGGTGCGATCCAGGGAAATGATCGCGTCTCCCGTAAGGGGTTCGAAGCGGGTGATGCGTTCGATTTCGTCACCCCACAATTCGATCCGGATCCCCTGCTCCTCATAGGCCGGCAGGATCTCGACGGTGTCGCCCCTGACCCTGAACGTGCCGCGCTCGAAGGCGTAGTCGTTTCGGCTGTACTGGATTTCGACCAGGCTACGCAGCAGTTCGTCGCGCGGCACCATCTCTCCAACCCGCACTTCCAGCATCAGGGAGCGGTAGTCGGCCGGGTTGCCCAGGCCGTAGATGCAGGAAACGGAAGCCACCACGATCACGTCGTCCCGCTCGAAGAGCGAGGAGGTGGAGCGAAGACGCAGCCTGTCGATGTCCTCGTTGATGCTCGCGTCCTTCTCTATGTACGTGTCGGTCGAGGGGACGTAGGCCTCCGGCTGATAGTAGTCGTAGTACGAGACGAAGTACTCGACGGCGTTGACGGGAAACAGCCCCTTCAGTTCCCCATATAGCTGCGCCGCGAGGGTCTTGTTGTGAGACATCACCAGCGTGGGACAACCATGGTGCTGTATCACATGCGCCATGGTCAGCGTCTTCCCCGTGCCGGTGGCCCCGAGGAGGGTGTGGAAACGGGTTCCGCCATCGAGGCCGCCAGACAGTTCCTCAATCGCCGAAGGCTGGTCTCCCGCGGGCTGGAAGGGGGAGTGAATCTCGAACCGGGACACGGTCCTCAGGCCTCGTTCCTTCCCGCCTCGCCCTTGCTCTCGCGCCGTTCGACGGTGAGCACGCCCTTCACCTGGTTCACGGACCGGAGCACCTTCTCCAGATGCGGCCGATCCTCCACCTCCACCACGAACTCGCCGCTCATGCCGGCCTTGTCCGACCGGACGTCGGCGTTCTGGATGTTGGTCCCCGTGTTGGTGATGGCCTTGGCGATGTCCGACAGCAGCCCGCGCCGATCCACAGCGCGGATGTAAATCTTGACGAGCCGCGTGTCTCCCTTCTCGGCAGTCCATCGAATATCGACTCGCCGGTCGGGATCCTGTGAGAGATAGAGCACGTTGGCACAGTCTGCCCGATGGATCGAGATGCCGCGCCCAACCGTGATGTAGCCGATGACATCGTCGCCGGGAACCGGCTGGCAGCAACCCGAATAGCGAACCATCAGGTTGTCCACGCCCTGGATGCGCACCCCCCGGCTGGAAGGACGGATCCTGGCGGCGATGCGCCGCAGCGCGGAGTCGGGACGGTTGGGCGGAGTCGTTTCCCGGTCCGGGAAGAGGGCCTTGAGCACGGCCGCCGGGCCCAGATCGCCACGTCCCAGCGCCGCCTGCAGCTGATCGAAGTCGGGATAACCGAGCTTCCCGGCTGCGGCCTCCTTCGCCGTGTCGGCCGGTTTGGGCAGCCTTCGCTTTCGCAATTCCTGCTTCAGGAAATCAACGCCCAACTGAAGCGCGGAGGTGAATTCCTCCTTGCGGATCCAGTGGCGAATCCGCCCGCGCGCCCTCGAGGTCTTGACGAAGCCGAGCCAGTCACGGTTGGGCCGCTGCTTCGGGTTCTTGATGATCTCGACGGTGTCTCCGTTCTTCAGCTTGCGCGAGAGGGGCGCGATGCGTCCGTTCACGCGCGCACCCGCGCAACGGATGCCGATTTCGGTGTGGACCGAGAAGGCGAAATCGATCGGGGTCGCGCCGACGGGAAGCTGCTTGACCTCGCCCTTCGGAGTGAAGACGAAGATCTCGCCCTGGAACAGATCCATGCGGAGGAACTCCATGAATTCCTCGGGTTCCTTGGTATCCTTCTGCCACTCGAGCACCTGCCGGAACCAGGAGAGCGCCTCTCCAACCTCGTCGCCCTCTGCGTTGGTGCCTTCCTTGTAGCTCCAGTGGGCGGCAATGCCCCGCTCCGCCGTACGATGCATTTCCTCGGTGCGGATCTGAATCTCGTAGCGCCGCCCGCGCGGACCGAACACGGTGGTGTGCAGAGACCGGTACATGTTGGACTTCGGCGTCGCGATATAATCGCGGAAGCGCTCCTGCACCGGCGTCCAGCGGTTGTGGATGACCCCCAGGGCCGCATAGCAGTGCTGCACCGAATCCGTGATCACACGCAGTGCGAGAAGGTCCTGGATCTCCTCGAAGGGCAAGTCGTTGGCCTTGATCTTCTTGTGGATCGACCAGAGATGCTTGGGCCTGCCCGTCACACCCACAAGGGGGACGCCGGCCTGATTCAGCATCTCCACGAGCGGACGCTTCATGTCCAGAATCTGCCGCTCCCGCACACGCCGGCGCTGTTGAATCTTCTTCTTCAGTTCGTTGTATTCGTCGGGCTCGAGAAACTTGAAGGCCAGATCCTCGAGTTCCCACTTGATGGCGGCCAACCCCAGACGATGCGCGATGGGAGCGTAGACGTTGCGCGTTTCGAGCGCGATGCGTCTCTGCTTGGCCGGTCGCAGGTGCTCGAGCGTACGCATGTTGTGGAGCCGGTCGGCGAGTTTGATGAGGATGACCCTGGCATCCTGGGCCATCGACACCAGCAACTTGCGGTAGTTCTCAACCTGCCGTTCCGCGTTCGACCGGAAGCGGACCCGCCCGATCTTGGTCACGCCGTCCACGATGGCTGCCACCTCGGCGCCGAACTGAGCCTCCACATCGGTCAGGTCGACGGCGGTGTCTTCCACAACATCGTGGATCAGGCCGCCGATGAGGGAGGCGGTATCCAGGCGAAGTAGCGCGAGGATGGTCGCGACCCCGACCGCATGCGTCACATAGCGGTCGCCGGACAAGCGCCGCTGGCCGGCGTGCGCCTCGGCAGCAAGCCCGTAGGCTCGCCGGATCCGGGCCACATCCACGCGGTCGGCATAGTCGCCAATGGCTTTCGCCAGCGGCCGGGGCAGATCCCGACCCGTAGTCGTGGCAATCGTGGCGGTCGAAGTCGCCATGGAACACCTGCGATAGGGAGACCGTCATGAACGGACTCGTGCGGACGGTACCCAACCCAAAACCGGAAGGTACCCAACCCAAAACATAATCGTCGGCCCGGCAGTCCGCAGCAACGGGCGGACTTGTTGCATGAGCCTATCCTGCCTGCATGAGCGCGTCCTTGCCGGCATGAGCCCATCGGGTCTACATGAACCCATCCTGCCGGCATGAGCCCATCGGGTTCACATGAGCCCATCCTGCGCCAGGGAGCGGAAGGCCTCCCCGGCGATGATCACGTGATCGAGTATCGGGATCCCCACGGTGCGACCGGCTGCCGTCAGCTGTCGCGTCACTTCCCGGTCCTCCGCGGAAGGAGAGGGATTCCCGGAGGGGTGATTGTGCACCAGAATCACCGCCGCCGCGCTTTCCACAATCGCCTCGCGCAAGACCTCGCGCGGATGGATGAGCGAAGCGTCCAGGATTCCGCGCGTGATCAGCACTTCCCGCAGAACGGCGTGCTGGCTGTTGAGCAGGAGGGCGTGAAACTCCTCGTGGCGCAGATCGCGCAGACGCGGAGCCATGCGCGCATATATGTCGCCGGGACCGCGAACCGGCTCACGGATCGTCAGCCGCTCCCTGACCCCGCGGCGCCCCAGTTCCAGCGCGGCCAGGATGCGGGCCGCCGTAGCGGCTCCGACGCCGGCCACGCCTTCCAGCAGTCCGGCGGGAGCCGACCCCATGCGCGCCAGCGATCCCCCGCAACGGCGCAGCAGGGCGTCGGCCACGTCCGTCGCGCTGGCGGCCGGACTCACGCTCCCCACCACGAGCGACAGCAACTCGCGGGTGGCCAGCCCGCGGACACCCACCTCGCGCATCCGCTCGCGCGGACGATCACCGCGCAGCCAATCGCCCATCGGCCCGGCGGGAATCAGGCAGCTCGCCCGTGGCACTTCTTGTATTTCTTTCCGGAGCCGCAGGGACAGGGCGCGTTGCGCCCGGGGCGTGCCTGGACGGTGACCGGCTTCTGCTTGCGAGCCTCGCCCCGATTGGTCGCGAGGGTCGACACATCGGTCGCCGGCCCGCCGGCCGCGCGCGCGCTGCGGGCGACGCCGGTCGCGTCGACCCGGCCACGCGGGACCGCTGGCCTCGAAGCCGGAGTGGCCTGAGACGCCCCCGCTCCGCTGCCGGATGTCTCCTGCGGGCCCGTGTACGTAAGCCGCTGCCCCCGCACCGGCCGGCGGCGCGGCGTCGGCTGCTGCTCGACCTGAGCCCGAAGGATGAGCGCCGCCAACGTCTTGCGCAGGTCGTGCATGAGGTCCACGAACATGTCGTAGGCCTCCT
Organism: Longimicrobiales bacterium; assembly: GCA_965232315.1. Classification (GTDB taxonomy): domain Bacteria; phylum Gemmatimonadota; class Gemmatimonadetes; order Longimicrobiales; family Gaopeijiaceae; genus BD2-11. The sequence goes on along the minus strand of CBDDPN010000014.1, from coordinate 351,714 downwards.
TCTTGTATTCGACCAGCGGGTCCTTCTGTCCCCAACTGCGGTAGGAGATGGAGGCCTTCAGGTGATCGAGGTCGTAGAGGTGATCCTTCCACTTCTGGTCGATCACCGACAGCATGATGTAGGAGGCGATACGCTCCGACGCGTCACCGAAACCCTCGAGCTTGCGGTGGAACGCCTCTCTGCCCGCCTCGGTGACCAGGTCGGTCACGTCCTCGAGGTCCAGATCCGGATACTCCTCGTCCTCTCCCGGAAGGTCATTGGCGAGCACCAGGTACTCGAGCAGCAGACGGCGCTTGAGTCCCACGAGATCCCATTCATCTTCGGCACTCGCAGGCGGCACATACTCGTCCACCGCGCTCCTCAGGGCGTAGTCGACCATTTCCCAGATCTCGCCCTTGAGATCCTCGCCTCCCTCCAGTGCAAACAGGCGCAAGTCGTAGATGACCTCGCGCTGCTGGTTCATGACGTCGTCATAGTCGAGAAGCCGTTTGCGCGCCTCGAAGTTGTTTCCCTCCACCCGTGTCTGGGCTCTGCCGATCGAGCGGGTGACCAGAGGATGAGCGATCACCTCCCCTTCTTCGGCACCGAGCTTCTCCATGGCGCCCGCCACCCGGTCCGACATGAAGAGGCGCATCAGGTCGTCCTCGAGGGAGAGGAAGAACTGCGAACTCCCGGGGTCGCCCTGACGCCCGGCGCGCCCCCGTAGCTGGCGGTCGATGCGGCGTGAGTCGTGGCGGGCCGATCCGAGGATGTGGAGGCCACCGATCTCGATGAGGAAGTCGTCGGGCCTCGTCTCCAGATCCACGGTCACCCGGCGGGGATCGACGGGATAGAGCTCATCCAGGTCGAGCCCCCGGGCACGCGCCCAGCCTGCGGTGCGCGCGTCCCTGACTCCCTCGCCCAGTTTGATGTCGGTACCGCGGCCGGCCATGTTGGTCGCGATGGTCACTGCCCCGGGGCGTCCCGCCTCCGCCACGATCTCCGCCTCCCGGAGGTGTTGCTTGGCGTTGAGCACGTTGTGACGGATACCGCGCCGCTTAAGCATGCGCGACAGCGTCTCCGAGACATCGACGTTCGTGGTACCCACCAGCACGGGCAGTTCCAGCCGGTTCATGTGCTGGATCTCGTCCATGAGCGCATTGTACTTCTCGCGCACCGTGCGGAAGATCAGGTCGTCGCGGTCGTCGCGGACCACGGACCGATTGGTCGGGATGACCATGACGTCCAGGCCGTAGATCTGGTGGAATTCGTTCTCCTCCGTCTCGGCCGTTCCCGTCATCCCGGCCAGCTTGTCGTACATGCGGAAGTAGTTCTGGATGGTGATCGTGGCGAGGGTCTGGGTCTCGCCGCGCACCTCCACTCCCTCTTTCGCCTCGACCGCCTGGTGCAGGCCGTCGCTCCACCGCCGGCCCGGCATCTGGCGACCCGTGAACTCGTCGACGATCACCACCGCACCGCTCTCCCCCAGGATATACTGCTCGTTGCGGTGGTAGAGCGCGTATGCCTTGAGCAGTTGGTGAATGACGTGGATTCTCTGGCTCTTGTCGGCATATTCGGCCTCGAGCTTCTGCATGCGCTCCCGCCGCGCATCCACCGACAGCGTCTCGTCCAGTTCGAGCTCGCCCATCTCCTCGGAAAGATCGGGCACCACGAAGGCGTCGGGATCCCTCGGTGAGAGTTCGTCGAGGCCTTTGTCCGAGAGGTGCACGTTGTGCCCCTTCTCATCCATCGCGAACAGGAGCAGTTCGTCGATCTCGTGCAGGCGCTTCTCGCGCATGTAGTCGCCTTCGACCTTCTGCACCAGCTTCTGAATCCCCGGATCCTCGGCGAAGAGCTTCAGCAGTCGCTTGTTCCTGGGTGTCCCGCGCTTGACCGCCAGCAGGCGCTCGCCCGCCGCGTATTCGTTGTCCGCTTCGATATCGCGCGCGGCTCGGGCGACAAGATCGGCGGTAATCTTCGACTGCTGCCGGTAGAGCTTGCCCACCAGCGGCGCCATCTGCTTGAAAGGCGTCGAGCTGTCGCGCCCGACCGGGCCGGAAATGATCAGGGGCGTCCTGGCTTCGTCGATGAGGATGGAGTCGACCTCGTCGATGATTGCGAAGGGGTGCCCGCGTTGCACCCGCTGCGCCAGGTCGTGCACCATGTTGTCGCGCAGGTAGTCGAAGCCGAATTCGTTGTTGGTGCCGTAGGTGATGTCCGCCCGGTACGCCTGCCGGCGGGCCTCCGAGCCGGGTTGGTGCTCGTCGATCACGTCCGTGGTGAGACCCAGCGACTCGTAGACGTATCCCATCCACTGCGCATCCCGGCGCGCCAGGTAGGAGTTCACGGTGACCAGGTGGGCGCCCCGCCCGGCGAGGGCGTTCAGGTACAGCGGCATGGTCGCCACGAGCGTCTTGCCCTCGCCCGTGGCCATCTCGGCGGCCTTTCCCTCGTGGAGGGCAATGGCCCCGATCAGCTGGACATCGTAGGGAATCATGTCCCAGACCAGATCATGCCCGGTCAGCCGAACCGTGGATCCGACGAGCCGCCGGCATGCGTCCTTGACCACGGCGAAGGCCTCGGGAAGGATCTCGTCGAGACTTTCCTCAAGTTCGCCGAGGTAGTCCTTTTCGAGTTCGGAGATCTGGAACCCCAGAGTCTCTCGCTCCGACGGATCCTGAGACTGACTCTTGCGTTCGCGCAGCGCCCGCATCCGGTCCTGCACGGGCCCTGTCCGTTCCTGGATGCGCGCACGAAACTCGTCCGTCTTACCCTGGAGTTCCTCCTGCGAGAGCGCCGAAAGTCCCTCGTAGATTCCGTTGATCTCGTCTACCAGGGGTTCGAGCTTCCTCGCTTCACGGGCGTGCCGGTCCCCGAACAGCTTCTTGGCGAATGCCTTGATCATCGATCCGTCCAGCGCGATTGGCGCGTCATGGTAGTACGGCGACCGGCGACCGGTGCACCCTGGGAAGCCACACCCGCAGTCGCGGTGCCCTCACGTCCGCTGGCTCGGTATAGTCCCTCCCGCTCCACGATGGCCCGGACCGCATCCGGCACCAGGTACCGAAGCCGACGTCCTTCGCGGAACCGGGCTCGCACCTCGGTGGAGGAGACGTCCACCCGCGTGACCGGCAACACGTCGTGCGCTACCCCCGGGGAGGGCACTCGTCCGAAAGCCGAGCCGCCGGGGACCATGACCACGACCCGCGCCAGGCGCGCGATCTCTTCGGGTGCGCGCCAGCTTCGGAAGGCCGCCGCCTGATCGGGGCCGATCAGCAGGAAGGGGGTCACGCCGGGCTCGGCCGCGACAACCTGGCGTATGGTGTCGACCGTGAAGGACATGCCCTGCCTGCGAACCTCCACGTCGCGGACCACGAAGCGCTCGTCCTCGGCTACCGCGGCTCTCGTCATTTCCAGACGGAGCTCGGGGGAGGTCAGCCGCCAGGCGGGCTTGTGGGGTGGGTGCCCACACGGAATCCATGCGACACGCCGTACCGGAAGGTTGTCGAAGGCGTCCTGCGCCACCGCCAGGTGCCCGATGTGCGGCGGATCGAAGGTGCCCCCGAAGAGCACGATGCCTCCGGCAGGGCGGTCACCCGACATCTCGAATCTCCGCCGCCTCCGGCGAATCCGGATATCGGTCGAGCAACCTCTGGCGTGCCTCGGTCGCCTCTTCTTCATACGTGAGGCGCTGGTAGGTGCGATAGATGAAGAGCAGGGCGGCCGGAGCCGCTGTCGTCTCCGGATAGGCCTGCACGGCCTGCTCGAAGTAGATGAGCCCGGAATCCAGCAAGCCCCGGCGAAAGTAGAACTCGCCCCGGCTCACGTCCTTCCACGCCAGCTTCTCGATCATGACGCCGTGAATCGAATCGGCTTCGGTGGCCTCCTGTGTACCGGGGTAGTCGAGCGTCACCGCCTGACACGAGGACAGCGCCTGCAGGGTATATTGCTGGTCCCGGTCCAGAATAGGAGACAGGCGGGCGTTCGAGCGGCACAGCCCCAGCGCGGCCTCGGTCATGAGTGCGTGGGTAGGATAGGTGCTCGAAAAACGTATGAACTCGGAATTCGCGGTGACGTAGTCCCCCTTGTTCAGGTACGCCTGAGCCAGCAACATGCGGGCCTCCGCCATCTGATCGAAGCCCGGTGCTCCCTGAACCAGGCGCTCCAGCGCCGTCACGGCTTCATCCCAGTCCTCGCGCTCGTACGCCGCACGCGAATACTCCAGGAGCTGGGAGGCCGTCAACCCGACGTAGGGCGGTGTCGAACTACACGCCGCGCACATGAACAACACGGACAGCAGCAACGTCCAACTGCTCGCGCGCCTCCGATTCCCTCCCCTCACTGACACCTCGCCCTCCTGAGAAGCGCAAACTCCTGTCCCCTTAGTGAACGATCGCGGAAGACGGCGGGCGCGTCCATGAACGGATGACTCATCCTTCACGGTAAAAATCCCGAATCGCCTCGGCGACGAACGTCACGCGATCGGCGCCCAGCTCGGGAAACACCGGAAGGCTCAGCACTTCCCGGCATGCGGCCTCAGCCACGGGAAGGTCGCCCGTGCGATAGCCGAGTTCGGAAAAACAGGGCTGCAGGTGGAGTGGCCGCGGGTAATACAGGCCGGTATCGACACCCCTGCGCCGCAGGTACTCGGCAAGCCGGTCCCTCTCCCGCGCGCGAATCGTGTACTGATGGTACGTGTGATAGTTCCCGGAGAGGATCCGTGGCCGGATGACGGCGCTGACACCCGCCAGCATTTCGTCATACGCTGCCGCGTTTGCCCTGCGAATCTCCGTCCATCGGGTCAGTCGGGGCAGCTTCGCGTGCAGCACCGCCGCCTGCAGGGCATCGAGCCGGCTATTCACACCGATGGCGTCGTAGCGGCCCCCGCTCTCCCCGCCGTGCACTCTCAACGTGCGCAACCGCCCGGCCAGCGCGCGGTCGCCGGTGACAATCAGTCCGCCGTCCCCGAACCCCCCCAGGTTCTTGGTGGGAAAGAAGCTGACGGTTCCGGCGGTGCCGGTGGCTGCCGCGCGGGCGACCCCCCCACCGGGGGTTTCCTGCCGCGCGCCGAGCGCCTGGGCCGCGTCTTCGACGAGACGGGCGCCCCGCTCGCGCACAAGCTCCTGCAGTTCCGCCATGGGCGCCATCTGGCCGAACAGGTGCACCGGCAGAACTACTCGCGTGCGATCGCTCCAGCACGCGCGCACGACATCCCCGGTGACGTTGAAGGTATCAGGGTCCACGTCGCAGAATACGGGGCGGAGCCCGGCATTCCAGACGGCGCCTCCCGTCCCGAAGAACGTGAAGGCCGGGACGATGACCTCGTCCGACGGCCTCAGCCCGAACGCGCGCAACACAAGCTGGATTGCGTCAGTGCCGTTTCCGCACGCGACCGCGTAGCGCACGCCGGCGAATTCCGCCACGGCCCTCTCGAACTCCTCGACCACAGGGCCCAGCACGAACCTCTGGCTCTCGACCACGCCAGCCAGCGCGCGATCGATCTCGGCGCGCATGGTGTCATACTGCGCCGACAGGTCGACCAGAGGAGCGTGCATCAACACGACCACTCGAGGTCTTCCGGCCAGCCCGGCGGACCGGTAGCGACCTCGTCGTCCCGCCGCATCTCCGCGGCAGCCGGTGCGCCTCCGAAGGAAACCCCGAAACGCAACTGGTCTATCCAGTGCTCGGCCCGTCGGGCGAGTGACCTGGACACAGACGGATCTTCCCGCGCAGCTCCCCGGAAGGCGTCCACAGCCTCGCCGCATCGGGCCGAGGATACCAGCAACTCGCCCATCTCATAGTAGGCCCGGGCGAGGTGGGTCCGGGGTTCGCCCAGACGTACCGTTTCCTCGATCAGCGCCAAAGCCCCCTCGTGGTCGCCATCGCGCCGGTATTCCTGCGCCAGATCATAGGAACACTTGCCGACGTGCCAGCCCGCATCGCGTTGCGAGGCGGCCGGGACCGCCTCCACGAACTGCTTGAAGTAGCTCAGGGCGGAGGCGCACGCTCCCACTTCCTCGTATGCGAGAGCCGTTTCGTACAGCACTTCCGGCACCGAGTCCGCGGAGAGGGCTCGCTGGAAGAAAAGGAGCGCGCGCGCGTGCTCGCCATTTGCCGAGTAGTGCGCAGCGAGAGGGAAGGCCAGGCGAACGAAATTGACATCCGCACGAAACTCCACCGCCGCTTCCAGTGCCGACGCCACCCCGAAGGGGTCGTTGCGCTGCTCGGCCGTGCGGGCCAGACGCACGAGGTCGGCAACCGCCTGGTCGGCGAAAGCCGGCTCCGAGGCGATGGCTCTCCGGTAGGCTTGCCTGGCCTCGTCCACCCGCCCCAGGCGCGCGTAGGCGTGGGCCACCCGCAAGTGCGCGTCCCCGGAGCTGGCTCCACGCCTCACCGCCAGCCGGTACTCGGCGAGCGCTTCCTCGTAGTCGCCGTGCGCCCACGCCTGATCTCCGCGCAAGGTGGCGCCATCCTCTGTGGCGCGCGCCACGCAGGCGGAGCCTGCCACGGCCGCGACAAGACCGCCACGGAGCAGCCATCGCTTCACTGTACCTCCCCTGCCTTCATGCATGCGTCCCGTACCGGACACCCACCCCCCAGGTTCCGGCACGAGGGAGCCGCGCGGGGCCGCCAACCCGGTCACGCGAGGCCACCCTTGACAATCCATCCGAGTCCGTGCCGCGAAGCCGGTTGCGCCGCCGTCCCCGCCGTGGCGTTGCGGGCGTCGACCAACACCCTCGAACTCGCGACGATTTCTTCCACGTCGAAACAGGAATGATCGGTGAGGATCAGCACCAGATCGGCCTGATCGAGGAGAGAGGGTGTCAGGGCCACAGACTCCCGGAGGCCGGTGCGTTCATCGTCGAGGGACGGCACGTGGGGATCGTGATACTGCACACGCGCGCCGGCGCCTTCCAGAAGCTCCATGATGTACAGGGCGGGGGATTCCCTTATGTCGCTGATGTCCTTCTTGTAGGCGACACCCAGGAGCACCACCGTGGATCCCCTGACGGCCTTGCCCTCGTCGTTCAGCGCGTCCCGCACCTTGTCGACCACGAATCGCGGCATGCTGGCGTTGATCTCGGATGCCAGTTCGATGAACCGGGTGCGGAAGTCGAGGGTGCGCATCTTCCACGACAGGTAATGAGGATCTACGGGAATACAGTGCCCTCCCAGCCCCGGACCCGGGAGGAAGCGCATGAAGCCGAAGGGCTTGGTCGCCGCCGCGTCGATCACCTCCCAGATATCCACCCCCAGCCGGTCGGCGATGAGTGCGGTCTCGTTGACCAGCCCGATGTTGACCGCCCGAAAGGTGTTTTCCAGGATCTTGCTGAGCTCGGCTACCTCCGCGCTCGAGACGGGAACCATGCGGTCGATGAATCGGCTGTAGAACGCGGCGCCGGCATCCGTGCAGCGGGACGTCACGCCCCCTATCACCTTCGGCGTATTGCGGGTCTTCCAGACCTGATTTCCGGGATCGACGCGCTCTGGAGAGAAGCAAAGGAAGAAGTCTTCGCCCACCTCCAAACCGCTCTTCGCCAACTCGCCGAGCACCACCTCGCGAGTGGTGCCGGGGTAGGTGGTGGATTCGAGGACCACGAGTTGGCCTGGCCGCAGCCTCGCCGCCACGGAAGCGGAAGCGGCCAGGATGAAGGAGATGTCGGGATCCCGGGTCTTCGACAGTGGAGTGGGCACGCTGATCGCGATCACGTCGCATTCCGCGAGACGCGACATGTCCGCGGTTGCGTGAAGCATCCCGGCCCGAACCAGCGGACCCACCTGGTGGGTGGGGACGTCCCCGATGTGGCTCGCGCCGGTGTTGATCCCGCTGACGACGGTGCTGTCGACATCGAAACCGACCACCGGTATCCCGGCCTCGGCAACCAGGGTCGCGAGGGGCAGCCCAACGTAGCCGAGCCCGATGACGCCCATGGTGAGGTCGCCCGAGCGGAAGCGCTCGAGCACGGGGTCTTGCATGTCCGCCTTCCTGCGTTGCACCTGAACTGTCCCGGAAAGGATGCTTTGGGGACAGAGACCCGGTCAGGCTTCCCGGCTCAGCTGGAAACGCGGCGCCTTCCTGATCTTGCCGGCCGAAATGCAGCGAGTGCAGACGCGGATCCTGCGGCGTCCTCCGGCATCGTCATGGACACGAACGGTTTGGAGATTCGGAAGCCACCGGCGCCGGCTCTTGTTGTGGGCGTGACTCACGTTGTTGCCGGTCGCAGGCCCCTTGCCGCACAGTTCACACACTTTCGCCATCTGCTCGCCTATCCGTTAACCGCAGTAGCGGAAACTCACGATCACTTGCGCCGGCGCCCGCCAGCGCGGGGAACCAAGCCCCTACCGGGAGCCGTCTCCGGGGGGCGCGGACGCGTCCATCCCGGTCTCCGCCTCCGGGGCGCTCATTTCGATGTGCTCCAATTCCAGAAACACATCGGCGAACTCCGCCTCCAGTCGTCCCGTAGGGGTGTTGTCGAATGCGCCCTGCGCATCCCACGCATCCAGCGTGCTGTCGTTCATGATGCGCAGCACACCCACCACGTAGCTGGCAGTTTCACCCGAGGAGACCGTTACCGGTACGGAGTCCTGAGTCAGCTCGGGTCCCATCTTGACGAAGAAGTTGTCGTCGTTGGGAAGCTGCGTCCAGAAGGCCTGGTCGCCCACGCGGCTGACCACCGTAACGTCGGGAATGCGAAGCTGCGCGCCCTCGAACTGGAGCGGATTGGTCTCCAGGGAGGCGGTCGTGATCGGAATGGCGTCGGCGTAGGGATCCACCTCCACGACCGTGGCGACCGCCGATGTCGTTCCGACCGCGGTAATGTTGAGCCAGTAGAGAAACCCTGTGATACCCACAAAGGCCACGATCATGAGCGGCAAAGCCGCTTTTTCAGCCGCGCCCCGGCGTGATCCGAGATTGAGCATGGTCCGGTGTCCCCTGCGTTGGAAGTTAGCCTCGCTCCACGAGTTCGATGAGGGCCATTTCGGCCGCGTCGCCCCTGCGGTGGCGCAGCTTCAGGATGCGCGTATAGCCGCCAGGACGGCCTGCAAACCGCGGTGCAATCTCATCGAACAACCTTCCCTGAACTTCTCGGTCCACGATCTTTCGCGCAACGAGTCTGCGGGCATGAAGGTCGCCCCGCCTGGCCAGCGTAATCAACCGTTCCGCGTAGGGACGGAGTTCCTTCGCCTTCGCCGTGGTGGTTTCGATTCTGCCGTGCCGGAACAGCGCTGTCGCCATATTGCGCAGAACTGCCCGCCGGTGGCTTGCGGTTCGAGAGAGGCTGCGTCCGGCTTTGCGATGGCGCATGGGTCGTTGGGTTCAGCTGGAGTTGCTCGGCGACGGACGACAGGCTTCAGTCATCGGACGGCTCCCCGGGGCCCGCAAGGGCATCTCCTTCCACCAGGAACCATTCACCGTCCGGGCCGGCCGTCAGCGGCATTCCCAACTCGATGGAATGTTCGTCGAGAAAGGCGAGAAGTTCCTCCATCGACTTCTGGCCGAAGTTGTCGATGTTCAGGATCTGTTTCGCGGTGCATCGCACCAGGTCTCCGAGCGTCCGGAGGTTCTCTTTCTGCAGAGAGTTTCGCGATCGCACCGAGATCTCGGTTAACTCTTCGATGGGACGCGCGAGCTGCATGCGGAGGCGCGGCGACAGCGGGACCGCCCCCGGCGCGGGAGGTTCAGGAGCGCCGTTGGTGCTGAAGTTCAACATGTACTCCAGGTACCTGCGAACCAGTTCCGCAGCGTTGGCCATCGCCTGCTCGGGGCGAATGGACCCATCGGTCTCCACTCTGAACGAGAGCCGGTCGAAATCGGTGCGCTCGCCCACGCGGGTTTCTTCGACTGTGAAGTTCGCGCGGCGCACCGGGTTGTAGATCGCGTCGATCGGCACCAGATCGACCGGAGCGCCCTCGGGCCGGGGGTGCTGATCGGAAAGCACGAAACCCCGCCCCTTGTTGACGTAGAGCTCCATGCTCAGGCTGCGGTCCCCCTCGAGCGTGAGGATGTGCTGGTCCGAATGGAGCACCTCGACCGACGCCGGCGCGTTGATGTCTGCCGCGGTCACCGACCCTTCGGTGTCCACATGGACCGTTAGCTTGGCTTCGTCCACATCGTCGTCGAGGGTCAGGACAAGAGCCTTCAGGTTCTGGATAACCTGGTGCACGTCCTCTACGACGCCCTGTATGGTCTGGTGCTCATGCACGACGCCTTCGATGCGGAACGCCCAGATGGCCGCACCGCGTAGCGAAGAAACCAGTGCGCGTCGAACGGAGTTGCCCAGCGTATAGCCGTATCCCCGTTCAAGCGGCTGGATGACGAATTCCGCAGTTCTCCCTTCGTCGCTGAAATCCGTCGCTTCGACGTGCTCGGGAAGCACCAACCCCGTCAGATCGATCTCCAAGCTCCCCTCCGTTGCATTTTCGGCAGTATCCATGGGATGAATCGGAACCACATGGCCGGAACTGGTCCGGGAGTTCGAATCACTTGGAATACAACTCCACGATCAGCTGTTCCTGCACGGCCATCGGCACGTCCTGGCGCTTCGGTCGGCGGAGCACCCGTCCCACCCGGGTCTTCTCGTCAACCGCCAGCCATTCGGCAGTGGCGGGACGCACCCGCGATTCGAGGCTGGCCTGGACCGGCAGCAGATCACGAGACTTGGGCTTGATGGCGATGTCGTCCCCGCTATCGACAGCGTAGCTCGGCACGTCAACGATTCGGCCGTTCACCTCGACGTGGCGGTGACGGACCATTTGACGGGCTTGGCTGCGGCTTACGGCGAAGCCGAGCCGGAAGACGACGTTGTCCAGGCGACGCTCCAGCGCCACCAGCAGATTCTCACCGGTCACGCCGGCCTGGTGGGCCGCGGTGTTGAACAGGTTGCGGAACTGTTTCTCGTGCAGCCCGTAAATCCGCTTGGTCTTCTGCTTCTCGCGCAACTGAACGGCGTAGTCGGAGCGCTTCCGGCGCCGGGCCTGCGACGGACCGTGCTGGCCCGGCGGGTAGGCTCTTCGCTCGATCGGACACTTCTCCGTATAGCACTTCAGTCCCTTCAGGAAGAGCTTCTGCCCCTCCCGGCGACAAAGCTTGCAAACAGGTCCGGTATACCGCGCCATCCTTTCTCTTCCCTATACCCGGCGCTTCTTCGGTGGCCGGCAGCCGTTGTGCGGCAGCGGGGTCACGTCTTCGATCGCCTTGATGTGCAGTCCCGCCGCGTAGAGCGCCTGAATGGCGGATTCCCGGCCCGAGCCGGGACCCTGAACGCGAACACTGACGCGACGGACCCCGAGGCTCACGGCCTCCCGGCCAGCCTGTTCGGCGGCGACCGTGGCCGCGAAGGGGGTCGACTTCTTGGAGCCCTTGAACCCCGCTTTCCCCGCGCTCGACCAGACGACCGTATTGCCGGCTGCATCGGTGATGGTGATGATCGTGTTGTTGAAGGTCGCCTTTATGTGAGCGACACCTTCGGCTTCCACGACCTTCTTCGTACGCCGGACTCGAGCCGGCTTTTTTACCTTTGCCACGCGCTTTCCTCGACCCTATTTCCTGGGAGCCTTTTTCTTGCCGGCGATGGCCCGGCGGCGACCCTTGTGGGTGCGGGCGTTGGTATGAGTCCTCTGTCCCCGCACGGGAAGTCCGCGGCGATGGCGCAGACCGCGGTAGCAGCCGATGTCCATCAGCCGCTTGATGTTCATCGACACCTCGGTCCTGAGCGCCCCCTCGACCTTCAACTCCGTCTCGATCTGCCTTCGCAGTCGACTCACGTCTTCGTCAGTGAGATTGAAGGTGCGCTTGTCGGAATCCACACCGGTCGCGTCCAGGATTTCCCGGGCGCGGGTGGGGCCAACCCCGTAGATGTAGGTGAGCGCGACTTCGACGCGCTTGTTTCGCGGAAGGTCGACGCCTGCGATTCGTGCCACTGCTCGTGTTCCGAAGCTCGGGAGATCCCTAGCCCTGCCGCTGCTTGTGGCGGGGATTGCGAGAACAGATGACGCGAACGACGCCACGTCTGCGGATGACCTTGCAGTGCTCGCACATCGTCTTCACGCTGCTCCGCACTTTCATGTCGACTGCTCCTCCGCGACGGGGTCGCCTGCTTCACTGCATAGAAATCGAAAGGTAACGGAAAGCCCGGGTGGACTCAATGGCGTTCGCCTCAAGTGGAGGCAGGCGCCGGACAAGCGGCGGCTGTCAGCACCCGCGCACCGCGAGCTGTAATGGCTACCGTGTGCTCGAAGTGAGCGGCACGGGAACCGTCGCTGGTCACAACCGTCCAGCCGTCGTCAAGGGTGCGAATGGACGCGGATCCGGCGCTGACCATCGGTTCGATCGCGAGCACCATCCCGTCGAGCAGGCGGGGCCCTCGGCCCGGGCGTCCGAAGTTGGGCACCTGGGGCGCCTCGTGCACCTCCCGTCCCACACCGTGGCCGACCAGGTCGCGCACCACGGCAAAGCCGGTACCCTGCACCGTGCTTTCGACAGCCGCGCCGATGTCTCCGATGTGGTTTCCGGGCACCGCCGCCGCGACGGCCCGTTCCAGCGCCCGCTTCGTCACATCCAGAAGCCGAAGGGTCGCTGCGTCCACCTCGCCCACCGTGAACGTGTTGGCCGAGTCGGAGCACCAGCCGTTGAGTCTCACACCGACATCCAGAGAGACGATGTCGCCCTCCACCAGGACGCGACGCGCGCTTGGGATCCCGTGCACGACTTCCGCATTGGTCGAAACGCACACGGCACCCGGGAAGCCGTACAATCCCTTGAATGCCGGAATCGCTCCATCGTGAGACCGGATGAAGTCCTCGCACAGCCGATCGAGCTCGGCTGTCGTCACGCCGGGGCGCACGACGCCCCCGACCACGCCCAGAAGCTCTCCGATGATGGCGCCGCCCCTGGCGATCTCGTCGATCTCGCGCTCGCTCTTCAGTCGGATCACGTCGTGCTTCCGGAACTCGACACGGGTTCCTTCGCGACCATGCCCTGCACGGCCGCGCGAACCGCCCGATACGTCGCTTCGATGCCCAGGGTGCCGTTGAGGCGGGCCACGGGCGGCTCGCCCTGCTCGTAGTAGTCGACGATGGGCTCCGTCTGAGCCTCGTATACCCGGAGGCGGCGAACGACGGTTTGCGGACGGTCGTCCTTGCGGTGGATCAGCGGCTCCCCGGTTTCGTCGCAGATTCCCTCCACGCGGGGAGGATCGTCGTGAATGTTGTAGACACGCCCGCCCGGGCTGATGCGGCGACCCCCGATCCTGCGGAGGATGACCTCCCCGGGAACCTCGAGCACGATGACGCCGGCCACCGCCCGGCCCGTACGCGCGAGCGCCTCGTCCAGCGCACGCGCCTGGGGGAGTGTTCGTGGAAAACCGTCGAAGAGAATCGGGACCTCCGCCGCAAACTGCGACAGCGTCTCTTCCACCAGGGCCACGATCACCTCATCGGGAACCAGTTCACCCGCGTCCATGTAGCGTCGCGCCATGTCGCCCAGTTCGGTTCCCGCCTGACGCGCTGCCCGAAGCAGATCTCCGGTGGCGATCTTACGGAAGCCCAGATCCCGGATGAGCTTCGCGCTCTGCGTACCCTTGCCGGCACCGGGGGGACCGAGGAAGATGGCGACCATGGCTCGTCAGGCAGGCTCAGGCGACGTTCGCGCCGACCGCATCAGACGTAGCGTCCACGGCCCCGCATCTTGACCCGCCCCTTCTTCATGAAGCCGTCGTAGTGGCGAAGAAGCAGATGCTGCTGGGCCTGCTGGACGGTATCCAGTCCCACGCCGACCACAATCAGCAGGCTGGTCCCGCCGAAGAAGAAGGTCTGGATGTTGAACCAGTCGAAGATCCAGAAGGGAAGAAGCGCGATGATGGCCAGATACATCGAACCGGGAAGGGTGATGCGCGTAAGGACCCTGTCGATGTACTCGGCTGTGCGCGCGCCCGGCTTCACTCCGGGGATGAACGCTCCCTGCTTCTTGAGATTCTCCGCCAGATCCACGGGATTGAAGATGATGGCGGTGTAGAAGTAGGTGAAAAACAGGATCAGGAGGGAGTAGCTCGCGTAATAGAGCCAGGTCCCCGGCTGGAAGAGATCCGAGATCTCGCGCAGAAAGCCGGCGCTTGAAAACGCCGCGATCGTGCCCGGCACGATGATGAACGACTGGGCGAAGATGATCGGCATGACGCCAGCCGAATTCACGCGCAACGGAACGAAGCTCTTCTGCCCTTCGCGGATGCGCCCGCGCCCCATCACCTTGCGCGGTATCTGAACCGGTATCTTGCGGGCCGCCATGGTCATCGCCACCACCCCCGCGGTGACTCCCACGACCACGGCGCCGAGCGCGGCCAGGCCGACCAGGCTGATCTCTCCGACCACGAACGATTCCCAGGTGCGACCGATCGCCGCCGGAAATCCCTCGATGATCGAGAAGAAGATCAGCAGCGACATGCCGTTGCCGATGCCGTGTTCGGTGATCTGCTCTCCCAGCCACATCACGAAGACGGCGCCCACGGTGAGCGCGAGGACGGTGGTGAACATGAACAGCAGACCGGGCGTGCGCACCGCGCCGGGAATGCTGGACAGGAACACCGCGTACCCGTAGGCCTGGATGAGGGACAGCACGACGGTCGTGTAGCGCGTCCACTGGGTGAGCTTCTTTCGGCCCTGCTCTCCCTCCTTCTGCAGCTTCTCGATCGTGGGAACCACGGCGGAGAGCAGCTGGAACATGATCGACGCGGAGATATAGGGCATGATGCCCAGCGCCAGAATCGTGGCCCGGCTGAGTCCCCCTCCCACGAACATGTCGTAGATCCCGAACAGCGTGTTGCTCAGCTGCCCGAACTGCTGACGCAGAATGTTCACATCGAGGCCGGGCACCGTAATGTGAGCGCCCAGCCTGTAGACGAGGAGGATGAAGAGCGTGAAGAGGATCTTCTGCTTGAGTTCCGGGACCCGGAACAGATTGGGAATCGGGTTCGCCATCCTTTACCCCGTCTTGGATCTCGCGGTGGGCGTCAGCGCCGGGGAGCCACGGTTGCCGTGCCTCCGGCGGATTCGATCTTCCTGCGTGCTGACGCGCTGAACGCATGCGCCTCGACATGCATCGCTCTCTCCGCTTCGCCCGTCCCGAGCACCTTTACCGGCTTGCGGACGCCGTCCGCCAGGCTGGACTCGAGGAGAGTGTCCAGCGTGACACGGTCGGTGCCAAGCCGGTTCAGGTCGCGAATGTTGATCACCGCGTATTCGACCCGTCCGCGGTTGGTGAAGCCCCGTTTGGGGATGCGCCGCTGCAGGGGCATCTGCCCGCCCTCGAACCAGGCGGGAACGGTTCCGCCACTCCGGGACTTCTGACCGTTATGCCCCCTGCCGGCCGTCTTGCCCAGCCCGGAACCGGGTCCGCGCCCCACGCGCTTGCGCGCCCTGCGGGACCCCGGTACGGGGCTTAGCCGGTGAAGTTCTGACATCGGCGTGATCTCCGTCGGTTAGGGTACTTCGGTGACTTCCACCAGGTGCCTGATCTGGCGGACCATCCCCCGGATCGCCGGCGAGTCAGTGTGCACCACGGCCTGCTGGTGCCTGCGAATCCCCAGGGCGCGCAACGTCCGTCGGTGCTTGGCCAACCGCCCGATACCGCTGCGAACCTGCTTGATCCGGATTCTTCCGGGCGTGTCGGACACGGCTCTATCCTCCCAGCTCTTCAACGCTGATACCGCGCTCGCGGGCGACCTGTTCGGGGGTGGCCAGGCGCCCCAGGCCATCCAGCGTGGCCCGGACCACGTTGATCGGGTTGTTCGAACCCAGGCTCTTGGTCAAGACATCGGTGACGCCTGCCGCCTCCAGCACCGCCCGCACCGGGCCACCGGCGATCACGCCGGTCCCGGGCGACGCGGGCCGCAGCAGCACCCGCCCCGCGCCCCAGCGGCCGGTGATCTCGTGGGGCAGAGTGCCCCGTACGATCGACACCGTCTGCATGTTCCGTCGGGCCCGTTCGAACGCCTTGCGAATCGCCTCGGCGACATCGCTTGCCTTCGCCAGCGCGACGCCCAGGGTGCCCTTCTGGTCGCCCACCGAGACCAGCGCGGTGAAGGAGAAGCGGCGCCCGCCCTTGACTACCTTGGCGACGCGGTTGATGTGGATGACGTTCTCGACAAGTTCGCTCTCACGGGAACGGTCGCGGTCTCTTTTCCTGTTTCTGGCCATCAGAAGTTCAGCCCTCCCTCGCGCGCGCCCTCGGCGAAAGCCTTGACCCTGCCGTGATACTGGTAGCCGCCCCGGTCGAACACGACGGCACTGATGCCCGCCGACCGCGCCGCCTCAGCGAGCGTTCTGCCCGCCGCACGGGCCCGTTCAACCCGGGGGTTGCGGGATTCGGTCTCGAACCCGCGAAGAGCCGCAGACTGGGTGGAAATCCCGACCAGGGTGCGGCCGAGATCGTCGTCCACGAGTTGCCCCTCCATGTGCTTCAGCGACCGGAACACCACCAGCCTCGGGCGCGTGCCGGACCCACGCACGCGCTTGCGCACGCGCCGATGCCGGCGAGCGCGTTGAAGGCGCCGACTCTTTCTCAGCTTCGAACTCTTTACGGTCACGTTTTCCTCGCTCTGCGGGTCAACTAGGAACCAGCCGTCTTCCCGACCTTGCGTCGAATATGCTCGCCCTGATAGCGCACCCCTTTGCCCTTGTATGGCTCGGGGGGCCGGAACGACCGGATCTCCGCAGCCACCTGCCCCACCTTCTGCTTGTCGATGCCGTTCACAACCACCACGTCCTGTCGGGGGCACTCGAGGGTAATCCCTTCGGGCTCCGGATAGTCGATGGTATGGGAGTATCCCAGGCTCAGAACCAGTTGCTTGCCCTTCTTCTGCGCACGGTAGCCCACTCCCACGATTTCAAGCGTCTTGCTGTACCCGGTCGTCACTCCGTGCACCATGTTTGCGATCAGCGCACGCGTGAGACCGTGAAGGGAACGGTGTACCCGGCCGTCCGAGGGCCTTCCCACGACGACTTCCCCTTCGCCGACATGGACCGTCATGGCGGGATGGACGTCAAGGGTCAGTTCGCCCTTCGGCCCCCTGACCGTCAGCAACGGCTCCCGATGGTCGACGGTCACTCCGCTCGGGATGGCGACCGGCAGCTTACCTATGCGAGACATACCTTTCCGTCGTGTTTGGTGGAATCCGACTCTACCAGACGATCGCCAGCACTTCGCCCCCAACCCCTTCCTTGCGCGCCGCCCGGCCGGAGAGAACACCCTTCGATGTCGACAGAATGGCCATCCCGAGGCCGTTCCTTACCCTGGGTATGTCCTCCCGCCCGACGTAGCGCCGTCTCCCGGGCGACGAAACGCGCTCGATGTGCCGGATGACGGTCCCCCCCTCGCGATACTTCAGATAGACGCGCAGGACCCCGTGGGCACCATCGTCGAGCACCTTGTAGCCGAACACCAAGTGGTTCTCACCGAGTAGCCGGGCAATCTCGATCTTCATCTTGGAGACAGGCATGTCAGCCCAGCGGTGCCCCGCCTGCCCCGCGTTTCGAAGGCGGGTCAGCATGTCGGCAATCGGATCCGTCATCATGTCGGGTCTCGTCCCTCCGTTTCTTCCTGGGGTGCCGACGCCTCAGGCGGCGCCGTTCTGGCCGATGATGACCGGAAGCGAGCCGCGGAACGGGAAACCCATTTCCCGCAGCAGCGCCAGAGCCTCATCGTCCTTGTCCGTACTTGTAACCACGGTGATGTCCATGCCGTGGATGCGGTCGATCCTGTCGTAATCGATCTCGGGGAAGATGATCTGCTCGCGAACCCCGAGGCTGAAGTTGCCGCGGCCGTCGAATGACTTCGTAGACAGGCCGCGGAAATCGCGGATGCGCGGTATGGTCGCGCTGACCAGGCGATCCAGGAACTCGTACATGCGCCCGCGGCGGAGCGTCACGCGAGCTCCCACCGGCATGCCGGTCCTCAACGAGAAGTTGGAGATCGACTTGCGGGCGCGGGTGATGACGGGCTTCTGGCCCGAGATGACCGACAGCTCCTCGACTACGCTGTCGAGCAGCTTCTGGTTCTTGCCTGCCTCGCCGACTCCGACGTTGATCACCACCTTTGTCGGCTGCGGAATCTGGTTGACGTTGGTGAAGCCGAATTCGCTTTGAAGCTTCGGCTGGACCGTTTCCAGATAGTGGCGGCGAAGCCGGGGTTGCGTCTGCTTCATTCTTCCAAATCCGTCCCTTGTGGTCCCGTGTTACCTACGGCGCCGGAATCGGGTTGCCGGTCTTGACCGCGATGCGCTCCTTCACACCCCCCTCCTCGAGACGCATGCGGATTCGACTGGCTTCTCCGCTCGCCGGATCGATCAACATCACGTTGGAGATGTGGATCGGAGCCTCGAAGGTGATGATCCCCCCCTCCGGATTGGCGGCCGTGGGCCGCTGGTGGCGCTTTCGCATGTTCACGCCTTCGATCACCACATGGTCCCGGTCGCGGATCACCCGCAGGACGGTCCCCTGTTCGTCGCGGTGGTTGCCGCGGATCACTCGCACGCGGTCGCCCTTGGCGATCCGTTGCTTGTGGGTGACCGGCCGTTTTCCGGATCGCTTCGGCATTACAGCACCTCCGGGGCAAGCGAAACGATCTTCATGTAGCGCTTCTCCCTCAGCTCCCGTCCAACCGGGCCAAATATGCGAGTACCTTTCGGTTCGCCATTGGTGTCAATGAGCACCACGGCGTTGTCGTCGAAGCGGATATAGGAGCCGTCGCGCCTGCGGACTTCCTTGGCAGTTCGCACGACCACGGCGCGCACGACATCGCCCTTCCTCACACCCGCGTTGGGAATGGCGTCCTTGACCGTGAGCACAACCAGGTCACCGACGCTGGCGTAGCGACGCCGCGATCCTCCCAGAACACGAATGCAGAGGGCTCTCTTGGCGCCCGTGTTGTCCGTGATCCGGACCATCGATTCCTGTTGAATCATCTCCCCGCTATCCTTCCGCGCGGTCGAGCAGCTCGGCGACCCGCCACCGCTTGGTGCGGGAGAGTGGCCTCGTCTCGACGATACGCACAGTGTCGCCCATGCGATATTCGTTGTTCTCGTCGTGGGCGTGGTACCTGCGGGTCCGCCTGACCTGCTTGCCGTAGAGCGGATGGGCGAACTGACGCGAGACCAGCACGGTCACCGTCTTGTCGGCCACATCCGACACCACCACTCCCGTTCGTGTCTTGCGCCGATTGCGCTGTTTGCTCGCGGCTCCCGATGTCGCCGTCATGAAGCGTTCTCCTCGGCCCTCTCCAGAGCCGCCTCGAGTTCGCGCTCGCGCTGAACAGTGCGGACCCGGGCGATGTCCCTGCGCAGCTGCGAGAGCAGCATGGGGTTCTCCAGTTCCATGGTCGCGCTGCGGAACTTGAGCCGGAACCGCTCCTCCCTGAGCTGGTCGAGCTGCTCCTGAATCTGCGGGTCGGTCATATCGCGAATGTCGTCAACGTCCATGGCCGGCCTCCCTAGGTTGCGAGCTGCTGTTCACGCACAACGAAGCGCGTCTTGATGGGCAGCTTGTCGGATGCGAGCTGCATCGCACGCCTGGCCGTCTCCTCATCGACGCCCTCCATTTCGAACATCATTCGCCCGGGCTTGACCACTGCCACCCACCCTTCGGGATTTCCCTTCCCCTTGCCCATCCGGGTTTCGGCGGGCTTGGATGTGACAGGCTTGTCCGGAAAGATGCGGATCCAGACCTTTCCGCCTCGCTTGATGTGCCGGGTCATGGCCACGCGTGCGGACTCGATCTGGCGGTTGCTGATCCACGCGGACTCGATCGCCTGCAGTCCGTAGTCGCCGAAACTCACCCGGTTTCCGCGACGCGAGACCCCACGCATCTTGCCCTTGTGCTTCTTCCGGTACTTGATCCGCTTCGGTGCCAGCATCTCCTATCGTCCTTGCAAGGCCCGGCACGCGGGCCGAGTTCTCTTCGCCCGGGTTCTCACGATCCCGTTGAGTAGGTGCGGCCGCGCCGGTCGTCCACCACTTCACCCTTGAAGATCCAGCACTTCACTCCGACCGTGCCGTAGGTGGTATTCGCCCTGACGCTGGCGTAGTCGATATTCGCCCGCAGAGTGTGCAGGGGTACCCGCCCCTCGTGATAGGCTTCGGTGCGGGCGATTTCCGCCCCGCCCAGTCGACCCCCACACTGGACCTTGATCCCCTCCGCGCCTGCGCGCCGAGCAGACTGAACCGCGCGCTTCATGGCTCGCCGGAAGGAAATCCGCTGGCGCAACTGGTGCTTGACGTTCTCCGCCACCAGACGCGCGTCCAGTTCGGGTTGTTTGATCTCCTCGACGTTGACGGACACCTCGGAACTGGTCAGCACGCCCAGCTCGTCGCGGAGCTTGTCGACTTCCGCGCCCCTCTTGCCGATCACCACGCCGGGACGAGCCGTGTGGACGGTCATGACGATCTTGGACGGCTTTCGGTCGATCTCGACCCGCGAGATGGCGGCGTGCGCCAGCCGGCGATCCAGATACCGTCGAATGGTCTCGTCCTCCTGGAGCAGCTTGGGAAAATCCTTTTCCGCGTACCAGCGTGACTGCCAGTCCTTGACAATGCCGAGTCGGAACCCAAGAGGGTGTGTCTTCTGTCCCATCCGCCCTACTCCTCGCTTTGCACGACGATCGTGATGTGGCTCGAACGCCTGCGAATCGGGGCAGCCCTCCCCATCGCCGCAGCCCTCCAGCGCTTCATGGTGCGTCCCCCATCAACGAAGGCCTGCTTGACGACGAGTTCGTCCACGTCGAGCACGCTGCCTTCTTCCTCCGCCCGGTATTCGGCGTTCGCGACCGCGGAGCGCAGCGTCTTTCCCACCGGCACCGAGGCGGCCTTCTTCGAGAACCGAAGAATCGCGTAGGCCTGATTAACGGGGAGACCCCGGATCTGGTCAACGACCAGCCGCACCTTGCGGGGGCTCATGGAGATGTATTTCGCGACCGCCTTTGCTTGCATCTGAAGATTCGTGCCGGGGTGACCGTGTGGAACTCTATCGGGCCTTGGAGCGCCGATCGGCGAGTCTGCCCCCGTGGCCGCGGAACAGCCGTGTGGGAGCGAATTCGCCCAGCTTGTGGCCCACCATGTTCTCGGTGATGTAGACCGGGATGAACTTGTTGCCGTTGTGTACCGCAACCGTATGGCCCACGAAGTCCGGCGAGATGGTCGAGGCGCGCGCCCAGGTCTTGATCACCCTTTTCTCCGCGCGCGAGTTCATGAGCTCCACCTTGCGCAGGAGCTTCTCGTCGATGTATGGGCCCTTCTTTACGCTGCGTGGCATGGCGACTTCCTGGTTCGCTGACTCCTGCGTCTCATCTCGGTTCTCTCTCTCCTAGGAGCGCGTGGCCTTGCCCCGCTTGCGCCCCCGGACGATGAGCCGGTTTGATTCCTTCTTCGGGTTGCGCGTCTTCTTCCCCTCCGGCTTCCCCCACGGGGTAACCGGGGGCCGACCGCCCGAGGCCTTGCCTTCGCCCCCGCCCAACGGATGGTCCACGGGGTTCATGGCGACGCCCCGCACCTTGGGACGGCGTCCGCGCCATCGGTTTGCTCCGGCCTTGCCGAGCGACTTGAGTTCGTGGTCGGTGTTGCCAACCTGGCCGATGGTGGCCATGCACTCCATGCGCACGCGCCGGACCTCCGTGGAGGGAAGGCGCAGCGTCACATGGTTTCCCTCCTTGGCCATGATTTGCACGCCGGCGCCCGCCGAGCGAGCCATCTGGCCGCCCTTCCCGGGCTTCAGCTCCACATTGTGAACAATCGTCCCGAGCGGAATGCGGCCGATGGGAAGGGCGTTCCCCGGCTTGATGTCGGCGTCCGCGCCCGCGAATACCTGGTCGTCCACCGCGAGGCCACGCACATGCAGGATGTAGCGCTTTTCGCCGTCGGCATAGTGGATGAGGGCGATGTTCGCGGAGCGGTTGGGGTCGTATTCGATCTCGGCGATGCGACCCTCGATGCCGGTCTTGTTGCGCTTGAAGTCGATGCGTCGGTATCGGCGCTTGTGGCCGCCGCCCCTGCGGCGCACGGTGATGCGGCCGTGGTGGTTGCGCCCACCCTTGGAGTGCAGCGGCTCGGTCAGCGACTTCTCCGGTCCCTTGCGAGTGGTCACCGTGTCCTTCACGATCGACCGGAAGCGTGAGCCGGGTGTCACGGGTCTGAACTTCTTGATCGCCATGGTCCGGCCCTCAGCCCATTTCGTAGAGTTCGATGTGATCGCCCTCGGCGAGCTTGACGACAGCCTTCTTGAAGGACGGCTGGCGGCCGAGGTCCCAATTCCCGCTCATCTGCCCGAGAAACGAGCGGCGCATCTTGCCGGCGTATCTCATGGTGCGCACATCGTCAACCCTGACGTCCCAGAGCGCTTCCACCGCGCGCGCGATGTCGATCTTGTTGGCCTTCTGATTGACGATGAAGGAGTAGACGTTCTCGGCCTCCATCTGGGCCGTCGTCTTCTCGGTCACGACCGGCCGCACGATTACATCCCAGGGCTCACGCATCGCCGTCCTCCCCGTTCTCCGCCGTCTCCCGCACCTCGTCCGCGGTGGCATCCACGCCCTCGAGCGCATCGGCTTCGATCACGAGGGTGGCCGCCCACAGCACGTCGTAGGCCGACTCCTCCCCCAGGGGACGGACCCTGACGCCCGGTATGTTGCGGGCCGAAAGATAGACGTTGCGCTTGTTCCCGCCGGTCAGCAACAACACCTTGCCCGAGACGTCGATCGCCGCCAGGTAGGCAACCAGGCGCGACGTTCGAGGTGATTCGTAGTCGAGCGATTCGATGAGCAGGACGCGACCGTCCTCTGCGCGCGTATTCAAAGCCGATCGGCGAGCCAGCGCGCGGACCTTGCGGGGCAGCGACGTGCGCCATGAGTGCGGTTGAGGGGGGAAAGCCATCCCGCCTCCCGTCCACTGCGCGGCCCGGATGGTGCCCTGGCGCGCCCGACCCGTGCCTTTCTGTCTCCACGGCTTGCGCGACCCGCCGGCGACGGCCGCTCGATTCTTGGCCGCGCCCGTTCCCTGGCGCTGATTGGACAGGTGAGCCCTCACCACCTGGTGAAGAACACCTTCGTTCACGACTCCGTCGAACGGGACGGCGGGAAGCGTGCGGTCCCCGCCCGGACTGCCGTCGGCCTGGTAGTAGTGCGCCGTGTGCATAGCTCTAGTGGCTGATGAATACATAGCCGCTGCGCGCTCCGGGAACGGGGCCCTTGAGGAAAAGCAGATTCCTCTCGGGGTCAACCCGAACAACCTCCACGTTGCGCAGCGTCTTGCGGTGGTTCCCCATTTGGCCGGGGAGCTTCTTGCCCTTGATGACCCTCGAGGGGTCGGTGCCGGCACCCATCGATCCGGGCGTGCGCGACATCGGGTGTCCGTGAGAGGCGGGCCGGCCCACGAACCCGTGCCGCTTCACCACGCCCTGGAACCCACGTCCCTTGGTGCGGCCGGTCACCTTGACCGACTGGTTGGCCGCGAAAAGCGCCACGGTGAGCTCTTCTCCGGGCCCGAAGGCTTCACCCTCCGCAACCGGAAACTCGCGCAGGACGCGGGGCACGGCCTCGAGCCCCGCCTTAGCGGCATGTCCGGCCTCGGCCCGGGTCGCGTGCTTGGCCTTGCGGGCCTCGAAGCCGACCTGGACGGCGCGATACCCGTCGGTCTCCGCGGACTTGACGCACACAACCGAACACGGTCCCGCGCGCACCACGGTGACCGGCACCACCTGCCCCGCGTCGTTGAAGATGCGGGTCATCCCGACTTTTCGCCCGATCAGTCCCGCCATATCGCCTCCTAGTCGACCTTGATCTCGACATCCACCCCGGCCGGGAGATCCAGCTTGGTGAGGGCGTCGATGGTGGCGGGTCGGGAATCCAGGATGTCGATGAGCCGCTTGTGCGTGCGCAGCTCGAACTGTTCCCGGCTCTTCTTGTCGATGTGCGGCGAGCGCAGCACCGTCCAGCGCTCGCGCCTCGTCGGCAACGGCACCGGACCGCAGACACTGGCTCCGGTCTTCTCCGCCGTGCGCACGATATCGGAGGCGGTCTGGTCGACGATCCAATGATCGAAGGCTTTCAGCTTGATGCGAATCCGGCCACTCATTTCTGGTAGACTGCTCCGTTGCCTGCGACGATCTCGGCACTCTTCGACCTTGGCACCTGGCCGTAGTGCGAGAACTGCATGGTGTACACGGCCCGCCCCTGGCTCATGGAGCGGAGCGACGTCGAATATCCGAACATCTCTCCCAGCGGCACGCTCGCGCCGATCACCCGGGCGCCTCCGCGCTCCGTCATGCCGCCGACGCGGCCCCGCCGGGAAGAGAGATCTCCCATGATATCACCCATGTAGTCGCCGGGTGTAACAACCTCGACATCCATGACCGGCTCGAGCAACACCGGTCTCGCCCGCCTCACGCCTTCCTTGAGCGCGATCGATCCGGCGATCTTGAACGCCATTTCGCTGGAGTCGACATCGTGATACGACCCGTCCACGAGTTCGACCTTGATGTCGATGAGCGGGTAGCCCGCCACCGCCCCGCTGGACATGGCGTCGCGCATGCCCTGTTCCACCGGACGGATGTATTCCCTCGGGATTCTGCCTCCGGCGATCCGGTCTTCGAACACGAAGCCTTCGCCTTTGTCCGCAGGTCTCAGGTTGATCACCACGTGGCCGTACTGCCCGCGTCCGCCGGTCTGGCGAACGAAGCGCCCCTCGACCTTCAATGCGGATCCCAGGATCGTCTCGCGGTACGCGACCTGGGGTCGACCGATGTTGGCGCCGACCCGGAACTCCCTTCGCAGCCGGTCGACGATGATCTCGAGGTGCAGCTCCCCCATCCCGCTGATGATGGTCTGGTTGGTCTCCGAATCGGTATAGACCCGGAACGACGGGTCTTCGTCCGCCAGCTTCGTCAGCCCGAGAGACAGCTTGTCCTGGTCGGCCCGGGTCTTGGGTTCGATGGCCACCGAGATGACCGGCTCCGGAAACTCCATCGCCTCCAGAATGATCGGGTGGCGCGGATGGCACAGGGTATGGCCGGTGCGAACGCCCTTCAGCCCGATGGCCGCGGCGATGTCGCCCGCGAAGACCTCGTCGCGTTCTTCCCTCTTGTTGGCGTGCATCTGCAGGATGCGACCGACCCGCTCGCGCCGGTTGCGGGTTGCATCCAGCACATAGCTGCCGGTCGGCAGCGATCCCGAGTACACCCGGAAAAAGGTCAGCCTGCCGACGTACGGATCGGTGGCGATCTTGAAGGCGAGAGCCGTGAAGGGAGCGTCGTCGGAGACCTCGCGCGTCTCGGCCGGCCGGCCAGCCTGATGGAAATGTCCCTCCACGGGCGGAATGTCCAGAGGAGAGGGCAGGTAGTCGATGACGCCGTCCAGAAGCGCCTGAATCCCCTTGTTGCGGAACGCCGACCCGCAGAAGACGGGAAAGATGTCGCTCCTGAGGGTGGCTTCGCGGATCGCCTGCCGGAGCTCTTCCTCACTGGGGTCCTCCCCCGTCAGGTATTTCTCCAGCAGTTCGTCGTCGTGCTCGATGGCGGCTTCGATGAGTTCGTGGCGCCATCTCGCAATCGTGTCCGCCATGGAATCGGGCACCGGCCCATGGTGGAAACGAGAACCGAGGTCGTCTTCGTAGATGATCGACCTCTGACTCACGATGTCCACCACGCCGGTGAAGAGCTCTCCCTCGCCGAGCGGATACTGGACCGGGTAGGCGTTCGCGCCGAGACGTTCGCGCATCATGCGCACGACCTTCTCGAAGTCCGCCCCGACGCGGTCCATCTTGTTGACGAACGCGATCCGGGGCACGCGGTAGCGGTCGGCCTGGCGCCACACGGTTTCGGACTGGGGCTCGACGCCCCCAACCGCGCAGAACACCGCGACGGCTCCGTCCAGCACGCGCAGGGAGCGCTCCACCTCGACGGTGAAGTCGACGTGGCCGGGGGTGTCGATGATGTTGATGCGGTAGGTGGAGTCGTCGCGCATCCACGCGCAGGTAGTGGCAGCGGAGGTAATCGTGATCCCTCGCTCCTGTTCCTGCTCCATCCAGTCCATGGTGGCTGCACCCTCGTGCACCTCGCCCATGCGATGGACCCGGCCGGTGTAGAACAGAACCCGCTCCGTCGTCGTGGTCTTGCCGGCATCGATGTGCGCCATGATGCCGATATTGCGCAGACGCTCTAGCGGTGTGTGCCTGGGCATCTGATGTATTCCTTCATTGTTCGTGTTTCCTTCGTCCGTACGCACAAAAAGCGCAGGAACTCCGAGGCAACGAGTGCAAAACCGGCCAAGCCAACCCGCCTATCGGTTGGAAGCCGCCTGCGTCGCGTGGCGAGGGCTCGTTCCGTCCGACCCCCCGCTACCCCGGCGCTAGCCTGCGCGCCGTCCTGCGGGACCGGCTACCAGCGATAGTGCGCGAATGCCTTGTTGGCTTCCGCCATACGGTGCGTATCTTCCTTCTTCTTGATCGTGCTTCCCTCGTTTCGGCTCGCGGCCAGTATCTCGGCTGCAAGACGCCCCGCCATGGACCGCTCTCCCCGCCTCCGGGCAAAGCCGATCATCCACTTGATGGCCAACGCCTGCCGTCTCTCCGGGCGGACTTCGATTGGCACCTGATAGGTGGCCCCTCCGACCCGCCTGCTCTTCACTTCGACCGCCGGCTTGGAGTTGTTCAGCGCCTGGTTGAACACTGCCAGTCCCGGCTGGCCGGAACGCTCTTCCACCACCGTGAGCGCATTGTAAAAAATGCCTTCCGCTGTGGACTTCTTGCCGTCCAGCATCAGGCCGTTGATGAATTTCTGCGCAACGACGGACTCGTAACGCGGATCTCCGCTTGTTTCTCTGATTTCGGCACGCGAGCGACGGCTCATGAATCGATCCTATCGCTCCCGCGAACCTGCAGCGGGCATGGCTGGGGCTCGGCTCCGAGTGGGGCAGTTCATCATCGAATCGGCCGTCACTTGGGTTCCTTGGTTCCGTACTTCGACCGACCCCGGCGGCGCTCGCCCACTCCCGACGTATCCAGTGTCCCACGCACCACGTGGTAGCGTACACCCGGCAGGTCCCTGACCCGGCCTCCGCGAATGAGCACGATGGAGTGCTCCTGGAGGTTGTGCCCTTCACCGCCGATGTACGACGTAACCTCGTACCCGCTGGTCAGCCTGACGCGCGCGACCTTGCGCAACGCCGAATTGGGCTTCTTGGGGGTCGTGGTGTACACGCGCGTGCATACGCCCCGCTTCTGCGGGTTTTTCTGGAGCGCCGGCGATTTGTTCTTCTTGCGAACAGACCGGCGGCCTTTGCGTACGAGCTGGTTGATGGTCGGCATACGAATGGTCTCGGCGGTGGGGCCCTCTACGTCATGGCGAGCTTTCGCGTCGCGTCGGACAGTTTATTCCGCTGCATTTGGGACCCGCCTGCGGGAAGCGCCCTCAGGCATATCCGGTGCAGCTTTTTAAGCTAAGAGATGGAGTCCATTCGTGTCAATGCCAAGTCGTCTTGCGGCGACCGTGATCTACTCGAGAGCCGTCTCCTCCGCCGATAATCCCGCCAGGAGCCCTTCGGGCTCGGCCAGGGGCAGGATCTCCTCGTCGTAGAACTGCTGCTCGACCATGAACTCGACATGCTGGTATCGATGAATCCCCGTGCCTGCGGGAATCAGGTGGCCGATGATGATGTTCTCCTTCAACCCCTTGAGGTGGTCGCGCGCGCCCCGAACCGCCGCGTCCGTCAGGACCCGCGTGGTCTCCTGGAAGGAGGCCGCGGAGATGAACGACTCGGTCGTAAGGCTCGCCTTGGTGATCCCCAGCAGCAGAGGCGCGGAGCGCGCCATCCTGCCCGACTCCGGCACCTTGTCGTTGACCGCAATGAACTCGGCCCGATCGACGCTCTCGCCCTCGAGAAACGTGGTGTCCCCGGAATCGGTGATCAGGACCTTCTTGAGCATCTGCCGAACGATTACGGCGATGTGCTTGTCGTTGATCCTGACGCCCTGCAGCCGATAGACTTCCTGAATCTCGTTCAGGAGATACTCCTGGACGGCGCGTGGGCCCTTGACCCGCAGAATGTCGTGCGGGTTGATCGGGCCTTCGGAAATACGGTCTCCGGCGTGCACCAGGTCGCCTTCGTGCGCGCGCAGGTGCTTACCGACCGGAATATCGTAATTGCGGGGATCTCCGTGCTCGGGGGCCACTTCGACCTTGCGTTTTCCGCGCTTGATATCTCCGAAGCTGACCCGTCCCTCGATCTCCGCGATGACCGCGGGATCCTTGGGGCGCCGAGCTTCGAACAGTTCCGCCACGCGGGGCAGGCCCCCGGTGATATCCCGGGTCTTGTAGACCTCGCGGCTGATCTTGGCGATGGTCTGCCCGGGCATGACCCGTTCATCCTCCTTCGCCATCAGATGGGCGCCTACCGGAATGATGAACTCCCTGGCCTTCACGTCACCCTGGCGGATCTCGATGGCAGGGTGGAGTTTCTTGTTCCGGTCTTCGGTAACGATCATTTGCCGGCGACCGGTAATCTCGTCGAGTTCCTCCCTCATCGTCTGGTCATAGATGATGTCGGAGTACCTGATGGTACCCTCGCAGTCCGCGACGATCGGCTCCGAGTAGGGATCCCAGCTGAACAGCAACCCGCCTTCCTCCACCACATCGCCCTCCGCGACGGCCAGTGTTGCGCCGTAGGGAACGGCCAACTGGCTGCGGACGCCTCCGGCCGGGGTCTTGAGGAGGATCTGTCCCTCCCGGGAGGTTACGATCTGCTCCCCGTCGCGGCTCCGCACCATCGTCACCCGTTCGAGTCCGACGACACCGTCCATCTTCGACTTCCGCTGTGTCTGAGCTGCGATGCGGGCCGCGGTTCCGCCGATGTGGAAGGTGCGCAGGGTAAGCTGGGTTCCGGGCTCGCCGATGGACTGAGCGGCGAGGATCCCTACCGCCTCCCCCACATCCACCATGCGCATCGTGGCCAGGTTGCGGCCGTAACACGTCTGACAGATGCCGCGCTTGGCTCCGCAGGTGAGTACCGAGCGAATCCGCACGGATTGAATCCCGGCTTCATCTTCGACAGCCTTCGCCTGGAACTCCTCGATGAGAGCGCCCTTTGTGACCAGCAATTCCCCATCGATGGGGTCGAAGACGTCTTCCAGCGCCACGTTGCCCGCAATGCGATCCGCGAGGGGCTCGATGATATCCTCTCCCTCCTTCAGCGCCACCGCGTCGATGCCTTCGACCGTGCCGCAATCCTCCTCGGTAATGGTGACGTCCTGGGCCACATCGACCAGGCGCCGCGTGAGGTACCCCGCGTCGGCCGTCTTCAGGGCGGTGTCGGCAAGACCCTTGCGCGCACCATGCGTCGAGATGAAGTACTCGACAACGCTCAGCCCCTCGCGGAAGTTGGATTTGATGGGAGACTCGATGATTTCACCCATTCCACCCGTCAACTTCTTCTGCGGTTTTGCCATCAGACCGCGCATCCCCGCCAGCTGCCGCATCTGGTCGCGGTTTCCGCGGGCTCCTGACGTCATCATCATGTAGACCGGATTGTACCCGTCCCGGGAGCGCTCGAGGTAACTCACCATCTCCTCCGCCACATCGTTGTTGGCGTGCGTCCAGGTGTCGATCACCTTGTTGTAGCGTTCTCCTCTGGAAATGAAGCCCTGGTCGTAGTGGTCCCGGAATCGAGCCACCTTCTTGTCCGCTTCCGCCAGGATGTGGCTCTTCTTCAGGGGAATCTCCAGGTCGCTGATGCCGACGCTTATCCCTCCCAGGGTTGCGTAGCGGAAGCCGAAGTCCTTGAGGTCGTCCAGGAACCGGGTTGTCTCGAGCAGCCCGACTTCATTGAAGCAGCGGAACACCAGGTCTGCGAGCTGGCCCTTGCCCAGAGTCCGGTTCTCGAACGGCATCCCCTGGGGAATGATGGAGTTGAAGAGGACGCGTCCGGCGGTGGTCCGTACCCACTTCCCCCCAGCCGCGCGGCCTGCGCTCGGCTTCGGTACCCAGAACCAGCACAGAGAGTGGAATTGGAGACGATCGGTCACGACGGCCATCTCCACTTCCCCGAACGTGCTGTAGCGGGGCGCGTCCCGGTATAGCTCGTCCAGCTCCCGGTTGGCCTTTTCCTGAACCGGAACGGGAGCCTTGCCGTTGTGCGCGTCAAGCTCCAGATCCGAGATGTTGAGCGGTGGCTTGGTGAGGTAGTAGCAGCCGATGACGATGTCCTGGCTGGGGGCCGCCACGGGCCGGCCGTTCGATGGCAGCAGGATGTTGTTGGATGAGAGCATCAACACCCGCGACTCCAGCTGTGCCTCGAACGACAGTGGTACGTGTACCGCCATCTGGTCCCCATCGAAATCGGCGTTGAAGGCGGCGCACACCAGCGGATGGATGCGTATGGCCTTTCCCTCCACCAATACCGGCTCGAAGGCCTGGATGCCCAGCCGGTGCAGCGTGGGCGCTCGATTCAACAACACCGGGTGGTCCCGAATGATGTCTTCCAGGACTTCGTAGACCTTGGGGTCGTCGGCTTCGACGATCTTCTTCGCGCGCTTGACGGTCTCGGCCTCTCCCCGCTTCTCGAGTTCGTGGATGATGAACGGCTTGAACAGCTCCACGGCCATCGCCTTGGGCAGTCCGCACTGGTGCAACTTGAGTTCCGGCCCCACCACGATGACCGACCGCCCCGAATAGTCGACGCGCTTGCCCAGGAGATTCTGGCGAAAGCGTCCCTGCTTGCCCTTGAGCATGTCGGAAAGGGACTTCAGCGGCCGCTTGCCGCGCCCGCGAATGGCCTTGGATCGGCGCCCGTTGTCGAACAGAGCGTCGACGGCTTCCTGCAGCATGCGTTTTTCGTTGCGCAGGATCACTTCGGGCGCCCGCATCTCGGCCAGTTTC
Source organism: Longimicrobiales bacterium (assembly GCA_965232315.1). Taxonomy (GTDB): domain Bacteria; phylum Gemmatimonadota; class Gemmatimonadetes; order Longimicrobiales; family Gaopeijiaceae; genus BD2-11. The sequence continues at coordinate 320,832 of CBDDPN010000014.1, read as the reverse complement.
TTCAGCCGGTTGTTCCGGTTGATGACCCTTCGATAAAGGTCGTTCAGGTCCGACGTCGCGAAGCGGCCGCCGTCGAGAGGCACCAGGGGGCGAAGGTCGGGCGGGATGACGGGAACGACATCCATGACCATCCATTCGGGAAGGTTGCGCTGGTCCGGGGTGAGCCCCGAGTTCCGCAGCGCGTCCACGACCTTGAGGCGCTTGAGCTTCTTCTTCTTGCGGTGCTGGGAGGTCTCGGTCCTGATCTCGTGGCGCAGCCAGTCGGCCAGGCGGTCGAGCCCCTTCTTGTCGTCATTGCGCTTGCCGATGGTCCTTGTCGGAGAGTCGAGCTTGCGCAAGAGCGTGCGTACGGCCTCCGCACCGATCTCGGCAACGAAGTGGTCGTCGCCCTCCTCACGGGCTTTCACGCGCAGGTCGTAGTACTCGTCCTCGTCCAGCAGGTCGAGGAATTCGACATCCTGGCGACCCGGATTGGTCACCACGTAGGAGGCGTAGTAGATCAGCTTCTCGAGGTCGCGCAACGTCATGCCAACCAGGTATCCAAGCTGGCTGGGCAGGGTCTTGAAGAACCAGATATGGCACACGGGCACGGCCAGCTCGATGTGCCCCATGCGTTCGCGCCGCACCTTCGACAACGTGACCTCCACGCCGCAGCGGTCGCACACGTGTCCGCGGAAGCGAATGCGCTTGAATCTCCCGCAGGAGCACTCCCAATCCTTTACCGGGCCGAAGATGCGCTCGCAGAAAAGGCCGTCGCGCTCCGGTTTGAAGGACCGGTAATTGATCGTCTCCGGCTTGGTCACCTCCCCGTACGACCAACTACGGATCTCCTGCGGGGAGGCGATCTTCAACTGGATGAAGTCGAAGTCGGTCGCATTGCTGGTCTCGCGAAACCTGGGAAAATCGATCATATGGCATGCACCCCGTTGGGTGAGTGTGTCCGTGCGATGCTCATGACCTCAGTCCTTCTGGTCGAGCGTAACCGAGAGCCCCAGTGCCTTCAGCTCCTGAACCAGCACGTTGAAGCTCTCCGGGATGCCGGGCTCCGGCAGATTCTCGCCTTTGACGACCGCCTCGTAGACACGCGATCGGCCCATGACATCGTCCGATTTCACCGTGAGAATCTCCTGCAGAGTGTGCGCGGCGCCGTAGGCCTCCAGCGCCCACACCTCCATTTCGCCGAAACGCTGTCCTCCGAACTGGGCCTTGCCGGCCAGTGGCTGCTGCGTCACCAGCGAGTAGGGTCCGATGCTGCGCGCGTGAATCTTGTCATCCACCAGGTGCGAGAGCTTGAGCATGTAGACCATGCCGACCGTCACCGGGAAGTCGAAGGGCCGACCGCTGCGGCCGTCCCGGACCATCGCCTTGCCGTCCGGAAGAAGACCCGCGGCCTTCATGAACTCCACGACTGCGGCATCGATTCCGGCGGACGCCCCGGACCCGGACCGGGCGAGCCCGTGGATCGCGGGAAAGGCCTCCTCCACCGGCAACGCGCGCCGCGTGGCGTGCTCTTCGGCCGCCTCCACAAGAAACTCCCGCAACCTGTCGAAGTACGCGCGTGCCGCTGGTGACAGATCGAGCGTGAGGTAGTCGTCCAGCGACCGCCCCACGCCGAATGCGGAGTGGTCGCCGTTGGCGGCGACATCCCCGGCCAGCCGCTCGGGCAGGATGTGCGAAGCACCCGTGAGCTGCTCGACATCCGTGGCGGTGACGACGGGGGCCTCGGCACGGATTCCAAGCGCCTGGGCTCCCCACCTTATCCCCGCCATCTTGAGCAGCAGGCCGATCTCATCCTCGGTGGCACCCTGGAAAACAGGGGTCTTGGCCCCGAAGCCGAGCACCCATGCGGCCCAGCCCAGATGGGTCTCGAGGATCTGGCCGACATTCATGCGGGACGGAACCCCCAGGGGGTTGAGCACGAGTTCCACCCGGGTACCGTCGGGGAGGAAGGGCATCTCCTCCTCGGGTACGATACGGGCGATGATGCCCTTGTTGCCGTGGCGTCCGGCCATCTTGTCGCCAACCGCGATCTTCCGCTTCTGGGCAATGTAGACCTTGACCAGCTGAACCACGCCGGGCGGCAACTCGTCCGGCTGGAAGACCTTGTCGATCTGCTCCTCGGTATCGATGTGCACCTGTTCGATGCGGCGGCGGGATTCATCGACGACCGCGCGGATGCGCTCGTTGACCGTCTTGTTGCGGACCTTGAGACTCTCCAGCTCGACCTCCGCCAGATTCAGATCCCCCAACACGGCCTTGGTGACTTTGCGCCCTTCCTCAAGCAGAGGCTCGATCACGCCCCGCTTCAGGCACAGCGAAATCGTCTGAAGATGCAGAAGCGCCCTGAGCTCGTCGTCGCGTACTTCCGCGATGCGGGTGACGTCTTCGCGCTCGGTCTGGCGCAATTCGCCGATTCGCTGGCCCTGCTCCTTGTCGAGAAGCGGACCGTCGATCCGGCGCGAAAAGATCTTCACGTCGATCACCGTACCCGACATGCCCGGGGACAGCCGCAGCGAAGAGTCCTTCACGTCCTTGGCCTTCTCGCCGAATATCGCGGTAAGCAGTTTCTCTTCCGGCGACAGCTCCGTTTCTCCCTTGGGCGTGATCTTGCCGACCAGGATGTCCCCGCTCTTCACCTGTGCACCGATGCGCACGATTCCGCGCTCGTCCAGGTTGGTAAGGTTCTCGTCGGCGACGTTCGGGATTTCCCGAGTGATCTCCTCCGTGCCGCGCTTGGTGTCGCGGACGTGCAGCTCCAGTTCCTGGATGTGAATCGAGGTGAAGACGTCTTCCTTGACGAGCTTCTCGCTCAGGACGATGGCGTCTTCGAAGTTGTGGCCGTACCAGGGCATGAAGGCGACCAGGATGTTGCGGCCCAGCGCCAGTTCGCCGTAGCTGGTGGAGGGCCCGTCGGCGATGATCTGACCTGCTTCGACGACCTCGCCACGATGCACCAGCGGCCGCTGGTTGATGGCCGTGTCCTGATTGGTGCGCCAGAATTTCTTCAGAGCGTAGGTATCGAATTGGGAGAGCCGCATAAGGGGTTGATCGGCTTCCTTCACCTTCACCGCGCCCGTGTCGATGACGACCCGTTCGGCGGTGACGCTGATGACCTTGCCTCCGCGGGTCGCGGTCACGACGGCTCCCGAGTCGCGTGCCAGCTTGCGCTCCAGCCCCGTCCCCACCAGCGGCGCGTCCGTATACAGCAGCGGGACCGCCTGGCGCTGCATGTTGGAACCCATCAGCGCCCGGTTGGCGTCGTCGTGCTCGAGGAAGGGGATCAGGGCCGCCGCGACCGAGACCAACTGTGCGGGGGCGACGTCCATGTAGTCGATGTCCGCCGGAGCCAGGAGCGGAAAATCGCCGCGCTCGCGGCACAGCACCAGTGGGTTGCGAAACGTGCCGTCGCGGTTGAGTGGCGCGTTGGCCTGAGCGATGCGCACCTGCTCTTCCTCATTGGCCGAAAGCCATTCGATTCCGCCCGTGGCGCGACCGTCCACCACCTTCCGGTAGGGCGTCTCGACAAAGCCCAGCCCGTTGACGCGCGAGTAGGTCGTCAGGGACGTGATCAGCCCGATGTTGGGACCTTCCGGGGTTTCGATCGGGCACATGCGACCGTAGTGCGAGTAGTGCACGTCGCGCACCTCGAAGCCCGCCCGCTCGCGGGTGAGTCCCCCTGGACCCAGCGCGGACAGACGCCGCTTGTGCGTCATTTCCGCCAACGGATTGGTCTGGTCCATGAACTGGGACAACTGGGATGAACCAAAAAAGGCCTGGATGACGGCAGACACCGTTCTGGCGTTGACCAGATCGTCGATGTTGATCTTGGAGGGATCGGTATTGATCGACATCCGCTCCTTGACCAGCCGCGCCATGCGCGACAGGCCGACCGACAACTGGTTGGCGATCAGTTCGCCGACGGTGCGCACCCGGCGGTTGCCCAGGTGGTCGATGTCATCGGTGAAACCGTGTCCTTCGCTCAACTCGATGAGGTAGCGCAGGATCGCGACGAAGTCGTCGCGCGTCAGCACGGTGGTCGAAGCCGGCGTACCGAGGCCGAGACGCTGGTTGATCTTGTAGCGTCCCACGCGGCCCAGATCGTAGCGCCGCGGGTTGAAGAAGACGCTCTCCAGCGCGTTGCGCGCCGTTTCGACGTTTGGCGCCTCTCCGGGACGCAGGAGCGAGTAGATCTGGAAGAGCGCAGTCTCCTCGGACTTGGTCGGATCCTTCGCGAGCGTGCGCTTGACGATGGGACTCTCGGTATGCCCCGATCGGACGCTGTATACGCGAAGTGCGTCGATGCCCGCGCGCACCAGCCTCTCGATGTCGTCTGCCTCGAGTTCGCTGGTCGCTTCCAGAACCACCTCACCGGTCTCGGCGTCCACCACGTCGTCCGCAAGCACGGAGCCGCTGAGGCTCTGGAGCAGTTCAGGGGACCCGTTGAGGGAAACTTCCTTCTCCAGGAAGAACAGGCTGTAGATGTGCTCGTCGGTGCCGAAGCCCAGAGCGCGCAGCAGCGCCGTCGCCGGGAATTTCTTCTTGTCGATGTGGACATAGCACACACTGTTGATGTCCACGGTGAACTCAACCCACGAGCCCCGGAAAGGAATGATGCGTGCGCTGTTCAGCTTGGTGCCGTTGGGATGGATGCTTTCTTCGAAGACCACGCCCGGAGAGCGGTGCAGCTGGCTTACGACAACGCGTTCCGCGCCGTTGACGATGAAGGTGCCCAGATCGGTCAGGAGAGGCAGGTCCCCGAGGTAGACCTCCTTCTCGATAATGTCCCGCGCGCGCCGCTCCTCGTCGTCCAGATCCTCCCAGACGACGAAGCGCAGAGTCGCCTTGAGGGGCGCAGCGTAGGTCATGTCCCTTTCTATGCACTCCTCCTGCGAATACCGGGGTTCGCCCAGCTTGGAGGAGACGTATTCGAAGCTGAACTTGTCGTTCACGTCGGAGATGGGGAAGATCTCCTGAAACACGCGGTCCAACGAGAAGTCCCATGGCTCCTCACTGACCGTGTCGCTGTGAACCAGCTTGCCGAAGGACCGAAGCTGCACATCGAGAAGATTCGGCATCGGCATGACCGAATCCAGCTTGTCGAAACTGACGATGGGTCGAGCGGCGTCGCGACTATCCAACTAGACTCCCCCTTTGGGCCGCATCCTGCCTGGACGGCTGGCTACGGCAGATCGAACGGGAAACAACTGACGGTATCGCTGGCCGGCCCCGGAGAGACCGGCGGCGACACGCGCCGAAAGCGCGAACAGCGGAACCTCCGAACGCGAACGCCCCGGGAACCGCGCCTCGCTTTCCGAGGAACTGAAACGGGCCGCACCTACTTGACGCTGACCGTCGCGCCGACCTGCTCCAGCTTTGTCCTGACCTGCTCGGCCTCGTCCTTGGACACGGCTTCCTTCACTGCGTTTGGAGCCCCGTCGACGAGAGCCTTGGCTTCCTTGAGGCCCAGACTGGTCACCTCGCGAACCACCTTGATGACCTGGATTTTCTTGGCGCCGAAGTTGTCGAGGATGACATCGAACTCGGTCTGTTCCTCGACTACGGCTTCGGCTTCCGCCGGACCCGCTGCCATCGGCGCGGCCGCCACCGCAGCCGTCACGTTGAACTTCTGCTTGAACGCATCCACGAACTCGGAAAGCTCGAGCACCGTCATGTTGCCGATGGTATCGAGGAGTTCCTGCTGATTGATCGCCATCTCGCTGCTTTCTCCTGATTGGTCCCGGCCCGCATGCCGGGGGTTGGTGACTCGACTCGCCGTGCGCCCGCGCCGTTGCCGCGCTGCGACCAGCCGGGTGCGGCTCCAATGGACTCAGTCTTCCTGTATTTCTTCCCTCAGCGCGTCCAGAAGTCCGGCGAACTCCTGCAGCTTGCCCTCGAGCGCGCCCACCAGGGCCGCCATGGGGCCCTCCAGCGCTCCAGCCAGGTGCGCCATCAACACGTCGCGCGCCGGGAGGGTCGCCACCTTGAGGAACTGTTCCTCCCCGATGACCTTGCCCTCCACAACGCCCACCTTGAAGGAGGGACGCTTGTCGTTTTCCTTCGCGAACCCCACCAGCACCCTGGCCGGCTCCACGGCATCCGTCGTGCCCAGGACGATCCCGGTAGGACCCGTCAGGTGGCTGCTCAGGCCCGAGAGCTTCAAGTCGTCGAACGCTCGCTTGGCGAGCCGGTTCTTCACGACCAGATAGCGCCCCCCGCTCTCGCGTATCCGCCGGCGAAGCACCGTCATCGACTTGACGTCCAGCCCGGTGAAATCGGTCAGGTAGAGCGCGCCCGCGTTCTCGGCCCTGCTCTTGAACTCTGTTGTGAAGGCCTGCTTGTCGGCTTTCTTCATCGGTCAACTCCGCCCGAACTGGTTCGGGTCGAGCGGCACTCCCGGCCCCATGGTGCTGGAGAGCGTCACGCTCCTAACGTATGTGCCCTTTGCGGCCGCCGGCCGCGCACGCAATACCGATTCCATGAAGGCGCTCAGGTTGTCCGAGAGCTTCTGGTCTTCAAACGATATCCGTCCGACGGGGGCGTGCAGATTGCCCGTGCGGTCGACGCGGTACTCGATCTTCCCGCCCTTGATCTCGGAAACGGCGCGTCCGACATCGAAGGTCACCGTGCCCGCCTTGGGATTGGGCATGAGGCCGCGCGGCCCAAGGATGCGACCCAGCGGACCCACCCGGCCCATCATGTTGGGAGCCGCGACCACGGCATCGAACTCCAGCCATCCTTGCTTGATGCGGTCGAGATACTCGGTGCCCACATAGTCGGCGCCGGCGTCGCGCGCCTCCTTTTCCTTTTCGCCCTGCGCGAACACGAGAACGCGCATCTGCTTTCCGGTTCCATGTGGAAGCACGACCGTGCCGCGCACGATCTGATCCGCCCGCCGGGGGTCGACACCCAGCCGGGCCGCCACCTCGATGGATTCGTCGAACCGGGCGAAGGACAGCGTCTTCACGAGCGCCACGCCCTCCTCGACGGAATGTGTCTGTCCCGCCGGGATCCGGGCTCGTGCGGCCCTGATTTTCTTTCCGCGTCTTGGCATAATGGGAATGAGCCGACTTGTGTCACCCTCCCACTCGTGGCGGCTCGCAGCGAGTGGTTCGTCGGGCCTACCAGTCTACGTCGATGCCCATCGAGCGCGCCGTTCCGGCGATCATGCGCATGGCCGAAGCCATGTCGCTCGCGTTCAGATCGGGCATCTTGGCCTCCGCGATCTCCCTGAGCTGGTCAGCATTCACCCGGGCGACCTTTTCACGGTTGGGTTCGCCGGACCCCTTCTCCAGTCCGGCCGCCTTCTTGAGCAGAACCGCGGCAGGCGGCGTCTTGGTGATGAAGCTGAACGACCGGTCGGCGAACACCGTGATCTCCACCGGGATGGTCGTGCCCTGCTGCTGCTGAGTCCTGGCGTTGAACTGCTTGCAGAACTCCATGATGTTCACGCCGTGCTGGCCCAGTGCGGGGCCGACCGGCGGAGCCGGATTGGCACGCCCCCCGGGCACGTGCAGCTTTATGAATCCGATGACCTTCTTCGCCATTTACATCACCTGATCGAAGTCAATTCCGGCTGCCCCGCCTTCGGGCGGGCGCTTGATCGGCTGGAGTGCGGTTCCCCGTACGCGCCACCGGCTTCAGTATCCCTTGAGCTGAGCGAAATCGAGTTCCACCGAGGTTGGACGGCCAAAAAGCGAGACTTCCACTTTTACCTTTCCCTTGTCCGCATCAACCGACTGGACCGTCCCGGAAAAGTCCGTGAACGGACCCTGCGTAACCTCCACGGCCTGCCCGATGTGGAACGGGATTTCCGCTCGCGCTTCCTTTTCCTCCTCGGTCTCGATGCCGAGTAGCTTGCGTACCTCGTCATCGCTCAGGGGTTGGGGCTTCCTGCCCCCGCCCACGAACTTGATGACGCCCTTGATATTGTTGATGGCGTGAATGGTCCGGGAATCCAGCGACACATCATCGCTAGCCGCGATGTTCACCAGGACGTATCCGGGATACAGGCGGCGGGTGACCTGAACCCGTTTTCCCTTGCGGATCTCCATGACTTCCTGGGTCGGTACCAGAGTCCGCAGGATCTCGGGGTTGTGGCCTTCCTCAATCTTGTGGTCGATGAAACGCTTGACCTTCTGCTCGTGCCCAGAATAGCTCTGGATCACGTACCATTTGGATCTGGACTCGTCCATGAGTCCGTCACGCTCCGAAGATGCCCATAACGAAGTTCACGACAAAGCGCACAACGCCGTCCATGGCGAAGATGACGAGCGAGATGGCGATCACGAAGATGATCACCACCCAGGTCGCGTTGCGCAGCTGACCCGAGTCGGGCCAGGTGACGCGCTGCAACTCCGTCCATGACTCGCGTGCGAACGCTGCCGAATTCTCGATGATATTGGGCATGCTGCTACTTGGGATTCGCTACTTGGTTTCCTTGTGCCCGGTATGGGTACCGCAACGCGGGCAGTATTTCCGGTAGTGCACCCGGCCTGGGTGCAGGCGCTTGTTCTTCTTCGTCGTGTAGTTGCGCTCCTTGCACTTCTCGCACGCGAGGATCACTCGGTCCCTGGCCACGAGAGCTACTCGATCACCTCGGTAACGACGCCCGCGCCGACCGTGCGGCCACCCTCGCGGATCGCGAACCGAAGTTCCTTGTCCATGGCGATGGGGGTGATCAACTCAACCTCCATCTGCACGTTGTCGCCGGGCATGACCATCTCGACGCCGTCGGGGAGCTTGGTCGCGCCCGTCACATCGGTGGTTCGGAAATAGAACTGGGGACGGTAGCCGTCGAAGAACGGGGTGTGCCTGCCGCCCTCGCTCTTGGTCAGGACGTAGACCTCCGCCTTGAAGTGCGTGTGTGGCGTGATGGAACCCGGCCTGGCGAGCACCTGGCCACGCTGGATTTCGGTTTTGCCGACCCCCCGGAGCAACAGCCCCGCATTGTCACCAGCCTGACCCTGGTCGAGGAGCTTGCGGAACATCTCGACGCCGGTTACGACCGTCTTGCGGTCTCGGTCCATTCCGACGATTTCCGCCTGGTCCCCGACGTTCACGATGCCGCTCTCGATTCGGCCGGTGGCCACCGTGCCGCGGCCGGTGATGCTGAACACGTCCTCCACCGGCATCAGGAACGGCCTGTCGATGTCTCTCTCGGGCTGCGGGATGTAGGAATCGATCGCGTCCATGAGTTCCTGGATGCAATCTACGTCGGACCCCTCTCCCTTGGCTTCCATCGCCTTGAGCGCGCTCCCCATCACGACGGGAAGGTCGTCACCCGGGAAATCGTACTCGGAGAGCAGCTCGCGCACCTCGAGCTCCACCAACTCGAGCAGTTCCTCGTCGTCGACCATGTCCACCTTGTTCAGGAAGACGACGATGAAGGGGACGTTGACCTGGCGAGCCAGAAGGATGTGCTCGCGGGTCTGAGGCATGGGGCCGTCCGCCGCGGACACCACCAGAATCGCCCCATCCATCTGGGCCGCGCCGGTGATCATGTTCTTTACATAGTCGGCGTGGCCCGGGCAGTCCACATGCGCGTAGTGGCGGTTTGCCGTCTCGTACTCGACGTGTGCCGTGGCGATCGTGATCCCGCGCTCCCGCTCCTCCGGAGCCTTGTCGATCTCGTCAAAAGCTACCGCGTCGCCACCGAACTTCTTGGCCTGGGTGAAGGTGATCGCTGCCGTAAGCGTCGTCTTCCCGTGGTCAACATGCCCGATGGTGCCGACGTTCACGTGCGGCTTCGTCCGGTCGAACTTCTCCTTTGCCATTCTCCGCTACCTCACTCCAATTCGTTGCAGGTGATCGTGGTGTCAGAGCCCCGTCAGGCCCTGGCAAGCTCTGGCCGGGATTTGAACCCGGGACCTCTTCCTTACCAAGGAAGCGCTCTACCCCTGAGCTACCAGAGCGCTGTTCCCGTCTTCGGCCAGCGTTAAGAGCGGGAGACGGGACTCGAACCCGCGACCCTCAGCTTGGAAGGCTGATGCTCTAGCCAACTGAGCTACTCCCGCGTGAATTCTCATTTTTCGCACATCGAACGGCGAAGCGCCCAGTGGTGGGGGGAGGATTCGAACCTCCGAAGGCTTGAGCCAGCAGATTTACAGTCTGCCCCGTTTGACCGCTTCGGTACCCCACCGAGCATATCTCTCGAAACTCCTGTGGTTCGGAGCGCCCCTCGCGCCTCCGGCTGCGGAGCAAGGATGCCCTCGGGCACCTGAGGCAGGCCTTTACAATCAAGCCTCGAAAGGTAGCGGTTTGGTGGGACCAGGTAAAGGGGTGACGAGCGGCAAGCTGGCGAAGGGACTCGAACCCCCAACCTGCTGATTACAAATCAGCTGCTCTACCAGTTGAGCTACGCCAGCGGGCGACTACTGCTACCCCGCTTCACCGGTGAAGTCAATGGTCAGCGGGTGGCCGCCGACCCCACTCTGGGGCCCGCGCGCTTCCAGCGGGTTCCGTCGGGGGAATCCTCCAGCACGATGCCTTCCGCCGCCAGCTGCTCGCGGATGGCGTCCGCCCGCACAAAGTCCCGCCGGGCTCGAGCGAGGTCCCGTTCCGTAACCAGCCGGCCGATCCGGTCACGTGCCGATTCGTCCACCTGGCGTCCGGCCCGGGCGAGGCTCAGCAGGCCCAGAACCTCATCCATGGCCGTCAGAGCCTCCGCCGCCGACTCCCGACCCGCTCGGCGAATCCCGTGCGGCACGCTGTCCAGAACGGTGTTGGTCTCCTTTACGAGGACGAAGAGCGCGGCCAGGGCTCCCGCGGTGTTCAGATCGTCGTCCATCGCCGCGCGGAAGCGCGACAAGGCCTCGCTGGCCAACCGGCGGATCCCTGTGGACGGTGCATCGGGCCGGATGGGCACGCGGGTCAGGCGATCCCGGAAATCCACGAGGCGCTGAACGGCCTGGCGGGAGGCCTCGAGTCCCTCGAGGGTGAAGTTGAGCTCGCTTCGGTACTGGGCGGAAAGAAGCAGGTGACGGATCGCAGCCGGTTCAAACCTCTCGGTCAGATCGGGGAGGGTGTACGTGTTGCCGAGCGACTTCGACATCTTCCTGCCCTCCACCAGGAGATGTTTCACATGGATCCAGTAGCGCACGAAGGTCTTGCCGGTTGCGCCTTCCGATTGAGCGATCTCGTCCTCGTGATGGGGGAAGACCAGGTCTTCGCCGCCCAGATGAATGTCGAGGGTGTCGCCGATCTCGCTCAACCCCATCACCGAGCATTCGAGATGCCATCCCGGTCGGCCACGGCCCCAGGGAGAATCCCACGCGGCGCCCGCCTGTTCGTCCTCAGGCTTGGCCGCCTTCCAGAGCGCGAAGTCACGGATGTCGTCCTTTTCGTACTTGTCGTCGGCAACCCGCTCACCCGGGCGCAGGGCATCGGGCTCGATACGCGAGAGCCGTCCGTACTCGGGGAACCCCGCAATCCTGAAATACACGGATCCGTCGGAGGTCCGATAGGCGAGTCCCTGTCCGATCAGCCGGGAGACGAATTCGGTCATCTCGCGAATGTAGCCGGTTGCCCTGGGGTGGCTGTCGAAAGCACGCATCCCGAGGGTGTCGGCGTCGGCGAGGAACGACTCCACATGGGGGGCGGCGAATTCCCGGATCGATTGCCCGCTCTCCGCGGCGAGCTGCACGATGCGGTCGTCCACGTCGGTGAGGTTCACCACGAAGCGCACTTCGTAACCCAGCCACTCCAGGTAGCGATGAAGCAGATCGTAGACGAGAAAGGCGCGGAAGTTGCCGATGTGTGCGCGCCCGTACACGGTGGGTCCGCATCCGTAGATGCCCACCCGCCCCGGCCGGAGGGGTTCGAAGCGCCGGAGCGAGCGCGTCAGGGTGTCATGGAGGCGCAGGCTCATTCCGGTCTCCGCAGGAGGGCTGTAGGGGCGGGAAGATCATTCATTCCAGTACACGGAACTCGAAGACACGCCAGGCTTCGTCCTCGCGCACGAATCCGACGTAGACACTGTGTACAACCTCCTGCGAGGCTCCTTCATGCACCACGGTCCATCGGAGTTCGGCGAAACCGCGGAGCGGCGAGCCCCCGACCTCGGTGGCCCGCTCTACCCGGATGGATTCCGTATGGTGCCCTCCCAGATAGTCACGCAGCACGGCAACGGCCTGGCGGCGGGAGAGCGCAACGTGGTCCTCACCCCTCACGCGCAAACGGATTCCGCCGGCCACCAGGATCTGCGCGAAGAGTTCGATGGAGCCGCGTTGCCAGATGCGCGTCAGGTTGCCGGCCGCTCCCTCCAGCGATGCCTGCGGTCCAGGGCTCGCCGCCGCACCCGGGAGCCCAAGGCCCGACACGGCGACGAGCAGAAGAACGCCGCCGGTCAGGCCTGTCCGCTTCGAACGTCCGCTCATCAGCATGAGCCGGGGGTTGCCCGGGCCAGATCGCGCTCGACGGCATCGAGCGCCACCGAGGGATCGGACGCATCCGTCACCGCACGCCCGATGACGAGGTAGTCGGCTCCGGCTTCCCGGGCGCTGCGGGGGGTGGCGACCCGGCGCTGGTCATGACGCGCCTGGTGCGACAGCCGAATACCGGGAGTGACCAGGAGAAATCCATCCCCGAACTTGCGCCTCAGCGCCGCCGCCTCCAGAGGAGAAGCCACCACCCCGTCGAGTCCGGCCGCGTTCGCCTTCCCGGCGAGGTGCACGACGTGCTCCTCCAGTGACATGCGCACACCATCGGACCCCGCTGCAATCGCGGATGTCCCCAGGGAAGTGAGCATCGTAACTCCTAGAAGCTGTATTCTGTCCTCCGCAGCGGCGGCCGCGGCCTCCATCATGCGGGCTCCCCCCGCCGTGTGCAGCGTCAGAAAGCGCGCTCCCAGCTCCGTGGCGGCGGCCACGGCTCCCGCAACGGTTCGCGGAATGTCGTGAAGCTTGAGGTCGAGGAACACCTGCTTGTCACGTTTTCGAAGACGCTCGACGACCGCGGGGCCTTCCCGCGCAAAGAGCTCCAGCCCCACCTTGTAGAAGCCGACCCGGCCGGCCAGGAGGTCGACCAGCCTCAGCGCCCGGTTGGCCGACGGATAGTCCAACGCAAGGATGATGCCGCTCACGTCGCCAACGCCTCCCGCGTCCCAATGGCAACCTCTCCCGCGGCCGAGCCGACCGCGCCCACCAGCTCATCGACCGCAGCGATGCCCCGTTTGCGGCCATGGAGCCGCAGTCCGCGGACGATACGCGCAGCCGCTCGCGGTTCGGCAAACGTTGCGGTGCCCACCTGGACCAGCGAAGCGCCCGCGAGCAGATACTGTACGCAATCGCGATGGTCGCGCACACCGCCGACCCCGACGAGCGGGGCAGAGACGCGGCGGCGCGCCTGCCACACGGCGTGCACGCCGACAGGGAGCAGGGCGGGCCCGCTGAGTCCTCCACCACCGGCCCCGAGACTGGGGCGCCGTGTCTCCGGGTCGATCACCATTCCGGGCATCGTGTTGACCAGGGTGATCCCGTCGCCCCCGGCCGCCACCGCCACCGCCGCCGCCTCGCCGATGTCGGGCGAGTTGGGGGCCAGTTTTACCAGCAGCGGGCGGGCGGTGCGTTCCCGCACGCGGGAAACGACGGTCGCCAGCATCTCCGGATCAAGCGCGAAGGGCAAGCCGTTCAGCGGGACGTTCGGGCACGACAGGTTGAGCTCGAATCCGAGAAATCCTTCCTCCGCGTCGAGACGTTCGACGATCTCGCAGTATTCGGCAACCGCATGGCCCGCCACGCTCACGAAGACCTGCGCGCGACACAGGCGGGACGCCAGCCACGGCAACTTCTCGGCCTTGACGCGCTCGACTCCCGGATTGGCGAGGCCCACCGAGTTGATCATCACGCCGCCGCCTTCGCTGACGCGGGGCTCCGGGTTTCCCGCCCGGGGTTCCAGAGTCACGGACTTGGTGACGAGGCCACCCAGCCGGTCGAGTTCGATCACGCCCGCCAGCTCCCTGCCGAAACCACAGGTGCCGGCCGCAAGCATCACCGGGTTCTGGAACGTCGCGCCGAACAACTCCTGCTCAAGATCCACCTACACCTCCGTGATGGACCGCCGCGGACCGGCCCGGCCCGGGTGTTTGACCGAGAGCCGCCACGGTGTCCCGGCGAAAAATGGTGTCTCGACCGGGGATCGTGTCCTGCTGCCGGGTGGTGTCCGCCTGCGTGACGGTATCGGGGGCGAAGAATGCGTCGGCAGGGTTGGCGCCGGGTATATTGCGACGCAGCGAGTCGGCGCGCACGGAGTCGCGGCGAAGAGAGTCCAGGCGCAGCGAGTCCAGCAGGATCGAATCACCGGCCTCGACGCGACGTCTCAATTGCTCGGCGGCCCGGATGCTGTCCAGCGTGCGTGCGGTTTCCTGCACGGCCACATCCCGATCGAGGGCCTCCGCGGCGATTCTCTGATGAAGGATGGAAAGGGAAACACCCAGCCTGCCCTCCACCAGGGCGTAGTCGGTCGGCCTGGCCATGGTTCCCCGCGACGCCTGCACGTAGATGTTGTCGCCCAGGCGTTCCAGGCGGCCGGCGAGCCGTTCGCGTGCGGTCGGCTCCTCCGTCAACTCCAGGGCGGCCATCAAGGCCTTTCCCTCCCAGGCGGACCCCGGGTCCCGGTCGGCGTAGAGCGTGAAGAGTTGTCCGGCCAACCGGGGTGATCCGAGGCTGTCGCGCGCCAACTCGGCTCCCGCGAACAGGGCGAGGTGGTCACCGGCCGTGCCCGCTCTCTCCACAAACAGCCCAACATGCTCCATGAAGTCGATGAGCCGCAGCGCCTGGGGCAACCCAAGAGCCGGCAGGAGGATTGCCCGGACTTCGTCCAGCTCGGCGATGCGATCGATGAAACTCAGCCGCCAGCGCGCGAGGGCCACTCTTGCCTCGTGCGCGGTCCTGGAGTCCCCGCGCGCCACTTCCCTCGCCTCTTCGGTCGCCGCAACCGTGTCGCCTCCCCGGGCGAGCATCTGCGCGCGCAGCAGGCGGACCCGGTCACGTGCCCTCGGCGCCCATCCGCTACGGGCGGCCGCGGAGAGCATTTCGGCCGCGCGTCCAGCCCCCCACAGGGCAGAGGCCCGAGCCATGCCGGCAAAGACGGTATCAGCCCACGGTTCCCCGGAAGCTTCTTCGAGAACCGTCGTCGCCCCCGCGAGAGCGTATTCGAAGTGGTCGTTTCCGAGTCCCCGGGCAAGCCGCTCCAGACCGACCTGGACGCGCAGCTCCCGCGAAGCCTCCTCTGCCCGCTCGAGACTCGCCCACCCTTCCTGTACGCGGCCGAGATCGAAACTGGCCCGCGCGCTCCACAGGTGGGCCTCCGCCCGCAGCGTCGCATCGGGGACCCCGCCGATCGCGTCGGCGAGCGATCGCAGCCCGGCGTCGCGCCGGCCCGTGGCAAGCGCAATTCCGCCCAGGTGTACGCGGGCCCCTGCGCGCAGGGCGGAATCCCCCGAGGTCGCGAGCAGGCGTTCCAGGGCCGCCTGCGACCGTGCCCAGTCCCCACTGTAGAAATAGGCTCGCCCGACGATATAGAGCGCATCGTCCGCCCAGCGCCCGGTCTGGTCCGACCGATAGCTCCGGGCGGCCTTGTCGATCGCGTCGCGATACGCCGAAGCGGCCTCGACCGACCGGTCCTGCATTCGAGCCGCCTGCGCCTCCGCGAAGGCGCGCCGGGCATTGTAGAGCGAGTTGAAGTAGGCGCAACCGGCCCCAAGGAGCCCGCAGAATGCCGCGACCACGACGGCCTGCCTCCCCGGTTGCCGGCCTCTCCTCACGCCCTGTACCTCATGGCTCGCTCCGCTTCCCGCTCCTGGGTCCGGCGGCGCAGCTTTTCCCGCTTGTCGTAGAGCTTGCGGCCGCGCGCAAGGGCCAGGGTCAACTTCGCGAAGCCACGCCGGAAGTAGATGTCGAGCGGAACGAGAGTCAGCCCCTTCTCCTCTACCTTGCCGATCAGGCGCCGTATCTCGGAGCGCTTCAGGAGGAGCTTGCGCGGCCGCTCCGGATCCGCATTCCAGCGCGTCGCCGGCTCATACGGGCTGATGTGCAGGTTGTAGAGCCACATCTCGCGGTTTTCGAGACGGGCGAAGGCATCCTTGAAACCAACCTTGCCCGCGCGCACCGATTTTACTTCCGGTCCTTTCAGAACGAGCCCCGCTTCCCAGGTCTCGAGCACCTCGTACTCGTGCCGGGCCTTTCGGTTGCGGGAAATGATGCTTCGACCCGGGGACTCGGCCATGGCTGTCAGCTCCGCCGAGGGAATCGCCTGCAGGCCGCTAGTAGATGAGGACTGGAGTGCCCACATCCACCAGGTAGTAGAGCTCGCGGGCCGTCTCATTGGTCAGGCGAATGCACCCGTGCGAGATGCGCCGGCGCTCCGGATCGGGATCGAGCACCAGCTCGGGCTGGAAGGTGCCGTGAATTGCGATGCCGTCTCCCAGGTAGATCGCGGTGGTGCCGAGAGCGCCCCGGATCCGACGGGATGGATGCTGCAGCGGCGGAACCGGCACCCCTCGCTCGACGAAATGCCAGTCGGGTGCGATCCAGACCGGATCCTTTTCCTTGCGCCGGACCTTCATGATCCCGCGGGGTGTGGAAAAATGCCACTTCTGGCCCGCTCCGGTGAGATTGAACCCCGTTCCCGTGCCGACCGGCGCTGACCAGATGGCGCGCTCGTTCTCCATTACGAAGAGCCGGTTCTCGGTCAGGTGAACGATGACATATCGCTCGTGAGAGGGGAGAAGCGAGGTCCCCACTGTCACATCGCGGGCCAGCACCCTCGAACGATCGGTGACGAGGGGGGGATCATCGAAAGACTGCCCCTGGGCCGCTGCGGCGGGGACGAGCCCGATCATCACAACGGCGGCCCGCAGCCATGCCGCGGCGGCCCGGTCAATCCTCGGATGGCGCCGGTTCGTCTTCATCGTCGTCATCGTATTCCCCCTCGTGGCCCTCGTCCGACTCCTGGACGACTCGTCTTGCGGCGTCACTCGCGGCCCGGTAGGCGGCCTTCGAGTTGGCAATCCTGTCTTCCAGATCGGCGCGCGCGTCGAGCGCCGCCTGGCGACCCGCGTCCACGGCTCCCTTCACCGAGTCGATCTGATCGCGGACCTGCTCGCCGGCCCGGCCCAGTCTTTCCTCCAGCTCTTCCTGGGCCGCGCGCACCCGCTCCCGGGTTGCCTGCCTCAACTCCCGCGCCCGGGACTTCAGCTGCTCCTGGGTCTCCTTGCCGGACCGGGGCGCCAGCAGCAGCGCGATCCCGGCGCCCAGCACTGCGCCGAGTAGAAAGGCACCTGTGCTCGAACCCTTGTCCCGCTCGATTACGACGAGCGGTCCGTCCTCGCCTTGAGGCATCCTGCGTCTCCATGAAATGCGCCGCGGCGTCCGCCATTGCCGCGACCGGTCCAGTCCCTGTACAAACTACGGTTTCCGCGGGGCGATGCCCACCCTGCGGGAAGGTGCCGCCCTGTCTCTCCTCTCCTATGCCTGCCACTCGTGATCCTCTCCTTCCAGCGGAGGCGGATCGTACCCCGGTCGCCCTAGAAGGCCGTGCACGTACCGCTTGCCGAGTTCCACGCCCGGCTGTGTCAGCGGATCGACGCCGTAGAGAAAACCGGCATGGACCGTTGCCGCCTGGAAGAGCAGAATGAGCTCCCCCACCGCCTCCGCGTCGAGCCTTGCGAGCCGAATGGTCAGGTTGGGCCTTCCCTGCTTCCGCAGCGCGGCCGCCGTGGCGGCATGCTCGATGGCGATGAGTTCCCTGAGCGTGCGACCTCCCGGCGACGCAAAGGCGGGAATCCGGGGATGCAAGTCGGGTACCGGAATCGGATCTCTGGCTGCGTCAACGGTGAAGAAGCACACGACCTTGTCTGCCGGGCCCTCCATGAAGAGCTGCAGGAGCGAGTGCTGGTCGGTCGCCCCGAGCGCCGGCAGAGGCGTGGCGCCCGTGGCCGCCAGCCGACCCTCCGGCCCCCCGGCCTTCCCAAGTGATTCGCCCCACAGCTGCTGCACCCAGAGTGCGAAGGAGCGCAAACGGTCACAGTAGGGCATGAAGACGTGCACGCGCTGCCCACATTCGTCGTCGGCGCGGTGCAACAGGGTGGCCAGGATGCCCGCGGGGTTGCCGAGCAGCCTGCCCGTGCGACAGCGCTCCTCCATGCGCGCCGCGCCCCGGAGCAACGCTGTCACGTCGATGCCGGCCGCCGCAGCCGGAAACAGGCCCACGGCCGAAAGGACCGAGAAGCGTCCGCCTACGTTGCGAGGCACCGGCAGGGTCGGGATGCCGGCTGTGTCGGCGAGCCGGCGCAGGGGTCCCCTGGCCGGATCCGTGGTGAAGAGGAAGTGTTCGCTCGCTCGCTCCGGGCCGACTGCGCGAGCGAGGCGCTCGGCGACAACGAGGTATTGTGCCAGCGTCTCCGTGGTCGACCCCGACTTGCTGACGACGTTGAAGAACGTCCTCCTCAGATCGAGGCGCCCCAGCAGCCGCGCGATCGAGTCCGGGTCGATGTTGTCGGCGATGTGGAGCCGGGGGTGGCCGTTGCCGCTGCCGCCGGAGCCGCCGTCGCGCCCCGGGTCCGACAACGCGTCCCGCAGCATGCGCGCGCCCAGCGCGGACCCGCCGATCCCGAGAACCACGAAATCGTCGAACCGCCCCCGCAGCCGCCCGGCCGTGCGCCGGATGACGGCCGTGGCTTCCCCGGCATGGGGCAGATCGAAGAAGCCCATGCTCCCGTTTCGACGCGCCCGCATCACATCCTCGTGCGCCTCCCGGAAACGCGCTCCGAGGTCTCCGGCGAGTCGTTTCGGATCAACGCCGTCCGCGCCGGCGCCCAGGGCGAGCAGGTTGCGGTAGTCGACGATGAGGCCGCTCATGCGCGCACGGTCGGGGCAGGAGAACAGCGAGGCCCCGTGCCGCCGTCTTCCACCTTCAAGGTGAGGCCGTCGTAGGCGGGGCGGATGCCATCGGGAAGACGGCGGCAAAGATCGTCGTGCCTGACCCGGTGGGTAAGGTGGGTCAGATAGGTCCTCCGCGCACCGACCGCCCGAGCGGCGGCGACGGCTTCCTCAATGTTGAAATGGGCAGGATGGGGATCTCCGAACCAGAGTGCGTTGAGCACCAGTACCTCCACCCCCCTCAGGCCCTCCAGCGTCGCCCTGGGGAGTCGCTTGCCGTCGGTCACATATCCGAGCCCCCCGACGCGGAAGCCGTACGAGGTTATTCCACCGTGCGGGACCGCCAGGGGCAGGAAGACGTGGTCCAGGATCCTCACCGGGCTCCCCTCGCGAAAGGTGGACACATCCAGTTCGGGGACGTACGGGCCGCCCGGGACACGCGCACGCGCTTCGAAGATGTAGGGAAAGCGTCGCCGAAGCTGGCGGGCGACCGATCGATGCATCCAGGCACTCACGCGCGCTCCGTAGAGCGCCGTGAACACCCTCAGGTCGTCGATGCCGTGGATGTGGTCCGCGTGGGCGTGCGTGAACCACACCGCGTCCACGGCCGAGACGCTCTCGGCCAGGAGCTGCAGCCTTAGCTCCGGGGGCGTGTCGACGAGGAGCCGGCGCTCGCCGAAGCGGAGCAGGGCGCCGTGCCGCATGCGCTTGTCGCGTGGGTCGGTCGAGGTACAGGTGTCGCACTGACATCCGATGACGGGCACGCCGTAGGAGGTTCCGGTGCCGAGGAAGGTCAGCGAGAACGACATGCCGACGTCTAGAGTTGTTCGACGCGCATGGTGTTGGTCGAGCCCTTCTCGTGGAACGGATATCCGGCGGTAACCACGACCGATTGCCCGGGTCTCCCGACCCCCGAGCGCACGACCGCCTCCTTCCCGTAGGCGGACAGCGCCGAGTAGTTGACGGGCACGTCGGTCGCGAGCGTCGGCCACACGCCCCAGACGGGGGCAAGCTGCCGATAGGTCCGGGGATCGGTGCTTACCGCGAAGATCGGGACCGGTGGGCGGTATGAGGAAACCAGGCGCGCGGAAAAACCACTGCTGGTGATGACGACCAGCGCGGGCGCGTCCAGTTGACGAACGGCATCCACCGTGCACGACGCAACCGCGTGTTCGCGCCGTGTGGCGCCCCCCCCGCGGCCATTCGTCGGGGCGGGCGAGGTAGCGGGGACCGCGTGCCAGCACGCCGGAGCCCTCGATCTCATCAATGATGCGCACCATGGCATCCGCGGCCTGCAGCGGATACTCCCCCACCGAGGTCTCGCCGGACAGCATCACGGCGTCGGTGCCATCCAGAACCGCGTTGGCGACATCCGAGGCCTCGGCCCGCGTTGGACGAGGGCTCTGGATCATCGAATCGAGCATCTGCGTGGCGATGATCACCGGGCGACCCGAATAGTTGGCCAGCTGGACGATACGTTTTTGCGCAAGCGGAACCTGTTCGAAGGGAAGTTCCACGCCCAGGTCGCCGCGTGCGACCATGACCGCATCGGTCGCCTTCACGATCTCCTCGATCGACGCCAGGGCACGCACCAACTCGATCTTGGCCACCACCAGCGCGCGGCCCGCCACCCGCTCCTTCAATTCCACGATGTCCTCGCTCCGGCGCACGAACGACAGACCCACGTATTCGACGCCCGCCTCGAGGGCGAATTCGAGGTCTTTCCTGTCCCGGTCGGTGAGCGAGGGAGTGCTGAGGTTGGCGCCGGGGCACGTTCATGCCCTTGAAGCTGTTCAGGGCGGCCACCACATTCCACCACGAAGCGGGCCTTGCCTCCGCCCTTGCCAACGCACCGCAACTCGAGCAGGCCGTCGTCGAGGAGCACGCGGTCCCCGATCACGACGTCATCGGCCAGGCGCGCATAGGTCGTCGGGATCTCGCCTTCGAGCGCCGTCTCCTGCGGGGAGACAATGACTTCCGCGCCCTCCGCCAGAAAAAGAGGGGAGGCGAGCCTGCCAACCCTGATCTTCGGCCCCCCCAGATCCACCAGGATCGCGACCGGCGTGCCGGCTTCCTCGCTGGCGCGACGGATGAGTTCGACCGTCTCCTGGTGGTCATCGCGCAGGCCGTGGGACATGTTCAGGCGCGCCATCGTCATTCCCGAATCGACCAGCCGCCGGATCATCTCCGCTGAAAACGTGGCCGGGCCCAGCGTGCACACTAGCTTGGTTCTCAGCATTGGATTCCCAGTCTCGCCGACTCGGCGTTGGTGGCCCGGCCGACGGCCGCGCCCGATGAAGAGGTGGTATAAACTAGTTTGGTTTCGCGGAATTCACACCGATTCCGTTCAGCCGACACCCGACTCCCACGCCGGGGCGCGGACTGCGGGGGGCCCGCACCGGTCCCCGGGTTCCGACGCCGTCGAGGTCCATGAACGTACACTACATCGCCAACCCGCTCGCCGCCGCCGCGCTGCCAACTCAGCTTGCAACCTGCGACCGGATCGCGCTCGACTGCGAGGCCGCCGGGTTTCATCGCTATTCCGACCGGCTTTGCCTGGTACAGGTGTCTACCCCGGGGGACACATGGCTCGTTGACGCGCTCGCCTACGATGCCCGTACCGTCCTCCGCGCATCCCTCGAGGACCCCGAACGAGAGATCCTCATGCACGGCGCCAGCTACGATCTGCGCCTCCTGTCGCGAGATCTGGGGATTCACGTCCGAGGCGTCTTCGACACCCAGATTGCGGCCGCGTTCCTGGGAGAGAAGGCGCTCGGCCTCTCCGCGCTGCTGGAACGCTTCCTCGGAGTTCATCTGCGAAAGAAGTACCAGCGGGCGGATTGGGCGATGCGGCCACTGCCGGCGGAAATGCTCGAATACGCCGCCGCCGATACGCGCTATCTCGCGCCGCTCGCCGACATCCTGCGGGAACGCCTGGAGGGCCGGGGACGCCTTGCGTGGGCCGGCGAGGAATTCCACCGGCTCGAGCGAACCGCGTGGAAGCGGGAGAACCCCGATCCGGATCCGGCGACGGGTCTGAAGAAGGCGCGCCGCCTGAAGCCGCGCGCGCTCGAGCGGTTGCGCGCGCTGTGGACCTGGAGGGATGAGATCGCTCGGCGGAGAGACAGGGCCCCCTTCCGGGTTGCCACTGACGATGTCCTCGTCCAGCTCGCCGACTCGCCCCCCGACTCGATCAGGGAACTCGCTGGACGACCCGGTTTTTCGCGCGCTCTGGCCCACACCGGCGGGCGAAGACTGTTGGCGCACCTGGAGCAGGCTGATTCGATTCCGGAAACGCGCATCGCGCCCTTCCCGAGACCCCGCCACGGGCTGGCTCCCCGGCTCCGTCCGGAAGCTGAGCAGCGGGCCGAGAAACTGCGTCTCGCTCGCAACCGCAGGGCCCGCACACTCGGGCTGGATCCTGGCCTCCTCCTTCCCAACAAGACCATTCTGGAGATCGTGCGTGCCGAGCCCCGGTCCCCGGATGAGCTCGCCCGCGTGGTCCACGTTCGCGGTTGGCAGATGGAGGCGCTCGGGGCCCTCACCCTGGGTATCCTGCACAGCTGAATAGTCGGTTCCGACCGATGGAGACCACTGGACTGGCGAAACCCCCCTGAAATGGCCTATATTACTGGCTTACCACCGCCAGTGTCGGCAACCTGAGCGGTACCTGCTTCGCTCCATCCTGGGATGTGATGACGTCGGACTTTCTCGAACGGAACGACCTTTCCGTCTATGTAGTGGCGGGGGTGCCCAAGAGTTTCAAGAAGAAACTGGCAAGGTATCTCGCCGACGAATCGTCCGGCGAGGGCAACCTCATGCTCCTCGACGAGAAGATGACCGAGTGGCTCCTTGCCCGGCTGAAGGGCAAGCGGCGTCGCAGTCACGAACAGACGCCGGCCTCATCCGCGTTGTGGCGCGCCTATCGCTCCCTCAGTGCCGCCAGGTATCATCTGAGCGATCAGCCGCTGGAAGGTCGCATCCGGGAAATCAGGAGCGAGATCGAACGGCTCTGGCGCATAACCAGCCCGATACACGACACCGGGGAAGAAGAGTAACCTTCCTGAGCGAGGTCGCGCCGGTGTCTTCTACTCTCCCCGCGCTTCCAGTTCCCGCTTGTGTTCGATGCAGTAGCGGGCGTGCGGCAGCGCGTCCAGGCGCCGGAAGTTGATCGGTTTTCCAGTCGCCTGGCAACGGCCGAAGTTCTCCGGGTCCAGGTAGAGTCGGCGCAGGGCGTCTTCGATCCGGTAGAGATACCGACCTTCTTTGGTTGCGAAGAGCGCGGCTTTTTCACGTTCCATGGCCTCGGTGCCCTGATCCGCCATGTGGTCGGTGTAGGCCGCGAGGTTGGAATCACCCGACTCCCGGTTCGCCTTTGCCATCTGGTCGAAAAGACCCAGCGACCTCAGCGAACGCGCACGCTCCTCCAGGAGCCGCTGCTCGAGGTGCGCCAGTTGCTCCTTGGTGAGAATCGCCACAGTCCATACCTTGGTGAATGGTTGTGCGGCCGCCATGACCGGGCTGCCAACGCCGGTTCGCCTTCGCCCAAACGCCAGAAGATTACAATAATCCGGCGGGGTTTCCAACCTGTTCGCCGCCGGAACCCCGCACACATCGACAGCTACGTGACCAGCCTGTGAATACAATCGTCTGCCAACGTTGCGGCAAGGAGTCGGCCGCACTCGAGAAGGCCCCTTTCCGGACGGAACTGGGCGAACGGCTGCTTCGCCGCATCTGCCGGCTCTGCTGGGCGGACTGGCTTCAGCACCAGACTCTGTTGATCAACCACTACGGGCTGGACCCACGCGAAGCCAGCTCGAGGAAGTTCCTCTACGAACAGATCGAGCAGGTGCTGCTGGGCGAAGGAGAGGCCGAGCAGGTGGACACCTCCCGGAAAGGCGAAATCGAGTGGTGAACGTGCGGTTCCGGACGCACCGCCTCAATGCGTCAGCACCGCCTCCACGTGAACCAGCGCCTCCTCAAGCTCTTCTCGCCGAATAACCAGCGGGGGCGCGAAGCGGATGACCTGCTCGTGTGTCTCCTTGGCCAGGATGCCTCTGTGCCAGAGGGCTTCGCAGAATGGGCGGGCAGGCCCCGACGACTTCCTTATGGCCACGCCGATCATCAGCCCGCGGCCGCGTACCTCTTCGACGTGAGGTGAGTCGATCGCGCGCAGTCTCCGGCTGAACCACTCGCCCAGCCGGGCGGATCGTTCCACCAGACCCTCCTCGACCATGACCGCCAGGGATGCCCGCGCAACGGCGGCAGCCAGTGGATTGCCGCCGAACGTGGAGCCATGGTCTCCGGGCCGGAAGACGTCCATGAATGGCGAATCGGCGATCGCCGCGGAAACCGGATAGACGCCGCCTCCCAGCGCCTTGCCCAGGATCAGCACGTCGGGACGCACGTCCTCCCAGTCGCAGCACAGAAGTCGCCCGGTACGGCCGAGGCCGGTCTGGATCTCGTCGGCGACCAGGGCGACGCCGTGGCGCGTGCACAGTTCGCGGGCCGCCCGCAGGTAGCCGTCGGGGGGGACGATGACCCCCCCTTCGCCCTGAATGGGCTCGACCAGGAACCCCGCCGTGCATTCGGTGATGGCGTCGCGCAGCGCGTCGATGTCTCCATAGGGAATCCTCCGGAACCCGGGCGTGAAGGGACCGAAGCCCCTCCGGTACTCGACCTCCGAGGAAAAGCCGACGATCGTCGTGGTACGGCCGTGGAAGTTCTGGTCGCAGACGATGATCTCGGCCCGGTCGGCTGGAATGCCCTTGACCTGGTAGCCCCACTTTCGGACCGTCTTGATTGCGGTCTCGACCCCCTCCGCGCCGGTGTTCATGAGCAGCGCGCGCGCTCGTAGCCCGTCAACTCGCACAGTTCGCGCAGGAACGGTCCCATCTGGTCGTTGTGGAACGCGCGCGAGGTCAGCGTGAGGCGCTTCATCTGGTCTCGCGCGGCGCCGATGATGCGCGGATGCAGGTGTCCCTGATTGACCGCGGAGTAGGCACTCAGCATGTCGAGATATCGACGGCCCTCGACATCCCAGACCCAAACGCCCTCGCCGCGCTCGAGCACCACCGGAAGAGGGTGGTAGTTGCGGGCGCCGAATCGGTCGGCTTCATCGAGGTAGGATGAGGTAATCGCCTGCGTTACCGTGTCGGGCATGGTCTCGACCTCCGAAATGCTGGCCCGTGCCGGGGAGCGTCGCGTCAGCCTGGCGACGTCGCGCCACCGCGAAAGGTCACGGGCGGAAACGGGTTCTCGTTGACGTTGAGCTGAAAGATGTCGGGTCGGGCGTAGTGGCCCACGACATCGAAATCGAACTTCCCACGGGTGATGTCGTCGGGATCCAGGCGGGCGACGAGGATGCCCTCCCGGTCCCGGAGCGGACCCGCCAGACACTCTCCGGCGGGCGAATAGATCGCGCTTCCGCCGGCACATAGGCGTTCCGGCCAGCTCTCCAGCTCGCTGGCGATCTCCAGGTCGGCGGGGGTACTGGGCGCGGGTGGCGTACTGGTTGCAGCCCAGGACGAAGCACCGTCCTTCAAGAGCGATGTGCTGCAGCGTGGCCTGCCAGCGCCTGCGTCCGTCGGCGGTTGGTGCGAGATAGATCTCCACGCCCTTTGGCATACATGGCCGTGCGGGCCAGCGGCATGTAGTTCTCCCCAGCAGATCAGGCCGCCCACCCGTCCCAGAGGGGTGTCGACAACCGTGAGCGTGCTGCCGTCGCCCTCGCCCCAGATGAAACGCTCGGCGGCGGTCGGCTTCAGCTTCCGGTGCTTGCCCAGCAGCGAGCCGTCGGGGCCGAAGTAGAGCAGCGTGCAGAACAGCGTGCCGCCGCTGTAGTCTACGTCACGCTCGACGACCCCCACGGCCAGATGGACGCCGTGGGCCGCCGCGGCTTCGCCGATTCGTTCGATGGCCGGGCCCGGTACTTCGACCGCACCCTTCAGATATCGGTCCCACGTACGCCGTCCGGCCGGGGAGCGGCCTCCCACTGAGGTGCCGAAGGCCAGCCCCCAGGGATACCCGCCCACGTAGGCTTCCGGGAAGAGAACCAGTTGGGCCCCCTTTCCGGCGGCTTCAGCCGTGAGCGCACGAACCTTCCCGATTGCGGCTTCCAGGTCGAAGGGGACCGCACTCGCCTGAACTACCGCAACCCCGATGCCGTCGTTGTCGTTCATCCAGCGCCTCGCTTCCGTCCGGAGTCTCCCGCGGAGGTCCTCCGGGAGGTTCGGCCGGTTGTCGTTCGATCCGGTTTTTCGTCGCCCGATGTCGCGCCCATTGAGGGATTATGCACCAGGAATATGCTTCGCGCGACAAACTGTTTCACGCGACCGGGTTCAGGCACCGGGGTCAGCCCCCTCGATACGCGATCTCCGCAATCACCTCGCCAACGACCTCCAGGGTTGCCGCACTCACGTTGGTCGCGACGTCGTCGGGCGTGTGCCAGAGCGAGTTTCCCGGCCCGTAGTCGAAGTCGATGATGTCCACCGTCGGAATCCCGGCTTCGTTCAGCGGCACGTGGTCGTCCTGGACGGGAGGGCGCACCGTCATCGGGAACAGTCGCCCGTACCCCAGTTCGCGCGCGACACCCCAGACCCGCTGCACCACGCGCGGGGCGTAGCGCGAGGAATACCCTTCCACGGGAAAGCTCGGATCGCGGTCGCCAACCATGTCCAGCAGGACCGCGTAGCGCGGCAGGCCGGCCAGGGGCTGCTGGGCGTAGCGCGAGGAGCCGATGAACATGTCCGCGGTGGTGGGGCCGTAGTCTTCGCCGTCGACGAAGAGCAGGTCGACCCCCACCGGAGGCGGCTGGAGGGTGAAGAGCTCGGCCAGCGCCAGCAGTACCGCCACCCCGGACGCGCCGTCGTTGGCGCCCGGGACCGGCGTGGCGCGGTCCGCGGGATCGGTACTCTGGTCGGAGGTGGGCCGGGTGTCCCAATGCGCCAGGAAGAGCAACCGGTCCGGATCGGCGACGTTGAAGCGTCCCACGACGTTGGCAAGCGGCAACGTGTCCCCGACCGTGGTGACGTGCCGGAAACGATCGACCAGAACCGTGTCGGCGTGGGCGGCGAGCCGTTCGACCATCCACTCCAGCTGCGCCGCATGACCCGGCGCGCCCGGCACCCGGGGCCCGAACCCCAGTTGCGCCTCGACCAGCTCATAGGCCCGGGCGCCCGGGAAGGACGGTCGTTCTACCCGTTGGACAGGCTCACTACGCGGCTCTCCCGCACATGCCAGCGTCGCAGCCAGCACAACGACCGATCCCGCGGAGACGCGCGCCATACCGGCCTCCCGGCGATTGATTCAACTGCACTCGCTGAAGCCGCACACGTGGCACTTCACGCAACCTTCCTCGAAGGAGAGCTGGCCGGTGCCGCAATCGGGACAGCTGCCCAGGTAATCGGGCCGGGAGGAGCCGCCGCCCGAAGACCTGTAACCGGGAGCCGTCGCGTGGGCCTCCGAGGTCGCGGGCGAACTCAGGATGGGGAGTTCCTCCTGTATGCCTTCCTTCTCCTGAAGATAGTATTCGATTGCCTGGCCGATGGCGTCCGGGGCGGACAGGACCTTGCGCGTCCCGAACCCGACCGCGCGATCGCAGGAGATACCGCGCAGCTGATCGCGTACCGCCGTAATGGGAATCCCCGATCGCAGGGCGAGCGAAATCAGCCGCCCGATCGCCTCGGCGTCGGCCATGGCCGCGCCGCCCGCCTTGCCCAGCGTACAGAAGACCTCGAAGGGCCGCCCCGTCTCGTCTTCGTTGATGGTGACATAGAGATCACCCAGCGGACAGTCCATCTTCACCGTGCGTCCCTTCAGAAGCGCGGGGCGCTTGCGCTTGTGGCGACCGGCGCCCACCAGACGGTCGCGCGCCCGCTCGCGCTGCTGGTATTTCTCGATCTCGCCGTGCAGGCGATGACATTCCTCGCGGGCGTCCGCCAGTTCCTGTTCGGTCGCGGAGCTCGCTTCCGATTTCTGCTCGGTCTTGCCGGTCGAGAGCACCTGCATGGGCCGGGACCCGTCGCGGTACACGGTCACGCCCTTGCACCCCAGCTCGAAGGCCAGCTCGTAGATCTCGCGGACCTCCTCGGGCGTCGCCTCGTGCGAGAAGTTCGTGGTCTTGGAGATGGCGGCGTCGGTGTGCTTCTGGTAGGCGGCCTGCATGCGCACGTGCCACTCGGGCGTGATGTCGTGCGCGGTCACGAAGACACGCTGCACGTCCGCGGGGACTTCGTCGTAGTGGATGTGGCCGCTCTCCGCGATCCGCTCCATGAGCTCCTCGGAATGCCAGCCCCCCTGCTTCGCGATGCGCACGAAGTCCTCGTTCACGTCGGGCATCAGTACGCCCGCCTGATTGCGCATGAAGGCCACGGCGAAGAGAGGCTCGATCCCCCCCGAGCAACCGGCGAAGATCGAGATGGTGCCCGTGGGCGCCACGGTGTCGAGGTTGCAGTTGCGCAGAGCACGCATCGGCCGAATGCGGCTACCGTCGGGAGTTCGAGCACAGCTCTCGTCCGGACCCCAGATGGACTCCGGCCAGGCGGGGAATACACCCCGGCTCCGGGCAAGCTTCCCGGAAGCGACCTTGGCTTCCTCGTCGACGAACTGCATGACGGTCTCGGCCAGCTCCACGCCGGAATCCGAGTCGTAGGGGATTCCCAGCCGCACCAGCATGTCCGCCCATCCCATCACGCCCAGGCCGATGCGCCGGATGTTCCCGGCCAGCTCGGTGATCTGCGGCAGCGGGTAGCGGTTGGCGTCGATGACGTTGTCCAGGAAGTGCACGGTAAGGTGGACGACCCTGCGGAGCGCCTCCCAGTCGATTCCGTCCTCCGGATCATCGCCCCACGAACAGTGCTCGCGCACGAAGAGTCCGAGATTCAGGCTTCCCAGGTTGCACACGTCGTACGGCAGCAGCGGCTGCTCGCCACACGGGTTGGTGGCCTCGTATTCGCCCAGCGCAGGCACGGGGTTGAACTCGTTGGCCCGGTCGATGAAGAAGACGCCCGGCTCGCCGGTTTTCCAGGCGCCCTGCACGATCATGTCGAAGATCTCGCGCGCGTTCTCGCTGCCGACCACGGTGCCGGTGCGTGGACTGACGAGGTCGTAGTCCTCGCCTCTCGCCGCCGCTTGCATGAAAGCGTCGGTGATCGCCACCGAGATGTTGAAGTTGGTGACCTGGGAGGTGTCGTCCTTGCAGGTGATGAAGGTGCGGATGTCGGGATGGTCGACGCGCAGGATGCCCATGTTTGCGCCTCTCCGCGTCCCGCCCTGCTTGACGACTTCGGTGGAAGCGTCGTAGAGGCGCATGAAGGACACCGGCCCCGAGGCCACCCCCATGGTGGAGCGCACGGTATCGCCCTCGGTGCGCAGGCGGGAAAACGAGAACCCGGTACCGCCTCCGGACTGATGGACCAGCGCCATGCTCTTGAGGGTGTCGTAGATGCCGCATTCGCCGTTCGAGAGCGCGTCGGCTACGGGGAGCACGAAACACGCCGAGAGCTGGCCGAGCGGTCGCCCGGCGTTCATCAGCGTCGGGGAGTTGGGCTCGAACGTGCCCGTCGACATCAGATCGTAGAACTGGCGCGCAACCTCCTCGATCGCTGCGTCCGACGCCCCGTAGCGCCGGTCCTCCTCCGCGATCACGCGCGCGACTCGCCAGAACATCGTCTCGGGTTCCTCGATGGGCTCGCCGCTCTCGTTCTTCTTGAGGTACCGGAGTCCGAGCACGATTCGTGCGTTTTCCGATAGCGTCGCTCGGGGAAGATCGTCGGGGGGCGCGTCGTGCGCGGCGGGCGCATCCGGAGAATCGGGTCGTTGGCTGGGCATGCCGTATTCTCTTGTTGAGGCAGGTGTGGATAAAACGGGGGAAACAGCCCCCTGTTTTGTGCAAAACGCACAAAAGGCACGAGGGCCATGATGTTGACTTGTGGAAACGCTGTTTCCCCGAGGACCACCGCATCTAGTGGCGTGGGGCCCTGCGAGGGGCTGTATGTCGCGTAGTTGCCCGTAACCATACGATGCCCGCGCCATGTACGCAAGATCGTTTCATCACGCCAATCGCGGGCAAACCGGTGGCCGATGTCGGCCCCGGGCCGCGGCTTGCTCGGCGGGGCGCACTTCCGTCTTCTAGAACGCCGAACCCAGGCGCAGGTAGAACCGTGGCGCTCGCAACCGGAACCGCGCCCCGACCGGATCGTCCAGGGCCCTGAGAGGAGACGCCATGCCCGCGCGGAGGTTCGTGGCAAGGGTCCAGAAGGGCAGCACGTTCACGGTGATCTCCAGCCCGGCCGAGACGAGGGCGGCGCGTCTCTCGTTCGAGAAGGCTCCGCCCGGGTTCTCCGGGCCCCAGGCGTTGCCCGCGTCCACAAACAGGCTGGCGCCGGTCCGGTCGAGGTACAGAGGCCAGGCCCCGAAGCCCCGGCGAATGAGATGGAGGGGGAGACGATACTCCGCGGAAGCCGACCAGGCGATACGTCCCCGGCGGGCGGCGCGAGCATAGCCCCGCACGGGGAAGAGCCGGGGCGAGCCTCCGAAAAGTCTGAAGCCGGTGATCCGCTCGCGCGTGCCGGCGGCGTCTCCCACCTCGAAATGAAAGCCGTCGGCCCCGGGTCCGCGCGCGACACCGCCGCTCGCCCGCAACGCGATCACCTGCTGGGCGAACCCGCCGCCGCCGAGCGCCTTGTAGAGGGAAAGGCGGCCGGTCAGCTCCTCGAGGCCCTCGTCGGCGGAGCGGTCGCCGACGAGTTCTTCCGGGAGATCCAGCACCCGTGCGACGCGACCTCGCAGGAAGCCGGAGACTCCGTTCTCCCGGGTCAGGGACATGGCATACGAGCGCGCTGTGGTAAAGCCCAGTGTGGCGGAAACCTCGCCGACGCGGCGGGCGGGGCGCGTGAGCCGGAAGATGGTGGAGGGTTCCAGAGTGGCGTCGAGCAGCTCGGAGGATACCCAGCTGTGGCTGGCCGCCAGGGTGAGGCCCACACGATTGCGGAAGCGGGCCCGCTGAACGTCCACGCTCAGGTCCACGCGGCGTTCCCGGTCCACTACGAACAGGGTGTCCACGTCTTCGTTCTCGCGTTCGCCCAGGGTCGCTCCGGCCGGATCGTAGAGCTGGCCCAGCGAAACCGTCACCACGGGATTGCCGAGCGCCCTCGCCGTGTATCCGAAGCGGCCCTCCGCGCGGCGGCGCTCGGGAATCCAGTGCCCCCAGGCCCAGACGGCGTGCCGGTCGACCAGGTCTCGCCCGGATGTCGAGAAGCCGTAGCCGCGGCCGATCACGTCCCGGTCCAATGTCCTGCGGGGCGCGGTATAGAGCGGCTGCCAGTAGCTGGGGAGCAGCGACCGAAGGGCCCGGTAGGGCCGGCTCTCTGCTTCGGTCGCGGTCGCGTAGCGGTCGGGGCGGCTGTCTGCGCTCACCAGGAAGCGCGGGTCGGGCGCGAAGGGCTCGAACCACTCCTCCGGGGCATAGCGCACCCGCTCGATGTCCCAGCCATCGTGGTGATAGGCGGAGTAGTAGATCCAGTCGCCCGCCGGGTCGACAGCGGGATGAGTCGCCCCGGTGAGGATGTTGGTGACCTGCCGCACCGCCCCCGCGCGCCCGTTCTCGTCGATGGGGGCCGCATACAGGTTGGTGATTCCGGTTCGGTCCGAGGACCACAGCAGCGTGCGTCCGTCGGGCGACCAGGTTGGGCTCGCGTCCACCGCCCGGTCGTCGGTGACCCGTGTCACCAGTTCACCATCGGCGTCGAGGATGACGACATCGAAGCGTCCCCCGGAGCGCCACTGCGACGCGGCAATCCAGGACCCGTCCGGCGACCATCGCGGAAACGCCCAGTGCTGGTCGGGATCCGCTTCCGTCAGGGGGCTCAGCCCTCCGGTCGCCAGTTCCACGAGGACCAGCCGGTTGGTGCCGCCTCCCTCCTGCAGGGCCACAACCCTGTCGCCGTCAGGATGCACGTCGGGAAAGACCAGCCGCTGCCGCCGGGTGACGCGCGTCACATCGCCGCCGGGGTCGGCGCGGTAGAGGTCGGAATAGACGCGGTAGCGGTCCGCCAGCTCGAACTGGGCGAAGACCACTCCGCCTTCGGGAGTCCAGGAGAACGTGGATGTGCCGTTGGTCCGGGTGAGCCTGCGCTCTTTGCCGTCCTCCAGCCTTCGCAGGCGCAAATGTGCATCCGAACGCCCATCAGCGCGCGCGAACGCGAGGTGATCGGCATCCGGAGAGACTCGGGGATGGAGCGCTTCGCGCGCGCCGCGGGTAAGGGGTTCCCCGGTGGTAACCGGCTGCAGGGCCGCGAGCGAATCCGCGAGGGCCCCGTACTGGCTGGACACGACCGCGCTCCACTCCTCCCACGCCTGCGAGAAGGAGACGCCGAACGCTGAGCGCGCCGCGGCGTCGATCCGGTACGGCACCAGCTGGCCCGCGACCTCCTCCACGAACTCGCTCATTCCCTCGCCGTTCGTGCGCTCCAGCAGGTGGTCGAAGAACTCCGAGCCGTAGACATAGGGACGCCGGCCCGCGGGCCACACCGGGCTCCTTCCCGAAACCATGGACAGGGTCTCAAGACCGCTCTCCAGCACGCCGGTGCGCAGCACCATGTCCTGCCAGGTCCCGTGGACGCGGCCCGCGTCGGTCAGCGTCGACTCGTAGTAGGTGGCGACCCCTTCGGTGAGCCATGTGGGCGTGGCACGCCCAGGGAAGAAGGGCCAGGTGGCCGGGTAGCGACCCAGCACGCCACGCAGCACCCGGCCCAGCAGACCGGCGGGGTCGAGGTGAAACACGTGAACCAGCTCGTGCGTGACCACGAGTTCCATCCAGTCGTCGAAATAGGTGAGCGATCGTCCGTCGGCAGGTGGGCGGGCGAACAGGGTAATGCGGTTGCTGGGCACGACGTTGGCGAACCCGTTGGAGTAGTCCGTATGGTCGGTGAGGACGATGTCGATGGTGCCCGGCGGAGGCGCGCTGAAAGCCGCCGCCAGCTGCGAGTAGGCCCGCTCCGCCCGGTCGGCGAGCCGGGCCGCCAGCGGATGGAGGGCGTCGGGGAACGTGATCCGGAAATGCTCGGTGTCCAGCGTGCGCCAGTTCTCGTCCGGGGGCACCTGGGAGACGCCCGGCGTGGGTGCCAGCAGCGCGACGGCCAGGACCAGAAGCAGGGTGAGCGATCTTGTCAGAGCACGACCGCGGTCGTCACTCTTGTCGGGAACACTCGGCGCAAGGAATGTCATCGCATCATGGAATCCAGGACGAATATCTGGTACCGGCTGGGCTATGCCTGGGAGACCGCGCGCCTGGGTGCCGCGCCGGGGGATGACGGGCGGCCCGGCGGCCAACGCGCGCCGGTCGGGTCTGGAAATGGGAGCGAGCCCGGCGACGCGCGCAAGCTCGCTTCCTCCCTTCCCTGGCAGGACCTGCTTCGCGAAGCAGGCGGCCTGGCACGGCGTGCGGCGGGAGAGCGGGCTGGCCGCGTCCCCGTCCGAGTGGATGTCCTGCGGGCTGCCCTCGCGGGGGCCGGAGCAGCTCTGGCGACGCGCTCGCTCGGCGTTTTGCGCGAAGGCGACGCAGCCGCTGACGACCCCGGCCTGGGCCTCGAACTCATGCAGGGCGCCGGCCACGGGCTGGCCCTCGCCGTCCTGAGCCGCCACCTCCCCAGCGGCCGGTTGGTGCGGACCGCCCTGTGCAGCGCGGCAGGGTACGCCGCCGCACCCCGGGGAGGCCTCGTGCGGGTCCTCCGTCCCATCACGCCAGCGACGATCCGGACCCTTTCTTCCC
Organism: Longimicrobiales bacterium; assembly: GCA_965232315.1. GTDB lineage: Bacteria > Gemmatimonadota > Gemmatimonadetes > Longimicrobiales > Gaopeijiaceae > BD2-11. The sequence continues at coordinate 287,187 of CBDDPN010000014.1, read as the reverse complement.
TGGCGCCGGCGCACGGGCGCGAGCGCGGGCTTCTCGAACATGCGGCGTTCGCGGCGGCCTTTGTTCTGCTCTATCGGCCCACCGGGCGCGGGACCCGCGGCAGCCGGCGCCGTCACGCCCTTCCGGGGGTATAGGAGCCCAGCACCCGGGCGCCCGAGGCTCCCGTGGCACCCGGCGCGTTGCCCGGGATGCCTCGAAGATACGCCCATGCCAGCACCGCGAAGCACGCGGCTTCGCGGGCCTCCGGGTCCAGGCCAAGGTGAGACAGGTCGCGCACCGGGAGGGGGGCGAGCCGGTCCGCGATCATTCCCGCCAACACCGGGTTCAGAGCGCCCCCGCCGGCGAGCAGCACCTCGCTCACGCCCCTGGGAACGACCCAGCAGCGATAGGCGCCGGCGATGGACGCGGCGGTGAACGCCGTCAGGGTTGCGATCAGGTCGGCCCAGTCGCGGCGGGTGCGCGGCGCTCGCTCCGCCACAAGTTCGTGCACAAAGGCGCTGCCAAACACCTCGCGGCCTGTGGACCTGGGCGGGGCCCGGCGGATGAACGGGTGTTCCAGGAGTCGATCCAGCAGGCGGGTGTCCACCTCTCCGGCCGCGGCCAGTTCGCCGTTGCGGTCGAAGGTCCGCCGACCACCCGTGGCCAGCTCCGCCGCCGTGTCGATGAGCGCGACTCCGGGCCCCGTATCGAAGGCCAGTATGGCCTCGCTTCCAGAGGCTGCCGGCAGCCAGGTGACGTTGGCCATACCTCCCAGATTCTGCAGGGCCCGGGGTCGGTCGGGGTCGGAGAAGAGCAGCTGGTCCGGCCACGGGACGAGCGGTGCGCCGTGGCCCCCGGCCGCTACGTCGCGTGTCCGGAAGTCGCTGACGACGGGGATTCCGGTCAGTTCGGCGATGGTGGCGGGATCCCCGAGCTGGAGGGTGGCGCCGCGGCTTCCCTCCGCCGGCGGATCGTGCCATACCGTCTGCCCATGTGAACCGATCGCCGCTACGGCCTCCGGGTCGACCCCCGCGAGCGCGCAACCGGCGAGCGCGCAGCGCGCGAATCGCTCGCCCAGGGTGGCGTGCAGGCGGGCCAGCCCGGCCGCTCCGCCACCTTCGATCGCGCGGCGGATCGAGTCCCGTTCCTCGGGCAGGTAGCTCTCGCTGTGAAACCGGAGCAACCGCCAAGAGAAGGTCTCCGCGGTCGTTCCGCCCACCTCGAGCAGCGCCACGTCCACCCCGTCGAGCGACGTGCCCGACATCAGCCCCAGCACCTTCACGGCCGGACCGGTGGACACGGGACGGGCGGGCGTCTCCGCGAAGCCCGGCGGCCGGCGGCGGACCCGCCGGCGATCACGCCGCACCTCCCGTGGTACCCACGACTCTTCCCCCGCTCCCAGCGAGGAGGGCGCGCGCTTCCTCGCAGGCTACCTCCTGCCGCGCCATCACGATGGCCGTCTTGACGTGACCACCGGCCTCCTTCAACAGCTCCCGGGCCGGCTCGCGGCCGAGCCCCAGTGTGCTCATCAGGATGCGCTCGCCCCGGTCCTGGAGCTTCTGACAGGTCACCTGCAGGTCCACCATGAGGTTCCCGTAGACCTTCCCCATGAGGACCATGGCGCCGGTCGTGATGGTGTTCAGGACCAGCTTGGTGGCCGTGCCCGCCTTCATGCGGGTTGACCCCGTGATGACTTCGGGACCGACCAGCGGGGCGATGACGACATCATGGCCGGCAAGCAGCTGGGAGGATGGGGGCGTGCACAACAGGAAGCCGGTCCGGGCGCCACGCTCGCGCGCACGCCCGAGCGCGCCGTGCACGAAGGGCGTGGTGCCGGAGGTGGCGATGCCCAGGACGAAGTCGGCGGGGCCGACGGAAAGGCGGTCGGCCTCCCGGGCACCGTCGCGCGGGTCGTCTTCGGCGCCCTCGCACGACCGGACCAGCGCGCCGTAGCCACCCGCGATGACACCAACCACCATCGCCGGGTCGGTGCCGTAGGTCGGAGGCATTTCGGCGGCGTCGAGCACGCCCAGCCGCCCCGAAGTTCCCGCGCCGACGTAGATGAGCCGCCCACCTCGGACGAAGGCATCGTGCGCCATCTCCATCGCCCGGGCGATGCTCGCGGCCTGTTCCGCAACCGCCGCGGCCACCGTGCGGTCCTCGGCGTTGATCAGCGCAACGATCTCCTCGGCGGACAGCTGGTCGATGCCGCGCGATCGGGGATTGCGCTGCTCGGTCAAACGATCGTCCAGCATCGTGGCTCTCCCGACTCCTCCGCGGCGTTGCCGGGGTGGCTTCCACTGCCGCCCGCGGCGCATCACCGGCAATCCACCGCCCACTGGGGCGCCCCCTCGGCCGATGCACCAAGATACATTCCTTCCGTCGCGCCCGCGCACCAGGGCAGGCCGCACCTCGGCGCGCCGGCCCGGCGGCGGGGCGGCCTCGGCGCGTCCTCGCCCACCACAAGTGCAATCGTCGACCTGGCCGGCAGCACGCGACAGGTCTCGTGGCGCCAGGGTGCAAGGCCCGCTAGCGGCGCAGCGCCGTGAACCTCCTGGAGGCGAAGCTCCCGCGGTGAGAGTGAAAGCGCTGGCGCGCGTTCCTCCGGACACTCGCCTCTACGCCTTTTCGCTGATACAGGATCCGTACCGGAATGCGGGTGGGACCGGAATCGGGGCGCTCCCCCGGCATCTGGCACAGTGCGGGCGCCCGCGCTACTCTATCGCGCCCGGAGGATGCTCCCCCCGGTTGCTGCGGCTACGAGGAGCGACGCTTACCCCGCCGCCTGCTCCCCGCTCGCGCGAACGGGGAAAGCGGGCATGGGGCGGGCCGAGCGTTCTCTTGTCGCGGCTGTTGCAAGGGAGTACCCATGGGGCGGAGGCATAGCGCGGCGGGTCCGAAGCGACCCCCCGCAGGAACGGGCGAAGGTTGCCGGGAACCGGTCTTTTCATGACCGCGGGTCCGGGGCGTGCCGCGACCACCCTTCGCTGGCTGGGGCTGGCACTGCTGCTTTCCGGTTGCTTCGACCCACCCTCCCCCGACCCTCTTTCGGCGGGCGCCTTCGCCTTCGGCGTCTACGGAGACGGGCCGTATTTCTTCTGGGAGGAGGCACGGGGCCGCCGGCTGCTGGCGGACGCCGAATCCGCCGGCGTGGACTTCCTGATCCACATCGGGGACATCCTGGGGGGGTCGTGCGCGGATGAGAAACTGCGCGAGCGCCGGAGCCGGCTGGACGCGGTGCGCGCACCGGTAGTGTACACTCCGGGAGACAACGAATGGGCGGATTGCCACGCGCGGGACGCCGGGGGCTTCGATCCGCTCGAGCGGCTGGCAACGCTGCGGGAGATCTTCTTCGACGAGCCCTCACACAGCCTCGGCGCATCTCCGATGGCTGTCACCTCGCAGGCGACAGACACCGCTTTCGCCGAATTCCCCGAGAACATGCGGTGGCAGCGGGGCGGGTTCGTCTTCGCCACCCTGCATGTGGTCGGAACCTTCAACGCGACGGCACAGTTCCCCGGCCGCGACCACCGGCACGACGATGAGGTGATCCGCCGAAGCGATGCCGCGCTCGCGTGGATGGACTCGCTATTCGGCGAAGCGAGGGCGAGCGGAGCCTCCGGGATCGTGCTCGCGGTTCACGCCAACGTTCGCCTGGAAAGCGGGGGAGGGGATGCCTACAAGCCCTTCGTCAGCGCGTTGCGTGATCATGTGGCCGACTTTACCGGAGATGTTCTCTTCATCCACGGCGACACCCACACGTATCGAATGGACCAGCCTCTGACCGACGAAGAGGGGCGCGTACTCGAGAATTTCACGCGACTCGAAACCTTCGGCTCCCCGGACATCGGTTGGGTGCGGGTGGCGGTCGACACGCTGGAGGGCGAGGTGATTGCAGTCGAGCCGCGGCCCATGCGGCGCTGGTTCTAACCCAGGGAAAACAGGTCCACCGATGAGCAACCGGGAAGATATCCGCCCGAACCGGACCGGCACGGGGCTGGTCCGCGAACTCGGGCTCATGGGACTGGCGGCGACCGGCATCTGCGCGATGCTGGGGGCCGCCATCAACGTGATGCCGTTCATGATCCAGCGCAGCGTTCCCGGGATCGGGCCCTGGGTGCTTCCGGCCTACCTCTTCGCCGCCGCCCCAGCGATCCTTGCCGCGCTGGCCTACGCCAGCCTGGGTTCGGCGATGCCCCGGGCGGGCGGAAGCTACGTCTACGCGAGCCGCGCCCTCAGTCCCTACTGGGGGTTCGTGGCCAGCTTCTCGCAGTGGTTCGGACTATCCATCGCAATCGGCGTCGTCTCCTACGTGCTGATTCCGTTCCTGCGCGACATCGCCACCGCGCTGGAGTGGGCGGGGATCGCGAGCGCTCTCGACACCCGGCCGGTGCGCGTCGGGCTGGCGCTGGCCTTCCTGTGGACCTTCGTACTGGTCAATCTGCGCGGGCTCGGGCTCTACGAGCGAACCCTCGTGCCGATGATGTTTCTGATGTTCGCGCTGGGCGCGGTGGTCATCGTGGCCGGGTTCGCCCTCGACCACGGAGACTTCGCGGCCGCCCTCGCGGCGTCGGAGGGGCGCGCGGTTCCCGACGAGGTGGCGCCGATGCTCCGACCGGGTGTCTTTCTGGCGGCGTCGGTGCTGCTCTTCGCCACCTTCATCGGCTTCGACTCGATCGCCCAGGCCGGGGGTGAGGCGAAGAATCCGGCGCGTAACCTGCCGCTCGCGATCGGCATCGCCATCACCGTGGTGGGCGGATTCTACTTTCTCTTCACGGCGGCGGTGTACCACGCCGTGCCGTGGAGCTTCATCGCGGCCGAGGCGCAGGTGCGCGATCTGACCGCGCCCGGGCTGCTCGGGTACATGCTGCCCGCGGGGTGGACCGTCGCCATCGTCGGGGGAGCCGCGGTGGCGCTGATCAACGACCTTCCGGCCATGCTGCTGGCGGTTTCGCGCATGATGTTCGCCTGGGCCGAAGACGGCATTTTCCCGAAGAGGGCCGCCGCGGTGAACCGGCGCTGGCGCACGCCCCACGTCGCGATCGTGGCGAGTGGAGTCACGGCATCGGTGGGCATCCTGGGAAGCGATCTGGCGGGCGATTTCTTCCTCGGGATCGATATCCTGGTCATCTCGATGCTGGTCAACTTCGGCCTCATCTGCCTTGCATTGCTGACCCTGCCTGGACGCAATCCCGAACTCGCCGGGCGCGTCACGGTGCTCGCCGGACGCCCGGGGCGGATTCTGGTCGGAGGCGCGGGAGTGGCTCTCCTGGGGACGTTCCTCGTCGTTCAGGTGGTCCGGGACCTCAGCACCGAGGTGGAGGCCTGGTACTTCCACCCCACGCTGGTGTGGCTCCTGGTCATGGGGGTGGCTTCCGTGGTGTACTGGCGCGAGATGGCGGCGCTCAAGCGCTCGGGCGCGGATGTCGAGCGAATCTTCCGCGAACTCCCCCCCGAGTGAGCGTCGAGCGCCGGCGGCTGGCCCCCGGGCTGCGGGTGTCCCGGGTGCTGAACGGGCTCTGGCAGGTCGCCGACCAGGAACGCGGCGGAACCCGGCTCGATCCCGGAGAGGCGGCGCGCTCGCTCGAGGCCCACGTGGACGCGGGCTTCGACACATTCGATGTCGCCGACCACTACGGATCGGCCGAGATCATCGCGGGCACCCTGGCCCGACGCCGCGAAGGGGTGCGCGTGCTCACCAAGTGGGTGCCGTCGCCGGGTGCCTCGTCGCGGGCGGAGGTGGAGGCGGCGGTCAACCGGTCGCTCGGGCGGATCGGGGTGGAGCGGCTCGAGATGCTCCAGTTCCACGCCTGGAACTACGCCGACCCGAGCTGGCTGGACTGCCTGTTCCATCTCGCCGACCTCAGGACCGAGGGCAAGATTCGTCATCTGGGGGTGACCAATCTGGACGCCGTGCATCTGGACATGGCGCTTCACAGCGGGATCCCCATCGTCTGCAACCAGGTGTGCTACTCGCTGCTGGACCGACGCGCTTCGGCGGCCATGACGGAGGTGTGCCGCACCCACGGCGTCCATCTGCTCGCCTACGGGACCCTTGCCGGAGGACTTCTGAGCGACCGCTGGCTCGGGCGGTCCGCGCCGCCGATCGACGACGCGCTCACATGGTCGCAGATGAAGTACCGGCGGTTCGTCGACCAGGCGGGGGGATGGGAACGCTTCCAGCAGGTGCTGCGGGCGGTGCGCGTCGTCGCCGACCGGCTTGGCGTTTCGATGGCCAACGTGGCCGGCCGCTACATCCTCGAGCAGCCATGCGTGGGCGGGGTGATCGTGGGCGCGCGACCGGGAGGCCGGAGTTACCTCGACGACAATCTGCGGCTCTTCGAGTTCTCCCTTGACCAGGCAGCTCTCGCGGAGCTGGACCGGGCGTCAGCCGCCCTGGACCCGATTCCCGGGGACTGCGGCGACGAATACCGGCGCCCGCCCTACCTGACGGCGGCCGGGGATCTGCGCCACCACGTCACCCACTTCCCCGCCCCCTATCCCGTGCGGCGCGCAGGGGACGGGCGCGCGCGTGTCTCGTCGGGAACCCTGTGGGAGGACGTCGCCGGCTTCAGTCGCGCCGTACGGAGCGGCAACCGCATATGGGTCGCGGGCACGACCGCCACTCACCGCCATCGCCTGATCGGCGGAGACGACGCCGCGGCCCAGACCCACTTCGCCATCGACAAGCTGGAGGGAGCGCTGAATTCACTGGGAGCCGAACTCGCCGATGTGGTGCGTACGCGGCTCTACATCCAGGATGTCGCCGACTGGGAGGCGGTGTCGCGCGCCCACGGCCGGCGGTTCAGCGAAGTGCGGCCCGCGAACACCCTCGTCCGGGCGGGACTGGTGGGGGAGGGCTACAGGGTGGAGATCGAAGCCGAGGCGGAGGTGGTTTCGGGGTAGGACCGGGCCTCGGAGCTGTCGTGTTCCCTCGCCGCGTTCGCGACCGCCCTCGCGGATACGCGCTCGCTCGCGTGGTCCGCCAGGCCTCAGCGCTCTCCGGGCAGCGTTTGCGACCGCCCTCGCGGACATCCGCGTGGCGCGCGCCGACTCAGATCCTCTCCAGGAGGAAGCTCGGAGTGAAGCGGATCAGGTAGGTGCTGAGGATGGTGAAGGTGTCGGTGATCAGCATCAACCCGATGACGATGAGGAGAACGCCGGCCGTGATCTGAACCGCGGGGAGCAGGCGGCGGAAGCGCTGAAAGCCGCGCAAAAAGCTGTCGAGAGCAAGCGTGGACAGGAGAAACGGCACCGCGAGGCCCATCGAGTAGATGAAGAGATACCCCACGCCCGCCCACATGTGGTCGCGGGTCGCCGCCAAGGTCAGCGCGCTGCCCAGAATCGGCCCGATGCACGGCGTCCAGCCGGCCCCGAAGGCAGCGCCCACCCCCAGCGTTCCCAGATAACCGACGGGTTTGTCGTTGAGTTGCACGCGCCTTTCCCGTTCGAGCGGGGTCAGCCGCAGGACGCCGGTCAGATGCAGCCCGAGAACGATGATGATCGCCCCCCCGACGCGCGCGATCCAGACCTGGTAGTAGCGGAAGAACTGCCCCAGGAACGACGCCGACGCGCCCATCAGGACGAAGATCAGCGTGAACCCGGATACGAACAGCAGGGCGTGGGTCATCGTGGCGCGCCGATCCACTCCGTCACGCAGGTCTTCGAGACTCATGCCCGTGATGAACGACAGGTAGCTGGGCACGAGAGGCAGGACGCATGGGGAGAGGAAGGAAACCGTTCCTCCGAGGAAGACAGCCGCCAAACCAATCGAATCGGTCACAGTTCGCGTCCTTCAGGTTGGGGAGAAACTTCGGGTGCCGGCAGTGGGGGTGTTTCCGGCCGGCCGGTTCCCTCCGGTGCCGGACCCGAGCGGGCTCGTCTTGCCTCCGCCCAGGCGCGGCCGCCCGCAGTGAGTCCCAGCCACCCCAGAACGGCCGCGAAGGTCCAGGCCACGGTTCGGGGAAAGAAAGCCGACAGCAGCGACAGTCCGATCAGGATGCCCGCCGCGGTGCCCAGCACGGTGCGCGCCTCCCGCTCCAGCAGACGCCGCCCCGCGATGGCGTCTCCAAGCGTCGAGCCCGCGCGCACCAGGTCGCTGATGCGCCATCCGCCGCGGTCGGGGGAATGGCGCCAGTGCTCGAGTCGCTCGGTCAGCCGTCCCGGGGGCTCGATGGGGCGCTGCTCGGGCTCCGCGGCCTTCTCTCGCGACTGCAGTGCCGGCCGGCGGGCGGGGAGCACGATTTCCACCGACGAGGTCAGGTCGGCCAGGAACAGGCCTTCGAGCTGCCGGGCCAGCTTGCGGTCGAGCACGCCGATATCGATCTCCCAGTTGCCGAGCAGGCTCGCCGCGTTGAGGTTGCTCGATCCGATCCGGCTCCAGACGCCGTCGGCGACGGCCGTCTTGGCGTGAATCATCGGCCCCTGCCACTCGAACAGCCGGACGCCCGCCTTCAGGAGGTCCCGGTAACCGCCTCGCGCGAGGCTTCCCACGAGGGGCCAGTTGTTGTGGGCCGGAACCAGGATGCGCACATCCACTCCGTCCATGGCAGCGGCAGCGAGCGCTTCCGCGACCGGCCGCGGGGCGATGAAGTAGGGATCGGTGATCCACAGTCTTCTGCGCACGCTGGCTGCGGCCAGCTGGGTGACCCGGTAGACCCGGGCCCTCCAGGGTCTGCCTTCGATCATCCACACCGATGTCCGGCCCGCCGCCGTGGGCGCCACATCGTCCAGCAGCCCCGGCGTCATGGGCTCGCCGATTTCGTTCCACAGCCGGGTGAAGGCGCGCGCCGCCGCCAGCGCCGCAGGTCCCCGGATTTCGGCCCCCGTGTCGCGCCAGGGAGGGTGATCCTGGGTGCCGGCCCATTCGTCGCCGACGCAGAACCCGCCCACGAACGCCACTTCGCCGTCCACGCAAACCAGTTTTCGGTGGTCGCGCTGAAGAACGCCGAACGGATCGCGCACGCTGGGGGGGTTGAAGGCGCGCACCTGCACGCCCTTCTCGCGGAACGGCTTCCAATAGCCGCGGGGCGTCGCCCAGCAGCCCACCCAGTCGTAGAGCACCCGCACCTCCAGGCCCTCCTCCGCCTTGGCGACGAGGGCGTCGCGGAAGGCGCGGCCGGTGGTGTCGTCGCGCAGCACGTAGTTCTCGAAGTGGACGAAACGGCGAGCAGCCTCGATTGCGTCTATCCACCTTTCGAAGGTATGGGGACCATCGAAGTTCAACCTGATGTCGTTGCCATCGATTCGCACCGCGCCCGCCGAGCGGTCCATCGCCTTCTCGAGGACGGCGTAGGGCGTGACTTCCATGCCCAGGGGAAGAGACCCCCGGCTCTCTTGCGGCGCCCGCCCGAGGAGCGTCCCGGAGGTGTCGCCCCCCGGACGCGGCGGCTCCGAGTCGCGGGTGGCGAATGTCGGCTCGGCAGGGGACGGGTGCACGGGAGCCTTCATGATCCCGATCCGGCCGTGGCGTAGGCGATCAGCTTGTAGACCAGCCGGGCAACCAGAAAGTCCGGCGCCCGCAAGCCGGCAATGGGAGCCAGCTCCACCACATCCGCGGCCACCACCCGGCGTTCTGCGAAGACCCTGCGCAGGAAGCGCAGAGTGGGATACCAGGTGCCGCCACCCGGCTCGGGCGCCCCTGTGCTCGGGACCAGGGAGGGGTCGAAATAGTCAACGTCGAAGGTGAGGTACACGACGGGCCCGAGCGCGTCCAGGGCGCGGTCCATCCATGCCTCCCCGCGTTCCATCTCGTCCGCGAAGATCAGGGTCACGCCGCGCTCCCGGCGCGCCAGCTCCACTTCTTCGAGGCTGACGCCGCGAAGCCCTACCGCGACGATGTCGGTACGGTCGACCACGCGCGTCATGGCGCATGCGTGCGAGAAGCGGGATCCGTCGTGGCTGGTGCGCAGATCCGCGTGGGCGTCGAACTGGAGCACGGAGAGTCGCCCGGCATGACGCTTCGCGGCCGCGCGGATGGCGGCCGAAGAGATGGAGTGCTCGCCCCCCAGCATGGTCACGAACCGACCTTCGGCCGCGTCGAACACGGCGCCCCATGCCTCCTCCAGCTCCGCCAGGGCGGCCGCGGGCCCGTCTCGGGTCAGTTCCAGAGCCGGAAGGGTGTGGATGCCCGCCGTACACGGTTCGGCATCGAGTTCGCTGTCGTACAGCTCGACGTACTGGGAGGCATCCAGGATGGCCCGCGGCCCGCAACGGGTCCCCATGCCCCAGCTGGTGGTGGCTTCGTAGGGCACGGGCAGGATGACCGAGCGCGCCGACTCGAAAGCGCTTGCTGCCTCGTCGAGACCCAGAAATGTCCGCGGAAGCCCCCAGCTCAGCCGCGCCAGGGCCTCGGGCATGAGTTCGCCCGCGGCCTCAGGCATGCCGGCGTCCCGTCCCGGGGTGCTCGATGACCTGCGATTGGGCATGGGCCGGCACTCGCTCAGAGGCTCTCGATGGGACAGGTCAGCCCTTCGTCCTCGAGCCGCGCCCCCGCGCGCCGGCAGTCTGCGCACAGGCCGTAGATCTCCAGTTTGTGGCGGGAGGGCTGGAAGCCGTGTTCCCGCGCCACGCTTGCCTCCAGCCGGAGGATCTCGCTCGATCGGAACTCGGTGACCTTGGCGCACGACAGGCAGATGAGATGCTCGTGCACGGGCTGGCGGGAGAGGCGGTGCTCGTAGCGCTTGAACCCCTCCCCGAAGTCATGCTCGTCCACCAGCTTCGAGCGCACCAGCAGATCGAGGGTCCGGTAGATCGTGGCCTTGCCGATGCGCTCACCGCGGCCGCGCAGGCATCCCTCGATTTCTTCCACCGAGAGATGTTCGTCGGAGCCGAACACCACGTCGGCGATGGAGGAACGCTGCTGGGTCATGGGGAATCCCTGCTCGCGCAGGTAGCGGCCGAACAGGCGGACAAACGGGTGGGCGTGCGTCGTCTTCATAACCCTTGAACCCTGACTCGCTCTTCCAGTTCGCGCATGAGGCCGTCCAGCACGGACGGATCGCCCCCGACGACTACCTCCCGCGGCTCCCCGAGCCGGAGCGCCTCCCGTCGCACGACACCGGTCATCACGCGGGGAAGGCTGTCCGCGGGAGCGAGTCCCTGTTCGACCAGCTCGGGCTCCACGCCGAGGGTCAGTCCCCGCCTCCGCGCCAGGTAGGCAGCGGTGAACAGACGCCGGCGATCACCCTCGGCAAAGCAACTTACGGCCACCAGCCCGCGCTCGCGCCGCCCGCGGGTCATGGCCGGAAAGATCCAAAGGCGGTCGATGGCGCGAGCGCCGAGGCGACGGCGAACCAGCCCCAGCGTGGTGGGAAGTCCTTCGGGAACTCCCGGATCCACCGTGTCATCCATGATCCACCGTATCATCCATCCCGGAACTCCCGCGAGCGTTCGCGCGGCTCCCGCGTCCGGCCCGCGCGCCCACAACCGCTCCCGCCGGCGTCACGGGCCCTCGTTCCCGCAGCAGTGCGCGGGCGGCGGCCACCACCTCGGCACGCACCTCTTCCAGGGGTCGCGGCACGAGGGCGCCCGCCGCCTTGGCGTGGCCACCCCCTCCGAAGCTGCGGGCGATCCCGTCCACGTCGACCGACCCGCTGGAGCGGAACGACACCTTGGTCGCCCCGTCGTCCGTGGTGCGGAACAGCAGCGCCACCTCCACCCCCTTCAGCGCCCGAGGATAGTCCACCAGCCCCTCCAGATCTTCGGAGGTGGCCTTCAGGTCACGATAGACCCGGTGGGGCACGGTAATCCAGGAGAGACCGTCCTCCGCCTCGAGCTCGCCCAGGCAAGCCCGCAACAGCCGCAGCCGCCGCAGCTCCATCGACCCATACATGCGGCGGTGCAGCGCAGCCACGTTGACGCCCCGTTCGACGAGCTCGGCGGCGATGAGGTGGCACCGAGGGGTGACGTTGCTGTATGCGAACGACCCCGTGTCGTCAACGATTGCGGCATACAGCGCCCTGTCGATGGCGGGGGTCCACTGCGCTCCCCCGGCGAGCAGGATGTCGTACACCAGCTCCGCCGTCGCGGCCGCCGTGCGATCGATCAGGCCCCCACCGGCGATGGGGCGGTCGGGAGTGATGTGGTGGTCTACGACCAGCGTGGGCCGCCCTTCCACCATCGGCTTCACCCGCCCGAGGCGGGTCGGATCGCAGGCGTCCACCACGACGACCAGGTCGGCGGCCGCGCACGCCCGCGCCGCTTCGGGGGAGGGCGCCGGCAACAGCCACGCCGCCGTCGGCACCAGAAAGCGATAGCGCTCCGGAACGGGAGTGGGAGGCACGAACCAGCCCTCCGCGCCCTGGTCGCGCACCCATGCGGCGAGGGCGATCGCCGATCCCACTCCGTCGGCGTCGGGATTCATGTGGGTGGTTAGCACGACTCTGGCCGCGCCGGCGAGCCGGGCCGCCGCGCTCCGGGCCGCTTCGTGTCGGCGGGAGGGGGTCTGGTATGGCATCGCGGGTGGGGAACTTGCCGCCTGAGCGCCCGTCAGCCCTTCGGAGCGGGCCGTTCGGGCCTCCTGACCCGCCTGGCGAACTTGGCGAAGGTGGACACGAGGTGTACCGCCCGAGGAGATGGGATGCCACAAACGCGGGCTGAGCGCAGGGCGTCCAGCAGGGCGCCGGGCTCGTTGGGGTGAATCGGCAGCTCGACGTACGCGGCGCCGAGTTCCCACAGCGTATGCGCGTCCGAACCGGACCCCATGGGAAGATTCCGCCGACTCGCCAGATCGGCGGCCGCCTGGTTGAGCGCCATGTTGTGCAATCTGGCGTTGAAGGCTTCGATGATGTCGGCTTGCTCCGCCAATTCTTCCGCGTAGCGACCGCCGCCGCCCTTGCCGCGGGCATACGGGTGCGGAATGTAGACCAGTCCGCCCTGTTTGCGAATCTCGGCGCACACCTGCCTGGCGGGCGTTCCCTCGGGGATTTCCTCCTTCAGATACAAGCCGATGACGTCGATTCCCTCCGCCGTCTTGACCTCTTCGCCGGGAATGACCTGGTCCGGATACCGACGCGCCATCGCCCTCGCAGCCCAAGCCCGGTTGTGGTCCGTGATCGCGATCCGGTCCATGCCCCGATCGAGCGAATGGCGGACCACCCTGTCGGGATCGCTCAGGCAATCCCAGGAAGCGTGCGTGTGCACATGCATGTCGATACGCAGAAGTCGGTTTTCCGCCATCGTCATTCCCGCTCTCCCTGAATCCGCGTTCTCAGTTCGGCGAGGAGTTCCAGCGCGCCACGCTCGAGCTCGGCAAGGCTTCCCTCGTTCCGGATCACATGGTGCGCCGCCTCGAGCGTTTCATGCGCGTCCTTCTGGACGGCCATGATTCTGGACGCCTCCCGCACTCCCAGGCCACGGAAGCGCACCAGGCGGTCCAAACGGACCGACGCCGACGCGTGCACAACGATAGTCAGGTCCACGCCGAGAGCATAGCCCGTTTCGAACAGCAACGGGATCTCGGCGGCCACGAGCTCCTCTCCGCGATGCTGCTGATCCAGCAGCCACCGGGCACGCAGCGCCCGGATTCCGGGATGCAGCAGCGATTCAAGCAGCCGCCGGGCCGCTTCATCGCGGAAGACGCGATCCCGCAAACGTGCCCGGTCGAGCGTACCGTCCGGCGCAAGCACATCCGTCCCGAACGCCCGCGCCACCTCACGGAGCCCGTCCGTTCCCGGCTGCACGACTTCGCGCGCCAGTTCATCGGCGCTGATCACCGGTACCCCCTCCCGGGCCCAGGCCCGCAGCACGGCGGATTTCCCGGAAGCGATGTTGCCGGTGATCGCGACGCTCAACATGGACCGGAAACCACGCGGAGGCGCGCATCCCCGCATGCAGGGCGAAACCGCCGGGACCGCATCATCCGGAATCCGCGCTCAGGACATCGAACAGGTAGACGATGGCGAGGTATTTTGCGATCAGTCCCGCGGCGCTCCAGGCAAGTGCGCGGACGGCGCCGAACCGGGACATGCCGGCAACGAGGAGCATGTTCGGGGATGAGAGTGGAAACAGGTTGAAGGTGAGAATCGCCAAGTTGCCCCAGCGCCCGATCAGGCCGCTGAATTTCCTGTAGCGCCCCGGTCCCAGAAAGTCCTCCAGCATCCCGCTACCCACCGACCGGCCAATCCAGTAGTCGATGGTCTGGGCGGCCAGCGCGGTCAGCACTGCCAGAAGAACCAGCAGGCCGCCCGCATGCCCCTCGGCCTGATAGTAGGGAACGAGCGCCTCGACCGGCATGAGCAGGAAGAAGAGGTATCCGGCGAAGTGGACGAGGACGAAGGAGCCCAGGCCGGGCGTGCGGCCGGCGTAGAGGGCTCGACCGACCGTGGAGGACACCAGCACCGCCGCGACCACGAAGGTGACGGCGGCGATCGTGATGCGCGTACGCCTGCTCATGCCGCCGTCACCCTGCCCGCTTCCCTTCACCGGCCTCGCCGCATGCGCCGGGCCCAGCGAAGAAAGCGCTCCATCTCGTCACCGGGAGGTTGGGCGTCGGGATCACCGTAGGCCGTCTCCACTCTCCAGCGCAGAAAAGAGGCGGATGGGAGCGGCAGGAAAGGAGGCCGGCGATACCAGTCCCGGCGGCGAAACGCCCATCCCGCTCCGATCAGCGCCGGGATCAACGACGGGCGGCGGATCGCCAGCATGAACAGGCTCCGGTAGATCCCCAAGGCGTGTCGCTGCTCCGGATGCGAATCGTGGACGGTCGACGACTCCAATCTAACCCCGGGAATCAAGTGGCCAGCTCCGGCCGGTTCCTGAACTGTTCGAGTGCTTCCGGGTTGGCCAGCGCCTGACGGTTCCCGACCTCTTCGCCATGGACCACGGCTCTCACCGCGAGTTCGACGATCTTCCCGCTTCGCGTGCGCGGGATGTCGGATACCTCGAGGATCTTCGCCGGAACGTGACGAGGGCTGGCCCGCTTCCGCAGCGCGGCACGGATCCGGGCGCGCAGGGGCGCGTCCAGGATGGTTCCGGCGCGCGGGCGGACGAAGAGAATCATGCGCGTGCTCCCGGGGCGGCGCTGGCCGATGGCGATCGCCTCGCGCACCTCGGGCAGAGCTTCCACGACCCGGTACAGCTCCGCCGTCCCGATGCGCACGCCAGCTACGATCAGCGTCGCGTCGGAGCGGCCGTGAATGACGTACCCTCCACTGGAGGTCGTCTCGATGTAGTCGCCGTGGTGCCAGACGCCGGGAAACCGCCGGAAGTAGGTTTCATGGTACCGCCTCCCGCCTTCGTCCCCCCAGAAGCCGAGCGGCATGGACGGAAACGGACGCGTGCACACCAACTCCCCCTTTCCCCGCCGGAGAGGACGGCCTTCGTCGTCGTACACCTCCACGGCCATCCCCAGCGCGGGTCCCTGGATTTCCCCGGCGAACACCGGCCGGGTCGGCAAACCGCCCACGAAACAGGCGCAGAGGTCCGTCCCCCCCGACACCGAGGCCAGATGCACATCGCGCTTCACATGCTCGTGGACGTATCGAAAGCCCTCCGCGTCAAGGGGAGACCCGGTGGAAAGCACGGTGCGGAGCGAGGTCAGGGCATGGCTCCTCCGCGGACGCGCGCCGGACGTGCGCAAACCGGCGATGTAGCGCGGGGAGGTCCCGAAATGGGTCATCCGGGCCGCGTCGGCGAAGTCGAACAGAACCTCGTGGCCGGGGAACGAAGGCGAGCCGTCATAGACGAGCACGGTGGCGCGCGAAGCCAGAATGGAGACGAGCCAGTTCCACATCATCCATCCCAGCGTCGTGAAGTAGAACACCCGGTCATCCGCCTTGACGTCGGCGTGCAGCTGCTGCTCCTTCCTATGCTGCAGCAGGACGCCTCCGGCGCCGTGGACGATGCACTTGGGCGGACCCGTGGTGCCCGACGAGAACAGGATGTAGAGCGGATGTGCGAACGGAAGCCGGGCGAAGGGGATCCCGGCGGGCTGGTATGGCGCGATGAAGTCGGCGAAGTCGATCCCTCCCGGAAGGTCGGCTGACCCATCCGGTGCAGCAGCGTCCGCCGCCCCCGGATGCCGGGCCCGCACGACCACGGTGCGCTCCACGGAGGGGAGACGGGCCACCACGCCGGCCAGCTTGTTCATCGTTGGATACCACCTGCCCGCATACCGGTAGCCGTCGATGCCGATCAGGAGCCGGGGCGCCATCTGGCCGAATCGGTCCACCACGCCGTCCACGCCGAAGTCCGGGGACGCGCTGGCGGTGACCGCCCCCAGGCTCGCCGCCGCCAGCACCGCCGCGATCGCCTCGGGCAGGTTGGGGAGGAGCAGCGCCACGCGGTCTCCGGGGCGAATGCCGTCGTCCTGCATGGCCTGAACCACGCGCGACACCAGGTCACGGAGTTCAGCCCACGACAGAGTCTGCGCCGGGCCGCTCTCCGAGTACGCGATGATGGCGGGGCCGGAGTCGGTCCGCTGAAGGAGATTCTCCGCGAAGTTGAGTCGAGCCCCGGAAAAATAGCGCGTCCGCATCGGCTCGGGGCCTTCCTCCAGCACCGGGTCGCCCTTGTCTCCCACGACACCGCTCCAGTCCCAGAACGCGTCCCAGAATGCGGCCTGATCCGCCAGCGACCAACGCCACAGAGCTTCGTAGCCGGAGCCGGGAGCGTGCCCCCGCCCTTCCAGAAACGTGCGGAAATCGGTGAGGTTGGCCGCGTTGCGCCGCGCCCGCGACGGCTTCCAGATGGGGGAGTGCATGGTGGAATTCAACCCTGCGTGTGTTCGGAACGGAGGAGTCCCGCAATGGATCCCGGTTGTCCGGGAAGAGGGGGTTTCGGGTATCTTGGGTCTGGATCGTCGCGATAAGAGAAACGCGGTTCCGGGAGGAACGCAAAATGACGCCAGCCGCAGACCGCCGGGCTTCGCATGCCCGGTTCCGAACGCCGACGCCGCTGATGGCCGCCGTGCTCACCGCCGCGTGTACCGCCGCGCCCGAGACCGGGGCCGACGAACGGCTGCTGATCGACGGCGGCACGGTCGTGGTCATGGACGACGCCGGGACCGTGCTCGAGGAAGGCGCCCTGTTGGTGGAGGGCGATCGCATTGCCCGCGTCCTGTCCGCCACCGATCCCCGGCCCACCGGCGTCCAGGTCATCGACGCGACCGGGCATCTGGTGGTTCCCGGGCTGGTCAACACCCACGGCCACGCCGCCATGTCGCTCCTCAGGGGGCTCGCCGACGACCTGCCCCTGATGACCTGGCTGGAGGAGCATATCTTCCCGGCCGAGGCGGCGCTGGTGAGTCCCGACTTCGTCTACTGGGGAACGCTGCTCTCGTGCATCGAGATGCTCAAGAGCGGGACGACCACCTTCGCCGACATGTACTACTTCAGGGAGGACGGGGCGAGGGCCACCATCGATGCCGGCATCCGGACCGTGCTCGGCCCGCAGGTGATCGGCTTTCCCGCCCCGGACTATCCGTCCCCCGAGGCCTCGCTCGCGGACGCCGCGGAGTTCATGGTACGGTACCGTGACCACCCCACCCTGGTCCCGGGCGTGGCCGCCCATGCGCTTTACACGACTTCTCTCGACGACGTAGCGGCCGCCGTTCAGCTGGCCAACGACCACGGGGCTCCGTTTCAGATCCACACCGCCGAGGATGCGAGTGAGTCTGCGATCGCCAGGCAACGGACGGGAATGGGGGTCGTGGAGGCGCTCGAGTCCATCGGCGCGTTGCGGCCCGGCACGGTGCTCGCCCACTCCATCTACCTCACCGACGAGGACATCGCGCGGATCGCGGCGGGGGGAGCCGGCATCGCGCACAACCCCCAGAGCAACATGAAGCTGGGCATCGCCCGGGCGGCGCCGGTCGTCGAGGCGCTGGCCGCCGGCATCCCGGTGGGCCTCGGGACCGACGGCCCCGCCAGCAACAACGACCTGGACCTCTTCGACGAGATGGACATGGCGGCCAAGATCCACAAGTTCGCGGCAGCCGATCCCACCGCGCTCCCCGCCGAAACCGTGTTCCGCCTGGCCACCATGGGCGGCGCACGGGTCCTCGCCCTGCACGACCGGATCGGCTCGCTGGAGCCGGGGAAGCGCGCCGACGTCGTTCTGGTCGACACCCGCCGCGCCGGGCTCACCCCGCTCTACAACGTCTACTCGCATCTCGTCTACGCCACCCGCGGAAGCGACGTCTCGACGGTGCTGGTGAACGGACGCGTGGTGGTGCGCGACGGGGAAGTGCTGACGGTGGACGAGCCGGCGGTGCTGGAGCGCGCGCGCGCCTTCCGCGAGCAGGTTCTTGAGGTGATGCGCGACCTGGCGGCGCGGACGGACGGCGCGGGCGGGTAGACGTGCGCCCTGCCGCGATCGTCAGCCGCGCCATCACCCGGGCAGATGTGGAGTCAGGCCGGGCCTTCCCGCTCTCCCGGATACGGCCACGCGGAGCGCAGGACCTGCGGCGCCTGGCCAGGCCGGCGGTCTCGCCCGGTACCGCGCCGGTCGCCGACCCTCCTCCAACCCCCCTTGGCATCGAACAGAAATGACCGACACGCCCCCTGCCCGACCTGATTCGTCCGGCCAGCCATCGCCGGACTCCGTCCATCCCGCAGGCAACCGGCTCGCGCTCGAAACCAGCCCCTATCTGCTCCAGCACGCAGCTAACCCCGTGGACTGGTATGCATGGGGCGACGAAGCACTTGCCCGCGCACGCGACGAGGATCGGCCCATCCTCCTCTCCATCGGATACTCGGCCTGCCACTGGTGCCACGTCATGGAACGCGAGTCGTTCGAGGACGAGGGCACGGCCGAGCTCATGAACAGGCACTTCGTCAACATCAAGGTCGATCGCGAGGAACGGCCCGACCTGGACGCGATCTACATGCGCGCCGTCCAGAGCATCACCGGGCAGGGAGGGTGGCCGTTGACCGCGTTTCTGACCCCGCAGGGGTTGCCCTACTACGGCGGAACCTATTTCCCGCCGGAGCCCAGGCACGGCATGCCGTCGTTCAGCCAAGTCCTGCAGGCGGCGGCGCGCGCGTACACGGGACGAAAGGCCGAAGTGCAGGAAGCCGCAAGCCGGATGCACGGCCTTCTCGAGCGTTCCATGTCGCCTCCGGATGTCGCACCCGCATCGGCCGGCCGCCGGGAGGCCGGATCGGAGCTGGCCCGGACGGCCTGCCACAACATCGCTCGCAGCTACGACCCGATGCACGGTGGTTTTGGACGCGCGCCCAAGTTTCCGCAGCCGATGGTGCTGGAGCTCATGCTGCGGGTCCATCGGGCCTCGGGCGACGAGCAGTTGCTCGCCATGGCGACGCACACGCTTCGCGGGATGGCGCGCGGAGGCATTCACGATCAGCTGGGCGGGGGATTCCACCGCTACGCCGTCGATGCGCGCTGGCTGGTGCCGCATTTCGAGAAGATGCTCTACGACAACGCCCTGCTGGCCAGCGCCTACCTCCAGGCGCACCTGTACACGGGTGACGCGGAGTTTCTCGCGGTTGCGGAAAAGACCCTTGCCTACATGCTCACCGATCTGCGCTCGCCGGAGGGGGGGTTCTATTCCGCGCGAGACGCCGACTCGGAGGGAGAGGAGGGGCTCTTCTACATCTGGACCGCCGACCAGATCGACGAACTGCTCGAACCGCCCGCGGCCCGCCTCTTCCGCCGCTGCTACGACGTTACCCCGGCCGGCAACTTCGAAGGCCGCAACATCCTCCATCTGCCGCACGATCCGGAGTCGGTCGCGCGGGCGGAGGGGCTCACGCCGGCTGAATTGAACGGCGTGCTGGCGGGGGCATCGGCGGTTCTGCTCGAGGCCCGGTCGCGGCGCGAGCCCCCGTTCCGGGACGACAAGATCATCGTGGCCTGGAACGGACTCGCGATTCGCGTGCTGGCGGAGGCCGGCGCAGCCCTCGGACGGCGCGAGTACGTCGACGCGGCCCGGCAGGCGGGAGAGTTCATCATGACCGAACTCTGGCGGGAGGGCCGCCTGCGTCGCAGCCACAGGGAGCGTCCCTCGCCGGTAGGCGGGTTCCTGGAGGACTACGCTTCGATGGCGGGCGCGTTCCTGGCGCTGCACGAAGCGACCCTGGAGGCCGTGTGGCTCGATCGCGCAGTCGAGCTGGCGGAGGCGCTCGTGGGCGGATTCCTCGACCGCCGCAACGGCCTCTTCTACGACACGCACAAGGCGGACAGGGCGCTGGTGGTGCGCCCCCGCGATGCCACCGACAACGCCACCCCGGCCGGCAACTCTCTGGCGGCCGAGGTTCTGCTGCGGCTCGGCCGGCTGCTGGACCGCGGCGATCATCGCGCTCTGGCAGAGGCGATTCTGGCCGGCGAGGCCTCTTCGATGGAGCGCTTCCCCAGCGCGTACGGCCGGCTGCTCGCGGTGGCCGACGCCTTCGACCGGCCGGGCGTCGAAGTGGTGATCGAGGGCGATCCCGACGACGACGCCACGCGAGCGCTTCTGCTGGAGGCTCATGCCCGCTACCTCCCCGACCGGCTCGTCACCGGCGACGGAACCGGAGAGACCCCGCGCGCTCCCTGGCGCCTCGTCGGGGGCGGGGCGGGTGCGGAACAGCCACGCGCGCACGTCTGCCACAATTACGCCTGCCAGCACCCCGTCGGTGATCCGCGCGCGCTGGCCGAGCAGCTCGATGCCGCCGGGGCGCGCTGAGAGACCACTCGGGAAAAGGCCGCGGTTGGACCGTGTCGGCGGGCACGGCTATGTTGTTGGGGATTCGGTTACGCCTGTCGCTCACCCGGGCAGGGACGCAGGAAGGGCTGAACCCGAGCCCATGCCGAGCCTTGTTCGGACCCCGCGCTTCCTCGCCTGCGTTGTCACTCCTGCAGGGCAGCGCCCACAACATGCCAATGGTACCTGACACCCGCACGGCTCCCAAAGCGGCAAGTGCCGAGACAGTGAGGGAATCTGTCGGAAGCTCAAGGGATTCTGTCGCACACCCAAGGGATTCTGTCGCAACTTCAAGGGATTCTGTCGCAAAATCGCTTCCTATCACGGCGGAGCGACTGCTCGACTGCTACCGCCTCATGGTGACGTCGAGGCACATCGACGACCGCGAGATCACCCTGAAGCGGCAGAACAAGACCTTCTTCCAGATCTCCGCCGCGGGCCATGAGGCCATCGGCGTGGCGATGGCCGCCCACCTCAAGCCGGCCCACGACTGGTTCTTTCTCTACTATCGCGATCGGGCGCTGTCACTCGGGCTGGGGCAAACCCCGTTCGAGCACTTCCTGCAGGCCTTCGGCGCCGAGGCCGATCCCGCTTCCGGCGGCCGGCAGATGCCCTGCCACTTCTGCGATCCGCGGCTCAACATCACGAGCATGTCATCCCCTACCGGAACGCAGTTTCTGCAGGCGGTGGGTTGCGCCGAAGGCGGATACCGCGGCACCCGGCTCCCCGAAATGCGCGCGCGCATCGGACAGGTCGAGGAAGACGAGATCGTGCTCGTCTCCGCGGGCGACGGCGCTACTTCGGAAGGCGAGTTCTGGGAGGCACTCAACACCGCGTGCACGCTCAAGCTGCCCGTTCTGTTCCTGATCGAGGACAACGGCTACGCCATCTCGGTGCCGGTGGAGGTACAGACCGCCGGCGGCAGCATCTCCAGATTGACCTCCTCCTTCCCCGACCTCTTCGTCGTGGAATGCGACGGCACGGATGTCATCGACAGCTACAAGGCGAGCCGTGCCGCCGTGCGCCACTGCCGGCAGGGACTGGGGCCGGCGCTGGTGCACGCGTACACCATCCGTCCCTACTCGCATTCGATGTCCGATGACGAGCGCATGTACCGGACGCCGGAGGAGCGGTCTGCCGACGAGAAAAGGGATCCGCTGACCCGGACCCGCCAACTGCTTCTCGACCTCAAGGTCGGCACCGCGGAGGAACTGGACCGTATCGAGGCGGCCGCGGATGTCGCGGTCCGAGAGGCTGCCCGCGAAGCGATGAGCCATCCCCAGCCACCCCCCGAGCGGGCGCTCACGAACCTCTATTCCGAGACCGCGCCCCCTACGAAATCGAGATTCGACACGGAAGCCTCAGCGGATTTCGAAGCGGGGGGCAAGAAGCTGACGATGGTAGACCTGATCAACCGCTGCCTGGGCGACGAGATGGAGCGTGACCCGCGCATCGTCGTGTTCGGCCAGGACGTGGCCGACGCGTCGCGCGAGGAGGCCCTCGAACGGGTGCAGGGCAAGGGTGGCGTCTTCAAGGTGACGCATGGACTCCAGAGGCGTTTCGGCAGCGACCGCGTCTTCAACTCGCCGCTCGCCGAGGCCAACATCGTGGGGCGCGCGATCGGGATGGCGGCGCGCGGACTCAAGCCCGTCGTCGAAATCCAGTTCTTCGACTACATCTGGCCGGCGTTCATGCAGATCCGCAACGAACTGGCCACCGTACGCTACCGCTCCAACGGCGCATTCGCGGCGCCCGTGGTGATCCGCGCCCCCTTCGGCGGCTACCTGAAGGGAGGCGGCATCTACCACTCGCAGACGGGCGCGTCGATCTTCACCCACACCCCGGGACTCCGCGTCGTCCTGCCCGCGAACGCGCTGGACGCGAGCGGGCTGCTGCGCACGGCGATCCGCTCGGAAGATCCGGTGATGTTCCTGGAGCACAAGCACCTCTACCGCCAGGTGTACAACAAGAGCCGCGAGCCCGGGCCGGACTTCATGATCCCGTTCGGCAAGGCGCAGATCGCGCGACCGGGCTCGGACCTCACCATCGTCACCTGCGGGGCACTGGTGAAGCGCAGTATGGACGCGGCCCGTCTGGCATCGGAAGAGGACGGCGTTGAAGCCGAGATCGTGGATCTGCGCAGCCTGTCGCCCTTCGACATGGACACGATCGCCGCTTCGGTCCGAAAGACGAATCGCGTGCTGGTCGCGTACGAGGACGGCCTCTCCTGGGGCTACGGCGCGGAGATCGCGGCCCGTGTTGCCGATGAGCTTTTCCCCTGGCTGGACGCCCCTGTGCGGCGGATCGCCTCCAAGGACTGCTGGGTCGCGTACGCGCCTCAGCTCGAGGAAGCCATCCTGCCCCAGGTTCCGGACGTGCTTGAGGCAATCCGGGCACTCGCCCGGTTCTGAGGCTTGCCCGGCAGACTCGAAGCGATCCAGGGACGCGCTGGTTTCCGGCTCGCTCAGTACATCCGGAGCGCGGTGTCCACCTCTCGCGCCCAGGCGTTGATCCCCCCCTCCAGATTCAACACCCGCCGGTAGCCCGCCCGCCAGAGCTGGTTCGCCACGTCTCCGCTGCGAACGCCGGTGCGGCAGTGGACGATGATCTCCCGATCACGCGGGACCTCATCGAGGCGGAAGCCCACATCGCCCATCGGAATCAGCACCGCCCCCTGCGGCGCGAGATTCGAAATCTCCCACTCGTAGGCCTCGCGCACATCCAGGAGAAACGGGGGGGCCTCGCTGCCCAGCAGGGCACTCGCCTCGAGCACGTCGATGCTTCCAGGGCCCGACGATTCACGGGCTTCCTCGTTTCCGGGCAGGGTCATGGGGTCCGCCTCCGGCTTCACGCCGCAGAAGAGTTCGTAGTCGATGAGTTCGGTCTGGGTGGGGTGGTCGCTGCACACCGGACACGCGGGATCGGGCCGGATGGAAATCTCGCGCCACTCCAGCTCCAGGCCGTCGAAAATGAGCAGCCGTCCGGCGAGAGGACTTCCTTGTCCGAGGATGAGCTTCACCGCTTCCAGCGCCTGCAGGGACCCCACGACGCCGGGGACGACCCCCAGCACCCCTCCTTCGGCACAGTTGGGTACCAGGCCCGGGGGCGGGGGCTCACGAAAGAGGCAGCGGTAGCAGGGACCGTCTTTGGTCGCGAACACCGACACCTGCCCTTCCCACCGGTGCACGGAGCCGTACACGTTGGGTTTGGCCAGCATCACGCAGGCGTCGTTGACCAGGTATCGCGTCGGGAAGTTGTCGGTGCCATCGACGACGACATCGTAGCCGGCCATCACCGACAAGGCATTGCCGCTGTTCAGTTTGGCCTGATGGGCGATGACCTCGACATGGGGATTGGTCTCGGCGAGGCGGTCGCGGGCCGAATCGAGTTTGGACCGGCCGACATCGGACTCCCCGTGCAGGATCTGGCGCTGGAGATTGGTGGCGTCGACGTGGTCGAAGTCCACGAGGCCGAGCGTTCCCACACCCGCCGCGGCCAGGTAGAGGGCCACCGGGGAACCCAGCCCTCCCGCGCCCACCACCAGTACCCGGGCGGACTTGAGCCTCCGCTGCCCTGCCAGGCCGACTTCCGGCAGCACCAGGTGTCGGGCGTAACGGAGCAGTTCCGGCGGAGACAGCCGGTCCGCAGCCCCGGCCGCGGGGATCCGGCGCCCTCCTGGGGCGTCCACCTTCATCCGGACTCCCGTTCCAGCTCGGGAAGCGCCCGGTATCCCCCTCGCATGGTGACGCCGAACCCCTCCATGTCGTTGCGGTAGCGAGCCAGTTCCTCCGCGGGCAGCCCGGCGGCGGATCCCAGGTCGAAGAGCAGCCGGCTGAAGTGGAAGTAATAGTAGGGGATGTTGAGGGTGCTGCGGTCGGTCCAGATGTCGCGATAGCGCAGGCCGCGGGCCATCATGACTTCGCTCGAGAGCCGCCGGGTGCGCTCCAGGTCCATCCACTCCCCTCCCAGCGCGTCGCTGGCCTTGACGAAGCGCTCGTCGGTATCGAGGTCTCGCAGGACCAGCCGCGTTGCGAGCCCCTGACGCACCCCGTAGTCCTGCAGCCCCAGCGCCCGGATGATCCCTCCCGTCCACGCGAAGTAGATGGGGCGTTCGAAAATGCTGTCGCGAATGATCGCCAGCGAAACCTGGTCGCCGCGGCTCAGATAGGTGCCGCGCGGATACTGGACCACCAGGGATCCGAGGCGAACGTTCGCGTCCTGCGGGGTCTGGGCTCCCTGGATCTGGTCGATGTCCGGGGGCGCGAGCGAGAGGACGGAGCGGGTGGGCGGGTCGGCCTTGCGATACAGCCCGGCCACCCGCTCGTCGGGCTCGAAGGGCCTTTGGCGCCCGGGTTGGGTGAGTTCCTGCAGCTGCCGGGGGTACCACTGGGTGTACAGGTATTGCCCGACGATGACGGTGACGTCCCGGCGGATGCCCTCCACCTCCTGCAGATACCAGAGCGGGAAGGTGTCGTTGTCCCCGTTGGTGAAGAGCACGCTGTAGGGCTCGACGCTCTGCAGAAGATCGTACGCCCAGTCGCGGGCGGCATAGTCCCCCGCGCGGCTCGCCCATCGCCAGTTCGCCGCGAGGGGGATCAGCGCGACCAGCAGGACCAGGCTGGCCGCCACCACCAGTGCCGCCCTCACGACGACGACCCGCACGCGCGCGCGCACTGCCATCCCCCCTCCCGCCCGAGCACTCGTCGCGGCCGGTACGCGCCACTTCAAGTGCCGCGTGACGGTGTGCCACACGCCAGCGAGCCCTACCCCCGCCAGGACGCCCCAGACGATGAACCCGGCGATGTAGAAGTAGTCCCGCTCGCGCACTTCATGCAGTTCCGGGTCGGCGATCTCCGGCGCCAGCGAATAGCCGTACTTGAAGTTCAGATAGATCACCAGCGCGACCGTAACGGTCGCCGTCAAGGTCCCCATGTAGGCGAAGAGGGTTCGGTCGACCCGCCAGATCACCCACAGCCCGAAAAGCCCCAGGGCCAGGAAGAGGCCGGTGACGGGAGCTCGCTCGGGGCTGGGCACGGAAGACGGGTCCAGCCCCCGCGCCCACTGCCAGTCGAAGTATTGGAAGTAGTGCTGGAACTGCGCGGCCAGCGGCGCCTGGCGCTGGCTCAGCGGCGGCGGGGCGTACTGGTCCCGCTGGAGAACCGAAGCGAGCCTCGTGCATCCGGTGTTGCCGGCCGTCAGCACGGCGGAGGCGACTTCGCCCGCGGACTCGCAGCGCGGATCGCCCTCGTTGATCACCGGGCGCTGGGCGGCACGGATCGGCAGAAAGACGTTGAACGAGAGGCCGACCACGACCAGAGGGATCGCGCGCACCCACAGGTCGCGCCGCAGGAGCACTCGCGGGGCCGTCATGAGGAGCAGGAAACCCAGGGCCGGGACGGGCAGGAGCGACATGGTATGGTTCGACCAGCCCAGAATCATGAGGTAGCCGGCCACCAGCAGGAGGCGCGCGCTCCCGGGCTGGTCGCGCCGGTCCTTCCAGCGGACCGCCAGCCAGGTCACCGCCGCGATCACCAGCACGCTGACCGTGTACACCTTCTCGTTGACCACGGACTGGTTCCACACGGTGAACGCGGTGGCCCCCAGCAGCGCGCTCGCGGCTGCTCCCGCCAGCGCCCGCCGGTGGTCGCGGAGCAACCCCCACACGATGCGGTGCGCCACCAGAAAGAAGAAGCCGCTGGCGGCCGCGGAGGTGAAGGCGGCCAGCAGGTTCACGCGAACCGCGACCGGCAGGCCCAGCGGCGCAAGCAGGATGATCCACACCCTCGCCAGCACCACGAACAGCGGATTGCCGGGCGGATGCGGGATGCCGAGGATGTATCCGGTCGCGATGTACTCGCTCGTGTCCCAGAACGCCGTGGTTGGGGCGAGCGTGACGACGTAGAGCAGGAAGATCGCGGCGCCGGCGATGACGGCGGCGAGGTAGGGCGGTCGGTGCTCGTTCATCTCAGGGGACCCGGGCCTCGATTCAGCTCCGGGGGATCTCGAAGCCTTCACTGGTCTCGACCGCGGCCCCCGACTCCAGATCGGTCAGTCGTACACGGACCGAATAGATACCGGGTTCGGGTCGGACGAGGAAGAGGTCCAGGGCGAGCGGCAGGGGAAGCCGGTCTCCCTGGCCTTCAACGACCAGGCGACCCTCGGAGTCCACCCGGGCGTCGTCCAGCCCGCTACGGACGGGTATCATCCGGCCGGCGGCGTCGAACACCTCCACCATCGCCCCATACCGGTATCCTCCCCCGGCGGCGGGCCCGAGCCCGCGCGCGGCCCAGGAAAGCCGCAGGCTGCCGTCGCTTCCGCTTACGACAACGAGCCTGGAAAGTTCGAGTCTGCGCACTTCCACCGCTGCCGGGACCCTTCCCTCCCGTTGCACCATGCCGCGAATGCGCCCGTAGGCCCGCAGGAGTTCCGTGTCTCCCGGATTCATGTTGAGGGCGCGCTCGAGGTTGGCCAGGGTGCCGTCGCGCGCCGTGGGATCGAACTCGGCGCGCGAGGCTTGCATCAGTGCCATCGCACGCCATGCCAACGCGTCCCGGGGCGCCAGCGCGACATGTTGTTCCAGAGACCCGATCGCCCGGGCGGTGTCCCCCTCCGCCGCGACCGCGAGCGCGTTCTCGACCACCGGGTCCACCACGGCGACCTCGACCCGCTGCGGGAGCACGCGCCTGACATCCCTGCGCGGATCCGCCCAGGAAAAGACGTACTCGAAGCCCACGCTCAGGCTGAGCTGATGGGCGGTGTATGGCGCCAGGCTGAAGGTGACACGCTCGCTCGACAAGGCTCGGACGTCACTCCGTTCCTGAGCCGCGATCTGAGCCGTGTTGACCGGTATGACCAGGTCGCGGAAGGTGAAGCGGAAAGCCGAGTCTTCGCCGATCGGGATGCGCAGTGTTGCCCCCATGTCCAGTCCCCAGGAGGTGGATCTGCGTGAACTCCACTGGATCGCTTCCCCCGGGGCGCGGACGTCCATCTGTGCGAAGGCGTCGCGATGACCTGCGGAGAGATCGATGGTCTGGGTCAGCGCGGTGGCTCCCAGATTGTAGGCCAGCAGGCCTCGTCCCCGGTCCCACTCCGACAGCTTCATGCCGATGCCGAAGCCCGCGCCGAAGTAGCTCGTGCTGCGCGAGATGTCCTCCGGCGGGGAGAGCGCGCCGGAATAGTGGGCACGAGTTCCGGCGTGACCGGCGAGCACGGTCAGATAGAGCCCGGCGCCTCCGACCGGATTGTGGCGCAGGACGACGCGCGCCTCCGGGCCAAAGCGGGTCGTCTCCGTCCATCGCGTATGGCTCGGCAGGTCGGCGAGGGTCTTCCGGGTGACGAATTCGTCGTAGAGGGTGCCCACCAGACGCGACCCCAGGCTCGTTTCCACTGACCACCGCAGCGCCTGGCGCACGATCGCGGCCTCCTCCTGGCCCGTGAGCCGTCCGGGTGCGGTCGCCGCCAGCACGAAAACCATCGGCAGAAAACCGAAAAGCCTCGGGAAATGCGCATCCGGCGAACCCGCATGCGTCTCGCGCGCACTCCTTCCCCGCCGCGACACCGGATGTGAAAACCGTCCCTTCATACCTAATGATGGACGCATCCCGCGCCGCGCGACAAGGCTGCCCGTGAGGAGGGCACCGTGCGCGACGACGGAACCAGGGCCCCGGATGCCGTTCAATCACTCTTCGGGACTCCGTCACCGCACCTCGAAGAAGGCGCTGTCGGCGCTGAACGCCGAGAACACGCCCAGCGCGCCCCGCACGTTCGAGGGCGGCTCGTTCAGGTCCCGCGAGTCCTGGTTGAGGCCCTCGTACAGCTCCGCGTATTCCTCGTTGACCCGATAGAGCCTGATGCGATGAAGGCCGTAGTACGTGAGCGACCGAGCGCTCAGGAGCGTACTGTCCGCGACTGTCGGGCGCTGAATGAAACGTCTGGTGAAGCCTCCCCCGAACGGGCTCTCGGCGAACGGCGCAGGGTCCGCCTCCAGATTGTCGACGACGACGAAGTGCAACGCGGAGCCGGAGTTCTCCCAACGCACCACCATGGCGTCCTCCACGCCGGGTTGAAAGCCGCCGCCTCGAGAGCCGAATTCGGGAGGCGCCATGAGCGACGCCGACAGTGTCAGGCCGTTGGGCGGCACGGGAACCACCGTCTCCGCGGTCGCGGTGCGGTCGCCGTAGGAAGCCTCCAGGGCGAAGATGTCCCCCACCTCGACCGTCAGGTCGTTGCCCGCATAGTGGTAACGGCCCGGCTGGCCTCCGGTGGGGACCAGGTCGAACCGTTCTCCCTCGCGGAAGATGGCGATCCGCGCGTCCGAAATCGGGGCGGCCACCGCGGTGGAATCGGCGTCGATGGGAAGCACTCCGGCAACGGCGACCTCCGTTACGGGCTCTCCGGCGAAGAGGAAGGCCTGCACGACGAAGGTATCGGGTGTCTCCGGCGCGAAGGCCAGGTCGGAGTCGCAGGCAGCGGCTACCGCCCCCGCGAGGGCGGCGACAAGGCATTGAGCGATTCTGATTCTCATGGTCGTTCTCCTCTAACGAAAGCCCACACGGAGCCCGATGCTGGGGGTGAACCCGAGGGTTGTGACATCCGTGACCAGCATCGGCAGGTCGGTCAGGTCGAACTGGCGATACCACACGTTGTTGCGGCCGTAGACGTTGAAGAGCGAGAGGTTCAGCTCGTAGAAGAACTCGCGCACCTCGAAGCGCCGGCTCGCGGCCAGATCGAGGCGGTGATAGGCGGGCAGGCGCTCGCCGTTCTTCTCGCCGACGTGGATGTAGTTGAGCGTGCGCCCGTCGAGCAGGGTGATCGGGTACTGGGCTTCGGGCACCGTGTACGGCCGGCCCGAGCCGTACACCCATCCCCCCGTCAGCGTCCAGCGCCCCAGCTGGTAGCTGCCCACGGCCTTCACCTCGTGTCGCTGGTCGTGACTCGCCGGGTACGGGAGCCCGTCGTTGAACCCCGTGAGTTCGTGTTCGACGTTCGCCAGGGTATAGCCGATCCAGCCGGTGAGGTCGCCGCGCTTTTTCTGCGCCAGCAGCTCGATGCCGCGGGCCGTCCCGGTGCCCTCGAAGAACAGTTCGGCGAGTTGCTGGCCGGGAGCCCGCCGCGACCGCGTGGAGAACTGCGAGACGCCGCCCAGATCGCGGACGTAGGCCTCGACGTCGAACAGGTAGCCGTCATTCTCGTAGCCGATCCCCGCGATCCAGTGTTCGGCGGACGACGGCGCGATGTTGTCTCCGGCGAGAATCCAGAAGTCGCGGCTTCCCTCCAGGATGTCTTCGTTCTCGACCCGCTTGACGAACTGGTTGTAGCGGCCCCAGGCCCCGGTGAGGGAGAGTCGGTCGGTGAGGGAGTAGCGGGCCGAGGCGCGCGGCTCCCAATAGGTCTGCCCGGTCCCGTCGTAGTGGGTCGCCCGAAGCCCCACCGTCAGGTCCGCGCGTGCGGAGGGCGTCCAGGAATGCTGGAGATATCCGGCGGTCAGGTTGCTCTCGCCGTCCAGGTTCAGGGTCTGGGCCGAGTCGCCCCGCAGCCGGGTGAGGGCATAGGCCACGTCGCTCCGGGTGAACTGGGCCCCGAACCCGATCTCGGAGGACGGCAAGGGCCGCCAGGTGTTGTCCAGGCGGGCGGTGAGGTCCTTCACGCGGTTGTCTTCGTCGAATCCGCGAGCGAACTGCGACGACGCCACATCGAGCGTCGCCTCGGAGAAGTACTGCGAGTACGCGAACAGGGCGTCCGTGGCCAGCCGGCTGCCCCACTGCCGGGCCCAGCGCCCGCTCACGCCGCGGTTGCCCCAGTTGGACAGGTCGGCCCGGTCGGGCGTCAACCGGGTATCGCCCGTGGGGGTCGTGACCTCCTGTCCCAGGGTCGACTTGTCCAGGCGGTCCTCCCCGCCATAGACGGAGAGTGTGAGAACGTCCTCGGATGTTGGAAGGAAGGTGAGCTTCGAGTTCAGGTCGTAGAAATAGAAGTCGGGCTCGAAGGTCTGCTGCTGGACGTTGCCGAAGCGGCCGAGACCGCCCCTGAACCCCCCACCCGGCCCCTGCGTGCCCGTGCCCGTGTCGTCCGCCCCCTCCAGCGTTCCGAAGATCTGGTCGTACAGGCCGGTGCGCACCAGATCCGTGTAGGACCGGCGCGCCGAGACCAGCCACGACCCCTTCCCGCCCAGCGGGACTTCCGTCACCGCCCGGGCGCTCAGCATGTTGACGCCGCCCGACATCCGGAACTCTTCCGGGTTGCCGGACCTGCCGACCATCTCGACGACGCTTGAGGTGCGGCCGCCGTATTGCGCGGGGAAACCGCCCTTGAACAGCCGCACATCCTGGACGGCGTCCGAGTTGAAGGCGCTGAACACCCCGAAGAAGTGGTCCACGTGGTAGACCGTCATTCCGTCCAGCAGCACCAGGTTCTCGTCCGGCGTGCCTCCACGGACGAAGAGCCCGGAGGTGGCGTCGTTGGTGCCGCTCACGCCTGGAAGAAGCTGGAGTGTACGGAAGACGTCCGTCTCCCCCAGGGAAGGCAGGGTCCCCAGCCTCTGGGGCGAGAGCGCGATCTGTCCGGCCGCCTCTCCCTGGGCGACGATGTCGGTCGCCGTGGTCGCGGTCACGGTCACGCCGTCGATCTCGATGGCGCGGGGCATCAACTGGATCGTCAGCTCCCGGCCCGCGTCAGCGTCGAGCGCGATCTCCCGGGTCTCGTACCCGAGGTGCTCCACCCGGAGGACGCGGTCCGTCGCCCGAGGCAGGCCGATCAGGACGAATCGGCCGAACTCGTTTGTGAATACGCGGAATGCATGGTCGTCCACGGACACCAGCACGTTGGGCAGCACTTCGGTGCTGACCGAATCGCGTACCGTGCCGACCAGGTCGACCTGCGCCACGGCCGGAGTCGCGCCGCCCGCGAGGCCCGCGGCCATCAGGGCCGCCGCCAAGCCGACCGCCACGATGCTGGACCGTTTCCCGGGTATCAGAATTCGCGGCTTCATCCCCTCCCCTCCTCGTCATCGGGTCCACTGCCCATCCCGTATGAGGAGATGAAGCCCGCGTCTGAAAGGGTTGCCTGGCTCGGAAGCAGGGAGAGGCGGAATCGTCTCGCGGCGACGACGGGAAGTGGAGGTGGCAGACCTGCCCCGGGAATCAGTTCACCGCGGCGACCAGTTCTCCGTCGTGCAGTTCCAGGACGGAGCGGAAGCGGTCTCCCGGCCTGGCCCGCCCATCGATGCGGGTGCGCAGGTAGTCGCCGGTGACGCCGGCGATCCGCTCCCCCGTGCCTTCCACCACGATGTCGGCGCGGGTTCCGGCACGGCTGCGGCGGTAGCGCTCGTTCTTCGCCAGCACCATCTCACGAAGGACCCGCGAGCGGCCGGCGGCGACATCCCCCGGCACTCGATCCGGCAGATCCGCGGCCGCCGTACCCGGACGCACGGAATACGGGAACACGTGCAGGTACGTGTAGGGGAGCTCCTCGACCAGCGCGCGGGTCTCCTCGAACTCCGCCTCTCCCTCTCCGGGGAAGCCGACGATGATGTCGGCGCCGAGGCCGAGCGGCCCCATGCGATCCGCGATCTCGAGGACGCGCTTGCGGTAGGCCGCGCGGGTGTGCCAGCGGCGCATGAGGCGCAACACCTTGTCCGAGCCGCTCTGCATGGGGACGTGGAGATGCGGGGCAAGCCGGGTCCCGGGCCCGGCAAGCAGCCTCAGCAGTGCGTCATCGACTTCCGTCGCCTCGATCGAGGAGAGCCGGATGCGGGCGGGCACGGCCTCGAGCAGGAGGGCGCATAGTTCCGCGAGCGTGGTGCGCGGCTCCAGATCCCTTCCGTAGTGTCCGATGTGGATGCCGGTGATCACCAGTTCGGGGTGGACGCGCGCCAGCGCGCGCGCCTCCGCCACCACATCCCCGGGCGGGCGGGAGACGGATGCACCGCGCGCCAGCCGGGTCGCGCAGAACGAGCACTTGCGGTCGCACCCGTCCTGGACCTTGAGCCACGCCCGCGTGCCCCGGGCGTTGCGCAGCAGCGGTCCGTCCGTGGAAGGCGGCGGCCCGATCGCCATGTCCAGGGCCACCAGCTCGTTCGCCACGGCGCGCGGATCCTGCCCCGGCACCACCCCGTCGACCTCCGCCATGCCCCGGTAGTCGTCCTCGCGCAGGGCGGCCGAACAGCCGGCCACCACAATGCGCGCCCCCGGATTGTCCCGACGAAGCCGGCGCACCAGCCGCCGCGCATCCGCATCCGCCTGGTTGGTAACGGTACAGGTGTTCACCACCAGGACGTCGGCCTCGCTCGCCCGCACGACGGTGTGGGCCCCGCCGAGCTCCAGCTCCTGCCGCATGCGCTCGGTGTCGTACTGGTTGGCCCGGCAGCCGAAGGTGTGGAACCAGACCGAGGTCGGCGTCGACTCGTTGCGCCCGCCAGCCTCGGAATAGACCGGAAGCCGGGTCACCGGTCCGCCTGGATGGATCGCCGGGCGAGGGCCGTGGTGCAGGCTCATGTGGCCGTCTCGCGCTCAGGCAGGTGTGGGTTCATGGCCTGGGAAGAGTGATGGGGTGAGGCGCACGCGGCAACCGCCACAGGTTGACAGTCATGTCGGTCGCTGGAAAGGATGGAGCCTGAGCCGGTCGGCACCCGAAGACTACAACCGAGCCGTGGTTTCGCGCTCGGCAGGAGAAAGTACGATGAATCGAAAGCCACGCGGGCGGTTGGTCGGTCTTGCCGCAGTGCTCGTCACGCTGGGCCTGGGCAGCTGCGCCGGCGAGCAGGACATGGATGCCGATTCCCGGACCAGTCAAGCCACGTTCTGGCAGGAATTGCTGGATCGTTGCGGATCCGCCTACGCCGGGCGGGCAACGCTGGCTCCCGAAGGGGACACGGTCGTCGCGGGCAGGGATCTGGTGATGCATGTCATGGAATGCGGGGAGGACGAGATTCGAATCCCCTTCCATGTGGACGAAAACCGATCGCGCACATGGGTCCTCACGCGCCTGGACTCGTCCCTGACCCTGGCGCACGACCACCGTCACGAAGACGGCACCCCGGAGAGCAACTCCGGATATGGAGGCGAGACCGTGGTGCCGGGTACGCCGCGGTCGCAGGCCTTTCCGGCAGACCGGCCAACCGGTGAACTCGAGCATCCCGATGGCACCAACGTCTGGACCATGGCGTTCGAATCGGATGATCGCTTCGTCTATGGCTTCCACCGCACAGGAACCGATCGTCGTTACCGTGTCGAGTTCGACCTCGGGGAAACCGTGGCTGCTCCGCCTCCGCCGTGGGGAAGGTGAGTGCCGTGGGCGGAAGCCTTCGAAGATCCCCGGATCGGCGGCCCACGCGACAGCCTACTTCAGAACCCTTCCCCCCTTTATGACACGCACCGGGTTGCGCAATGCCATCATGTCCATCAGGGGGTTGCCGTCGACCACGATGATGTCGGCGAGCTTCCCGGGCTCCACCGTGCCCAGTTCGTCGTCGATCTCGAGCAGCTCGGCCCCGTTTCGGGTGGCGGCGGCAAGCACGTGCATGGGATCCATGCCGTAATCCACCCAGAGCTTCATCTGCTGCCACATCGCTTCGTAGTGGAAGTTCATGGGCGTACCGGAATCGGTTCCCAGGGCGATGTTGGCTCCGGCGTGGTACAGCTGCATGAGCTTGTCCCGGTAGGCCGTGGGATTCCCCTTGCCTCCGCGGAAATATCCCAGCCTCTGGAAGTGATCCAGCGACCCCCGGACATCCTCATACAGGTCTTCGGGCAGGAATTCCTTCAGCAGGGGGTTGTCCAGGCGCTCGGGGAACTGAAGCGTCCAGTAGTAGATGGGCCCTCCGTTCCAGGACGGCACGATCCAGGTGCCGCTATCGACGATCAGCCGGATGGATTCCTCTTCGATGTAGTTCTTGGAACCTCCCGGAAAATGCTCGATTGAGTTGACGCCCGCCTCCACGTCGGCACGGATGCGCTCCACCGCCCCTCCGTGCGTGGCCACCGTCTTTCCGCGCCTGTGCGCCTCCTCCACGATGACCTTGAGATCCTCCGGATAGATGATGCCCCAGGGCTTCAGCAGATCGGCGCCCCCTTCGATGATGTCGATCGCGGCCTGCCGGGCCTCCTCCACGCTGTTGACCTTGACCTGGAAGTACTCGTCGTACTCGCCGAAGTCGCGCACGATGAAGGGACCGCTGGCATACACCCTCGGACCGACGATCCTGCCCGAGTTGATCTCTTCACGAACCTGAACGCTCGGCTCGAGTGGAGCTCCCACGTCCCGAACCGTCGTCACTCCCGCATGGATCAGCTGCTCCGCTGACAGCCTCATGATCTCCAGAATCCGGTCTTCGTAGCGCGGAAAATACTCCGAGTACTCCCCGTGGCCGATGATCATGAGGTGTCCGTGGCTCTCGATGAGCCCCGGGAGGACGGTCTTGCCGTTCGCATCGATGATCTCGGCGCCTGCGGGGATGGGGGTGGTGCCCTCCTGACCCACCGCTGTAATCCGGTCACCCGAGATCAGCACCACGGAGTTCTGAATGGGGGTCCCTTCGTTGCCGTCGATGAGCATTCCGCCGACTACGGCAATATCCACGCCCTGGGCGGCCAGGGACTGGAACGTGAGAAGCAGCGCGGTGGTCAGCGTCAGCGATTGTGCTTTCATCATGGTCCCCCCTAACGTGTAGACATCCAACATCCTGAAGAACATCTTGGCGCACGCGCGCGGCGGTGGCAATGCAAAGTCCGGGCGACGGGGAACGGACGGCAGTCCGGAAGGTCGTTGTCGTCGGAGGCGGTACCGCCGGGTGGATGTGCGCGAGCGTTCTTCGTGCCCGAACGAGGTTCGAAGTTGTCCTGGTGGAGTCACCCAGGGTCTCCAAGGTGGGCGTCGGAGAGGCGCTCACCCCGTTTTTCTTCGCGTTTCTGAACACCATCGGATATGATCCCGTTGCCTTCATCAAGGCGGTTCGGGGCAGCGTGAAGCTGGCCGTACGATTCGAAAACTGGATGGGGAAGGGTGACGTCTACTATCATCCGTTTCAGGATGGAGGTGACTATATCTCCAAACTCGAGTTTCGGGTTTCTCCCGGATACAATCGTCTGGTCAGCTACGCGGTCGTAAAGGATATTCCTCTCCACAATCTCGCTTCTTCCTACTCCCTTCTCTGCGATCACCACAAGGTGCCCTGGTCGAGAGACTTCAAGAACGACGAGGCACAGTACCGCGGATACGGATCTTACGCGTACCACATGGACACGCACGCGTTCTCCGAGACCTTCCGCGCCCGCGCGGTAAGAGAAGGGGTCGGGCACGTACCCGGGCACGTGGTCGCCGTAAACAAGGACGCGGAGTCCGGCCGTATCACGAGCATTTCGCTGGAGGATGGCCGGGCGGTGGAGGGAGATTTCTTTATCGATTGCAGCGGCTTCCGGCGACTCCTGATTTCCACGATGTCCCCCGGATGGACATCGTATTCGCCGTGGTTGCCCGTCAACCGGGCGATCGCCTTCAATATACCATACTCCAACAATCAGACCGGGAAACAGACCCCGATCCCTCCCTACACCCTGGCGAGAGCCTTGCGCGCGGGATGGCTGTGGAAGATCCCTCTCCGGGACCGGTATGGAGCGGGGTACGTCTACGCCGGTGATTTCGCCTCCGAGGACGACGCACGCCGGGAAATCAGGAGCGTGAACCCCGCATGGTCCCGTCTACCCGGTCACACCATCCGCTTCGAGGCCGGAGCCCTGCGCAGGACCTGGATAGAGAACTGCGTCGCGGTCGGGCTTTCGTCCGGGTTCATCGAACCCCTTGAATCGACCTCGATTCAGATCGCCCTCACGCAGATTCTCGGCGTTGTGGATGTACTTCGCGACCCGTTCGCCTACAATCCCGCCGTGATTGAAGCGTACAACAGGTCGATCGAGGCGGAAACGGAGGACATCCGGGACTTCATCATCCTGCATTACGCAACCGAGCGAGGCGATACTCCGTTCTGGGAACATATCCGCAACAACTACCGCACACGGAACTATCCGGACTCGCTCAGAGACAAGATCGAGACGGCCCGGCACCGTACCTGTGGTCACAACAGGGTACAGTCGGAACAGATCCGGGGGAGGGTCTTTGGAGAACTCAGCCATTTGTATGTGATGCAGGCTCTGGGACTCCTGAACAGAGAGACCGCGCGCGCGGATTTCCTTCAGGAATTCGACTCCGTGGAGCAGGCGCTGGCGACCGTCGGCCGGCATGTGCGGCGACTCCAGACCCACCTCCTGCAGTTCAGGGGACAGTGCCTTGCCCACAGGGAGTTTCTGGAAATGCTCTGACTGAAACACAGCACCGATTCGCCGAGGAGAGTATCGTGTTCGCAACCAACACCGATGGTCGCATGAATGGCTGGCGGGTGGTTCTGTTTGCCATCCTCGCGGGAATGGTTCCCGAGGTCCTGCACGCACAGGAGCCTCTTACCCTCGAGAGCATGAACCGCAACGTAGCCACTGCATCCGTGGCGTTCTCTCCCGCGGCACCGGAGCTGGCGGTACTCACCGATCGCTCGGGCACTTCGAAGATCTGGCTCATGGGGGCCGACGGCTCCGATGCCCACATCCTCGTGCGCGACGAGCACAGCGAGACATCGCCCGTGTGGTCGCCGAACGGGGACAGGATCGCCTTTCTCCGCTCGGCGGATGGCGGGCAGGATGTCTGGACTGTGCAGAGGGATGGCGAGGGCCTCCGGCGCATCACCGATGACGCCGAAGGCGAGCGGGCCCTCGCCTGGGGCCCGTTCGGGCGCCGGATCGCGTTTCTCTCCGACCGGTCGGGACACCAGGACGTGTTCGTCGTGGATGTGGAATCGGGGGCGGTGGAGCAGATCACGAGCGAGACCAACCCGTGGGACGAGTTCCGCTGGGCGCCGGTCTGGTCCCCGGACGGGAACGCGATTGCTTATGTGAGCAACCGGAGCGAGGCCTGGGCAGACGATTTGTGGCTGGTGGAGCTCGAGACCGGCCACAGTCGCAAGCTCACCGCGAATCTTCACGTCATGAGCACGCCGATCTGGTCTCCGGACGGGGGCACGATCGCCTTCAACGCCGTCAGAGAATCCGAGTTCTGGTATGGCGACCAGAGCGACATCTACCTGCTCG
The DNA here is from genome assembly GCA_965232315.1 of Longimicrobiales bacterium. GTDB lineage: Bacteria > Gemmatimonadota > Gemmatimonadetes > Longimicrobiales > Gaopeijiaceae > BD2-11. Next base: position 249,435 of record CBDDPN010000014.1, on the reverse strand, counting down.
ATGTGGCCAGCGGGAACGTCGAACGCCTGGAAATGAACACCCACGTCAGCGACGGCAACGGTGGAGTACGAATGGCGTGGGCCCCGGACAGTCGCTCGATCTTCTTCCGCTATCAATGGGAGGGAGATGCAAATGTCTGGCGAATCGGAGGCGAAGTTCATGTCCTCGACCTGGCGGGAGGCATCCCGGTGCGCCTGACCGAATGGTTTCGACCCTATGCGGGGGTGACGGCGCCCGACAAGATCTCCTTCAGGGCCCGGGATGGAAAGTACATACTCGGTTATCTGTACCTGCCATCCGATTTCAACCCGGAGGACGACTATCCTGCCCTGGTCCAGGTCCACGGCGGCGGGAACAACGCCTATGGCAACGGCTTCAACCCGCTCGAGCAATTCCTCGCGCAACAGGGCTTCGTCATCCTCGCGATCGAATACCGCGGCAGTGCGGGCCATGGACGGGAGTTTCAGGACCTGGCGGCAGGCGAGTGGGCCGCGGGCCAGGGCTGGGACGCGGTAGCCGCAGCCGAGTATCTGCGGAGCCTGTCGTACACGAATGGGAGAATCGGCATTTACGGGGGGAGCTACGGCGGGATCATGACCCTGGCTGCGCTCACCCGGGATTCAGAGCCCTTCCATGCAGCTGCCCCCCTGTACGGCATCTATGACTGGGCAGCGGCCTACGAGCATGGAGACCGGCTGATGCAGTTCTGGGTCGTCGAGGGGCACTTCGGGTTCAAGCCGGACGAGAACCCGGATTTTTACGAGCACACCGCCTCAATCCGGCATCTGGATCGCGTCCGGTCCGACATCCCCTTCCTGATCATGCATGGAGAACTTGACCGGCGAGCTCCGTACCAGCAATCGGAGGCGCTCGCCACCGCCCTGCGGGCACGGGGGAATCCCGTGGAGTTCCATTCCTACCCGGACGAGGGCCACGGCTTTCGCCGCCCGGCAAACCGGGTACACGCCTATGGACGCCTGCTGGCGTTCTTCGAACAGCACCTCGCTCCACCCACATCCGAGGAGAATCGATGAGCGTGCCGTCACCCCGTCCCACCTCTCGGAGCCTGCTGGGGATCTGCTTCGGTTGCATCGCGCTGTCCGCGTGCTCCGCGGGACAGCCGGACGCCCTGCCCCTGACGCTGGAGAACATCAATCGACACGACCGGGGCGCTTCGTCCGTCAGCATTTCACCGGACGGGAGTCGAATCGCGATCGTGGCCACGGGTGGGTCGGGGGCGGGCGTCTACCTGCTGGACTCGGAGGACCGAACCTCAGGTCCTGTCTTCTGGATGCAATCCGGGCCGCTCAGCTGGTCGCCGGACTCCCGATCCGTGACCTTCGCGCGCGGCGGCGACATCTGGTCGGCCCAGGTACACTCGGGCGAACCGCAGCCGCTCACTTCGGACATGGGCGACGCCAGGGAGCCGGTTTTCTCGCCGGACGGAGCGACGGTGGCGTTCTACTCGGGAAAGGGAGGCGCCCAGGACATCTGGCTCGTTCCCGCGGACGGTAGCCGCCCTGCCCGGCAACTCACGCGGGAGGCCGCTGCGCACGACGATCCCCGTTTCGAGCCGTCCTGGTCGCCGGACGGCGCCACGATCGCGTACGTGTCGAATCGCGCGGACTACTGGGCCGATGACGTGTGGCTCGTCGACGTGGCGTCGGGTGAGGCCAGGCAGCTGTCGGAGTCGCTGATGGCCTCTTCCAGCCCCGTGTGGTCCCCGGATGGGGAACGCATCGCGATCTTCGGGACGGCGAAGGACGAGTACTGGTACCAGGACCTCGCCTACCTCTACGTTCTCGATCCCGTGACGGGGAACGAAAACATCGTCGAAATGCAGGTCTACGCAACCGACGCGACAATGCGCAACCGGCCCATCTGGTCCGGGGACGGCCGGACCCTCTACTTCCCCTACCAGGAAAGGGGCAGCTACGACCTCTGGTCAGTACCCTCGCACGGGGGTGTCGCGACCCGGGTGAGCAACGTGGGAGGCGTGCTGCGCTCGATCGATGCCACGCGCAACGGCCAGGCCTTTGTCTTCGTGCGGTCCGCATCCACCCTGGGCTTCGACGCCTACTACCTCCCGGCAGCCGGCGGAACCGCCGAGCGGGTAAGCCGCTTCGCGTCCGTCTGGGAGGAGGTGAGGGAGCCCGCCGAGATCTCGTTTCAGAGTTTCGACGGTCTGTATGTCCAGGGATTCCTCCATCTTCCGCCCGGCGTGCCCGACGAGCGCGCCTGCCCGGCACTCGTCCAGGTGCACGGCGGCGGCACCAATTCCTACCTGCAGGGACAAAACCTGGTCGAACAGTACCTGGCTTCCAGGGGCTTCGTGGTCCTGGCCATCAACTACCGGGGAGGCTCGGGATTCGGCCGTTCCTTTCAGGACCTGGCGGTCGAGGACTGGCTGAACGGCCAGGCGCTGGACGCTGGAGCGGCGGCGGACTTTCTCCGCGGGCTCCCCCACACGACGGACAGAGTCGGCATCTATGGGGGAAGCTACGGGGGAAGCATGTCCATGGCCGCGATCACCCTCACGCCCGACAAGTTCGATGCCGCGGTGCCGATGAGGGGCGCCTACTCCAAGACCGAGACGCTGGAGGAGACCGACCGCCTGGGCAAGATCTTCTCCGTGACCGGGCACGGTGGATTCCCGGATGAGCGACCGGACACCTACGCGAAGAGCAACACCATCACACGCATCGGCAACATCACGGCCCCCGTCCTGCTCATGCACGGCGAACTCGACCGGCGGGTCCCGTTCAGACACTTCGAACTCGCGGTGGAAGAGCTCGAGAGGCACGGCAAGGCGTTCGAGACGCAGAGCTATCCCGAGGAGGGCCACGGCTTCCGCAATCCCGACAACCGGATCGACATGTACACCCGGCTCGAGGAGTTCTTCGAGCGCCACCTGGGCGCATGTGAACCCCGGTAGGTCATTCCAACTCAGCCGCTCCCGTCCGCCTGGGCGGCTCTGGCGCGCCGGCAGGCCACCGTTCCGGCTTCATCCACCACAGGGTCGCCCTTCTCGTCGGAGACAACGATCACCCCGTAGAAGTCGCGGGCCTGTTCGGGAGTCAGGATCTCGTTCAGGACCTCCCAGCGCACCCGTTCCGGATCGCGCTCGAGCGGATCGCCAAAGCCGCCTCCGCCGGCGGTCCGGCAACTCAGCACGTCCCCGTCCTCGAAGGGTCCGTAGAAGGAGACGCGTTCGGTAAGCACGGTTTCCCGGTCCGTTCCCGGCCGGACCCACAGGCGGTTGATACCGCCCTCGTGCCCGCCGTGCAGCCCATGCGACCTGCACACGGTCTGCTCGTTCGCGACCTGGATGGAGACGTTGCCGGTCAGAAACTGGTATTCGCGCACGGTGCCCAGGCCGCCGCGGTACTTCCCGATCCCGTATTCCTCGGTGTGCAGGGCATACTTCGTCAACCGCATGGGATACCGGGACTCCGCGACCTCGATGGGGGTGTTGGGCGCGTCGCCGTCACCATGGAAAATCAGGCCGTCCGCCCCGTCGTCGAAGGAGAACGCACCCCCGCCGCCATCCATCGGATCGATGTAGATGAAGGGCTTGCCGTACCGCGGGTCGATGCGGAAGAACCACGCGCCGAACAGCATGTACTCTCCCGCCAGCGTCCGGTCGGGCACGGCGTGCGACAGCGCCTCGCTCACCAGATCGATGATCATGAGGGCCGCATAGCCGTAGGAGTCACAGGGGGCCGGCCAGGACGGGTTGGTGATGGTGTGTTCGGGGGACACCACCTTCAGCGGTCTGCTGTGCCCCTCGTTTGCCGGTTCATGGGGCAGCGTGGCGGACTTGAACGCGATCTCGGCAGCCGCCCGCGCCCCTGTAAGCGGAATGTTGACGGGACCGGTCGCGGTCTCGCCGGTTCCGGTGAAGTCGATCGTGGCGTCGTCTCCCTCGATGCGCACCGTCAACTTGAGCCTGCGCCGCCTGTCCGTCTCGATGCCGTCGTGGTCCATGCAGGTCTCCGCGCTCCATTCACCGTCGGGCATCTGCCCGATGAGCTTGCGCATGAGCGCCTCGGACTGGTCGAAGACAAGCTTCATGGATTCCCGCACCACCTCGGCGCCGTACTTCTCGCATAGCGCCACGTAGCGGTTGACCCCGGTCTTGCACGCGGCGATCTGCGCGCTGAGGTCTCCCTTCACAAGGTCGGGGAAACGCGTGTTGGCCATGATGTAGTCCATCATGGTCCCGTTGAGCTCGCCGGCGTCGTAGAGCTTCAGGTGGGGAAAGATCATTCCCTCCTGGAAGACGTCGTTGGAATCGGGGCACCATCCGCCGGGCGTCTTCCCGCCCACATCGGCCCAGTGAGCCGTGTTGGCCGAGAAGGCCTGGATCTCGCCGTCGAAGAAAATCGGCGTGTAGATGGAGGTATCCGAGATGTGAGTGCCGGTGCTGTAGGGATCGTTGGCGATGATCACGTCGCCCGGAGCGAACCCCTCGGCGCCGAACTTCTCCACCCCGTTCTGAACCGTCAGAGACAGGCACGGCAGGAAAAGCGGCAACGACGACCCCTGGGCCAGCATCTCACCCTTGCTGCTCAGGAGAGCCACCGCGAAATCCTGTACCTCGTAGATCAGCGGGTTGTACGCGGTCTTCACCAGCGCGATGCGCATTTCCTCCGCCGCGGCCACGAGCCCGCTTCGGATGACCTCGGAGGTAATCGGGTCGATACGCGCTCCGTTGTCACTCGTCATGATGCCTCCTGCGTGATAATCAGGTTGCCATACGCATCCACCTCAAGCCGCTGGCCCGGATGCACGATGGTCGTCGTGTTCCATTCCTCGACGATGGCGGGTCCTGCAATTGCGTCTCCGGCTCCGAGTCGCTCGCGGTCGTAGACGGGGCAGTCGACGGCGTCCCGTTCGTCCTTGAAGTAGACCCGCCGATCACCCTCCAGGGCGCTGCTGCCATCGCCCGATCCGGGGGCGGCCTCCAGGATTGCGGGCTTGCTTGATTCCACGATTGCCGACAGACGCAGGTTCACCAGTTCGGTCGGCGTTCCGGGCGACGCGTGAGCGTAGGCCCGTTCGTGAAGCCGATCGAACAGGCCCTGCAGCACCGGCATGCCCCCGGCCCGGAATTCGTCCTCTTCGGGAAGCGGAACGGTCACCGTGTGCTCCTGCCCTTCGTACCGCATGTCGAGCGTGCGCATGAAGCCCGCGCTCTCGCCGGGCAGCCCGCTGGCGGCAAGCTTCTCGACCGCCGCGTCGGCCAGCGGCTCGAACATCTGCAGAAGATCCGGGGCGGATAGTCCTGCCGAAGGCATCACCGCGGTGCGCACCACATCCTCCCGGAAATCGGAGTTCAGGATTCCCCAGGCGGAGAAAACGGCGGGGTTCATCGGAATGATGGTCTTGCCGATCTCCATCTCCCTGGCCAGCGAAGCGGCGAAGAGTCCGCCGCCGCCGCCGTACCCCAGCAATGTGAAGTCACGAGGATCGTGGCCGCGTTCGATGGTCACCCTGCGGATGGCGTGAATCATGTTGGTGTCGGCCAGGTGCGTAATCCCGTGCGCAGCCTCCTCCAGCGACAGTCCAAGGGGATCGGCGATTCTCGTCCGGATGGCCTCCTTCGCACCCTCCACGTCCATCTCGATCCGCCGACCCAGGAAGTTGCGGGGATTGATCCGGCCGAGCACGAGGTGGGCATCGGTCACCGTGGGTTCGGTGCCGCCCTTCCCGAAGCAGACCGGTCCGGGATCGGCTTCCGCGCTCAGAGGCCCGACCCGAAAGCCTCCGGAATCGTCGAGCCATGCGATGCTGCCCCCGCCGGCACCCACGGAGGTGATGTCCAACGTGGGCTGCAGCACGGGACGCTTGTTGACATAGGTCTCGGACTTCTCGAACGGTCGCCCGTCCATGATCAGCGCCACGTCGAAACTGGTTCCTCCGACATCGGTGGCGATCAGGTTCGGCTCACCCATTCGCTCGCCCAGCGCCACGGCTCCGATCACACCTCCGGCAGGGCCCGATTCCAGCGTGCGTATGGGCATCCTGCGCGCTTCCTCGGCCGTGGTCAGCCCACCCGTGGACTGGATGATGTTCAGCCCTTCCCCAAAGCCGCGTTCAGCGAGTCTCGCCTCAAGTCCGGCGAGATAGGCGGACACCGACGGCATGACATACGTGTTGAGGGCGACCGTGGAAGTTCTCTCGAACTCCCGAAACTCCCCGGTGATGTCCGAAGAAATGGAGACCTGGGCCTCCGGAAACACCTCGTTCGCAATCCGGCGAACCGCTCGCTCGTGCTCCGGATTCGCATAGGAGTGCAGGAAGCAGACGGCGATCCCCTCGACTTCCCGGGCCTTTAGCTGCTCAACCGCCCGGCGGGTGGCGTCTTCGTCCAGCGACGCGATGACGTTCCCCTTGTGATCGAGCCGCTCCGGAACCTCGAGCCGAAGATAGCGCGGAATCAGGGGTATCGGCGGCTTGTACAGCAGGTTGTATACCTCCGGCCGATTCCCGCGCCCGAGCCCGAGAACATCACGGAACCCCTCTGTGGTAATGAGGCCGATCCTGCTCCCGACTTCCTGGAGGATGGTGTTGATGACCACGGTGGAACCGTGAATGACCATGTCGAGGTCGGCGAGATCCACATCGAGGCGATCGATGCCCTTGAAGATGTGGTCAGTCAGCCGATCCTTGGGTGACGGCTCCTTTTCCCGCGTCACATTCCCGGTGTCCTCATCCAGCAGGACGAAGTCGGCGAAAGTTCCACCGATGTCGATGGCAAGACGTTGCTCGGACATGAATCGGCTATCCTCCTGTCACGTGGGGCTGTCAGAACGACCATAGCTTCGTCAACTTGGCTGCGAACTGGCGATCGAGCACGGTACCGGTTCTCGTGTCTCGCCGCTCGGTATACACCAGGAAGAGGTCGCTCAAAGGCGCATGAATGTAGTTGAGGCGCACGTTGGTGATAAGTTCCTCGGTGACCCCGTTGTATTGTACGAACCCGCTTCCGAAGAGCGTTGTGGAGTATGCATACTCCACTCTGCCGCTGTAGACTTCGGCGCTAAACGGGCCGGAACCCAGGTCGATGCGGTTGCTCTGGGCCCCCGCGTCGAAGGTGACGTTGTAGCTCGGCTTCCACTGCGCTCCGAGCCGCACCGAACGGCGAGTGCCGTGGAAATAGCCTCCGCCGCTCAGTCCGACCATCCCTGACAGAACCCGTCCGGCACTGGACTGGAAGTCCACGCTGCCTTCGCGGAAATCGTAGGAGCCCGTCGCGACCTCGTGGTCGCCGAGCACCCGGAAGGGCTCGAAGAGCCTCTCGAAGCGGTCGTTGTACTGAAGGGTAAGCCGACTTCCGTCGCGGAAGTTGGTGATGAAGCCCGCGGTTCCCGTCCGGGTCTCGAGGACCGACTCCAGGTTGGTGATGTAGTGCATCTCAACGAAGGGATTGAGCTCGTTCCAGAGGGACTCCACGCGACGGTGATGGACGCCGATGGTGGCGTAGCCATGACGGATCGCTCCCCTCCGCACATAACCCATCTGCGGCCTGAAGGCGTCCCCGATCTCCCGGTACATGACCGAGGTATTCAGGAATCTGTCCCGCCATGCCACCGACACCCGGGCTGCGTGTCGGCTCCCTTCCCTGCCCCGGTCGCGGGTGCCCGCCAGATAGGATTGCACGACCAGACCGTCCCACAGGCGGGCGTGCAGGTCGGCGCCGAAGCTCCGGTTGTAGTGGTCTCCGGCCGCTCCGCCCGTAGCCTCTCGATTGAGAACGATTCCGCCGAGCTGGAGGCTCCCGAGGACGGTGCGGCGCACCCTGACAGCAGTGAAGTTGACGGGATCCAGGGCGCTGGTGCTCCTGGTCTGCATGTTGAGGAGACCGACGCCCCAGTCGCCGACTCTTCCGGTGAGGCGACCACCGCCCAGCACCGGCACGGCACGCCCTTCCACCAGCCCGATGCGGCGCGAATGGAACAGCTTGAAGTCCTCCGGCGCGGTTCCCAGCCGATACCCTGCCTCCCGAGCGTCTCCGAATTCGAAGAGACCCGCGTTCTCCAGAAAGAAGTCGCGCTTTTCGGGAAAGAAGAGCGAGAAGCGCGTCAGGTTCACCTGCTCTTCATCCACCTCGACCTGTGAGAAGTCCGTGCGGTAGGTGAGATCGAGCGTCAGGTCCCGGCTGACCCCGTACTTCACATCGAGTCCCGCGTCCACGTCGCTGCCCCGGACATCCGCGAGCGCGTCGCCCGAAGACCGGTCGGCCAGCAGGAACGGCTTGACCTGAAGGCTGAGGCCGCCGCTCAGCTCCGAGAGCCCGACCAGCGTACCCGCCTCCGCCATGCGGTTGAGCCCGAAGCGGCGGTCCAGGGGCGCCCAGAAGCTGTCCTCGCCATTGCGGCGGATGCGGCGGACGAAGTTGAGTCCCCAGGTCTGGTCCGGTCTGCCGGGATCGAAGCGCAGCGTCGAAAAGGGGATGGCGAGCTCCAGCGTCCATCCCTCCTCGTGGACACGGGCCGCCCGCTGGACGATCCCGTCCCAGGGGAAGTTGAGGTCGCGTCCGTTGTCGAACGTCTGCACGTCGATGAGCGCGCCGCCCGCGTTCACGCCGAACATGAAGGCGTTGCGGCGGTCGTGGTAGGTATCGAGCGCGATCCCCAGGATGTCGCCATCGGTGGGCGGGAAATCCCGTTTCAGCGAGTACAGGCTGATGTTGTCGGGATCCTGCTCGTAGAGAGTCGCGCCGATATACAGGTTTTCGTCGTCATACAGGATTCTTATGACAGTCCTTTCGCTGGCCGGAGAGCCGGTGTTCGGCTTGGACTGCACGAAGCCCGTTATGGGCTCCGCCTGGTTCCAGGACGGCTCGTCGAGGAAGGCGTCCATGGCCACCGGGCCGGTGGCGCGACGTGCGCGGGCGACCGGCCTCGGAACCGTCTCCGGATCCACCCTTCCGAGTGCGGGCACACTGTCCGGGCGGAGTACATCCTGGGCGTGCAATCCCACGGAGGTCACGAGGATCGCGATGCCGGACAGCAGGAGGACGGCACTCTTTAGCCGTGCGGATGCCGTCAGTGACGACATCGACCTGCTGCTACGAATGACGGGTAAGGCGCAAACCGTGCCCTCCTTCTTGGGAAGCCACGCAATGTTACATGGGTGTCGGGGGGAAGTCCACCAGAGGGATCCGGGCCTCTCTGGCACCGTTGACGTGCGTCTCACTAGCTTACGCGCATGACATCCGGATACGGGTCGGCGCTCCGCTTCTCGCGCAGCTTCATGACGGGCTGGGCTCCTGTGGCGGAGCGCGAGATCCAGATCGAACGGGAGGGGCGCAGGCTTCCCGCTTCCCTGCTGTTGCCCCGTGCCGCAGCGCGGGAGGTCTCCTTCGCACGGAGCCGGCCCATCCCGGTCTGGGTGGTGCTCCACGGGATCACCCGCGCCGGCCGCGCCCACCCCTACCTCGCGCGCTTCGCGAAGGCGGTCGCGTCGGCCGGGCACGCCGCCCTGGTGCCGGAGATCCCGGAGTGGCGCGAGATCCAACTCTCCACCGAGGCCACCACCGCCACCATCGCCGCCTCGCTCCGGGCCCTGGAGGGTCGGCCGGAGCTCGCCTCGCTGCGGGTCGGGCTGGTCGGCTTCTCGTTCGGAGCACCCCAGGCCATCATGGCGGCGGCCGACCCGGCGCTCGCCGGCCGCATCGGCGGCGTGGTCGCCTTCGGCGGCTACTGCTCGGTAGAGGAATCGGCCCGCTTCCAGTTCACCGGCGAGCACGAACTGGACGGTCGCCGGGAATCGCTCGCCCCCGACCCGTACGCGCGCTGGGTGGTGGGAGCGAACTACCTCACGCGCATCCCGGAGCACAAGGACGCGGGGAAGGTTGCGGGGGCGCTGCGGGCGCTGGCCGCTTTCACCGGCGACCACAACCTGCTCGCCACCGATCCCGAACTGGAACCCGAGCGACGGCGTCTGCTCGGCGCCCTCGAACCCCGCGAACAGCTGCTCTTCGAGGTCCTGGCGCCGCCGACCGGCACGCTGCCCGACCCGGGGCCAGGCGCCCGCATGGCCGAGGCGCTGGGCAAGGCCATGGCGAGCGTCCCGGACCTTGATCCCGTGCCGCACCTGGACCACGTCGCCGCCCCCGTCCGCCTGCTTCACGGGGCTGAAGACCGGCTGTTCCCTTACACGCAGACCGTAAAGCTGGGCAGGGTCTTCCCGCCCCATGCAGACGTCACAACCACGGTGACCGGCCTGTTCGCCCACTCGTCCGGGCAGGAGCGCTCCTCTCCCCTGAAGACCGCTGCCGAAGCGTTGCGCTTTCTGAACGCCCTTGCCAGCGTCTTCCGGATGCTCTAGAGACCGCCTCGTTCCCCCACCGCCATCGTGACTCAACCGAGCGACCCGGTGCACCCCCGTCCGACATCGCCGCCCGCTCCGAGCTGGGTGCGGCGCGCGGGGGGCATCCGCTGGTTCATCCGGCGCTTCGGCTTCGCCCAGCTCTTTCTCAAGCCGGCGCGCTGGCTCCTGGCGCCATTCATCATGCCGTTCCTGAGAGAACGGTCCGTCGAATACCGGGGCGAGCACCTCCCGCTGGTCTACGCCCGCCACAACGTCACCTGGGCCAACGAGCGCTGTCTGGAGCTGGCCCTGGCGCGCGCGCTCATGGTGGGGATCCGGCCCGACAGGATGCTCGAAGTGGGCCACGTCACCCCGCACTACACTGCGAGCCGGCACCTCGTGGTGGACAAGTACGAAGCCGGATCGCTGCAGGTCGACATCGTGGACTTCGAGTCCCCCACCCGCTTCGACCTGATCCTGTCGATCTCGACCTTTGAGCACATCGCCTTCGATGAACCCGGCGAATCCGCGGCGCCCGAGGCCGTCGCGACAAAGGTGAATGCCGCCCTGGACCGGTGTCGACGCCTGCTCGCGCCCGGCGGGCTTTTCGCCATCACCGTGCCGCTCGGGTACAACCCCGCGCTCGACGCCATGATCGCCGGCGACCAACTCGGTTGCGCCCGCGCAACCTGGTTCAGGAGATTCCCCGGCCGCCGATGGCGCCAGGTACGTCGGTCGGAAGCTCTTCACTGCCGCTACGGCAGCCCGTACGCCTTCGCCAACGCCATCCTTCTGGCCGAGTGGGATGCGTAGCCTGCAACTTCAGTCCGACAGCCCGCCTCCTCCAACCACACGGAACCCCACCCGATGACCACCGACTACTCCGACCTGAGCGCGATCTTCCTCAACTGCACCCTCAAGCGCACACCCGAGAAATCCCACACCGACGGCCTCATCGGCATCGCGAGCACCATCATGCGCAAGCACGGGATGGGCGTGCGCGTACTCCGGCCCGTGGACTACGACCTGGCGTACGGCGTCTGGCCGGACATGACCGAGCACGGATGGGAAACCGACCAGTGGCCGGGGATCCTGGAGCAGGTGATGGCCGCCGAGATCCTGGTGATCACGTCTCCGATCTGGCTCGGGGACAAGTCGTCGGTGTGCACCCACGTCATCGAGCGTCTCTACTCCGCCTCCGGGCTGCTCAACGAACACGGGCAGTACGCCTACTACGGAAGGGTGGGCGGCTGCCTCATCACCGGCAACGAGGACGGCGCGAAGCACTGTTCCATGAACATCATCTATTCCCTCCAGCACCTCGGCTACACGATCCCGCCCCAGGCCGACGCGGCATGGCTGGGCGAGGCCGGGCCGGGTCCGTCCTATCTGGACCCCGGATCCGGCGGGCCTGAGAACGACTTCACCAACCGCAACACGACCTTCATGACCTGGAACCTCATGCACGCGGCGCGCGCCCTGAAGGACGCGGGCGGGATTCCGGCGCATGGCAACCAGCGTTCGCTCTGGGACGAGGGAGCGCGCTTCGACTTCGAGCCTGCGCAGCCGATGGCTGCGGGTTGACCTCCATGGCGAACTCCATCAAGTCCCTCATCCGCATGGTTCCGGACTTCCCGAAGCCCGGCATCCGCTTTCGCGATGTCATGGGACTGGTCGAGGACCCCGAGGGGTTCGCGGAGGCTACGAAAGCCCTGGCCCGCGAGTTCGCTCCGGCCTCACCCGAAGTCGTGGTGGGCATCGAGTCGCGCGGCTTCATCTTCGGGACCCCCGTGGCGCAGCGGCTGGGGGTCGGCTTCGTGCCGGTGAGGAAGGCGGGCAAGCTGCCGGGCGCAGTAGTGGGCGTCGACTACGCGCTCGAGTACGGCACCGGACGCCTGGAGATGCAGACCCGCTCGATCCGCGAGGGGATGCGTGTCCTGCTGATCGACGACCTCGTCGCCACCGGCGGGAGCGCGGAGGCGGCCATCGCGTTGATCCGCGGCATGGGCGGCGAGGTGGTGGGAGCCGGATTCGTGGTGGAACTGCCCGAACTCCCCGGCCGGGCTCGGCTGGAGGCGCTGGACGCCCGAGTCGTCGCGCTCTGCAGCTTTTTCGAGGCCGATCCCTGATCCGCCCCGTCCCGCGGGGCTGCGAAACTCAACGGGAGCACACGGCGACAGGTCGGTGATGCTGCTGGACAACGGCGGTGGCATGGGTGCGGGTTGCGCTGGCGGACCCGCAGAGTCGCAGCTTCAGCGGGCGCGGGGAAAGATCTCCGGCGGAGGCACGTGGAACGCACCCGGAAACTCGTCCTCCACCAGCTTGAGCTTCCCGCTCCACTCCTCGATGTCGATCCGGTAGACGCTCGTGCGCTTGAGCTCTCCCGCGGTGATCGCGCGGTAGTCCCGGTCCGGCCGCAGCTCCGGCGCATACTTGTCCAGGAGCATCTGCAGCGCGTCGCGAGCCTCTCCGGCATCCTCCACCACACACCCGGTGCCGAAGGCGGTCACCCCGGCAAATTCGACGCTGAACTCGAGCGCCTCGTCGGCGGGAAGCAGGCGGCCCATTTCGAAAGTCGAGAAACACACCGGGACGGGACGCGACAGGCTGTCCCGGGTGAGGCCGGTGCGCGCGGTGTGGATGTAGATGGCGTGGCGGCCGGGATCGTACACGAACAGGTTGCTGTTCATCAAGGGCTGATCGCCGCGGGTCATCGCGAGCACGCCCACGCGCGCCTGCCGGATGAAGCGGCGGGTCCACGCGTCGTCCCCGGCCCGGTCGCGACGGCGGATGTCCGTCCTTCCCCGCTCAGCCACCCCCGCTACGTCTCCAACTCGACGCCGATCCCCGCGGCGCGCGCCCGCTCGTAGATCAGCTTCGCCGTGGCCATGTCCTCGAGCGCCAGCCCCAGATGGATCGCGATGACGCGGTCGCTCTCCGCGCGTCGCCCGGCGGCCTTCCCCGCGATCACGTCGCCGAGCTCCGCGTGGGGCATGGGTGTGTCCCGGAAGTAGCCGCTACGGCTCTTGTAGTAGGCGAACTGCGCGGTGTCGTCGGTGGTCAGCACGTCCGCCTCGCGAAACGCGTCCGCCTGCCAGTAGGAGTCGAAGTCCACCGGCGACGCGAAGGCGCCCGCCTCCAGCCATCCCCGCGGAATCGCGGGGTCGGGATCGAGCAGGATGGGACCGCTCGTGACCACGATGTCCATGCCCCGGACCGCTTCCGACACCGTCCCGACCGCCCTCACCTCGACGCCCAGGCGCTCGCCCATCTCTTCGGCATAGCCTCGCGCCGCAGCCTCGTCGATGTCGTAGGCGTGCACCCGCGCCACCGGAAATAGCGTGCAGAAGGCCTCCAGGTGGCTGCGCCCCTGCACTCCGCAGGCGACGATGCCCACGCTCGAGGCTTCCGGACGCGCGAGGTACTTCCCGGCAAGCGCCGACGCGGCTCCGGTTCGCATGGCCGTGATCCAGGTGGCGTCCATGACCGAGAGCGGCAGCCCGGTGTCCGGGTCGTTGAGGACGATCAGACCGGAAATGTAGGGCAGTCCGTTCGCCGGGTTCCCGGGATAGGCGGAGACCCACTTGATCCCGGCCGCATCCTGCCGTTCGACGTACGCCGGCATCGCGTGCAGGAAGGAATCGGACCTGGGGTGGATGCCCGGCTTGGGAGGCATTTCCACTCGTCCCGCCGCCTTCTCCCGGAACATGAACTCGAGCGCGTCGATGATCTCCGCCATGGAGACTCCGACTTGCTCGACGTGGGCGCGTGACAGGTAGAGGATGTTTCCCTGGGACATGAGGCTGATCTCGCGGGTGGGCGGGGCTTGACGGGGCCGGCAGACGGCCCTTTGCGGGGGTCGGGGCCTGTTCCGGCGCGGAGCCTATTCGGGCGTCCGGGCCACGACGGCCACCTCTTCCATGACGGCTCCCTCGACAACGGCATCGACCACGTCCATCCCCTCCACGACCCGGGCGATGATCGTGTAGTTGTGGTCGAGCCGGGGATTGTCCACCAGGTTGACGAAGATCTGGCCATCGCCGGTGTCCCGGCCGCGGGTCGAGATGCCGACGGTGCCCCGCACATGCGAGCGCATGGTCAGCTCGTCGCGCGTGTAGGGCCCGTCCCCGTGGAACTCGTTGGCCCCGGGGCTGCCCCCCTGGATGACGAAGTTGGGGACCACCCGGTGAAAGGTGAGGCCATCGAAATAGCCTTCCCTCGCCAGGCGGACGAAGCGCGCCGTGTTCGCGGGAGCTTCGAACGGAAGCAGCTCGAGCACGATCTCGCCGCCGCCCGCCATTCGGATAACCGCCTGCGACAGGGCCATCGCGTGCATCTCGGCGTAGGTGGGCATGGGGGCGCGCTCCGCAGGCGACGGGCGTGCCCAGCGAAGGTCGCTTCCGGTCCACTCGTTCCGGATGTCCTCGGCGAACCTGGCGACGACCGGATCGTAGTCCGCCATGTACGGCTGCAGGCGCTCCAGGTCCTCTGTCGAGCCCAGCTCCCGCACCCTCTGCAGGAGGACCATGCGCACATCCCGGTGGGTCTCCCTGCGGGCGGCGCTCATGCGCGCGAGCGCGTCGGAGAGCGCGGACATCACATCCAGGCGCGGGCTGCCCGCGATGGCGCGGCCGGCCGTCAGCACCAACTGCGGGTCGTCCGCCGCAAGAGCGGCGATGTAGACCGAGTCGGCGTCGTGTCCGACCAGCGGTGCGAGCCCGGCGATGGCCGCCTGGCGCACGTTCCAGTGCTCGTCGCCCGCCAGCGTCATGAGCGTCGGTATCCGTTCCAGCCCGGCCGCGGCGCGGGCCGCGTACATGCGCACCTGCCAGACCGGATGCGCGGTGAAGGCGGGCAACCGGCGGCCGGCGGTGAAGGGAGACACGCCGGCCATCGCCACCAGGGCGCGTGCCGAACGGTGCCATTCGTCCGCCGAGACGGAATCGGCCTGTGCGATCAGCGCCTCCAGAGGTGCGAGAGCACTCTCCGGCGGGCAACCGGCCAGCCGATCGATCGCTTCCAGGACAACGTGCGCGCTCGGGTCTTCGAGCGACTCCACCAGCCCCGCACACGCTTCGCTCCCACCCATTCGCGCGCTCCAGGCCCGCACCGCCTCGACCCGTACCAGGTGGCTGGGATCCGCGAACGCCCGAACCAGTGCCGGCCTCGCTTCCTCGAGCGCGCCCTCCCCGACCGCGAGCACGGCAAGCCGGCGCACCTGCGCGTCCTCGTCGCCAAGGGAAGCCTCGATCACATCGCCCGGCGGACCTCCCGATCCCACCAGCCCCGCCAGGGCGAGCCGGCGTACCTGCGCCCCCTCCTCGCCCCCTGCCCCCTCATAGCGAGCCAGCGCCACGAGGGTGGACAACGCGGACGGGTCCGGTGGCAGGAGCTGCGACTGCGTACGAACCAGCCCTTCCAGGGCGCGCGCACCTCCGAGGATAACGGGGTCGGCAACCGCTCTCAGGATGACGGCGCCGGTTTCTCCACCCGCCATGCCTCCGACCAGGTTGTCGAGGAGGGTATCGTAGGCCCGCTGCGCGTCTCCCGGATTTTCGTACGAGAACCGGCCCATCGCCTCGAGCACGGCGCCGCGCACCTCGGGGTCTCTCTCGCTGGGGAGAAAGCGCACGAGCAAAGCCATCGCCCGACGTGGATCCCGGCCCGTAACGGCCTGGACGCTGGCGTTGACCGCCTCGGCGCGTATCGCGGGGTACGGACTGGCCAGCATGGAACCGATGTCGACCAGGAGAGAGGGGTCTTCCTGCCGCCCCAGCGCGCGCACGCTGATCCTCTGCACCTCCGGGTCGGGCCAGGAGATGCCCTCCAGCAACGTGAAATGACCGCCGGGATCGCGCGTGCGCGCGTCTTCGGTTTCGAGGACACGCTGCAGTATCTCCTCACTCCCCGGAAGCAGGCGGAGCACCCCCTCGTCCGCGCCCCGATCGCAGCCCGCGACAAGAAGTGCCAGAGTCAGGGCATCACGCAGGAAGTGCCGGCGGCCGAGGTGCCATCCTTTTTCGAGCATCGGGTCTCGCTTTTCCCTGGTCGGGGCGTCGTTCTCTTGTCGGGGTCCCGTCCGCCTACCCTGAACCCCCGCGCGGCGTTCGCCTGAAGCGGAACACGAGATAGATTAGAGTAAGTAATCCCGTTGACAAGAAGTGCGGGCGCGGGTCCCGCAATCCCATCGACCCCAGACACAGGACGCGACACGATGGCGACCGCTACCGCGGCAACCGCTCTCGACACCCCTCTCGCCGAATCGCTTCGCCGGGCGCTCGGCCGCCTCGGAGGACGGGCCACCGTCGGCGATGTCATCGCCGCCACCGGGTTGGCGCAGGCAGAGACGGAGGCCGGCCTCAAGAAGCTGCTGGAAACGTACCAGGGACATGTCGAAGTCGGTGAACAGGGCGACGTCGTGTACGCCTTCCAGCGACGCCTGCTCCGGCGCGACCATACCCCGTTCTGGATCCGCTTCCGCGCCGCCGCCGCACGCGTGCTGACGACCGCCTTCAAGGTCTGGATCGTGGTCATGCTGGTGGTCTACTTCGTGGTGTTCGTGGTGCTGCTGATCGCGGCCGTTCTCGCTGCCTCCCGCGGAAACGATCGCAACGGCGGCTCCATCCTCGGAGGCGGACGACACCGGGGCGGAGGCTTCCACCTGCCCTTCATGTTCTGGCTCTGGACGCCGGACTGGCGGCTGGGTCAGCCGTATTACGGCCGCCGCTTCGAGCGCCGCAGCGGGAAGAAGGTACCCTTCTACAAGAAGGTGTTCGCCTTCGTCTTCGGACCCGACCGGCCGCGCATCAGCCTGCGCGACCGCGACCGCAGCGTGATCCGGCTCATCCGGGCACGCAAGGGCACTCTGACCGTGCCCGAACTCGTGCGGCACTCCGGACTCACGGTACCGGAGGCCGAGGAAGAGATGGGACGCCTGATGGGAGCCTATGCGGGCGATGTTCACGTCTCCCGGGGTGGAGAGCTGGTCTACAGCTTCGCCGACCTGCTGGTGAGCGCGCACGGGCGGGTCAGGGTGCGCGAGCCCGCCCCCGCATGGCAGCGGCTGGAGAAAGCCGCCGACTTCACCGGCAACAAGACCGGCACCAACGTACTTGTCGGCTCGCTCAACGGCTTCAACCTGTTGGCGGCGCTCTCCGCCCCGGCGCTGATCTTCCCTCCCCTTGGTCTCGGCGGGCTGGGTGCCGAGATCGGCCTCATCTGGGTGCCCGCGATCTTCAGCACCCTCTTCTTCGCGGTGCCGCTCGGCAGATGGTTCGGCCACAGGATGGAGAACGCCCGGCGCCGGCTGCGCAACGTGCGCAAGGTGCTTCTGGGCATGGTCTTCCGGCAGAGTCTGGCGGACGGGGCTCCCCTCTCGGCCGAGCGTGCCACCGACGATGTGCGCATTGCGCTGGTCGACCCCGACATCGGCGCACCGCGGGTGAAGGATCAGCTTCAGAAGATGGCGGCCGAATTCGACGCCGAAGTAGAGGCGGAGGATTCGGGGCTGATCACCTATCGCTTCCCCTCGATTCGCGCCGCGCTTCTCGGCGGAGAGGAGGTGCGATCCGTCCTCAGGCTCGACAGGCGCAGGGTAGGGCGGGTGGTCTACTCGAGCGGGGACACCCCCGAGGAGGAGTCGGCGCGCGCGCTGGCCAACTTCGACCGCGAGCTGCGAAAGTCCCTGGCTTCGCCCGACAAGGTGCGCTACCTCGACGACTTCGAGCTCGCGGGCATCGAGCCTCCTCCCCCGAGCGGGCGTTCGGTAACGCGTGGTCGAGCAAGGCGCTGGTAGGACGATGAGCCGGTCCGGGCTGGCTGGGGCTCTGGCCGCCCTCCTGTTGCCCGCCGCTCTGGCCGCCCAGCAGAACGACGGGGGCGGAGTCCGCGAGCTGGTCGCGGTCCCTCACGCCGAGGCGCCCGAGGCACGCGCGGTCCGGGCGCTCGCGGACATCCGCATCGACGGCCGCCTGGACGAACCCCCGTGGAGCGACGCGGCGCCGGTGACGGAGTTCACGCAGATGGACCCGGACGAGGGCCACCCCGTGAGCGAGCACACCGAAGTCCGGTTCGTCTACGACGACGATGCGCTCTACGTGGGCGCGCGCCTGCTGGACTCGGCCCCGGTCACCACCCGGCTCGCCCGCCGCGACGCGGGAGTGCCCGATTCGGACTTCTTCACGGTGATCGTCGACAGCTACCACGACCATCGCACCGCCTATCGCTTCAGCACCAACCCCTCGGGGATGAAGCGCGACGAGGTCCTCAGCGGCGGCTCCGGCATCTTCGGCGGCGGAAGGGGCGACGGCCGCGGAGACAGTTCCTGGGATCCGGTCTGGGACGTGGCCACCGCGGTCACCGACGACGGCTGGTTCGTGGAGATGCGCATCCCCTTCAGCCAGCTGCGCTTCAGCACCGCCGACGACCAGGTGTGGGGGCTCCAGATCGAGCGCGCCATCAACCGCAAGCAGGAACGTGCGGTCTTCTCGTTCACGCCCAAGCTCGAACCCGGCGGCGTGGCCAGGTACGGGCATCTCGGGGGAATCGAGGGGGTCGCGTCGGGGCGCAGGCTCGAGATCCTGCCCTACGCCGGGCTGAGCGCCGAGTACATTCGCCAGACCGCGCCACCGGATGTGTCGTTCAACAACCCCTTCCGCTCCGGGTCGGACTACTTCGGACGAGCGGGCGCGGACCTGAAATACCGTCTGGGCTCGAACCTCACCCTGGACGCCACCGTCAACCCCGACTTCGGGCAGGTCGAGGTGGATCCGGCGGTGATCAACCTCACCGCCTTCGAAACCCGCTTCGAGGAGCGCCGCCCCTTCTTCGTGGAGGGCGGGGAGATCTTCCAGTACGCGCGCGGGGGCCCCGGGGGCAGCACGGGGCGGCCCCCCACGGTCATGTACTCGCGGCGCATCGGTCGCCGGCCGCAGGGGCCGATGGCCTCGGGCGCGGTCTTCTCGGACGCGCCCACCTCGACCACCATCCTTGGGGCCGCGAAGATCACCGGTAAGGTCGGCGACGGCTGGTCGGTCGGCCTGCTGGAGGCGGTCACCGGGCGCGAGACTGCCCCCTATGTGGACGGCGGCGGGGTGCGAGGGGAAGCGGAACTGGAGCCGGCCACCAACTATCTGGCGGGCCGGCTGCGGCGCGACCTGAGGGACGGCCTCACCCAGCTGGGCGCCATGGCCACCGCCGTGAACCGGAACCTCTCAGGCAGTGTGTTGAGCGATCGCCTGCGCTCCTCCGCGTACGTGGCCGGCGTGGACTTCATCCACGAGTGGGCGGACCGCTCCTGGCGCATCAACGGCGCTTTCTCGCCGAGCTTTGTCTCGGGAAGCGAGGCGGCCATCCTGCGCACGCAGCGTTCGTCGGCCAGGTACTTCCAGCGCCCCGACGGCAGCCGCGCGCTGGACCCGGACGCGACGTCACTGGGCGGCCACTACGCCATGTTCGACGTCAACAAGCAGTCGGGATCGTTCACGGCGAGAATCGCCATGGCGAGCATCAGCCCGGGCTACGAAGTCAACGACATCGGCTTCCAGACCGAGGCCGACCGGATCATGCTCGACACCCACCTCACCTGGCGCCAGCCGCGGCCGGGCACTTGGCTGCGCAACTGGAACGTCTCCGGCGGCCCCGACGGGAAGTGGAACACGGCGGGCAATCGCCTGCACTCGGAGTTCAACGTCAACCTGGGCTGGCAGTGGCTGAACTACTGGGGCGGCTCGATCCGCGGCGTGGTCGGAGCCCCCACCGACAACGACCGGCTCACCCGCGGAGGCCCGCTGGCCCGCGATCCCCAGTACTACGCCGGGAACGCGAATCTGTACTCCGATTCCCGGCAGCCCCTCGGCGCGCGGGTGGGCTACAACTGGGCCTTCGACGAGGCCGGCTCCTGGAGCCATTCCGGATCGGCGACCGCCACCTACAAATCGGGCGAAAAGCTGGAACTCCAGCTCGGCCCGAGGTTTACCCGCAGCTACGCCGAAGCCCAGTACGTGACCTCCCTGGCGGACCCATTCGCGACCGCCACCTTCGGTCATCGCTACATCTTCGCCCCGATCGACCAGACCACGCTGTCGCTCGACACCCGGCTGAACGTCACCTTCTCGCCCACGCTGACCCTGCAGGTCTACGCCCAGCCGCTCATCTCCAGCGGCGACTACGGGGGCCTGAAGGAATTCCGGGCGCCCGGGACCTTCGACTTCTCCCGCTACGGCGAGGATGCAGGCTCGATGCACCGGCTCGACAACGGCGGCTTCCTGATCGACCCCGACGGCGCCGGCCAGGCTCCGGACTTCACCATCGGCGACCAGGACTTCAACGTGCGCAGCCTGCGCGGCAACGCGGTGCTTCGCTGGGAGTGGAGCCCCGGGTCGACCCTCTTCCTGGTGTGGCAGCAAAGGCGGTATCACCGCGCGCTCCGGGATGCCTGGAACCCGCTCGCGGCCGACGGCATCGGCGACTTCGACTTCCGCTACGACACGGGAGAACTGGTTCGCATCCGGCCGGACAACATCTTCCTGGTCAAGGTGAACTACTGGCTGAACCTGTGAGGCCGGCTCCGCTGCTTCTTTGAGCCCGGTTCGCCAAGCCTGCGAAAGCGTATCTCTGAATCTCTGTGAGACCCAGCGCGCTTGACATCATTGCATGCAAAGGTATCGTGATGCAGGCATTGCATGCACCAAAGGATGGCTGAAGAATGGCGCAACTCACGGTTCGCAAGGTGTCTCGTCAAGTGATCAACAGTCTGAAACAGCGCGCGGCCGCCAAGGGCCGGTCCGCAGAAGCCGAACACCGGGAGATCCTGAGTAGGGCCCTGCTCCCGGCGGAAGGGAGCTTCGCCGAGCGGGCGAGGGCATTGCGGCGGCGGCTTCATTCCTGCACCGACAGCACCGACACCATCCGGACCGACCGTAACCGGGGCGGGTTGGGGTGAGAGGGTACGTCGTCGACGCAAGCGTAGCGGTCAAGTGGCTGGTAACGGAACCGCTGTCTGACGAAGCGGCCACGCTGCTCGACTCCGGTGTGACGCTCCTCGCCCCCGACCTGCTGTTCGCTGAGGCGGCCAACGCGTTGTCCATCAAGTGCCGGAAAGGGGAGATCGACCGCGAGGAACTCGCGGAGACCGTGAACCTGTTGCGTGCCGCGCCGGTGGCCACGCCGCTATCAATGCGGCAACTCGCCGCTTCCAGTGCCCGCCTGGCAACGGACCTCCAGCACCCGGTCTACGATTGCTTCTACCTCGCGCTGGCCATCCACGAAGACTACCCGGTCGTCACAGCCGACACCCGGTTCTACAACAAGGTGCGGAAGCATCCGTATCTGGGGGACCGGGTCGTACATGTGGCGGACATCGGCGCGGGGAAGTGAGGGAGGCGGCGATCCGCTCCATCCTCCCCTGAAACCCTTACCGAAGGCGCTGCAAGCCCGACCTCGCCATTCCGCGAGCAGCTCCCTGTGGCAGGCGGCTCTCCCGTCTCATCAATCCCGCGTGACCACCACCCGGAACCCGATGAACTCGCGTCGGACATCGGGTCCGGCGGCGCCCCGGATCGCCGCGCGCACATTGCGAATGGGATCGGCGAAGGATCCACCGCGCATGACCCACAGGGCGTCGCCCTCGAGCCCCTCCCGGTCGTCGGTCTCGTCGTAGGGATAGGGCTGGTACGGACTGCGGGTCCACTCCCACACGTTGCCGCTCATGTCGCCGAGCCCGTAGGGGCACTCGGGACAGGCCACCTCCCCCACCGGCACCGGCCTCCCGGTTGCGAAGTTGGCCCGGTCCCGGCGGGGCTCGTTTCCCCACGGGAAGATGCGTCCGTCTCCGCCGCGGGCGGCCTTTTCCCACTCCGCTTCGCCGGGCAGCGTCACCCGCCAGCCCTCGGCGAGACGGCTTCGCAGTTGTGGCGGCGTCTCGGGAGACTCGCGCAACAGCTCCTCGAGCCAGCGACAGTAGGCCAGCGCATCCGGCCACGAAACCGATGACACGGGATGGAGCGCCGGCCCGGAAAGCGCCCGCGGATCGGCTTCGTATCCTGCGGCCTCGGCAAATGCGCGGAACTGGGCCACCGTCACCTCGTGGCGGCCCATGAAAAAGGCCGGCACATCGACGATGCCCTGCGGCTGGCCGGCGCTCCAGCGCTCGATGTCGTAGGCGAGGGTATCGATGGCCGCATCGCTTCCCATGAGGAAGGGGCCTTCGGCGATCTCCACGAAGCCCAGGAGCGGATCGTCGGGGAGGTAGCCGAGATCCGCGCGGAAGCCCGGAAGCTGGAGAGGGGTCTCGGCCGGTGCGGCGGACACCGGCCCGGGGCGCGCGGACTCGGCCGGCCCGGATCCGGTGCGAGCCATCTGACTCCGATAGTCCAGCCACACGCCCGCGAAGATCAGGGCCACCACCGCGAACATCGCCAGGAGCCTCATCGGCCCTCGATTCCCGGCCCCGCGCTCGCGAAGGTCAGGCCTCCTCCTGCAACCAAAGCCAAGCGCGTCATCGGCCCTCGCACGCGAACGCCCATCCATGGGCGCAGGCGCGCTCGTACAGGTCCCCTTGGGGCCTGTCGACCAGGTTCAGCCCGCCTTCGCGCAGCAGCAGCCTGAGGTCCAGGGCACGGGGCGGTGCCCGGCTCACCACCGAAGGATCGAGCAGGTTCACGCACCCGGCCTGGAACTGCGCCGAGCACGCCCGCGCGAAGTAGCCCAGCGCCAGCTCCGCATCCGGCTCCACGATCCGGCCCTCGACGTGGTGCGCGCCCAGCTCGTTGCACGCCCAGCCCGCGTTGTCGGCGCAGTAGCTCGCCTCGATGCGCACCAGCCGATCGCAGGCGTTGGCGCGGCCCTCCGCGCACGCGTCCTGCCAGAACGGCACCGCATCGCCCCGGTGGCGGCCATCGGTGCGCCCGGTCGCGGCCATGGCGGCGAAGAAGACGATCCACACCGCCATGTGGGCCAGGTTGGCCGCCGCCCAGGGCAGCCGGGCCATGCGCTGGATGCGAGGCCGACTCTGCAGAGAGCGCACGAACCGGTCGATGAGGGGCACGCTCAGGTTGAGCAGCGGCACGCACAGCAGCTTGTCGTAGAAGGTCGGGGCGCCCGCCGCTTCGAGGCACCAGTAGAGCCCGAAGACTCCGGCGCCGTAGAGCGCCCCGAACACGGCCTTGCCGGTACGTGTGCGCGGGGAGGTCGAGGGGTCCGTGACCAGCAGGTGCAGCCCCAGGAAGACCGCGGCCGGAATCTCGGAGTCGATGAAGTACGGCACACCGGTCGCGGCCCCGTAGAGCGCACTCAGCCCGAAGAGCGCACCCGCGGCACACCCCGAGACCAGGGTGACCCGGAAGAAGTACATCACCACGAGGCCGAGCGAGAAGAGCAGCAGGTAGATCGCGGGGACGAAGGTGAGCGTCGTCGCGATCTCCTGCCCCCACGTCAGATCGCTCGTCCCTGTCGCGATCAGCACCAGCGAGAACAGCCCCAGGGAGAAAGCCGAGGGATTGAAGATGTGGGTGCGTCGGCCTTCACGCCGCCACCGCACGAAGGCCTTCCCCAGGAACCCCGCCCCCACCATCAGGAACTGCAGGTAGAACCAGTCGTCCGTGAACCAGAGGAAGAGGTTGGTGCTGAAGATGATGGGAAAGGGGCCGAAGCCGAGGACGTAGCGCTCGCCCCGCGACCACGCGAGCAGCATGTCGAAGGCGTAGGCGAACACCAGCTGCGCCAGCAGCAGCGCGGCGAAGTCGTAGACCGGGCGCCAATACCACCCCCAGCACGCGAACACCGTGAGCTGCACCAGGGCCTGCAGGTAGTGCTGCGGGCGCAGGACGACCTGGAAGCCGCGCGACGCACCCGCACGTGACAGCCTGGCGAAGAGCACCCCCTGCCAGACCAGCAGCACGGCGACCGCCCCCCAGAACGCGAAGGTGAGGCGGGCGTTGTCGGCGACGCGGGGCGTAAATGAGAGAAGAAGGAGGCCCAGCGTGAGGGCGAGAGGAGTCAGGAAGACGCGCCGCAGCTCCCTTGCCCGGGACCGCGGCTTCGTTCCCGGCTTCGGCGCCTTGCTCCCCGGCCGGGTGCTCGCGTCCCGGCGGCGCCCGCGCTTGCGTTTCCTTGCGGCCATGGGTCCCCGGGTTCTACCGACGATTGACGGGAAGCAGGTGAAAAACCAGTCTGATCAACTAGACAGATACCAACAGGGGTCGCGGGCGGCTCTGAAGAGCCACCACTACACAAGAGGCAATGTCCATGATCGAGGTTGGGGCGTTCGATGCCAAGACCCATCTGTCCTCACGGAACTCCGCGACCAGGGTCGCCGGTGAGCGAGTTCGTACTCGACTGCTCGGTTACTGTAGCCTGGTTCTTTGAAGACGAGGCAACCCCTGAAACCGATGCGCTGCTGGATCGGACGATGGAGAGTGGCGCACTGGTTCCCGGACTCTGGCGGCTGCGGCGCGGCGCGTGGGAGTGGATACGCTGCCCTGACGGCGCCGATCCCGCGAGCGAGCTGCCCCTTGGGCGCGCGGCGGCGAGACCCGGCCTGACCCCCAGCGAGCCTGGGGCGACCCCTCAGCAAGCCTTTCGCGACCCGCCAGCGAACCTCTCGCGACCCCCCAGCGAGCCTGTGGCGTCCCTTCAGCCCGGCGGACGCTGCGGTCCCGTCTCCGCCGGCAGCCCCCGCAGGCTCCAGTCGTTCCAGGAACCGTCGTAGAAGCGGGTCTCGTAGCCGAGCAGGCGCGAGACGAAGTAGTTCACGCTGGCGCGCATGCCGATGTAGCAGTAGCTGATGACGGTCTCGCCCGGGTCGATGCCGGCGCGCTCAAAGAGAGCGAGCATCTGGTCGCGCGAGACGAAGCGGGGCTCTTCGCGTGAGAGGATGAACTCCTCCCAGTAGACGTGGCCCGCTCCGGGAATGTGGCCCGGACGGTAGGTGCCGTCGCGCCCGTTGTCCGCGCCCGTGTACTCGTTGTCGGGGCGGCCGTCCAGGAGGGCGTAGCCGGCGCCGTCCCGGCGTTCGTCCACCCAGTTCGCGTCCACGAACACGTCGTCCCGCAACTCCGGCCGGAAGGTGCCTCGCTCGCCCGCCACCTCGCCGGTGGCCACGGCGCGGCCCGCTTCCTCCCACGCGTACAGGCCGCCGTCCAGCAGCGAGAGCCGGTCGTGGCCCAGAAGCTCCAGGGTGACGAAAGCACGAGCTGCAGGGATCGGCGTTCCGTAGAGCACGACATGCACGTCGTTGGAGATGCCCGCCTGCTGGAACACCTCCACCAGTTGCTCCCGCGGAGGAAGTTCGACCAGCAGTTCACCCACCTGGGTCACGATTTCCTGGTAGGGGAGGAAGCGCGCGCCCGGAATGTGTCCCTCCAGGAAGGTGGATTCGTCGTACTCCACGTTCAGAAGCAGGAGGCCGGAGTCGTCGAGACGTTCGGCGAGCCAGTCCTCGGTGACGAGGAGAGGATGGGGCTGCTGCGGCTCTACTGCGCCGGGTGAGCCGGCCGCCGGAGCGTTGGGCGGAGCGGCCCCCGGGGAGGTCGCGCCCTCTCCGACTCCCTCATTGGCCAGGCCCGGGGCCGGTAGCAGCAGGGCCGCCATCGCCAATACCCGTCGCATGCCACGTCCTTTGATCCCCATCTTCCTATCTCCTTGTCAGGTAAGACTCTTCGCCGACGCTGAAGTCGTCGTGCCCCTGCGCCGCTTGCGGCCCATGTAGGACCGAAGCGCCGGGGGCAGCGAGCCGATGCGGGCGAGGCGCTCGACCTCGCTGGCGACCGCGTCCTCGTAGTCGCCCAGCTGCACGAAGGCGCCTCCTTCGCTGGCCGCCACCGGGACCCCGTCACGGTAGACGATGCGGTTTCTGGGGCTCCGGGTGACGCGGGGACCCGGCGAGAGCACCCCGGTGAGGTTGAGGGGGTCGGCGGCGCTCACGGCGACCGGCTTCCCCGTCGGTGCCGAGCGGCGGATGCGGCGCAATTGGCCCACCGCCTCGGGAAGGGCGAACTGCTCGCCCGAGACGCCCGCCACGAAACGGCCGCCCCGGACGTCGCCCCTCGCCTCCATGCGGCGGAGCGCCCGCACCAGTTGCCACCAGGGCAGGATGCGCGGCTCGTTGTCCAGCAGCCGGCGGAAGACCACCCCGTAGCGGCGCAGGAGAGCGCGCGCGACCGAGGCCGCGACTTCTTCCTCCCCTGGCCCGCTCTCCCGTTCCGGCAGGTCGCGGCGCAGGAGCGACCAGCGGCCCGCCGAGTCCACCCCGAAGGCGACCGACGAGCGTCTCCGCCGGGTCCGCTGGCCCCGCTGGCGTGCCGGCCCGAGCGGCTTCCGCCGGTCCGAGGGGACCAGCAGCGCGCGCAACCCGGTGAAGCTGTCCGCGGTGGCCAGGCCGGTGGCGACCAACTCGCCGAGCGCCTCCTCCACCCGGGTGGGCAGGAGGCCGGAGGCGCTCACCAGTTCCGGGAAGAAGGAGGCACCGCGAGCGGCCATCACGTCGTGTACGGCCCGCCCGTGGGCTGAGAGAAGGGAGGCGGTGCCGTTGGCCGAGGGACCTTCGCCGGGGGATGGATCCTTGCCGGACGGCAGCCACACACCCTTCCGGCTGCGGTCGAGGAAGGCGATCGGGGTCGCCGGGAGCGGGCCGCGTGCGGGTGGCGCGCTACGGGCGGGGAGAGAGAGGCGCGCCCAGGTGACGCGTCCGGCCAGGCAGACGGCATCCAGCAGCCCGGGATCGTAGCGCGCAACCCGGCGCCCGAGCACGTCCGACTCCCACGAACCCGCGCAGGTCTCGAATCCCTCCAGCTGCGCGAGCACGCTGGCCAGCCCCTCCACTCCCGCCGCCTGCTCCTCCTCGGCGACCCTCTGCCAGACGAACAGGAAGCGCACGAAGTCCGCCTGCGAGACCGGCCGGATCTCGGCCCTCAGCCGATTCAGCGTGTAGCGGTGGATGCGGGCGAGCAGGCGCCGCTCGCACCACTCCACCCCCGCGTCGGGGCTGGTGAATGCTCCGCGCAGCACGAAGCCTTCGCCCTCGAGCGCGAGCAGCGCCGCGTCCACCTCCGGTTTGCCGACCGCGAGCGTATGCGCCATCTCGCCGGCCGTGATCGGACCGCACATCTGGAGCCGGCCGCGCACCAGCTCGCGCACCGCCTCCTCGCGACTCCACTCGCGCGCAGCCAACTCGGCAGGCGGCGTCAGGGCCGGCTCGAGCCGCACCGCCGTGCCGGTCACCGCGAGCACCTCGGGCAGCCGCTCCGCGCTCACCCACCAGGCGGGACCCTCGGGCTCAACTCCGTCCGCTGCCACGGGCTCGTGCGCGTTGGCACCACCCGTTTTACGTATTTTACGTATTTTACGTACTTCGGTCTCGCCATCGCCAGCGTCGGACTCCGACGAACACACCCCCACACCCCCACCCACCTCCAGCCGGCCCGCCCGCCCGGTCGCGCACAGCTCCTCGAAGAAACCCCGCCACGAACGTCCATTCCCGCCCGCGCCCCCACTCCCCTCCTCCCCTTCGGCGACTGTCAGCGCCCCCGCCGTCAGCAGGGCGTCGTGGAGCTCGTCCGGGTCGCGGGGGTCGGGCCACACCTCTTCGCGCACGCGCTGAATCGCCGCCGGGTCGAGCGCGCCCAACTCGTCCGCCGAGGACGGCTCGAAGGCCCGGCGGGTCTGCACCGCCCGCGCCCGCCGCTCCTCCAGCGGAGCATCGTCCAGGAAGGAATAGGGCGCCGAGTTGAGGATCTCGTGGCTGAGCACCGAAGGCTCGGGGGTGTCGCGGGTGACGTAGCGAATCTCACCGGCGAACACCTGCCGCAGCACGCGGTCCAGCTCGTTCATCGCCATCGCCTCTTCCAGACAATCGCGCAACGTCTGCCGGACCAGGGGATGATCGGGGATCTCACGGTCCCCGCCGATGTTCTCCAGGCACGCAGCCGCGTCCGGGAAGGCTGACGCCATCAGGTCGTCGGCCTCCATGCGCTGCAGCGGGGGCGGTACCTTGCGGCCGGCGCGGTTGCGCAGCACGGCAAGCGAGATGGTCGCGTTCCAGCGCCAGCGGGTCGGGAAGACCGGGGAATCGATGAGCGCCTGCACCAGCGTCCGCTCCAGCGTGTCTGGATGCACGTACCGGAAGACGTCCTCCAGCGGGAACGAATGCTGGGGCCCCAGCGAGAGCAGCACGCCCTCCTCCGTGGCCGCCGCCTGGAGCTCGAAGTTGAACTGGCGGCAGAACTTCTTGCGCAGGGCCAGACCCCACGCCCGGTTCACGCGCGAGCCGAAGGGGGCGTGCAGGATCATCTGCATCCCTCCGGCCTCATCGAAGAAACGCTCCAGCACGAGCGTCTGCTGCGTGGGCAGCGCCCCGAGAATATGCTTCGCCTCCCGCAGATAATGCTGGATCTGGCGAGCGGCGGAGTCCGACAGCCCGAGCCCCTCGAGCCACCTCGCCGCCGCGTTCTCGTCCTCCCCGTCCAGGCGCGGCTCCACGTCCGCACGCAGCCTTGCCACGGCACTCGACAGCTCCGCGCTCCTGCCGGGCGCCTCTCCCAACCAGAATGGAATGGTCGGGGGTTCGCCGTGCGCGTCCGCCACTCGCACCGTCCCCGAATTCACGGTGAGGATGCGCCACGAGGTGTTGCCGAGCTGGAAGATGTCGCCCGCGGAACTCTCGATGGCGAAGTCCTCGTTGAGCGTGCCGATGAAGGTTTCCTCGGGGTCCAGCACCACCCGGTAGTCGGCGTTGTCGGGGATGGCGCCGCCCGCGGTGATGGCCGTGAGGCGGGCCGCGCGCCGGCCCTTGATACGCCCGTTGACCCGGTCTCGATGAACCAGGGCCCCGCGTCGCCCGCGCCGGGTGACGAAGCCCTCCGCCACCATCTGCACCACCTCGTCGAAGTGCTGGCGCGCCAGCTCGCGATACGGGTACGCGCCGCGCCAGAGGCGGTAGAGCTCGTCCTCCGGCCAGGGCTCGCACGCCGACTCGGCCACCGTCTGCTGGGCCAGCACGTCGAGCGGCTGCGGCAGCATGACCAGCCGGTCCAGCTCCCCGTCGTTCACCGCGCGCACGAGCGCCGCGCACTCCACCAGATCGTCGCGCGAAAGCGGGAACAGGCGGCCCTTGGGCGTGCCGCGCACGGTGTGGCCGGAGCGCCCCACCCGCTGCAGGAAGGTCGAGATCCAACGCGGCGAGCCGATCTGGCACACCAGGTCCACGTGCCCGATGTCGATGCCGAGCTCGAGGGAGGCCGTCGCCACCAGCGCCTTCAGGCTGCCGGCACGCAGCCGGTCCTCGGCGTCCAGGCGCGCCTCCTTGGAGAGGCTGCCGTGGTGCGCGGTGACCGCTTCCTCGCCCAGCCGGTCGGTGAGCCGGGCGGCCAGGCGCTCGGCCATCCGGCGCGTGTTGACGAAAACCAGGGTGGTCTTGTGGGCCTCGATCGACTCCGTCAGCCGCTCGTAGACCTCCGACCAGACCTCGTGCGACATCACCGCTTCCATGGGCGAGGGCGGCACCTCCACCGCCAGATCCATCGCTCGCCGGTGACCTGCGTCGATGATGGAGCAACCGACCTCGCGCGCGAGGCTGGCGGCCGACTCCTCCCTGGTGCCGCCCCGCGACTCCGAGTCCCTGCGGCCTCCCGCGTCGTTCGCCGCATCCCGGCCCGCGTCGTTCGCCGCATTCCCGTCCGCGTTTCCGTCGCGCAATAGCCCCGCGTCCCGGCTCTGGCTCCCCAGCAGGAAGCGCGCAACCTCGCCGATCGGCTTCTGGGTGGCCGACAGCCCGATACGCTGCAGCGGCTGTCCCGTTACATGCCCGAGCCGCTCCAGACTCAGCGCCAGGTGCGACCCCCGGCGCGAATCGATGACGGCGTGGATCTCATCCACGATCACCGTGCGCACGGTGCGGAGCATCGCCCGGCTGCGTTCCGCAGTGAGGAGCAGATAGAGCGACTCCGGGGTGGTGACGAGAAGATGCGGAGGTCTGCGCAGCATCGCGGCCCGGCGCGAGCTCGGCGTATCCCCGGTGCGCACCGAGGAACGTATTCGCACGGAGCCCAGTCCCGCCTCCAGAGCGCGCTCCCGGATCGCGCCCAGCGGTTCCTCGAGGTTCTTGTGGATGTCGGCGCTGAGCGCCTTCAGGGGCGAGATGTAGAGGACCCGGACCTCGTTCTCGAGCCCGTGCTCGAGTCCTTCACGCAGCAGTTCGTCGATGGCGTTCAGGAAGGCGGCCAAGGTCTTCCCGGAGCCGGTCGGGGCGGCGAGGAGGGTGTGGCGGCCTTCGCGGATGGCGGCCCAGGCGCGCTCCTGGGCCGGAAGAGGCGCGCCCAGCGTCTGGGTGAACCAGCCAGCGACGACCGGGTGGAAGGGCAGTGTCATCCCCGCTTCTGCCCCCTTTTCAGCACGGAAAACTACGCGACGGCAGCGGACCTTCACGGACAGGATGGAAGGTCGTTCCGGCGCCGGTGTCGGACGGTCGGCGAACCGTAACCCGCATGCCCGACACCGGCAACTTGTATTGCGGTATTGTACGGACGCCTGTCGGCAATCCCGGGCTTGGTACACGTCGTGCTATCGGTGAGTGCCGAGGCCTCTACATGGCCGAAGTCGCCATATGCCGCGCTGGATGCCCGGTGGCACGGCCGGGTCCGAAGGCGCAGGTTACGGGTATCCCAGCCTTCGAGCGCCAGAGCGGAAGCCGGCCTCCCTATCGCCGGCTTGGCTCCCAGGGTACGATCTCGAAACTGTCAGGAGGGCTCGATGAAATCAGGGTGGTGCATGGTGGCAGCCGCTGCGGCCCTTTCGTTCTCGACCCCGCTCGCCTCCTACGGACAGGACCCGCCCACACCCGCCGTTCCGCTCGACACGCCGATCCTGCTGAGGCTGGCGCCGCCCGAGGGCCAGGTATCCCGCTACGTCTACTCCACGCAGGCGGAGGTGGAGAATCCCATGATGCCGTCGAACTCTAACTCTACGACACTGCGCATTAATGAGACGCATACCGTCCTGAGCGTGGAGGACGAGGTGATTCGAGTCCTTGCGACGATCGACTCAGCCTCCGCGACGATGTCGATGGCCATGCCCGGGACGGACCCGGTGCCGGACTTCTCGGGAAGCGTCCTCACCATGAAAACGGACACGCGTGGCCGAATGCTTGGCGTCTTCTTTGCCGAAGGCCTAGCGGAAAGCGCCGAGTTCGACCCGGCGAGCATCATGCGGCGATCGAGCCCTTTCATGCTTCCCGAGGAGGAGGTCAACCTGGGGGATTCCTGGACCGTGGACGTGCCCATGAGCCTACCCATAGGCACCGCCGGGATGTCCATGGAGGTGGCCATCACCTACACCTTCGTCAACCTCGAGGGTAGCCTCGCAGCCCTCTCGTTCGAGGCACCGATCGACTTGCAACTGGAAGTAGAGGGCGAGGGAATGACGGCCACCTGCACCATGACCGGAACGATGGTCGTGGACCTCGCGGAGGGCCGATTCCAGAGCCAGTCGAGCCGCGCGAGCTTCGACATGAACCTGCCCGGGATGACGATGGAGGCCAACGTCACGACCTCGATGGAACTGGTACCGGACCCCTGATACCAGATCGCCAGGATGTCGTGCGACACAGGCTGATCGGCAGCGGCGCGACGGGTAGCCTACTCCACAACGATCCCGTGACCCTCGCGGCGCCGGTCGCCGCCGACCCGTCCCGCGCGCGGAGCCACGACGTGTACGCCTCCGAAATAGAGGTTCTGCTCCTTCCAGACCGACACGTCCCACTCGCTGCGGAGCGCCGTCAGCGCCTCCTCCGGGAATCCCGGCTCGACCTGCAGCAGCTCGCCATCGAAGTGCATGCGCGGGAAGTTCGACGCCTCATCGGGAGACAGGCCGCAGTCCAGCAGCGACGAGACCACCTGGAACACCGCCGAGGGGATGCGGTTGCTTCCGCCCGTGCCGAGGGCGGCCACAACCTGATCTCCCTCCAGCAGCAGCGCGGGCGACATCATCGACGCCACGCGCTCGCCCGGCTCCGCGGCGTGGAACCCGGCGGGATGGAGATCGACCTCGCCCATCATGTTGTTGAAGTGGATCCCGGTGCCGGGAACGAAATACGACGACCCCGACCCGTTCGACATGGAAAGCGCAGCGACGTTGCCCTCGGCGTCGGAGGCGTTCAGGTGCGTGGTGCCCTGGACGGCGTGAATCAGCGGGGCATGGACGGCCTCCAGCAATCGCGCCTGGGCGGAATCGCGCGCGGCAGCCTCTCCTCCCCTGAGCCGGACGGCCTGTTCGAGCGCCCGGGCCGTGCTCCGCACGTGCGCCCGGCCCCCCCAGCGACAGCCTGACAGATCCGTCTCTCCCTGCAGCAACAGGCGGAGCGCCATCAGCGACCCGCCCAGCGCGGGAGGCGGGTTGGTCAGGACGCGCCGCCCGCGATACCCAATGGAGAGGGGCCGGCGCTCGATGACTTGATACCGCGCCAGATCCTCGCGCGTCATCAGGCCGCCGCCCTCGAGCATGTGGCGTTCGATTACCTCGGCCAGGTCGCCGCCGTAGTACCCTCGCGGATCGCGCGGGAGGTACTCGAGAAAGTCCGCCAGATCGGGGTTCCGATGTGGCGTTCCCGGAGCCAGAACCCTGCCGTTTTCCAGGTAGAGATCCGTACCCGTTGGGGAATCCCGCAGCACGGGGAACATCAGCTGCAGGGAGTCGGACACGAAGGGGGTGATGCGAATCCCGGCCCGCGCGTGGTGGACGGCCGGAGCGACCACCTCCGCGAGGGGAAGCCGTCCCAGGCGCTCGTGCACGTGCACCAGGCCTTTCAGGGTGCCCGGAACCGCCGCGGACGCGAGCCCGATGGTGAACTCCTGCAGCACATTCCCGAAGAGGATGTCGACCGGATAGAAGTGGCGTTCGTCTTCGCCGGGCGGGTCCGCCAGCCCGCAGCCCGGAGCGCTGGCGATGAAGTCGAAGAGGATCTCCTCGCCGGAAGAAGTGCGCGCCAGCACGAAGCCCGCACCCCCGAGGCTCGCCATGGTGGGCTCGA
Organism: Longimicrobiales bacterium; assembly: GCA_965232315.1. Taxonomy (GTDB): domain Bacteria; phylum Gemmatimonadota; class Gemmatimonadetes; order Longimicrobiales; family Gaopeijiaceae; genus BD2-11. The sequence goes on along the minus strand of CBDDPN010000014.1, from coordinate 216,098 downwards.
CGAACGTGCTGGTGAACGCCGCCGCCACCACCGCGTCGAAGGCGTTGCCGCCGGCTCGCAGGATGTCCGCCCCGGCCTCGGAGATGACGGGGTGTCCGGAAGAGAGAAGTCCTGGCATGGCCCGGAATGTACCACGGCGGGTGGCCCGCTGTCACCGACACAGCGACGGCAGGGCCATCTTCGGCGACAGGCTCGTCGTGCGATGTAGCCGCCCGTGATCGCGGGGTAGCTTTCGTCGCCATGTTCGAAGGCACCGATTGGCAAGGGCGGATGCCTTGAAAAGGTCCTCCGATGTTATCATGTTTGGATAGTGTGATAACGTCCAGAGAGGTGTCCCATCCCATGATCAGAACTCAGATTTCCGTAGATGAGGAGATGTACGCGCGCGCCAAGGAAGCTGCTCGCCGCCAGGGCATCTCGCTGGCCGAGTTGTGCCGCCGGAGCCTGGCCGAGACCCTGTCCCGCCAGCCCGTCTGCCATCCTTGGATGGCCTGGGTGGGCACCGTCGAGGGCCGGCCGGAAGACAGCGCGAGCGTTGATGACGTGGTCTACGGGCGCGAGTCGCCGTGACGCTCCCCAAGGTATTCCTCGACACGGGCATCCTCATCGCGGCTCTCAGCCGGCGTGACCAGCATCATGAGCAGGCGCGGGCGCTGTTCGCGGGGCCCGCGCCGCGCTGGCATACCTCGGTGCTTGTGTGGTCCGAAGCGTACTCGTGGTTCCTCCATCGGCACGGAGAGGAGTCGGCCCGCACGTGCCGGCTGTTTCTCGACAACCTGGACGGCCTGATCGTCCACGAGGGCACCGCCGCGCTTCACCGCACCACCTGCCGCATGCTCGACCGCCTGCGCGGAGCCCGCCTGACCTACGTGGATGCCTCGAGCCTGGCGCTGATGGAGCAGCACGAGATCAGGACCGCGTGGGCGACCGACTACCATCTGGGCCTGACCGGCGCGGAGGTGCTGCCGAGGGTGTGATCGCCTACACCTTCGCCTCACGCCACCGCCCCCGCTTGAACAACACCGCGGCCACCACCGCCAGCGTCGAAAACGACACCGTCATCGCGATGAAAACGCCGGTCGTGCCGAGTCCCGCGGGCAGCGAGAGGCCCCAGGCGAGCGGAACCTCCCACAGCCAGAAGCAGAAGAAGTTGAGGATGGTGGGCGTCCACACCGCCCCCGCTCCGTTGAACGCGGCCGTGAGCACCATGCCGTAGCCGTAGAAGACGAAACCGATGGACACGATGCGGAGGCCGGTCACGGCCACGACCGACGCGCCCTCGGTTCCGCCGAACAGCCCCACGATGGCTGGCGCGAAGGCGATGAAGAACACGCTGACCGCGCCCAGGAACGCGAAGTTCATCTTGCACGAGATCCAGGCGGCGCGCTCGGCGCGTTCCGGGTCCCCGGCCCCGAGCGACTGCCCGACCATGGTCGCCGCCGCGTTGGAGAGGCCCCAGGCAGGGAGGATGGCGAACAGGATGATCCGGATCGCGATCACGTATCCCGCCAGCGCCTCGGCCCCGAACAGCGCCGTCACGCGCGTAAGTCCGATCCAGCTCGCGGTTGCGATGAAGGTCTGAAGTGTTCCCGTTGCCGAGAGCCGTACGAGCTGGGCCATGAGCGCGGGCTGGATCCCGAGATGGGGCAGCCGGATGCGGAGCCTGCCTCCCAGGCGGAACAACGTGTAGACCTGCACCAGGACCGCCGTCCCGCGGCCGATGGTGGTCGCAACGGCGGCTCCCTGCACCCCCATCTCCGGGAATGGCCCGAGGCCGAAGATGAGCAGGGGATCGAGGATGATGTTGAGTCCGTTGGCGATCCACAGCACGCGCATGGCGATCGCGGCGTCGCCCGCCCCGCGGAAGGCCGCGTTCTGCAGGAACAGCAGCAGGATGACGACGTTGCCCCCGAGCATGATGCGCGTGTACGGGACCCCGGTGGCCACCACACTCTCGTCGGCGCCCATGATCCGCAGGATGTCTGGCGCGAAGGTCACACCGGCGATGCCGAACACGAGCGCAAGCGCGAGTCCCAGAAGGACGGCCTGGGCAGCTGCGCGCGCCGCCCCCTCTTCGTCCCCTCCGCCGATCCGCCGCGACACCACGGCCGTGACCCCGATGCTCAGCCCCATCGCGAGCGTGTAGATCAGCGACAGGACCGACTCGGTCAGCGCCACCCCCGCCATGGCCTCGTCCCCGAGCCTGGAGACGAAGTAGATGTCGACGACCGCGAACAGCGACTCCATCACCATTTCCAGCACCATCGGCACGGCGAGGAGGATGACGGCGCGCCGGATCGGGCCGCGGGTGGAATCGCCCCCGGTACCGCGTACGGCGTGGACCAGGAGGTCCCACCAGGTCTCGGCGGCGTGTCCCTGAGTTGGGTTGTCGCTTCTCTCGTTCGTGTTCATCGTGCCGAGAAGCTAACCGTACAGGACGGGATCCTGGGCCTGAGCAGAGGCGGACTCTAGTTCACGGGAACGCCGGCGCCCCGGAGGCAGGCAAGCTCGAGTTCGTCCGTCTCCGCGCCGGCGCATTCACGGCGCCGTGCTTCGACATCGCGGTGCGCGTACGCAATCTCGCTCCCCAGCACTTCATTACAGCGGGCCTTGGCCCAGGCTTCGACATTGCTGCAGAGCGCGAACCGCGCCTCGGTCGGCACGCGCTGATCGAAGTTCTTCATAACTCCTGCGTAGCACCACGAGCGGTGCTCCTGCGGGGATTTCCGGCACTCGCGGACGGACTCGACGGGGTCCTGGAGCGTCCTTCCGCCGATATCGCGGCCCAAGCTGAGGAAGCAGTTCACGCGAAACCGCTCCGGAGCCTCGGCGCAGGATGCCGCAGTTGCGGCGATGTCCCCATCGTTCAGCCGAAGCATGGCGGAGGTCTGCAACGTGTAACAGGCGCTGAGATACCGGTCGTCGAGGACCGAACATGGATAGTGCGGGTCGTCTTCGCGGAGCGCGAAGGGCTCCACATCCCCGGCCATCGCCATCGCTCCATGATCGTGTGCGCCGTCCTCCGGGTGCTGATCCACGCCGGCCGCGGCTGCTTCATCGGCCTCCGCGACGAGCGCCTGAACCTGGTGATGTGGCTCGGTCGCGTTCACGATGCTCTCCATGAAGACCCCGCCATAGCAGGACTCCTGGCTGAACCGATCGGGAAGGAGGTCACAACTCTCAAGGGCCTGTGGGAGGTCGTAGCGGTGATGCATCGTGAGGCCGTGTCCAAGGCCGTGCAGGCACTGAAAGAAGAGCAATCGACCGTCGGCATCGGCCTCGTACGGGGCGCACACACCGCCGATGCTCTCGGCGCTCGCCTCGCCCTGGGCCGCGAGATGGGCCTGCACGACACCGTGATGGCACCCCGACAGGAAGAGGTCGTTGCACCCGTTGAAGGGCTCCGTAAAGGGGATCTCGCGGGAATAGCCCCGGATCCCGACGGTGTGCGACAACAGGTGCCCTTGCACCCGCACCGCCTCGTCCACGTCAGCGAGCGTGGCAAGCATTCCGAGCCCCGCGCCGATGCCGCTCCTCTCGAGTTCATCGAGTATCCGCGACTCGTAGCAATCCACCCTCTCCGCGCTCCGCAGGGAGCCACAAGCTTCGATCGCGGCGATGGTTTCGGGCGATGCGTCGGCCGGCAACGAGACCCGGCCACACCCCGCGAACAGGATGCCCAGCACCACCGCCGGCATCACGCGGCGAATCGGGTTGCCGACCACGTTGGCCTCGCTCATGGCCGATCCTTCTCGTTCATGGCCGATCCTCTCCAAAGGTCGATGACAGTCCTGTAACCTGTACCATGATCGTCTCTCCAGCCAGCGGTGCCATTGGGGAGAGATGCCCGAAGGGCGGTCGACGAGTTCCGAATGCTCCGAGCAGCACATCCAGCGAGAACGCGCTCTGCGAGAGGCCCAGCTCCGGATTCGGGGCTGGAGAAGTCGGCGAGGCCGGGCTAGACTTGGCCGCCCCCGTCCCACAGCGAACGCACACCTCACCCGAGGCAACGTCCATGTCGCAGGCCGCCGATCTCGTCGCACAGCTGCAAACGTCCCACGGGTACATCAGGAACATGATCTCGATCTTCGAGGAGGGGGATGCCGGGTTTGCCCCCCAGCCCGAACTCTACACCGTGGCCGGCCACATCGCGCACGCCGCGGATTCGGTCGAATGGTTCGTGGAAGGCGCCTTCGGCGAAGGGTGGAACATGGACTTCGAAGGCCTGATCGCCGCGGCCCGTGCGGTGGAGACGCTCGAGGAGGCCATCGCCTGGCTCGATCGCGCCTTCGACACGGCCATCGCGACCTTCAAGGGGGCCTCGGACGAGGACCTTGCCGCCCCGATCCCCGACGAACGCATCATGCGGGGCGCATGCCGTGCCGCCATCGTGCCGCAAATCGTGGATCACACGGCGCACCACCGGGGCGCGCTCACCGTGTATGTCCGGCTGTTGGGCAAGGTGCCGAAGATGATGTACGAGTGAAGCTGGCGAGGGGGACCGCGGGCTAGCCAGGCATGCAGTATCCGACACCGCGCTCGTTGCGGATGTAAACCGGGTTGGACGCGTCGTCGCCCAGCTTGCGGCGGAGCCGCTTCACGACGGCGCGGACGAGCTTGGGATCGGGGGCGCCGCGGTGTCGTTCGCCCCATGCCTGGCGCAGCAATGACTCGTGCGTGACCACGCGCCCGGCGTTGACTGAGAGCACGCGCAGCAGTTCGTACTCGGTAGGGGTCAACTGCACGGGCCGCCCTCCCACAACCACCTGCCGTTGATCGTAACGGATCGTCAGCTGCCCAAGGACGAACGGCTCGGGCCCGGCCACGCGGCGCAGGGCGGCCCGCACCCTCGCCGCCAGTTCCGACGGGGAGAAGGGCTTGACAACGTAGTCGGCCGCGCCCGCATCCAGTGCCCTGACGATCGTCTCGTCCCTGCCGTAGGCGGAGATGAAGATGACCGGCAGGTCGGTCAGCTCGGGAACCTGTTCCATCAGCGCGATGCCATCGGTACCGGGCAGCAGCAGGTCCAGCAGGACCAACCCGGGGTTGTGCAACCGCACGAGGCTGGCCACCTCCTTCGGGTCGCCGGTCACGACCGGGAGGTAGTCCGCCTCCGCGAGCGCGTCGCGCACGTACCGCAGCATCTGCGGGTCGTCGTCGACCACCAGGATGCGGGTCCGCGCCTGCCCTTCCACGGCCAAGCGCGGCCGGTCCGGCACGAACCCCTGCGCCGCGCGTGTCTCCTCCGCGACCGGCAGGGTGAACGTGAATCGCGTGCCGCGTCCTGGACCCTCGCTCTCCGCCCAGATGCGACCGCCGTGCGCCTCGACCAGCCCCTTGCAGATGGCCAGGCCCAGGCCGGCCCCCACTTGTCTGGGCTTCCGGTCACCGCTCGCCGCCGCGGCGTACCTGCTGAACAGGTGAGGCAGCCGGTCCGGCGGCACGCCCCGGCCCTTGTCGGTCACCGAGATCGCCACATGCACGCCCTCCCGCGCAGCGCCGACCCGGATGGGCGACGACTCGGGCGAATGCCTCGCCGCGTTCGACAGCAGGTTGTTGAGAATCTGGCCGATGCGCGCACGGTCGGCCATCACCTGCGGCAGGTCCTCCGGCAGGTCGATGCTCAGGGAATGCCTCCCGGCGCCGCTTACGAACGTGCTCCGCGCCTGGTCCAGCAGCGCGCCGACCTCCGCCGGCTCAGGCGAGACCGACAACGTGCCCGTTACGATGCGCCCGTGATCGAGAAGATCGGCGATCAGGCCGCGCATGTGGTCCGCCTGCCCGTCAATGACCCGGAAGAACTGCAGCATCTCGCCCGGGTCGGGGGCCGGCGAGGCGCCCAGCACGGTGGCCGTCGAGCCCTTGATCGAGATGAGCGGCGCCCGCAGTTCGTGGCTCACGATGCCCAGGAACTCGGCGCGCTGCCGCTCGAACTCCTCCAGCGGCTCCAGGTCCTGCAGCGTGACCACAGCCCGCTCGACGCTCCCATCGGCCGCGTGGATCGGCGTTGCGTTCATCAGCGTCGTCACGCTCCGGCCGTCGGGGACGGTGAACGTCATTTCCTCGGCGCGCACCGTCTCACCAATATTCAGCAACTGCGCCATGGGGAACTCCGCCAGGGCGACCTCCCGACCGTCCGCGCGCCGCCAGGTGGTCATGCGCTGGAACTCCTCCAGGGGCTGGCCCAACTTTTCGGCGATCCTGCGCGCCTCCCGGTTGACGGAAACGAGCGCACCGGTCCCGCCGTCGAAAACCAGGACACCCACGGGCGAGATCTCGATCAGCGTCTCCAGGTCGGTCCGGGCCCGCTGCTCGGCGCGGTGTGCGCGGGCATTGGCAATCGCGGTGGCGGCCTGCGACGCGAACAGCGACACGACCTCCTCGTCGGCGCACGTGAACTCCTGGCCTCCTTCCTTCTCGGCAACAAAGAAGTTGCCGACGGACACGTCGCGGTGCCGCATCGGCACCGACTGCAACGTGCTGGAGCACATCAGATCCGACGAGAAGCCGAGCGCTTGGACGTACGCCGGCAGGTCCGACACACGAAGCGGCACCGCCAGGTCCCGGAAGTGCGCGAAGAGCCGCGACCCGTCCGACCAGCCGGCCATCTCGTTCTTCTCTTCGGGCGTGAAGCCGGAGGTCACGAACTCCTCGACACGCCCGGCGTCGTCAACCGTGACGATCGCGCCCAATCGCGCCCCGGTAAGGGCCCGTGCGCTATCCGCGACCTCCCGCAGCACCGTGTCCAGGTCGAGGCTGGCGCTGATGCGCAGGATGGCGTCGCTCAGCCTGGCAACACGCTCCCGGAGCGCCTCGTTCTGCCGCCGCAGTTCAGCGGAACTCTCTTTCATTGGGTTTACCCCTTCGGAACTGGCGGAAATCGCTCCCCTGTCACGGTAATATACCCCAATGTCATCCGACGCGCCGTTGCGGATCGCGGCCGACCCCGCAGCACGAGGTCGAGGTCGCTGCCGTCGTGGCCCGGACCGTTCACGCGGCTCCCGTAGGCCCACACTTCGGTATCGGGCAGGTGGTCGCCTTGCGCAGCAGCTTGCCGGACTGTTCGAGCACGAGTTCGAACTCCTTGACTGCCGTCGGGAGCCTCGCGGGAGCCCGCCGGTGATGCGCAGCGCTGGACTCTTGCAGTGAATTGGAGCGCGATCCCCGGCACGACGCGGGGACTCGAGGCTTGTAACGCCTTCCTGGATTCCGATGAGGCCGAGGCGGAGAGTCTGAGGCTGCGGATGCCGGGGTGAGTCACCTTCGTAGGATGGGCCTGCCCGCCCTCACCCCTCACCCCTCACCCGATCGCAGGAGACCCCCTCTCGCCCGTCCGGATCCGGTAGCACTCCGCGAGGTCCAGCACGAAGATCACGCCGTCTCCGATGTTCCCCGTGCGCGCGCCCTTCATGATCGCCTTTCGGGTCCTCTCCAGGAAATTGTCGTTCACAGCGATCTCGAAGCGCACCTTTTTGCGGAGCCGCACCTCGAAGTCCGCGCCCCGGTAGGTTTCCGTGAAGCCCCCCTGTTGCCCGCAGCCCAGGGCGTTGGTCACCGACATCCTGCCCACATCCACCTCGGCCAGGGCGTCTTTCACGCTGTGCAACCGGTCGGGTTGAACGTATGCAATCACGAGTTTCATCATGCACTCCCGTCTTGGGTGGGCGGCCTCAGCGAGCCGTGAAGATGGTGTAGTCCGGGTAGGCTTCCATGTTGTGTTCCGCGAGGTCCAGACCCCGTCGTTCCTCCTCCGGGCTCACCCGGAGGCCGATGGTACTCCTGAGGAGAAGGAAGATGAGCGAGGCGGCCGGGAAGGCGACGACGCCACAGGCCAGCACTCCCACCAGCTGGATGACGAGGCTGTGATCCGCGCTGAAGATCCCCACGGCGAGCGTCCCCCAGACGCCGCACGTCAGGTGCACGGAGATCGCCCCGACGGGATCGTCGAGCTTCGCGCGGTCGAGGGTCTCGACCGAGAAGACGACGATCACCCCGGCGACGAGGCCGATGATGACCGCGCTCGTGACGCTCACGACGTCCGCGCCGGCGGTGATCCCCACGAGCCCGGCGAGCGCCCCGTTCAGCACCATCGAGGCATCCGGATGCCTGTGGACCACCCAGGTCGTCACCATCGCCCCGGTGATGCCGGCGGCAGCCGCGAGCGAGGTCGTGACGAGGACGAAGGAGACCGGTCCCGGGTCGGCGCTCAGGACGGAACCCCCATTGAAGCCGAACCATCCCAGCCAGAGGAGGAACATCCCCATGACGGCGAGCGGGAGGTTGTGGCCGAGGATCGGCCGGATCTCGCCATTCACGTACTTCCCGAGCCTGGGGCCGAGGAAGATCACCCCCGCAAGCGCCGCCCAGCCGCCCACGGAGTGGACGAGCGTCGAGCCGGCGAAATCGTAGAACCCCAGCCCGTCCAGCCAGCCCCCACCCCACTTCCATGACCCGAGGACGGGATAGACGAACATGACGTAGATCGTCGCGAAGAGGAGGAACGAACCGAGCTTCACCCGCTCAGCCACGGCACCCGACACGATCGTCGCCGCGGTGGCGGCGAACATCGCCTGGAAGAGGAAGTCCGTCCAGTAGGTGTAGCCCGGGCTGTACTCGGCCGTCACCCCGGCGGCGTCCGTCCCGATGCCGATCCCGTCGAAGCCGAGGAACCCGCCGAGCGCGAACTCGTCCGGATACATCAGGTTGAACCCCACCAGGGTGTAGGTGAGGAGCCCGATGGCAATGATCCCCATGTTCTTGAACAGGATGTTCACCGTGTTCTTCGACTGGGTCAGCCCGGACTCGAGCGTGGCGAACCCCAGATGCATGACGAAGACGAGGAAGGTCGCCACCATCATCCAGGTGTTGTTGACCGCGAAGAGCGCGTCGGCCGCCGGGGCTGTCTGCGCGGCTGCCGCGTCGGGAAAAGCGACGAGGAGCGCGACGGACGGCGCAAGCGTCATGAGGAACGGCATGGTTCACCTCCCGGGGAGTGGGGGCCAGGTCCTTGCCCATCCGGCCCGCGATCGGTCCAGCGTGGGCGTGTGCATCGCTCGGGAGCGACCCGGTACGGGGCGGTGCGATGGCAAGCGGTGTGCCTGGGGCGGTGTGCAATGCCCAACCTGTTACTGAGGCGTGTCTTGCGGGACAGGCCACAGGTGCATGGGGACGCGGCCGGAGGAGGTCGGTCCTACATTTCTGTAGGATTGGGAGGGAACCTACAGAATTGTAGGCCGTGCGAGGTCAGCGTCCGGCGAGCCCGTGCTTGCGGACGCGGAGCCCCATCACGCGCTCCGTGATGCCGAGCTGGCGCGCCGCTGCGGCGCGATTGCCGCGGCTCACCTTGAGGGCGTCGATGATCAGCTCCTTCTCGAGCGCATCCAGCTGGACCTTGAGCGGCCCCGAGCGCTTGCCCCCCGGGGTGGCCATCTGGAGGCTGGGCGGAAGGAGGCGGGCGTGGATCACGTCGCCGTCGGCCAGGAGCACGGCTCGCTCGATGGCGTTCTCCAGCTCCCGCACGTTGCCCGGCCAATGGTAGGCCATGAGGAGATCGATGGCGGGAGTGGAGAGTCGGATGATCGCGCGCCCGTGGCGCCTGTTGTATTTCTCGACGAAGTGGTCCGCGAGCAGGATGATGTCGGTCCGGCGGTCGCGCAGCGGCGGCACGTGGATCGGGAAGACGTTCAGCCGATAGTAGAGGTCCGTCCGGAAGCGGCCATCCTTGATGTCGGCCTCGAGATCCCGGTTCGTCGCGGCGACGACCCGGACATCGGTCTTGAGCATCCTGGTCCCGCCAACCCGTTCGAACTCGCGCTCCTGCAGCACGCGAAGGAGGCGAATCTGCACGGCAGGCGGAAGATCCCCGATCTCGTCGAGGAAGATCGTCCCCGCTCGACGCCCGCTCGAAGCGGCCCTTCCGCTGCTGCAACGCACCTGTGAACGCGCCACGCTCGTGGCCGAACAGCTCGCTCTCGACGAGCCCCTCCGGGAGCGCCGCGCAGTTGACGCGGACGAAGGGTCCCTGGGACCGCCGGCTCCCGTAGTGCACGGCCTGGGCGATCAGCTCCTTCCCGGTACCGCTCTCCCCGCGGATCAGCACGGTGGTGTCGCTCCCCGCGACCTGGCCGATCATCTCGAACACCGGGGCCATCTCCCGGGAGTTGCCGACGATGTTGTCGGGCCTGTACCTGTCGGCCAGCTCCCGCCGGAGGCGCCGGTTCTCGGCAACCAGGGCCTTCTCCTCCTCGGCGAACTGCCGGAGACGCACGGCGTGGGCGATGAGAGACGCCAGCACCGAGAGGACCTGGACGTCCACGTCGAACGCGGCCGCCTCCCCGCAGGGGCGCTCGGCGCTCAGTGCTCCGATCGTCTCGTTGCCCTGCCGCACGGGAACGCAGACGAAGCCCGTCTCGTCGCGCTCCTCCAGCGGGCGGGCCCGGCTGAGAAAGCGCGGCTCGGCGATAACGGACGGAATGACGACAGGGACACCCGTCTCGACCACGCGTCCGGTGATGCCCTCGCCGAGCCGGTACCGGGCGCGCTCCCGCTGGTCATCCGTCAGACCCACCGCCTCATGCAGAAGGATCTCGGAGGTCCGGCGGTTGAGAACGGTGAGCGTCGCGCACTCAAGCTCCATGTGCCGCGAGAGAGCGTCGAGGATCGGCCGCACCGACGCGCCCAGATCCGGCGCCTGGTCCAGGATGTTGCTGACCTCGCGGAGGAGCGTGAGGGGGTGCGACGCGGCGTTGGCACTCTCCACGGCGGGCGCTCCCGCAGTTTGGGGATGATGGAGGACGCTCATACGTTCCTGCAGGAAACCACTCAGGGCAAGCCGTCCTGTCACCCCCGCGCCCTCGAGCCCCCTCCCCGCGTCATCCCGTCCACCGTCGTCGCGGCGGCCATGTGGGCGATCACGTTGGTCGCGGAACGGAACACGTCCGGCACCCGGTCGATCCCCAGCAGGATGCCGAGCCCCGCTACCGGTACGCCGACCACGTCCAGCGCCGGGGCCATGGTCACGATGCTGGCGCTGGGCACCGGCGCGACCGTCATCGAGGCGAGGAAGATCGCGAGCACGGCCGCCGCGATCAGCCCCGCGTCGAGCGGCACGCCGTACATGGCGGCCAGGAAGACCAGCGACGTGCTCTGAAAGAGCGCGCTGCCCGGACGGTTGATCGAAGCCGCCAGCGGCAGGATGAGCGAGAAGGTGCTCTTCGACAGGCCCAGCTTCTCCGCTTCCTGGAGCATCATCGGCAGCGTCCCCACCGACGTCGTCGTGGTGAAGCCCACCGTGTAGGTGCCCACCGTCCCCCGGACGAAGCGGCCCGGTCCCATCCCGCCGAAGATGCGGACCATCGGCAGGAGCACGACACCCTTCAGGATGAAGAAGCCCACCACGACGGCGACGATGAAGACGGCCAGGTTCTGAAGCATCGCCATCCCCGTCTGCGCGATCACCGGCGCCGCGAGCCCGAACACGCCCACCGGCGCCGTCCACAGGATCCAGGTCATCAGCTTGATGAGGACGTCCCCGAGCGTCTCGGCGAGGGAGGTGAGCGCTTCTCGTTTCTTCTCTGGCAGTGTTGTCGCCGCCGCGGCAAGGAGGACGACGAAGATGAGGAGGGAGAGCAGGGATCCGTCGGCAGCGGCCTGGACCGGATTCCGCGGAACCAGGTTGACGAGAAAGTCGACCACACCCGGTGTCGCTGTGTCCAGTTGGGTCATGGGGGTGGGCGGCGGCACCGGTGCCGTGAAGGTGAGGGCGAGGCTCATCACCCCCATCCCGATCAGGATCGCCGGCAGCGTCGTGACCCAGAAGAATCCCACCGCCAGTCCTCCGAGCCGGCCCAGCCTGCGCAGGCTCCCGATCCGCGCCACGCCCACGAACACGACCGCCGCCACCAGCGGGATGACGACCATCTGGATCGCGCGCAGGAAGACCTGACCGAGCGGTTCGACAGCTTCGGCGGCCCGCAGAAGCCCGGGCGATCCGGTTGCGGAGGCGGCGATCCCGAGCCCAAGCCCGAGTACCAGCCCGATGAGGATGGCGCGTGTGTTCATGCCCTAGTCCAGCACCCGATCCCCGATCACATGGGTCGCGTGCTCCCACTCCGCCAGCGGAGCCGGCCAGGCGCGATCGCGGACGCGGCGCAGGTAGGTGATCTGCGCCAGGTGGTAGAGGTAGTGCTGCGCCATGTGGATCACGTCGGGACCGAGTTGGGAGGTCGTCTTGCCGTCCAGAGAGGTGCGCTGCGCAAACAGGTCGGCGTCGCTCTCGCAAGCCTGGACTTCGGAGATGATCTGCTCCTGGATCATACGCATGCGGGCCGCGATCTCTTCCGCCGGCCCCGGGCGATCCCTGGTGATCACGGGGACAACCCCCAGCCGCTTGAGGAACCAGATGTCGACGCGGTACAGGTGCCGGCAGATCTGCCCGACGCCGCGCACCTTTTCGCTCGGACGCCAGTCCAGGTCCTCGCGGGAGATACCGTGCAGCACCATGAAAAGGGGCTGGCGCGCGGCTTCGAAAACCTCGATGGTCTCGGCAATCTTGCTCATTCGTCAGGGGCTCTCATCTGTTGAAACGGGACCGTGGCTCTCCCTCGCAACAGCGGATCGCGCGGGGGGCTCTGCGGGAGAGGCATCATCGTAGCGACTTGGCGAAGAAATAGCCGTTGTCCCGAGCCCCGCGCCAGCGTACGATCAACGGGTCGGTGGGGCGCGTCGCGGCTGAGGTGCCGGCCGCGCGCTTCGCCACGCTCGGTGAGACGCGGGATCCCACACCCCGCACGGGATCCGGCGACGGACCGCCAGGAGGGAGGACGCATGACCGAACGATCATCCACCATCGCTCCCGAATCCGGCACGGCCACGGCCGGAGGCGCGCCGTGGGAGGACGTGCTGGCGAGGCTCCCCGGACGGGGCAACGTCTCGCGCCGCCAGTTCATCAAGGGAGTGATCGCAACCGGCGCCTCGGTGTCGGCGATCGCGTACTTCGCGGGCCCGGCGGCGACGTCCGCCCGCGCCAGCGTCCCGCGGCTGATCTCCATCAACGTGAACGGACGCACCCGGCGGGTCGACGTGCTGCCGCAGGAAACCCTGGCGATGACGCTCCGCTACAAGCTGGGGCTCATCGGCACCAAGCTGGGGTGCGACCGGGCCGAGTGCGGCGCCTGCACCGTCATGATCGACGGTGTCGCCCACTACTCCTGTTCCACGCTCACGCAACGGGTGCGCGGGCGCGAGGTCGTCACGGTGGAGGGCCTCGAGAGCCCGGACGGCACGCTGCATCCGGTGCAGCAGGCCTTCATCGACGAACTGGGTCCCCAGTGCGGCTTCTGCACCCCCGGACAGGTCATGGCGGCCGCCGCCCTCCTGCGGGCCAACCCCAACCCCACCCGCGAGGAGGCGCGCCGCGCGATGTCCGGCAACCTCTGCAGGTGCGGGGCCTACGACCACTACCTGAACGGGGTCATGCGCGCCGCCGGAAACGGGCAGGCCGTCGCCGAGGAGGTGTCCAATGGCTGAGCTGATCGGCAGGGATTTCGCGCCCCCGGACGTCATAAGCAAGGTCACCGGCAGAGCCCGCTACGCGGAGGACTTCCGCGCGGACGGCATGCTCTTCTGCCGCCTCATCACCAGCCCCATGCCGCACGCCCGGGTGCGTGCCATCGACGCGTCGGAGGCGCTCGCGATGGAAGGGGTGGTCGCCATCCTGACCGCGGACGAGGTGCCCGAGATCGAGGCGCCCGGCAACCCCATCCTCACCAACACCCCCCACTTCGTGGGCGAGCCGATCGCGGCGCTGGCCGCGGTGGACGAGACCACGGCGCAGGACGCCATCACGAAGGTCAAGCTCGATCTCGAGCCGCTGCCGTTCGTGGTGGATCCGCTCGAGAGCCTGCGCCCCGGGGGCCCCAACGCCCGCCTCGAAGGCAACGTCACACAGCGAGGCCAGCCGATTTCGGAGGTCAAGTGGACGGAGGCCGACTTCGCGGCCGCGTCCGGGGGCGAACTGCCCATGGGCGAGGTCACGACCGAGTGGTCCTACGGGGATGTCGAGGCCGGCTTCAGCGATGCGGCGCTGGTCCTCGACGAGACCTTCGTCACCGCGGGCACCTCGCATCACTCGATGGAGCCGCGCTCGGCGATGGCGTACTGGCAGAACGGCAAGTGCCACGTCTACGGCTCGTCCCAGAGCCAGAGCGCGGTGCTGAACGGCCTGGCGCGCTACATCGGCATAGCGCCCGAGGACCTGGTCTACGTGGGCGAGTACTGCGGGGGCGGATTCGGCTCCAAGGGCGGCGCCTATCCGATCATGTCGGTGCCCGCGCACATGGCGCGGAAGACGGGGCGGCCGGTCCTGATGCGCATCAGCCGGGCGGAGGAATACGCGATCGGCTCGGCGCGGGCGGGATTCCAGGGCCGGATCCGCATGGCGTTCCGCGGCGACGGACGCATCAGCGCGTTGGACCTCTTCATCGTCCAGGAGAACGGGCCCAACAGCGGCTTCGGCGACTTCAACAGCGCCGCCGGGGCCGTCACCATCGTCTACACGCCGCTGGCGATGCGCTTCCGCGGCATTCCGGTGCTCACCAATACGCCAGCCCGGGGCGCGCAGCGCGGTCCCGGTCAGAACCAGATCGCCTGCGCGGTGGAGCCCCTGCTCGACAAGGCCGCTGCGGAGCTCGGCATCGACCAGCTGGCCATCCGCAGCGTCAACGCCCCCGACTCGAACTCCCTCTACGGGGGAGGTCAGGTGCCCGTCACCAGCGCCCATCTGGGCGAAGCGCTCACCCAGGGCGCGGAGCGCTTCGGATGGGATGAACGGCGCACGCGCAGCGGCCGGCGACAGGGGTCTCGCGTTACCGGGGTCGGGATCGGGCAGGCCTACCACGGCGCAGGTCAGAGCGGCCGGGACGGGCTGCTTCGCATCGCGCCCGACGGCAGGCTGCACATCCACACCGGGATCGGAAACCTCGGCACCTACTCCTATGCCGGCACCTCACGGGTCGCGGCCGAGATGCTCGGATATGACTGGGAGAACGTCGAGCTCGTGCGCGGCGACTCTTCGCGAAATCTGGCTTCGAGCAGCGCACAGGTCGGCAGCAACACCACCTTCACCATGACCCGCGCCGGCTACGCGGCGGCGGTGGACGCGGTGGAGAAGCTGAAGGCGATCGCAGCCATGGAGCTGGGCGGCTCGCCCGAGGACTACGACGTGGCGGACGAAGCGACCTTCGCGCGCGCCAACCCGTCGCGCCGCATCAGCCACGCCCGGGCCGCGGCGCGGGCCATCGAACTGGGCGGCCGCTACAGCGGCGAGGAGTCCGCCGACGACCTGGACGACATCACCAGGCGCTCGGTGCAGAACCTGGCGGGCAGCGGCCTGATCGGAGCCGCCCGCGACAACCTCCCCCGCAACGACGTCGTGCCCGCGCTCGCCGCCGGCTTCATCGAGATCGAGCTGGATGTCGAGACGGGGATGTACGAGATCATCGACTATCTGGGGGTGGCCGACTGCGGCACGGTGATCCACCCCATGGGGCTGGCGGCCCAGGTGAGGGGCGGCGCGGTGATGGGCTTCGGCATGGCCTGCCTCGAGCGCCACGTCTACGACACGCGCTACGGGGTGGCCGGCAACATCGGCTTCCACCAGGCCAAGCCGCCCTCGTACCTGGACGTGCCCTCGCAGATGGACTGGGACGCCACCGACATCACCGACCCGCAGAACCCCGTGGGTGCGAAGGGTGTGGGTGAGCCTCTCATGGGATGCTCGGCGGCGGCTCTGTTGTGCGCCATCTCGGACGCCATGGGGGGCCACTACTTCAATCGCACGCCGGTGGTTCCGGACATGATCGTGAACGCCGTGGCGCAGCAGCCCCCGTCGCACCGGCCGCTTCAGGTCAACACACAGTGAGGAGGCGGCCATGATGAAGGACATGATGCCCCATTTCGATCTGCTTCAGCCGACCGATGTGGAAACGGCGCTGGACCTCCTGCGGGAGCACGGCCGGGACGCCTGGCGCCTGGCCGGCGGCTACGACAGCCTCGACTGGCTGAAGAACCGCGGTAAGCAACCTGCCGTGGTGGTCGACCTGGAGGGACTGCAGGAGCTGAGGGGCGTGCGCGAGGTCGGCGACGGCGTCGAAATCGGCGCCATGACCAGCCTGACCGATGTCGAAAACGATCCCCTGGTGCGCGAGCGCTACGGCCTGCTGGCGGAGGCGGTGGCCGTCGTGGCGAGCCCCCAGATCCGCAATGCCGGAACCCTGGGCGGCAACGTCTGTCAGGACACGCGCTGCTGGTACTACCGCTACGGCATGCCCTGCTACCGCGCGGGCGGCAACATCTGCTATGCGGGCACGCCCGAAGGCATGAACCGCGAGCACGCCCTCTTCGGCGCCGACCGCTGCGTGGCGGTCACCCCGTCGGACTCGGCCCCGGCGCTGGTGGCGCTGGACGCCGGGATGGTGGTGCGCAACGCACGCGGCGAGCGCGTCATCCCGGCCGGCGAGTTCTTCATGCCGCCGGGCGTGGACATCACCCGCATGACCGTGCTCGACCCCGACGACCTGCTCACCGCCGTCCGCATCCCTGCCCGCTGGGCCGGCGCCCGCTTCTACTTCGAGAAGGTGGCGGACCGCAAGACCTGGGACTTCCCGCTCGTGAACGTGGCCGCGGCGTTCAGGGTGGCCGACGGCCGCATCGAGGACTCACGCATCGTGTGCGGGGCGGTCGAATGCGTCCCGCGCCGCCTCACCGACGTCGAGGATCTGATTCGCGGCCGCGTGCCCAACGAGAGCACGGCCGCCGAGGCGGGCGAACTCGCGACGCAAGGCGCGAAGCCGCTCAACTACAACCACTTCAAGATCCCGCTGGTGAAGAACCTGGTGGCGCGCGCCGTGCGGAGCGCCTGAGGCCGACGCATTGAGCGAAACCGGTAGCGTCATCCGTGACGACTGAGGAACAACCCGCCCGGGGGCGGTACCGGTCAGGCGGGGTCATGAGCGCGTTATCGTCGCAGTCCACTCTCTCGTTCTGAACAGCGACGTCCTGGCTAAGCTGACGCGTGTCTTCTCAGCCTATTCCGATCTGGAATCGGTTGTCCTTTTCGGTTCCCGCGCCATGGGGACCGCCTCTTCCCGATCGAACATCGATCTGGCTGCCAAGGGCATCCACGATCGCTACAGACTGGGCCGCCTGATCCTCGATCTGGAAGATCTCGACATCCCGCAGAGGTTCGACGTCAAAGCCTTCGAGGAGATACACTATCCTCCGCTCAGGAAACATATCGAAGCGGTGGGCGTGAGCATCTACCGTCGACTTGGACCGGAACCCCGGGGATAGACAGCCCGACTCATCCGTAGGGTTCGCGCGAGGTGTTTGGATCTCTGCCTACGGCCTGAACCGAATCCACTTCGTCATGCGCCGCTGGCTCACCTCCGCGCCGTACACGTTCCCTTCGTCGTCCACCGCGACCCCCTCCGGCCCGCTGAACCCCATTACGTTGGCGCGGTCGTCCGGCAGGAAGAAGTGCACCCATCCCTGGTTCGCGTCGCCGATTCGGATGCCCTTCTCCCAACCGGCATTGCGCTGTCCGGTGAACTCGTTGGGCGCCGGGCTCGACTCCGAGTCGGCCACGTAGATGTTGTCGTCGCCGTCGATGTAGATGCCGCTCGGCCGGCCAAACTGCGTCCAGATCGCCAGGAAGTTGCCCTCCTGGTCGAACAACTGGATGCGGTTGTTGTAGCGGTCGCCGACGAAGATGCGGCCCTGCGAGTCCATCGCCAGCGCGTGCGGGTCGCGGAACTGTCCGGGGCCGTACCCCAGCTCGCCCCAGGTCTCCATGTAGGTGCCGTCGGCCGCGAAGCGGATGACCCGCCCCTTGGTGCGGTCATGTGAATCCACCACGTAGATCTGTCCGTTGGGGGCGACCAGCACGTCGGAGGGGCGGGTGAGGTGAGTCGGTGGATCGCCCGCCTCCCCAGGCGTCCCGAGCGTCATCAGCAGCTCGCCCTCCGGCGAGAACTTGAGCACCGAATGCCCCGTGGTCTCGGCCCCGTTGGCCCAGGCGTCGCTGATCCAGACGTTGCCCTCATGGTCCACATCAATACCGTGCGGCCACGCGATCATGCCGCCGCCGAAGCTCCGCAGCAGGTTCCCCTCCTTGTCGAAGAGGAGGATGGGATCCACGTCGGACCCGACGCAGGTGTTCGTGCCGCACCGCTCCGCAACCCAGATGTTTCCGTCCAGAGCGATCTCCACCGCGCTGGTTGAGCCCCACTCCCTGCCCTCGGGAAGCTCGCCCCATCCGTAGACCGGCCGGAAGGGGTTGGTCGTTACCGACTGGGCCGAAAGTGACGGGACCGCGACGGCCAAGGCCGCGACGGTGAGGATTCCAGAAGCGATCGTGGCGCGGGTCCATCCAGTCATCGGTTGGGTCTCCGGTAGGTGCGGTGGGTGCCTGGTTGACGGCGGTCGGAACGAAGACAACTCTCGCCGACTCCTGCCGATGGATAAGAGACGGTAGACATCCCGGGGCCGGGCGACAAGTACGCCCAGTCAGGGCACCGGGACAAGGACGCGCGGATCAGCCGATGATGCTATTGAGCAAAAATACTCAGTAGCGTAAACAAGGTGGCTTGTCCGCACCTGGGCGCCCTCCCGGTACGACCTCCGACTCCTCCACACCGCTGCCAACCCCCGGTCGAACGTTATGAGTTCACGGGGCTCGCCGGATACCTCGTCTCGACGGGGATCTTCTTGATTTCCGGCCAGTCCCGCTCCCGGGCACCCGGCGGAAGGAGCGCATCGCACCTGGCCGCGAACTCCCGAAGTTCCTCAACGGTAAACTTGCGGGGGCGCGCCGCCGCGAGCTTCTCCTCAGCCGCGTCGCGCAGCCACGCTCCGAGGGACTTGCCTTCCCGACGCGCCTGGGCCTGGTAGGCCATCTTGGCGGTCTCCTTCACAACGAAATGGATGCGCGACATAATACAGGCGCCATACATGTATAGGACATGTGGAATACAAGATTCACGGTCAATCCCCGCGGCGGCTCGCGCCTACATCTACCGGGGACCGCCAGCCTCCAGCCTGCCGTCCACAAACACCCACCCCGGCACCACGCGGTAGTCGAAGGGATGCCCCTCCAGGATGACGAAGTCCGCGTCCTTGCCCGCCTCGATGCTGCCAACGCGCTCATCCATGTCGAGCAGTTCGGCCGCGTTCAGCGTCCCCATCCGGAGCGCGTCCACTTCGGGCACGCCGTTGCGGAAGGCCCACGCCGAGTTGAGGATCGGTTCGCCCCCGAGGCGCCCGATCGGCGAGGCCCGCCGCGAGGCTCCCGGGCCGTAGAAGGCCACCTTCACGCCCGCCCGGTTCAGGATGGCGGGTCCCTCCACGCTCCAGCCCTCGCCGCCTCCGCGAATGTCCGATGCGTAGCTCCCGGAGTTGCCCAGGATGACACCCACGCCGGCCTCCGCCAGCCGGTCCGCCAGCCGGTGCGCCTCCACCCCACCGGTGACGACGAGCCGCAGGCCGTAGTCTTCCGCGATGCTCAGGGCCTCCTCGATCTCGGCCACCCGATCCGCGTGGATCATGGCCGGCACCTCTCGCCGGACCAGCGGCAGCAGCGCCTCCATGCGCGCGTCGTACCCCCGCGTCTCGCCGGCTTCCGCGTAGCTCTCCGCCGCGTCCAGCGTTGCCCGGATCATCGTCGAGGCACTCTCCAGCGTGAACGGCGCACCTGACCCGTCCGTCCATTCACGCAAGGCCGCGGCAGTGAGCGCGAACACCATGCTGGCCGGCTCGCGACGCACCATCTTCTCGAAGTCGAGGCCGGGCGTCTTCACCACCACCCCGTTCCCACCCACCAGGTTGCGCGTCCCGGGCGTGACGTGGATCGCGGTCACGCCCATGGTGGTGTTGACGCGATACGACGGGAACCACGGGTCGACGGCGTACAGGGCGTTCATCTCCGGCACCACCGGCGCGGTGATCTCGTCGTTCTGCACCTGCCACTTGAGGTCGCCGATCCAGTCGTTGGCGAAGGCGCGCGCGATCACGGTGCCGGGCATGACCACCCGGCCCCCCACATCCATCACCGGGATGCCCGCGGGCGGCGCCGCGCCGGCTTCCACCCGGGTGAACCGGCCGCCTTCGACCACCAGGGTCGCGTTCTCCACCGCCCCACCGCTCACGGTGAACACGTGCGCCCCGGTGATCGCGAAGGCCTCGTCGCCGGGGGCGATGGCTCCGGTCACGGGGGTGAAGGGCCCCACGTTGCGGGGACGCTCCGGCTGCAGCACCCGGCCGCGCTCGTACTCGAGCTCCCCGTCCACGAACACGCGCTCGACCCGGTCGGCGGTAAGGTCCAGGAAGTGCCCGTCGAGCAACACCAGGTCCGCGTCCTTGCCCGCCTCGATGCTGCCCACCCGGTCGTCGAGCATCATCGCCCGCGCGCCGTTGAGGGTCATCACCTCGAGCGCCTGCTGGTCGGTCAGGCCGTGGCGCGCCAGGAACGCCCCGTATTCGCGGAAGTCCTTGAAGTGCTGGTTGGACATGTCGGTCTGGATGCTGGCATGAACGCCGGCGTCCAGCAGATCCTTCAGCAGGTTGAGCGGCTCCGGATCGTTGTAGTACTGCACGATCATCATGGGCCCGATGACGGGCACGATCTGCGTTCCGGCGAGCAGCTCCGTGAGCGGGAAGATCTCCTCCGCGTGCGCCAGCGCCAGCCGATCGAAGAACCCGTACTTGCGCGCGAGCCGCAGCACCATCATGACCTCGCTCGGATAGTGCGAGTGCGCGTGCACCATGACCTCGCCCCGGATCACGGCCGCGAACGCCTCCAGCCGCTCGTCCCGCTCGGGCGCCGGTCCGTCCCCCGCCGCGTGCGCATCCTGCTGCGCCACATAGGCCTCGGCGCGCCGGAAGTAGTCGTCGGCGGTGGCGTACCACCCCATCACCGTCTGCGGGGTCTCCCCCGGACGCAGGTTGATGAGCGGGCGCACGGCCATCTTCAGATCGACGTAGGGCTTGAAGATCATCTCCGGCCCGGGCGTACTCTTCATCTTGAGCGCCACCGACTGGCCGCTCGAGATGATGCCGCTGCCTGAGCGCGTGATCAGCGAGGTCACGCCCCCGGAGAGCGCCACCTGGATCATCGGATCCTCCAGGTCCAGGTGCTCCACGGCCTTCCACTCCGCGGTCACCGGCCCCGGAATGCGGGTGCGGCTCGAACGGTCGAGCGCCAGGTGTGCGTGCGCGTCGATCATCCCCGGGATCACGACTTCCGCTTCGTATACGCGGGCGCCCGCAGGCGCGCCCAGCGACGGACCAACCGCCTCGATGATGCCGTCCCGGATCAGGATCTCGGCGTTCTGAATGGTGCCGCCGGTGACTGTGTGTATCGTCCCCGCGCGGATGAGAACCGGCTCGGACTGGGCCCAGGCCCCACCAGGGAAAGCTGCGGCGATGGCCGCGGCAGCAGCCAGCACCAGGACCAACGGGGTGCGCTTGCTTCGCCAATTCATTCGTCGTCCTCCCTCGTCAAGCGAGCCAGCCAGGATTTCACCCGGGCACAGGAATCCCCCGCGAATTCGCCGGACTCGCCTCGCTGACCAGCCCGGCAAGGTGATCTGGAACGGGTGCCACCGACCGCCGGAGCCTCACCTGTTCTCCAGACGGTCCAGGAATGGCGCCACCTCCAGCAGCACGATGTCGTCGCGCCTGCGCAGCTCGCGCAGGAAGGGGCCCTTGTGGCCCGCGCCATACGTCAGCAGGAACCGCGCGCCCTGGCCGCGGTGTCGGTCGAGCGAACGCTCGATGTTCGCCCAGTGCGAGGCATTGATGGCATCCCAGCCTCCGGGTCCCAGATCGGCGTCGAACAGACGCGCATACGTCTGCATGCGGATGTCATAGGCCTGGTCGTAGGCGTCGGTGTGGATCCAGCGGGGATCGTCCCCTGCCCCGGCGGCAAGCGCCTCGGCCGAAGCCGCGGCCGCCGCCTGGTACTCCGCCCACGCAGCGGCCCGCTCGGGATCCCGCGAGTACGCGTCGAGATACGCGGCCCGGAAGTCGGACATCGGCTCGGTCCAGCCGGCCGTGGGGACAACCGCGAAATCCCAACTCGCGGGTCAATGGAAAAAGAGCCTCCATGTATTCCGGGAAGAGGCGCACCCTGGGTTCCTCGACAACGCCTGTCGCAAGATGCTCGGCCCAGGCCCGGTCCCATCGGTTGGGAGGGATCTCCGTGAGCCAGTAGTCGGGATCGATCTCGCGAACCAGGTCGCGGACGACCTCCAGGCTGAAAGCCTCGCTGGTGATGTGCCCATCATGGATCATGCCCAGGACGACGACCTCGTTGGGGATGGGCGAGCGATCAGCCGACGCCGCAGGAGCGTCGCCGGGCGTCGAAGCGCCACTGGCGGCCATCGCCCCGGGGGGGCCCGGACCGCTGGAAGTCGCATCAGCCGGGCCGGAGCCTTCCGCGCCACCGCCGGCCATCTCCCCCGCGGCGGGAATCAACTCCACCAGCGTGCCCGAGATCTCATTGGCCACGAAGACCCGCTCGCCGTCCGGGTGCGCCCGCACGACGATGGGCTGCGCCCCCACCTCGAGCGTCTGCACGACCGCCCGCGACGCCAGGTCCACCACCGAGACCGTGCTGCCGCCGGCGTTGTTCACCACGGCGTGGCGGCCGTCGCCGGGCACCACGACCGAGAACGGCCGCGGGCCGAGTCCCTCCGAGACCTGCCCGGTGACCGCGAACGACGCCGTATTGACGAACACCACCTCGTCCGACCCGCCGCACGCGACGATGTAGGTGACCTGGTCCGGGGTGAGCGCACCTCCGGGGGGGCCGGGACACACCGCGACCGTGGCGTCGGTCTCCATGTTGAGGAGATCGATCACCGAAACGGTGCCCTCATCGAGGTTGGGCACGAAGGCGTGCGATCCATCCCACATGACGTCGGCCGGGTAAGGCCGGTCGCCGGTCGTGTGAGATTCCGCGGGCGTCCCGGACTCCGTGTCCACGACCCACAACCGATCCGCGAACTCGGTCGTGATCCAGGTCTCGCCCCTGACCGAGCCCGGCGCGAACAGCGACGGACCCGAGCCGACGTTCCACACCGCCCCCTCAACGATCCGCCCATCCGCGTCCAGCCTGATCAGCGTCGAATCGCGGAACTGGCTGACCAGCCAGCCGTCCGCGACGCGCACCAGGTCGAGCGGAGTGTCCCCCGCTTCCCAGCGCGCGACCACGGATCCCGCCGCCAGATCCACCACCCCGATCTGCCCGTCCCCGCTCAGCGCGACGTATGCGGTGTCGCCGTCGGCACTGAAGCGAATGCCGTGCGGAGCCGCACCCACCTCGATGGTGGCGCCGACCCGGAAGGGTTCCCGTGCCTCCGTCGTCGGGTCGGGCTCGCCGCACCCCGGCGTGGTGGCGCCCAGGGCCGCCAGCGCCACGACCACCGGGTTGCGCATGGCGTGTCGGCTCATGCCTCCTCCTTCATCAGCGGATCGGGGGCCCTTCCCTACCCTCCACCCGGACCAGCCATTCCGTGCGCGCCGTGTCGGGGAGTACTGCTCGTTCCAGGAAATGGCGGCACCGGCGCACCGAATCCCAGCCAACGATGCCCGAGACCACGCTAAAGACCCCCGCGACAACCATCCAGTCACCGACGTCGGTGAGAATGAGATCCCCGCTGTCCTGTGCCCTGTAGCCACCCCACCACGAGAGGAACCCACCCGTAGCTGCGTCCATGACAGGCGCCGCATAACTGCTCGTGCAGGATGCGGCGGCTGGCCTCCGCGCGGCGGGCGATGATCCCGGCGGACCATGGACCAGCAGCGCAGAGCACCCTGGTAGCGTGCAGAGCACGACGGCGAGCATGGCGAAGCGTGAGCGCATGGCGAATCTCCTCAAGGCTTGCGAAACAGGCATTCAAAGTGTCGAGTATTGACCTGAAGCGCATCCGCCGACCCACCTGCCGGACATCCAGCCATGCCCTCCTCCCGCCACGCCCTCCATCTTCATGAGCAACTGCTGCTTCTGGTCCTGCGCGACCGCAAGGGCACCGTCGACTATCGCGCCGGCTTCTACAATCTCGCCATGGGCGGCGCCATCCTGGCCGAACTGGCGCTCGCCGGGGTCATTCGCATCGAGGAGAGCAAGAAGGCGTTCGTCGAAGCGATGCCCGGCACGAGCCGTCCCCGGGACGAGATCATGGCCGACGCCCTGGAGCGGGTTCGCAACTCCAGGCGCCGCCGCCGCGCATCCGCCTGGGTATCGACCTTCGGAGGCCTTAAGCGGCTCCGGCACCGGACCGCGCTCGGGCTCTGCCGCCGGGGCATCCTGCGCACGAGGGAATCGCAGATCCTGCTCGTCTTCAGCCGCAAACTCTATCCAACCCTCGATCCCGGGCCCGAACGCAAGCTGCTTGCAGGCATGCGCGAGGCCGTCATGGGCGAAGGCGAGATCGAAGCCGGACTGGGTGTCGTGCTCTCCCTCGCGCACGCCACGGGCTCGCTCCGGATCCACTTCGAGCGCAAGGAACTGAAGGCGCGCAAGGCGCGGCTGAAGGCGGTCGCCGCCGGAGAACCCTTCACCGCGGGCGCCGGCGCACCCGCCATTGCGGCTCAGAATGCAGTCAAGGCTGCGGTTGCCGCTGCGCAGGCCGCCGTCGCCGCTACTCAGGCCGCGGTCGTCGCCGCCACGATCGCGGCTTCCTCCTCCAACTGATCACGGCGTCAAGACGGACCACAGCGTCAGGCTGATCACGGCGTCACGCTGATTCACGCCGTCAGGCTGCTCACGCCGGCCGCAGCCTCCTCAGGTCCCTGAAACGGATCAGGCGGCGGCGGTCCTCGTCCCAGAGCGCCAGGTTGATGAGCTTCAGGGTGTCCCGGATGCGGACCTCGCGCACCACGTGAAACTCCGGGTTCTCCTCGTGCGCGCGCTTGAGCTTGTAGTTGGGGATGCGCATGCTCATGTGGTGCACGTGGTGGAAGCCGATGTTCGCCGACAGCCATCTGAACGGGGCGGGAAGGTTGAGATACGAACTCCCGTACAGGGAAGCATCGTAGTAGTCCCAGTCCTCGTGCTTGTCCCAGTAGGT
Source organism: Longimicrobiales bacterium (assembly GCA_965232315.1). Taxonomy (GTDB): domain Bacteria; phylum Gemmatimonadota; class Gemmatimonadetes; order Longimicrobiales; family Gaopeijiaceae; genus BD2-11. The sequence continues at coordinate 190,971 of CBDDPN010000014.1, read as the reverse complement.
CCGTTCGAATTGGTGCTGCACGTAGAACATCCAGACGCCGGCCATGGAGGCGACAACCTGCACGGGCGCGTGCGTCAGCAGCAAGCGCCGGTATCCGATCGTTTCGCCCAGCAGCAACACCAAGGCCACCAGCGCCAGGTTCGTCCAGAAGACGCTCTGCCAGGCCCGCTTCCACCTCGCCGGAGCATCCCAGGGGAACCGGTGCTTCATCAGGAAGATGAAGAGGGGCCCCACCACGAAGAGCACGAAGGGATGCCGATACAGCCTGTAGCCCAGCCGGCGATGCCAGGGCCAGGACAGGTATTCGCGCACGGTGAAGGTGTCGATGTCGCCGAACCCGCGGAAATCGAGGTCGCCCGAGTGAGCGTGATGGTAGGCGTGGGTGCGCTTCCAGTAGTCGTACGGGGTCAGGAGCAGGACGCCGATGCAACGACCGACCCATTGCCGGGCCGTGTGGGAACGGAAGAAGGACCCGTGCCCGCAGTCGTGCTGAATCATGAAGAGCCGCATCATGAACGCGGCGGTCGGCAGCGCGAGCAGGATCGTCAGCCAGTACCCCACCTCGAGACTGCGCAGGGTGGCATACCAGAAAACGGCGAAAGGAATGGCGGAGGTGAACAGCTGGCGAACGCTGGCGCCGGTGTCGGGGCCCCAGTATGGCTTCAGGATGGCGTTCCAGCGAGCGACCTTCTGGCGGTCGGGAGCATTAGGCATGGTCTGGTCCGTGACAGGCCGGGTAGGGTGGGTGGATGAATCGAGGGCAGTGACGCGACGCTCAGCGCCGGATCGTCTCCCCGGGCAACGCGGGCGCGTGCACCGGATCGCGGCGCACGCGGGTGACTTGCTCGAAGGCGTAGCCCAGCGCCAGCAGGCGAGCCTCGCTGAAGGGTCGGCCGAAGAACGAGATCCCGACCGGCAACCGACTGCTGGTGTAGCCCGCGGGCACGATGACGTCGGGCAGCCCGCTCAGGTTGGCCAGGTTGGTCGCGGAGGGCGACGGGTTGGGTGACGACGACCCCCTGTAGACCCCCGCCGGGCCGGGCCGGGTCGGCGAGGTGGGATAGACGATGGCGTCGAGGTCGCCGGCATCCAGCAGCCCCTCCAGAATGGCACGCACCAGCGGCAGGCCGTGGTCGGCCATCGCCCTGTATTCGTAGTCGTCCGGCGTGCCGGTGTTCAGCTCCTGCTCGAAGAGGCGCCAGCGGGTAGGGTTGGGAACGCCGCCTTCGGGCGGGGCGGCGAGGATCTTCCTGGAGCGCTCGATCATCTCCTCGAGCGTGCGCGGATAACGGGGATCCAGGTCGGCGAGGTACGCCTCCATCTGCGGCTTGAACTCGCGCCAGCGTATGGTCTGATAGAACTCCGCCTTGGCAGAGAGAAGCCACGGCGGGTAGCGCACGTCCACCACCGTCGCCCCGGCGGCGCGCATGACGTCGAGCCCCGCCTCGATGATCCAGTCGACCTCGTCATCGTAGCCCAGGAAGTCGCGCGCGATTCCGATGCGGGCGCCATCGAGCGCATTCTCGTCCAGGAAGGCGGTGTAGTCGGTCTCGTAGCGCCCCTGGCTCGCCTCGGTGGCCTCGTCGGCGGGGTCCACGCCCACCATCACGTTCATCATCGCCGCGACGTCGTACACGTGACGGGCCATCGGGCCGGCCGTGTCGAAGGAGAGCGCGAGGGGCACGATGCCGTCCCGGCTGAGCAGCCCGTGCGTGGGCTTCAGCCCGGCGATCCCGTTGGCGGTGGAGGGGCCGCGCACGGATCCTCCGGTGTCGGTACCGATCCCGAGTTGCCCGTAGGAGGCGGCGATGGCCACGCCGGTGCCCCCGGAGGACCCGGAGGGATTGCGGGTCAGGTCGTGCGGGTTCCGCATGGGACCGTCGACGGAGCTGAGCTGCACCCCCGATGCGAATTCGCTCATGTTGGCCTTGGCCAGGATGATGGCCCCCGCGTCCCGAAGCTTCTGCACGATGAAGGCGTCGTCCGGGGGAATCGAACCCTGGAGCAGAAGCGAGCCCGCGGTGGTGGCCATGTCGTCGGTGTCCACGTTGTCCTTCAGCACCACCGGGACGCCATGCAGAAGAGAGCGAGGCCCGTCCGCACGCCGTTCCTCATCCAGGGCCCGCGCCGTCTCCAGCGCCCGCGGGTTCAGGGCCAGGATGGCGTTCAGCTCCGGTCCCTGGTCGTCGTACGCCTCGATGCGCGCAAGGTAGAGTTCGACCAGCCTCTCCGAAGTGAGCGAGCCAGCGTCGAAAGCCGCGTTGATGTCCGCGATGGTGGCTTCGGAAAGGGAGATCTGGGACTCGGCGACGGCGGGGAGGATGGCGACGGCCAGCCAGACGGCGAGTGTGCGACGGATCGAAGAGGGCTTCATACGATGTGGACCGGGGTTCTGGGCAACGAGCGAGACCTGCGACCAACTACACACAAACTGCGACGCCACGGGCGGCGCGTCCACCAGCAGGCCTCCGGGGACGCGCGATCGACGATGCCGGCGCTCCGCCCTCGCCGTCAGCACAGCATCACGTATCCCGCGGCGACCGACCCTTCCGGTCCCTCAAAAGATGTTGGTTTCTATGGGGATGTCCTCTCCGAAGCGATCGTGCCGGAAGGCGGACACGTCGACGGTGTGCGCCTCGCCGTCCGCGATCAGCTCCGACACGGCGAGCCCGGTCGCGGGGGCATGCATGATGCCGTGCCCGGAGAAGCCGCACGCGTCGATCCACCCGGAGGCGCCGGGGTTGAAGCCGATGATCGGGCTGTTGTCGGGGGTGACCCCGTAGTATCCCCACCAGCTCCCCCGGCGGTCGACCCCGAGCTCCTCCCACCAGGGAAAGCGCTCGACGCCCGTAAGGAATACGTGCTCGAGCCAGTCCCAGTTCACGCCCTCGGTAAAGCCGTACGCCTGGGTCAGGTCGTCCAGACCGAAGAGCACGCGATCGCCTTCGCTGCGCAGATAGACGCCGGTCGCGAGGTCGATGGTGAGGGGATAGGTGCGGGTGTCGCGCACGGGCGCGCTGAGAAAGATGTTGATGCGCTTCGGCCCGACCGGCACCTGGAGCCCGGCCCGCTCCGCGACGGTGCCCGACCAGGCTCCCGCGGCATTGACGAAGCGCGCGCACGAGAACGACTCGCCGCCGCACTCGACCCGCCACCCCTTCCCTTCCGGCCTCACACCGGTCACGGGGGAGGAGAAGCGGAACTCCACGCCCAGCTCCCTGCCCATCGCCACCCAGGCGTGGGTCGCCATGTGCGGGTCGATCACGCCGTCCCATGGCCCGTAGGTGGTGCCCGCAAGGCCTTCCGTATCGAAATCCACGTAGCGCTGGGCCTCGACCGGGTCGACTACCTTCACGGGCGCGCCCAAGCTCCTCTGCAGGGCGACCGACTCCAGATGACGCTCCCACTTGCCGTTTGGCACCAGCAGCAGATAGCCGATGTCCCGGTAACCCACCTCGTGTCCATGGCGCTCGGGGAATTCGCGGTATACGGGGAGGGAATACATCGAGAGCCCGATGTTGGCGGTGGTGGTGAACTGCACCCGCACGCCGGCGGCGCTCTTGCCGGTCGAGCCCATCGCGGGCGCCACGTCCAACTCGGTCACCAGCACCCGCAGACCGCGCCGCGCCAGGTGCCAGGCGCAGGAAGCGCCCATGATGCCGGCGCCGGCGACGACGACGTCCGGGTTCTTCAAGTCCCGGGCAGCGCCAGCAGGCTGCGGGGATCGACGCTGGTGGTGCCGTAGCGCACAACCCAGTGCAGGTGCGGTCCCGTCACCCTCCCGGTGGCCCCCACCCGCCCGATGGGCGTCCCGGCCGTGATGGTGTCTCCCGCCTCCACCAACTGCTCGCTCAGGTGGAAATAACCGCTCAGCAGCCCGCCGCCGTGATTCAGATAGACGATGTTGCCAGCCAGCAGGAACCCGTCGACCAGCGCCACCACCCCGTCGGCGGCGGCCCGCACCGTGTCGCCGGAGGCCCCGGCGAGATCCAGACCCATGTGGCGGCTGGAGATCTGCCCGTTGAACTCGCGACCGGTGCCGAAGCCACTCGTCACCCGCGAGTCGCGCGGAGCCACCACGTCGGGCCGCCAGATACGCGGCGCCGCGTGCGCTTCGCGCGCCACCTGGTTGGCCTTGGCCTGGTCGCTCCGCAGCCTCGCCTGGTCCTCTTCGTTCAACGGCGACCCGAACCGCGGCGCCACCGTCAGGCGCTCGTGCTCGTACTCCCCTTCCACGATCGCGATGCGCAGGGAATCGGTCCGGGTGCGGCCGTCCGCGTAGCTCGCCGTCACCCAGGCATCGATCGAATCCGTGGCCCCGACGGGGACCGGCGCCAGACTCACCAGCACCGTGTTGGCGGGCGTTACCTCGCCTGCGGGCGGCGGTGCGAGGGTAGCCACCACGGTGCCGGTCGGCTGGAAGTGGAGTTCCTCCCCACCGGCCTCGCCCGCCGCCGAGACCATGCCGTCCGCAACCGGCGCTGCCACACGGACGACGAAGAGGTGGCCCTGGACGGGCGGTACCTGCTCCCAGCTCACCTCGACCGGCGCGAGTTCCGGCAACGGCGGCTCCCACCAGAAACTGAGGAACACCACTGCGAGCACCGCGGTCAGGAGCAGACCCGCGAGCCCGGTCCAAACGCCGCCGTGCGGCTTCCTTCTCGGGGTTGGTTCGGCCATCGGCATTCTCGTCTTGCGATCGCTGGTCGGACTCGCCGCGCCGGCGTGTCCGCGCGACACTCGTTGCATGAGCCGGGTGGGTCTCGAACCCACGACCTACGGATTAAAAGTCCGTTGCTCTACCAGCTGAGCTACCGGCTCGGGTCTCCCGCATCCGCTTCGCCGCTTCCTCCTGCACAAAGCCACTTCTTTCTGCACATAATAGATAGCAGGCCATCTTCCGGGATGGCAGCCCATCTACCGGGATAGCATCCATCTTCCGGGATGGCAGCCGATCTTCCGAGCCCTACACCGGGCGCGACGGCGCTGCCTCCGCCCCCTTCATCACCAATTCGAGCTGTTCCAGGCCGAACGTCAGCCGGTGATGGGGCGTGGGCCCGAAGCGCCGGATCGCAGCGCGGTGCTCTTCCGTGCCGTATCCCATGTTCCTCTCCCACCCGTACTCCGGGTAGCGGCGTGCGAGACGCGCCATCAGGCGGTCCCGGCACACTTTCGCCACGATGGAGGCGCAGGCGATCGAATGCACCAGCCCGTCCCCGCCCACGACCGCTTCGTGATCCCACCCGAGGTCGCGCACCGGCAGGCCGTCCACCACGACGTGGTCCGGGCGGCGCGGAAGTCGTCGGATCGCCCGCTCCATGGCGCGCGCGGTCGCCCGCAGGATGTTGATGCCGTCGATCTCGCGCGCCGAGGCGGCACCCACCGTCACGGCCCGGGCCCGCTGGCGGATGCGCCGTGCGAGCTTCGCCCGGTCTTTGCGCGGCACCCTCTTGGAGTCGTCGGCTCCCTCCACGCCGCCGCCCTCGGCCAACACCACGGCGGCGGCCACGACCGGTCCCGCCAGCGGGCCCCGGCCGACCTCGTCCACCCCCGCCACTCCGGAAAGACCGCGGCTCCAGAATCCGCGCTCGTAGTCGAGCGGAATCCGGAGCCCCGATTCACCTCTCCTGGCCGGCGTCATCGCCGGAGGCGATCAGCGCGTGCGCTTCTCTGGAATACGCGCCGCCTTGCCGCGCAAGCCGCGCAGGTAGTAGAGCTTTGCCCGCCGCACGCGCCCGCGCCGCACCACGTCGACCCCCTCGATCCAGGGCGACAGGTACGGGAAGATGCGCTCCACTCCGATTCCCCCGGAGATCTTGCGCACCATGAAGGTTTCTCCCATGCCTCCGCCGCGCCGGGCGATGCATACCCCCTCGAAGACCTGAATGCGCTCCTTGCGGCCCTCTCGAACCCGGTAGCGCACGCGCACGGTATCGCCTGCGGCGAAGTTCGGAAGGTCGGCGCGCACATGCTCCTTGTCGAGTTCCTGCAGCAGATCGCCCATGTCCACCCCTGAGGCGCTGTTCGGCCGGGAAATGTTGTCGATTGGTATGGGATGCGCGACAAAGAAGAGAATCTCCGGCGCAGCATGAAAAGCTAACGCGAGGCGATTCGTCAGTGAAGACCGGGCTGGTAGGCGCCTCCGCCGGACGTGGCGACCAGCGCGCGCCGGGCCAGCGATCGCAGCGACCTCGCGCGGCGTTCAGGAACCGGCGTCCCTCCGCAGCAGATCGGGCCGGCGGGCGGCGGTCAGGCGCCGTGCTTCGGCCTCGCGCCACGCATCGATTCGCCGGTGGTCCCCGCTCCGCAGCACCTCGGGCACCTCGTGCCCCCGGTACCCGGCCGGCCGCGTGTAGGAGGGCGCGCTCAGCGAGCGGCCGTCGTAGAACGAGTCCGACGCGGCGGAATCGTGGTCGCCCAGCACCCCCGGCAGCAGGCGTACAACGGCGTCGGCCACCGCCAGCGCCGCGGCCTCCCCTCCGGACAGCACGAAGTCGCCAATGGAGATCTCCTCGTGGGCGAGGTGGTCGGCGACCCGCTGGTCCACGTCCTTGTAGTGGCCGCACAGCAGGGTGAGGGAGGGCTCCAGGGACAACCGCACGGCGTCGCTGTGCGTGAAGAGCCGGCCGCGCGGCGAGAGCAGAATCACCCGTCCGGCCGCGTCGAGGGACTCGACCGCCTCGAAGAACGGCTCCGGCTTCATGACCATGCCGCCGCCTCCACCGTAGGGCGCGTCGTCCACCGTGCGATGACGGTCCCGGGTGTGGTCGCGCAGGTCGACCACGTGGTACGCCACGGCGCCCAGACCCTCGGCCCGGCCAGGTATGCTGGTGGCCAGCGGGACCTCGAAGAACTCCGGAAAGATGGTCACGAAGTTGAGCCGCATGGAGGTCTCCGCATCCGATTTCACCGCGCGCCTCCTTCTACAGCTCCAGCAACCCTTCTACAGATCCAGCAACCCTTCGGGGAGCTCCATCACCAGCCGCTTCGCCTCGCGGTCCAGTTCGCGCACCATGTCGCGCGCGAAGGGAATCAGCACCGTGCCCGATTCCCGCGCCACCTCCAGCAGATGCACGGGTCTCAGCTCGTAGACTTCCACAATCTCGCCGACCGGCACATCGTCGCCCGCTTCCACCGACATACCCAGCAGGTCATGGTAGAAAATCTCGCCTGCGGCGAGCGGCGGAACGTCGGCTAGAGGGCGAAGGACGTAACGGCCGGCCAGCCACTCCGCCTGGTCGCGGGAATCGACGCCCTCCAGTCTGATGAGATAGCCGCGCTTGAAGGGGCGGGCACCCTGCACGCGCACAGCAGGGAACGAGGCATCGGGGTCTTCCCCGGCTTCATCGGCCAGATGCAACTCCGCTCCGGCGGCAAACGCCTCCCCGGGGTCGACGGTCAGCGGCCACAGGAAGATCTCGCCCTTGGTGCCGTGGGCCTTGTTGAGATGCCCGACCACCAGATGCGAAGGAGGGTCAGAGTCCATTTGAGGACCCTGGGACTACGACGATTCGCCGCTGCCGTCGGCAGCCGGAGCTTCCGCCTGCGCCTCCGCCTGGCGGCGCCGGGCCAGAGCCTCCGCGCGGCGGGCCTTCTCGGCGGCCGCGTCGGCTTCTCCGACCGCCACCTGCGCATCCCCGCCCTTGCGGGCCTTGTTCAGCAGCGACCTCACCGTGGTCGACGGTTGGGCCCCCTTGCGGAGCCAATAGTCCGCGCGCTCCAGGTCAACGACCACGCGAGCGGGGCTTGAGAGCGGTTTGTAGTAGCCGATGGTCTCGACGAAGCGCCCGTCCCGCGGCGAGTCGCCATCCGCCACCACCACCCGGTAGTGGGGAGCCTTCTTCCGGCCCATTCTGCGAAGTCGAATTCGTACCGACATGTTTCTCCTCAGTCGTTCTTCTCGGTGTCTGCCGCCTTCTCCGGGGCGGTCAGCGAAGCTGACTCAGCGAAGGCGCGAGCCCCCGCATCTGCTTCATCAATTTCTGCATTTCCCTGAATTGCTTCAACATCCGGTTGACCTCCGATACCGGCCGGCCGCTACCCCGTGCGATCCGGATCCGGCGCGACCGGTCGAGCAGGCGAGGCTCGCGGCGCTCCGCGGGAGTCATGGACAGGATGATGGCTTCGACGTGCTTGATCTTCTTCGGATCGACGTTGCCCACCGGCAGTTTGCGCTTCATCCCGGGGATCATCTTCATGAGCTGCTCCAGCGGCCCCATCGCCTGCACCTGCCGCAGCGCGGTCAGGAAGTCCTCGAGGGTGAAGCGGCCCTTCCCGAGCACGTTGTCCTCGATCCTGGCCTGCGCGTCGGCATCGATGGAACGCTGAGCCCTTTCCACCAGCCCCACGACATCGCCCATCTGCAGGATGCGCCCCGCGAGCCGCTGCGGGTCCACCCGCTCCAGGTCGTCCAGTTCCTCGCCCACACCCACGAACTTGATGGGTTTGCCGGTAACCCCCCGAATCGAGAGCGCCGCTCCGCCGCGCGCGTCTCCGTCCAGCTTGGTGAGCACGATGCCGGTGACCCCGAGCTTCCGGTCGAAGCCCTGGGCGATGTTCACCGCCTCCTGCCCGGTCATCGCGTCCGCCACCAGCAGGATCTCGGAGGGAACCAGCTTCTTGCGGAGGCGGCTCAGCTCGTCCATCATCCGCTCGTCGATCTGGAGGCGGCCTGCGGTGTCCACGACGACCACGTCGCGGCTGCGCGCCCGCGCATCCTTTACTGCGGCGCGGGCCACCTTCACGGGATCGTCCCCATGCTCGCCCACCACCACCGGCATGCCCACGCGCTCGCACAGCGTGCTCAGCTGCTCGCCCGCCGCCGGACGGTACACGTCGCAGCCGGCGAGCATCGGGCTGCGTCCCTCGCGCGCGATCAGGCACGCCAGCTTTACCGCCGTGGTGGTCTTCCCGGAGCCCTGCAGCCCGGCCATCAGGATCACGGTCGGAGGCCTCGCCGCCCAGGTCAGCTCGGCGACGCCCTCGCCCATCAGCGCGGCCAGCTCGTCGTGCACGATCTTGGCGATCTGCTGTCCGGGCGAAATGGAGCGGATGACGCCCTCGCCCACGGCCCGCTTTTCCACCCGCTTCAGGAAGTCCCGGGTGACCTTGAAGTTGACGTCCGCCTCGAGCAGGGCGCGCCGCACGTCGCGCAGCCCGTGGCGGATCATGGGCTCGGTGAGGATGCCCCGCTGGCGAAAGCGTCCAAGGGCCCGGTCGAGCCTTTTTCCGAGGCGATCGAACACGGCGGGCAGTCCTCGGTCAGACCCGGATGATCTGCTCGCGCCGGGACCCGACCGAGACGATCTCGATGGGAACCCCGGTGAGCTCCTGCAGGCGGTCCAGATAGCTGCGCGCTTCAGCCGGCAGGTCGGTGATGTCGCGGGCCTCCGTGGTGGGCGTCCGCCACCCCGGGTGGCTCTCCAGCACCGGCTCGACCTCGGAGAGCGACCAGGTATCCGCGGGAAACTCGGTGGCGGTCCCGGCGTCTGTGCGGTAGGCGGTGGCGATGCGGATCTCCTCCAGGGAATCCAGCACGTCCAGCTTGGTGACCGCCAGGCTGGTCAGCCCGTTAACGCGCGCGGCGTAGCGCGCCTGCACCGCGTCGAACCAGCCGCAGCGCCGGGGGCGGCCGGTGGTCGCGCCGAATTCGCCGCCCAGCGTCCGCACCCGGTCACCCATCTCCTCGCCGAATTCGGTCGGCAGGGGGCCGTTGCCCACGCGCGTGATGTACGCCTTGACCACGCCCAGCACCGCGGTGATGGCGGTCGGGCCGACGCCCAGTCCGGTCGCCGCCGCGGCCGCGGTGGTGTTGGAGGAGGTCACGAAGGGATAGGTGCCGTGGTCGACGTCGAGGGCCGTCCCCTGCGCCCCCTCCATCAGCACCGACCGCCCGGAGGCGAGCGCCTGAACGACTTCCAGGCCCGTGTCGGTGGCCAGCGGCAGGGTCCGGTCCGCCAGCGCCAGGGCATCCCGTACCTCGCGCTCCAGCTCGGCGCTCCCCTCTCCATCCACGCCCAGCTCTCTCAGCGCCATCGCCATCGCACGCTCCACCCGCCTGTCCAGGTGTGCGCGGTTGGCCAGGTCGGTCACCCGGATCCCGCGTCTTCCCGACTTGGAGACGTACGCCGGCCCGATCCCCTGTCCGGTGGTGCCGATCTTCTCCCGGGCGCGCACTTCGGACGCATGGTCCAGGGCCCGGTGGTAGGGGAGCAGGAGGTGCGCCCGCTGGCTGATGCCGATTCGACCCTCCAGCTCGATGCCGCGCGCGACCAGATCATCGTATTCCGCGAAGAACTTCGGCAGATCGAGGACCACCCCGTTGCCGAGCAGACAACGCTTCCCGGAGTGAAGGATGCCGGAGGGAATCTGGTGCAGGATGAACTCGTCTCCATGCACGTGCACCGTGTGACCGGCATTGGCCCCGCCCTGATAGCGGGCGACGATGTCGGCTGACTCCGCCAGCACGTCGACGATCTTGCCCTTCCCTTCATCGCCCCACTGGCAGCCGACCACGACCACGCAGCGGCCCCGGATATCGTTCGCCGGCAAGGTCAGCCTCCCCCGGAGTACCGCGCCGGGACGGGCGGCCGGTCTGACGGGCACACGACGAGGCCGGTCGGCTGTTCCCTCATGCGGAGGCGGAGGCGGAGAGCGCCCCCTCCGGCCGCAGCAGCCGGGCCCCGCGGAGCACCGCCTCCACTTCCCGGATCTTCGCGGCCGGGAAGGGTCTGAGCGGCGCGCGAGGTGCTCCGCCGTAGCCTCCCAGCAGCCCGACGGCAGCTTTCACCCCCGGCACCCCGAATCCGACGACCACCCTCTTGTGCACCGGCGCCACCCGCTCCTGAATGCGGCCCGCCTCGCTCGTGCGTCCCTCGGCGAATCGCTCGTAGATCTCGGCTGTCTCCGCCGGAGCGAGGTTGGCCAGACCCAGGATTCCGCCCGCCGCGCCGAGCTCGAGGGCGGCGTAGAGGCCCGCGCCGTTACCCACGATCACCGCGAAGTCCCGGGCGGTGCAGTCCAGCAGCTCCGCGACCTTGTCCAGGCTTCCGCGGGAGTCCTTGATGCCGGCGATGTTGGGATGGCGGGAGAGTTCGGCCACCAGCCCGGAGGGGAAGTCGAGGGTGCTGAAGCGAAGCGGCGCCTGGTAGATGAGGACCGGAACCGGGGAGGCATCGGCCACCGCGGTGTAGTGGTCGCGCACCACCTCGGGGGTCATCGCCCCCCGGTAGTACGCCGGCGGCTGCACCAGCACGGCATCCGCGCCGGCATCGGCGGCCTCCTGGCCGAGCCGGACGGTGCCGCGCGTCGACTCCACCCCGGTTCCGGCGATCAGCAGACGATCATCGGGCATCGCGTCCGCGGTCGCCTCGATGAGGCTTCTGCGCTCCTCGCGGCTGAGCAGGACCGCCTCTCCGGTGGATCCGGCAATGACGATTCCGTGCACCGGATGAGCCAGCCACATCCTCAGGTTGGCGCGCATCGCGACGATATCCACGTCCCCGGTGACGGGGTCGAACGGCGTGACCGCGGGAATGAAGACTCCGCCCAGGTTCATGACTCCACTTCCTCCGTTGATGCTCAAACGTTGCGTTTCCAGTCGAGCCCCATGCGCGACCGAACCTCCGCCATCGTCTCGCGCGCGATGACGCCGGCCTTCGCTGCGCCGTCGGCCAGGATCCGGCGCACCTCTTGCGGGTGGGCGCGATAGTGCGCGGCCGCCTCCCGCATGGGCGCGAATGCCTCGTCGATCTCCTCGGCCAGCATGCCCTTGCACTGCACGCAGCCGCGCGCGGCTGTGCGACACTGGTGGGCGATGTCGTCGAGCCGTGCCTGGTCTGCGAAGTGCTCGTGCAGGGAGTAGACGTTGCAGACCTCGGGGCGCCCGGGGTCGGTCTTGCGAATGCGGGCCGGATCGGTCACCGCCCTGCGCACGCGCTTCAGGATCTCCACCGGGTCGTCGAGGATGCCCACCGTGTTGCCGAGCGACTTGCTCATCTTGGCTCGGCCGTCGAGCCCAAGAATGCGGCCCGCGCGCGGAATGTAGGGCTGAGGCTCCGGCAGGTAGTCCCCGAAACGGGCGTTCCACTTGCGCGCCACGTCGCGGGTCAGCTCGAGATGCTGGCGCTGGTCCTCCCCCACGGGCACCACGTCGGCCCGGTAGAGGAGGATGTCCGCTGCCTGCAGCACCGGGTAGTTGAGGAGCCCCACCGGCACGGACTCCATGCGCTCGGATTTCTCCTTGAACTGGATCATGCGCTCCAGATCGCCGATGGGCGTTACCGAGTTGAAGAGCCAGCTGAGCTCGGTGTGCTCGGGGACGTCGGACTGGACAAAGACGATGGAGCGCTCGGGATCGATGCCCGAGGCCAGAAAACTGATTGCCAGGTCGAAGACTGCCCGGGGAAGCGCCGCGGGATCGTAGGCACCGGTGATGGCGTGCTGGTCCACGATGCAGTAGATGCAGTCGTAGTCGTCCTGCATGGCGGCCCACTGGCGCAACGCACCCAGGTAGTTTCCGAGGTGGGCTTCGCCGCTGGGCTGCATTCCGCTGAAGACACGCGATCCCGGCGGGGGCCGGGTGCTGGCGTGGGTCATGCGCGAACTCTTAGGGGTGACAGGCCGCGGATGGGCCGGGAGTGAAGGGCGGGCGTCTTGCGCACCGGAGAACCTGAGGAAACCTCGCTACCAAGTTAGCATCCGAGCGCGAGAGCACCAAACGAGAAACGGACCCGGAGCGACCGGGCCCGTTTCTGTCGGTTGAGAAGCCCGCCGAGCCTAGACGCGCGCCTTCACCTCGATCCTGCGGGCTCGCGTCTCCGGAGCCTTCGGGACGCTGACCCTGAGCAGGCCGTCACCGAAGTCGGCGGCGATACCCTCGACATCCAGCTTGCGCGGCAGGGTGAAGGAGCGGCTGAAGCCCCCGGTGATCCGCTCCGAGATGTGCATGTGGCGTTCGCTGTCCTCCCCCTGGCCCTCCTGATGCTTCTCCCCGCTGATCGTCAACACGTTCTCTTCGAGCTGGATCTCCACATCGTCGGGCGACACGCCCGCGAGTTCCGCGGTCACGAGGATCGCCTCCGGCGTCTCCTCGACGTTCACGGGCGGGACCCAGTCCGTGTTGATGAAGGACCCGAAGGGGAAGGAAGGGCTGGACGGGAAGACCGAATTGAAGGCCCGAAGGACCTGCGTGGGCGACAGGGTGCGATACTTGGCAATCGTCGTCATGGTTTCTCCTTGTATACGCGGTATTCGCGTGGGTTGACGCGCGTTGTCGGGCTCTCCAGCTGCCTGCGCCCGCAACGCTTCCGGGCCCGAGCAAGGGCAGGGAGCGTGCCATCCCGATTCCTGACAAAATGTCTGGTAGTAACGAGTTGCGGGGCTCGACATGACAAAATGTCGCCTCTGGGCGAGGAGGTAACGCGGGGACGGTCTGCCATTTTGTCAGGTGCGGGGATCCCGCGCGGCGGGCGCGGCCGCAACGGGAAACGGGGCGGAAGAAAGTCTGCCAAAATGGCAGACTACCAGTGGCCTGAATCACGGCGGGGAATCGTCTAAAGTCAAATAGGACTGCACGATCTGCGTTTCCTGCCGTTGTACTGGACTTGGCTGGATCGTACCTCGAAAGCGGGAAAACCGGACTTGAATGGCGGGACTCTTGCTCCCGCCGCCTCTTGGCCGAGAGTCCCGGAAGCCAACCTGGTTCACGTCCAGAATAGCTTGTCGTTCCGGGCATATCAAACGGGCCGATCTGCCGGGCGCCGCGCCAGTCTCCGGGGTGTCGGCCAACTCCGTGGCGCAGCCCATTCTGCTGCTTTTGAGGAGGCCGAAGGGCGCTGGCTCTCCTTCCGCGTCCAACACCTTTGGATGAGACGTCGAGATGTCTCGGTGGGCGGTGTTGGCAGTCGCGCCAACCATCGCGCAGCTCGATGATCTCCGCTTGGCAACACGAAAAAGGCCTTTGTTCCGCCTGCCGAGGCGTGATCGCCGTCGTGGTTGCCGATAGGCCCCTCCATGGCCGACTTTGTCGGGTGGCACGAGGCCCACGGAATCGGATCTGGAGAGGATGACACTCATTTGCCCCCGTACAAGCGTTTGAAAAGCGAGCGAGCGAGCACATCAGGCCACCGGCCCTTTCCGCCACGGATTGCGGCGGCGCTCCTTGGCGTAATGGCTTTGGCATGTGGCGACGAGTCGGTCCAACCGACCGACCCTGTAGCACCCATCGACGACAACCGCTCGCCGCTCGTCGTGGACACCATCCGGTCGCTCGAAGTATTCGTTGGCGACTCGGTGGTCATCCCGTTGTCGTCATACTTCGCCGACCCGGATGGGGACACGCTCATCTTTTCCGCGGAGAGCTCCGACACCGATGCCGTGGCGGTTTCGGCTTCGCGCGGCGCGGCGCTGATCTCGGCCAGGTCGCCGGGCTCCGCATCCATCTCCGTGACCGCGTCAGATCCGGGCGGTTTCTCGGTCTCGCAAGGCCTTGCCGTTACCGTTCCCAATCGTCGACCGGAGGTGCGGGACACCGTGATGCGGCTGGCATTGGCCCCGGATGAGTCGTTCACCATCGATCTGGATGCCCATTTCGGCGATCCCGACGGTGACGCCTTGACTTTCCAGGCCGCGAGTTCGGATAGCACCGTTGCGACGGTCTCGCTGGCCGGCAGTGTCGTCTCGGTATCGGCCATGGCGCTCGGACGCGCCACCCTCTCGTTCACCGCCCACGATCCCCAAGGATCGTCGGTGACCCAGGAGACCTCTATCAACGTGTCGGACAACCTTGACCGTGATGCGCTGGTCGCCCTGTACGAGCAAACGGGCGGGCCGAACTGGACCAGGAGCGACAACTGGCTGACCGACGCCCCACTCGACGATTGGCATGGCGTCCAGGCTGACGATAGCGGACGGGTCGTCGAACTGGACCTGCTCAGCAACGGGCTGTCCGGGCCTGTTCCTTGGGAACTCAGCGGGCTCGAGCACCTTGAGGCGCTGTGGCTCATGTTCAACAACCTCTCCGGGCCACTGCCACGGGAGTTCGGACGACTGGCTCGGATAAGGATCATCGGGATGGACGCCAACGAACTGTCCGGGCCGATTCCCGCAGCAATCGGTGCACTGTCCAATCTCGAAAACCTGGCTATCGCCGGCAACCAGCTCTCGGGATCTCTTCCACCGGAACTGGGGCTTCTTGCCAACCTGGAGAGGCTGTGGCTGCACAGCAACTCGTTGACTGGTCCCATCCCGCCGGGACTCGGTGGACTCGCAAGGCTGGAAACTCTGGAACTGGCGAATAACGACCTGTCGGGCCCGATCCCGCCGCAACTCGGACAGTTGGCGAACCTGAGAGACCTTTCCCTCAACCGCAACGCACTGTCCGGTCCGATTCCGGCCGAACTCGGTAACCTTGCCAGTGCTGAGTATCTCTCCCTCAACGCCAACGCACTGTCCGGTCGGATTCCCCCGGAACTGGGGAATTTGGCGACGCTGAAAAACCTTTCACTAGATGACAACAGGCTCTCGGGAACCATTCCATCGGAACTCGCCAACCTGACCTCGCTGGAAAGGCTTGAAGCTGGCGGAAACGAACTGTCGGGCTCCATACCCCCGGAACTCGGTAGCCTGGCTCAACTGACGGATCTTTTTCTGAGCAACAACGATCTATCCGGCTCGATTCCTCCCGAACTCGGTCAACTCGCGAACCTTGAGCGCTTGCAACTGGGCGTGAACGACTTGGAAGGCTCGATTCCCCCGGAACTCGGTAGCCTCACCAAACTGGTTTTCCTCGGCCTCCACATCAACGCGCTTAGGGGCCCGATCCCCTCCGAGCTCGGCGAGCTGGAGAATCTGCTGTTCCTTTGGCTCCGTGACAACGCTCTAAGCGGTCCCCTTCCAGTCGAGATCGCCAGCCTTCGGATGCTAGCTTCGCTGTCACTCGACACCAACGCGTTGACGGGTCCCATTCCTCCGGAACTCGGGGATCTCCAGAACCTGCTCTCGCTGAAGCTCGACCGGAACGCACTGACGGGTCCCGTTCCGCCAGAGCTTGGCAAACTGTCGAAGCTTAGGTTCCTGAGTCTGCAACGGAATCTTCTAACCGGCCCGCTTCCCCGCACCTTCCTCCACTTGGAGGAATTGCGCCAGTTCGGGCTCGGCAGCAACGACGGGCTTTGCGTGCCCGGAGTCGACCGTTTCGTGGCATGGATCGACCCCATAACCGTGGACCAGAAACCGTTCTGCAACCAAGGGGACGTCGGCGCACTCACCGAGTTGTTCAAGGCAGCCGGGGGATTCGCATGGGGTGCATCCGAAGGTTGGGGCGATGGCGTGGCGCTGGACGAATGGCACGGCGTGGTGGCCGACTCGCTTGGTCGGGTCGTGGAACTGGACTTGGGCGACAATGGGCTGAGCGGACGGTTGCCCACGGCCTTGAGTCAACTGGACCGCATGACCGTTTTGCGTATCGGTGCCAACGGCCAGCTTGCCGGCCCGCTGCCGTTGTCTCTGGCCGGGTTGCGGCTTCGGACTCTGGACTACGGGGGCACGGACCTCTGCATTCCCGCCGTCCCGGCGTTCAGGGAATGGCTGAACAGCGTCGCGGCGCATGAGGGAACCGGTGTAGAGTGCCCCCCTGTTTCGCAGCGCGACAATCTGGCCTCGCTGTTCGAAGCCACCACCGGTCGGAACTGGCACACGCAGACCAATTGGCTGACGGACGAATCCCTCGACACTTGGCACGGCGTCGTGGTCGACGAAGGCGGCCGCGTCGTCGAGGTGCGGCTGGAGCAGAACAACCTATCGGGCGCGATCCCGCCGGAGCTGGGTGGGCTGGCGAATCTGCAAGTGCTGCGGCTCGACGCCAACGACCTGACGGGCTTCATCCCGCCCGAACTCGGAGGACTCCCGCAGCTGCGCGAGCTGGACCTCTCGGACAACGGACTGGAAGGCGCGATCCCATCGCAGATCAGTTCGCTCGCGTCACTGGAGCGGTTGCGGCTCGACCAAAACGACCTGACAGGTCGAGTGCCTCCCGAACTGGCGGATCTCGCGAATCTTGAGTCGATTGACCTTGAGGACAACAATCTGACCGGTCCGATCCCTTCGGCACTCGCGTCCATCGACGGACTGGCGCACCTTCGCCTCGGCGAAAACGACCTCTCGGGCACCATCCCTGAAGCGCTGGGCTCAATGACCGCACTGAAGGAACTGGGACTCGCCGAAAACAGCCTGACCGGTCTTCTGCCACCTTCTCTGGGTCAAATGACCGCGCTTGAGGAACTGTCGCTCGGGGGGAACAGGCTTTCGGGTCCGATCCCGAGCGAACTGGGGCAGCTCACGAGCCTCAGGGTGCTGGCCCTTGAAGAGAACGGGCTTTCGGGCTCGATTCCCGCAGCCCTCGGCAGCCTTCCCAACCTCACCCACCTGCGGCTGCACGAGAACGGACTCGGCGGCCGCATACCAGGGGAGCTTGCCGATCTCCGAGAGTTGCAAGAGCTCCTGCTGGACGACAACCGTCTTGCGGGGCCGATCCCACCGGAACTGGGGACGTTGCCGGAGCTTGGCATGCTGGGACTCAGCCGGAACAGCCTTGCGCGGCGGAGGACGGGGGCCGCCCGTAGAACCTCGTCGCCGTTCGTCGTGATGGCCGTCCGGCGGCGGTTGGCGATGCGACGATCAGCCGTCGCGGCTGCGCCAGACCGCAAGCGCGCAAGCGGGTGTTATCATGAGAAGGCCAACCGCTTCGTCGGCGCACTCCCAGGAGTCCTCCACCAAGTGATTTGCGCACCGGCAGTACCTTGGGTCAGGACCGTATACGCCCGCGCAAACGACGTGGGGTGCCGATGCGCACCCCGGCGCTCCGGACGTGCGCACCGGCCAGGCGGCGGGGATATGATTGCACACCAATGTCTTGCGCCTCGCGGTCCCGGGCGGCCGGGGCCGTGGCGCTCGTTCGGGCTGGGCTGGGAGTATCCATGTCAAGTGGATGCCGATTTTCTTCGAGCGACGCCCCTCGCGACGCTTCCGCCTCGGTGCCCGTTCCTGCCCGGCTCGATCATCCGTGAACGCTCCCCGCCGGGCAGGGCGTCGGGAAGGCTGGGCAGGAGTATTCCCGCGGCGGACGCGCCGTCCAAGTGCGGTCCTGCTGCACCAGGGGGTTGGCGAGGATGAGGAGCTTCCGCATCACGGCCGTCAGGGCGACCTTCGGCGGCTTGCCCCGAGCCACGAGCGCTTCGTACTTGCGCCCGAGGTCGGGATTGTGCTGGACCGCAGCCAGCGCGGGCATGTACAGCAACTGGCGCACCCGGCGCCTGCCACCCTGGATGAAGCTGCGTCCCTTCCAGTGTCCTCCTCCACCCGTTGCCGGATCTCGGCGTCGATGAGCTTCAGCTGGCGCTCGATCTGCCTCAGCCTCTGCCTGGTGACCCGCTTGCCCACGGGAGTGCGCAAGTGCCTGCCGCGGTTGGAGGTGGCGGTCCGGTCCTTGCGCAGCGCGTCGCGGATCTGCTGGAGCTCGGCGAGGTCGCGCTGCCCCTCGGACTTCGCCTGAGCCGGGCGCAGGTCTTCGATGGCCGACGCCATCATGGCCAGCATCCGGGCGTCCACGGCATCGGTCTTGGCTCGCTGGCCGAGGGATCGGGCGAAGGACCGGACTTGGAAGGGGTTGATCGCATACATGGGGAGTCCGGCTTTCGGAGGGTGTCCTCGAGGTCGCGGTGGAAGGCTCCGGAGGGTTCGTACGCGATCCGGTCGATCCCGGAGCCGATCCAAGCGATCAGCTTCCGGAAGCCGGCCCTGTCGTTCGAGAACCGGGATGCTCTCCCCTCGGG
This sequence comes from Longimicrobiales bacterium, assembly GCA_965232315.1. Taxonomy (GTDB): domain Bacteria; phylum Gemmatimonadota; class Gemmatimonadetes; order Longimicrobiales; family Gaopeijiaceae; genus BD2-11. The sequence goes on along the minus strand of CBDDPN010000014.1, from coordinate 172,141 downwards.
CGCCGCGAAGGCGTCGAGCCAGTCCTTGGAGATGTCGATCCCGACGGTGCGACGGCTGGTGCTCATGTGTTCTTCCCTTTTCCTGTGCTTGTCGTGCGAGCCTCGATGCTCATGTATCCATTCAGGACGTGGGAAAGACGGTGGCGACCAAACTCCCGTACGGCCCTTGCAGCCAGCGACCCGACGGCCCGACCACCGTCTGTGCTGGATGCCCGCTCCGGCTCGCTCCGCTCGCCTCTGCGGGCATCCAGCACACCGGGCCATCCCCGTGACCCGGACCTGCAAATCAAGCAGGGATCTCCAAGAATGGAAGAGACAAGCGACCCGGCAGTCCGAGGGCCTGCTACGGGTTCGGGGCCGGGCGCGTTTGCGCACCCCGATCCCGCCCTTTCGGGTCGCTCCCTGACCAGCAATCCCTCGCGGGAAGGCGTCCTGCGGCGGCCTCCAGAGAGCGCGTCGCCTGTTGTCATCCTCAGCACGAGCCAACGGTCCGTCCCGGGTGGTCGGAATCTCCGCAACCGGTATCTCGACCGCGTACACCACGCCTTCGGATCTGGTCTGCAAGGTCGTTCCCCAACGGGAATACGAATCCTCGGTTGACGCCATGCACTCTGTTGAAGGGCCCACCCTTCCGACCTGGACGTAGTTCACTCGGGATTTCCATGAGCCGAATGGGCTCGACAAGATTCCATAGCCTTACGCGCGCGCAGTATCCGACGATCCCCTGCGGATGGTGGCGCTCCAGACGCTCCGCTTCTCGACCATCCTCTTCCGCCCGCCCGAGCGCACGGATCGCGCCTTTGGTGTAGTGAAGAAGAACGTCTCCTTGTGACACGGAGCGTACATTGGTCCAATACCTAAACCTGCGGCCGTTGTCGTGTCGCTTGGGAGCCCAGATGTAGCGACGCTCAGGTCCTTGGTTGACCCACCAGCAGCGTCGCACCTTCGACGGATCGACAGCTCTTCTCCAATCTTCCATGATGTTGCGATCCAACTCCTTTGGCTCACCCGGCCAAGTCGGTCATCTCCGCGAGGATTGCTCATGGATGAAGAACCAGAAGACCGGTGCCTGACTAACCCACAACCCTCCCCGCTTCAACAACGTTCCGGGCCACGCCTCGGTCACCTTGCCCTCGCAGTTGAACTGCATGCCGTTCACGAACAGGTAACCCACATCCTCCGCGTGACGGCACCGCGTCCGATCCGATGTCGGCCATGTCGCAAAATCCGGCCACGCCCGGGCCATCAGGTCAGCGGCCAATCAAGGGGGCACAATGCCGGAAGGATGCACCAATAGCATGCGATTCCGCAACTCTCCCATTGTCCAGATTCCGCCCTTACGGCGGGTGCCTCCTGGATCCTAGACGCGGAGCTTCCATCACACGCTCGCTACCGAGTACATCCGCGTTCGGGATCGAGTGCGGTTCCGCTTCTGGTGCCTCTTTCTTGACGCGCCATCGCGGGTCCAACAAGCTGGAACGCGGGTGCGGCTGGGAGCAAGCATCGATGTTCGGCCCCCGGAGCCTGCCCGCTGCCCCGCTCCGGTCGCTCCGCTCTCTTCGCGGGGCAGCCGCCGAACCGGGACATTTCTAATGCCGATAACCGGGACATTTTTCGTGCCGATTGACATCCCCGCAGCCGATGCACGGGGCCAGCGGCCAGCGCCGGGGGTTCGGCGCGACACTTTGCGGACGCCCCGCCGACACCCTCACTCTGTTCCGCAAGGGTTCTCTAACAGCCCGTGGAACAAAGGGGTAGCTGAAGGACCGGGCTGGGGAGGTGGCTGCCGGGGGTCTTGGGGTTGCAGAGCCGAGAAACGCGTTGAGAGGGCCGGGACGGCGGCGAACGAGGCCGAGGAGGTGCCCGATGGCGGAGCCGAGGTGCCGAGCGAGGGCGGCGGGCGCCCCGGCGAGGCCTTGGAGGCCGCGCGGGGTGCCGATCCCGTACAGGCTGCGCATCAGAAGCCCGAGGTTGAAGGCGGCGGCCTGAATGAGGATCCGTTTTCGGATCTCCTCCCGGCCGCGAACGTGGACGCGGCGGAGTCCTCCCGTCTCCAGCATGTGCGCGAAGCCCCGCTCCAGCTTCTCGCTGGCGCAGCAGTCTCTTGCCCCTGTCCCCCCGGATCCGCCGGCGGTTGGCGTAGGTCGGCTTCTGGGCGTCCCGGTTCCGCCTCCACCGCCGCCAACCGCCGCTCCGCCTCGTCCAGCGTCACCGGCAGCGAGGCCGTGTCCCCGCCGTCCATCGACTGCACCGTCACCGCGCACACCGCCCCGGTCGCCAGATCGACCGCCTGCTCGAACTTGTGCGCCATGCGGGTGCTGCCGTCCTTCATCTTCGCGATCCGCGCCTCCGGATCGTGCGAATGAACCCAGTCCTTGTTCGAGGTCTTCTTCTTCGGACGCGTCCGGTCCAGCTTCGCAAGGTCCTCCCGCGTCGGCGTCTCGATCCCCGACGCCTCCGCCACCTGCTCCAGCCACTCCTCGTAGCCCTTCCCGTCGTCGCGCCGCACGATCGAGCGCATCGCCGCGTTCGCCTCCAGCGTCGTCGCGTCCACGCCCAGCGTCCTGGCGCTCAGAAGACCCGAGGACCGCAGCAGCTCCACCACCCGGCCGAACACCGCCGCGTGCGCCTCGACGCTCAGCCGCTTGCGCGTCTTCGACAGGCCGGAATGCTCCGGCGGGTTCTTCGAGAGTCCGTATCCCAGGAACTCGCGCAGCGAAATCGAGTCCGCGCACCGCCACGCGATCCCCCGCTCCGAGGCGATCCCCTCCAGATACCCCACCATCAGCATCCGGAAGTACACCCCCGGAGGAATGCCCGGCCGACCCCGCTTCTCCGCGTAGAACTCCCGGCACGCCTCCTCCGCGAACTCATCGAACCCGTTCCGATCCAGCAGCCGGTTCAACCCCTGGTAGAACGGGTTGCCCAGCGCCCGGATCTCGCTGGCCGCCACGAACAACTCCCGTTGCCGCTCCTTGCGCCGCCTGCCCATCGCCATCGGTGCCCTCCTTGCCAAAAGCCACGGTGTGCCTCCAATCTAATCGACACCCGCAATGGCTCCCAACGACTTTATCCACGGGCTGCTAACGCAGGGAGGAACGAATGCAAGCCCATCCCCGTCTCCAACTCGCGATCATCGTCTTGCTGTCCATGGCCCTGGGGTTCGCCGTGCGCGGCGCGCCCGTCATCCCCGCGCCGGGAGGCGCCGCGTCCGCCCGGTGCATCGAACGGATCAGCGCGTTCCATACTAGGATTGCCTCGCTGGCCGAGGCCTACGGCTTGATGGCGGAAATGGACGCCATGGTTCGCGAGAGTGGCGCGCGGGCGATGGAGCAGAAGCTGCTGCGCGATGAGCTCGTTGCACGGACAGTAGCCTATTTCGAGGCGTCCCCGACCGATTTTGTCGCGCTGCGGGCCGCCCCGGAATCGGCGGAAGCGGATCTTCGCGCAGTGCAGCGGGAGTGCGGCATTCCGCAACCGTGACGGATGCGTGACGGGTTCCAACCGTCTCGGGGTGATGTCACCGGCCGGACCTGGCCGCGTCTCCGGGGGCCGGGGGGTTAGAGCCCTCACAGCCAGGCCGCCCGCGCGATGTGGGTCATGGCCGTGTACGCCCCCGCAAACGACATGGGTGCCGATGCGCACCGCGGCGCTCGGGCCGTGCGCACCGCCGGAGCGACCGAAAGCTTCTGCGCACAAAGGGCTTGCGCCTCGCGGGCCCGGGCGACCGGGGCTGGGAGTACCCGGCAGTCCGAGGGCCTGCTACGGGTTCGAGGGCAGGCGCGTTTGCGCACCCCTGCCCCCATGTTACCGGGCATGCAAATTGCGGGATCGTGGGCATTGAAAATGTCAGGGTTAGAGCCCCGTGGCGGGGGCTCGGCCATGGTCCGTCGCCGGTTATCCCGAGCATTCGCTCGACGCCAAGTCGCGTGCCGATGCGAAGCAGCCGTGGAACGGATGTCACAGCCACCAAGGCCACACCCGTGTCGTGGAAGTCAAGTCCGGGCGTGTTCTCAGGCCTCCTGCCGGTCTCCAAGAAACTCGACGGCGGCCTCAATGCCGGGCGCAGCCATCCTCAGGGGATGCTCATGGCCGTGGCCCCGATCTCACCCGCCTCCACGCTGCGTACACTCTCACAGCCACCGTCAAGCGCGGGTGGCCTGCCCACAAGCCAGCCGTTGCCGTGAGGGCCGTGAGCGTACGCGATAGCCTTCAGCCGACCGGGAAGACGAAGCCCGCCTGGAACGCCGCGAATCTCGTCCGGTCATCGCCCGACTGCTCCTTCAGGCCCCGGTAGTAGATCCCTTCCAAACCGACACTGGCATCGGCACTGCCGGGCAACGCCATCTCCACCCCTACGCCCATGGCGACTCCGGCGTCGTCCCTCCCGCAGGTCGCTTCCAGGTCGCCTTCGGTCTCGCACGACAGCTGGTTCCCAACCCAGGACCGATCAGGACGGCCGCATGGACTGCGGACCGGTTGTCCGGGCGCGCAGCAGGACCGAGAACTGAAGGTAGCTCGTTGAGAGGGTCCCGCCGCTGTCGCGCTCTCCGCCGGCGTAGTATCCAGACCCCGCACCCCCCTTTTCGGCGTAGGCGGCGCCAATCCGAAGAGCGAGAGCACCGTTGGACTTGGGGACCGGGATGTCGAAGTCGGCTCCGAAGATGAGCCCCCGAACCGGGTCGGTTGCGCCACCGGGACAATCCGATTCCGGCGGACACGGCTCGGAATCGATGTAGCCGGGCACGGCCAAGCTCGCATTGCCAACCCCAACCCGGACGCCGACGTTTGTCTGGGCAGTCGCGGGCAGCGTGGTCGGGAGCAGGATCAAGACAAGCACGATCGGTCGCATTTCGGTCCTCCTGCGGCAGGTGGCGGCCCCTTTGGAATCTGGCCCCGTCAACAGCGACTCGTACAGTCTCGAATCGAGATTCTACGGACGGTGGCGACGGAGGTTCCCGCGCTTCGGCACGTGGTTTTGCCTGCCAAGGAGATGGCCGACACTGAGACGATGATCCGCACCTCGCGGTCCGCAGGCACCTGGACCCTGCCATCGTCGGTGCTCGCGCAATCCGATGGTCCTTGGTTGGCCTCCGGTTCGCTTGCATCCACCCGGCCCTTGGCGCATGTTCGCGTCTTGTCCATTGCTTGGCAGATTCCGCGTCGGCCAGCCGCTGACGACAAGGGAGACCGCTGGCGGGACTCGGCCCGCCAAAGCCATGGTTTTGCTGACCTGCACGAGGAAGCGGGGATGTCGGAAGACCGAAACCGCGTCCAGCGGATCGCCACGACCCGGTTCAGGGATGTGCATCCCGGATTCGGCTTCCTGTTCGGCACTTGGGTGCTTCTCTGGATCGCCTCCGAGTTGTTCGCCCATCCGATGGACCGCTGGTTCGACCAGGTGGTCGGTGGCTGGCTGGAACACTCGTTCGGTTTCCCGCGTTCCTCCGGCGACGGTTGGGTCAGGCTGGCACTGATGCTCTGGCTCCTGGTCCTGGCGCTGGTTGGCTTGCGGTGGGGGTTGAAGGCAGACAGGAACGGGCGCGGTGCGTTCTCAACGATGCTCCGCACGGTCTTGGCCGCGATGGGGCCATGGGCGACGGTCAGCCTCGGCGGTGCGATTGGTCCGGCACTCGGCCTCCGTATTGCATCGCTACCGTTCCTGCTGGCAGGCTACGACCACGCCTTCTTCACGTTCGGCCCGTGGTGCCTGCTGTCTGCGGGCGTCGTGGTCTGGCTGGTCCCTCACTTTCGAATCGGTCCAGCATCCGTACGTTGATGCGCACCAACGAGGGCGTGGCCGATTGCCTTCCCGCATGGGATGGATGGACCGGGAGCGACCCCGGGCGGGGGTGGGATGGCGTGCACATCCCAAACCTCGCCGTGCCGTACCAGGCACCCCGAAGGGATGGGTCGCTCCCGGCATCGGCCTGAAGGCCCGCACGGCATCCGTGCTCCTGCGGACACCACACAAACCCAAGGCCACCCGCAACTTGCGTCATCGGCGGCGTGCACGTCCGAAGCGCGTTCTCGTGCACATCGACCTTGATGTCGATGTGCGCCTCCGGGTCGGCATCGGGGGGCGTCGAAAAACCGCCTTCAAGTCTCCGCTTCGCGTTCGATGATCGAGGTGCGCGCGCGTTAGGAGGTCGAGATGCCAAGGTTGATCGTGCGGTCGACGGTGAGTCCGCACACGGATCCCGCGACCGTCGCGGTCGGGGCGCTGTCAGTTGCCGCCACTTCGGCGGTGATCGTGTTGTCCAGGCTACAGCTGCCCACGCGGATCCCTTGGCTCCAGCCGAACGACCCCGACGAGGTCATGTCGAACGCGAAGGTAAGGGCCTCGAACGGGAACGACACGACGATCCTCTGTGTCAGGCCCGACTCGGTGTCGAGGGCGAAACCGAGACCGTCGCTGGTGAACGTGCAGCCATCGGCCGCGAGCGGGGGAATCCGGCCCGAGGCACCGCCGAAATCTCGCCGTCATGAGCCAGTATTTCCGCCTTTACATCGACCCGAACCGCATTGATTTGCGCGCCAATGTTAGCTTCATCGGACATGGATGGCTATCTTTTTCGCGGTGGCTTGACGCGGCCCGTCTCGCACTCGACCGGAACGCCCGACCGTGCCGCTAACACCTGAACAGCTAGTCCGCGAGAAGATCGATGGTCAGCTCGAAAACTGGCGGTGAGCATGCCACGGGAAAAACGATCGAACCGGACGCTGGTATCGCCGAGAAGGTTCGCTTCTGGAAAGAGCAGGACCGGATCAACCAAGTCCTCATCCCGAGGGTCATCCACCTACACAAGCTGCTCACAGACCACATCAAAGAAAACGACAACCTGCCGGAGGTGTTCCGCCATCAACTCGACGACGCGTTGGAGAAGCAATCCCGCCGGTTCGAAGCGGAACGGAAGAGGCTGCACAAACAGTACGGAGCCCATGCTCGCCATGTCCGACTACTCCGGTGGCTGGTGACCGGGGCCTTCGTTGTCTCGCTGACGGCCATCATTGTGTCTCTGTGGGCGTAGGGACGGAGCAGGCTGCATGAGCATGAAGTCTCTTGACCTCATCCCGGGTCTCGAGAAACTCCCAGGCGACTACGAATACAAGTCCTTCCGGGAGGCGATGGAGGATCTCCGCGCCGCCGCGCTCGGGGCCGAAGAAGCCGTGGCGGCGGCGTCCATTGCGCTGTGGGGCATCTGGGACCAGGTTAATGTGCCCGACTCGCTGATCCAAGCGTATGACGCCCAATACCCGGGGTTGGCCGACGAACAATCCCTGCTCGAACAATGGCAGGAGGTGCAAGCGGATGGACCAGACGCGGCCAACGGATTTCTCAGTGGCTTGAAGGGCAAGCTGGCGGAAATCCGAGCCGCCGAGATGCTTGAGTAAGAAAGGCTACAGCGACGGCAACATCGCTCAGCGTCCGGCCCGTATTAAGACGGTGTGCTGAAGCACGTTGGCCAGAGCCATGGTCCGTGGCTCGCGAACAGCCGATGGGAGAAGACCGATGAAGTACCCATACTCATGCCGCTCGTGGTCGCCGTAGGAGGGCTGTGTTGGACGCTCGGCCTCGCGATCGGTTTCACTGCCTGTCTTTTTGGTCCATGGAGGGGAATCGTCCGAGGTCGCCCTTCGGTTCCTGCCGTCTGCGCGTGGGTGGGCGTGGTGGCCATCCTCGGCGGTAGCCTGCGCGTTGTTTTTCATGCAGCCGCCGCGGGCAAACAGGCTTCTCGGGACGCCTGCTGATTCCGCCGCATTCCGTCCACCGATTCCGATTCACTTCGTCCATTCGTTCCGACCTATCAGCGTCATTTACCGCAACGCTCATGCGGTCGCGTTCCCGCACCTGTCGGTTGGCGTTGTGGTCGGTGCCACGCGTGCCGCTCCGTGGTTCGTCTTCGCGTCTGGTGCCAGATTCGCGTGTGCCGCTTGGCCGCGGCCCAACCAACGAGCGCCGGTTCCGCTTCTGGTACGCCTTGGCGAGCCACGCCGGCGCGTCGCGAGAACCGGGCAGCCTGTTCCGAGCGATTGCAACCGACAAAGCCTGCAAGATGGGAAGGAGGGAAGGACATGAAGATCCTGAAGTCCTGGTGGCCAGTGTTCATCCTCGGGGCCATCGCTTCTTCCGGCGGCCTGTTCAACTGGTTCTGGGACTGGATGCAGCTTGAGGGGGCGTTGGCCATCGGCGGGATCGGCCTGGTATGCATCCTGCGGGGGATCGCCAGGGGTCTGTTCCCGAAGAAGGGCTGAACACTTCGGACTGGACCGTGTGATGGCGAGTTTCGGGCTCGTCGTCCTAGAACCCGCGGGCACCTTCAGCGCCCTGGTCAGCTGGCGCGGAGATCCACTAGCGAGACAGGCGAGATGGTTCGGCAGGACGCTCCGGTCACGACCGCAAGCGCCCGCGCGTCACGGCCGCGCCCGTGGCCATGTCGCAACCGAAAGGTGGGCAGCGACATGCGGAATCGTGGGCGTGTCCGCCGGAGGGGCGTTTTCGTGTCCGCCCACCTTCAACGTCGGTTGGACACTCGCGCTACGGCCCCGGCGACGGGGTTCCGGGGCCGGGAACCTCCCTCCGAACGCAACTGGCGGAGAAGCCGTCTCTCCGCGAGCTTTCCGTTGCGCAGATCGTGCCGTCCATCATCGCGAGGAATCGAATGATGGCACGCACGAAACGAAGCTGGCGCTCCCACGGCGCCGGCGAACCGGGCCGGAACCGGGTGAGGGTGGTTTTCGGCACTCCGATCACTGATGCAAAACGCGCATTGAATGAAGCGAACGCGGATTCGAGTGACCCGCGAGCCCCGGAACATCCTTGAGGGCATCCCGCATGGCACTACGGTAATCCTCCAGAACACCGGGGAGGGGGACGTCTTCCTCTTCGAGGGGCCGGAGGCGGATCCGGCCAGCGAGGACGACGCAACCGTGCTGGCGGGATATCCGGCCTTTCGCATGGCAACCCGGCATGTAGGCACCGATCCGCTTTGGGCTTGGTGTGGCGACGTTTCCTCGGTCCTCACCCTGCGCTGGTGACGTCACGAGCGGGATCTCCGCCCGACCTCCGCGAGCCGAACGACGAATCACGGATCGTTTTCAACAACGCAGCGGAGGTTTCCCACGCCGTTGACCGCTTTTTCCACGCATCGCTTTCGTGCCGGTCGCCTGACTCCCGCGCTGTCGGCCATCCGGTGGGAACGCGTCTTGGCTTGTCTCGCGGAACAGACGTCTGGCGCTTGGGAGAGACCGGGAAGTGGGCAGCCTTCGCGTGGGCACCTACCTGAGCGGCACGCTCTCATCCGGCCCATCCCGTTCGCATACTCGCTGACCCGCTGCCCCCGCCGAGCCCTGCTCGCGCATCGTCCACCCCCGGGCCGTGCCTCCTCCCCGCCCTCTCCACAGCCCGCCGGTCGGCCCCCGCGCCGCTTGCGCGACGGCATCTCGTCCCGGAGGTTGGACGGACGTGGCGCCTGCTCCGCCACGATAAGGAGGGCCGTCCATGGCAAAACAGGCGATCGAAATCGAAGGGACGGTCATCGAGGTCCTGCCCAACGCCACCTTCCGGGTCCGGCTGGAGAACGGCCACGAGATCCACACGTATCTCTCCGGCAAGATGCGCCAGCACTACATCCGGGTACTGGAGGGCGACCGGGTGAAATGCGAGATGCTCGCGGGTCGTCTGCTCGCCCCGCGGTCGACGCGAACATCGGCCTTTGGAGCGCCACCGAACTCGACCCAACCCCGACGTGATCTCGATGTTGGCCTTTCCTGGTCGATTGCACCACTCTCGGCGGAGTGTTGGTCCTTCCTACCGCCGGACTCGCACGAGGGTGAGTGGCAAGGGGCCGGGTCGTATCTCGACGGCAAACGGACGGCCGCTCTCCGGGTCAGTCCCGGCTCCCTGGAAGGCGAACTCGCCCGCGATCCGGTCACCGAGCTGGGTGCCGCCGAAGGTGGCGCTGCCGACCATGTGTGCTTCGAGAACGAGTTCCACGAAGTCAGCGTCGTCAGCCCGCAACTCAATGCGTTGGCCAACCCGCGAACCCCGGACCGACCCGCTGCCCTCAACCTGGTTGACCACAACGAACTCCAGGCGGCCCGCGATCGTCCCGTCAGCCTCATTCAGCGAATACCGCACGGTCATGGGCCCAGCGGAACCCGACCAGTCGCCGTTCACGGTGCGATCGTGCTCCGGAGGCGTGATCTCGGGTCCGTCGCTGCACGCGACCGCAAGCAGTAGTAGTGTCAACGCGGCTCTCATCAGGCCCGGTTCCGCTACCGGCGCCTCGGCTTTCGCGTCCGAACGCGACGCGCGTGCAGCGTGTTCGAGACGGCCTGTTCCGAAAGCGCAAACCGCTTCGCAACCTCCGCCATGCTGCCGCTATCCTCGTAGGCCGCGCAGATCGCATCGCGCTGCAACCGGATCAGTTCTGCTCTGTTGGGGAACCCGCCCTCGCGCATCGCGATCCTTCCCACCTGGTACGACGACACGCCGAGATCCCGAGCAATGTGCGCGAACGTCTCGCCGTCCCACGCGCGTGCGATGATGTCGCCGCGCACCGCGTCGGTGATCTTGCGCGGTTGCATGGGGAACCTCCCCGTGTTTCGATGCCGTTCGGGATTCCGCCACGATATTGGCGCGCGAGCCCCGACCTGTAAAGCGCGCGTCCCGGCCTGCTCGGCCGTTCAGCGTCAAACGAAAGTCATCCCCCGGTCTCGCTTCGCCGGGGGCCGTGACCAGCCCCTCCTCAACCGCGGTCTGGCCCGCGGGGGCGGCGACCGGCTGGCGGAGACGGGTCATCTCCGCGAAGTTCCTTTCGCGCAGATCGTGCAGTCCATCGAATCGAGAGAGGAATCGAACGATGGCACGCACGAAACGAAGCCGCCGGAGCTACGGCGCCGGCGAATGGGGCCGGAACCGGGTGAGGGTGTTCCCCGATCCGAAGACCGGCAATTTCCAGATCGAGTGGCGCGAGAACGGGCGCAGGCTTACGAGGTCGCTCAAGCACTGCGACTGGGTGAGGGCGAAGAAGCAGGCGGATGAGTTTGCCGCTGGCTTCATCGACCTGGAACGCTGCGGCAGCGCGGAGGCTGAACCCGAGCCGCTCACCCTGGAGAAGCTGTTTGAAATCTACGGTGAGGAGGTGACGCCGACCAAGAGTCGGCGGTCGCGGAGCTACGACGGGACCGCGATGGAGATGTTCCTGGGCTTCTTCAGGAAGGACCGGAGGCCCGGAACGCTTTCGCGGCGCGACTGGGACAGGTTCATCCGGGCGCGCCGGGCGGGCAGGATCGGGCCGAGCGGAAAGCCCGTGTCCGACCGGACGGTCGAACGGGACCTGAGGTTCCTGCTCGCGATCCTCAACTGGGCCGCGAGGTCGAGGGACCGGGAAGGACGGCTCCTGCTCCGGTCCAACCCGCTGAGGGGCCTCAGGGTGCCGAGGGAGAAGAACCCGAACCGGGTGCTGCTCACGCAGGCGGAGTACGAGGCCCTGCTGGATGTGTCGGTGGAGATGGATTGGCGCTTCCGCGTCGCGCTAGTGCTCGCGCACGAGACGGGTCACCGGATCGGCGCGATCCGCAAGCTCAGGTGGTCGGATATGGACATGGGAGCCGGGGTGATCCGGTGGCGGGCCGAACATGACAAGACCGGCAACGATCACCGGACGCCGGTGACGGCCGAAGCGCTTTCGGCCTTGGAAGAGGCTCGTGGACACAACCCCGGGATCGGGGACGTTCCGCTGCTGCCCGCGCCCAACGATCCTTCGCGTTGCGTCGGCCCCTGGCAGGTCGGCGGGTGGTGGAGGCGGGCCGAGGGATTGGCCGGGCTGGAGCCCAAGCGCGGGCGCGGCTGGCACTCGCTGAGGCGGAAGTTTGCCAGCGACCTGATGGATCAGCCGCTGAAGGTGCTCTGCGAGCTTGGCGGGTGGACGACGGCCCAGACGGTGCTGCAATGCTACCAGCGCGCCGACGAGGGACAGCTTCGGAAGGCTCTGGAAGCTCGTAGGAGACCTCGCAGCTAGATCCGCAATCGGCGGGAGTCAAATGGCTGGAATCCGACCGGCCAACCTCGTAAGTTCATCGTCCATGAGCAGATGCGAATCCATTACCTCCTGCCGGGCTGGCAGGTTGCAGGTGGCTTCCCACTCCCACATCGCAAAGCCGCCTGTAGAACATCAGCGACAGGATGTAGTTCTTGTAGTCCCGGAGAGCTTGGGCAGCGCGCTGGCGGTCGGTTCCCAACATGACTAGGTTACCTGACTAAGTCAGTCTGCCGGAGACGCAAGCCAATGCAGTTCAACATCCATGAAGCGAAGACACACCTGTCCAGGCTCATCAAGCTGGCGGTGGAGGGTGAAGAAATCATCATCGCCAAGCGTCGCAAGCCGCTGGTTCGCCTGGTGGTTCTCCCCGGTGTCGGGGACAGGCCAACGCTGGGCACCGGCAGAGGTCTGATCCGGCGCCTGGAAGACGATTTCGATGAGCCACTCGACGACTTCGCGGAGTACCAGTGAGTGCGGTTGCTCGTCGACACCCACGCACTGCTGTGGGCGATTGATTCTCCGGAGAAGCTTGGTCCCGAGGCGCGGGAGGTCCTGACGGCCGCCGGTCAACGGATCTTCGTGAGCACCGTCAGCCTCTGGGAAATCGCGATCAAGCTCAGTCTCGGTCGCCTCGATCTCGACGCCGACTGGCGGAACATCATCGAGTCGGGGCTCCGGCACATGCACGGTCGTTGGCTGACCATCAAGCCGGCCCACTGCGGCGTTGTGGCCACGCTGCCCTGGTGGCACCGGGACCCCTTCGACCGGATGCTCGTCGCCCAGGCCATCTCGGAGAACCTGGTGTTGGTCACCCGTGACCGTGCGATGGCCGAATACGGCGTGCGGGTGGTCTGGTAGTCCGGAGGCCGCTCCGTCGGCCTCGGTGGTGGCTCAGTTCCCCCCGCCCCGCAGCTCTTCCACGATGCGCTCCGCCAGATAGACCTCTTCGAGGGCCTCCAGGATGCCGCGTACGTCCACCGACACGGCGCGCGCGCGGTCGGTCAGGAAGATGTATTCGCCCGACAGCCCCTCGGTGTTGCTGTCGAAGGCCAGCCCTACCAGCTCGAGCTCCGCGTTCACGAGGGGCGAGCCCGAGTTTCCTCCGATGATGTCGTTGGTGGAGACGAAGTTCATCGGCGTGGCCAGATCCGGGTCGCCCGGCGGGTCGAGCCAGCGCCCGGGCAGGTCCCACTCCCCATCCCCGGTTCCCCCGGAGACGTGGGAATAGTGCCGGTCGTAGAGGCCGTAGAAGGTGGTCACCACGGGGGCGAAGGTGCCGTTGTAGTCGTATTCCGAGACCACGCCGTCGGCGACGCGCAGCGAGAAGGTGGCGTCGGGCGGGATCTCGGTTCCGTAGACTTCGAAACGGGCGCGCCCGAGCGCCGCCGCGATCTGCTCTTCCTGCGCGGAGATGGGGCCGAGCGCCTGCTGGAAGGGACCGATTCCCGAGATGAGGGCGCCCAGCAACTGAACGGCCGGGTCGCCCATGCCCAGGCTGCCGCCCGGGACGGCGTCGACCGCGCCTGCCGAGTCAGCGAGCACGCTTTCGGCCACCACGGACACCGCCACGTCCTCGGGACTTCTTCCTCCCAGCAGCGTGCGCGTGACCGGGGAATCCGGCCCATAGCTGCTGGCGATGTCCCGCAGGCGCGCGGCCAGCAGCAGCTCCTGAAGCGCAGGCGGTTGCCGGGGCACACCGCTGAGCGATTCCATCACCCCCGCAAGAGCCTCGGCGGGCGCTCCCGCGCGCGATCCGTTCTGGTACTGGAAGGCGAAGAGCGCACGCGACAGCACGGCGCTCTCGTAGTCCGGGCTCGCGAAGGCCAGGAACGACCCGAAACCACCAGCCTGCTCGGCCTTCTGGTCCTGTAGCTCCGCCATCTGCGCGATCAGTCCCCCGTACTCCTCCGCGAGTTCGGGATCGGCGTCGAGCGCTTCCTGGAACGCCCGCTCCTGATCGCGGCGCTTCGCCAGGATGACCGGGTCGCGCAACCCGCCCAGGATGCCCCGATAGGCCTCCTGTGTGTTGATCAGGGAGAAGATGGTGTTGCGCAGATCCATCGCCTCGCCCGCTTCCGGGTCCATGGCGTAGAAGGCTTCGAGCGCCTCGATGCGATTGTCGACGAAGGCGAGCAATCCCTTGTCCGAGACATCGCGGCGGAACTCAAGCTCCGCCACGGTCTGGATGCGGCTGGTCGATCCGGGGTTGCCGATCATGAACACGGCATCCCCCCTCTCCACCCCGGTTTCGCTCCAGCGGAAGAAGCTGTCACTGGTGTCCAGCGGATCATCGTCCTCGTAGACGCGCAGGAAGCTGAAGTCGAGGGCGTAGCGCGGGTACGTGAAGTTGTCGGGGTCTCCGCCGAAGTAGCCGACGGAGAGCTCGGGCGCCATCACCAGGCGCACATCCGTGTAGCGCCGGAAGATGTAGGCCGAGGTGCGCCCGCCGGCATAGAGCGAGACCATCTCGACCTCGATGCCCGCGTCCTCGCCTCCGAACTCCTCCGAGATGCGCGTCGCGATCTCTTCCTCGGCCGCCTCGCGCGCCTGCGAGCGGGCCTGGGGTTCGTTGATGCCCTCCAGAGCGGTGTCCATTTCCGCCGTCACGTCGCGGATCGCGATGAGGCGGTCGGCCTCGAAGTCCTCGATCGCCCGCTCGTCCTCGAAGGTGGTCGCGTAGAAGCCGTCGTCGAGCAGGCTCTCTCCCTCCTGCGATACTGCGGACACGTGCTCGCGGGCGCAGTGGTGGTTGGTGAGCACCAGCCCGTTGCCGGACACGAAGGAGGCCGAGCATCCGGGGATGCGCAGGGCTCCCAGCCGGGCGCGGCGGAACCACACGGAATCGGCGTCGATGCCGTAGGTCTCGCGAAGGTAGTCGACGGGCGGATACTCGAAGGTCCACATGCGCCCGTTGTCGAAGCGGCCGGCGCGCACCGTGTCGAGGCCGGCAACCGCGGGCAGGGCGACGGGTGCCGCGGGCGTCGCGGGGGGCGCGGGGGCGTCGGCCTCCAGGACCGGCTCCGGCCGCGCCGGGGCGGGCGGGTCGGTGGCCATCTGGGGCATGGGGCCGGCACCGCCGCCGCACGCCAACGCGATCAGGGCCGACAGGGCGTAGCTGTGTCGAATACTCAAGGGTCCCGCCTCGCCTGGGGAATCGGGGATGGCATCGAACCCCGGCCTGCGGGCTTCCCCCTGGGCCAGGGACACTGTTGACTCGGGCGTCTACCCGTGTGCCGGAGGGGTGTTGCCTCCCCGGGCAGCGTCCTGAATGTCGAGAATCTCGTCGACCAGAAAGAGGTCGGTGAGCAGCGCCCGGAAGTGGATCGAGGCGTTGAGGTTGTCGATGAGCTGGGAGCTCACGGCTTCCTGCGCGGACACCAGCTGGACGGCGGCAAGCGTGCTCTCGGCGTCCCGGCCGAGCACCTGGGCCATGCTGCTGTACGCCGAAGCCGGAGCCAACCCCTGCGCTCGCGCCAACTCCCCCACGCCCGCGCCCAGTTCCTGCAGCGCTTCCTCGGTACGGGCAAGGAACTGGCGAACCTGCCCGCCTGAAGTGCCAGGACCGCTTCCAGAGGCTCCCTGGGCCGCGTAGGCCAGGAAGAACTCGTAACTTTCCTCGATCGCCTCGATGCGGGCGCGCAGCTCGCTACGGGTCAAGTCTGTTCCGGGATCTGCCCCTGCGGGCTGTCTCCCGCCCAGCGCTCGGGGTCGTGGTGCTCGAGGTAGTCCTTCCGGTTCACGAAGCCGTTGAACATCGACACCGTGATCCACCACTTTTCCGGCCGGATCGCGAAGTAGATGTGCGCGATGACCAGGCTGATCAGGGCCACTCCGCTCAGCCCGTGCACCACATAGACGACGCCCCACATGGCGTCGGAGAGGATGTAGGGATTGCGCGCCCAGAACCAGGTGTCCACGCGGAACATCATCAGGACGCCCGTGGCCACGGCAGCGAAGGTCACGACCACGATGGCGTGGTGGTACATCTTATGGTCCAGCGGGTACTTGGCGGCCTTTGGGCCTTCGGGCTGCTCCTTTCCGAAGAAGCGTTTCATCTCGCGCTTGGCCGTTTCCACGTCCTCCTTGCCGACCCACATCGACCAGAAGTCCTGCCAGAAGGTGGAGTGGATGATGTGGTAGATCACCGTCAGGATCAGCAGCACCCCGGCCAGCCAGTGGATCGTAACCCACGGGAACTGGATTCCCGCCCACGGAAGGAAGGCGGTGATGAGCAGGGCGAACATGGAGATCGCCATCAGCCAGTGGAACGCCCGCGCCGAGAAGGTGTGGCGCAGGATGCGCATCGGCAGCCCTTCGGGAGCCGGGGCGTCATCGCCGTGACCGTTCGCGATGGCCAGGCGGCGCACCCAGAGGGCGTGCCCGGTGACGAACACGACGCCCGCGATCAGCGCGGCCCACATCAGGTCGAAGGAGATCCCGATGAAGACCTCCTGATTCCAGGGATTGGCGGCCCTGCGCCAGAGTTCCACTCTAAACCTCCGCCCGCACGGCTCGCCGCACCAGATTCTTCATGAGCGGCAGCTTGTACGCGTTGTGGCGGAGCGGCTGCGCCCGCTGGATGGCGAGGTCGCCGGCCATGAGTCCGCTTTCGTCGCTGGGCGCCTGACCGATCACCGCCCGCTCGGCCCCATCCAGGCGCATCGGGTAGGGTGCGACGCCGTTGACCGAGATGCGCGCGTCCTGAATCGTGCCGCCGGACGTGCGGATCGCCGAAGCCACCGTCACCAGCGAGAAGTCCCAGGACTGGCGGTCGCGGATCTTCTCGAAGTAGAAATCGGCGCCCGCCCAGGTGTCGGGGATGCGTATGGAGGTGAGCAGATCGCCGGGCTCCATGACCGTCATGCGGGTGATGTCGATGCCGGGGCCGATGAAGAAGTCCTCGGCATCGTATACGGTCTCGCCGGAGGCGTTGGTCACCACCATCTGCGCGTCCAGCGCGATCATGGCGGGCGCGGTGTCCGAGGGATTGACCGCCACGCAGCGGCTGGCGCCGAAGACGCAGTGCTCGGCGTTCATGGCCTTGGGGGCGGAGGCGTAACAGATGTTTCCGCCCGCTCGGTAGCAGGGCCATCCGCCGCGGTAGTACCAGCAGCGGGTGTCCTGCGCGAGGTTGCCGCCGATGGTGCCCTGGTTGCGGATCTGGGGGGTGGCCACGTGCTCCGCGGCCTGGGCGAGAAGCTCGAAGCGGCCGACGATGTCGGAATGGGTCGCCACCTCGGTCAGGGAGGTCATCGGCCCGATGACCAGCCCGTCACCGTCGGCCCGGATGCCGTTCAGTTCCTCGATGCCTCCGAGGTCGACGATGGCTTCGGGCCGCTTGATGCGGTCCTTGAACCAGTCGAAGCTGTCCAGTCCGCCGGCCAGAACCCAGGAGTCTTCTCCGTACTGGCCGAGAAGGTTGAGTGCGTCGCCGATGCTCGCGGGCTGGAAGAGCTCGCACGGCGGGATCATGTCGCGAATGACGGCCATGGTCGGAGCCTCCGGTTACACGTGCGTTTCGAGGGGGCGATACGGTTGCTCGGTGCCCGTGAGGGCCGCGAGCACGACATCGGTGGTGAGTGGCGTCCGGCACAGGCACTGGCCGCCGAGGGCGTCCGCGATCGCGGACGCGACCGCCGCCGCCCCCGCCCCGACGGGCGGTTCGCCGATGCCCTTGGCGCCCACCGGCGTCTGAGGATCGGGAAGGTCGACGGCGGCCCATTTCATCTCCAGCGGAACGTCCAGAATGCCGGGCGGGCGGGCCGTGTAGAAGCGCTTGGCGAAGGCCACGCCCCATTGCGGGTCAAAGACCCACTTCTGGCTGCGCGCCTGTCCGAAGCCCTGCACCGAACCGCCGTGGATCTGCGCCCCCAGGCTGCGCGGGTGCAGCACCGTGCCGCAGTCGGTCACGCCGGTGTACTCGGTCAGGTCGACCTGGCCGGTCTCGACATCCACCTCCACCTGGGCAAAGCCCATTACCCACGACCAGATGCTGCCTTCACCGCCGTAGTTGTCGCGCGCCACGCCGATCAGGCCTTCGCCGGCCAGCGTGCTCGCGGACCGCACCGTCATGGGGTTGAGGTCCTCGGGCAGTTCGTGGCCGCTGTACCTGCCACCCATGTCCATCGCCCGCCGGGCGGCGTCGGCGAAGCTCATTCCGCGCCCGGGATTGGAACTCTGGAAGACGCGTCCGTCCGCGCAGTCGTAGGCGCCGGGTGATCCGCCCAGCGCGCCGGCCGCGATCTCCTGCAGCTTGGCCTTGGCGTCCAGGGCCGCGGCGTGGTTGGCGCGGGTGTGGGCGTGGGTGGTCTGGCTGCCGGACTGGCTCGAACTCCAGGGCAGGTTGCGCGAGGTGTCGCCCCAGACCACTTCGCAGTCGTCCCAGTCCATCCCCAGGACATCCGCGGCGGCGCGCGCAGTGTCGGCGATCGAGTGCGTGCCCAGGTTGCCGATGCCCTGATGGATGTAGAGCTTCCCGTCGGGGCGGATCACCAGCAGGCCGTCCATTCCCCGGCTGCCGCCCACGAAGGGGCTCACGCCGATGCCGACGCCGATGGATTTCGTTCCCCGCCGGGTTCCACTCAGTTGCGTCTTCTCCTCCCAGCCGAAGACCTCGGCGCCGATGTCCAGCGCCTCGCGCGCAAAGCAACTCGAGAGGGATCCCTGGTTCGCGCCCAGCCAACCATCGGGCCCGGGGGCGTTGACGCGCCGAATCGCCAGGCGGTCGATCCCCAGTTCGCGCGCGGCCTTGTCCATGATGGGCTCGAGCATGGCCACGATCTGGGCGCCGCCCGGAGCCCGCTGCGCTGAACGCGGAGGCGTGTTGGTGTACACCGACACCGCGCGGAAACGCATGCTCTCGGGCTGGTAGGAGAGCGAAGCTACCGTGCCGGCGGTGTTGAAGTCGCCGGAGCTGCCGTAGGAACCGGCGTCCTGAACGATGTAGAGGTCGATGGCGGTGACGCGCCCGTCGTTCCTGAAGCCCATTCTTGCCAAGGCCTGGAACCCGGGGCGGGCGCGGCCGATGTAGTTCTCCTCGTAGCGCGTGATGCGCAGCATGACCGGGCGCCCGGTCTTGCGGGAGAGGACGGCCGGCACGTCGGAGATGGGGGCTCCCGAGATCTTGCTGCCGAAGCCGCCGCCGCAGAACTCGGTCACCAGCACGATGTCCGACTGGTCCATGCCCAGCCGGTTGGCCAGGGCGGCGTGGGTGCGCGCCGTGCTCTGGGTCGAGCTGTGCAGATACAGCTTGCCGTTCTGCCAGTACGCCATGCAGCTGCGCGGCTCCATGGGATGATGCGAGAGCGACTGGTGCAGCAGCGTCTCCTCGAGCACCAGGTCCGCGTCCGCGAAGCCGTCCTCGACATCGCCGACGTTCCACTCCACCTGCGGTTCACCCATGGGCAGCCGGTCGGGACCGGCGGCGTCGAAGTCCGCGTCGGTCCACTTGAACTCGCGGATCTCGCGGGTCTGGCCCTCGCGCCACTGGATGTTGCCGTCCAGGCGCGCGTTGGGACCGCCCGGACGCAGGCTGTCGAGCGGGTCCACCACGAAGGGCAGGGGCTCGAAGTCGACCCGGATGGCATCGATGGCGTCCGCCGCCGTGGTCTCGTCCACCGCGGCCACCGCCAGCACGGGCTCGCCCTCGTAGAGCGGCTCGTTGGTGAGGGCGGCCTCCGCCCCGACCCCGGTGATCTCGGGCATCATCGGGTCGTCAGCGGTAAGGATGTCGACCACCCCCCTCCATTGCGAGCGCCGCGCTCACATCGATGCGGCGCACGCGGCAGTGCGGCATCGGGGAAAGCAGCAGTTTGGCGAAGAGCATGCCCTCCGCGCGGAAGTCCTCGGCGTATTTGGCCCGGCCGGTGATCTTGGCCCGCAGATCCGGGGGCGCGATGTCTCGTCCAATAGCCTTTTCGGCCATGTCATCCTCCTCCGTAAAGGCCGCCGGTCAGGCGCGTTGGCTCATGTACTCGGCGGCGCGCACCGCAGAGTTGAGGATCTTGTCGTAGTCGCCGCAGCGGCAGAGGTTGCCCGAAAGCGCCTGGGCGCACTCCGCGCGCGACGGGGCCGGGTTTTCCTCCGCGAAAGCGGCCATGCTCATGATGAAGCCCGGGGCGCAGAAGGCGCACTGGAAGCCGCCTTCGTCCATGACCGCCTGCTGCACGGGGTGAAGCTCCCCTTCCGGGCTCTCCAACCCCTCGATGGTGCGAATTGCCCGGTTCCTCACCTGGTGGGTCAGGATCGAGCAGGAGTAATGGGTGACGCCGTCGATGTGGACGGTGCACGCCCCGCACTCTGCGCGGTCGCACCCCAGCTTGGTCCCGGTGAGGCCCAGCTTGTAGCGCAGGGTCATCGCCAGCGTCTCGTACGGGAGCACGTCGACCCGCCGCTGCTGGCCGTTGACGTTGAGCGTCATCAGCCGTTCCACCCCGCCCCGGACCTGGCCGGCGGTGAGGGCGCCCGGACCGCGGAACAGATAGCTGGACGCGGAGACGGTCGCGCCCGCGGCGATCACGCCCTTGATGAACTTGCGGCGAGAATACGCTCGGGGACCGCTGTCGCGGATGATCTCCACTTCGGTCACGGTCATTACCTCCTTCGTAGCGTCGCTGGCCGGTGCGCCCGGCACGCTTCCACAACGTGCCAAGATACGGGGCCACCGCCTGAGAAGCGAGTCCCCGGGAGCGGTATCGGGCGTAACTCCGCGAAGGAGCAAGGAGGCGCGCCGGGACGGGTTGGAGGAGCCCCGGGCCGCCTTGTCCGAGGCGCGTGCCGGTGGCTCGACCGGCACGCACCCCGTGACTTCAGCTCTGAATCGCGGCTACCCGTCCGGTGTCTCGGGCGCTACGGAAACGATCATGGTCAGCGACGCAGAGAGGTTACCTGGATCGATCGCGGACACCGTTACCTCCGCCATGCCCTGCCCGACGGCCTGCAGCGTCAACAAGCTCTCTTCGGTTCTGGCAACCACGACCCCCGGATTCAGCGACCGGGCGTTGTAATCCAGGATTTCGTCGTCCGGGTCCCTGAAGTACGCCGACACGCCTGTGACGAAAATGCCACCCGTCTCGAGCATCTCCCACGGGAGGGGACCCTCGCCGACAGGCGGCTGGTTGGCTTCAGGAGCCGGTTCCGTCGTCCCATGGTCGCAGGCCGCGATCCATGGACCGGACAGGCTCAACAATGCCAGACTATATATCCAATATGACCTCTTCTTCATTTTCCCCTCCCAACCTGTATGTCCTGCCAGGTCTGTCCTCACCCGGACCCGGGCAACCGGAGCCGGGCCGAACAGACCGGAACAACCGGAACGTCCGGTTATCCTGTCGGGAGGTGCATCAATCGTGCCGGTCGAGACAGGCGATCGTGCCTGAGGTGTGCGTCAGGTGTCGCGGCCTACTCGATCCAGACCGACTTCACGTTCACGAACTCGTGGATGCCGAAGAGGGAGAGCTCGCGCCCGTAGCCGCTTTCCTTGACTCCGCCGAAGGGCAGCTGCGGGTCGGAGCGCACGAAGGCGTTCACGAAACAGTTGCCCGCGTCGATGTCCTCGGCCGCGATCCGGCGCCCGCGCTCCAGGTCGCGCGTGTAGATCGAAGCGCCCAGCCCGTAGCGGGTGTCGTTGGCGACCGCGATGGCCTCGCGCTCGTCCGCGACCGCCACGATGGAGATGACCGGGCCGAACAGTTCCTCCTCGTAGGCCGGCATGCCCGGGGCCACGCCACCGAGCACCGTGGGGGGGTAGAACCATCCCGGCCGGTCGGGGACCTCGCCGCCCAGCAGCAGGGAAGCGCCGCGCTCGACACTCCCCCGCACCTGGGCGTGCAGCCGGTCGCGCAGATCCTCGCGCGCCAGCGGCCCGATGCGACTGGCTTCGTCGACGGGGTCGCCGAAGGTTGCCGCGCCCATCGCCTCCACGACCCGCTCCTGCAGCTCGGCCAGCACGGGCTCCACCACGATGCAGCGCTTCGCGGCGATGCAGCTCTGTCCGGCGTTCATCAGGCGGCTGGTCACGCACTCGTGGGTGGCGAGCTCCAGGTCGGCGTCCTCCAGCACGATGCAGGGGTCGTTCCCGCCCAGCTCCAGCACCGACTTCTTCACGTGGGCGGCGGCGGTCGCGGCCACCGTCTTTCCCGCCCGCGTGCTGCCCGTAAGGGTGACCGCCCGCACCCGCGGGTCGGCGATCAGTTCGGCGGCGCGGTCGTGGTCGATCAGCAGGGCGCGGAAGAGATCCTCCGGGAAGCCGGCCTCGCGGAAGATCCCCTCGATGGCGAGGGCGCAACCCGGAACGTTGGGCGCGTGCTTGAGCAGCGCTCCGTTTCCGGCCATCAGGTTGGGGGCGGCGAAGCGGAAGACCTGCCAGAAGGGGTAGTTCCACGGCATGATGGCGAAGACGATGCCGATCGGCTGGAAGGCGATGAAGCTCTGGCGGGCGCTGGTGTCGACCGGTTGCGGCGCCAGGTAGCCGGGGGCGCGCTCCGCGTAGAACTCGCACACCATCGCGCACTTCTCGATTTCCGCGCGCGCCTCCGACAACGGCTTCCCCATCTCGCGGGTCATGAGCGCGGCGAAATGCTCGCGACGCTCCCGGAGAATGACGGCGAGGTTGCGCAACCGTCGCGACCGCTCCTCCATGCCGGTGTCCCGCCAGGCGAGAAAGGCGTTGCGGCAGCCGGCCACGGCGCTGGCGAAGTCCCCGGCGGACATCTCGGGGTATTCCCGTATGCGGAGACCGGTTGCGGGATCTATTGCAGTGAACGACATCGGATGTAACCTCCAGAGTAGCGAAGCAGCTCATCATAGCCCGAACCCACATGGAAACAAGACGTCCCACCACTCCGGAGGCCGAGGAGATCCTCGGACTCTACTACCCCGTGCTCGACCACGGCTTCGTCTCGCTGGTCGACTACATGGGGGGCGACGAGAGCATCGAACACGCGGCGCGGGTCAGCTACGGCTACGGCACCCGCAAGCGCAGCGCCACCCGCGGCCTCATCCGCTACCTGCGCCGCCATCTGCACACCACGCCCAGCGAGATGGTCGAGCTCAAGTTCCACTGCGCCATGCCGATGTTCGTCGCGCGCCAGTGGGTGCGGCACCGGACGGCGTGCCTGGCGGAGGGCACCGAGGTCTTCTTCGACCTGCCTGGCGCGGAGGCAAGGGGGCGCCGCCAGCTCTACAAGCTGCCCATCGAAGAGATCTGGCGGCGCTTCCAGCCCACTCGGAATCGAACTCGTCCCGACAAGCAGCGGAACCCGTTTTTTGGCCGCGATCGCGTGCGCGGGATGAAGCTAAGGCAAGTCAACGAGGACACTCTGGCGTTCCAGCACACCCGCATTGTGGGCGTGTACCGGAACGGTCGGAAGCCGGTGTTCAGGATGGTTCTGGAGGACGGAAAATCCATCGAAGCCACATCCGATCACCGATTCCTGTTCGGCACCGGCTGGGACACGCTTCGGGATGCGACCGGGTTGAGGGAGACCGGTGGGCGCGCGGTATGGCGACACGGCGACTATTTCGTTTACGTCAACGGTGCAGCCGAGGAGCGTCCGGCATTCTACCGCGATCCGATCTGGCTGCAGCGCGAATACCGCGGACACCGGCGGTCGTTGGCCGACCTGGCACGGGCGTGTGGCGTGACTGTGCATACGATCCGCAAATGGCTTCGGCACTACCGCCTCAACGAGCCCGGGCGAGGTTGCTTCGAAGGTGGCGCCAAGCCCTGGAATCGCGGCAGAACCTACCAGCTGGGGCCGCGGAAGCCGTCCAAGCGGTTTCTCGAGGCGGTCCGGGCCGCCCGCAGCGGTCCCGCGTCCAACTTCTGGCGCGGCGGCACATCCGAGGAGAGGGCGTTGATCGCCCGATGGACCACGCAGATCGCCGCGAAGATTCATGCACGCAATGAGTGGACCTGCCAGCTGTGCGAGGAGAGGCGAGCGGAACTCCACTGTCATCACATCGTGCCCGTGTGGGCGGATCTCGACCGAGCCCGCGATCCCGACAACCTTACAACGCTTTGCGGGGACTGCCACCGTTCGATCGCCGGCCGGGAGCTGGACTTCGTGGAACGACTTGGTGGTCCGCCGGTCAAGTCCGAGTGGGTGCCCCGTCCCCGGATCCCGTGGAACCGCCTCGACAAAGCCAAGCTTGTGCGAATCAAGCGCTTCGAGTTCGTGGGCGAGCGGGAGACATACGACCTCGAAGTCGAGGGCCCATACCATAACTTTGTGGCGAACGGCATCATCACCCACAATTCAATCAATGAATACTCGGGTCGGTACAGCCTGATGCCGCTCCTCTTCTACAGCCCCGCCGCAGACAACTTCTCCCTGCAAAGCAGTGTCAACAACCAGGGCAGGGAGGCGGACGCCGCCCCGGAGCGCCTGTACCAGGATGCCATCCGCCGCTGGGAGGAGGTTCGTGACCAGGCGTCCCACGCGTACGCGTGGATGGTGCAGGAAGATGTCGCGCGCGAGCTGGCCCGCATCGACCTGCCGCTCTCCACCTATACGCAGTGGTACTGGAAGATCGATCTGCACAACCTCCTGCACTTCCTCGCCCTGCGGGTGGACGATCACGCCCAGTGGGAGATCCAGGAGTTCGGGCGGGTGATGGCCGGGATGCTCAAGCGCGTGGCTCCGCTGAGCTTCGAGGCGTGGATCGACTACCAGGTGTGCGGCGACAAGCTGAGCCGGATGGAGATCGAGGCGCTGGCGAGGCTGCTCGCCGCTGGCGAGGATGGCGGGCTGGCGGTACGTGGAGACCGCGATAGCCTCAGCTGGGAGGATCTGCGCGAGCTGGGGATGGCGCCCCGCGAAATCCGCGAACTGACGGGCAAGATCCGGCGGCGCACGCCCCCGGACTTCGATCTGGACCTGTCGCGCTTCCGGTCCGCCGAGGACGTGGCTGCCGAGATGCACGAAGCGGTGCCCGGGAACTTCGACTAGATACTAGAGTCCGCGCGGACTTCCGGGCGAACTGCGGGCCGGTCGGGCCTATTCGGGGGCCGGTTCGCCACCGGGACTTTCCCGGCGAACGGGGGCTGCGGTGAAGGGATGAGTGTTTTCGAGGCAACCAGGGCGTTTGAGGAGAGACGATGAACGTACACGACTACACCCGGACACGGCTGGCGCCGTGCACCTGCCGTCGTTGGCCAGCCGCCGCAGCGCTGGCCGCGCTTCTCGCCTTCTCGGGCCCGGCGCAGGACGCGCGGGCGCAGGACGCGGATGGCGCGCCGCGCCCGATGACCATCGTCGACCTGATCGAGGTGCCGACGCTCGGCGACCCGCGCATCTCCCCGGACGGAGCCCGGCTGCTCTTCGTGCGCCGCGATGCGGACTGGGAGGAGAACGGGACCGTCGCGCACATCTGGAGGGTCGACGCCGACGGCGGCAACCTGATCCAGGTCACCAACGGCGAGAACGGGGAGACGAGCCCGCGCTGGTCGCCCGACGGCGGCCGGATCGCCTTCCTGGCCCGCCGCGGCGAGAACGAGCAGACGCAGATCTACCTGCTGAACGCGATGGGAGGCGAGGCGAACGCGCTCACCGGGCATCCGACCGCGGTCTCGAGCATCGCCTGGGACCCGGATGGGAGCGGCATCTACTTCGTCGCCGCCGACGAGCTCTCGGCAGACGAAGAAGCCCGGCGCGCGGCCGGAGACGACGTCTTCGCCTTCGACGAGAACTATCAGCAGCGTCATCTGTGGCGCGCGCGCCTTGACGGCGGGGAAGCGAGCCGGGTCACGGAAGGCGACTACTCGGTGACGGGGTATTCCCTTTCGCGGGACGGGACGCATATCGCGTTTCACCGGGGCGAATCGCCACTCTTCGAGGGCGTGGACCGGCGCGAGGTCTGGGTGATGCGCGCGGACGGAAGCGACGCCCGCCAGCTGACCCGCAACTCGGTTCCGGAATACAATGCGCGCCTGTCTCCGGACAATCAGTGGGTGGCCTTCCACGCGGACTCGAACGAGGACTTCGACTTCTACTACAACGACAACCTCTTCCTCGTCCCGGCATCTGGCGACGGGGAGGCGCGCGTGCTGCTCCCGGACATGCCGCATGGCGTCGACGCCATCGCCTGGTCGGACGACGGAGAGGCCATCTTCTTCCGCGCCAACACGGGCGTGCGCGAAGAGCTGATGCGCGTGGAAATCGCGGACGAGAGCCTGACGCAGCTCACCGAGGGCGACCATCAGGTGATCAACTGGCAGTACGCGCACGCGCAAGACATACATGTCTTCGGGATCAACCGGGCGGACAACCGGGGCGACCTGTGGGTGATGCGGGGCGACGGCGGGCCCGAGCGCGTGACCCGCGTCTTCGACTACCTGACGGAGGACTTCGTGCAGCCGCGCCAGGAGGCGGTGCAGTGGCGGGGCGAGGACGGTGTCGAGGTGGAGGGGCTGCTCTTCTATCCGCTGGACCACGTCGAGGGCACTCGGTACCCGCTGGTCGTGCAGACGCACGGCGGTCCGGCCTCCTCTGACAAGTTCCAGTTCTCCACCGCGGGCAACTTCGTGCAGGTGCTGAACGGGATGGGGTACTTCGTCTTCAAGCCCAACTACCGGGGCAGCACCGGCTACGGCGACGACTTCCTGCGCAACATGGTGGGCCACTACTTCGACCAGGCCCACCTGGACGTGATGGCGGGGGTGGACCACCTCATCGAGCTCGGCCTGGTGGACGGCGCGCGCATGGCGAAGATGGGCTGGAGCGCCGGCGGACACATGACCAACAAGATCATCACCCACACGGACCGCTTCCGGGCCGCCGCCTCGGGGGCGGGCGCGGCGAACTGGGTGTCCATGTACGCGCAGAGCGACATCCGCGTCTACCGCACGCCGTGGTTCGGCGGCACCCCCTGGGAGGCGGACGCGCCTGTCGACCAGTACTGGCAGGACTCGCCGCTGCGGGAGGTGTGGCGGGTGAGCACGCCGACGATCTTCCTGGTGGGCGAGGAGGACGCGCGCGTGCCCATGCCCCAGTCGGTGGAGATGTACCGCGGGCTCAAGCACAACGGCGTCCCCACGCATCTGTACGTGGCGCCGCGCGCGGGACACGGCTGGACCGAGCTCCGGCACCAGCTCTACAAGGCCAACGTGCACCTGGACTGGTTCGAGCGCTGGGTGCACGATCGCGACTACGAGTGGGAGGAGGCGCCGGGGAGCGAGGAGGCGGCGCGGGCGACGACGGCCGCGGAGGAGAACCCGGGCACTTGATTGCGGTTCTCGGCGCGCGCCGCCCGAATCCCGCCCAGCAGAGTGGCACCGGCCCTCGCAAGTCCCTGAACCCGTGACCCGCCGCCCGCGCACCCGCCCGGCGGAGATGTCGGGCCGCTACATCTACGATGTCGACTTGGTCGATGGCGAGGAGGCCTGGGCCCTCTTCGAGGCGTGCCGGGACGGCGACCTGGACCGCGTCCGGGCGCTGATCCGCCGCGAGCCTGCTCTGGTCCACGCGCAGTACTGGTACACCCAGCCGATTCACTTCGCCGTTTACGCGAACCGGCCCGGGATCGTGCGCGCGCTGCTGGAGGCGGGCGCGGAACCTGGCCGGGTGCGCTTCATGGACTCCGGGTGGAAGAAGCTGGTGCGCAGGGCGCACGTCATGGGGTTCACCGAGGTGCGCGGTATTCTCGAGGATGAGGCGAGGTCGCGCTTCGGGTACCACCCCCGGTTCGCGGAGCTTCGCGACGCCATGGTGGCGCGGGACAAGGCGCGCGTGGAAAGGATGCTCGCAGCCCGGCCGCACCTGGCGGCTGCCGCCGATCTGCACGGCAACAACGCGGTGCACTGGGCCGTGATGACACGCCAGCCCGGCCTCCTGCCTCTGCTGACCGGCCTCGGCGCGGATCCCGATGGTCGACGGAGCGATGGCCAGACGCCGGCGCACCTGCTCTACAACGGGGACTACGAATTCCGCGTGTGGCGGGAGCTGAAGGGGATAGCGCATCCGGAGCCCGCGGAGGTCCTGGGTGCCCTCGCGGCGGCCGGTGCGACCCTCGACCTCTCCGTGGCGTGCGGTTCGGGTGACCGGGCGCGGGTCGAGAAACTGCTGGAGGAGGATCCAGGGCGCGCCCGCCGCCTCGATTCAGGCCGGCGGAGCCCGCTCACCTATGCGGCTCGCAGCGGTCACCTGGACATCGTGCGCCTTCTGCTCCGGCACGGCGCGGACCCCTCCCGGCCGGAGGAGCTCGCGCCCGAGGGACACGCGCTCTGGCTGGCGTGCGCGCGCGGCGACGCGGCCATGGTGGAAGTGCTGCTTGACCACGGCGCCGACCCCAACGCCGCTCCGGACTCGTCGAACAGCTGCCTGGGCATCGCGGTCTCCCGGGCGGGCGACGCGGCATCCGCGATCGAGCGTCTGCTCCGCGACCACGGCGCCAACACGCCCGTCTGGTCGCTGACCACCGACGACCTGCGCGAGGCGATCGCCACCCGCGCAGCCGTGGCGCAGGCGCCCGACTTCGCCGAAGAGGTCATCGCCCGCAACGATCTCCCGCTGACCGACCTGCTGCTCGAGGCCGACCCGGGAGCGGCGCTCCGCCTCCACGGCGGCTCGCTCCGCCGCGGCGATCCGACCGTGAGCGTGACCTCGCCTGCCGTGCTGGAGCGCCTGATCGCAGCCGGCTTCGATCCGGGCCGCCCGGACTGGCTCGGCAGGACCGCCCTCCATCACTACGCCGGGCGCGGAGATGTCCCGAACGCCCGCCTGATGCTCGAGCACGGCGCAGACATGGACGCCATCGACGACCAGTACCACGGCACCCCTCTGGCCTGGGCTGCCCGCAAGGGCCATGAGGACATGGTGCGGTTCCTTCTCGCCGATGGAGCCGATCCCGGGCTGCCGCGCAACCTGCTCCCGGCTACGCCCCACGCCCGCGCCCGGGCAGCCGGCCACGAGCGGATCGCCGCAGTCCTGGAAGACGGCTCGACCAGGTCGGGACTAACCCGGCGGACTTGAAGTCATGCCAGCATCAGGCGCTCGCCCTTGGGCTCGGCCCGGCACGCCAGGGTGTCTTCCGGTGGATTATGGAGACGGACCCAAGTCAGGGGACGGACCCGAGTGCTCCTGCCCCGTCCTCCGTGTGCAGCTGCAGCACCGCACCCTGGTCCTTTTCCAGCGCGCTGCCGCGCCCGGACAGGCTCGGGTTGTTCATGAAGTAGTCGTGGGCGCTGAACCCGCGCTTCCCCTCGGGCACCCGCGCGTACGATCCGTCGGGGGTCAGGAACCAGCTGTTCTCGGTGTCCATCAGGTTTGCGACCATGATCTCGTCGATGATCTGCCGGTGCACGGTCGGGTTGGTGACCGGGACCAGCAGCTCCACCCGCCGGTCCAGGTTGCGCGGCATCCAGTCCGCCGAAGAGATGAACACCTTCGCCTGCGGGGATGGCAGCTTCGCTCCGCCGCCGACGCACACGATGCGCGAGTGCTCGAGAAACCGGCCCACGATGCTGGTCACCATGATGTTCTCCGAGAGCCCGGGCACCCCGGCGCGCAGGCAGCAGATGCCGCGCACAACCAGGTGGATCCGCACTCCCGCCTGCGAAGCGCGATAGAGGGCGTCGATGACCGCGCTGTCCACGAGCGAGTTGAGCTTGGCCCAGACACCCGCGGGTTCTCCGTGCCGCGCGCGCGAGATTTCGCCGTCGATGAGTTCGAGCAGCGTGCTGCGCATGGTGAAGGGCGCGATCGAGACCCGGTCCAGACCCTCCGGCCGCGCGTAGCCGGTCATGAAGTTGAAGGCGCGGGCGGCGTCGCGGGCCAGCGCGGGGTCGCAGGTGAAGTAGGAGAGGTCGGTGTAGACCTTCGCCGTGTGCGGATGGTAGTTCCCCGTGCCGAAGTGGACGTAGGAGCGAAGCGACCCTTCCTCCCGCCGCACCACCAGCGAGATCTTCGCGTGCGTCTTCAGCTCCACCACCCCGAAGACGACATGCACCCCGGCGCGCTCCATTCCGCGCGCGAAGGCGATGTTGGCGGCCTCGTCGAAGCGGGCCTTCAACTCGACCAGGGCGGTCACGTTCTTGCCGGCCTCCGCCGCCTCGATGAGCGCCATGACGATCGGCGAGTTCTCGCTGGTCCGGTAGAGCGTCTGCTTGATCGCCACCACGGCGGGGTCCTCGGCCGCCTGGCGCAGCAGCTGCACCACCACATCGAAGCTCTCGTACGGATGGTGCACGAGGATGTCCTTCATGCGGATGGCGGCGAAGCAGTCGCCCCCGAAATCGCGAATCCGTTCGGGAAAACGCGCGTTGTAGGGCGGGAAGACCAGGTCCGGGCGGTCGTCGACGATGAGCTGTCCGGTGTCCCCCAGCCCCAGCAGATCGCCCTCGCGAAAGAGGTCTCCGGGGCCCACATCCAGCTCGCGCATCAGGAAGCGCTGCATGGCTTCGGACATGCCGCGGGACACCCGGAGGTGAATCACCCGGCCCCTGCGCCTGCGCTTCAGCGCGGACTCGAACTCCAGCAGCAGGTCCTCGGCCTCTTCGGCGATCTCCACGTCGCTGTCCCGGATCACGCGAAAATACCCCGTCTCCCTGACCACGAAGCCCGGGAAGAGGCTGTCCAGATTCATCCGGAGCAGCTCTTCAAGCCGGATGAAGCGGTGCTTTTCGCCGGGAATCGCGATGAAGCGGTCGATCTGCGTGGGCAGCGGTAGCAGCGCATGCATTTCCGCCCCGTCGCGGGCGCTCGCCAGCGAGAGCGCCATCGCGTACCCGGTATTCGGGATGAAGGGGAAGGGATGCGCCGGATCGACGGCGAGCGGGGTGAGCACCTGGAAGACCTGCTCGTCGAAATAGGTATCCAGCGCGGTGAGGGCGCGCCCCTTCACCTCACGCGGATGAGCGATCACGATGCCGACGTCGCGCAACTCATCGCGCATCTCCCTCCAACGCTTCTGTTGGCGGACCATGAGTGCGGTGGCGCGGCGGTCGATGGCGTCGAGTTGCCGGGCGGGCGTCATTCCCTCCGGGGTCGTGGTCGAGATGCCCGCGTCCACCTGCGCCTTCAGTCCCGCCACGCGCACCATGTAGAACTCGTCCAGGTTGGTGGCGGAGATGGAGAGGAAGCGCAGCCGTTCGAGCAGGGGATGGCGCGCGCTGGCGGATTCCTCCAGCACACGCTCGTTGAACGCCAGCCAGGAGAGTTCCCGGTTGATGAAGCGCTCGGGTGCGTCGGGCGCGAGGGTTTGCGCGGCTGCCGCTGCCTGGGTCACGGTTCTTGCTCCACAGCGTGTCGAGGGAGATCGGGACTCCCGAAGATTCTACCCTTCCTACACTTGCCCGGACACGTCAAGGTTCCCGTCTCTGCCGAATTACGGAACTTGCGGAAGTTACGGAAGTTCCGTATAATCAGCCCATGTCGAACCGATCCGCTTCTGTTGCCGGCTCCGGCCAAGGCGTCGTCACCGCCACCCACGCGGCCAAGAACTTCGGGTCCATTCTCTCCCGGGTTCGCGAGGAAGGAGCGACCTACGTGGTGGAACGCAGCGGAACGCCGGTCGCGGAGATCGGACCGGTCGAGCACCAGGTCTTCACGCTGGGCGATTTCGCCGAACTGGTCCGTGCGGCCATCCGCCGGTCTGCGGACGAGGAATACCTGAGGGCCGTCGAGGAGGGCGTTGCCTTCCTCAACCGGCCTGAAATTCCGGAGAGTCCTTGGGAATCCTGATCGACTCGAGCGTCCTCATCGCCGTTGAGCGGGGCCGGTTGGACGTGGATGGAATCCTGAAGGACCCCGACCGCCAGGACGAACCGCTGGCGATCGCGGCGATCACTGCCTCGGAACTGCTTCACGGCGTTCACCGGCTGGCAGGCGCGCGCCGCGTCCGGGCCGAGCGCATTGTTTCCGGCTGGCTGGAAGCGCTGCCGGTGATGCCTTTCGACCTCGGGACCGCGAAGGTCCACGCGACCCTGGCGGCTCAGCACAGGCGCCGCGGCAGGCCGGTCGGAAACCACGATCTGATCATCGCCGCCACCGCGGTTCACCTCGACTGTCGTATCACCACCCGGGACCGCCGCAGCTTCGCGCGCGTCGATGGGCTGGTGGTGGAATACTGGTAGGGGGGTAGGCGGGGGCCTGGCGCTCGGGCTGGGGTGGTATCCACGCCGGCTAAGTGGAAAGGGGGTCAGCCGGGCATCGGGTCAGCGAAGGTGAACCCGATAGTCCTTGAGCCAGAGTTCTCCGGTGCCGCTTATCGCCTCAACGCCGAACTCGATGGCGGTCAGGTAGTGATGGGCCGGGAGGTAGCCCCGGTCGGCCAGGTACCGGAAGATGGCCAGCAGGTCGACGGAACCGACGTGCTGATCCCTGTGCCGCACCAGCGCGATGAAGTCGGCGAGGAGCGTCTGTTCTCCATCCGCGCCAAACCAGACCCTGTCCGGCCAGAAGTACAGGTCCCACAGGGCGCCCTCGAGCCGGATCGGGCCGACATAGAACTCCTGGCCGGCGGGCCGGAAGTCATGATCCAGCCAGATCATCACTTCGTGTGTGATGCCGGACACGCTGGGTGGATCGTCGCTGGTGATCCAGAAGTCGAACGAGAGATTGTACGTTCCTTCGACGGTGAGATAGGCCTCGTAGTCGACCTCCAGGGCCGCGATGGCGTCGATGCGCCGTGGAAGTTCCGGCGTGGTCGATGCGGGATGCCAGGGCTTGTGGCCGTAGATGACCTCCGGGTAGGCCTTGACCTGTCCCCTCCTCGCCGGCCAGCGCCAGCGCCATCCGTATTCCACCCTGCCGACCAGCCCGGGAACCGTCCGCCGCATCATGCACTGCTCGTAATCTCTCGTGTCCTGCCGGTTCCAGACATTGTTGAAGTAGGAGTAGTCTCCCACGAACCACTCCTCCCAGCCCCGGCAGGCCGTGATCTCCGGCGGCACCGGCGTGGGATCCGTGGGCGGAGGCGTAGCGTCGAACGGCACGGGTCCGGGGATGGTCACCTGGGCGGCGCCCGGTATCGAACCTGCCGCCGCCGTGATCGTCGCGCGTCCCTTTCCGGCTGCCTGCACGACACCCGCTGAATCGACGGTCGCGACCGAAGGGTCGCTCGATTCCCATGTGAAGGAGGCATCCGAAATCCGGTGACCGTTCGCGTCCACCGCCACCGCCGCCAGCCGGACCGTGTCACCAAGTGCCGTTAGTGTTTTCTCGGCCGGCGACAGGCTCACGCTTGAAACCTCTTGCCTGACGGTTACGGTCGCGGTTGCGTTCGCGTCGCTCGCCGTGGCCAGGATGTCGGTAGTGCCGTTGGCTATTGCCGCGACCAGCCCGTCGTTCGTAACGGTGGCAACCGAGGCATCGCCGCTTGTCCAGCCTATCGAGGCTCCGCGTATGACCCTGCCGTGCTGATCGTACACTGACGCGCTGAGGGCCTCCGTCTCACCGACCGAGCGAAGCGTCACTGCGGACGATGAAAGGATGATGCTCGCGGGCACGGCGGACGGCGGCGCAACCGCCGCGTCGTCCCCGCAACCGGCCAGGCAGGGCACGAGGATCAACGCAAACAGAAGGGTCGCGGCGTTGCCGGACGACCGACGCGCGGGGCAATGCCTCACCGTTCTCCCGCACAGGCGGATCCGGGCCGGGCCGGCCGG
Organism: Longimicrobiales bacterium; assembly: GCA_965232315.1. Classification (GTDB taxonomy): domain Bacteria; phylum Gemmatimonadota; class Gemmatimonadetes; order Longimicrobiales; family Gaopeijiaceae; genus BD2-11. The sequence goes on along the minus strand of CBDDPN010000014.1, from coordinate 138,490 downwards.
AAGACCGTCCGCGCGGCGCGCGTTCTTGATCAGGTGTGCCGGCATTCGCGGTGCTCTCTGTCGTGACTCATGGCGGAGGCTTGCGCAACTCCGCGCGGCCCAAGGGTACATCGCGGGCCGGTCCTCGTCCAAGAACACCCGCAGGCCCGTTTATTGCCCTGGGAATCCCTGACCGGCGCGTGTCCCTGCCGCATGCGCTAGGTTCAGGGCACGGACAAGGCGGTTCGAGGAGCCGGTGATCATCAAATGAAAGACCTGAACATCCTTCCCAACACCTCCACCGCCGCCAACGGTTCAGGCGGAGGCCGGATTGCGGCTCTGCCGCGCGTCCCCGACTCGCCGCCCCAGGTGCCGTTGCGAGCGCTCGACCAGCTCTGGTTCCAAGTGAGCGGCACGGTCTGCAACCTCCGCTGCCGGCACTGCTTCATCTCCTGCAGCCCCGACAACCACTCCTTCTGGTTCATGACCCGGCGCCAGGTCGCGGCCGCCCTCGCCGAATCCGTTCCGCTGGGCGTGAAGGAGTATTACTTCACGGGCGGCGAGCCGTTCATGAATCACGAGATGGGCGCCATCCTGGACGACACGCTGGCGCTGGGTCCCGCTACCGTGCTCACCAACGCAACCCTGCTCCCCGACCGCACCGTAAAGGAGCTGGCCCGGCTGGCGGCACGCTCCCCGTACTCGCTGGAGCTTCGTGTGAGTCTCGATGGCGTTACGCCCGGGATGAACGACGCCATTCGCGGCGAGGGGGCCTTCGCCCGCTGCCTCGAGGGGGTGCGGCGGCTCGTGGATGCGGGGTTCCTGCCGATCATCACGGCCATGCAGAGCTGGCCCGACGCAGACACCGTCCGCATCCTGGGGGACTTTCGCGGGCTTCTGGCAGATGTGGGCTATCACCGCGCCCGGCTGAAGATCCTGCCACCTCTTCTTATCGGAGAAGAAGCCCGGCGCACCCACGGGTATGCTCCGTCGATGAGGGTCAGCCACGAGATGCTGCACGGCTTCGACCTCGACCAGCTTCTGTGCACGCGCGCGCGGCTCGTCACGGCGACCGGAGTTCACGTCTGCCCCATTCTGCTCGACTATCCGGACGCGCGCCTGGGCGACACCCTGAGCCAGGCCGTGGAGCGGCCCGCGTCGCTCGCCGAGCAGCCGTGCTACACCTGCTACCTGCACGGGTCCATCTGCGCCAACACGGCGGCGACCAGCGAGTTCTAGCCACGGCGCCGATGCTTCGACCGCGCCCACGCCCGGGATTCCAGCCTCGACCAGGGGCTCTCAGGTGAACGCGCCCGCGGGACCGGACCGCTTCCAGCGGATAGCGGTGTTCGGTGGCGTCTATTCCAACCACCTGGCGCTCGCGGCCGCCATCGAGGATGCGCGCACCCGCGACGCCGAGGCGCTCTTCTGCCTGGGCGACCTGGGCGGCTTCGGTCCCAGCCCCGACAAGGTGTTCCCGATTCTCCATCGCGAGGGCGTGCGGGTAGTGCAGGGCAACTACGACGATTCGATCGCGCGCGCGCTCGACGACTGCCGCTGCGGCTACACCGACCCGCGCGACAATCACTACGCCCGGCTGGCGTACGACTACGCGCTCGCCAACACCTCGAGCGACAATCGCCGCTGGCTGGCGACGCTTCCCCCCGCGATTCGCTTCGGGCTGGGAACGCTGCGTGTCCTCGCCTGTCACGGAAGCCCGCGCCAAGTCAACGAATTCCTGTGGGAAACGACCACGCCGTCGCACTTTCTCGCCAAACTCGCCGCGGATGCCGACTGCAACGTGATCCTGGGAGGACATACGGGAATCCACTGGAGCCGGCGGTTCGCGCCCCGGGGCTGGTACGTCAACGCGGGGGCGCTGGGGCGGCCGGCGAACGACGGGCGAACCTGCGTCTGGTATGCTATGCTATCGGCGGACGGTGAGCGGCTGGACGTCGAATACGTTCCGGTCCGTTACGATCACGACGCGCTGGCTCGCGAAATGGCGGGAGAGGGCATCTGTGAGGAGTTCATCACGACCATTCGCACCGGCTGGTGGACCACCTGCCTGGAGATCCTGCCGGGCAAGGAGCGGGCGCGCGGGCGCTACTGACGGCGCGCGGCTTGCCCCCGGTGCGCCAACCGGGAGGCGCCCTTGAGTACGCATATCGCCTATCTGGATGGACCGCGCCTGCGCCGGTCGCTGGTCGCCGCCTGCGAATACACCCGCCAGCAGCGCCAGGAGCTCAACCGCATCAACGTCTTTCCGGTGCCGGACGGGGACACCGGCACCAACCTGGCGCTGACCGTGGAGGCCATCGCCGACCGGCTGCGCCACAACCGCGACCGGGAGGTGTCGGCGGTTGCCGACGACGCGGCAGAGGCGGCACTGCTCGGCGCCCGCGGCAACAGCGGGATGATGCTGTCGCACTTCCTGCTGGGCTTCGCGGCGCAGCTGAAGGGACGCCGCCGCGTGGGCACGCGCGGGTTCGCCGGGGCGCTCCGCGGAGGCATCGACAACCTGTACTCGGCGCTCGACGATCCGGTCGAGGGCACCAGTCTGACGGTCATCCGGGACACCGCCAGGGCCGCGAAGCAGACACCCGCCACCGACTTCGTTCCCTACGTCGACCGGCTCGTGGACGCGGCCCGGGAGTCCCTCGAGCGCACGCCCTCGTTGCTCCCCGTGCTCAAGGCCGCCGGCGTGGTCGACGCAGGAGGACGCGGCTTCGTGCACATGCTGGAGGGCGTGCTTCTGCTCATCAACGGCGACCCGATCGTGGCGGGGGACGAGACGGACTACGCCGAGGCCCTGGCAGCGGTCGCGGCGATCGAGTACCCGGAGGACGATGAGCAGTACCGCTACTGCACGGAGGCGCTGGTGCGGGGTGAGACGCTGCCGGCTTCGGCGGTCGTGCGCGAGGAGCTTCGCCGCCACGGGGACTCCATCATCGTGGTCAGCTCCGACACCCTGCTCAAGGTGCACATCCACACCGATGGTCCCGACGGCGTCTTCTCCTACCTGCGCACCCTGGGACGGCTGGCGACGAAGAAGGCCGAAGACATGCGGGCCCAGCACGCGGCTGCGCGCCACGGCGGAGGAGGCCACCAGAGCCTGGTGCGGCGCCCCTTCGCCATCGTGACCGACAGCGGCAACGATCTCCCCGAGGACATCATCCGCGCGCACGGGATTCACGTCGTCCCGGCCGTGCTGGTGGACGAGGGCCGGCCGCTTCGTGACGGCATCGACATCACGGCGGAGGACTTCCACGAAAAGATGCGCCACGCCCGGGGAGAGCTGCCCACCACCTCCCAGCCTCCGCCGCAGGCCTTCGTGGAAGGGTTCGGCCGCGCCGCCGAGGACGGGGACCGGATCCTGGGCGTGCTGCTGGGAAGCGGAGTGTCCGGCACTTTCGGTTCGGCGGAAGCCGCGGCACGCACCTTCGACAAGGTACCGGTGCACCTGTTCGACTCCCGCGGCGTGTCGATTCTCGAGGGGTTGATGGTCCTCAAGGCGGCCGAGCTGGCCGAGAGCGGCATGAGCGCCGAGGAGGTGCTGGCCGAACTCGACCGGGTACGCGATCAGTCCGGCATCTTCGCCACCGTGGACACCTTCGACCGGCTGCTGCACTCGGGCCGGGTGGGGAAGGGCCAGGCGTGGTTCGGGGGCATGCTGGGCGTGAAGCCCATCCTGTCACTGACAGAGGAGGGGAAGGTCGGGCCGGTAGGCAAGGCGCTCGGCCGCAGGAAGGTGCTCCCCGCGGTCCTCGGTCTCCTCGAAGACCGCATCCCGCCCGGCGCGAAGCGGCTCCGCTTCGGCGTGGTGCACGTGGGGTGCCCGGAGATGATCGAAGAGGTCTCGGCCGCCCTGCGCGTCCGCTTCGGCGACGTCGACATCCTTGGCGGTCCCGCGGCTCCGATCTTCGCCACCCATGTGGGGCTGGGCGCCTGGTGCCTGGCGTACATGGTGGAGGACTAGGCCGGGCGAAGAGCCACGGTCTCCGCCACCCGGCGAGATCTTCGTTACCCGCGCGTTACCCTACCTGTCCTGGGTCGTTACCCGACCTATCCTGGGTCGTTACCCGACCTATCCTGGGGCGTTACACGCCGTCTCTACATTGGTGTCGAACCCGGGATGGGGCCTGCGCGCCCGACTTGCCGCGCCCCCGCGTGGATGTGTCACAAGCCTCTACTCGGAAACGACTTGCATGAACAGATATCTCACGGATACGCCATGTTTCGAAGGATAATCACCAGCCTTGCCTGCCTTCTCGCCCCGGCCGGCCTCGCCGCCCAGGACCCCGGCAACGGGGAATACGGCCGCGTCGTCGGCCATGTGATCAGCACCCGGACCGGAGGCGCGCTGCCCAGTGTCCAGGTCTTCATCCCGGGAACCGGGATCGGCACGCTCAGCTCCCCCGACGGACGCTTCGTCCTGCGCAACGTTCCGGTCGGCACCCACAGCGTGCGGACCGAGGTGATCGGGTACGGTTCGAAGACCGTTTCCGATGTGGTGGTGACGAATGGTGGCGACCCGGTCGTAGTCGACATCTCACTCGATCCGCAGGCGATCGAACTCGACGGGCTGACCATCTCGGTCGAGGCGGAGCGCGGGAACACGGCGGCGCTGCTCGGCGAGCGCCGACGGGCCGCGGTGGTGGTCGACGCCATCGGCCAGGACCAGATCTCGCGCTCCCCGGACGGGGACGCGGGCGCGGTGCTGAAGCGCGTGCCCGGCATCTCGCTGGTGGACGGCAAGTACGCCTTCGTGCGCGGTCTCGGCGAGCGCTACAGCGCCACCACGCTGAACGGCACCCGGCTGGCGTCCCCGGTTCCCGACAAGAAGGTCATCCCGCTTGACGTCATCCCCGCAGGGATGCTCGCGAGCATCGTCACGGCGAAGACGTACTCGCCCGACCAGCCCGGCGACTATTCGGGCGGTCTGGTGCAGATGCGAACCAGGGACTTCCCCACCTCGCGCATCTGGTCCATCAGCGCGAGCAGCGGCTGGAACTCGGTCACCACCTTCAAGGACGGTCTGGGCTACGCCGGCGGATCGCTCGACTTCCTGGGGCTGAACGACGGAAGCCGGGATCTGCCGTCGGCCATCCCCACGGACGGCGCTGTCCGCTACTCGCGGAGCGGCCTGAGTCGCGACGACCTCGCGGTCATCGGGCGGAGTTTCGGGGGAGACTGGGGGCCGAGCGCCGTGAGCCTTTCCCCGGACCAGAGCTTCAGTGCTTCCCTGGGCGACGAACTCGATCTGTTCGGCCGCTCGCTGGGGTTTCTCGCTTCGCTCTCCCAGTCACGCCGGTACGGGCAGCAGGCCGATCTGATCGAGCGGGTGTTCGCGAGCGGAGGCGCCGCCGATCCAGAAGTCGACTATGGCGGCGACTTCACGACGGCCTCCGCTTCGATCGGCGGACTGATGAACCTCTCCTACGAGCTGGCTCCGGCCCACAGGATCCGCGCCAACCTGGTCTACAGTCGTCTAGCCGAAGACGAGTCCCGGTCGCTGGCGGGTTACAATCTCGATTCCGGCACCGACCAGCTCAACACGCGCATCCGCTACGTCTCGCAGACCCTCACCAACGCCCAACTGGAGGGAACCCACGTCCTCCAGGGGCTGGGCGGATCCTCCGTGAAGTGGCGCAGCACATATACACGAGCGGAGCGTTACGAGCCCAACACCCGCGAGGTGCTCTACCGCGCGTTCGACGGCGTCTACCTCTACGACGACTTCATTCAGAGCGGCAGCGTCTTCCATCAGGACATGGTGGACGATGGGCTGAGCGGAGGGGCGGACATGGAAGTGCCCTTCCAGCTGAGGTCCCTGCCCGCGTCCATTCGCTTCGGGGTGAGCAGTGACCGCCGCCAGCGCGACAACTTCTCCCGTCGCTTCCGGTTCCGTCCGAAGCGCGGCGGCGACATCAACAACAACGTGCTCGCGCTTCCACCGAACGAACTGTTCGCCCCCCGGTACATTTCCCCGACCGGGTTCGAGATGCAGGAGGCGACCTTCCGCGCGGACAACTACGACGCCGAGGAGACCGTCGACGCCGGCTACCTGATGATGGACGCGGAGGTCCTGCCGCGGCTCCGGCTTGTGGGCGGAGCACGCGTCGAGCGCACGCAGCAGGTTGTAACCCCTCTCGATCTCTTCCCGGTCGAGGGGCTGGAGCCGCTGGTGGGCGCGGATGTCAACGAGACGCAGTGGCTTCCCGCGCTGAACCTCACCTACGAGGTGAGCGACGCCACCAATATCAGGGCGAGCGTATCCCAGACCCTGGCGCGGCCTCAGCTGCGGGAGCTGGCTCCTTTCTCCTTCGCAGACTACGCCGGCGGATACCTGGTGGTCGGCAATCCCGAACTCACCGTCTCCCGCATCCGCAACTTCGATCTGCGCTGGGAATGGTTCCTCGAGCCCGGCGCGCTGATCGCCGTCAGCGGGTTCTACAAGCAGTTCCACAGTCCCATCGAGGCGCTCACCTTCCCCTCCACCGAGCTCATTCGCAAAACGCGCCGGATGCCAACAACTACGGCACGGAGATCGAGTTGCGCACCGGCCTGGCGTTCCTCTCCGAGTCGCTGGAGAGCTTCTCGCTGAACAGCAACCTGACGCTGGTCAATTCGACCGTCGCGACGGGCGGAACGGCGAGGATCTACCTCCAGGGTTCGGGGGCCACCGACCTCGCGGTCGTCGATCGGGTGCGCGGCCTGCAGGGGCAGTCGCCCTACATGGTGAATGTCAGCCTGGCGTACGCGTCCCGCTCGGAGGACACCCGCGCCTCCGTGTTCTACAACCGGTTCGGCCGTCGCATCGACGCCATCGGCGGGCAGGCCACGCCCGACATCCATGAGGAAGCGCGGGGCACCATGGACGTGGTCTTCGAGCGGAAGCTGTCGAGCGATTTCTCGACGAAACTCTCCGTCACGCGCCTGCTGGGGAACGTGATCCGGTTCACGCAGGGCGACGGCACCGTCCGTCAGTACGACACCGGCCGCCGGGTATCGCTTTCTCTGCGCTGGGGAAGCTGACGCGGCCTCCGGATCCAGAGAACAACGCTTCGCAATCACGCGGCCCTCGAGCGAGGGCGCAAAGGGGGAGGACTGTGCATCCGCGCCACCCAATCCCTTAAAGGAGAAACCCATGTTCCAGAAGCAAAGGCTGATCCTGTTGATGGCACTTCTTGCCGGACCTGTTTTGTTTGTCGGATGTGGCGACGATGAGGACCCCACACCCGTCGCACCTCCCCCCGAGCCTCCCCCAACAGCGCCAGCTGCGCCCGCCAACGTGCAGGCGACTCTCGACGCGGGAGCGGGGATCGTTTCCGTCACCTGGAACGCTTCGACGAATGCCAATACCTATGCGGTGCAAAGGACGGTAGGTGACGGCGACGCCGAGACATTGGCGTCGGGAATCGCCGGAACCTCCCATGTCGACGAAGATGCCGCGTGGGGCATGGCGCAGTATGCCGTTACCGCCACCGGCACGGGCGGCACCTCGCCCGCCAGCACCGCCGTTGAAGTCGGATATGGCGAAGAGGCGCTGTTTCTGCAGGAAGCCTGGGCGAACCGCGTCGATGTGGACCCCATGCTCGGCAATCCCTTCGACCGCGAGAGCCCGGACTTCCGGCCACAGGCCGGCTCCCCTGCCCTGGAGGGTGCCGCAACGGTCGCGGACCTGACCCCGATGGTGCTGGCGCTTCCCCCCGAGGTGGCGGCGGCGTTCGCAGCAGCGGCCCCGGCTTTCTTCGATGGGACCGCGAACTACGTTGGCGCGGTAGGCCCGGACCAGGACTGGACCCAGGAGACCTGGACGACGTTCGGCGAGGCCGGCATGGGCGACATGATGGCTTCCGGATCCGCGGTTCTGTCGGGTAACATCAGCGATGTCCGCATGCTTTCTGCCGACACGGCCTACACAATCAACGGAATCGTGACCGTCGAGGACGGCGGCGAACTGCACATTCCGGCCGGCACGCACCTCTATGGGTCCACAGAGATCCAGCCCAGCGCGCTCATCGTTAGGATAGGTGGCAAGCTGTTCTCGGAGGGAACCGAGGACGCGCCGGTCGTGTTCACAAGCGCCAACCCGCCCGAAGAAAGGCTGAAGGGTGACTGGGGCGGTGTGGTCCTCAACGGGGCGTCGCTGTGCAATTTCCCGGCTGGCGAGTGCGTTGGCGAAGGGAGTTCGGGAGAATACGGAGGCGACAACCGGGCGGACGATTCCGGTGTCGTCACCTACACCCGAATCGAGTACGCAGGATACGAGATCAGCTTTGGCAACGAGTTGAACGCGCTCACAATGAACGGCGTGGGCAACGGCACCACCATCCACCACGTCCAGACCCACGCGGGGTCGGACGACGGCTTTGAGTGGTTCGGCGGAACCGTCAACACGAAATACCTCCTGGCCACGGACATCTCGGACGACTCGTTCGACTACTCCACCGGCTTTCAGGGCATGGGACAGTTCTGGCTCGCCCAGCAGGATCCCAACGATGGCGACAACGGCTTCGAAGTGGACGGCAACGAAGACGACTACAACGCCACTCCGTACACCCTTCCGCTGCTCGCCAATATCACGCTGATCGGCAAGGGCGTGGATGGCGCAGGCGGCACGGAAGGAGAGTCCGTTGACGGGCTGAGGCTGCGTCGTGGGACCGGTGGCATCATAGCCAACGCGCTGATCATCGGGTTCGGAGATGACGGGTTGGATATCGACAACGGCGAGACCGCAGAGCGCGCGAAGGCGGGCATGTTCGCGGTCACGTACTCGATTATCGATGGAAACGCGGCCGCCTTCGAGAGGCCTGGTAGCTGAGGTCGCATGATGCTGCGGGTCATGCCCGTCCGTGCTGTCGTACTTTTCTGTTTGTCCGCCGGGGCCTGCGAGAAATCGCAGCGCCCCGGCGAACTCGCATTTCCGGGCTCCGCTCCTTCCGTGGAGGCGCTGGCCCGCGACGCCCTGCACGGCCTGGCTCAGTCGAACGCCGTGCTGCTGGAAGGACTTCGTCTGACGGAATCGGAGCACAACGAAGTCGTGTGGCCGGAGCTTCCGGCGTCCGCGCCGGAGATCGGCTTTCCCGTCGATTTCGCCTGGAGCAACATTCGGCTGCGCAACAGTGCGTCACTGCGCCGCATCGGCCGCTGGTTCCGCTCGAACCCGGTGCGCTATCAGGCGGTGGAGTGCAGGGGCGCGACCCGGGAGTTCGTGACCTTCAGGGTCCACACCGACTGCTGGGTCCTCTTCCTCACGATCCGGGGAGAGCTTCTGGAAGCACAGCTCTTCAAGGATGTGCTGGAGCGCGACGGCGGATTCAAGATCTTCCGCTACTACGACGAGCTGCCGAGGCGCGTCAGGCTCCAGGCCCGCCCTGCCCGGGTCCGTCCCCGGTCCCCGCGGCGCGTGACCTCCGCCGCGGCCCTCCTTACCTTATGCGCACCGGATGGGTGCGCATCCCATCAACTCTTCCGTACCTGAGTTCCGATCACTCCGGACCTCAAAGAGGAGCGTGAAGCTTGGAGCCACGTCGCACGTTGAGGGAATCGGAGCGGGAGCCCAGAGAGGTCTCGGACCCTCCTCCGCGCGTCCTGGTGGTCGAGGATGAAGCCGATATCGCGGCGCTGGTCGCGTACCAGCTGACCCACGACGGACTGCGGGTGGAAACCGTATCCAGGGGCACCTCGGCGCTTTCGTCCATCGACCGCGAGATGCCCGACATCGTCGTGCTCGACCGCCTGCTCCCAGGGAAGTCGGGCGACGAGGTTCTGCGCACGATCCGCCGCAGATCCGCGACCCGCCACCTGCCGGTGCTCATGCTCACGGCCAAGCGCGAGCAGGAGGACCGAATCGAGGGGCTGGAGATGGGCGCGGACGACTACCTCACCAAGCCTTTCAGCCCCCGCGAGCTGATTCTGCGTGTGCGCTCCATCCTGCGTCGGGCCCGCTCCACGCCCACCGGGGGCGGTGGACAGGTGCTGCGAGCCGGTCCGCTCGCCATCGACCTGACCGGCCATCAGGTCACCCTCGGCGATCGGGAACTGAACCTCACGCCGACGGAGTTCCGGCTCCTGCGGGTGCTGGTGGAGCGTCGGGGGCGCACCCAGAGCCGGCAGCAGCTGCTCGAGTCTGCCTGGGACGTGGGCCCGGGGGTGTCCAGGTACATCCACACGCGCACCGTGGACATGCACATCCGCCGGCTCCGCACCAAGCTGGGCGAAGTGGGCGACTGGGTCGAGACGGTACGCGGCTTCGGCTACCAGTTGCGTTTGCCGGATGGAGTGGGTTAGGCGGAGAACGCCATGAGACTGCGCGCGCACCACGGTCTGTTCCTGGGCTTCGTCGCCGTGGTGGGGATCCTCGTCGCCGCCCTGGTCGTGATGCTCGGGACGGGTTTGCGGCGGCAGCTCGTCGAGTTGCATCAGAGGGACCTGGCCCGGGATCTGGCGCTGGCGCAGCTGCTGCTTGAGGGAAGCGACAGCAGCTTCTCGAACCTGCACGAGCTGGCGGACCGCATGCGCGGGAGCGCCGGCTACCGGGTGACGCTGATCGCGCCGGACGGGACGGTGCTGGCCGACTCCGACTCCGACTACCGTACGATGGAGAACCACGGCGACCGTCCCGAGGTGCGGAGCGCGCTCGCGGGCACCACCACCTTCGCTGAGCGCCGGAGCGCCACGGTGGGGGCTCCCATGTTGTACGGAGCACGCCTGCTGGTTCTGGCCGGCGAGCCGATCGTGCTGCGCCTGGCGGCGTCGCTGGCGGTCATCGACGCCACGGTGGTCCAGACCCAGAGGTCCGTCGCCGGCGCGGGAGTCGTGGCGATCGTGCTGGCGCTGGGCCTCTCCTATGTGCTGGCGCGCGCTCTTGCCCATCCGCTCGAGAACGTGGCGGCGCGCGCCCGTCGCATCGCCGCGGGTGCCGTCGACATGCAGCCGCTGCCGTCGTCGCGCATGACCGAACTCGCCGAACTGGTGGAGGCCTTCAACCGCCTTACCTCGGATCTCGACGAGCGAATCCGGGAACTCGCGGGCGAGCGCGACGAAGTGCGCGACGTGCTCAACGCCATCAACGAGGGGGTCGTCGCCTTGACCGCCGACGCGCGCCTGGTGCGCGTAAACGATGCCGCGCTGCAGATTCTCGATGTGAAGTCGGTTCCGCCGCTCACGCATGTCAGCCGGTTCGTGCGCTCGGCGGAGCTCAGGGTGCTCATGGAAGCAGCCCCGTCGTACGCCGTGGGCGCACGCGAAGTCCACTTGGGCGAGAAACGGTATCTGGTGTCGGGTCGGCCGCTGGGGGTGGGAGGCGCGGTCGTCACCTTCGTCGACGTGAGCGAGGTCCGGCGCCTGGAGGAGGTACGGAGCGACTTCGTCGCCAACGCCTCCCACGAACTCAAGACGCCCCTCACGGCCGTGCGCGGATTCTCGGAGACGCTTCTGGAGGACGATCCTCCCGAGGAGCTCCGCCAGAGCTTCCTCGATCTGATCTGGCGCAACACCGTGCGACTTCAGCAGCTGGTCGAGGACCTGCTCGACCTCTCGCGCCTGGAATCGGGCGGGTGGGTGGCTCAGCCCGAGCACGTCCGGGTGGAGGAGCTGGCGCTCAAGGCGTGGGCGCAGCTGGGGCCGCGGGTCGCCGAGTCGGGCGTGCGGTTGTACATCGATGGTGGCGGCATCGCGCTGGCGGACGCGCGCGGGCTCTTCCAGATCTTCCAGAACCTTTTCGACAACGCGCTTCGCCACACTCGGGAAGGGGGATCGATCCGTGTGGAGGTCGAGTCGGGGGAGGATGAGTCGGGGGTGGATGAGGAACGCATCCAGGTGTCGGTGAGCGACACGGGCAGCGGCATACCTCCGGTCCATCTCCCCCGCATTTTCGAGCGCTTTTACCGGGTTGATCCGGCCCGGTCGAGAGCGGAGGGAGGGACGGGGCTCGGGCTGGCGATCGTGCGCCACCTGGTGATGGCCATGGGCGGTGAGGTGTGGGCGGAGAGCGTCATGGATGAGGGCACCACGATCCGCTTCATCCTCCAGCGCGGCTCGCGGTCCTCCCTCTTGCTCATGGCGCTGGATGAAGAGGAGGACGAGGACGAGGACGATGCGGAAGATGCGGAAGAAGATGACCCGGGCGTCGTCTCGGCGGCGTCCGTGACACGGGAGTGACGACATGGCGAAGGATACGGAACGGAAAGCCGGTCTGAGCGACCGGGAGTGGAAGCAGCGCCTCACCCGGGAACAGTTCCGCGTGACCCGTCGCAAGGGGACGGAGCGGGCCTTCAGCGGGGCGTACTGGAACCTGAAGGAGGACGGGCTCTATCGCTGCGTGTGCTGCGATGCTCCGCTGTTCGACTCGGGAGACAAGTACGACTCGGGGACGGGATGGCCGAGCTTCAGCGACACGGCCGAGGGGGCGGACGTCCGCCTGGCGGACGATCGAAGCTTCTTCATGCGCCGCACCGAGGTGTTGTGCTCGGCGTGCGACGCCCATCTCGGCCATGTGTTCGGAGACGGGCCGGCCCCTACCGGTCAGCGTTACTGCATCAACTCCGCGGCGCTCGCGTTCGATCGCTCCCGCGACCCGGAAGGTACGCCACCCCGAGGGTGAAGACGCCGACCTCGCGTCTCCACACCACCTCGCCGCTACCGATGCGAAGGGCGACCACCCCCCCGGGCTCGTCCACCCGGCCCTCCCAGGTCACGTAGGCGACCTCGCCGGCGGGGTCGAGCGCAACCCCATGCGGAAACGCCGCGTCGGCCAGCTCGATGCGGCGCACCTCGGTGAGGGTCGCCGCGTCGACCACCGAGACCGAGCCACCCCGCCGGTTGGCCACGACCAGCACCCGCCCGTCCGCCGAGCCCGCGATCTGGGCGGGCATGCGCCCCACCGCGACGGCGCCCACCGGGTCGCCCGCGCGGGAGAAGGCGCGCACCTCGCCGGTTCCGGCCATGGTAGCGAAGAAGCGGGCGCCGTCGGGGCTCCACGCGACGTTCATGGGGGTGTAGCGCGGTGCTCCGGCCGCGCCGGGCTCGGGTCCGGCCGGGACGCGGGCGACCGCTTCCGCCGAGGCCGCGTCCATCAGCACGATCTCGTCGGAGAGCGCGCAGGCTATGGCGACCCGCGTCCCGGCAGGGTCGACGGCGGCGTGGTGCGGGGCGGGGCAGACCACCGGCAGGGCCGCCACGGTCAGGTCGTGTACGTCCACCACGGCCACGTGGCTCTCCTCCCCAAGGCCGTCCCGCCAGTAGTCGGGAATGAACGCGCGGCCGCCGTCGGGAGTGAGCGCCACCCGAGCCGCGCCCGGGATGTCCAGCTGGAGGCGCCCGACCAGCCGGTCGCCGTCGGTCTCGAACTTCCAGAGGGTAGGGTGCCCGTGGGCGAGGGTCGCGTACCAGTGACGGCCGTCGGGCGCGACGGTCACCCCGTGGGGCTCGTCGGTTTCGGTGCGGCGCCGGTCCAGAGAGATGGTGCGCAGGGTCGCCCCGTCGCGGGCGTCCAGCACGTGGACCTCGTCCGTGAAGCCGGAGGTGACGTAGAGGCGGGGCGCGTCCTCGGGAGAACCGTCCGCCGAGCCGCCGCAGCCGACTGCGAAGAGCGCGGTGCCGACCCACCCCCGGCGCCGGCGAAGCCTCGGGCGCGCGCGGCCATCCGCGGCCTCCCCGGATCCATCCACGGACGGTCTAGCGACCGGGCTCCAGAACGACGAGCCCGTGGTTCATGTCCGAGGCGTACAGCTTGCCGTTGTCGTGCAACTGCGGCGCCCAGGTGCAGGTGTCTTCGGGGCCGAGAAAGCAGTAGTTGGTCTCGGTCCCGTACTGGATAAAGGCGGTTTCGCGGCCCTGCAACTCGAGCTGACCCATCAGTTCCCCGTTGACGTCCAGGCTCCTTACGCCCCGTTCGTACCAGGCCAGGTACAGGGTGCCGGTGTCCTCGTCCAGCCAGTAGTTGTGCGACGTTGCGCCGTCGACCTCATAGGACGCGACCTCGCGCGGCTGCGTGATGTCGCGCAGATCCACGACGTGCAGGATCCCGGACGGACTTGTGGAGAAGCCGAAATCCTCCTCCCCCACGAAGGCGTAGCCGGACTCGGGCCAGTACCAGACATTATGCGTCTCCCCGCCCAGATTCCGCAGACGGCTCACTTCCACCGGGTTGGTGGGCGATCCTCCGGCCATCCCGTTGCCCACGTCGAGGATGATGAGGCCCGCGTCCCAGTGCGACAGGAAGGCGAGCCCGTCGCGGACGTAGATGTCGTGGAGCAGGCTCTCCCCGCCGTAGAAGCTGGCGACGAGTTGAGGGGAAGACGGGTCGGAGACGTCGAGGATGCGCAGGCCGCTGTTGTATGGGTCCAGCGCCAGGTAGGCGTAGTCGCCCTCCAGCCAGACGTTGTGGACGCCGGAAGCAAGGCCCTCGGTGAAGCGGCTGATGACCTGGGGGTGCGCCGGATCGGTGAGGTCGAAGAAGGTGACCCCGTTGGTTCCGTCCTCCGGGGTGTCGTCCCCTTCGTGCGTCAGCACGCCCAGCCGCCCGTCCGCCCGGATCTTGACGTCGTTGACCGTGCGCGCGTCCACCAGGATCGAATCGGAAAGGGTCGGCATCCCCTGCGCGTCCAGCGTCCAGGCGTAGAGAAGGTTGCCCGGCTGCGCTGCGCGCCTGCCCCAGGTGCCCGTGTAGGCGTAGTCGCCGTGCACCCACAGGTCGGAGGTGTAGCGGTCCTCGACGCGGCCCATCCCCACCAGCCTGAGCGTATTCCGGACATCGCGCTCCCGGACCGTCACAGGTCTGCTGGCGGAATCCGTCCTTGTTGCGCTGTCCACGTTCAGCAGCGTGCTCGCGACGACCGTGATCCGACCCACCCCGTAGGCGACGAACCTCCCTGCGGCGTCGAACAGACCGGCGTCGGGCGGGACCACCGTCCAGGAGACCACCGCGCCCGCCACCTCGGCCCCCGTACTGTCCTGGATCTGGGCCGAGAACTGAACCACGGTGCCCTGGCGGATTCGGTCGTTCCCCGCTGCGATGGTGATGTGGGTGCCGTCGACCGGACCTCCCCGCTGCTCCACCTGGAAGCGAAGTCCCAGCGACGCGCTGGCGTCGGCGCCGGCGTCTGCCTCGAGGGTCGCCTCGTAGACGCCCGCGCGGGCTTCGTCCGGCACGGTCACGTTGATGGCAATGGTCTCTCTCCCGCCCGGATTGAGGGTCGGAATCTCGGCCGGCGTCGCCTGCGGCACGATACCGGGCACGGCGACCCCGCCCGTGCGCGCCGCACGCGCCGACAGCGACACCGGCCCGACCGCCACGTCACCCGTGTTGGCGAGTACGACGGCGCCCCGGTAGGAGAGCGTATTGCCGCTCGTGGAAGCCACCAGTTCGAGCGTGGACGTGGAGAACTCCATCGCCGTCACGGGGGCGGGCTCCACCGGGTCGCGGCAGGTGGCGAGCAGGAGGGTGGCCCACAGGCCCGCGACGAACATTCCCGGTCGCAGAGCGCGCCACGCCCGAGCCGGGACCCGTTTTGCCATTTTGGAAACTGCGGCTGAACGCATGCGCCTGGAATCCAGGTTTGAGGTCATGGCCGACCACCCGAACACCCCGATCTCACTGAGAGCAAGTCCAAGTCTAGTAATAGTAGCAAGTCCGGCGTTAGTCACGAGTGTCGGGGGAACCTCAGCCACAATCGCTGTACCGCATGCAATGCTGTAACCCAATACCCGCCCTGCCGTGTTCTGTCGGTCCCATGAACTGTTTTGTCGGTTCAGCGACGCATTGAGTTGAGCCGGACCGACCACTACTATACCAGCGGCGACGCAGAGGGTCGGAACGATGGGGTGCCGCGGCAACTCTGTCGGGCCGGACGGCAACAACAACAGGGGCATCTCGCATGGCCAGGTGGCGAGGCAGGAGGGGACAGGAGGCGCGGGGAGACGAGCGCACCGACGCCCGCAATCCCTCCGGCGAGGTCCCCGGGCGTTCGCCGCCCCTCACGCGCCGTTCCCTCATCCGCTCCGGCCTGCTTGCCCTCACCGCCGCACCCTGGGCGAAGCCGTTGGCCGCCGCCGCTTCCGTTCCGGCTCACCGGGGCCGCCGCGTACCTCCCGCGCAGGCAGGCGACATCGTGCTCGGCGTGTCCGCCGCCTTCTCGGGCCCCTCTCGGGGCCTGGGCACGGAACTGTACCGCGGCTCCATGGCGTACTTCAACCACGTCAACGACAGCGGCGGGATCAATGGCCGCAGAATCGTCCTCAGGCTCTACGACGACGGCTACCAACCTGATCCCTGCGTGGCCAATACCATCACCCTCATGCGGGACGAGAGCGTCTTCCTGCTCTTCGGCTACGTGGGCACGCCGACCGTCACCCGCGTGCTGCCTCTGCTGAAGAGGTTCCGGGAACAGCAGGTCTATCTCTTCTTTCCCTTCACGGGGGCGGAGCCGCAGCGCGAGCCTCCCTACGGCGAGTTCGCCTTTAACCTTCGCGCCTCCTACCGGCAGGAGACGGCGGGGCTGGTCGACAACTTCGTTCGCATCGGGCGACGCCGGGTGGCGGTCTTCTACCAGAACGACGCGTATGGCCGCAGCGGATGGGCGGGCGTGCGGGAAGCGCTGGCTGCGCACGGAGAGACCATGGCCGGCGAGGCCACCTACATGCGTGGCACCCAGTTCGAGGCCAGCATGCGGGCGCAGGTGGAGATCCTGCAGGCGCAATCCCCGGACGCGGTGATCTGCATCGGTGCGTACGCGGCCTGCGCCGCCTTCGCCCGGGACGCCGCCGACCTGGGGCTCCACATCCCCGTCGCCAACGTCTCCTTCGTGGGGAGCGAGAACCTCCTGGCCCTGATGCGCGAGGGACGCGCCGATCCGGACTCGCACACCCGCTTCCTGGTCAACTCGCAGGTCGTGCCCAGCTATGAGGACACCTCGCTGCCGGCCGTGCGTGAGTATCATGAACTGATGGAGCGCTACGATCCGCTGCCTCCCGAGAATGTCGAACGAATCACGCGGGGTGAAGCCTACGAGCGTTTTCCGCAGAGCTTCGTCAGTCTCGAGGGGTTCCTGAACGCGAAGCTGATCACGGAGATCATTGCGCGCATGGGGGACGAGCCGGACCGGTCGCGGCTGGAAGAGGCGGTCTTCGCGGTGCGCAACTACGACCTCGGGGTCGGTGAGCGGGTGTCCTTCGGTCCCGACCGCCGGCAGGGGCTCGACACGGTCTACTATACGGTTCCGGAGGGGGACCGCTTTGTGCCGCTCGAGGACTGGGAAGACAGGTTCGCGATCTCATGAAGGTCAACAGGCTCTTCCGCAAGCTGCGTTTCGGCATTTTCGCCCTCTTCGCGCTCGTCGTTCTCTCCATCTTCCTGCTCTCCATCCGGACCGTCTCCAGCGAACTCGAGACGGAGTACGTCAGCAACAGCGCGAACATCGCCCGGAACATCGCCGACGCCAGCGTGGACATCCTGTTGAACAGAAACCTGGCCACCCTGCAGTCGCTCATCGATCAGTTCGTGGAGATCGAAAGCATCCGCTACATCTACATCGTCAGCGACACCGGCGAGTTCCTGGCGCATACGTTCGTTCCGGGAATACCGGAGGAGATTCTGGCAAGCGACCCCTCGCTCACGGAGCCCGTTGAGCGGAGTCTCCCGGGGCTGGGCGAGTTCGTGGAGGTGGGGAGCCCGATCCTCTCAGGGGTGGCGGGCACGGTTCACGTCGGGATGGACACGGAGGCGCTGGCGCTCAAGATCCAGCGGGCGGTGGGCCAACAGATCTACCTGCTGTGCATCATCCTGGTCGTGGGCGTGCTGGTTTCGATCTGGCTGGTCAAGTCGACCGCGAAGCCTCTGGAAGAGCTCCTCACATACGTAGTCGAGCTCGCCCGCAACGGTGACGGGGCCTCGGACAACGGCGTCCTGGCCCGGAGGGATGAAATCGGGGACATGGCGCGGCTCATGCGCCACGCCGCCGGCCAGGGGCCTCCGCCCCCGAAGTGGCGGGCCCGGGTCAAACGCCCGACGGTGTAGGCGGACCACACCGTGCGCGTTTCCCGAGCCGTCGTCGTCCTCTTCTGCACGGTGCTCCAGCTGTGCCTGGGCACGGTGTACGCGTGGAGCTTTTTCCAGACCATGCTGGTGCGGGACTCCGGCTGGACCTTCAGCGAGACGGCCGCCGCGTTCAGCATCACGATTTTCTGCCTGGGAGTGTCGGCGGCGATTGCCGGACAGGCGCTGCCCAGGGTCGGGCCCAGGGCTCTCGCTCTGGCCGGAAGCGCCATGTTCTCGGCCGGCTACATGGTCGCCAGCCTGGCGCTGTCGCTGGATGCCCTCTGGCTCTTCTATCTGGGCTACGGGGTGATCGGGGGCGCGGGAATAGGGATGGGGTACGTGACGCCCGTCGCGACTGCGGCGAAGTGGTATCCGGACCGCAAGGGACTCGTAACGGGCATCGTGGTGATGGGTTTCGGCGTCGGAGCACTCCTGCTCAGCAAGGGCCTGGCGCCTCTTCTCGTGGTCCGGACGGAAGGTGATCTCGCGCAGGTCTTCCTCTGGCTGGGGATCGTGTTCGCCTGCATCCTGATCCCGTCCAGCCTGTTTCTCAGCGATCCGCCGGAGTCGCCGGCGCCCGCGCCCGCCGACGGCTCGAGATCGGCGCCGCCCGAGAAGGTGGAGCCGGCCGCGCCCTACCTGCGCACTTCACAGTTCACGATCATGTGGATCGTGTTCTTCTCCAACATCGCGGCCGGCATCTCCGTGATCAGCTTCCAGTCCGAGCTCCTGCAGGAGGTGTGGGGGCTGGCCGACCCCAACATCGGTCCGGCGATGCTGGCCGAATACGGCGCGACGCTGATCGCGGTGAGTTCCGTCTGCAACGGCGTAGGCCGACTCCTCTGGGGCTCTCTCTGCGACCGCCTGGGACAGGTCAGCGTCTTCCGCATTCTCCTCGCCAGCCAGATGGTGGTGTTCGGCATCCTCATGACCGAGTCCAATCCCTGGATCTTCTCCGCGCTGGTCTGCTATGTGCTGCTCTGCTTCGGCGGCGGGTTCGCCACCATGCCGTCATTTGTCGTGGATGTCTTCGGCTCGAAGAACATGTCCAAGATCTACGGCACGATCCTCACCGCGTGGGCCGCCGCCGGGATTATCGGACCGATGTACGTCGGCTACCTGAAGGACACCTATCCCGACCGGGCGGTCATGTACTGCTTCCTGATCGGAATCCTGCTGCTCGGGACGGGATACGTCTTCTCGTTCCTGCTGGAGGGCAGCCGGGTTCGCCTGGGCCGTCCTACGGTGGAGGGCACGCTGCGCCGCTACGGGATTCCGGTTCCGGGAGAGGGGTAGAGGCACCTCATCCATGAGCCAGACCATCACCGTCATCCCCGGAGACGGGATCGGTCCGGAGGTCATGTCCGCGACGCTGACCGTGCTGGACGCCGCGGGCGCCGGACTCGACTACGACGAGCAGTTGGCGGGCATGGCGGCGCTCGAGCGGGTGAACGATCCGCTGCCGCCGGATACCCTGGCCTCCATCCGGGCGAACGGGGTCGCGCTCAAGGGCCCCCTCACGACGCCGGTCGGGGGTGGGTTCAGGTCCATCAACGTCGCGATCCGCAAGGAGTTCGACCTGTACGCCAACGTGCGGCCGGTGCGCACCTTCGTCCCCGGCGGCCGCTATGAGGACATCGACCTCGTCCTCATCCGCGAGAACACCGAGGGGCTGTACGTCGGGGTGGAGCACTACATCGGTATGGAGGGCGATCCCCGGGCCGCCGCGGAGTCGGTAATGATCGTGACGCGATTCGGTGCCGAGCGGGTCTGCCGCTATGCGTTCGAGTACGCCCGACGGCACAACCGGCGCAAGGTAACCCTGGCGCACAAGGCGAACATCCTCAAATACACCCAGGGACTGTTCCTGGATGTCGGCAGGGAGCTGGCCGCGGAGTATCCGGACATCGAATTCGAGGATCGCATCATCGACGCCACCGCGATGTATCTGGTGCTGGATCCGCACGGCTTCGATGTGCTCGTAATGGAGAACATGTTCGGAGACATCCTGAGCGATCTGATGGCGGGGCTGGTGGGAGGGTTGGGCATGGCGCCTGCCGGCAACATCGGCCAGGGTGAAGCGGTGTTCGAGGCGGTTCACGGCTCGGCGCCGGATATCGCCGGACGCGGGATCGCCAACCCCACGGCACTCATGCTGGCCGCGTGCGCGATGCTCGACCACCTCGGGCAGCCGGCTACCGCCGCCCGCATCCGCGGGGCCATGCGTACGGTGCTCGACCGGCGCGAGACCGTCACCGGCGACCTCGGCGGCCGCGCATCAACGGAACAGTACGCGCGGGCGGTGATCCGGGCGCTGGACTGAGATCCGCGCCGCGTTCTCCGCTTCTACCTGTCCCGCTCGCGCACCTCGCGCACGAACACGCTGCGGCTGACGGCGACCTCGGCGGCCGTGCCGAGCGCGTCGGGACGCACCTCGGACCAGTCGCGCACGATGCTCAGGACACGCCCGGTGGCGCGGTTGGTGACGATCGCGCCCCCGCCGGCTCCGGTGCTGCGGTCGAGGGTGGCGGAGCCCTCCGGCCCGGTCAGCGTGACGCGCTGCAGGTTGTCCGACCAGCCTTCCCGGGCCGGAACCGCGAATAGGAATCCCGCTCCACCGTGATCCGCCTCGTCGGGCGCAAAGCTCAGCGAGAAAAGACTGGCGCCGTTCGCGCCGACACCGTCGAGCCGGTACGGACCGGCGGTCTCGGGCAGCTTCACCGGCGCGTCCCACTCGAAGACCGGCTCCAGGCGCAGTTCGCCGTCCTCCTGCACCCTCCCCCACAGCAGTAGTGTCGTCCCGGCCGAGGCCCGCCCGTCGGCGCTGGCCGTGGTGGGCGGTGGCGGGAGCGCCAGCCTGTACTCGAGGGCTTTCATGAAGCTGTAGTCGCTGGTCCACTCCGGGTCGCAGTACGACATGAAATCCCTGTATCTGGCAGGGCTCAGCAACCGGCCGAACGCACCGCCGCTCGTGAAGTCGACGCCCCAGATCCCCGTGAACGCCTCCGAGTACGGATAGGCCGGATCGGCCCCGGGTGCTCCCCCGCAGGGGGTGTGCCGGAGGCTGAGGTTGTGGCCCAGTTCGTGGGCGAAGGTTTGCGCGAAGCGGTTGCCGCGATAGACGCCGCCCAGATGCGACAGCGAGAGGCCGGCAAACGAGTTGAGGTATGCGATCCCGCCGAACTCCCAGTCAAAGGGGAAGCGGGTGGCCGGATGAGCGAAAACGCCGTGGTAATGCACGTTCGTCGCGCCCGCTTCCATGTGCCGGAGCAGCCGGATTTCGTCCAGAAGTTCGAGGCCGCCGTTCTCGAGGGTGTCGGCCCAGGATATGTAGGCTTCCCGCGCCGTGACGTTGAGTTCAGCCGTTGGGAGCAGCGCTCGTGCAGGCCCGAGAGTCCCTCCGGAATCATCGCCCGCCATCTCCTGTACCAGGGCCGCCACCGTTTCGTTATCCGACTTGCTTGCTTCCGACCCGAACGCGACCGGTACGAGCGTGACGTCCATCGGGGGGAGCCTCCGGACGTCCAGCGCCGTCCGGCCGGTCTCCGGAAACCGAAGCTGACTGCCGTCCTTCGCGGGCAGGTCGCCGTCGGGATCGATCTCGACGACCATCTCCAGCCCGGGCTGGATGACCGAGTCCGGAATCATCGCGTTGAAGGACCTGTCCAGGCTGCTCTCGTCGATTCTTCCCGGCAGACCGACCAGGGCCGACAGCTCGGCGACGTGCACTTCCTCCTCTCCGATGTAGAAGGTGGCCGTCGCCTCCGCGCTGTAGGAGTTGGTGTTGTCGCCGGTGCCGAAGACCCGCAGCAGCGCCTGCCGGTCCGCGACCAGCGGTACCTTGCCGACGAGGGACTGGGTGGCCTGAATGAGGTAGGCGCCCTCCGCCTCCACTTCCACGCTGTCGGGATTGGCCAGGACCAGCGCGTTCCCCACCTCCGCGCTCATGCCCTCGAAGCACAGGTCGCCGCTGCACAGATCCGTTGGCGTCTCCGGTACGGAGTCTACGACGACGTACTGGAACAGGCTCCCTGTCCGCCGGCTCACGGTGACAGCCCGGCTCACCGTGTCTCCGGGCGCAATGCTGAGCACCGTCGAGCGAGGTTCGCCGCCCCGCGCGCCCATCACCACGACCATCTCGAACGGCGCGCCCTCCCGAACGCCAAGCACGAGCTCGGCAGGTCCCGCGGCAAGCGGGTCGGAATTGTCGGTTCTCCGCGCTTCCACCGTGAGCGGCAGGGGATCGACCAGGTTGTCCTCGAGCCAGAGGAGTTCCAGTGAGGACAGGCCGGCGAACGCGCCGCGGGGCAATTCCGTGAGATCGTTTCGGTAGAGGGACAGCTCCGTGAGCCTGCCGAGGTTGCTGAAGGCGCCATCGGGGAGCCTGGACAGGTTGTTCCTCGAAGCGTACAGGATGCGCAGACTGTCCAGATCGTCGAAGACCCCATCCGGCAACGTGGTCAACCGGTTGGCGGACATCGTGAGGAAGTCGAGACCGGACAGGTCGTCGAATGTGTCGTCGGGCAGTTCTGCCAGCTGGTTGACCGCCAGCGACAGCGTATCGAGATCGGGCACGCCATCGAAGACGTTGTCGGGCAGCTGCGTGAGTCTGTTTCCGGTGAGAGACAGGTTGCCCAGGTCGGGGAGGCTGTCGAAAACGCCATCGGGCAAGGTCTCCAGCCGGTTTCTGGTGAGGTACAGTTCGGAAAGGAGCGCGAGCTTGTCGAAAACGCCCTCGCGCAACTCCATCAGACGATTCCCGGACAGCGTCAGATACTCCAGGCTGTCCAGGTCGTGGAAAGCGCTATCGGGCAGTGCAGACAGTCGGTTCCCGGAGAGATCGAGCGCCTTCAGCTCGCCGAGGCCGCCAAAGACGCCGTCGGGCAACGTCCTCAGTTCACCGTCCGCCAGCCAGAGTGTATCCAGGGCCGTGAGGTCGGCGAAGATGCCGTCGGGCAGGGCCGTAAACCAGTTCTCGTCCAGGAAGAGCGAGTTGAGGTCGGCCATACCCGCAAAACTGCTGTCGGGCAGAACGGTGAGCACGTTGTCCGACAGGTCCAGGTACTCCAGCCCGGCCAGGGGTCCGAATACGTCCCTGGGCAACGCGGCCAGCCGGTTCTCGCGAAGGTCCAGCGTGTCCAGGCCGGCAAGGTCGGCGAAGACGCTGTCCGGCAGTCCTCTCAGGAAGTTCCCGCTGAGATCCAGGAACTGGAGGCCGGAGAGGCCCTGGAAGTCGCCGCTCTTGAGAGAGGTGATGCGGTCGGTTGCTCCGTCGGCGCTGGCCGCGGCCTGAAATACGACGTCCGTGCCGCCGCGGCCGGAGGCCCTCGACCCGCATTCGCCCGATCTGCCGCCCCGCTCGAATTCCTCCTCGAGTACGTCCGCGCAATACCCCGCCGTCGCAGCGGTGTTGTCATCGGAACCCCGGCCCAGGTCGAGGCGCCTGAGCCGGCCCAGCAACCCCGAGCTCACCTGCGAGCAGTCAGAGCGGCCCACCGCGGCCACCAGGGCATCCCTGACCTGAGGAGTTCGATCGCACACGCCCGTAGTGGCCGACACTGAAACCTGCGCCGCGGCACTCAGGTTCCCGGACACGACCCGGATCGTCACGCTGCCCGGGGACACGGCTGTGGCGACGCCGCTCTCGTCCACGGACACGACCGAAGCGTCCTCGCTCGTCCAGGTGAGCGGCCCGGCAAAGGGGTTGCCGTGCTGATCCAGCACGGTCGTGGTCAGTTCGGCGGCCTCGCCGGGGGAGCCGAGTGCCACTTCGGCAGGGACGATCGAAAGCGAGGCCGCGCGCGGCGGCTCCGGTACCGTGACCTCCTGAACGTCGCCACATGCGACCAATGTCGCGAGAACCACGCCCGTGGCGACTTTCGTCGACTGATGCTTCAATAGGCGCATAAACACTACATCCGTTTTCAAGTGGGGGGGACCGACGTTATGCGTTGCGCGAGCGCTTGCGCAAGTGCGTGGCATCTTGCCGTCAGTGGCCGGCGACGGCATCCTTTCGCGGCGGCATTGCCGGTTATGAGCCCCGGACAATTCGCTGGCGAGATGCTCTGACAGGATGACAGGAACTCATGGGTTTTCGTGACTCGATCACAGACGAGATCCACTGCTCGCGTTGCGGCGAGCTGCGGGACCGAAGCGATGTCGACCGACTGCTATGGTGCGCGGGTTGCCGACTCCGGGCGAGGCGGATCGCGACGCGCAAGGGGCGCATCGCGGCGACGGTTCTTGCAGCCGTCGTGGCGGGCTACATTTGGGGTATCATTCAGCCGGGCGACGTGGTGATCGGGGGCTGGATCGCCACCGTCATCGCCGCCTACTGGATCGGCGGCAGGCTTGCCCGCGAAATCTTCTACGGCATCGAGCGTTCCGCGAAAAAGCGCTATCCCGGCGGCGGCAGCTGACTCGGCGCCCGCCTCTCTCCCTCTCCAACCCGGCACACCTCGGCGACAAGGCACCCTTATGGCAGAAAGATTTCAGGGGTTCGACTTCTACGATCTGGACTCGGTTCTCAGCGAAGAGGAGCGGATGATCCGGGATGCCATCCGTGAGTGGGTGGAGGACCAGGTGATTCCGATCATCGGAGAAGCATACTACCAACGCAGGTTTCCGCGAGCGTTGATCCCGGATCTCGGTGAACTGGGGGTCCTGGGTGCCAACCTGCCCGAGGAGTACGGCTGCGCGGGGCTCAACAACGTCGCGTACGGCCTCATCATGCAGGAACTCGAGCGCGGAGACTCCGGATTGCGCTCGTTCGTATCGGTGCAGGGCGCACTGGTCATGTACCCCATTTACGCCTTCGGGTCGGAGGAGCACCGCCGCGAGTGGCTGCCCCGCCTGGCCTCGGCGGACGCGATCGGCTGTTTCGGCCTCACCGAGCCCGACTACGGCTCCAACCCGGGCGGCATGATCACCACGGCGAAGAAGACCGCCGACGGTTGGGTGCTGAACGGCACCAAGATGTGGATCACCAACGGTTCGATGGCCGATGTCGCCGTCGTCTGGGCGCAGACGGGCGCGCCCGGCGACTCGAGGGGCATCCGCGGCTTCGTCGTCCCCACGGACACCCCCGGATTCAGCGCGCGCGACCAGACGGGCAAGCTCTCCCTGCTCGCCTCGGATACCAGCGAACTCGCGCTTCAGGACGTCCACGTCCCCGACGACGCGCTCATGCCGGGCACCACCGGGATCAGGAATCCCCTCATGTGCCTCACTCAGGCGCGCTACGGCATCGCATGGGGCGTGGTGGGCGCCGCGATGGCCTGCTTCCACGAAGCCCTCAGTTACAGCAAGCAGCGGGTGATGTTCGACACCGTGATCGGGGCCAAGCAGATCCAGCAGGTACGCATCGCGGACATGCTCACCGGAATCACCCAGGGGCAGCTTCTCGCCCTGCAGGTGGGACGCCTCAAGGATGCGGGCAAGGTGACCCCGCAACAGGTGTCTCTCGCCAAGCGCTCCAACTGTGACATGGCGTGCGAGGTGGCGCGCGAGGCACGGCGCCTGCTGGGCGCCAACGGCATCCTGGTGGAGTATTCCGCCATGCGCCACATGGCCAATCTCGAGTCGGTGTACACCTACGAGGGCACGCACGACATCCACTCCCTCATCCTCGGGCAGGAGATGACCGGGCTGTCGGCCTTCTGACCTTGACCCCTCGCGCGGCGCGGCACAGGTTACCTGCCCGGCACGACGCCGTCCGCCTCGCTAGCTCAACTGGTAGAGCAACTGACTCTTAATCAGTAGGTTCGGGGTTCGAGTCCCTGGCGGGGCATCGGAGTTCGGGACAGGCTCCTGGGGACGGGTTCCCCGGGGGCCCTCGCCTTTTCCGGGACCGGGAGGACCGCATGCATTCTCTTCCGAGCGACCGTCGACCGCAGTTCACCGGTCGCTTGCCCGGCATCCTGGCGGCGCTTGCCGTCCTCGGATGCGGTGCCGGCGACGGGGCTCGACCCGGCGAGGGCAGCATGGCCGATACTCCGGCGGCCAAGCTTGTCGAGCGCTCCATCGCCTTCCACGACCCCGAGGGAATCTGGGGATCGCGGGCCGTCGACATGGGGTGGTTCGGCACCGGCGCCGACGGGAGCGAACGCGTCGCGGTGGAGCTGCACTTCGGTTCGGACCAGGACGACTTTATGCTGTCCGGTCGATATGCCGGGTCGAGCATCGAATATGAAACAACCGCGCGGAGCTGGTCCGCGAGCGTGGACGGCGAGTCCTCCCCGGACGAAGAGACCGTCGCGCGAATGCGGCTCGACCGCGAGGGCGGCATGTTCTGGCGCAGCTACTACGGCTTTCTCGCCGGACTTCCCATGAAGATTCCGGATCCGGGCGCCCGCCTGGACCCGGAGATCGCCGAGACGGTTTTCGAGGGGCGGGACGTCCAGGCGGTGCGGGTGACGTACGATCCGGAGGTCGGCGGCGACACCTGGTACTTCTACTTCGACCCGGCTTCCGCGCAGCTCGTGGGTTGCCGCTTCTACCACGACGAGAGTGCGAACGACGGCGAGTACATCACATTCGAGGGGCTGGCCGAGGGCGGAGGGCTGCGCCTGCCGCGCTACCGCGAGTGGTACACCAACGATGGCGACCGATTTCTGGGCTCGGACGAGATCCGCTCGATCACCGTGAGGTGAGGCGCTCCTCGCCCGAAGCGGTCCAGTGCGCCCGGCCGCCGCGCACGTCCAGAAGGGTGCCGTAGCCGGCCGAGAGCTCCGCCAGCCGCCGGAGAATCGCGTCGCCGGGCTCGCTCCCGGCCACCTCGGGATAACCCCGGGTCTCGAAGAAGAAATCGCCCGGTTCGCCTTCGTCCAGCACGATTGGCGCGAAGACGGCCTCGCGAACGCCGTCCTGTCCGATGGTCAGCGTCGCCACTACGCTCTGCCAGTTCTCGGGCGGATAGTACCCGACCTCGGTCCTGCTGTGGAAGATGAAGTTGCCGAGGCCGTAGAGGATGAGTCCGTTCCGGTATTCTTCGATGCCGGAGAGGCGCGGCTCGCCATGGCTGATGTAGAGGTGCGCGCCGGCTTCCACCGTCGCGCGCGCCCACGTCTCCTGCCAGCCGGTCCCGGCGTCGATCTGGTAGTGCTGGTAGGCGATCACGAAATCGGCGTGGGCGGAGGCCTCCCGGATCGCCGCAATGTTCCGGTCCCAGGCCGCGTCATCGTCGGGCGCGAGCATGTTCACGCCCGGCGCCGCGTCCGTGGCGGCGGCATCGGGCGGCGAGTTGACGGTGGCCAGCGCGACCATCCCGACGCGCAGGCCGCCGATGTCGCGGTAGGCGGGCGCGACCGCCTCCGTGAGCGTGCGTCCGGTTCCCGCGTAGGTGAACCCGCGCTCCGCGGCCTCCTCGATGGTGGCCATGATGCCGGCGTCTCCGTAGTCCCAGGAGTGGTTGTTTGCCAGCGAGAGCAGGGAGACGCCGAGTTCGGCCAGGTAGTCCAGCACCTCGGGCCCCGCGCCGTGGAAGAACACGTCGTCGCGCGTGGGTCGGCAGTCGCAGCCGGGGCCCGCGACCGCCACCTCGAGGTTGGTGAAGACCGCGTCCGCCGTCGCGAGCAGCGGCGCCACCGTGGCCAGCGGCGCCTCCAGGTACTGCCGGGGGTCGTGCTCAATGAGCGCCTGGCCCACCACCGCGAGCGTGATGGACGGCCCGGCCGCTCCCGGTGGCAGGTCCGCAGGCCGGCCGCAGGCGGCGACCAGGCAGGCGGCCAGCAGGGCCGCGCCGTGCTTTCGGATCATGCCGGCTCCTGGGGAGGTTCCATCGCGTGGCAGGGAGCGCGCCTGCCCAGGCGGCGCGGCCTCCACCGGCGGGCTCGCGCGCGTCGGCCCCGCGCATCGGCGGTCATGACGTGCGCGAGGCCTCGACGCACAGCTGTGGGACGCGCGGCCCGCCTACATCGTGAATACCGACCGGCCCCGCGAGAACGTCTCCAGAATCGGGATGAACTCCAGATTGGCGGGGTCCGCGGTCAGCGGGCTCTCGTCCAGGATCACCAGGTCCGCCTGCTTGCCGACCGTGATCGAGCCCTTGGTGTCCTCCTCGAAGTACTGGTAGGCGCCCCCGAGGGTCACCGCGTGCAGCGCCTGCATCACCGTCAGCCGCTGATGCGGCCCGAGGATGTGCCCGCTGCGCGTCTTGCGGTTCACGGCGATCGACACCAGGCGCATCATGTGCGGCGGGACCACCGAGGCGTCGTTGTGGATGGTGAAGTTCACCCCCCGCTCCAGGGCCCAGCCCATCGGGCTGGTGTTGTTGCCCCGATCCTCGCCGAAGCTGATCCGGTGCCAGTCGCCCCAGAAGAAGGCGTGCGCCGCGAAGAACGAGGGCACGACGTTCAGCTCCGCGGCGCGGTCGAGCTGGTCGGCGCGCATGAGCTGGGCGTGGATGATGACGGAGCGGTGGTCGGGCATGGGATCCATGTCCGCGACCGCCTCGTCGACCCCGTCGATCATGAGGTCCATGGCCGCATCGCCGTTGGCGTGCACGATGATCGGGATGCCCGCCTCGATCAGCTGGTCCGCCTGGGCCTTGTATTCGTCGGGATCCATGACGCCGTAGGCCACGTAGTCCGGCGGGGTGTTGGGCGGGCGCTCCTCGTAGGGGATCGTCACCCAGGCCGTGCGTCCCTGGGGAGAGCCGTCCAGCATGAGCTTCACCCCGGCCACCCGGAAGCCGTTGTCGTACCCGCGGGTATACGGCACGTCCGGGACCTCGTTGGGCGCGGCGCGGTTGCGGACGAAGGCCGCGACATCCGCCTTGAAGGGCGCCCGGTTGGCGGCCGCCCGGAATGCCTCGGCCTGTGCCGGGGCGGTCCCGCCGTCCTGGATGGTAGTTGTCCCATGACTCAGGTAGATGTCGATCGACCGGCGGAGCAGGTCGTCGAGCTCCGCTCCGGACGGGGTGGGTGCCCGATCGATGGCCAGCAGCCCGCGGGCGGTCTCTTCCAGCACGCCGTTGGGCTCCATCGAGCCCTCGATGCGGCGCACATGGCCGCCGGGCGGATCGGGCGTTTCGGCGGTGATGTTGCTGAC
The DNA here is from genome assembly GCA_965232315.1 of Longimicrobiales bacterium. Taxonomy (GTDB): domain Bacteria; phylum Gemmatimonadota; class Gemmatimonadetes; order Longimicrobiales; family Gaopeijiaceae; genus BD2-11. The sequence continues at coordinate 109,419 of CBDDPN010000014.1, read as the reverse complement.
CGCGAGCGCAGCGGAGTTGGTCGTCGTCAGGTGCCCCGAAACGTGCGTAAGGACGATGGGGTGCTCGGTCGACGCGCGGTCAAGATCCTCTCGCGTCGGGTGCCTGCCTTCCTCCAGCAGCGAGTCGTCGTACCCGCGCCCGGTCACTGCCTCGCCGGGGGGAATGTCGTGCTCGTCGATCCATGCCCGCACCTTGCGCACCAGGTCGTCGATGTTGTTGACGTCGCCCACCGGCGGCGGGTGCAGCCCCAGAGAGGTCTGATCGCGTCCCGCTCCGAGGAAGTGGCCGTGCGAGTCGATGAAACCGGGCAGGAGCGCGTTGTCCCCCAGGTCCACCACCCGCGTCGAGGCCCCTTCCAGCGCCATCACTTCGTCCCGCGACCCCGCCGCCACGATGGTCTCGCCGCGCACCGCGACCGCCTCCACGGCAGGCCGCTGCGGGTCCATGGTGACGATGTTGTCGCCGAAGAAGATCGTGTCCGCGGGGTCGGCTTCCGGGGCGCAACCCGCGACGACGAAGGCAAGGGTGAACGCGACAACTGCCAGGACATTTTTCGACCTTCTCATAACTCCCTCCACGCCTGCCATGGGGACTGGTGCTCGGCCAGCGTACGCCCCGCGACAACGTTCCGTCAAGCGGCAGTCGGGTCCCTCGCGCCCGCATCCCGCCGGCACCTGAGCGGGGTGCGTCATCATTCTTGCCAACACCGCAGGTTCGCCCATACTACATTCCGTCCGGGTTTGCGGTCGCGGAAGACGGGTGCCCGGGACCTTGACATCCGGTTCCGGATCGGTGCTGGCGCGCCGCCCCGGGTACCCCGACGATCAACGGCTCCGGGAGGGCCGACCGACTGAAGAGGCTGGACATGGCGAAGAGAACAATGACGCCTTCCGAAGCGCTGGTGGAGACGCTGGTCGCGGAGGGCGTGACGGATGTATTCGGGCTGGTGGGATCGGCGTTCATGGACGCCCTGGACCTGTTCCCGGACGCGGGCATCCGCTTCATCCCGGTGGCGCACGAGCAGGCGGCCGCGCACGCCGCCGACGGGCTGGCCAGGGTTACGGGAAGGCCCCAGGCCTGCATCGCCCAGAACGGCCCCGGAGCGGCCAACTTCGTCTCCGCGATCGCGGCCGCCTTCTGGGCGCACTCCCCGGTCGTGGCCCTCACCCCGGAAACAGGATCCATGGGTATCGGCACGGGAGGCTTCCAGGAGCTGGACCAGATGCCCATGTTCGAGGCCCAGACCGTCTTCCAGGTGCGCGTCAACCGTCCCGAGCGCATGGGCGAACTGGCCCGGCGCTGCTTCTACCGCGCCAAGCTCGAACTCGGGCCCACGCAGCTCAACATCCCCAGGGATTATTTCTACGGGGACATCGAGGAGGAGATCTTCACGACCCCCACCCTCGGCGCCGGCCGTCCTCCCAGGGCGGACATCGAAGAGGCGATCCGGATTCTGAAGGATGCTCATTATCCGGTCATCGTTTCCGGCGGAGGCGTCAGTCAGGGAGACGCCCTGGAGGAGGTCATGGCGCTGGCCGAGCATCTGAGCGCGCCGGTGGTCAACACCTACCTGCACAACGACACCTTCCCCTACAGCCATGAGCTGGGGTGCGGGCCGATCGGCTACTGCGGGTCGAAGGCCGCCATGCGCACCATCGCCAAGGCCGACGTAGTGCTGGCTCTCGGGACCCGGCTCGGGGTGTTCGGCCTGCTGCCCCAGTACGACATGACCTACTGGCCGGAAGACGCCACGCTCATTCAGGTGGACCGGGACGCCAGGCAGTGGGGCATGAGCAGGATCCCGGCGCTCTTCTCGGTCGCCGACGTCAAGGAATACGCCGCGGAGTTGCTCGACGAGCTGAAGGACGCGCTTCCGGACCCGGGCCGAAACGAGCAACGCATCGCGGACGTCGCCCGGGAGAAGCAGGCCTGGGACGGGGAGCTCGAGAACTGGTCTTCGTCGACCAACGCCCTCATGCATCCCCGGCGCTTCCTCTGGGAACTGACCCGCGCGCTTCCCGAGGATGCGCTGGTGAGCACGGACATCGGCAACACCTGCTCGATCACCAACGGGTATCTCCGCTTCCACGGCCCGCGGCAGCACCTCGCCGCGCTGACATGGGGGAACTGCGGCTTCGCGTACGGGGCCGCGCTGGGCGCCAAGGTCGGCAATCCGGCCGCTCCCGTGTTCGCCATTCAGGGGGATGGCGCGTGGGGCATCAGCGGGCTCAGCGAGGTGATGACGGCGGTGCGCGAGGACATCCCGGTCATCGCCATCGTCATCAACAACCACGAATGGGGCGCCGAGAAGAAGAACCAGATCGACTTCTACGGCAATCGCTTCGTGGGCACCAACCTGCGCGCCAATCCGGACTTCGCCAGGGTGGCCGAGTCGATGGGCGCCAGGGGCTACACGGTAGAGGACTACCGGGATGTCCAGGACGTGGTGCGCGACGCGCTCGCCAGCGGCCAGCCCTGCGTCATCAACGCGGTGGTCGAGGGAGGCGCGAAGGTGCTCGCGGAGCCCTTCCGCCGGGACGCGCTGGCGATGCCGACCCGGCATCTGGAGAAATACGCACACCTGAGCCTGAGCTAGGAACACGGGCCGGGCCGCACGACCTCGAATCCGCCGAGCTTCCGGCGATATCCCGGGCGAAGGGGAGAACCGCATGTCCGACACACAAGCTCTGTTGGCCGACTACGACGTCCAGGACATCATCGAGAAGGACAGGAAGCACCTCTGGCACCATCTGTTCCAGCACAGGATACTCGAGACCCGGGACCCCCAGGTCTTCGTCGAGGGCCGCGGCGCGCGCGTCCGGGACATCCACGGAAAGGAGTATCTGGACGGGGCCTCGGGCGGCGTCTGGTGCGTAAATGTGGGTCACGGACGCGAGAGCATTGCGCGGGTCGTCTACGAGCAGCTGCTGCGGCTGCCCTACTACGCGGGCGTGGTCGGCACCGTCCCGGCGGCCCAGTACGCGAGCGCGCTGGCCGAGTGGATGCCCGGGCTGGACCACGTCTATTTTGCAAACAGCGGCTCCGAGGCCAACGAGAAGGCCATCAAGATGGTGCGGCAGATCGCCCACCTGAACGGGAGCGGCAAGTCCACGGTCCTCTACCGGGACCGCGACTATCACGGCACCACCATCGCCTGCCTGGCTGCCAGCGGCCAGGAGGAGCGCAAAGAGGCCTACGGGCCGTTCCCGGACGGGTTCGCGGGGATCCCGCACGCGATGTGCTATCGCTGTCCCTTCGACAAGACCTATCCGGACTGCAACATCGAATGCGCGCGTGCCCTGGAGGACGCCATTGTCGAAGAGGGGCCGGACACCGTGGGAGGCGTGATCCTCGAACCGATTACCGCGGGTGGCGGGGTCATTCCTCCGGTCGAGGAATATTTTCCGATCATCCGCGAGATCTGCGACAGATATGACGTCATACTGATCATCGACGAAGTCGTGTGCGGATTCGGGCGCACGGGGACCATGTTCGGGTTCGAGCACTACGACTTCGTGCCGGACATCGTGACCATGGCCAAGGGCATGGCCAGCTCCTACGCCCCGATCTCGGCGGCTGCGGTGCGCGGCGAGGTATTCGACAAGTTCCTCGAGGATCCGAGCAAGAAGTTCCACTATTTCAGGGACATCAGCACCTACGGCGGATGCACTGCCGGGTTCGCGGCTGCCCTGGAGAACCTGCGCATCATCGAGGAAGAGGATCTGATCGAGAACAGCCGCGTGATGGGTGCCTACCTGCTGGACCGCCTGCGGGAGCTGCTCGACCACGACCACGTCGGCGACGTCCGCGGCAAGGGTCTGTTCGCCGGTGTGGAGCTGGTGGAGGACAAGGCGACCAAAGCGCCCGTGAGCGAGGACGTCATGATGGCCGTCGTGGGCAAGGTTGCCGAGGAGGGCGTGCTGGTGGGCAAGACCACGCGGAGCGTTCCGGGCCTGAACAACACCGTCAACGTTGCTCCGCCCCTCATCGTGACCAAGGCGGACATCGACGAGCTGGTGGAGGCCGTGAAGACCGGCATCGAGTTCGGGTGCCGGGACCTCTGAGAACCGCGTTTGCGGCACAAGACGAGGTCGGCATCGACAGGCAAGGCGCAAGACGGACCTGTCATCGATCATCAAGTCGCAAGATGAACCGGACGTGGATAGCCCTGGCGCATGGCGGCTGCGCCGATCGATGGCCAAATCGCAAGACGACCGGGCCGACGATGGCCCGGACCCCCATACGGGAGGACCGACGATGACTCGGAGACACCAGCCCCGCGGCCTGTTTCGCACTCTGATCGTCCTGTCGGCAGCGGGTGTGGCCGCTTGCGCCATGCCGGCGCCGGTCCTCGAAATCGACACGATCTACCTGAACGGGCAGATCGTCACGATGGACGCAGGGGCCCGCACCGCCGAGGCGGTGGCCGTGCGCGGCGACGAGATCGTCGCTGTGGGAGGAAGCGCCGAGATCGGGCTGATGGCGGGTCCGGGCACGCGCGTCGTCGACCTGGAGGGCCGGACCATGGTGCCCGGATTCTACGCCCCGCACGACCATTTCCCGTGGGCGGGCTCCATCGCGGTGACCACGGTCAACCTGAACAGCCCGCCGATGGGGCCGGTCGAGAACATCGACGGCCTGGTGGACGCGTTGCGCGAGAAGGCCGGCGAGACCCCGGCAGGCGACTGGATCCAGGGTTGGGGTTACGACGACACCCTGCTGGAGGACCAGCGCCACCCCACCCGCCACGACCTCGACCGGGTATCGACCGAGCACCCCATCTACATCAGCCACACCTCCGGCCACCTGGGCGTGGCCAACACCGCGGCGCTCGGCATGGCGGGCATCGGGACGGACACCCGGCCGCCCCCCGGAGGTGTGATCCGCAGGGAGGCCGGCACCGCGGAGCCCGACGGGGTCCTCGAAGAGACCGCCGCATGGATGGTCATGGGCATCGTGCCCCCCGCCACCCGCGAGCAGAAGCTGGACGGGTTCAGGAGAGCGGTGCAGATGTACGTGGAACAGGGCGTGACGACCACCGTCATCACCGGCGGCTCGGTCGAGAACGTCGCCGACCTGCAGATGGCGGAGAGGGAGGGGCTTCTGTCCCTGCGGGTCGTGACGATGGTGAGCAAGGCCGCGCCGGGCGTCCCCTCGCCGGCCGAGGCGGGCGGGTTCGTGTCCGGCTTCGGCGACAGCCGCCTCAAGCTGGGCGGCATCAAGATCGTCCAGGACGGCTCCAACCAGGGCTTCACAGGCTATTTTACCGAGCCCTACCACACGCCCTTCAACGGCGATGCCGAGTGGCGTGGCTATCCCGCCCGCAGCCGGGAGGACCTCACGGCCATGGTCGGGGAGCTCCACCGCGCGGGCTACCAGATCGCCATCCACGGAAACGGCGATGCCGCCATCGACGACATCATCCACGCCTTCCGGGAAGCCCAGCGGGAGTTCCCACGCGAAGACGCCCGGCACCGGATCGAGCACTGCCAGATGGTGCGCAAGGATCAGCTGGACGAGATCGCGGAGCTGGGCATCACGCCCTCGTTCTTCGTCGGGCACGTCTTCTACTGGGGCGACCGGCACCGGGACATCTTCATGGGGCCGGAGCGCGCGGCCGGGATCAGCCCGCTCAAGTCGTCGATCGACCGGGGCATCCGCTTCACGGTGCACGACGACACCCCGGTGACTCCGGTGGACCCGCTCCTGCTCATCTGGGTGTCGGTCAACCGGCTGACGCGAAGCGACCAGGTGCTGGGGCTCGAGGAGAGGGTTTCCCCGCTGGAGGCGATGCGCGCCATGACCATCGACGCCGCCTGGCAGAACTTCGAGGAAGAGGTCAAGGGGTCGATCGAGCCCGGCAAGCTGGCGGACCTGGTCATCCTCTCCGACAACCCGCTGACGGTGGATCCCCTGACCCTGCGGGAGATTCAGGTGCTTGAAACCATCGTGGGCGGAGAGACGGTATACAGTCGCGGGGACTGACGGCGGCGAAGAGACCGGCATCGCAGCGACGGAACGGCGGCGGGCGGATCCCCAGGGTTGCGCCCCGCTGACCCGTTCCGCACAATCAGCCATCCCCTCGCCCCCAGACCGCGATCGCCTTTCTTGCCGCGAGCTTGGGCGGCCGTTGGAAATGGAAGTTCAATCGCAGTTCATGCTTCAGGGAGGTTCTCGTGCCACGGTTCCTGGTTTCGCTCTTCCTGATCGCCGGCCTGCTGCCGGCGACATCCGCCGCACCCGCCCCGCTTGCCGCGCAGCAAGCCGATCCCGAGGAGCCGGCCCCCGCCGAACTTGACGGATTGCCTGTCGCGGTGGAGGGCACGGTCACCGGCACGGTGACGGACGCGGGGACCGGCCAGCCCATCTCGGCGGTGCAGATGTCCGTCGTCGGGACCGGCCTGGGCGGCCTCACCAACGAGGATGGCCGCTACCTGATCCAGAACGTGCCCGACGGGCCGCAGACCCTGCGCGCGGAGCGGGTGGGGTACGCGGCCGTCAGCGCGGAGATCACGATCACGACCGGTGAAACGGTGCTGCAGGACTTCCTGATGTCCGAACAGGCCTTCGCCCTTGACGAGATCGTCGTCACCGGCGTCCCCGGTGGAACCCGGCGGCGGGCCATCGGCAACTCGGTGGGCACCATCGAGGCCGCCGCGATCAGCGAAGTCGCCCCCGTCGACGACGTGCAGACGCTCCTCCGCGGGCGTACGCCGAGCGTGAACATGATGGGCGGCGGCATGGTGGGGCAGGGCCCGCGCATGCGCATCCGGGGCGCGTCCACCTTCTCGCTCAACGGCCAGCCGCTCATCTACATCGACGGGGTACGGGCCAACAACGACGAGACCACGGGCTACACGTTCGGAAACAACGCCGGGGTGCGCTCGATCCTGACCAGCCTGGACCCGGAGCAGATCGAGAGAATCGAGGTGCTGAAGGGCCCGGCGGCCGCGACGCTCTACGGCACGGAAGCTTCGCGCGGCGTCATCAACGTCATCACCAAGCGGGGACAGGAGGGTGGCGCGAGGGTCGATCTCATGGTCCGCCAGGGGGTGAACTGGATGGCCGACAAGCAGGGCAAGGTGGGCTACGACAACTACTGGACCGACCCGTCCTCGGGGCAGGTCCACACCCTGAACATGCTGGACTACCACGACGGGCTGGGCAACGACATCTACACCCCCGGTTCTGTCCAGGCGTACAGCGCCAGCCTGAGCGGCGGCTCCGCGGACACGCGCTATTTCCTGTCGGGAACCTACTCCGACGAGACCGGGATCCTGAACTACAACTGGCAGAAGAAGTTCAACCTGCGCACCAACATCGAAACCGAGCTGTCCGAAAACCTCGGCCTCGCTCTGAACATGGGCTACACCAACTCGAGGGACCGCCTGGTCCGGGACGGCTTCGGGAGCATCACCGAAGGGGTTGAATTCGGAAGCCCCCGCCTCTTGCCCGAGCACTGGTGCCGGTCCAGCAACAACAGCTTCGGCTGCGAACTCCTGCATGGCTACAACCGCTATGACATGCCGGTGAGGGACGAGACCAACTTCAACCACCAGTACCTGAACCGGTTCACGGGCGGCCTGACCTTCAACCACGAGGCGCTCGGCTTCCTCACGACCCGGCTCACCACGGGGCTCGACTTCACCGGCGAGCAGAACGTGGCCTTCCGGGAGTTCCAGACCAGCGATACCGCGGTGGTGTCGCTCGGCGCGAACAACCGAAAGGGCTTCCGCAACGAGGGGCACTTCACCCACTTCCGCACCACCACCGACTTTTCGACCACCGCCAACCTCAACGTCTCGTCAGCGCTGACGACCTCCACGTCGCTGGGCATCCAGTACTACACCCGCACCACGACCTTCCTCTCGGCCACGGGGCAGCAGTTCGCCGGCCCCGGCCTGAGCACCATCACCTCCACCTCGATCCCGGGCGTGCCGGCCAACAATCGCATCTCGGACAACACCCTCGGCACCTACCTGCAGGAGACGCTCGGCTGGCAGGACCGGCTGTTCCTGACCGGTGCCGTGCGGGTGGACAACAACAGCGCCTTCGGAAACGACATCAGGTTCGTGACCTACCCGAAGGCGTCGCTCTCGTGGGTGATGAACGAGGAGGGCTGGTTCCAGGACAGCGCACCCGGCTGGCTGAGCACCCTGCGGCTTCGCGTGGCCTGGGGAGAATCCGGCGAGCAGCCGGCGTCCTTCTCGGCGCTACGCACCTGGGCCGCGGTCACCGGTCCCCGGAGCACGGCCGGCGTAACGCCCAACACGGTCGGCAACCCCGACCTGACCGCCGAAGTCGGCCAGGAGACCGAAGTCGGATTCGACGCCGATCTCCTCGACAGTCGCCTGGGGCTCCAGTTCACCTACTACAACAAGCTGACCAGGGGCGCGATTCTCGAACGCGACCTGCCGCCCTCCGGCGGCTTCACCGGCGCCCAGTTCGTGAACGCGGGCCAGATCACGAACTCCGGGCTGGAGCTCTCGCTCAACGCCCAGCTCGTCGAGAGTGCAGGCCTCAGCTGGGATGTGGGCCTCAACTTCTCCAGCAACAGCTCCGAGATCCTGCAGCTCTCCGGCGAGGCAGGCGATACAAGTATCGTCTTCAACAGCTGGAGCTCGATGGAGCACCGGGTGGGGTACTCGCCGTACAGCTGGTTCGGGGTCGACGTGGTCAGTTCGGACCTCGACGCCAACGGCAACACCGTCAACGCCCAGTGCAGCGACGGACAGGGCGGCACCACGCCCTGTTTCGACGCCGGCGGCACCACGATCGCGCCGCGCGTCTTCCTGGGCCGCGCCATCGCTCCCTACGAGATCTCGCTCACTTCCGACATCGCCATCGGCAACAACCTGCGCTTCCACGTCCTGATCACCTCCGAACAGGGCCACAAGCGGTTCGACAACACGCTCCGCCAGCGCTGCAGGCTCTATCGGGTCTGTCGCTCGAACTCGCATCCGCAGGAATGGGATCCGATCATGAAGGCGACAGTCGAGAGCAGCGATCAGATCATCGACTCGTGGGTCAACGACGTGAGCTTCATCCGGCTCAAGGCGGTTTCCATGACCTACGACCTGCCGGAGCAGTACCGCTTCGGTTCGAGCCGCGCCGTGCTGCAGCTCGCAGCCCAGCATCTCTTCACGTTGACGGATTGGACCGCCTCCGACCCGGAGGTGATGTTCTCGAGCGGCGGCAGAGCCTTCATGGCGCAGAACAACCTGCCGTTGCCACAGCAGATCACCGCTTCCGTCCGCTTCAGCTTCTGAGCCCGACAAAGAGGAGATGATCATGCATATCAAGACGATTCAAGGGATGACCCGGGCTTTCGCATGCGCCGTGCTGCTGGCGTTTTCCGCCGCGTGCGACGTGGACAGCCTGCTCGAAGTGACCGACCCCAGCCGCCTGCTCTCGGAGAATGTGGAAATACCCGCCCAGGCCGGTGCTCTCATGAACGGGCTCGAGGCCGACTTCCTGTGCGCCCACGGCGCGTTTCTGGTCGTGACCGCCAACCTGAGCGACGAGCTCGAAGACACCAATGCCGGCGGCGACAACTGGTCGCTGGACCGTCGCCGCCCCCAGGGCCAGAACGCCTGGGCCGACAACGACTGCACCGCTGGCCTGCCCTCCGCGTACGTGCCCGCCTCGCGCGCCCGCTGGGTGGCGGACAACCTGGCAGGCCTGCTGGAGAGCTGGAGCGATGCCGAGGTGGCCATGCGGAACCAGCGGCTCGCCCGAGCCTCGCTGCTGGCCGGCTTCAGCCTCTCCATGCTGGGAGCCGCGCACTGCTCGATTGCTTTGAACAGCGGCCCGGAGATTTCCGCAGTGCAGGCCTTCGCCGAGGCGGAGCAACGCTTCTCGAACGCGCTTCAGTATGCCCAGAGCTCCGGGGCGGGCGACATCGCCAACGCGGCGCTGGTGGGGCGTGCCCGGGTGAAGCTGTACCAGGGGGACGGCCAGGGTGCGGTCGCCGACGCCAGGCAGGTGCCCGAGGGCTTCCAGATGGACATCCATCCTTCGGACTCGCCCAACCGGCTGAACAACCGCATCTGGGCCGCGAACCTGTTCAATTTCAACTTCGGCGTCGCTCCGTGGACGCGGGAGCTGATGACCGGCGGCGTACCTGATCCGCGCACGACCACCTACGACACCGGCCAGAACACCGGCTGGGCGCCCGGCAACGTCTGGGGCCAGAGCAAGTATCCGTCGGCGAGCTCGCCGATGCCGATCGCCCGCTGGGAAGAGGCGCAACTCATCATTGCCGAGGTGATGGGCGGCGACGAGGCCGTGCGCATCATCGACGGGCTGCGGGACGCACACGGATTGCCGCACTTCATGGGCATGGGCGATGCCGAGATTCGCCAGGCGGTTATCGACGAGCGGCAGCGCGAGCTGTGGTTCGAAGGCTTCCGGGCGTACGACATTCACCGCCTCAGCCTGCCGCTGGTTCCCGCTCCCGGCGAGCCGTACCAGCTGGGCGTCAAGGGCGGATCGTACGGAGACCAGACCTGCGTCCCGATCCCGATCATCGAGACCTTCAACAACCCGACGATTCGCGGAGGAGCCTAGCCGACAACGCGAAACCCGCAGCCAGCTGATGCCAGTCCGGCGCGTTTCGGGACGAGCGGCTTGACCGGGTCGATGTGACGTTCCTCGACGAGCTGCGGCGCCGGGCAGGGAAGCGGCGCAGGAGTGTCGTGTTTCCCGAAGGCGGGGATCCGCGAGTCCAGGAGGCGGCGTTGATTGCCGCCTCCGACGGGCTCGCGGATCCTGTCCTTCTGGGGCCTGCCGGCAAGCTGAGGCGCCAACTGGGGAGTGACCCGCGCGCGAGGGCGGTGCGCGTCGTCGATCCGGCGGACCCTGGCCGCATCGAGCGCCATGTCGGCGTACTCCGTCGACTCAAGCGCTTCGCGGACCTTGGCGAACAGGAGCTTCGGCGCCGGGCGTCGGAGCCCCTGTACCACGGGGCGCTGATGATCCGCACGGGCGAAGCCCACGGGGGGGTTGCGGGCTCGGTGTACACCACCGCTGCGGTGATTCGGGCCGGTATCCACTGTGTTGGTCGGGCACCGGGAGTGACCACCATCTCCTCGTCTTTCTTCATGGTGGTCCGGCCCTTCCGCGGCCCCGACCCCGAGGTGCTCACCTTCGCCGACTCGGCCATTGTCCCCGATCCCACGGCCGACCAGCTGGCCGAGATCGCGGTCGCGTCGTGCCGCGCGCGCCGGCGCATCGTGAGCGACGACCCCCGGGTGGCCTTCCTGTCGTACTCGACCCGCGGTAGCGCCGCAGGCCCGTCGGTGGAGAAGGTCCGCCACGCCCTGGCGCGGTTCCGGGAAATGAGCCCCGGGACCCCCGCGGACGGCGAGCTTCAGGCCGACGCCGCCCTCATCGAGTCGATCAGCCGCCGAAAGCTGCCCGACTCGCCGGTGGCGGGAACGGCCAACGTGCTCATTTTCCCCGACCTGGACGCCGGCAACATCGCCTACAAGCTTGTCCAGCGGCTGGCTCTTGCCGAGGCGCTGGGCCCGATCGTCCAGGGACTTGCCGGCCCGTGGTGCGATCTTTCCCGGGGCGCGTCGGTGGATGACGTGGTAAACGTGGCCTGCATCACCTCGTTGCTTGCGGACTGAGGCCTGTTCGCCTGACTTCTCACTCTCGCTGAGGACGCCATCCATGGGTGTCGACGAGTACATCAACGGACTCATGCGGCCCGTCGCGGACACGCTCTCGGAGTTCATCTTCTTCTCCGTGCCGGTCGGCGGCGCCGAGGTTCCTCTCATCGTCGCGTGGCTGATCGCCGGAGGCGTGTTCTTCACCCTGTACCTGGGCTTCATCAACGTGCGGGGCTTCAAACACGCCCTCGACCTGGTCAGGGGCCGCTACACGGATCCCTCCCAGCCCGGCGAGGTGACGCCGTTCCAGGCGCTCGCGACCGCCGTGTCGGGCACGGTCGGAATCGGCAATATCGCGGGGGTGGCAGTGGCGATTTCGCTGGGCGGGCCCGGAGCCACGCTCTGGCTGATCATCGCCGGCCTGCTGGGGATGAGCACCAAGTTCGCCGAATGCACGCTGGCGGTGAAATACCGCCACACCCACCCGGACGGCTCCGTCAGCGGTGGCCCCATGTACTACCTGCAGCGTGGTCTTGAGCTGCGGAACCTGCCCGGGGTCGGCCAGGGCCTTGGAATGTTCTACGCGGGCGCCATGGTGCTGGGCTGCCTCGGCATCGGCAACATGTTCCAGTCCAACCAGGCCGCCGCCATCCTCATCGAAGTGACGGGCGCCGAGGCCAGCTTCTTCAGCGACAAGGCCTGGCTGCTGGGGGTCCTCATGGCCGTCGCAGTGGCGTTGGTCATCGTCGGCGGGATCAAGAGCATCGCCCGGGTCACCTCCAGGCTGGTGCCCTTCATGGCGGTGCTCTACGTGCTTTCGGCGCTGGCGATCATCGGGTTGAACGCCGACCAGCTGCCGGGCGCGATCGTGCAGATCTGGGAAGGCGCGTTTTCGGCGGACAGCATCGGCGGCGGCCTGATCGGGGTGATGATCATCGGGTTCCGGCGAGCCGTGTTCTCGAACGAGGCCGGTCTCGGCTCAGCCGCCATCGCGCACTCGGCGGTGCAGACCGACGAACCCTCCACCGAGGGCTTCGTCAGCCTGCTGGAGCCGTTCATCGACACGGTGGTCATCTGCACGATGACCGCCCTGGTCATCATCACGACGGTCTACGATCCGGCGCTGGCCGATACCGGCATCACCGGCATCGAAATGACCAAGACCGCCTTCGAGAGCACCCTCTCGTGGTCTCCCGTGCCCCTCTCCGTGGCGGCAGTGCTGTTCGCCTTTTCCACGATGATCTCGTGGAGCTACTATGGCCTCAAGGCTCTAACGTATCTCACGGGCGAAAACCGGACCGTCGAAGCCGGCTTCAAGCTGTTCTTCTGCGGTTTCGTGGTCCTGGGCGCCAGCATCAATCTCGCGGCGCTGATCGATCTCTCGGACGCGATGATCTACGTGGTCGCGATTCCCAACCTTCTGGGATTGTATCTGCTGGCACCCGTGCTGCGCAGGGAGATGCTCTCGTATCGGGAGCGGCTCGGGCGGTATTGATCGGTTGGAGAATCGGCAGGGCCGCCCGTCGTGAACCAAGACCACCCGTCGTGACCAAGACCAATAATGACAACATCATCGCTCACTGCACCCTGGAGGGACGAATGCCGCCGCTATTGAAGAACATCCTGGCTGCCGTCGCAGGCTACTTCGCGATGGCCGTAGCGCTCTTCGGTCTGTTTTCGGCGCTGTGGCTGATTCTGGGCCCCTCGGCCGCCTTCCAGCCGGGTTCGTGGGAGGTATCTGCTGCCTGGGCCATCGGGTCGATCGTGCTCGGACTCGTGGCCGCGTACATCGGCGGATTCGTCTGCGCCCGGCTGGCGCACGATCAGCTGGCGGTCACGATTCTGATCGGCCTGGTGATCGTGCTCGGGGTGGTCACGGTCCTGATCCCGGTGGAGGTGGCGACCGGAGCGCGTCCCGACGACGTGTCGATGATGGAGGCCACTGCCAACGCCCGGCAGCCGACATGGTTTAACTGGCTCAACCCGGTGATCGGCATCGTCGGAGTCTGGTTCGGGTCGAAGAGTTTGCGCGCGTAGCTGCCCGCGGGACGGTCGCGCCGCCACCCGGGACCACGCTGCGACCGGGGGGAAGCGTCTGCCGCGCGGCGTGCGTGCGGCCGTTCAGTTCGGGAGTGAGTTCCCTCCCCCTTCGATCCCGCACACTCCACCTCGATGCGGTCCACCCTCCGCACAGTGTTGCATTATCCGTTTGTCAACATCCTGTTGCATCCGCCGATATGCAACACTCAGCAGAGGTAGCCGGTTGACCTTGGCAACTAACCCTAACCCCCCGCCAGCCGGTTGTACTTCCGCAGGACGTCGCGCAGCCGGTCGTGGGGCAGGGCGTGGATGGTCCAGTCGTTGGCGCCGGTCATGGTTTCGCCCGCGACCAGTGCGTTGATCACGGCCTCCTCCGTGCCCTCCACCGTGGCGCGGAAGATGCCGTCGAGGCGGCCGTTGGGGAGCATCTCGAGCTGCGCGGTGCCGTCGCCGGTGACCGTGGCCTCCCGGTTCGCGGTCGAGAACGCCATGAAGATGTCGCCCGACCCTCCCGTAGACACGCTGCCGTTGCGCGCGAGGCCCAGCGAGATGCGTCGCGCCACCCGCTTGAGCTGATTGGGCAGCAGGGGCGCGTCGGTGGCCACCACCACGATGATCGAACCGTCCCTGCGGGCGGGCGCCGGCTCTGCGGCCGCTTCGGGCGTGTCACCCGGCTCCGGCCGCTCCGGCAGCAGGTCGGGAATTTCCTGCCCCACCGGCACGCCCGCGACTCGAAGCAGGTCGCGGGACCCATAGTTGCACTGCACCAGCACGCCCCACCATGTACGTCGACTCCCCCACCTCGACGACCCGCGAAGCCGTGCCGATCCCCGCCTTGAAGCGGTGGCAGCGCATGCCGGTGCCACCCCCCACGTTCCCCTCGACCACCGGTCCCCCGGTCGCCGATTCCATGGCCGCGATCGCGTCGGCCTCGGTGACGTGCTGGCCGCGGATGTCGTTCAGGGTCCCGTCCCAGGTCTCGGCCACCACGGGCAGCGCGTTCAGCCACGCCCCGTTCCCCGTCTCCACGCTCTTCGCCGCCCCGTAGCGGATAACCGCGTGGTGCACGATCCCCACGCTCAGCGTGTTGGTGATCATCAGCGGCGTGTCCATCATGCCGCGGTCCTCCACCCAGGTGGTCCCGGTCATCTCACCGTCCCCGTTGAGCGAAAACCACGCCGCGAACACGGGTGCCGGGTCATCGCCGCCACGCGGCCAGATCGCCGTGACGCCGGTGCGCACCGGTCCTTCGCCCACCACCAACGGGCCGCTCCCGCGGATGATGGTGGCGTGGCCCACCGTCACTCCGGGCACATCCGTGATGGCGTTCAGCGGACCCGGCGTGCCGTCGAACGGAACCCCGAGGTCGCGTGCCCGTGGCCTGGCTGCGTCCTGGGCCGCCGCCTGCCCGATTGTGCCCGTCAGCGCCGCCGCCACGGCGAACAGAGTCATGTGCTTCATCGGTTCTCCTCCGGTCCGTGCCGCCCCTCTCCCGGGGCATCGGTCATGCGATCCTGCGGCTGGTTGGGGTTGGGGGCCATCGACACGAGAAGCACCAGGCGTTCCTCCCCCCCGTTGCGCACTCCGTGGGGTTCACCCGGTCCGGACCAGGCCAGCCCTCCGGCCGCCAGCCGGCGCGTCTCGACACCGATTGTAAAGAGTCCTTCGCCCTCGATCACATAGTAGAACTTGGTGGCCCCCGCATGCGCGTGAACTTTCTGCTCCTGCCCCGGTTCGAGGCAATAGACATCGCAAAACATCTGGGGCGTCTCGAAGAGACCCACCTTCTGCATCTTCGCGGATGAGAAACGTGGGGCCTCCCCGGTGTGGATAAACGACATGCTACCTCTGCTGGCGTGGAGAATTCTGTGGACAAGTCGGGTTCAGGCTCACCAGAACGCCGTCCTCCACCGTACACGACGGGGGAGTTCGCAGGCAAGGTCGCGGGGAGCCCTCGGGGCCCGACGGGGTGCAGCGCCGGGAGAACGCGCAAATCCGGGTGACCCCCAGCCGCGGCGCCGACCTGCACGACTCGCACTGGCATCGCACCTGGGCTATCTTCCGGCCTTCGACAACCCGCAGGGAACCAGGAAGGTAAGAACATGACACACCGATCGGCACGCATGAAGCTTGGAGCTTCGGCTCTGGGAGTGGCGCTCCTCTGGGGATGTGCGGGTGACGCAACCGACGAAACCGAGGGACCCGACGTGACCGATCCGCTCATGAGGCCTGCCGAACTCGCCGAGACCGCGCCCGATGTCTTCCGGGCCCGCTTCCAGACCAACGAAGGCGCGTTCGTGGTGGAGGTAGACCGCGCGTGGGCGCCCAACGGCGCCGACCGCTTCTACGTTCTCGTGAAGAACGGTTACTTCGACGGCGCCCGCTTCTTCCGGGTCATCGATGGCTTCATGGCCCAGTTCGGCATGCACGCCGATCCCTATGTCACGGCGGCCTGGCGGAACCATCCCATCCCCGACGACCAGGTAGCGCAGAGCAACCTGCGCGGCAACCTGACCTTCGCGGCGACCGCGTCGCCGAACTCGCGCACCACGCAGGTCTTCATAAACCTGGTGGACAACGCCAACCTCGACGAGATGGGATTCGCTCCCGTGGGCCAGGTGGTCGAGGGGATGGACGTTGTGGACAACCTGTACTCGGGCTACGGCGAAGCTGCTCCCATGGGCAGCGGACCCCTTCAGCAGAACATTGCCGCCCGCGGCAACGCCTACCTGAATGAGAGCTTCCCGGAGCTCGACTACGTGGAGCAGGCCTCCATCGTCGGGGGATAGCGACAAGCGACGGGCAGCTCCGGGGATCCGCGGTCATTTCTGTCGCGAACGCCCGGTTGCGCTACCGACCCCTCGCTGCCTCCAGTTCCCCCCGTCCCCGTTCTTTGACAGCGGGAAACGCGGACCGTAGTCTGTCCGTTGGGCTGAAGTCCTTTGTGCGTCTGGACGTACGATATGGAGTGTCAGCTACGGAACCCCTAAACGAGGATACGCACCATGCACTCTCCTTGGCGAATCTTGCTGGCCGCGGGTGTGCTGGCCCTGTTCCTCGCGCCACCGCTCTCGGCGCAGGAAAACGGCCGCATCACCGGCACGGTCACCGAATCGGGTTCGGGCGGACCCGTCTCCGAAGCCCAGGTTTATCTGCCTGACGAGGCTCTCGGCGGGCTCTCACGCGCGAACGGACGCTACCTGATCATCAACGTTCCGCCGGGCACCTACACGGTTCGCGCCGAGCGGATCGGCCTCGGCTCCGCCGAGCAGGACGTGACGGTGGGCTCAGGCGAAACCGTCACCGCCAACTTCGTCCTGGAAGAGCTCGCCCTCGGTCTCGACGAGATCGTGGTCACCGGAACCGCCGGGGCGGCGCGCCGGCGCGAGATCGGCAACTCCATCGCCCAGATCAACGTCAGCGAGCTGCCCGACAAGCCGGTGCAGATGGTCGATCTGCTGCAGGGCGCGGCCCCGGGCCTCGATCTGAGCGCGACCGGTGGCGAGCTGGGGGTTGCTCCGGCCATCCGCCTGCGGGGCAACTCGAGCGTCTCGATGAGCAACAATCCCATCATCTACATCGACGGGGTGCGCATGCGCAGCGAGCCGCTGGCCCACGTGGCGGCCCCCGACAACCGCGGCATCCGCGGGTCCAACACCTCCAAGACGCCGCTCAACTCGATCAACCCCAACGACATCGAGCGCATCGAGATCATCAAGGGCTCGGCGGCGACGACGCTCTACGGCACCGAGGCGTCCGCCGGGGTCATCCAGATCTTCACCAAGCGCGGATCCGTGGGGGCGCCCCAGTGGACGCTCGAGAACCAGCAGGGCGCCGTCTGGAGCCGCAAGTTCGGGACGCCGGAGTTCCCCTATCTGCGCATGGAGCCCTTCAACAAGACCGGGCACAACCAGTACTACATCGCTTCGGTCCGCGGGGGTCTGGAGAACCTGCAGTACTTCGTCTCGGGATCCTTCTCCGACCAGGAAGGCTACCTCCCCAACGAGTACAGCGACGAGTGGATCACGCGCGGCAACTTCACCTTCACGCCGCTGCCCAACTTCCAGATCCAGTGGAACACCTCGTACTCGAGCGAGTCCGCGCAGCAGCTCTCCCAGAGCAACGCGCAGGGGCTCGGCCACAACGTGTACCGAGGCAAGGCGAACTACTTCACCGACGACTCGCCGGAAGTGATCAAGGCGAGCGTGCTGGACTTCGACATTCGCCACACCATCGACCGCTTCACCACCGGCGGCACCTTCACCTACACGCCGCTCGCGGACCTCACCAACCGCTTCACCATCGGGTATGACTGGTTGCAGCAGGACACGCGCAACCTTCGTCCCTTCGGGTTCCGCTTCCGGCCCAACGGTGCGCTGCTCAACCACCACTGGCAGAACCGGCTCGTCACCTTCGACTACGTCGGCACCTACAGCTTCGACCTGATGTCCGGCCTGCGCTCCAATTTCTCCTGGGGCGGCCAGGCGGTCGGCGACGAAGAGCACACCGTCGAGGCCTGGGGAGAAGGCTTCCCGGGCGCCGAGCAGCCCACCGTCAACTCCGCTGCCGCGACTCAGGGATTCGAACAGCGGCAGAAGGTCTGGAATGCGGGGTTCTTCTTCCAGAACGTGTTCGACATCAACAACAAGTACTTCATCACCGGCGGCGTACGGGTGGACGGCAACAGCGCCTTCGGCGAGGGCTTCGGGCTCCAGGTCTATCCCAAGGTCAGCGGTTCCTGGGTCCTCTCCGACGAGGACTTCTGGGATCCCGGCATGGGTTCGCTGAAGCTGCGCGCGGCCTGGGGCAGGTCCGGGCGTGCGCCGGGCGCCTTCGACGCCGTCAGGACCTGGGAGGCCGCGGGCCTGAACGACCGGCCCGCCTTCATCCCCGACAACGTCGGCAACCCGGAGCTGGGCCCCGAGGTCACCACCGAGACCGAGCTGGGATTCGACGCCTCCTTCCTGGACGACCGGCTTGCGATCGACTTCACGTACTACCGCCAGCGGACGACCGACGCGCTGTTCTCGGTGCTGCAGGTCCCGTCCAACGGGTTCCAGTCCAGCCAGTTGCAGAACATCGGCGAGCTGAAGAACGAGGGATTCGAGGTCGCCATCAACACGACCCCGATCGTGAGCGCCGATTACGAATGGAACCTCGGCCTGAACGTTTCCACCAACAACTCCGAGGTCCTCGACCTGGGCGGCGCACAGCCTTTCCAGGCCAGCCAGGGAACCTGGATCGTGGAGGGAGAGCCGGTTCCCGTGGTGCGCAACCACCGAGTCACAAACCCCGACGCGGTCGGAGACCCCGAGTTCGAGCAGAACTACGTTTACGGCCCCAACTTCCCGACGCTGAACATCGGTCCGAACACGAGCCTCCGGCTGCCCGGCGGGATCTATATTTCCGCGAGCGGCGAGTTCAAGGGCGGCCACTTCCTGCGGGACTCCAACGTCCATCCGGGCGGCATCAGCCGGGGCGGCAAGATGCCGCTGTGCTGGCCCTACTACGCAGACAAGGCCAACAACACCAACATCGAACTCCTGGATTCAACGCCTGCTCTCTGGCGGGCCCGCTGCACCCCGAGCCTCATCCGGCGCATCGGCCTGGTCTGGGACGCGGATTTCTTCCGGCTTCGCAGCCTGAGCGCTCAGGTGCCGGTCGACTTCGCCTTCCCGGAGCGGATCAGCAGCGCGCTGCTGACCCTGGCGCTGAACAACTCCTACACCTGGAAGCGCATGCCGTATCTCGATCCGGAGATGCGCGGCAACCAGGGAGGCAGAGATCTCGCACAGGCCATCGCGGCCCGTAACCCGACTCCCATCAGCTTCCGGGCCTCGCTCCGGATCCAGTTCTAAGAGGAGGGCGGAAGATGAACAGGATTAGCAGACGACTGACGGCTGTCGCGATCGCGTTGCTGGTGGGCGCGGGCGCTTGCGAAGTCACCAACCCCGGTCCGGTGCAGGACAGGTTCCTGGACGAGGAGACCTCGCACGCGGCGCTGGTGCGCGGGGCCGAGCGGATGGTGCTCGAGACCGCCAACTACGTGTTCTACACGCAGGCGATCATCACCCGGGTGCTCTTCCCGGGCGGAGACACCAACTCGCACCAGCCCAGCGTGCAGGGCGGCTCCCTGCCGGCCAGCGAGGTGAACGCGGACTGGGCCAACGTGCAGCAGGCGCTCTTCATCGCGGAGAGTGCCCTGGAGAGGGGAGTGACGGACGAGAATCTGGCGCAGGCGCACTTGTGGGCCGGTTACACCTACCGGATTCTGGGTGAGAACTGGTGCCAGTGGCTCAAGGATTCCGGCAGCCCGCAGCCTCCGGGCGCGGCACTCGACATCGCGGAGGAGCACTTCACGGCAGCGCTGGGCGCGGCCGCCAGTGCCACCCAGTCCAACGCCGCCTATGCCGGACGCGCCCAGGTCCGGGTGGCCAAGGGCGATTGGGGAGGCGCGCTCGGCGACGCCGCCCAGGTGCCGCCCGGCTTCGTGTTCGCGGTGCATCCGGATCCCGACTTCGAGGTCACGCGGAGCCGGGTCGGGTGGGCCAACGCCGACCTCCCGTACAGGCAGTTCACGCTTCTCTTCACCTTCTTCGGCGAACAGGCCGATCCGGCGAAGATTCCCTCCGCGCTGCCGCTGGATGCCAGCGATCTTCCGGTGACCCTTCCCGGGACGGGCTACTACGCCGAATCCGGCGATCCTCGCGTCGCCTGGTCCACGATCCCCGACCAGCCCTTCGCCAACGCTTCGCTGCAGGGCTTCGGCCAGGTGCCGTGGAGCAACTTTACATGGCTGGACGTGGATACGCCGGTCCACCTCGGCACCGGGGCGGAGATGCTTCTGTACCGGGCGGAGGGCATGCTGCGCGACGGCAATTATGCCGGCGCCATGGACCTCATCAACCAGGTGCGCTCGATGTACACCAGCGATCACACCGGGGAACCGCTGGCGCCCTGGACGGGCATGAGCCTGGACGAGGCGTGGACGCACCTCAAGACCGAGCGCATGATCGAAGGGCTGCTCGAGGGCCGGCGTCTGGTGGACTTCCGCCGCTGGGCTGCCGACGGTACTCCCGGCCAGGCCCCGTATCCGCGGTGGGAGGACCTGACGTCGCTGTTCGGTGAAGAGCCGATGGCGACCTGCTTCCCGATTTCCGAGGACGAAGTGCGCCGGAATCCCAGCCTGAACGGTTGATCGCGCCCGGAACGCCCGGAGAGAGTTGACGCGGCATGAACGTGGCTCCGGTCGCCGGCGATGGTGGCCGGAGCACGAGCATGGGGTCGCTGGAGTAGGCGGGATTGAGGTTCCCGGCTGATTGGTGCCGGGAGCGTGCGATCGTTACTATGCTGGGTTGGAATGGACTGACTCCCTCTGGAGGGCTGTGAGATGAACTTCATCACGGGCAAGCACATACCGAGACGGACCTTCCTGCGCGGGGCCGCGGGGGTGGCGGTGGGACTACCGCTCCTGGACGCCATGATCCCGGCGGGGGGCGGATGGAGGGAGGTGAAGGCCGCGGTCGACAAGACGCGCCTGGTGGCCATCGAGATGGTGCACGGGGCGGCGGGCTCCAACGACTGGGGCGCGACGCAGCACCTGTGGTCGCCCGCGCAGCTGGGCCGCAACTTCGACCTGAGCACCAGCGCCCTGAGTTCGCTCGAGCCGTACCGCGACTACCTGACCATCGTGTCCAACACGGACTGCCAGATGGCGGAGGCGTTCCAGCCCAAGGAGATCGGCGGCGACCACTTCCGCACAAGCGCCGTGTACCTTACCCAGGCCCACCCCAGGCAGACCGAGGGCTCGGACGTGTACATCGGTGCCTCGATGGACCAGTTGTACGCCCAGCACTTCGGCCAGGATACCCCGATTCCCTCGATGCAGCTGTGCATCGAGAACGTCGACCAGTCGGGCGGGTGCGCGTACGGCTACACCTGCGTCTACACCGACTCGATCAGCTGGTCCTCCCCCACCGAGCCGCTTCCCGTCATCCGCGACCCGAGGGTGGCCTTCGACCAGCTCTTCGGGGCGGGCGGCACCCCGGAAGAGCGCGTGGCGCGCCGGCGTGAGAACCGGAGCATTCTGGACTGGGTGGCCGAACGGGCCGCGCGCCTCAAGACGGAGCTCGGGCTCGAGGACCGGGCGCGCCTGGAGCGCTACATGGAAAACATCCGCGAGCTGGAGCGGCGCATCGAGATGACCGAGGCGCAGAACCGGAGCGGCGAGTCTCGCGAGCTGCCGGAGGCCCCGGCGGGGGTGCCGGACTCCTTCCGCGAGCACGTCGAGCAGATGTGGGACGTGCAGGCCCTCGCCTTCCAGTCCGACATGACGCGGGTCTTCTCCTTCAAGATGGGCCGCGACTCCTCGGCGCGTGTCTTCCCCGAGAGCGGTACCGACAAGCCCTTCCATCCGGCCTCCCACCACGGCGGCAACCCCGAGGCAGTGTCGGAATTCAACCTGATCAACCGCTACCACGTGAGCACGCTTCCCTATTTCCTGGAAAAACTGCAGGGAATCGAGGAGGGCGACTCGAACCTGCTCGACAAGAGCATGATCCTGTACGGATCCGCGATGGGCGACCCGAACCTGCACAACCACAAGCGCGTGCCGTTCATCGTGCTGGGTGGAGCCAACGGACAGCTGGAAGGCGGCCTGCACCTGAAGGCGCCCGATGGAACTCCGCTGGCCAACGCGATGCTCACGCTGCTCCACGCCCTGGGGCTCGAGGATATGGACGGCTTCGGCAACAGCACCGCCGAGTTCGCCCTGTCCATGCCGGCCTCGGTGGCGGCGCAGGCAAGCAGCAGCTGACGAACCGGACCGACCTCCCGTTTCGGGGGATCGTCCAGGAAGCCGGAGGCGAGATGAAGGACGTGAGAGGAAGTGTGCGCCTGCGTCTTGACGTGGTCGCGGCGCTGCTGGTGCTGCTGGCCGCTGGCGCGGCGACTCCCCCCGACTCCCCCGTCGCCGACGCGGCCATGCGTGGCGACCTGGACGAGGTGAGGGAACTGCTCCGGGGCGGCGCGGACGTTAACGCTCCCCAGAGTGACGGCGTAACCGGCATGCACTGGGCCGCCGAGAACGGAAGCGCGGCGCTGGCCAGGGTGCTGATCTACGCCGGGGCCAACGTGGGTCCGCTGACCCGAAACGACGCGTACACCCCGTTGCACATGGCGGCGCGCGGCGGCCACGCCGAGGTGATCGAGCTGCTCGTCGAAGCCGGGGCCGATCCGGCGGGGGGCGACGTCGCGCACGGGGGTGACCCCGATGCACCTGGCGGCCAAGGCCGGGAGCGGAGAGGCGATCCGGGCGCTGGCCACCGGGGGGGCGCAGGTCGACGCGCGCGACCAGCAGTGGGGTCAGACGCCGCTCATCTACGCGGCCGGCTTCAACCGCCTGGTGGCCGTCAACACCCTGATTGAGCTGGGCGCGGACGTCTCGCTGACCGAGAACGTGCTCCACATGCCCACCCGCTATGCAGTGGACAGGGCGGCAAGGGCGGCGCGCAACGAGGTGCTGGAGTCCTTCCGGGCGCAGTCCGACACCCCAGGCCTGTGGGCGCCCACGCCGCAGCAGGTGCAGGCCGCGTCGGAGGCGGCCTGGCGGGTCCAGGCCCTCCCTCCCGAGGAGATCATCGGCAAGGCCACCGAGCAGCAGATGACGGAGAACCAGCTCGCGCTGCTCGAGACCAACGCGCTCTCGTATCACGAGATGGTGGGGAACCAGGGCGGGCTCACCGCGCTGCTTCACGCCAGCCGGGACGGCTACCGCGAGGTCGCGCGCGCCCTGCTCGATGCCGGGGCCGAGGTCAACCAGATCAGCGCGGGCGAGAACACCAGCCCGCTCCTGATCGCAGCCATCAACGGGCACTTCGATCTGATGATGGAGTTGCTTGAGCGCGGCGCCGATCCCAGGCTGCCCGATCTCGCCGGGAGCACGCCGCTGTTTGCCGCCCTCAATACCCAGTATGCGCCCAAGACGCGCTATCCCCAGCAGCAGGCCTTCAAGCAGCAGGAGACCACCCACCTCGAGGTGATGGAGGCGCTGCTCGAGGCGGGCGCCGATCCCAACGTGCAGTTGGACCGGCACCTCTGGTATCTGGAGTACAACTTCGCCCAGCTGAGCGTGAACATGTGGGGGGCCACCCCCTTCTGGCGGGCCGCGCACGGCACCGACGAGAAGGCGATGCGGCTTCTGCTCGAGTACGGGGCCGATCCCACCATCCCCACGCGGCGGCCGCCTTCCCGCAGGCGCGGCGGCTACGGTGGCGGCGGTGGCGGGGACCGGGTCGACCCGTCCGGGCTTCCCCCCGTGCCCACCGGCGGCCCGGGCGTGTTCCCCATCCACGCTGCCTCCGGGGTGGGGTACAGCGGCGGTGACGGGGCCGGGCGCGCAGGCGTGTCGCACATCCACGTCCCCAACGGCTGGATGCCGTCCGTGAAGCTGCTGGTCGAGGAACTCGGTGCCGAGGTGAACGCGCGCGACCACAACGGCTACACCCCGCTGCACTTCGCGGCGGCACGCGGCGACAACGATCTGATCCTCTACCTGGTGGAGAAAGGCGCGGACGTGATGGCGGTGAGCCGCCGCGGCCAGACCGTGGTCGACATGGCCAACGGCCCCGTGCAGCGCATCCAGCCGTTCCCGGAGACGGTCGCGCTCCTCGAGGGCATGGGCGCCATCAACAACCACAACTGCGTTTCCTGCTAAGGGAGGTCGATCCCTTCGACCCGCAGCCCGCCGTACCCTTCCGCCGACGCGGTCGCCGCCTCCGTGTATCCCGCGCGCCTGCGGGCAGTCCGGCTGAACGCTCGGCCGGATCGCCGGAAAGCGGAGTTCGCGCGACTGCTGCTCGTCTTCTGCGCCTGCGTCCTCGTCTTGGGCGCGCTGGTGTCCTAGGCGTGCGCCCGCGCGGGGAGAACGCGCGGGAGGGGTAACTTGGCTCGCTTGCCAGTTTCTTGAAAATTCGGATGCGCACTCCGAATTTTCTCGTTAGCTTGGGGCCATGCTTGCACGCCCCGACTATCTCCGGCGTCTGG
This sequence comes from Longimicrobiales bacterium, assembly GCA_965232315.1. GTDB lineage: Bacteria > Gemmatimonadota > Gemmatimonadetes > Longimicrobiales > Gaopeijiaceae > BD2-11. Next base: position 84,720 of record CBDDPN010000014.1, on the reverse strand, counting down.
AGGTCTCGACCGCGCGCGCTCCCGTTACCGCCCTGCTTGGGCCGCGGCAATGCGGCAAGACCACGCTCGCGCGGCAGTTCGCCGCCGGACGGAAGGCCACGCGCTTCGACCTGGAGTCGGAACCGGACGTCCGCCGGCTGGCCAATCCCGAGCTCGTTCTGGGATCCCTGGATGGGCTGGTGGTGCTGGACGAAGTGCAGCGGATGCCGAAGCTCTTCTCGGCTCTTCGGGTGTTGGTGGATCGGCCGGGTTCGCGGACGCGGTTTCTGATCCTGGGCAGCGCGGCGCCGGATCTGGTGCGCGGCGTCTCGGAATCGCTGGCCGGACGGGTGGAACTCATCGAGATGAGCGGCTTCGGCCTGGGCGAGACCGGGGTGCCGCAGTGGCGCGATCTCTGGGTGCGCGGAGGCTTTCCCCGCTCCTATCTGGCGGCGTCGGACGATGACAGCCGGGCCTGGCGGGATTCGTTCGTAAGCACGTTCCTGGAACGGGACGTGCCGCAACTGGGGATTTCCATCCCCGCGGCGGCGATGCGGCGCTTCTGGACCATGCTGGCGCATTCGCACGGTCAGACGTGGAACGCGTCCAACCTGGGACGCGCGCTGTCGCTGTCCGACAAGACGGTGCGCCGCTACCTGGATCTGCTGACAGGCACCTTCATGGTCCGGCAGCTGCAGCCGTGGTTCCACAACACCGCCAAACGCCAGGTCAAGGCACCCAAAGTCTACCTGCGCGATACGGGCCTGCTTCATACCCTGCTGGGCATCCCGCACGATGCGGCGCTGCTCTCGCATCCGCGGGTCGCAGCTTCCTGGGAGGGGTTCGTGATCGAGCAGCTGCTACGCGTCCTGCGTCCCGCGGATGCATGGTTCTGGGCCGCGCACGGGGGCGGAGAGCTGGATTTGCTGGCCACCGTCGAAGGCCGGTGGACGGGATTCGAGATCAAGTTCAGCGAATCCCCATCTGTTTCGCGCAGGACTCGCGCCTCGGCGGATGCGCTGGAGGTGGATCACTTGTTCGTGGTGTGCCCCGCGCCGCAGCCTTACCCGGTCAGCGAGCGGATCACGGTGCTCCCGTTGTGGGAGATCGAGACCCTTCGCGAGCGGATAGCGAGAGGTTAGAAGCTGGCGAGGAGTCGATGGCCAAGGCCAGCCGCTTCGACAGATCACGTACTCGTCACAGTTCGCCTCACCCTCCCCTCCTGCGCCACGCGTCCACGGGCCGGTCGTCGGCGGTCTGCGCATCCTCGTCCACCCAGTAGTACGGGCCGAAGGGACGCGCCTCGGGCCAGACCTCGTCGAGGGTGTCGCCCTCGTAGATGATGCCGTCCTGCATCACGTATTCGATGTCCATCGTGTTGCGTATGTTGTCCAGTGGATTCGAACGCAGCACGAGCAGGTCCGCGAGCTTGCCGACCTCGATTGAGCCGATGTCCTGTTCAGCTCCCAGGAAGTAGGCGCCGCCGTAGGACGCCAGCCGCAGGGCTCCGAGAGGACCCAGGCCTGACGCCGCCATCCAGATCTCCCAGTGGATGCTGGTGCCGTGGTGTTCGCCGTGTCCGCCGAGCGCGCCGTTGCCGCCGGCCGCCACGATGTCGGCCAGTCCCTGCGCGATCAGCGGGAAGCTGTAGTCGGTCTCCGGGCGCAGCATGCGGCGGCGCAGGAAGGCGGTCATGCGCCAGGGCATCCAGCGGCGCTGCTTCTCGTGCATCCAGACATCCGATTCCGCGAACCAGTATTCGATGTTGGCTGCGGTGGGGCTGTCGAACATGAATGGATTGGAGTAGACCGTGCCCGCCTGCGCGAAGAACTGCGCGGCATCCGAATACAGCGGGATGACGCTCATCGGATGTTCCTGCCCCGTGTAGCCGTCCATCGCCTGACCAGGTTGTACTCGAGTTCGTAGCCTTCGGCCGTGAGGTTCAGGTTCTTGTTCCGGGCCACGTCCGCGATCCACTGGCGTCGGTCGCGCCGTGGGTGCGAGTGCTGTTTGAGCGAGACCGCACCCCAGGTCTTGAGACGCTCGATGGCGTCGTCGGTGGCAGCGTAGTCGGAGAGTTCCTCGTAGGGCAGGGGATCGCCGGTGCTGAAGCTGCGCGGGCCGATCATGCGACCGGCGCGGATGAGCTCGGCGGTGGGGAAGGCGTTCTGGGCCCAGAGCGAGTTGTCGAGACGGGTGGTCACGCCGTACGCGAGGTAGATCCCGGCCTCGTAGTCGCGCAGAGGCCGATGGCCCCGGTGCTCGCGATTGCTGTGCGAATGCATGTCGACGAATCCGGGCACGATGGTGCGTCCCGAGGCGTCGATGACGCGGTCGGTCCCCTCCGTGTCGCATTCGCCTACGCACACGATGCGGTGCCCGTCCACCACCACCGTGCCGCTCTCCAGAACCTCGTCCTGGCCGTCGCCCGCCAGGGTGACCAGGCGCGCGTTGGTGAGCGCCACCCGGCCGGAAAGTTCGCGCCGGGGCACCGTCAGGTTGATGTCGAAGGTGTCGGCGCTCTGGGCGTCGACATCGTGCCGGTAGTAGCGGTCGGCGCTCCCGAACTCGACGGTGGAAGCATCGCGCCAGCGGACGAAAAGCCCGCCGGTGCGGCTGAGGCGCTGGACCGGCAGGGAGGCGTCGCGGCGGCTGAGCGTCACCGGGCCGCCGTCCCCCTCCGCCTGCGGAAGCGGGGTCAGCCAGACGTCGTTGGCCTCCTGGAAGGCCAGCCAGCGGCCGTCGGGGGAGGGCGCGACCTCCTCGGCCGACTCGAGGATCATGTGAACCGCGCGGTCCCCCCCATGAGTGCCGACGGAAGCCACCTCGACGCCCGCGTCCGTAATCGCCGGAAAGAAGACGCGACCACCCGGACCCCAGGACGGGGCCAGGATCGCGGTCCGCTGCACCCGCTCGGGACCGCTCCCGCTGGGAAGCGACACGCGCGTGAGATGTGTGCTCTCGCCGCCATCGGCCGGGAAGATCTCCAGGTCCCACCACGGATTGTGCGTCACGGTGCGTCCGCGCAGGGTGGCCCCGGACCCGCGCGCGACCACGATCTCGCTGCCGTCCGGGCTCCAGGCCGGATGCGCGTACTCACCGCGCTCTGCGCTGACCTGCACCGGCGTGCCGCCTCCCGCGCGCACCTTCCACAGATGGCCGCCCCCGGTGTCGTCCAGGGTGGTGAAGGCGATCCACTCCCCATCCGGCGACCACGCGGGCCCGAACTCCTGGACGGGCGCGAAGCCCACAGGGGTGAGCCGGCGCGGGGTGCCCGACGGCAGGTCGGACAGCCAGACCCGCCCTATCGCCTGGAAGGCCACGGTGGAGCCGTCCGGCGACGCCGTGTGCCAGCGAAGGAATCGCGCCTCGAAGGATCCGTCCTCGACAGGGAACGCCAGCCTCGCCCGCTCCGAAATGGTGCGCTGGACGCGCGCCTCGAAAGGCACCGGACGGACCGCGCCGGACTCCACGTCCACCAGCCCGATGCCCCCGCCCGCCGAGAGCACGATCGAGCGCCCGTCCGCCGACCAGGAATAGCCGGGCAGAACGCGCAGGCTCTTGTCGCCGCTCTCCACCGCGATATTGATCGGGTCGACCAGCTTGCGCTCCGCACCCGTCTCCAGGTCGAACAGCCAGAGCGCGGTGCGCGGGCTGAAGCGGTGCCCCTTGAACGATACCGTGCCCGCGGGCAGGTGGCGGGCGAAGGCGAGCCAGCGCCCGTCGGGAGAGGCCTCGGGAGCGAAGGCGCCGCCGCTGGAGCGCCGTCCGGCTCCGGTGCTGTAGGAGGTGCCGCTGGTGATGTCGAGGATGTGCCCGCTCTGGACGTCGACCCGGCGGACCTGGTAGGCGCCGTCGAGCGCGTCCCGGTCGCGGCCCCCCTCGACGTCGTGGTAGTACACGTAGCGTCCGTCCGGGGAGACCGACGGCCAGTGCGCCCCGCCGTCGTCCACCAGCCGCACCCCCTCGCCCCCGTCCCGGTGGTGCATCCACAGCCCCAGGCCGTTCTCGCCCACCCCACCCCGGGCGATAGGATCGCGCCGCACCACGATGAACTCGCCGTCCGGGGTCCACGCCGGGGTGACCGCGCGCGAGTTCAGGTCGTGGAAGACCGGGCGCGCGTTCGTTCCGTCCGCGTCCATGACCCACAGGTTGTCCTGCCCTCCGCGGTCGGAAATGAAGGCGATGCTTCCGCCGTCCGGTGAGATGCGGGGGTGGTAGTTCACCGCCACCCCGCTCTCCTGGGTGAGCGGCTCCGCCGCGCCGCCGTCCGCCGGCACCCGGTAGATGTGCCCCAGCAGGTCGAACACGACCCAGGAGCCGTCGGGCGCCACATCCACCGACATGCGCGTCCCTTCGGTGGTGGTGAAGTCGATCTCCCGGGTCTGGCCGCGGGGCAGGCGCACGTCCCAGCCGTCCTGCGCGGACGCCGGCAGGGAGGAGAGGAGGGCGACGGCCGCCATCGCGACGGGGAGGAGACCTGCCGAAGCGGGGAGGAGACGGCGTGGAGCAGCCGCTGGAGGAGATCCGGAGCTTCCGGCAGTAGGGAGGAGACGTCGTGGAGCAGGGAAGGGATGTGATACGGCGGCGGGAAGATGTGACGAAGATGGGTGTCGATGCTCAAGAGGCATTGGGATCGTGAAGCGCATCGGTGGCCTTCCGGGACCTGGGGTGGGTGGGCAATCGCCCTTCGACGATAGTGCCGTTCCGGGCAACCGGCGCGCAAGCAAGGGACGCTTGACACGGCCCCCTCTTCCCCCGCTATTGAAGCTTGTGTTGGTGCGTCTGATTCCGCGCCCGCGCCGCGCATGCTTCGATGCGTTTAACCCTCCAGGAGAGGCACGATGAGGATACTTGTCGCCGGAATGATGGCTCTCGGCGTGATCATCGCGGGCGTTGAGCCCGGGATTTCCGTTGCCGTGGGGGCGCCCCGGGGCGTCGAATCCGATCGTGCCGCGCCGCCCGCGGTTTCAGCCGACCCCACCCGCGCGCCGCATCCCACCCCGGAGAACCTCACCAACGTGGTCCGCACCTATTGCGTGGTCTGCCACAACGACGTCCTCCTGACCGGCAACACGACCCTGCAGGGCTTCGAGGTGGAGCGGGCCACCGACAACCCCCAGGTTGCCGAGCGCATGATCATGAAGCTGCGGGCCGGCATGATGCCGCCCCCGGGCTTTCCGCGGCCGGGCGGCGATTCCCTGGTGGCGCTTGTGGAGACGCTCGAATCCACCCTCGACGAAGCCGCGGCCCGCAATCCCAATCCGGGCAGCCGGACGTTCCAGCGCCTGAACCGCGCGGAATACGAGGCCTCCATCGAGAGCCTCCTGGGACTGAGGGTCGACGCCGGCCTCTACCTGCCGCTCGACACCAAGAGCGCCAACTTCGACAACATCGCCGACGTCCAGCTGCTCTCCCCCACCCTCATGGACGCATACCTGAACGCGGCCGCCGAAATCAGCCGTCTGGCGGTCGGCAATCTGGAGGTGCTTCCGAGCGAGACCACGTACTCAAAGTCCGGCTACTTCTCCCAGTGGGAGCGCATCGACGGGGCGCCGTTCGGCACGCGCGGCGGCATCTCCGCCCTGCACAACTTTCCCGCAGACGGCGAGTACCGCGTCAAGATGGCCTTTGACCATACCACTACCGGGGAGTTCTTCGGCAACGTCACCCAGGGTGAGCAGATCGAGATCTCCATCGATGGAGAGCGCGTGGCGCTGCTCAACGTTGACCAGTTCATGCACGTGGCGGACCCCAACGGAGCGAACCAGGAGAGCCAGTCCTTCTTTGTCACCGCCGGGCCGCACCAGATCTCGGCGGTATTCCTCAAGCAGTTCGAGGGCCCGGTGCCCGACCTCATGTCGCGCCACGCCTGGTCCCTGGCCGACCGCCGCATCGGCGCCGACGGATACGGCATCACCGCCCTCCCGCACATCAAGGACCTGACCATAGCAGGCCCGTTCCGGGTGACGGGCGTCTCCGAGAACCCGGTGCGCCGCCTCATCTTCAGCTGCCGTCCCACTGCGCCCGAGGAAGCGGAGGCATGCGCGCGCGACATCGTGACCCGCCTCGGCTCGACGGCCTTCCGCCGTTCATTGTCCGAGCTTGACGTCTCCGACCTCATGGGGTTCTACCGCCAGGGGGAAGAGGCGGGCGGCTTCGAAACGGGCGTGCGTCTGGCGCTGCAGGCGATCCTGGCCAGCCCGGACTTCGTCTTCCGCTTCGAACCGGTCGCGGGCAGTGAACGGGACGGAAGCTACCGCATCAGCGAATTGGCTCTCGCCAGCCGGCTGTCGTACTTCCTCTGGGGCACGCCCCCCGATCCGGAACTGATTTCCCTCGCCGAGCGCGGCCAGCTCTCCGCCAACCTGCCGGGCCAGGTTCGGCGCATGGTTGCCGATCCGCGTTCCGATGCGCTAGGCACCCGTTTCGCCAACCAGTGGCTGCGCCTCCAGGATCTGGATCTGGTGCATCCCGACCGGCTGATGTACCCGGATTATCATCAGCAGCTGGCCGACGCCATGACGAGAGAGACGGAACTCCTCTTCATGAACCTGGTGCGCCAGGACCGGAGCTTCCTCGAGTTCTACACCGCCGACTACACCTTCGTGAACGAGCGGCTGGCGAGGCACTACGGGATCCAGGGCATCGTGGGCGAGGCCTTTCAGAGGGTGGAGCATCCGGACGACCGGCGCGCCGGCATCTTCGGCCATGGCAGCGTCCTCACCCTGACTTCGGTGGCCAACCGGACTTCCCCGGTACTGCGCGGCAAGTGGGTCATGGAAGTGATTCTGGGGACGCCGCCTCCGCCTCCGCCTCCGGGCGTGCCGGACCTCGATGAGACCGAAGCCGTCGAGGGCACCACCATCCTGACGACGCGCGAGCGGATGGAGAAGCACCGCGCCAGCCCCGTGTGCAATGCATGCCACCAGTTCATGGACCCGATCGGCCTTGCGCTGGACAACTTCGACGTTACCGGCAAGTGGCGCATCCGCGAAAACGGCATCCCGCTCGACACGCGCGGAACGTTCTACGACGGAAGCGACGTGACCAGCCCGCAGGAGTTGCGCGCGGTGCTGCTGGAGCGCCCCGAACCGCTGATCCGCCACTTCACCGCCAATCTGATGGCCTACGCCCTCGGACGCCGAATGGAGTACTACGACCAGCCGGAGATCAGGGAGATCGCGCGCAAGGCCGCCGCGGAGGACAACCGCATGTCGGCCTTCATCCTGGGCGTGGTCGAGAGCGAGGCGTTCCAGATGAAGAGCGCCACCACGGTCGAGGACGCGCAGAGCGGAAGCTGACCGAACCGACGGAGCGGTGCCGGCGCCCTGCCGGCGCCGACTTTACGCTGCCGCGTCCGCAACCCCGGACGCGCGCCCGGACGCTTGCGCAAGCGAGGAACTTCCGGTTGGCGGTCCGGTTGGCGGTGGGTAGCGGTGCGCCAGGCGCGGAATCACTCGGCAGGCTCACTGGGTCGCTGACCCAGCTCCGTCTCCAGCAGCAGTAGCGCCGACTTGTTGTCTCCCGCCAGGCGCAGCCGGTCGACGATGTCGGACGCGATCTTCTCCTCCTGCACCTGCTCGTTGATGAACCACTGCAGCATCACCTGGGTGGGGTAGTCGGCCTTCTCCACCGCGAGCCGGTAGAGATCGCCGATGAGCGCGGTCACCTTGCGTTCATGGGCCAGCGCCGCCTGGAACACCTCCAGGGGTGAACCGAACCCCGAGGGAGGAGCGTCGATTTGGCCCACCGTAACCCGTCCCTCACGATCGTTCACGAAATCGAAGATGCGTAGCGCGTGCTCTCGTTCCTCGTCCGATTGCACTCGCATCCAGCGAGCGAAGCCGGGGAATCCGGTTCGCTCGAAATGCGCGCTCATGGAAAGGTAGTACTGGCTCGCGTAGAACTCGTGGACGATCTGCTCGTTGAGCGCCGCCTCAACTCTGTCTCCAATCATCTGCGTTGTGCTCCGTGGGTTGGTGAAGAAGGCTGGTTCCGCGTGTTCAGTACCCCAGTGCCCTTCCCCCGCGCCGGGGATCGGACCACGCGGTGAGCAGGTCGTTTGCGACGACGATCATCTGGACATCGCCGGAGAGCCCCCCTCGTTCGACTACGACGTGACCGAGTGTCTCCAACCGCGAGACGGTTTCCGGCGCGAGCGCTCCCGCCTCGTAGAAGATCTGGTCCGGCAGATGCTGGTGGTGGACCCGGGGCGCCTGAACGGCCTCGACGACATCCATCCCGAAGTCCACCACGTTCGAGATCGTTTGGAACACCGTGGTGATGATCGTCGCGCCCCCCGGGGTGCCGGTGACCATGCCCAGCTCTCCGTCCGGTCCCAGGACGATGGTCGGGGACATGGAAGACAGCATCCGCTTCCCTGGCTCGATGGCGTTGTTTTCGCCTTGCACCAGGCCGAACTGGTTAGCGGAGCCGGGCTTGGCGGCGAGGTCGTCCATGTCGTTGTTGAGGATGAAGCCCGCCCCGGTGACCGTGACTTTGCTTCCGTACCAGGAGTTCACGGTCGTAGTGACCGAGACGGCGTTGCCCTCGGCGTCGACGATCGAGTAGTGGGTCGTGTTCTCGCCCTCGTCGGGGACCGTAGCGCTCGGAGCTGGCCCGGTTTCCCCCGGCGCACCCTCCAGTCCGGGCCCGATCTCCGATGACGGCGTGGCCGCATCGAGAGAAATGGTCGCTCCCCGCTCCGTCGCGTATGCTGCCGACGTCATGCGCTCCAGGGGCATGTCCACGAAGTCGGGATCCGCCAGGTAGTGGTTGCGGTCGGCGTAGCCTCGACGCCAGGCCTCGGCGTGCAGATGGATCGTCCGCGCCGACTGCCAGCCGAGCGACGGAAGGTCGTAACGCTCCAGGATTCCGGCTGTCTGCGCCATCGTAACGCCCCCGGACGACGGGGGCGGCATCGAGATGACCGTGTGCCCCCGGTATTGGAACGCGACCGGTTCGCGCCAGACCGCCTGATACTCGGCGAGGTCCCGGCGGGTGAGGATACCGCCGCCACGGTCCATCTCGGCGAGGATGAGGTCCGCCGTTTCCCCGCGGTAGAAGTCGTCGCGGCCGAGATCGCGGAGGCGCCCAAGGGTCCGGGCCAGGTCCGGCTGGCGGAGCGTGTCCCCGACGGCGGGCGGCTGGCCTCCGCGGGGCAGGAACTGCTCCGCCGAGGCCGGAAAGGCCTGAAGGGCCGCTACCATGCCGTCGCCCAGAGAGTTCAGGAAGCGGGGCCGCACCGGGAAGCCTCCGGCAAGCTCGATCGCGGGATCCAGGAGTGTGGCCCATTCCATGCGGCCGAAGCGCCGGTGGACTTCCCACATGCCGTCGACGGTCCCGGGCACGCCGACAGAGAGGTGGCCGACGACGACATCCTCCGTGACTTCGCCGTCGTCGCCCAGGTACATGTCCCGCGTCGAGGCGAAGGGGGCGCGGGCGCGGAAGTCGAGCGCCGCCGTTTCGCTGTCCGCCGTCCGGAGCACCAGAAACCCGTCACCTCCGAGGTTCCCTGCCTCCGGGTTGACCACCGCCAATGCGAACATCACCGCGACGGCGGCGTCCATCGCGTTGCCGCCGGACCTCAGGACGTCGACACCGACCTGGCTGGCGAGTTCGTCCGTCGAAACGACCATCCCGCTGGTCGCGGTGACGGGGGCGGGTGTATCCCGATACCGCCACGACTCGGGAAACACGGGCCCGCCCGTCGGCGAGCGATCCCCGCAGCCGATGCAGGCTGCGAGCGCCAGCCCGACTACCGCCTGCAACAGCAGCGACGGTCGCGCCGGAAGGCGTCGAGGACCATCACCCATGGCGCCCCGCGCCCCGCAGAAGATCCGTGCCCCGCCGAAGGTCCGTGCCCAGGGCTTATCGAACGACAAGGCTCTCATTCGTGCTCTCCTCTCCGCTATTCGCAGGGGCCACTCGGGGCTCACAGGGGTCTCGCCGGGGATCCCTGGGGGCTGGTTCGTACGGCGGGGAGGCGGGAGCGCGCTTCGCGAGCCCCGTCTGAACGGGTTCCCGGGAGCGCCCCGCCTGGCCGGAGCTCAATGTACCGATCTTCTGATTCCAAACCCAGAGTGCGACGAAACCAGACTGCGACGAGGCCGGACGCTCCCGATTCGACTCGTCCGTTGCTTTACTCCGCTCCCCTGCGTCTATAGCTTTGTTGCTCCCGTCTCCGGGGTTCCTTCCAGAAACCCGGGGAAGCGGAGCGCACGAGTGAGGATCGCCGGCCGGCTTGTCCGCCGGAGGAAAGTCCGAGCTCCACAGGGCAGGGTGCCGGGTAACGCCCGGGCGGCGCAAGCCGACGGAAAGTGCCGCAGAGAGCAGACCGCCGATGGCCCTCCGGGGCACAGGCAAGGGTGAAAGGGTGCGGTAAGAGCGCACCGGGCCGCTGGCAACAGGGGTCGCATGGCAAACCCCACCTGGAGCAAGGCCGAATAGAGGACGAGGAGTCGCCCGCTCCACCCGAGTCCCGGGTAGGCCGCACGAGGCCGGCAGCGATGCCGGTCCCAGATAGATGATCCTCCCCCGTCTTCGGGCGGGGACAGAACTCGGCTTATTCCGTGCGCTCCGCGCGGGGGGAGTTCGCGGTTACAGCTGTACCATGCGCCCGTAGCTCAGCTGGATAGAGCGCTGCCCTCCGGAGGCAGAGGTCACAGGTTCGAATCCTGTCGGGCGTATCGCTTCCTGTCGGGCGTATCGCTGCTCGGAGGGGCGCCGGGTCGACGCTCAGCCGTAGCGGCCCTCGATGTAATCGGCGGTCTGCCGATGCTGCGGGTTCAGGAAGACGTCTTCGGTGGGGCCGTGCTCAATCACCTTGCCGATCAGCATGAACACGGTTTCCTCGCTGGTCCGCCGCGCCTGCGCCATGTTGTGGGTCACGATCAGGATCGTGAACTCGCCCCGCAACTCCCGGATCAGTTCTTCCACCGCCTCGGTCCCCTTGGGGTCGAGCGCGGAGCAGGGCTCGTCCATGAGCAGCACGGTCGGTTTCACCGGAATCAGCCTCGCGATGCAGAGCTTCTGCTGCTCCTCCAGCGACAGCTGGGTGGCGGGGTCGTCGAGACGATCCTTGACCGTGTCCCAGAGCAGCACCTTCCGTAGCGCCCCCTCGATCAGCTCCTTCCTGCGCGCGCGCGAGACGCGCTGACCTCGGGCGTGCAGGCTGTGCCCGAAGATCACGTTGTCGCGGATGGACAGGGGCAGGGGATTGGGGCGCTGAAACACCATCCCGACATGCTTGCGCACCTGTACCAGCTCCACCTCCGGGGCGTAGATGTCCTGGCCCAGGATCTCGATGCTTCCCGTGGTGCGGACGTACCCGAGCCGCTCCGTGATGCGGTTGCAGCTGCGCAGCAGGGTGGACTTGCCGCAGCCCGAGGGGCCGATGAGAGAGGTGATGATGCCCTGCTTGATGTCCAGGTTCACATCGAAGAGAGCCTGAAAATCTCCGTACCAGAGGTTGAGACCGCGGGTCGCGATCGCAGGGGGTGCCGAAGCGGGGACGAGCCTAGCCAAAACGTCCCTCGATATAGTCGTGCGTGCGCGGATCCTTCACGACCCCGCCGAAGATCTGCGCGGTGTAGTTGGTCTCGATGTGCTCGCCGGTCAGGAAGAAGGCGGTGCGGTCCGCGAGTCGCCGGGCCTGCTGTACAAGGTTCGTCACCAGAACGATCGACATCTCTTTCCTGAGGTCCTTGAGGACGTCCTCGATGCGCATCGTGGTGACCGGATCGACGGCGATCGAGAACTCGTCCAGCAGCAGCAGGTCGGGTTCCTGGGAAAGCGCGCGGGCGATGGTCAGACGCTGCTGCTGGCCTCCGGAGAGGAGGCTTCCCAGCGAGTTGAGACGGTCCTTGACCTCGTCCCACAAGGCGGCCCGCCGCAGGCACCGCTCGACGATCTCGTCGAGCTCGCTGCGCCTGCGCACGCCCCGCAGACGCGGCGCCAGGGCCACGTTCTCGTATACCGTCAGCGGCAGACCCACGGGGAGCGGAAAGACCACGCCGATGCGGCTCCGCAGGGCGTAAACGTTGCGGACCCGCCGGATATCATGGCCGTCGAAGGTGATGTGGCCTTCGACGTCCATTTCGGGGATGAACTCGTCCATGCGGTTGAGCGCGCGCAGGAACGAGGTCTTGCCCGAGCCCGCGGGACCGATGATGCCCAGGATTTCGTTCTGACGAATCGAGAGATCCAGACCCCGCAGCGCGACACGGTCGCCGTAGCGAATCGTGAGGTTCTGCACGATAACCTTCGCGGGAGCCTGGTCCTTCGGGGCTCGGCTTCCGTTCCGCGCGCCGTCCGCTACCATTTCTTCCGGCCGCGCACGTAGACGCGAAAGGCGATGGAGAGCGCGTTCATCACCAGCACCATGGAAATCAGGACGAGCGCCACGCCGAAGGGCAGCGCGTCCGGAGCGTCGGGAACCTGGGTGGCGATCACGAACAGGTGCAGCGACATCGCCATGGTCTGGTCCAGCACGCCCTGGGGCAGGAAGGGGAGGAAGAAGGCAGCGCCCGTGAACATGATGGGGGCGGTTTCTCCCGATGTGCGTGACACTTCGAGGATGATTCCGGTGAGGATGCCGCTCAGGGCATTGGGGAGGACGATGCGGCGGATGGTCTGCCAGCGTGTCGCTCCCATGTTCCAGCAGGCCTCGCGGAAGGCTCTCGGCACCGCCTGCAGCGCTTCGCGGGTGGACACGATGACGACCGGAAGCGTCATCACCGCCAGCGTGAGGCTGGCCGCCAGGATGCTGGTTCCGAAGCGGAAGAAGAGCACGAACGCGCCCACCCCGAAGAGGGCGTGCACGATCGACGGCACCCCGGCCAGGTTGATGATGGCGAGGTTGATGGTTCGCGTGAGCCAGTTGTCGGGCGCGTATTCACTGAGGTAGACAGCGGCCGCCACTCCCACCGGGACGGAAGCGACAAGCGCCACCGCCACCAGCCAGACCGTCCCCACCAGCGCGGGCAGGATGCCGCCCGCGGTCATCCCGTCCACCGGGGGCGTGGTGAGGAATTCCCATGAGATCACAGGGCCGCCCCGCACCACCAACAGGGTGAGGACGATCACCACCGGGACGATCAGCAGCGTGGTCATCAGCCCCAGCAGGTTGCGCACCAGCCGCTCCACCCGGCGATCGCGCGCGTTGCGCCGGGTGCCTTCGAACAGGTCCATGGGTGCCGTCGTCATCGCCCTGTCCGTCAGCCCTTCCTGCGGATCCCGCGCACGATCACGTCCGCGGTGAGGTTGATGGCAAAGGTTACCGCAAAGAGCAGGATGCCCAGCGTAAAGAGCGCCCGGTAGTGGTCGGATCCCACGGCGGTCTCGCCGAGTTCCGCGGCGATGGTGGCCGTGAGTGCGCGCACGGCATCGAAGACGCTGTCGGGCAGGTTGATCGCGTGGCCGCTGGCCATGAGCACGACCATGGTTTCGCCGAATCCCCGCCCGACCCCCAGCAGCACGGCCGCGACCAGCCCGTTCCTGGCGGCGGGAATCACGACCTTGCGAATCACCTGCCAGCGTGTGGCGCCGAGTGCCTCCGCCGCTTCGCGATAGCCATCGGGAACCGCCTTGAGGGCGTCCTCCGCTATCGTGGTCATGATGGGCGCTGCCATCAGACCCAGAATGACCCCGGCGTTCAGGACATTGAGCCCGATGGGCACCCCGAAGGTGTCGATGATCAGGGGGTTCATGATGCTCAGGCCGATGAAGCCCCACACCACCGACGGGATGGCGGCGAGCAGCTCGACCAGCACTTTCAGTGTCTCGCGCACCCGGCCGCTGGCGAACTCGCCGATGAAGACCGCGGCGGCGAGCGAGAAGGGAATCGAGACCACCATCGCCAGGCCGGTGATGCTGGCCGTGCCCACGATCAGCGCCAGCGCCCCGTAGGTGGCCTCGATCACAGACGTAGGCCGCCAGGCGATCGACCCGAAAAACTCGCCCGCGTCGAATTCGGTGATCACGAAGCCGAATCCCTCGCGCGCGATGAAGGCGAAGATGCCGACGATGAACAGGATCGCCGAAATGCCGCCCACGAACACGAAGAGGGTGACGGCCCGGTCCATGTACCAGGCGGGGCCGCGGCGATCAAAGTCGCGCGAGCGGGCCAGCGCATCGGAAGTCATGGGAGGAGAGTCCGAGGTGGCTGGTCCGTGTCGGGCAACGCGGCTACAGGGCGCATTCGGCGGACATCGCCGGCGTGTACCCCAGCTCCAGCATGATGCATTGACCCTCGTCGCTCAGGACCCAGTCGAGGTACTTCCTCACCTCGCCCACCGGATCGCCGGGCGTGTACATGAGAAGAGGCCTGGAGATCGGGTAGCTGCCGTCCAGTGCGGTCTCCATGGAAGGCGAGACGCAGGGCGTGTCCTCGCTGTCGAGCAGGCAGGGCATCTTGACCTCCTCGGTGGCGAAGGCGAGTCCGCTGTAGCCGATCGCGCACGGCGTGTGGGCGACCAGGTGCACGACGTCCTTCGAGCCGTGCATGTCGTGGGATCCCAGCTTGAAGTCGCTGTCGTCGAGAACCGCTTCGCGAAAGTAGGCGAAGGTGCCGGAGTTGTTCTGGCGGCTGACGCGGACGATCTCATCCGACGGACAGCCCGGAATCTCGATGCCCAGCTGGCTCCAGCGTTCGATCGCCCCGTCGTCTCCGAAGATGCCCGCGAGCTGCCGCATGCTCAGGACGTTGAGAGGATTGTCGGCGTGCATGTACACGGCCAGCGCGTCGTAGCCTACCAGGTGCTCGATGGGGTCGTTTCCGTTCGCGCGCGCGGCGTCGACTTCACTGGAGCGCATCTGGCGGCTGGAGTTGGCGATGTCGACCGTGCCGTTGATCATCGCTGAGATGCCGGTGCCGGAGCCGCCCCCGGAGACCGCGACGGCGACCGTGGAATCCACCGCGCTGTACAATTCCGCCCAGGCCTGCGCCACGGTGATCAGAGTATCCGATCCCTTGTTCTGAATCACTTCCCGGGCGGTGTCCTGCGAGGCTCCGCCGCACGCAACCAACAGCATCCACGCCGTGCTGGACAGCCCAGGTCTCATTCTCCGGTGTCCCCGGAGGCTTCTCTCTCGGCGCGTCATCTCTCGTCGGGCCATCTCTCGATTGGGGTGGGGCCGGTGCGGAATCCGGGCAGGACCATCGTAAGCTATCGGTGCGGGGGAGGGGTCGGAACCGCTTGAGCGAGGGCAGAGCGTCTCTGTTACGAAAGTGTTGCCTGCCGGGACGCTGAGGGCTAAATCGGCCCCGCGCGCACAAGCCGCCACACCCCGATCGTGAGGACCGGCAACACATAGACGGCCAGGAACACCCATGTCATGGTGCCGTAGCCGCGTGCGATCAGATCGATCAGCCCGAACTGCGCGATGAGGGCGCCGCCCGCGAGCAGGCCCACGCCGATCCCGATACGGAACCTTGGAGGCATGCTCGCCCGGCGGCGTGCGTACATCGGCGCGATGCGCTCGTTCACCGCGTGAATCATCCCCGCGCCGGTTTCGATCAGGGTGCCGAAGAGCACCAGTTGGAACGCCAACTGGAACCAGCGCATGCCGAGCAGTTCGAGGAGGGCGTTGGCGGGAACGGTGCGGTCGAGAATCTCCGGGTACTGCCCGGCCATGGCGAGGTAGAAGAACAGCCCGGGGATCATCGCGATGGGGCCGGCGAGCAGACCCGCCGAGACCGCCTCCCGGCGCGAGCCGACATGGCGCACGACGAAGAGGAGTCCGGGAATGGTCGCGAGGTTGTAGGCGGCGTAGCGCACGCCCCCCAGGAACCAGCCTTCACCCGCCGGAACGGTCGCGAAGCTCTCGGAAATCTCTCCCCCGAAAGATACGAAGCAGAGGATGAAGAGCAGGACGAAGACGGCGTACAGCACGAAGGACCAGCCCGCGAAGAAGCGCTCGATGGTGGCTGAGCCGCGAAACACCAGGTATCCGATCGCCACGATCATCCCCACTACCCCCGTGGCGTAACTCAGACCGAAGGTCTCTTCGAGAATACTGCCGGCCGCGGCCGCGATGACCGCCAGCACCAGCATCAGAAACGCGAGATACGCTACTTCGTACACCACCCACCAGCGCCCGCCCAGCAGGCGCCGGAAGAACGTCCGGTAGTCATAGGTGGAGAAGCGGCGGGCGAAGTCGAAACTGACCGCGCACGTCGCGCTCCAGATGACCGTGGAGACGAGCACCATGGCCAGCAGCCCGCCGCGAGGGCCGTACCCTAGGAAGAACTCGACGAGTTCGCGTCCGGTACCGTAGCCGCCTGCGATCACGACCGACTGGAAGACGAATCCGGGGAGCAGGTAGCGGCGAAAGAAGGAGTTCTGCGGGGAGGCGCTCAAGGTTCGTCTCTCTGAAGCGAAGTCTTGCCGGGCTCAAGCGGCCGGAAGTGCGAACTTCAGCCTACCGGAGCCGGGGCCCGATGGCAAACCGGCGAGCCTGCGTCGCGCGCCGCCAGGGCTCATGTACGGCACGCATCTTGCTTATACATCTGGGCGTCGAACCGATCCCGCTGAAACCGGGCGCACCGTTGTCGCGTAGGCAAGCGGGAAACAGGGGAGAGAGAGGATGAGCACGGAAGAGCGCATCAGGCATCTGGGAAGAGCGGCGTCAAGGGCGGAGGACGAAGGGAGGCATCGGGAAGCGCGCATTTTGCGACTTCTGGCGCGTGACGCTCGACCGGTATCTGCAGGTGTGACGGATGTGCCAACGGTTCCCCTGCTCGGTTCGAGAGGGTGAGAACCAGCTGAATCGAGGTGTGGTGGGGTGGTGAACCCCCGGGCCGGCCGAACCAGCGCCGGTCCGGGGGTTTCTGGTATTCCGGTGGTGGCCGGAAGGCCGCTAGTTTTCGCCGGATGCGGGGTCCGCAGAGGCCGAGTGGTAGCGGGCACGTAGCGCGACCGGCCTCTTCTTCGTCTTCTTCGCCCTCAGATTCAGCGTCTCCACGAGCAGCGAAAAACCCATGGCGAAGTAGATGTATCCCTTCGGCACATGGTGGCCGAGGCCTTCGGCGGACCAGCGACATGCCGATCAGGAGCAGAAAGCTCAGCGCCAGCATCTTGACGGTCGGATGCCGGAGGACGAATGCTCCGACCGATTCCGCGGAGATCATCATGACCCCCACGGCGATCACGATGGCGATCACCATTACGGCCACATGCTCAGCGACTCCCACCGCGGTAATCACCGAATCCAGGGAGAACACGATGTCCAGCAGCACGATCTGCGTGATGACACCCGCGAACGTGGAGCCCCAGCGCGCCTTGCCGGCATCCTCGGTTTTCCCCTCGTCTCCCTCGAGCCGATGATGGATTTCCGTCGTCGCCTTCATCAGGAGGAACATCCCGCCCGCAACCAGGATCAGGTCGCGCCCGGACACGGCGTGCCCGAACACCGAAAAGAGCGGGACCGTGAGGCGCATGATCCACACCAGTGAGAACAGCAGCAGTATTCTGGTCAGCATCGCGAGCCCCAGGCCGAGCTGGCGCGCGAAGGGCTGCTTTTCCGGAGGAAGCTTGCCCGAGAGAATGGTGATGAACACGATGTTGTCGATCCCGAGGACGATTTCCAGAACCGTCAGGGTTCCCAGCGCGATCCAGGCTTCGGGAGAGGCAATCCATTCCATGGGGCAATCCGTGGGCGGGGCGTTTATCTTGGGTCGGGGACCCTGGCCTGGGAGCCCCATGGTCGCAAAGCTAGAACCGCCCGAACGAGGAGCAAAGCCGTGAGATGCAGGGCATGGGGTTGGCGCGCGTTCGCATGGACATTGGTCGGCATGGGGTCCGGTGCCTGTGCCGGGGAGGACGGGATGCGCGATCCGTCGACCGGCTCCGCTCCGGGTGCCGAGGCGGCCGCGGAGACCATAATCGAGGCCGACTTTTGCGGGTATATCGGGGTTCTGGCCCATGACTCCATGCGCGGGCGTGCGACGCCCAGCCCGGAGATCGAGCAAGCCGCCTCGTGGATCGCGGAGGTGTTCGCCGCCATGGGGCTCGAACCCGGCGGGGACGGCGGGGCGTTCATCCACCGCTATGCCTTCCGCCCACCGCGAGCCGCAGCCGATGCCGAGCCGGTCGACGCGCCCAACGTGGTCGCCATTCTGGCGGGAAGCGACCCGGAGCTACGCAACGAGTACGTCGTGTTCAGCGCCCACATGGACCACGTGGGCGTGGGACGGCCGGACGCGAGCGGGGACAGCATCTACAACGGCGCGGACGATGACGCCTCGGGGACGGCGGCGGTCATCGAGATCGCCGAGGCGTTCGCTTCGCTGGAGGAAGCGCCGCCGCGGTCGACGGTGTTCCTGCTGGTGAGCGGAGAGGAGCGGGGTCTGCTCGGAAGCCGCGCCTATGCCGATGACCCTCCTGAACCGGTGGCGTCCGGGCGCATGGTGGCCAACCTCAACATGGACATGGTGGGCCGAAACTGGCCCGACACCATCGTGGCCATCGGCAAGGAGCACTCGGACCTGGGCGCCACGCTCGAGCGCGTCAACGCGGCCCATCCGGAACTGGGCATGACCGCCATCGACGACCTGTGGCCCGAGGAGAACTTCTACTTCCGTTCGGACCACTTCAACTTCGCGCGCAACGGCGTCCCCGTCCTCTTCTTCTTCAACGGGACCCATGAAGACTACCACAGGCCGAGCGATGAGCCGGAGCTGATCGACAACGAGAAGGCGGCGCGCCTGGCGCGCCTGGTGTTCCATCTCGGGCTGGAGATCGCGAGCGCAGAGGATCCGCCCCAATGGAATCCGGAAAGCCGCCGAATGATCGTGGAAATGATCGAGAGCCGGAGATGACCGCCAGGCTGATGCCGCTGGTTGACTACCGGGAGTATCCCGTGCAGGAGATGTGCGCCCGGGCGCGCGCCTTCCGGGAAGACGTCCGCCGCCGGCGCACCGTTCGCGACTTCTCGCCTCGTCCGGTGCCCCGCGAAATCATCGAGGATTGCCTGCTCGCCGCCGGATCCGCCCCCAACGGCGCCAACCACCAGCCGTGGCACTTCGTCGTCGTGGGCGACCCGGGTGTCAAGAAACAGATTCGGGGGGCGGCGGAGAAGGAGGAGCAGGCCTTCTACCGCGGACGCGCCCCCGATGCGTGGCTCGAGGCGCTGGCGCCGCTGGGCACCGACGAGCACAAGCCCTTCCTGGAGATCGCGCCCTGGCTCATCGTGATCTTCGCCGAGAGCTACGCGCTGCTGCCGGACGGCACCCGCCGCAAGAACTATTACGTCAGCGAATCGGTCGGCATCGCCACGGGCCTGCTGATCGCGGCCCTGCACCACGCGGGACTGGCCTCGCTGACCCACACGCCCAGCCCCATGCGGTTCCTGAACCGGATCCTGGGCCGCCCCGCGAACGAGCGTCCGTTCCTGCTGCTCGTAACGGGGTATCCGGCGGAGGATGCGAGGGTGCCGGTCATCGGGAAGAAGACCCTGCAGGAGATCGCCACCTTTACCGGGTAGCGGTCGTCTTCGCAGATCACGACCGTAGCCGCCCCGACCTTCAGGGACCTGTCGCGGGCAGATGCCGCGCGGACGCTCGCGCGTCGCAGGCGCCCTGAGGTTGGCTCACCGCACCTTTGTTGGTGGGTGTGCCGCATGCCCCGCGGCCACTCGCGCTACGCTGGCGTCTTGGGTAAACTGCGCCCATGGGCACCCGCGCCGCGCGGGCGGCCAAATGCTGTTCCACCCGGTCAAGAGACGAGGGACGATGGGACGCCTGGACGTAGGCAAAGGACGGGACTCAGCGGAAATCCGCGCCTTCACCAAGGCGATGCTGCGCGATCTCAAGGCCCTTGAGGAGATGCTAGCCCAGGGAATGATCGAGTCCGGAATCCGGCGCTTCGGGGTCGAGCAGGAGTTGTTCCTTGTCGACCGGGGCTGGCGTCCGGCGAACGCCGCCCTCGATGTCCTCGCGCATCTCCCAAAGGGGACCTTCACGACCGAGCTGGCGCTCTTCAACATGGAGGCCAACCTCCAGCCCAAGCTCCTGACGGGCCGCTGTTTTTCGGCCATGCAGGTGGAAATCGAAGAGGTGATCGCCGAGGCGCGCGCCGCGGCGAAACGGGAGGGGGCCGATGTCGTGCTGTGCGGTATCCTGCCGACTTTGGGCAAGTCCGACCTCTCCATGGACAGCATCACGCCCATGCCCCGCTACTACGCCCTCAATGATGCGCTCAACCGCATCCGCGGCGGCTCGGCGTACCGGCTGCGCATCGAGGGGACGGACGAGATCTTCGTCGAACACGACTCGGTGATGGTGGAGGCGTGCAACACCAGCTACCAGGTGCATCTCCAGGTTTCCGCGGAGGAGTTTCCGAGCTTCTACAACGTGGCCCAACTGGTGACGCCGCCCGTGCTCGCGGCTTGCGTCAACTCGCCGCTCCTCTTCGGCAAGCGGCTGTGGCACGAAACCCGCATCGCTCTCTTCGAGCAGTCGATGGACACGCGCAGCGCCACCCCTCACCTGCGCCAGACGAGCACGCGCGTGCGCTTTGGCGAGAGGTGGGTGAAGAACTCGGTCACCGAGCTCTTCCAGGACGACATCGCGCGATTCCGGGTGCTGTTGGCCGGGGAAGTGACGGAGGATCCGTTTGCGGTGCTCGGGCGGGGCGGCGTCCCGCGACTGCCGGCGCTGCAGCTGCACAACGGCACGGTGTACCGCTGGAATCGCCCGTGTTACGGGATCAGCGAGGGCAAACCGCACCTGCGCATCGAGTGCCGCGTGCTGCCTTCGGGTCCCACGGTGATGGACGAAGTCGCCAACGCCGCCTTCTGGATCGGTCTCGTGGTCGGGGGCGCCAGGGAATACGGAGACGTGGCCAGCCGGATGGACTTCGACTACGCCAAGTCCAATTTCGTGGCAGCGAGCCGGCGGGGGCTTGACGCCGGGTTCTACTGGCTCAGCGGAGAGACCGTGAGCGCGCGCGACCTGCTGTTGGGCGAGCTCTTGCCGTTGTCGCGGAGCGGACTGGAGGAGCTCGGGATCGAGCAGACCGAGATCGACCACTACCTGGGCATCATTCAGGGGCGCGTCCAGTCCGGCATGACCGGCGCGATGTGGCAGCTCAGGTCGCTGCGCAGCATGAGCGGACAGGGAACCGCCGCAGAACGGATGACGGCGCTCACCTCCGGGATGGCCCACCGGCAACAGGACCCGCGTCCGGCGCACACATGGACGCCTGCCGAGATCTGGGAGGCGGGCGGCTGGCGCTACAACTACCTGAAGGTCGAGCAGTACATGGTGACCGACCTGTTCACGGTACACGAGGACGAGCCGATCGAGCTGGCCGCCTTCCTGATGGACAAGCAGAACATCCGCCACGTGCTCGTGGAGAATGACGACCACACGCTGGTCGGCCTGGTGTCATACCGCGCCATCCTGCGGCTGGTTGCGGATTCCGGAGCCCCGGGTTCCGCCGAGTCGGATCCGATCCGCACCATCATGGCGTCCGACGTGGTCACCGTGGAGCCCGAGACCTCGACCCTCGACGCCATCCGCATCATGCGCGAGCATCGCGTCTCCGCGCTTCCGGTGGAAAAGAACGGCAAGCTGATCGGGATCATAAGCGAGCGGGATTTTCTGCCGATCGCCTACCAGCTGCTCGAGGAGAAGCTGGAGGAGGTCTGAGGCTCGGAGCCGTCTCCTGCGGGAGATGGAAGGGCCCCGACGAACGCCGATCCTGCCGGTTTCCAGGATTGCGCGGTTTCCGGTGTCGAGATGATAGCATTGCATGCATTGCTATCATCAGGCATCTTGAGGACAGAGTTCCTGGGCAATGAGGGCACCCGACGCAGGCAGCGAGGCACGCGTGGCGAGCATTACCATCCGCAATCTGGAGGAAGGAGTGAAGACACGTCTTCGGGTAAGGGCCGCCGAGCGCGGGCGTTCGATGGAGGAAGAAGCACGCATCATCCTGCGAAGGGCGGTCGGT
The DNA here is from genome assembly GCA_965232315.1 of Longimicrobiales bacterium. Taxonomy (GTDB): domain Bacteria; phylum Gemmatimonadota; class Gemmatimonadetes; order Longimicrobiales; family Gaopeijiaceae; genus BD2-11. The sequence goes on along the minus strand of CBDDPN010000014.1, from coordinate 62,782 downwards.
CGAAGGCGGACCCCCGCGAAGGGGCTGGGGAGCGCGCTCCACGAATTGTTCAAGCCCCTGGGTGGGGTCGAACTGGATATCCCTCCGCGCGAACCGATGCGCGAACCGCCTCGATTCGACTGAGGTCGGCGGACCATGGTGATTCTCGACACGAACGTCGTCTCGGAACTCATGCGCCTTCATCCGGAGCCCGCGGTGGTCGCCTGGCTGGATGCCCGTCCGGAACGCGACCTTTTCGTGACGGCGGTGACGGAAGCAGAGGTTCGCACCGGCATCGCCTTCCTCCCCTGGGGAAGACGCAGGCAGAATCTCGTCGAAGCGGCGGATCGCGCCTTCGAAGAGCTGTTCGACAACCGCGTGCTGCCCTTCGATCGTGAGGCCGCGCGCGCCTATGCCGCGATCGCTGCCGAGCGACGAAAATCGGGCCGGCCGATCGCGCTGGCCGATTGCCAGATCGCGGCGATCGCTCGTTCCATGAGTGCGTCGGTGGCGACAAGGAATGTTCGGGACTTCGATGGAGCCGGTATTGCCGTCGAGGACCCCTGGGCGACCTGCGGGTGACGCGAACCCGCGTCAGGGGTGGATGGCGGCGGCTCGGGTTGAGGTCGGCAGGCGCGGGCCGTGCGTGATCCGAACGAGGCTTCGGTGTCCGCCCGGGCGATCAGATCCTGACGTACACTCGGCGTTTGTGCAGCAGCCACGCGACGGCGAGCCAGAAGGCGACCTGCGCGAGCGCGAGGGCCAGCGAGCCGTTGTAGTCGCCCGCCCAGGACTGGAATCCGTTGCGGAAGATCCAGTCGTGCAGCGATGAGTCCGCGGGGCCGCCGGCGGGGATGCGGCCCATGGTCTTGGCAACCATGCCCGACGCGACGAAGATGGCGATGGAGTTCATGCCGCACGCGACGAGCGGCGCGCTCCCGGCGCCTCGCCATCTCCTGAGTTCGAGGGCCCAGTACATCGTGCCCAGCACTAGAAGCGCGGTACCGGCGGTGAAGACGACGTAGGAGCTGGTCCACAGGTTCTTGTTGATGGGGAAGACCACGTCCCAGGCCAGTCCCAGCAGCACCAGCGCCGCCCCCGCGCCCCACATTCCCCTTGCGAGATTGTGGCCGGGACGCCCGGACTTGAGCCATTCGCCGCAGAAGATGCCCAGGAGGCAGGTCGCAACGGCAGGGAAGGTGGAGAGCAGGCCTTCCGGATCCCAGCTGCCCGCCCACAGCCGCCCGTCCAGGAGCAGGCGGTCGACGTAGGCGGCGAGGTTTCCGTCCGGAGAGAGATCACCCGCCACGGATCCGGGAGCCGGAACGAGCATCATCACGGCCCAGTAGCCCAGCAGGAGTGCTACGGTCGCGATGACCCGCCCGCGGGCGGAGGTCCACAGGTACAGCCCGGCAGCGGCGAAGTACACAAGCCCGATGCGCTGGAGCACGCCGTACAGGCGCATCTCGCCGAAATCGAAGTCCGGGATCGCGCGCATGGCGAGGCCTAGGGCGATCAGAATCAGCGAACGGCGGACGACGTGCGCGAATAGCTCGCGGCGCCCCGTGCCCTGGGCAAGCCGCCGCCGGAACGAGAACGGCATGGCCACGCCGACGATGAACAGGAAGTACGGGAAGATGAGGTCGGTCGGGGTCCACCCGTGCCACTCGGCGTGGGCGAGCGGCGCATACACGTAGGCCCAGCTCCCCGGATTGTTGACCAGCACCATCCCCGCGATGGTCAGGCCCCGGAAGGCGTCCAGGGAGATGAGGCGGGGGGATGGTGGGGTGTCGGGCATGCGGGTGGCGGCAGGAATGGAAGCTGTCCTCGCAGCGGGGCATCCGATCCTAACGGTCCTCGGTAACGAACGCACTGGCCATGGATGGCGGAAGCCCGGAACGATGCGCCGGTGGGATATTCCATATTGCCCATCGTGGATATCCTTGTTAGGATATCAAATATATCACTTACGCGTTCTGGAGGCATCCATTGAGAAAGACCAGCGTTGAAGTGGACCACGGCCTAATCGAGCAGGTGCAGTTGCTGCTGGGCACATCCTCGATCAAGGACACCATCGACACTGCGCTGCGCGAAGTCCTGCGCAGCGAGGCCAGGCGCAGGGAAATAGAGGCGCTGACCCGTATGGATGGGCTTGATCTGGCCGACGAGGACATCATGGCGGGAGCCTGGCGTCCCTCATTTCGCGCGGAACGCCCGTGACTTACCTGATCGACCCGTGACCTACCTGATCGATAAGAGCGCGCTGTCGCGAATGGAACATCCGGACGTCCGCGTGCGCCTGTCCCCGATCATCGAATCAGGACGTGCGGCGACCTGCGCGATCGTCGACCTCGAAGTCCTCTACTCGACACGCAACCATGCGGAGCATGCTCGTGTCCGGGTTCGGAGGCATCTGGCCTATCGGCATATCGACTTGACGGAAGCCGTCTTCCAGAGAGCCATCACTGTTCAGGGTATTCTCGCCCGCCGGGGGCAACACCGGGTGCCCATCCCGGACTTGATCATCGCAGCCGCCGCGGAGGGCGCCGGGATCGCAGTTCTGCACTACGACACGGACTTCGACACGATAGCGCGGGTCACGGGACAGGATGTGGAGTGGGTCGCTCCACGAGGCTCCCTTTAGCCGATGCCTACGCCGTCACCTCCGCGAACGCGTCGCCCATCTTTTCCAGCGCCTCCAGCAGCTCGTGCTCGGGCGGCCCGAATCCCAGTCGCAGGTACCGGTCCATGCCGAAGTGATCGCCCGGCACCACCAGGACGGACTTCTCGGCGCGCAGCTTCTCGGCGAGGCGGCTCGAGTTGATGGGGGCGTCGTAGCGGACGTAGCAGATGGCGCCCGCGTCGGGCCGTTGATAGCTGAAGAGCCCGCTGCAGGACTCCATCCAGTCTGTGACCAGCGGCAGGTTGTTGCGGAGGATCGAACGCGTGCGCGCGAGGATGCGGTCGCGGGCCTCGGGGGCGAGGGCGGCGGTCGCCAGGATGTCGGAAAGCGTCGCAGGGGTGATGGTGGTGAAGTCGGTGCGCGCCCACAGGGTCTCGGTAATGTCGGCCGGGGCCACGATCCAGCCGATGCGGAGCCCCGGCGTGCCGTACGCCTTGGAGAGGGAGTTGGTCACGATGGTGCGCTCGTACTCGCCCCACATGGACGGCGTGGTGACGCCGGAGAGCTCCGCCCCCTGGTAGACCTCGTCGGAGAGGATCCACGCCCCCGCGCGGTCCGCCGCCTCGACGATGCCGCGCCGCGACTCGGGGGTGAGGCACGCGCCGGTCGGGTTGTTGGGGTTGGTGATCAGGATGAAGCGCACGTCGTCGTCCAGAATGGCGCGCAGCTGGTCGAGGTCGGGTTGCCAGCCGTCCTCTTCCCGCAGCTCGAAGGGGCGCACCAGTCCGCCGAAGTTCTGCACCAGCCCGGGCACCTGCATGTAGTTCGGGACCATGACGGCCGCGGGCGCGCCCGGCTCCATGAGCTGCCAGCAGGCGGCCATGTTGGCCTCGGCGCCGCCCGTGGTCACCACCACTTCGTCGAGGCTGACGTTGTCGTAGAGGGCGGCGATACGGGCCCTCAATTCGTCCGACCCGTTCGACTGCCCGTAGCCGAGGCTCGCCGCTCCCAGGTTCTCCACCCCGGTGAGTTCGAGCAGTTCATCCAGAGAGAGCGGATCGACTCCGCTTTCGGACAGGTTGTAGCGAACGCGGTGCTCGAAGACGGACTGCCAGCGTTCCATCGCGAATCGGGTGAGCTTCACGTGCGTGCCTCCGTGGTTTCAGGACGCGCGCGGGGCGCGTTGATGTCGATCCTGGACGTTCGAGCGTCGTCGCGGAGCGGTGTCCGCGGCGAGGCCCCTGGGGGTCGAGCCTAGCGGATACCCACCAGGCCTCGCACGGATTCCATGAGCGCCGGGCTGTCCCAGCCGGTGCCGTGCCGGAACACGATACGCGTGTTGCGGATGTGGCCGTCGCCCTCCACGTCGCCCTCCACGACCACCAGATCGGCGCGCTTCCCGGCCTCGACGGAGCCGACGTCGTCGTAGATCTCGAGGACGCGGGCGCCGTTGGCGCTCATGATCTCGACCACCTCCGGGGCGGTGAAGCCGGCTTCCAGGAGCAGCTCGAAGTTGCGCTGGTCGCCGAGTCCCGGGGGCGCAGCGCCGTAACCCGTGGGATCGACACCGGCCGCCAGCCGGCCCCCTGCCTGAACGAAGGCGTACTCGTAGTCCATCGCGATGCGCAGCAGCTCCGGGGAGAGACCCACGCCGTCCCCTGGGCCCGCGGCACGGATGCTCTCGAACTGTGCGCGAACGTCGGCGGACACCTCGGGCGCCAGCACCTCCCAGACCCGTGGATCCAGGGGGCCCCGGCCCGGCACGGAGATCTCGTAGACCGCCAGCGTCGAGGTCATCGACACATCGTTGTCGACCATGTCGCGGAAGGTCTGCTGCACCTCCGGGCCGTTGACGTCCAGCTCCCCGTAAGTGTTGCGAAACCCGGGCGGGCATTCGTCCGGCTGCTTGGACGGATCGTATTCGCTGTTGGCGAAAAGGCCGTGCTCCAGGTTATCGATCCCGAGCGCCACCGCCTCTCTGTAACCCACTGAGCAAAGATGCGCAGTGACGTTTATGCCGTGGGCGTGGGCCTCCTCGATCGCGGCGCCCAGCTCGGCTCGGCTGATCCACGTGTACGCCTTGAACCAGCTCACGCCCTCCTCGGACCAGTATCGCACCACCCGGCGGGCGGACTCGGGTCCGTCCAGCTGCGCCATCGTGCGGCTTCCCCGCTGTCCGGTGAGGTAGGGTCCGGTGACGAAAATGGTGGGGCCGACGGCGAGCCCGGCCTGGATTTCGTCACGCAGGTTGATTTCCTCGTAGGGGGCGCGGGCTCCCGTGGTGCGGATGGTGGTCAGGCCGGAGGCCAGATAGAGCCTGGGGGCGCTGAAGGAGAGCTGCGCCGCCCGGCCTCCGGCCGCCGTGTAGAAGCTGTGGTTGTGCAGGCCGATCAGCCCCGGGATCACGGTGTGTCCAGAAAGGTCGAGCACTTCCGCGCCATCCGGGACGTCGACGGCCCCGTCGTCTCCGACCGCCGCCACCCGTCCGTCGGCGATCACGACGGTCTGGCCGGTGCGCGCGGCCGCACCCGTGCCGTCGATGAGCTTCACTCCGGTGAGCGCGACCGGATCGGCATCCACGGCCACCAGATCGGCGAACTGTTGGGCGGCATCGACCTGCGGCTCAGCCACACCGGGTTCCGGTTCGGGGGCTTCCGCTTCCGGCTGCGGGGCGGGCTCGCATGCCGCGGCCAGCGCCACAAGGGCGGCAGGCAGCACGGTGTTCGCGAACAGGGTATCTCGCTTCAGTGGCTTTCTCATGGGTGCTCCTCCAACCAGGTGTCGTTCCTGAGCATCAAAAAGGCAGCGCCTGTGCGCTTCGCACAATGGGGACAGGCGGACGCCATCCGGCAAGTCTCGCGCTACGGGTCCACCTCGAAGACGAACTTCATCCCGGCCTCGAGGTGTTCCGCGATGTGGCAGTGAACCATCCAGCGGCCCGGGTTGGAGAGCTCGAGCAGGATGTCCGTGGTCGAGCCGGTCGGCAGCAGGACGGTGTCCTTCCACACCAGGTTGTCGTTGGGGACGCCGTTTTGCGACAGCACCAGGAAGCGCTGGCCGTGGATGTGGAGCGGGTGCTGCATCGCATGGAAGGCGTTGCGGTCGTTGTGGAGCCGGACCTTGACGACATCGCCCACGCGGAAGCGCCAGCGGATGTCCATGTTGTCGCGCCCGGTGTCGGGCTCGCGCACGATCCAGCGAGCCTGGCCGGCATCGCTTGCCCAGTTCATCACCGGCATGGTGCCGCTCCACTCCACCGGGTTGAAGTACACCCAGTCGTAGAGCATCGACTGCTCGACGGGGCGGGGGAGGTCCTCGACCTCCAGAGTGAGGGAAAGAGAAAGGTCGACGGGGCGGTCGAATTCCTCCCGGTAGGCGTCGATGTCCCGCGCGACATCCTCGTTCTCGCGGAGGGTACGAAAGGCGTGAGCGTGGTCGGCCGGGGTGGGTTCGGGGTCGACGATGACCCTTCCCATCACGCGCGACTCGCTGAAAAAGACGCCTTCCCGGTGGCTGATGGCCTGAACCCGGTTGGCGAGCACGAACTCGCCGGGTTCGTCGAAGCGCACCTCGACGACGTAGCGCTCGGCCGGGGAGATGACGACGCTTTCGGCCATCACCTCGCGTTCGAACTTGCCGACGTCGGACGCCACCACCTTGACCGGGAGTAGGCCAACCGGAGCGTTGCGGCCGGCCAAGGGCTCCTCCGGCAGGCCGAGGTCGTCGCGTGCGCTGCCGCCATCCGCGGAGGGCGCAGAATCGCTCCGGGAATCATCGGCCTCGTCCGCCTGGGAGAACGACAGGTTGAAGGTGCGGGTATTGGAGACGTTGGTGAGGAAGAAGCGCACGACCTCGCCTCGCCGGGCGCGCAGCGTGTACTCCGGCTCGCCGTTCACGAGCAGGATGTTCCCGAAACGGCCCATCAGCGCGTAGTTGGCCGAGTTCTCCCCGAAGGGCACGACGCCGTCTTCGCCCAGGAGGAGGTCGTCGAGCATCAGCACCTGTTCCTGGTTTACCGGGCCGTAGTAGTCGGGGCGGGGCGAGTCCACCAGCAGGTTGCCGTAGAGGCCCAGCTCCTGCTGGATGTCCTCGCGATGATGGGGATGGTACCAGTAGATGCCCGCGTCCGGGAAATGGATCTGGTAGCGGAAGGTCTCCCCGGGTTCCACCGGGTCCTGAGTTACCCCGGGAACCCCGTCGAAGCGGTTGTCGAGACGGATGCCATGCCAGTGGATGGCCGTCGGCAGCGGGGTGCGGTTGCTGAAGTTGACGAAGATGGTTGCGTTCTCGGGCACCTGCACCAGAGGGCCCGGCTGCTGGCCGTTGAAGGCGAGCATGACCAGGGAGCGGCCGCCCATGTCGCGCCGGACGAAGCCCGCTTCCAGATCGAGGGTGCCGCCGTTGCCCAGCCGAACCAGTTGGCGCGGACGGACGGCGGGGAGGCGCTCCGGGTCCGGGGCCTGGGGAAGCAGGGCGCTAACGCGGGGGCGCAGGGCCATGATGCCCGGGAGCATGGGCAGGCCGGGGTACATCGGCGGCAGCGCCCACTCGGCCGAGTCGGCAGCCGCCATGTGGTCGTGGGACGCGCCTGAGGGCGCCCGCAGCGCCGACGGGGCCTGGGCGAGAAGGTCGTGCGCCTCCATCAGGCTGCTGGGGGAGCGGCCGCGCAGCACCAGACGGCCTTCGCGCTCGGTGGCGTCCGCGGAGGCCTCCGCGGTGATCAGGATCAGGAACTTGTTGAAGGAGATTTCACCCAGCGTATTGCGTCCGTTGCCCACCGGGCCGAGGCGAACAACCGGATCGAGCGTGGGCGGAGTGGCCCAGGCCACGTACGATGCGTAGGGGCCGAGCTCTTCCGGCTGCGGAAGCCCGCGGATCCATGCCGTCAGGTTGTGGACGTGATGCCCGCCGGCGGTGACCGTGACCCCGAACGGGCCCGGCACCCGCCCCAGTTCCACCACGCCCTCCGCGCCCCGGCCCGCCGCGGTCGCGTGCAGATCGAAGCAGAAGAGGTCGGTGGGGGTCTGCCCGGCGGGTGAGGCCGCTCCCCCTGCCCCTCGGGCGCCGCGCGCGCCCACGGAGCACAGCGTGGACAGGTCGGCCTGCTGGGCGGCGGCGGCCGACGGGGACCAGGGGAGGCACCCGAGCAGAACCGCCGCCAGCGCCATTCGCCATGGGTGTCGCATGAACCTCTCTCGTCCGGGGTGTTCGGGGTCGGCCATCGGGAGCAGGATTCGGAACCGGTTGCCCGGCTGGGTTGGGGGTTGCTCATCCGGTTGGGGTTCGAGGCCGGTTGTCCGGTTGGGGTTCCCGACCGGTTGTCCCATAATATGGGCAGGTGCCGTGCAAGCGAACGGATGGCGCTCCCACTCCCCCGGAGGTGGCTGTGAAGACGAGGGCAACGCACTGGTACGACCTTGCCGCCGGGCGTCTGTCACGACGCGAGTTCGTGAGAATCGGGCGCGATCTGGCGGGTGTCGTTGCACTGGGTTCGCTGAGCGCCTGCCGGGGCGACCGCACGGCCCAGCTGGCCGTCTCCCCCTTCCCCTCCGGGGTCGCGTCCGGCGATCCGGACGCCGGGGGGATGGTGCTGTGGACGCGGCTGTCGGCGGAGGGGGTTCGCGACGCCGGTCTGGCGCTCGACCCGGTCGCGGTGCGGTGGGAGGTCGCGGCCGACGAGACCTTTTCGCGGGTCGTTCGCCGGGGCACCCAGTTGGCGGTGCCCGAACTGGGTCACTCGGTCCATGTGGAGGTTGAGGGACTCGAGGCCGACCGGCCGTATTGGTACCGGTTCATGATGGGGAGCGACCAGAGCCCGGTCGGCCGCACGCGCACGCTTCCCGCTCCCGGCACCCCCGCCGCGCGCCTCCGATTCGCCTTCGCCTCCTGCCAGAACTACGAGCACGGCTACTACACCGCCTATCGACACATGGCAGCCGAGGAACTGGACCTGGTGTTCCACCTCGGCGATTACATCTACGAGGTCGGGTACGGCGACAACCTGGTTCGCAGGCACGAGGCGGGCGAGGTGTTCACGCTGGACGACTACCGCGCCCGCTATCTCCTGTACCGGTCCGACTCGGACCTGCAGGCAGCCCACGCGGCGTTCCCCTGGGCCATCACCTTCGACGACCACGAAGTCGACAACAACTGGGCCGCGGATGCGGCCGAGGACGCGCAGTCGCCCGCGGAGCTCCTGCTGCGCCGCTCGGCCGCCTTCCAGGCGTTCTACGAGTTCATGCCGCTACGGCGCTCCTCGATGCCGCGCGGCGCCGACATCCAGGTCTACCGGCGGCTTCACTTCGGCGAGCTGGCCGACTTCCACGTGCTGGACAGCCGCCAGTACCGCTCCGACCAGGCGTGCGGGGACGGCAACCGGCCGCTCTGCCCTGAGGGGCTCCAGGCCGGGCGCACCATGCTGGGAGCCGAGCAGGAGACCTGGCTGTTTGAGGGGCTGGCAGGGTCCGGAAGTCGCTGGAACGTCCTCGCCAACCAGGTCATGATCGCGCGGCTGGAGGGGACCCGGGACGGGCAGCCCAGCGTTTCCATGGACCGCTGGGACGGCTACCCGGAGGCGCAGGACCGGCTGCTCTCCTTCCTCGACCAGACCCGGCCGGCGAACCCGGTGGTGCTGACCGGGGACATCCACAGCAACTGGGCGGCGGACCTGAAGGCCGACTTCCGCGACCCGTCCTCGAATGCCGTGGGCGCCGAGTTGGTGGGTACTTCCATCAGTTCCGGGGGAGACGGAGAGGACACCCGCTCCGGCACAGCCGACGCGCTGGCCCGCAACCCCCACATCCACTTCTTCAACGGGCAGCGGGGCTACGTCCGCTGTTCGCTGACCCCGGAGCGGCTCACCGCCGACTACCGCATCGTGCCCTTCGTCACCCGGCCCGGGGCTCCGGTGGAGACGCGCGCCTCGTTCGTGGTCGAGGCGGGCAGGCCGGGACTCCAGCGGTCGTAGAACCCCGTCCAGGCCACCAACTGACCGGCGCGCGACCGGTTGACGCCAGTTGATCTTACCAGTAAGATGCATGTCATGAGCGACTTCGCGACAACCCGGCTTTCGTCAAGAGGCCAAGTCGTCATTCCCGAGGCGATCCGCCGAAGGTTGGGCCTCGACCCCGGCACCCGGTTCGTGGTCGCCGGGGATGACGGGACCGTCGTACTCAAGGTGATTGAGACTCCTTCCATGCGGGAGTTCGACGAACTCGTTGCGCGGGCCCGCCAGAGTGCGCGACGTGCCGGACTAGGGAGGTCCGATATAGCGGAAGCCATCCGCGCCGCGCGATCCGCGTGAGGACCGTAGTCGATACCAACGTCTTCGTATCGGGTGTGTTCTTCGGTGGCCCCCCGGGGGATGTGCTTGCGGCTTGGCGCGACGGGACCATCGAGTTCGTGGTGTCCCGCGAGATCATCGGTGAGTACGTGCGGGTCGGCGAACGGTTGTCGGCGCGGTTTCCCGATGTGGACCTTGAACCCGTCCTGCGCCTGATCGCCGCTTTCGCCACGCTCGTGCCGGCCCCGCCACTACCGGAACCGGTTTGTGCGGACGGGGATGACGACAAGTTTCTGGCCTGCGCGGTGGCTGCGGGAGCCCCGTATATCGTGAGCGGGGACCGCGCCCTCCTGGCGACGTCTCCCTATCGGGCTGTGGTTGTCATCCGTCCCCGTGATTTCGTGGACATGCTTGCGACCCGTTAGCCACCTCCGCCCGTGCGCGGGAGGTCCGAATCACGTTACTTTGACCGGTCGGGGCCGTGTGGGCCCCGGAAGCCTGTTGCCACCCTGCCGAAGGAGTTCGCCATGCGGACGAGAGCCGTCCATTCGACAATCATGAAGACCGCCGTCGCGGTCCTGGCGCTCGCTCTGGCCATCGCCCCGGCGTCCGCTCAATGGACGTCGCTGAAGCCCGGCAGCGACAACATGGATGTGGTCGGCCATGTGCCGCTCGGTCCGCAGCTCAGCATCGCGGACATCGAGCTCGAGCAGGAGATGCATCGCCCCTACGCGTACGTCGCGCGCATGGTGTACGGCGAAGTGGGCCCCAAGGGGACGGACATCATCAACCTGGAAGATCCCGAGAACCCGGAGGTGATCTACCGCTGGAGGATCGAAAACCAGGATCTGCACCAGCGCACAGGGGGGATGGACGTCAAGTACTTCAAGCTGGACGGACGCTACTACGTGGTTCAGTCCCTCCAGTTCGGCCAGGGTGGCCCCAACCCCGATCTCGGGGCGGTCGTCCTGGACGTCACCGGGCTTCCCGATCCCACCACGGTGCGCGAGGTCGCACGGATCCGGGAGCCGGAACTGCCCGGCGGATTCCACAACATCTTCATCTACAAGCATTCCGATGGGCGGGTGCTGCTTCTCACGACGGTGCGGGGCCCCTTCGCCCACGCCTATGACATGGCGAAAGCCATCGACGGTGACCCGTCGGACGCCCTGGCAGGGCGGATTCCCGTGCCCGAGTCCCCGCTCGGACAGGGAAGTGGGCGCGGCTACCACGACTTCTACGCCGCCTATCACCCCGACACCGGGCAGGACCGCTTCTACGGCGGAGGAACAGGGGGCTATTACGTCTACAACATCAGTGATCTGGACAACCCGGAGCTCGTCGTTACGATGACCGGAATCAGCGGCGTGCGTTCGGGCCACACCTTCACGCCCAGCCCCGACGGGCGCTACGTCATCGCCGAGACCGAATACCAGTTCGCGCCGCTGCGCATCTTCGATCTTCAGCCCGCCCTTGAGGGCACGCAGACGAACATCAGCCGTCCGATCTCGGCCTGGACCGCGGACTGGCAGAACCTGGTGCACAACCACGAGGTGCGCTGGCCCTACGTGTTCGTCTCCGGATACCTCGACGGCCTGCAGGTCTTCAGCCTGATGGACCCGACCAACCCCGTCACGGTGGGCTACTACGACACCTACGTCGGCTCGCCCAACGATCGCGACTTCCGCAATCCGGTCTTCAACGGGGCGTTCGGAGTCGACATTCGCAACGAAGACGGGCTCATCGTGGTGAGCGACATGAGCACGGGCTTCTGGACCTTCCGCATGGAGGGATTCAGCGGCTGGAACGGCGAGGACTGGGGCATGCCGGACATCTCCAGCGTCCAGAAGTGGGATGAGGTGCGCACACGTCCGGTGAGCCAGGAGCGCTAGTCCGATGATGGGCAAGACTCTGCTCGCGTTCGCGCTGCTGGCCGCGCTGGGCCCGGGAAGCGGAGACCCGGATCCGGGCGTTGCGCCGGCCACGTGCTCCCTTCCCGAAACCCCGGGTCCCGAAACCCCGGGCGCGGACGGGATGAGCGCGGCACCGTTGCCCGCGTCCACCGCCCCGGTCGATGCGCCGGCCTACTACGCATTCCCGGTCGTCAGCACGCGCAGGCTCCCCGGCACGGGGCTCGCAGCCGGATTGGGCGAGGTCACCTTCGCCGATTCTCCCTTCGGTGTCACCCTGGCCGGTGACGGCAGCTACCTGCTCGACGTGTGGCTCTCGGTGGAGCGCCTGATGGCGCCGCGCGAGGGCGTCCATGTGGGATGGCTCACCACGCCGGACCTGGACACGGTCGAGCGCATCGGTCCGTTGACGGAAGGTGGCCAGCTGCACGGCCGGGCCCGGTGGAACAAGTTCCTGCTCGTGGTCACGCTCGAGCCCACCGACGATCCGGATGCCGGCATGTGGACGGGCCCCGTGGTGATGCGGGGGATGTCCCGCAGCGGCCAGATGCACACCATGGCGGGGCACGGCGCCTTCGAGCAAGAGAACTGCGCCGCCTACGGATACGATTGAGGCAGCAGATACAGGTGCGCCTGCGAATCGTCCTCCTCGCCGCCCTGCCGGTGCTGGCTGCCGCTGTCCCGCCGGGCGCGGGTGCGGCTCAGGAACATCAGATGACGGGCCACGGCGAGCACGGAGAGGCGGGCGGCTGGCGCATGCCGCCGATGTCCACCGCCATGCCGATGGTGCCTGGGCTCGAGAACGCAATCCCGCCCGTGCGTCCCTTCCTGATCGGCGAAGGGATGGACCCCGCGATGTTCCCGCCGGCCGAACCCAGCCGAAGGGTGGTGATGCAGAGCGGCGACACCCTGGACATGGACGTGTCGCTGGTGCGGCGCACGATCGGCGGGCGCGATTACGCCATGCTGGGCTACGACGGCCAGTATCCCGGTCCTCTCATCCAGGCGGACAAGGGCTCGCGCATCATGGTGCGGGTGACCAACCGCATCCGGATGCCCACGACTGTCCACTGGCACGGGATCCGGCTGGAGAACCGCTTCGACGGGGTCGCCGGACTGACGCAGGACCCCATCGCCGAAGGCGAGACCTTCACCTACGAGGTGGATGTGCCTGACGCGGGCATGTTCTGGTATCATCCGCACATGCGCGAGGATGTCCAGCAGGACCTCGGTCTCTACGGCAACCTGCTGGTCCTGCCGCTCACCTCGGACTACTACGGCCCGTCCCACCGGGAAGAGCTGCTCGTGCTCGACGACATCCTCATCGACGAGCAGGGCTTCATCCCCTGGGGAGAGGAAGCCCCCACGCACGCACTCATGGGACGCTTCGGCACGGTGATGCTGACCAACGGCGTCGACGACCACCGCATCGAGGTTCGCACCGGCGAGGTCGTCCGCTTCTACCTCACCAACGTGGCCAACACCCGCACCTTCAATGTCCGCTTCGGAGCCGCGCGCGTGAAGCTGGTCGCTTCGGACATCGGCAAGTTCGAGCGGGAAACCTGGGTGGAGAGCGTGGTCATCGCGCCTGCCGAGCGCTACGTGGTGGACGTGCGCTTCGCGGAGGAGGGGGAAGTGGGCATCACCAACACGATTCAGGCGGTGAACCACTTCCGGGGCACCTTCTACCCGCACGAGGACACGCTGGCGGTGGTGAGCGTGACCGGCTCAGCGGTCGCCGACGAGGTGACCGCGGCGTTCGGCGAACTGCGCCAGAACCTGGATGTGGCCGAGGACATCGAGCCCTTCCGCGCCTTGCTGGGGAAGCCCGTGGACTACGAGCTGGTAACGACGGTGCGGGTGCAGGATCTTCCGGTGCCCATCGTGGCGTCGATGGAAGCCGACACCTTCTACGTGCCGCCGGTGGAATGGAACGACGGCATGCCGATGATGAACTGGCTGTCGACGGGCAACCAGGTCACCTGGATCCTGCGGGAACCCGCGAGCGGACACGAAAACGGTGAGATCGACTGGCGCTTCCGCGTGGGCGACGTCGTCAAGATCCGGGTGTTCAACGATCCGCGGTCGTTTCACCCGATGAACCATCCCATCCACATTCACGGCCAGCGGTTCCTGGTGACCGAGCGCGACGGCATCCCCAACACCAACCTGGTGTGGAAGGACACCACCATCCTGCCGGTTGGCTCGACCATGGATCTGCTGGTGGAGATGTCAAACCCGGGATCGTGGATGCTTCATTGTCACATCGCGGAACACTTGCACGCAGGCATGATGTTCGTCTTCGAGGTTACGGAGGAGTAGTGTCGCCGATGTCATCGCGCATGGCTCTTGCCATCGTCGCTGTCGGGGTTTCGGGGTGTGCGGGACCGCCGGAGCCCCCGCCCGCTTCTCTCTCTCCTGCGCCTGCGGCCGAGCATGCACCTCCGCCGGCGGAACCACCTCCGGCCCAGGAGATGACCCCGGCCATGGCGACCCCGTCCGCGCCCGACGCCCCGTCCCCGTCCGAGGCCTCGTCCGCGCCCGGGGGCCCTGCGGCGTTCTACTCGGAGGAACAGGCCCGCCGGGGGCAGCGCGCGTTTCGTCGCGTTTGTTCGGAGTGCCATTACACGAGCGAGTTCAAGGGCCCGGTCTTTACCGACGCCTGGGAGCGACGCACGGCCGGCGACCTGTACCGGGAGCTGCGCCGCACCATGCCCGACGACAACCCCGGGGGGCTGCCGCGCCAGACCTACGTCGACGTGATGGCCTACATGCTGGAGTTGAACGGCTATCCCGCCGGATCCGACGAGCTTCCTCCCGACGAAGAGATCCTGCGCAGCTACAGGCTGACCCCGCCCTGAGGAGTAGGCACCGGGCGTTGACCCGTCGTCCCTCTTTGCGGTAAACTTGTCGGCTGTCGGTCTGCCGCCCGGAAACGAGCGGCGGCAGCACCCGGATCAGAGCTTTGGAGCCCAGGCGAATGAAAGAAGGAATTCACCCGGATTACCATCCGGTGGTGTTTCAGGACGCGTCCAACGGCTATGCGTTTCTGACCCGATCGACCATCAAGAGCGAGAAGACCATCAAGTGGGAGGACGGCAACGAGTATCCCCTGGTCAGCCTGGAGATCTCGAGTTCGTCGCACCCGTTCTACACCGGGACTCAGCGCATGGTGGACACCGCGGGCCGGGTCGAGCGCTTCCAGCAGCGTTATGCGCGTCAGATGCGCAAGAAGCGCGCGCCGGACGAGTCGGACGGGCAGTA
Source organism: Longimicrobiales bacterium (assembly GCA_965232315.1). Classification (GTDB taxonomy): domain Bacteria; phylum Gemmatimonadota; class Gemmatimonadetes; order Longimicrobiales; family Gaopeijiaceae; genus BD2-11. The sequence continues at coordinate 47,724 of CBDDPN010000014.1, read as the reverse complement.
GCGGTTCGACGATGGCAGGGGACACCATCTTCTCCCGGATCGTCCGCAAGGAAATCGCCGCTGACATCGTGTATCAGGACGATCTGGTGACGGCGTTTCGCGATGTTGCACCGGCAGCCCCCACGCATGTGCTGGTAGTGCCCAATGACGTCATCGCCACCGCGAGCGATGTGACCGAAGACGACGAGCCGGTGCTGGGCCGCATGTTCGCGGTCGCGGCGCGCATCGCGCGGGAGCAGGGAATCGCGGACAACGGATACAGGTTGATCGTCAACTGCGGCGATCACGGGTGCCAGGAGGTCTACCACCTCCACATGCACCTCATCGGCGGGCGTCCGCTGGGGCCGATGCTCACGGGCTCCCGGGGCCCGGACGCCCACCAGTAACCCACCCGGGAATCGAGGCAGGCGCTGGAAAAGAATCCAGTGGACTCATAGCTCTGTGGTTCTCGCGCGAACGAGACGCGACCGAAGGAAGGCGCCAAGTGGCAAAACGAGGAAAAATCGAACAGAACAAGAAGCGGGCGAAGCTGATCCAGCGCTACGCCGAGCGCCGTCGCGCACTGCGGGAGATCATCGTAGATCCCGACAGGTCGACCGAGGAGAAGCGCGAGGCTCAGTGGGCCCTGAGGAAGCTGCCGCGCGATTCCAGTCCGACCCGGTATCGGAACCGCTGCGGAACGAGCGGACGACCGCGCGGGCACATCAAAAAGTTCGGTCTCTCCCGCATCGCGTTCCGCGAGTGGTCCCTCGAGGGCAAGATCCCCGGGGTCCGCAAGGCCAGCTGGTAACGCCCCGGCCGCGGCCGCGGTAGTCAGCGGCGGTGTCCGCGCCCGCCGTCGTCGCCGACGAACTCGGCGCCCACGTCTCGGTCGCGCGCGGGGTAGAGCACGCGCCCGGGCGCGCTCGCCTCATCACCGCCGTCAACCTCCAGGTCTTCACCAAACAACCCAACCGCTGGGCGGAGCCCACGCTCCCGCAAGAGCGGGCCCGTGCCTTCAGGGAGGCGCGCGCGGCCGCGGAGATCCGGTGCGCTGTAGCGCACGACTCCTACCTGATCAATCTGGCGTCTCCCGACGCTGTGCTTCGTCGCCGGTCCCTGGACAGCTTCCGGGCGGAGCTCGCGCGCGGCCGCGACCTGGGCCTGGACTACCTTGTCAGCCACCCGGGCCACGCTACCGACGGCGACATCGCGAGCGGGATCGCGCGCAACGCCACGGCGCTGGCGGAGGCGCTGGAGGGGTGTCCGGACGGACCGCGCGTTCTCCTCGAGTTGACCGCGGGCGCGGGCACTTCGGTGGGCGGGAGGTTCGAACATCTGGCCGCGATCCGGAGGAGCGTCGGCACGCCGCTGAACCGAAGGGTGGCCGTGTGCGTCGATACCTGCCACGCGTTTGCGGGCGGGTACGATCTGGTCGGCGACTACGCAGGCGTCTGGCAGGCCTTTGACGACACGCTTGGCCTCGAGTCGCTGAAGCTCTTCCATCTGAATGACTCGAAACACCCGTTCGGCTCGCATCGCGACCAGCACGAGATGATCGGTGAAGGCACGCTGGGGGAAGCACCCTTTCGCCGCATCATGAGAGACGATCGTTTTCACACGGTGCCCAAGCTGCTTGAGACCCCGAAAGGCGACGACGTCGTGTCCAACGACCGGCGCAATCTGGCGCTCCTGCGCTCCTATCGCACCTGACTGGAGCGCTCATGAACAGTCCACGCCGATGCTTGTATTCCCTCCGGGCGCGGCGGTCGCGTCGCGGATCGAGGTGTTCCGGACTGTTCGCCGTCGCGTTCCTTGCTGTTACGCCGGTGGCCGCGGTTGCCCAGATGCCGCTCGTAGTGGAACTGCGTGGCGGGGCGGCATACTCGACGCCCTTCGCCCGGGGCACGACCCTGGTGCCGGCCGAACTCGAGGCCGTTGGACGCGACCTGGAGGTGGGCCCGCGCCCCGGCCCCGTCGTGGAGGTTGCATTGTCGGGTGGGCCGAGCCCCGCCGTGGTGCTTGAGCTGCGTTCCGGCGTAGCCCTCGCCGGAGTGGAGGGAAAGGGGGGTGGGATCTCCTGGGGAGCCGGCCGGGTGACGGCCATTCACGTCCTGGGCGGAGTTCGCTTCCCGGTCGCGCAGCTGCCGGGGCTGGATATCCGGGCCGGAGCAGGAAAGCTGCTCTACTCAAGCCGGGACGTGAATCTGCTGGAGGAGAGCGAGAACACCGGCGTGCTCCTTTCGGCGGGGTTGGGGTACCGCCTCCCCGGTCCGTTCCCGTGGATGGGCCTGGCAGAGGTGCAGCGGCATGAATTCGACCCGGCTCCCCTGGCCGATGCGGGTGCGGGAGCGGGCGCCGTGACGCGGGTTCTGGTGCACCTCGCGGTGGCCGTGTGGGGCAGCTCCTGACCTCCGAACCGGGAAGGGGCGTGCGCTCGCAGCTGGCGCGGTGGGTGGCGGTGGTGTGCGCGGCGCTCGCCATCGCGTGCGATGCGCCGACGATCCCGGCGCTACCGGGCCCGTACGATTTTCGCCTCTCCGTCTACGGAAACGATGGTCGCGCGCGCGTCCGCACCTTCCACTGGGACCGGGGCTCCGTGGTGCCGGTCTTCCTGGCGGAGGAGGCTGGCGGCCCCGGCGACCTGCGGCAGGCGTTTCGGCGGGCAGCGCGGGCGTGGCGGGTCGCCGCCGTGTTCGGCGAGGTGCGCCTGCGGGAGGCGGTCGACCTGGACGAGGCACACGCCGTTCTCCGCTGGCACGACGCTCCGGGAGTTCTGTCGACCCCCGCAGACTGCGTGGGACCGGTGACGGGGGCCGCCTCCACGCTCGGGTGTCTCAACCATTCGCGCGATGCGCTCCGGAGCTGGCCGCGCCGGGACGGAGAAGTGTCGCAGGTCTTCTTCCGTGTGGTGATCCGCCGAACCGACGACCAGGAGCTGCTCGACCGACTCGTCATCCACGAAATGGGACATGCGCTGGGTATCCTGAGCCACTCACCCGACCCTTCGGACATCATGTGGGCAGGCCCCGATCTCCCCCCGGAGCCCAGCGCGCGAGATCGCAGTACGCTTCGCTCTCTCTATATGACGCCGGTGGACCTCCCGGTCGAAACTCCGTCGCGCGGCGGGTGATGGGTGGACCCGTTGACTCGACTCTTCAATTCCTGTACCGTCTGCCACTCATCGAGACCGGTCGAGGGACGGGCCCTGGGACGCCGGGGCAGCCTGTGGAAGTGATTCTCCCGCTGAGGTGCCAACTCCCGCGATGGACTGAGGTCCACTGAGAGATGAGCCGCCCGCCGCGTCCTGCCGGCGCGGTCGCCGAGGTTTTCGGGCGCCGATCCTCCGGAGTCCGATGAGACCACCACGGTCCGGAGGATCCGATGTCGAATGGTTCTGGCGCTGTGGACGAACGCCTTCCGGTCGCCGTGCTGGGCGCCACCGGCATCGTCGGTCAGCGCCTCGTGCGGATGCTCGCAGGGCACCCCTCGTTCCGGCTCGCGGAAGTCGCCGCGTCGTCACGGTCCGCAGGGCGGCGTTACGCCGACGCCGTGCGCTGGAGCCTGGCCCGGGACATCCCAAGCTCCGCCGCCCGGCTGTCCGTGCTGCCCGTCGGCGAGAAGCCGAGCAGTCGAATGGTGCTCTCGGCGCTGCCGCGCCCGATCGCAACCGATCTGGAACTCGATCTCGCGCGGGACGGACATGTCGTCTGCACCAATGCCTCCGCCCACCGCCAGCGTCCGGATGTGCCGCTCATCCTGCCCGAGATCAACGCCGGGGAGATCGCACGGACCAGGACGCAGCCCTGGTTCGCCCAGGGGGGTGCGCTGGTGGCCAATCCGAACTGCGTCGTCGCCGGGGTGGCCCTGGCTCTGGCTCCGATCGAGCAGGCGTTCGGGATCCAGGAGGCAACCGTGGTCACCCTGCAGGCGCTGTCCGGTGCCGGGCTCAGGGGCACAGGCGCGGTACAGATGTCCGCGAATGTCGTCCCCTGGATATCCGGTGAAGAGGAGAAGATCGGCCCGGAACTCAACAAGATCCTCGGTACCGGGATCCCGGTCGCCGCCAGCACGAATCGGGTGCCGGTACTGGACGGGCACATGGCACATGTGTTCCTGACACTCCGGAAGTCCGCGCGTCCGGAGGATGTCAGGCGCAGCCTTCTCGACTTCCGCTCCGGATCACCCCTTCCTGAACTTCCGACACTCCCCGAACGGCCCATCGAGGTGCGTTGCGAGCCCGACCGACCCCAGCCGCGTCTCGACATCGGTGCTGCCGGCGGCATGGCCGTAAGCGTCGGCCGCATTCGCTGCGCCCCTCCGCACGACCTGGCTCTCGTCACCGTCGTGCATAACGGCATCCGCGGAGCCGCCGGAGCGTGCCTGGCAAACGCCGAACTGTGCGTTGCCCACGGCCTGGCCGGCGACAGGGAATCGTGGGCAGCGGGCTGACCCGGTTCTTTCAGGAAGGCTCGCGGCCCGCGCGGCGGACGCCCAATCCGCCCATGGTTGGACAAACGCGCCGCAGGTGGCTACGTTTCCCCTGCGTTTCGAAGGCCAATCGATAATTGAGCCAACACAATGAGGCCGGGACTGGCTCTCGCGGCGGACGCAACGCCCCCGACGGGGGGACTGCGGAACTCGCGGGGAGGTCGCCAAGGATTCGTACCCGGGCTTCAAATATCCCCTTCGAAATGCCGGGAGGCCGGCGTCCAACGAGACGTCGGTCTCCTGTTTTTCTGATGGTTGTCCTCATGCTCGAAGCGGAAAAAGGTAAATGCCTCGCGTAAGGATCACGCGGAGGGTTCACTTCTGCGCCGCCCATCGACTACACCGGGCCGACTGGTCCGACGAGCGCAACCGGGAGGTGTTCAGCAGCTGTGCCAACCCCAACTGGCACGGTCACAACTACGAACTGGACGTGACCGTTGAGGGACCGGTCGACCCGGAGACGGGTTACGTGATGGACCTGAAACAGTTGCGCGACCTGGTGCAGGAGCGGGTGGTCGCGGAGGTGGACCACGCCAACCTGAACATGGATGTCGATTGGTTGGACGGGACGAATCCCACCACGGAGAATCTGGTGGTGGCGATGTGGCGAAGATTGCGCGAGCGTATGCCGTCGGAGGTGCAACTGGTGAAGCTGGTGCTCTGGGAGACGCCGCGAAACCGGGCGGAGTACGAGGGTGAATAACCGCGAGACGAAGCTCCTGCGCGAGAATGGTCGCGGTCCGGGCCCAGCGGTACCGGACTCCCGCTCGCTGCCACTGGCCGACGCCTCCTTCCAGGAACTGGTTGCGGAGATGATCCGCAGAATCGGTGAGGATCCGCAGCGGCAGGGACTCCTGCGGACGCCGGAGCGGGTGGCGCGCGCGATGGAGCTGTTCACCAGCGGTTACCAGCAATCACCCGAAGACGTGATCACCGGCGCTCTCTTCCAGGAGACACACCAGAACATGGTGCTGGTGAGAAACATCGAAATGTACTCCCTGTGCGAGCACCACCTGCTGCCGTTCTTCGGCAAGGTCCATGTCGCCTACATTCCGAGCGACCGAATCGTCGGGCTGTCCAAGACTGCCCGCATCGTCAACGTCTTCGCTCGCCGACTGCAGGTGCAGGAGAGGCTGACAGAGCAGATCGCCCAGGGGCTTTGGGATGTCGTGCGTCCACAGGGTGTGGGCGTGATCGTGGAGGCGCACCACCTCTGCATGATGATGCGCGGCGTGGAACAGCAGAACTCCTCGACGCTCACGTCGGCGATGCGCGGGTCGTTTCTCGAGGATCCTGGCACGCGCGAGGAATTCCTCGCCCTGGCTCTCCATTCCGGCCACCTGGACTGAGCCGGATCGGCGATGGGCTCGCTCCGCAGGCGATCGGGCGACCTGACCGGCCGCTCTGCTCTGATAACGGGGGCTACGAGCGGAATCGGAGCCGCCTGCGCGCGGATCCTCTCGGCCGAGGGCGCGGATGTCTTCGTGGTGGCGCGCCGGCGGGAGCTGCTCTCCCGCATTGCCGGTGAGATCGCCGCTCGCCCGGTGCCGGCGGACCTCACGGACGATCGCCAGGTGGAGGCCATGGCGGCGGAGGTGTCGGCCCGATTGGGCGGCGCCCCGGACATCGTGGTGCATGCGGCAGGCGTCTTCTCCCTCGCTCCGCTCCACCAGACGAGCGTGGCAGCAGTGGATCACCACTGGAGCGTCAACGTGCGGAGCGCTTTCCTGCTTGCCCGAGCCTTCCTCCCGGACATGATCCAGCGGGATAGCGGGCAAATCGTGACGGTCGGATCGGTCGCGGGCCGAAGGGCCTTTCCCGGCAACGGCGCCTACTCCGCATCCAAGTTCGGGCTGCGCGGCATGCACGAGGTGCTGGTGGAGGAGACCCGGGGAACGGGCGTGCGGGTTTCGCTGGTGGAGCCCGGCGCGTGTGACACCCCGCTCTGGGATCCCGTCGATCCCGACCGGCACCCCGGGCTACCGTCGCGCGACAGCATGCTAACGCCGGAACAGGTCGCCGAGGCGATCCTCTTTCTCGTGACTCGCCCGGGCATGGTTCAGATTCCCCTGTTGCAGATCGAGAGAACGTGACGCGGCGAGCCGGTCCCGGCGCGGGACGCCGGCGAGCGCTTCTCGTCCGTTGGCGTCGCTGAACCATGAATCCGCAGCTTACGGAGCGGCTGATCTGCCCGCGTTGCGGCCCCGGGTTCGGTCTCGTGCTGCGCGCTGACAAGGTCGAAGCGGGAGCCGTATCGGGTGGTTTCCTGGGCTGCTCGAACTGCCGCGCGCTCTACCCCGTCGAACAGGGAATCGCGGATCTTCGCCACCAGCCGCGCTCGCGGTCCCGCACACGCGCGCACGGAGCTCCCCCGCCGGCGTCCGCGGACGCTTCGGGGAGCGAGGCGCTGCGTCTGGCCGCCCTGATCGGCGTTGCCCAGGGTCCGGCGCTGATCGCGCTGGCGGGAAGCGTGGCGGGCCTCGGGTCCGGTCTTGCGGCCCTGCTTCCCGGCGTCGAGATCGTCGCGCTGGCTCCTCGATTCGGCTTCACGGCCCGTCCCGGAGCGAGCCATGTTCTGGCGTCGGAGCGACTTCCGGTGCGCAGCGCCTCGCTGGGGGGGATCGCGCTCGCCGGGTCGTGGGCCGAACTGCTGCTGGATGAGGCGCTACGCAGCGTCGGACCTTCGGGGCGCATCGTGCTTCTGGGTGCTTCGCCCCGGAGCGAACAAGCGTTTCGCAGCCAACACCTTACGGTTCTGGCGAGCGAGCCTGGAACTCTGGTTGGGCGCGTCGTTTAACGGTGGAGCGGCATTGCTTCCCGCGTCGCCCGCGGATAGGTTTCGCTGCCTTTGTTTGTCGCTCCCCCATACCTCCCGCGACGTGCCAATGGGTTGGATAAAGAGTCTGCTGGGACGCACCGGCCAGGACGAGACAGACTATCACGAAGAGGCTCGCGCCCTCGTCAACGAGGGCAAGTTTCAGGATGCGCTCACCTCCTTCAACCTCGCCCTGAAACAATCTCCCGGGGACCCGATCATCCTGCAGGAAATCGCGATGGTCTACACTCGCATCGGGATGTCGGACGAAGCCGCGAAAACCTATCGCCATGTCCTTCGCAAGCATCCGGACGCGGCTGGAGCGCACTACGGACTCGGTTTCCTTCTGCGGCGCGCCGGGCAAAAAAGGCAGGCCGTCGACCACCTGAGCACCTTTCTGGCCAACCCGCCGAAGGGTCCCGAGTACGAGCAGCACATCTCCCACGCCCGCAGCACCCTCGCCACCCTGCAGCGTGACCTCAAACAGGATTCTGCCGATGTCGACGGATAGGAGCGTCGTTCTCTCCTGGCTGGGCTCCGGCCGTGCCTATCAGGGCCGTTCGTCGGGTGAGGGTCCCACGATCTTCATCGATGGCGACAATGAGCACGGACCCTCTCCCATGGACACGCTCCTGCTCGGAGTCGCCGCCTGCATGGGGATCGATATCCAGGAGATCCTCCGCAAGTCGCGGGTACGGTTGGACGAACTGGATTTCCACGTCTCCGGAGCGCGAGCCGCGAATCATCCGCGCCGCTACACCCGAATCGACTTCGATATCGCCGTCACCGGACCCGGGCCCGGAGACGCCCGGCGAGTCGAGCGAGCGGTCGAGTTGTCGCGCGACAAGTATTGCAGCGCCCTCAATTCACTTCAGCCGGACATCGAGATCACGATGCGCATCCGGAACAGGGCGCCGGCTACCGCTACGTCGCGCCCGTGAGTTCGAACACGCTCACCGGCCTGTTCCTCGAGGCGGTCGACCGCTTCGGAGGCTCGACCGCACTCAGGGCTCCGGGGGCCGACCTGGCATGGTCGCGCATCTCCTACGACGAGGTGCTCCGGACCACCAGGGCGGCCGCGTCGGGACTGCGGGCGCTCGGAGTCGGGCGTGGGGACGCCGCGGCCATCCTTTCCGCCAACCGTCCGGAGTGGGCGTTCGCCGACTACGCCTGCCTGTGCGCGGGTGTCCGGGACGTCCCGATCTATCCGAGTCTGACCGCGCCGCAGATCGCCTATATCCTGCAGGATTCGGGTGCCCGCGCGGTATTCGCCGAGGACGAGGTTCAGCTGGCCAAGCTGATGGAGATCCGGGACCAGTGCCCGCAGCTCCGGCACATCATCGTCTTCGACCCGCCGCGCAAGACTCCGGACAGCACCCTGGCATGGCGTGAATTCGTGCTTCTCGACCCGGAGGGGCTGAGTGACAGGGCGTTCCGGGAGGAGGCGCTGGCGGCGCGTCCCGAGTCGGTCGCGACCATCCTCTACACCTCCGGTACCACCGGCAACCCCAAGGGCGTGCTGCTCACCCACGGCAACATCGGGTCCAACGTTCGCGTTTGCCGCACGCTGCTGGACGTCTCCGAGCAGGACACCACTCTCAGTTTCCTGCCGGTGTCGCACATCCTCCAGCGCATGGTGGACTACTTCTTCTTCGCCGTGGGGTGCCCCATCGCCTATGCGCGCGATATGACTACCGTGGCCGAGGACCTCGGCATCGTGCGGCCCACGGTAGTCGCCTCGGTTCCCCGGCTGTACGAGCGGGTGTATAACACGGTGACCGGAGCCACGGGCGTAAAGGGACTGCTGGTGGGATGGGCGGTGTCCGTGGGGCTGGCACACGCCGACGCGGTGCTCGAGGGCCGCAACCCCGGGTGGTGGACGCAGGTTCGCAGGTCGCTTGCCGACAAGCTGGTGTTCAGCAAGCTGCGCGCGGCGGTGGGAGGTCGGCTGCGCTTCTTTGTAAGCGGAGGAGCACCCCTTTCCCCCGACATCAACAGGTTCTTCTTCGCCGCCGGGCTTCGGATCCTCGAAGGCTACGGGCTGACGGAAACCAGCCCGGTCACCAACGTCAACACCTTCGAGAATTTCCGCATCGGGACCGTGGGCAAGGCGGTTCCGGGCACGGAGATCCGCATCGCCTCCGACGGCGAAATCTGCATCCGCGGACCGCAGGTCATGAAGGGGTACTTCAACCGGCCGGAGGCGACCGCGGAGGCCATCGACGAGGACGGCTGGTTCAAGACCGGTGACATCGGCGAGATCGACGAGGACGGTTTCCTGAGCATCACCGACCGCAAGAAGGACATCATCGTGACGGCGGGCGGAAAGAACATCGCGCCCCAGCCGATCGAGAACCGCCTCAAGCTCGACACGTACATCGACCAGGCGGTCATGGTGGGCGACCGGCGCCGTTTTCCGTCCCTGCTCGTAGTTCCCGACTTCGAGCAGCTGAACGAGTGGGCCGGCGCGAACCGGATCGATGCCTCCGACCCGGCGACGCTGCTCGGCGACACGAGATGCCAGGAGTTTCTCGGCGGCAGAGTCCGGCAGACGCTGGCGGGGCTGGCCAGCTTCGAGACGCCCAAGAAGACCGCGTTCCTCACGAAGACGTTCACGATCGAGGACGGGACCTTGACGCCAACGCAGAAGGTAAGGCGCCGGGTCGTTGAAGAGCGCTACGACGGGCTCATCGAGTCGCTGTACGATGAAGCCAACGTCGGCCGCGACTACTTCGCGGGCTGAGAGCGAAACCGGGAGTCACGGGAACTTCGCGTGTCGGATGCGTATCGAGTCGTGTTGATCTCGACGCCGGGGGCCGCCCACGGGCAACGCCTGGCCCGCGTCCTGGTCGAGGAACGGCTGGCTGCCTGTGGAAGCGTGATCCCGGCGGTGACTTCGGTGTACCGCTGGGAGGGCGCGATCGAGGAGGAGGAAGAAGCGCTCGTGGTTCTCAAGACCACGGCCGACCGCGTTCCCCCACTTACGCAACGGGCGCTGGAACTGCACCCCTACGAGGTTCCCGAGATCCTCGCCCTTCCCGTCCGGGGCGGGAATCCGGGATACCTTGCATGGTTGACCGAGGAGACCCGGATCACTCCGGACAATGGCCCCGACGCGACCGCCTGATGGACAGTTTCCACCGCAGTGCCCATATTGGGGCCTGCGCCGGGGGGCGCGCCTCCCCTTCCAGGAACCGAACCGGCAGCGAGAGGAAAACATGAGCTGGGTGCCCGGCGGATACATATTCACCCACCTGATCTTCTGGGGCGTGGTGGCACTGGTCGCGGTGGGAACCAACGCGGTCGCGATCATGCTGGTCACCGGCCTGGCCCTCATCCTGCTTCCGGAGTCGCTCAGGCGCTGATCTTCCGCGGAGGAGGGACCACATGCTGCTCCTGAAGATCCTGGGCGCCGTCCTTGCACTTCTGATCGGAGTGTTGCTGGGTCTCTCTCCGGGCAAGGGCCCGAGCGTGGACGAAGTCGACGAGCGAATGGGCAAGAATCTTCCCCGCGCGCGCGTCAAGCGTCACTTCACGATCATCGGCCTGATGCAGAAGAAGCAGGAGCGGGGATCGCACCGCCGCCGCCGCAGAACACGGGGACCGTTCGACCTTTCGGATTAGCGAGTCTATCCGACGAGCCGGGTCACCAGCACCAGCGCGGTGCCGATGATGCCACCAAGCAGGTAGCCCAGCCGGACGATCAGCTTCAGTTCCCGCTCCGTCACCCGGCGTACGATCTGTTCCATGCGCGCCGCCGGGAATGCCAGCACTTTCTCCTCTACGCGCCGGGCGACGTCGATCTGGCTCACCACGGCCGGTACCTGTGCCTGCAACCACTCCCAGACCGGTGTGCTCAATCCCTTCTTGAGGCGGTCGACCGCGCCCTCGGGAAGCCATCGCGCCGGCACCCCGACCGGCCGGTCGAGGAGCGCGTCGCCAACCTGCCGGGTGGTCCGGTCGACCAGCCCGGAGGCGGCTTCGCTGCGGGCGAGAGAGACCAGTCCGCTCGCGATCGAATGAGGAGGTACACGCTCCAGGATTTCACCCCAGCTGCGGGCGCCGGCCTGGTGCAGCGACGCTTCGAGCTTCTCCACCAGGAATCCTCGGGTGGCGGGGTCGCGGGCCGTCGAGACCATCCAGTTGGATAGCGTCTGGCGCGCCCCGACCACGCTCTCGCTGTCGGCTTCGCCCAGCACCGAATGGACCGGGCGCCGCAGGAAGTCGACGACGGCATCGTTGATGCCGCGCGACATCGCCCCCTGAACCGCAGGATCCTTCAACATGCGCGCGATTTGCTCGGCGCCCTCCTCGCGGATGGCGTCAAGGACCCGTTCAACGGTGTCCTCGGTGATTACGAGGCGCGCCACCACGCGCTGGTGAAAGCGCAGATCGCGCAGGAAGTGGCGCAACAGATCGTTGATGCCCTGCTCGAAACGGGCCCGCGCCCGGTCGTCTTCAAGGAGCGAGCCCAGGCGCGCGATCGCCAGCGGCAGGTAGCTGGCGAGTCCTCGTTCGAACGCTGCCACCATTCCGGGCGGAATGGTGTCCTCGAACGTCTTCTCGGGAGCAAGCAGGGACTGGGCCGCTGTGGACAGGTAGTCGTCCACGGCCCGGTAGAAACCTTCACTTTCCAGGGTCCCTTCCATCCATCCGTCTAGCGCGGATGCCAGAGCCGCGCTGCGCGCCGGAGTCAGGGCCTCGCCGACCGGGACGTCCGACAGGGCCTCCACGATCGACCCGGCCCGCTCCTCGATCGTCCTCGCGAACTCCTCGGAATCGAAGTACCGTCCGATCCGCTCGCGGATCTGACCTGCCGAGTGGTGAAGCGTCGCTTCGACTTCAGGGAGGATCGAGGCCGGCAGCATCTCCCGAAGGGAACCGCGGTCCTCCGTAAGCAGAATGTCGACGAACTCGCCGAGACGCTGGTCGAAGGCGCGGCGGAACTCCTCGTCGGCGAAGGTCTGCTTCAAATCCGATTCGGTGAGCAGCCTGTTTCCCACCGTGCGACCGACAGCTGCGGCCAGTCGAGGTTGGTTCTTGGGGATGGCGCCCTGCAGCAACCGGAACCTTCGGCCCCCGATGCGGACCGGCTCGTGGGGGTGGAACAGCATCCAGATCGCCACCGAGTTGGTCAACCCTCCCGCCAGCGCACCGAAGGCGATGGTGAGAAGCGGGGCGATCAGGTTCTCGAGCAAGGGGCGCCGGGGTCAGGGGACGCGGTAGTAGAGGACACCCCGTACCGGATATGGGGTGTCCTCGATCTCGATCGAGCCTTCCACTTCGGAGATGGCGACCAGGGGCAACTGCGGACCCGGCCCCTCCCCGGCCTCCAAGCGCGTGCTCATGGCCTCCACCCTCCCGGTCAGGTCGCCTTCGGGCGAGCGGAACTGCCATGCAAGCGGTACGTCGCGGCGGGCCGGCTCGTACGCCGTCGACCGGGTCGCCGTGACGACCACCCCCGGCCAGGCGAAGTTGCGTGCGCGCAGCGCTCCCCAACCCTGAAAGGTAGAGTCGGACGCCGCGTCGAAGGGGCCTCGCAGGAAGACGTGGGTGTCTCCGGAGGTCAGGAATGCCCAACTGTCGGGCGTCGTCTCGGAGGCTCGCTGGGCGAAGGATATGTCGACCAGCCTCCCTGTCGCCGCCCTCTCCGCGAGAATGGTCGAGGCTTCCCTGACCTGGACCAGTTCGCCGGGACGGCTGCTCCAGCCGGCCAGCGCCTCTCCGGGCCACATCTCCAGTTCCCGGCCGTCGCTCCTGTAGAGAAGGGCGGTCAGTGCGTCCCGCTCGCCGACGATGATGCGGATGCCTTCGTTCGGCACGATGCGCCAGGGCGCCCGGGTCGGCGGTGTCTCCCAGGTGGAACGAAAGAACGCATCCCACTCACCGCCGCGGGCAAGCCATATTCGGGCCTCGCGATCCACGGCGCCCGGTCGGGTGTTTGCCGAAAACGACCAGGCAACCACGAGCGGGCTGTCCTCCTCTAAAGCAAAGAAGGCCAGATAACGTTCGTAGCGGTTGCGCGCGAGCGAGTCGGGTGGCGCCAGAGCGGGATCGTCGGCGGAAGTGCGGTCGGGATTGTCCGGCTCGCCGGAACATGCGACGGCGACCCAGAGGGCCACCGCCGCCAGGAAAGTCAGGGAAACGCGATTCATGGACCGACGGCCTCGGAATCAGCCTCGGACACAGCCCGTCCATAGGAGACATGAGCACGGACAAGCCGGGGCTCCGTGACGAGGCGATTCGGGTATGGGTGCTCGTTTCTCATTGGCCAGGGCCTGAACTTGACGAAACGCAGTCCAGACCACCACGTTGCCGCCCGGGACGACCTCGACCTCGCCTCAAGACGCCGATCCATCCCCTCCTCAAAGTAGGAACCCATGGAATACAATCCCGACCTTCCCTTCTACCGACGGCTGCACTGGCAGGTCCTTGCCGCGATGATCCTGGGTTCGCTCGCCGGAGTGACCTTCGGCGAAGCCGGCGCCGAGGCGATCGGCTGGATCGGCGAACTGTTCATGCGCCTGCTGCGGATGATCATCGTCCCGCTCGTCCTTACCTCGATCGTTTCCGGGGTGGCGTCGGTGGGCGGAGGCCGTGCCGTCGGCCGCCTGTTCGGCAAGACACTCGGATATTACGTGGTGTCGAGTTTCCTGGCGGCGACCACGGGGCTCCTCATGGTCAACCTCATCCGGCCAGGGGTGGGTTCCAGCATCGTCGAGGCCTCCACCGATCCCATGATCGTCGACACGCCGGATTCGTTCATCCAGCTGCTCCTCGACATCGTGCCGATCAACTTCGTCGAAGCGGCGGGAACCGGGGACATGCTGGCGATCATCTTCTTCTGTATCGTCTTCGGCGCCGCCATCACGACCCTGCCGGAGCGCCCCCGCGTCATCGTCACCGACATCTTCGACGCCTTCTTCAAGGCGATGATGGCACTCACGTCCGGCATCATCAAGCTGCTGCCCATCGGCGTCCTTGCCCTCATCACGAGGATGGTGGGCACGACCGGATTCGACGCGTTCGGAACCCTGGCCAAGTACGTTGCCACGCTCGCCTCGGGGTTGACGATTCACCTCTTCATCACGCTGCCGCTCCTGCTGTACTTCGGAGGACGCCTCGCGTCCGGGCGGCCCATTTCGCCGATCGTTCACTTCCGCAACATGCTCGAGCCGCTCCTGGTCGCTTTCTCGACCAGTTCGTCGGGCGCGACACTCCCGGTGACGATCAAGACCGTACGGGAGAAGGTCGGTGTTTCCAACAAGGTGTCGTCCTTCGTGCTGCCGATGGGAGCCACGGTGAACATGGACGGGACGGCGGTCTTCGAATGCGTTGGGGCGCTCTTCATCGCCCAGGCGCTGGGTGCCGATCTCAGTTTCATGACGCAGGCAACCGTCGTGTTGACCGCCCTGCTGGCTTCGATCGGAGCGGCGGCGGTGCCCTCGGCCGGCCTCGTCGTCATCTTCATCGTGCTGGAGGCCATCGGGCTTGGCGGGAACGCCAACGCCGCCCTGATCGTCGGCGCCATGCTCGCCATTGACCGCCCGCTGGACATGGCGCGGACGGCGGTCAACGTCTACAGCGACTCGTGCGGCGCCGCCATCATCGCGCGCTCGGAGGGAGAAGCGAACGTGGACGCGCCCTCAGTCGCTGCCGGTTGAAGCGGGTCCGACCGTTCCGCTGGCGGCCGTAGCGTCGGGGGTGGGCGTGTCGCTCCGGTCGGCACCCCGCTCCTCGCTTCGGTCCCGGCCGGAATCGCGGCTCTCGTTCGAGCCGGGCTCACCGTTTTCGCTGGCGTCGGGCGGGCCCGACGGGGCAGCGGCGGCATCCTCGCCGGGCTGAGAGGCGGACTCGTCGGTTCCATCGGTGGCGGGTCCGTCGACCTCGGGGACGATCAGAACCGGCGGTGTAGGAGGAGCGATCAGCTTCCGGTCCAGCGCGCTGGTAAATGTGCTGATGAGCCGGGCGTTGCTACCGAGGTCCCCCACCACCGTGAAGCGGGAGGTCGCGCGCATGTCGACCCGCGTCTGGGCTTGTTCGTCCAATCGGATGCGAATGACCACATCGCTGACACGACGGGAGACCGGCGCCCTCGAGAGCGCCTGAATGACGCCCACTTCCTCATCCCACCAGCGCGCGTACCAATGGCTGAGTTCACCACGAACCAGGTCGAGACAGGCTTCCCACACGAGCGCGAAGGGAATGGCGTAGGTCCGACCCGCGAGGCGCAGGTCGGCGGATTCGGCCGATGTACGCGCCGTCGCCACCGTGAGTCCCCGCTTGATGCGGTTCCAGGGAGAACGCTTCTGGCTCAGCGTGTTCCTCCTGCGAGACGTGATGCAGCGTTCACAGTCCTGACGCTCGCGTTGCTCGATTCGACGGTAGTGTGGCAGGTACGCTGCTGCTGCGGAGACCTTAACTGCCTAATCTTACATGCCGTCGGGCGCGAATTCCATCCACTGAGCCAACCGATACGGACGATTCCATGAAAGCTGTCATTCCCCTGGCTGGCCAGGGAACGCGCTTGCGCCCTCATACCCACCTCCTGCCCAAACCCCTGGTGCGTGTGGCGGGCACACCGGTTTTGTCCTGTCTGCTGGATGATCTGGTCAGCCTCGGAATCGTGGAGATGGTGTTCATCGTCGGTCATCTCGATGCGGTCATCCGGCGGTACATGCAGGCTGTCTATCCCGATCTGCGCGTCCATTACGTCGTTCAGGCCGTGCAGGACGGCACCGCCGGAGCCGTCAAGCTGGCGCAGCCGTTCGCGGATGACGAGCTGTTGATCCTGTTCGCCGACACCCTCTTCGAGGCCGACCTGTCTCCCGCGCGAACGCTTTCGCCCGAATGGAGCGCGGTCATCTGGACGAGGGAGGTCGAGGACTACCACAAGTACGGCATCGTCATCACCGACGGGGCCGGGGCCATGACGCGCATCGTGGAAAAACCGAAGGAGCCGATCTCCCGACTTGCCAACATCGGTCTCTATCATATCCGGGATCATGCCCTGCTCTTCGAGGGCATCGACCATGTGCTCGCGTCGCCGCCAGGCCCGTCCGGCGAATACTACCTCACGGACGCCTTCCAGTACATGGTGGACTGCGGGGCGCGCATCCGCACCGCTCCAGTCGACTCCTGGCATGACTGCGGCAGTCCCGAGGGGTTGCTGGGCACCAACCGACATCTGCTGGAGTCCGGGCGAGCGACCGTCTCGCCCACCGCCCGCCTTACCGGCTGCTCCATCGCCGACCCGGTGCGGGTGGAGGACGATGTGGTGGTCGAGGCGAGCGTCCTGGGGCCCAACGTCACCCTGGAGCGGGGTGCCCGGGTGGTGGACAGCAGCCTTTCCGACACCATTGTGGGCACCGGAGCGCGTGTGCAGGGAGCGCGTCTGGCAGGGTCGCTGATCGGCGCGGGAGCAACCGTGCTGGGGCTTCAGGGCCGCGTCAACATCGCGGACCATTCCGTGGTCGAGTCGGAGGCGCGGCGCGAGGCATCGTAGCGTAATGCGGATTCGGCTGACCCGGTGAGCCGGGGGTTCGGACTGGCTTTCATGGCTCCGGGCGAATTCTCCTGACCACCTCTCGTCCGGCGGGATCGCGCGCGATAGCCAGATCCGCGGGAGTGCCGGGTCGCAGCCTGACTCGCCCCCCCGAGTCCTCATGCCCCTTGCCGGCGACCAGGAACAGTCCGTCGACAGCGACCGTTTCCCGGGCCTCGCGCTCTGCCAGATCGCCGACCTCCACGATGGTTGCGCCGGATCGCGCGAGAGGATCGCGATACTCGATGAGCACGTCGGCGACGATCGGCGCGAGACCGGGCGCGATGAGTGTGCCGCCCGACAGAAGGAGGTCGCTTACCAGGCGTCCGTTGGGCGGCAGCCCGTCGTAGAGGGCGAGGTCGACCTCCGCGTGGCTGCCGTCGGCGATCGAGGCGAGCGCGGACAGGATACCGACGAAGTTGACCTTGCGCAGGTACTGCTTCTCCGGGTCGCCCGGCCACCCCCCCGATTCGATCAGGATCGTGCTCGCGCCCCACACGCCCATGAGGTCGCCAAAGGCCCGCGGGTTGAACGTGTCTTCGTAGCGGGCGACGTGCCCGCCCACCAGCGGTTCGATCGCCTGGCGCACAACCCCGCACACCCGCATCGCCGTGGCCCGGCGCTCATTTATGGCGCGGCCGGCGTTGAAGGCCGGCGCCAGCAGCGCGATGGCGGCCATGCGGTCGGAGTCGCCGACGCGGAAGCGTATGCTCTGGTCGTGCAGGTTGAAGCCGAAGTCGGGCCGGACGCGGTCGCGGACCGCCTTGAGAGCCCGGCCCTCGGGGGTGGCCAGGCGGCGGGCGTCCCGGTTCACGTCGATGCCGGCGGCGTTGTGGCGCTGGAAGCGTGCGGCGCCGTCGGGGTTGAGCATGGGGACGAAATGCAGGCGCAGGCGGCGCGGGAGCGATCGTGCCAGGGGGTGCGCCGGACAGCGGGCCAGGAAGGAGAAGATGTCGGCCAGCGCCATGCTCGCGGTGCTCTCGTCCCCGTGCATCTGGGACCACGCCAGCACCGTCACCTCGCCGTCGCCGCACGACACCATCCGGAGCGGCCGGCCTTCAGCGCTCTCGCCCACCTGTTCGCAGACCAGCGCCGGGCCGGCATCCAGGATGGGGCCGAGGATGTGCCAGTAGGCTTCCGGGCCGAAGCGGCGCTGATCGAGCCCGCTCACGCGGATGTCGTCGTGGAGCGCGACCAACTCGGGCGTGAGTCCTGACACCGTTTCCGCTCTCTGAATCAGCCGTCAGTAGAGAAGATGCCGCTGTCGAACCCGGAGAAACCGGCTCAGCTCCGACGCCCAGCCGGCCCGCACCTCCGCCAGCGACGTACCTGCGTCGATCGCCATGCGCAGCCGGTCGGTGCCGGCCAGACGATCGAAAGCCGCCGCGCGCCATTCCCACCGATCACCGGAGAGGGCGGCGGCCTCGATCAGGGCGGCCACCGCCGCCTCGGTCGGATCGTACCCCGGAGCCATGGCGATCAGGCGCACGCCTCCCACCTCGACGCCTCCGTGCTTGCCGTCGCCCGGATTCTCCGGAACGAAGCGAACCGGCTCGAAGCGCACCCCTGCCACGCCGTATCGGTTCAGGTTCGCCGCCAGCGCCTCCCCGTCCAGCCAGGGCGCGCCGATCTGCTGAAAGGCGATGGCCGTGCCCCGTCCCACGGAGAGGTTGGTCCCCTCGAAGAGGCAGGTTCCGGGATAGTGCAGGGCGCTCTCCACTGACGGCATGTTGGGGGAGGGCGCGACCCAGCGAAGCCCGGTGTCGGGGAACCCGTCGCTCCGACTCCATCCCGCCAGCGGGGCCACGCGCAGTTCGACTTCCACTCCGTACTCGGCGCGAAAGAGCCGCGCCAGTTCGCCCGGCGTCATGCCGTGCCGCATGGGAATCGGATACATGCCGACGAACGAGGCGAACGCGGGATCGAGTACGTTCCCCTGCACCTCGACACCACCGATCGGGTTGGGGCGGTCGAGCACGACGAAGGGAATCCCGGCCTCTCCGGCCGCCTCCATCCCGAGCGCCATGGTGTAGACGTAGGTGTAGTAGCGCGCGCCGATGTCCTGGATGTCGAAGAGGAGCACCTCGACGCCCTCGAGCATCTCCGGCGTCGGTTTGCGGGTGGATCCGTACAGGGAATGAACGGGCAGGCTGGTGCGCGGGTCGACCCCGCTCTCCACGCGTTCGCCGGCTTCGGCTTCGCCCCGGATTCCATGTTCGGGGGAATAGAGCGCGACCAGTTCGAGGCGAGTGTCCTGGTGCAGGACGTCGATGGAGGACGTGCCCCGGCGGTCGATGCCCGTGTGGTTGGTGATGAGTCCGGCGCGCAGACCCTCGACCAGGTGAATCGAGTCGGCGAGCAGGACTTCGATGCCCGGACGAGTTTCCCGGGTGGCCTGCGCGGCGATATGCGCGCTGCCGCCGGGCACCGGCTCTCGCCAGCCCTTTACCGCAAGCGTAGCGGCAAGCACGACGGCGCCCACTGCCACCAGGCCTGCGGGCACGCGCGTTTGTCGGAATCCTCCTGAATCCATTACCTTGCGCCAGTCCTCGATTCCAGCAGTCCATGATGGCCTGCGGGTTGTCAACTTCGTCCGGGGAGATTAGGTCGTCAACCGGTGCCCTTCGCTGAATAGTCGACCGACGTCCGGTTCCAGCCGCGCGACGCTCCTTCGCACGGCCGGCCTCGCCTCAGTCCTGGCGTTTGGTCCGGTGCTGACTGCCTCCTGTTCCGTGTTTCCGCCGGGTCAGGCCCCCGCCGAACCGCCCGGCTCCCGCGCCTCCGAATCTTCCGGCCAGGATACGACGTCCTCTGCCGCCCGGACGGCTTCCTCCGCTCCGCCGACGGCGACTCCTGCTGCCGAGACGGCGTCGGAAGCAACCGCTGGAGCGGCTCCATCGCCGGCATCCCCGGCTTCTCCTCCCTCCACTCCTCGATCCCGGGCGGCTGGACCGCGCACGGCTGCGACCCGGACCGGCGAGGCGCGCATCCCCGGTGCCGCGGCCTCGTCCGAAGCACCCGGCGCCTGGGCCACCTCGGTTCTGGAGTCGATGACCCTCGAGGAGAAAGCCGGCCAGCTGTTGATGCCGTGGATGCTGGGCGACTTCGCGCCCGAGGGCTCCGAGGACTTCGAGCGCATCGCGCAGGCGGTTCGAGAGGACGGCGTGGGCGGCGTGATCGTCTCGGTGGGTTCTCCTTCCGAGGTGGCCGCCAAGATCAACAACCTGCAGTCGCTGGCCCGGTACCCGCTGCTGGTCGCCGCCGACCTGGAGAGCGGGGCTGGCTACCGCATGCGCGGGGCGGTCTACCTGCCCAACAACATCGAGCTGGGCGGCGCCACCCTGTTTCCGTCGTTGATGGCAGTGGGCGCGACCGGCGAAGGCCGCCACGCCTACGAAATGGGCCGCGTCACCGCCACCGAGGCGCGCGCCGTGGGGGTCCACCTCCCCTTCGCGCCCGTTCTGGACGTCAACAACAACCCGGAGAACCCGGTCATCTCCACCCGCTCCTTCGGGGAGGATCCCGCCGCGGTGGCCCGGCTCGGCTCGGCATTCGTGCGCGGGCTTCAGGAGCACGGCGCGGTCGCGACCGAGAAAACACTTCCCCGGCCACGGCGACACGGGCGTGGACTCCCATGTGGCCCTGCCGGTGATTCGCGTGGACCGCGAGCGACTGGAGCGGGTCGAGTTGCGGCCCTTCCGCGAGGCGATCTCCGCCGGCATGGGCGCGGTGATGAGCGCGCACGTCTCCATCCCCTCGCTCACAGGAGCCGCCTCGACCCCGAGCACGCTTTCCCCGGCGGTGCTCTCCGAACTGCTGCGCGAGGATATGGGTTTCGACGGTCTGATCGTCACCGACGCAATGAACATGGCCGCAATCACGCGTCGCTTCGGCGCACGGGAGGCGGTGGTGCGAGCGTTCGAGGCCGGCGCCGACATCATCCTGATGCCGGAGAACCCGCGCGTAGCGCGCGAGAGTCTGGTCGCCGCGGTCCGCTCCGGCCGCGTGAGCCAGGCTCGTCTGGACGGATCGGTGGCCAGGATCCTGGAGTTGAAGGAGCGGATGGGGCTGGATCGCGAGCGCTACACGGACATCTCCGAGATCCACCGCAGGGTCGGCATCCCGGCGCATCTGGACCTGGCGACGGAGATCGCAGAGGCATCGGTCACGCTGCTTCGCAACCGCCGCAACCTGCTGTCGCTCCGTGGCACACGCACCGCCAACGTTCTCTCCGTCACCTACCGCAACCCGAACAACCTGCTCGCCGGTCGCTACTTCAACCCGCGCGTACGCGAAACCTACCGCCGGCTGCGCACCGAGTACGTGCGTTCGGACTCCGACGGGAGCGAGTACGAGCGCCTGCTGGCGCGCGCCGCCCGCTCGGACCTGGTCATCGTGTCCGCGTACGTCGTCGCGGCCCGTACGGATGGCGAACCGAACGTGCCGGAGGAGCTGTCCGACTTCGTGCGGACGCTGGCGGATCGGCGCGTGCCGCACATCGTAATCTCCTTCGGCAACCCCTATCTGCTCTCCGACTTCCCCGAAGCCCAGGCGTACATGCTGGCTTGGAGTGCTTCGGAGGCCAGCCAGGTCGCCGCCGCCCGGGCGCTCTTCGGACAAATTCCCATCCGCGGGCAGACGCCCACCCGCCTCCCCCCCTTCTTCGACATCGGAGACGGGATTCAGCTGCCCGCGAGGGGCAGATGAGGAGACGTGACGCGCGTTAGCCGGCGCCGGGGGAGTCCGCATTTTCGCATCCTTGCGGCAGTGTCGCTGCTCCCTGCGCTCGCCGGGGCCTGCGAGGGTCCGGCCTCGGGTTCCGGCGGAGACGGACCTGTCGAAATCCTCTATCAAGATGAACTCGACGACCGGGCGCTGACATGGGTGGATGAGACTCTCGCCTCGCTTTCGCTGCGCGAGCGCATCGGGCAACTCGTGGTTCCCTGGATCCCGGGTGCGTATGCTTCCTCGACGGATGCCAGCTTCCGCACGCTGGAGCGATGGGTGACGGAAGACGGCATCGGGGGCGTCGTGATCTCGATCGGCTCGCCCCACTCGTATGCCTCACTCCTGAACCGGCTGCAGAACCACGCGCCCGTGCCCCTGCTGGTCACCTCGGACTTCGAGAACGGAGGCCCGGGGATGCGCGTCAACCACACCTATGCGCTCCCCACCCTCCTTCCGCAGGGGGGAGGCACCAGCTTCCCGCCGACGATGGCCTTCGGCGCCATCGGGGATCCCGGGTTCGCCTACGAGTACGGCCGCATCACAGCCGCGGAAGCCAGGGCGCTCGGCGTCCACCTCAATTTCGCGCCGGTTCTCGACGTGAACTCCAATCCCGAGAACCCCATCATCAACACCCGTTCCTTCGGAGAGGACCCCGAAGCGGTCGCGCGGCTCGGGGCGGCCTACATCGAGGGCGCGCGCGCCGGGGGCGTTCTCACCACGGCCAAGCACTTTCCGGGCCACGGCGACACCCGCACCGACTCCCACATCGAACTGCCGGTGGTGACTGCGGACCAGGCGCGCCTGGAGGCGATGGAGCTGGTGCCGTTCCGGCGAGCCGTGTCCGCCGGGGTGGATGCGGTGATGACCGCGCACGTCGCCGTGCCCGCCATCCTGGGGGAGGGCGCTGTGCCGGCGACCCTCTCCCCGTATTTCCTGACCGAACTGCTGCGCGAGGACATGGAGTTCGAGGGCCTGGTCTTCACCGACGCCCTGCGGATGGGCGCCATCTCGCGCGGATACGGCGCGGGAGAGGCCGCTGTGCTGGCGCTGCAAGCCGGCTCCGACGTGCTTCTCGCCCCCGAGGACGTCGGCGAGGCCATCGACGCGGTGGAGGTCGCGGTCCGCACGGGCCGGGTGAAGCGCGAGCGTATCGACCAGTCGGTACGCCGGCTGCTCGCCGCCAAGGCGCGGGTGGGGTTGCATGAGAGGCGCACGGTCGAGCTGGCGGCCGTCGCCGAGGTGGCCGGTTCGGGCGAACACCTGGCCTACGCGGATCTCGCCGCCGAGCGTGCGGTCACCCTGGTGCGCGATCGCGCGGGCCTGGTGCCGGTGCCCGCCGGAGCCCGCGACCGGGTGGTCAGCGTGACCTACGCACGCGACCAGGACCTGGTGGCGGGCCGTGAATTCGACTGGGTGGCGGCGCACTTCGTGGACGGTCTCCGGAGCCTGCGCCTCGACGAGGGATCCGACCCGGCGGCCTACGCGGCGGTGCGGGCCGCCGCACAGGACGCGGATGTCGTGCTCCTGAACGTGTACGTGCCTCCCTTCGCCGGCGCGGGCTCGGTGGATGTCCCGGACGCGCTCCGCGCGATGGTGCGCGACCTGTCCGGGCGGGGCGCGCTGGTGGTCTCTTCCTTCGGCAACCCCTACTTCCTCAGCGCCTTCGATGACCTGGGCAGCTACCTGATTGCCTGGGGCAGCCAGGAGGTTTCACAGCGCGCCGGGGCCTTCGCACTCATGGGCGCGGCGGCAATCTCCGGGACGCTGCCGATCAGCATCCCGCCCGATCATGTGGCGGGCGACGGGCTTCGCAGGGAGGCACGCCCGGGACCGGCGGCCGTCAAGGACGCGCTGATGGCGGTACCGTCGTGGGTCGTGCAGCCGCTCGAGTTCGTGACCGCCACGCGCGCGTCCGGGGACGGTCAGGTGCCGGAGGCGCAGATCTCCCCGCTGGAAGGCGACCCGGAAGCCGCGGGGATGTCGGAAGCGGTCCTGGAGGCGATCGACCGCCGCGTCCTTCAGGCCGTAGCGGATTCGGCCACCCCGGGCGCGGCCCTCGCCGTCGTGCGCCACGGCCAGCTCGTGCGCCTGCGCGGCTACGGCCGGCTGGATTGGGACCCCGCCTCCGCGCCCGTCTCCCCCTCCTCCATCTACGACCTGGCATCGGTCACCAAGGTGATGGCCACCACCACGGCGGCGATGATCCTGGTGGACGAGGGCCGCCTCGAACTGGACACCCCGGTGGTGCGCTACCTGCCCTGGTGGTCGGGGGGCCACGCGCCCAAGGAAGCCGTCACCGTCCGCCAGCTGCTGCTGCACCGGGGCGGGCTGCCTCCCTTCCGCCGCTTCTTCCTGGAGATGGATGGCCGGGAGGCCTTCCAGCAGGCGATCGCGGAGCTCCCCCTGGACTACGCGCCCGGCGACAGCACGGTGTATTCGGATATCGGCATGATGACGGTGGCGTGGGCGATCGAGGAGATCACCGGCGAACCCCTTGACCGCTTCCTCGGGGAGCGGGTCTGGGCGCCGCTGGGGATGCAGGACACCGGCTTCCGGCCCGACTCGGCGCTCCACGGCCGCGTCGCCCCCACCGAGATCGATGCCGACTACCGGGGCGTCCATGTGCGCGGCGTCGTCCACGACGAGAACGCCTACGCCGTGGGAGGCGTGGCGGGTCACGCCGGCCTCTTCTCCTCTGCCCGCGACGTCGCCGTCTTCGCCGCCATGATGCTGGGTGGAGGGCGCGCCGGACCCTGCGACGGCGTCCCGGCAACGCCCTGCAGCGCGCGCCGGGCGGAGGCGGTGCGGATCGTCCAGTCTTCCACCGTGGACAGCTTCACTCGCCGGTACGACGCCGGCGCCAGCCGCGCCACCGGCTGGGACACCCCCTCCGGCAACGCTTCGGCGGGCCGCTTCTTCACGCGGCGCGCCTTCGGCCACACCGGCTTCACGGGTCCGTCGATCTGGATCGACCCGGAGCTCGACCTGGCGGTGGTGCTGCTCATGAACCGGGTGAACCCGACCCGCGAGAACACTCGGCACATCCCCCTGCGCCGCGAGATCCACGACCTCGCCGCCCAGGCCGTGACCGACCTCGAAATCGAGCCCCGGCCTCCTTCGTGACCCTGCTCGACCGGCTCATCGTCGGCTGTTTCGCCTTCGTCGCGGCGGCAGGGGTTGCCATGCGCCACGCGGCCCGCTCGATGGCCAGCGGCGAATGGGATCCCGATCTGGCCTTCCTGGCGCTCACGGCGGCCGCGTTCGCCTGGATCGCCCGCAACCTTGGCCAGGACGAGAGCGCCCGGGTGGCACCCGCGCCGTGAGCGGCTTCGGCGGCGTCGACCTGACCGTCCTCGTGGCGTACCTGGCCGCCACCACGGCGTGGGGCGCCTGGCTGGGCCGCCGCCAGCGGGGCGGATCGGACTACTTCCTGGGCAACCGCCGGCTTCCCTGGGGGGCGGTGCTGCTGTCGGTGGTGGCCACCGAGACCAGCACGCTCACCTTCCTCTCCATCCCCGGGGTCGCCTATCTGGGCACCCTGGCCTTCCTGCAACTGACCTTCGGATATCTGGCCGGGCGGGTGGTGGTCGCCTCGCTCCTGCTGCCCGCCTACTACCGCGGCGAGCTCAAGACCGCCTATGCCCTGCTGGGCGCCCGTTTCGGCGGCGGGGTGCGGCGCCTCACCTCGGCGATCTTCATGGTGACCCGGCTCCTCGCCGACTCCGTGCGCCTCTTCGCCACCGCCATTCCGCTGGCGCTGGTCACCGGCTGGCCCTACCCGCTCTCCATCCTGGTGATCGGCGCGCTCACGGTCGTGTACACCTACTTCGGCGGCATCAAGGCGGTCGTGTGGGTGGACGTAGTGCAGATGGCGCTCTACCTGCTGGGCGCGGCGGTCGCCATCTTCGTGCTGCAGGGGCTGGTCGACGGGGGTTGGGGGGCGATCCTGGCGCAGGCGGGGGAGGCGGGAAAACTGCTCGTCGTGGACCCGTCCTTCGATTTCTCGGTGCCGTACACCCTGTGGGCGGGGCTGCTGGGGGGCGGGTTCCTGGCGATGGCCTCCCATGGCACCGACCAGCTCATCGTGCAACGCCTTCTCACCTGCAAGGATCTGGCGGCCAGCCGAAAGGCGCTGATCGGCAGCGGCGTGGCGGTAGTGGGCCAGTTTGCCGTCTTTCTGCTGGTGGGACTCGGCCTGTGGGCTTTCTACGAGAACCGCACCTTCGCCGCGTCCGATGAAATCTTCGCCCGTTTCATCGTGGAGGAGCTTCCCCCCGGTGTCACCGGGCTTCTGATCGCGGGGGTGTTTGCCGCGGCGATGTCGTCGCTCTCCTCCTCCATCAACTCCCTGGCTTCCTCGTCCGCGTACGACTTCTGGGCCCCTGCGCGCGGCGTGAAGGACGACGCGCGCATCCTGCGGGCCGGCAAGCTCTTCACCCTGTTGTGGGCCGGTCTGCTGGTCGGAGGCGCCATCGTCTTCATTCCGCTCAGCGCCGGCACCAGCGCCGTCGAGGTCGCCCTCGCGGTCGCCTCCCTGGTCTACGGCGGACTCCTGGGCGCCTTCGCCCTGGGGGTCCTCTCCCGGCGCGCCACCGCGCGTAGCAGCGCGACGGGCATGGTGGTGGGAATCGGGGTGGTCACCGCCATCTGGATCTTCGCCCCGGACAAGGTGGCGTGGCCCTGGTTCGTGCTCATCGGGACGGTGATCACCGTGGTCGTGGGGATGGCGCTGGGGGCAGCACGACCGCCGGCCGACAGAGCCTGATGCGCATTCGGGTCGCGGTCCCTTTCTGGCCGCCGCCGCGAGGTGGCGGGGGATTGGTGGGTACTCCGACCGCTCCGAGCGCGCCCGTTGGGATGGGCGTGGGAGGACTCGGGCTGCCCGCGGCCGCCGCCCCACCCCCACCCCCGTGACCGGGCCGTACGTCGCGGGCGTTGACGACGGCACGACCCCGCCGCCCGTGACCGGCGCCTTCGTCGCGGGCGTCGACGGGGGTGGGACCCGCACCCGCGTGCTGCTGCTCGCCCGCGACGGCGCGACCGGCGGCCGGGCGGAAGGCCCCGCCGCGCTGGTGCGTCCCGACCGTCCCACCCCCGCGGCCCGGGTGGTCGCGGACACCGTGCGCCGCGCCGCCGAAGCAGCCGGGGTCCACCTCCCGCTCCCGGCGCTGTGGGCCGGCCTGGCCGGTGCCGGCCGAGGCGAGGTGCGCCGCGCCCTGGAAGCGGCCCTGAGCGACGAGCAGGTCGCGCGCGCGGTGCGGGTCGGCACCGACGTGGAAGCGGCGTTCCACGACGCCTTCGGCGCCGGCCCGGGCATCGTGGTGGTGGCCGGCACCGGCTCGGTGGTGCTGGGGGCGGCGCAGGACGGCCGTCGGCTTCAGGTGGGCGGGTGGGGCGGGGTAATGGGCGACGACGGCAGCGGCTACCACATCGGCGTGTCGGCCCTGCGGGCGGTTGCGCGGGCCGCCGACGGCCGCGGCCCTCCGACCGCCCTCACCAGCGCGATCCTCGACCTCCTGGGCCTCCCCCGCGCGCGCGCCATGCCCGCCTGGGCGGAATCCGCCACCAAGGCCGACATCGCCGCCCTCGCGCCCCTGGTGATCCGCACCGCCCGCTCCGGGGACGTCGCCGCGCAAACCGTGGTCCAGCGTGCGCTGGAAAACGCTCGGCGAGCAGCTGTCCGCCGCCATCCGCGAGCTCTTCCCCTCCGGCCGCCGGCCGCCCGTCGCACTCACCGGCGGCCTTGTCGCGCCGGACGGCCCGCTACGCGCCGACCTGGAGCACCGCGTCTCCTCGGCCGGCGGCCGTCTGCTGCCGCGCGCCGTGACCCCCGAGCGCGGCGCGGCCCGCCTGGCTCTCACCCTCCTGGACTGACCGCAGCATCGAGAAGCGCGCTCCGGCTGTGTCGACAACGGCTCGCCGGGCGCGATCTCCGGACGTCCAGCCAGGCCAGTGGCGGAGTCGTGCGCTGCCCGCAGCGAGTTGAGCCCCGCCAGGAAGCCCGCCGGCCGCCTCGTTCGAGCATCGACTGGTGCGTGTCGGACATCGCTCCAGGCGACTCGCTCATGGCAACGAGACCGACACAAGGGACCTGGCGCCTTGACCCGGTTGCCCGGGAGCGGTTTATTCTCGCCATGTTCAAGCCGGATTACCCGTCTGCCGGGGCTTCCCGCGCCGGCGGGAGTCGCGGTCGGAGCGGGCCGCACCTTCTTCTTCGTACTCCGTGACTTCCACTCCAAAGCTCGCCCCTCCCGAGGTGCGCCCTTCAGCAGCGTCTCCGATTCGGGTCATGAAGTTTGGCGGGACATCGGTCGGAAGCGCCGCGCGTATCCGGCGGGTCGTCGGCCTCGTCGCCGATGCCCGAGCCGACTCCACCCCTGTCGTGGTCGTGTCTGCTGTGGGCGGCACCACGAACCGGTTGGGCGAGGTCGCCGACCTTGCAGGACGAGGCGACGCGGGACACGCGGCGGTGACGCTGGGGATCGAGGAGGTGCACCGGGAGCTTCTTCACGCCCTCGCTCCGCCTGATGAGGTGCCGGGCCTCTCCCTGCGCCTCGATGCGGCGCTGGGCGAACTCCGGCGCCTCGCGAGCGGGGCCCAGCTTCTAGGCGAGTGCACGCTCCGGACGCGCGACCGGATCCTTGCCTTCGGGGAACTCCTCTCCTCGATGCTGGTCGCCGCCTGCATGCGCGCCCATCGGATCGCCGCCGTTGACGTGGATGCGAGGGAGCTCTTCCGGACCGACACCCGGTTCGGCGCGGCGCGGGTGGACCACCAGAGCTCGCGGAAGCTGGTGCGCGCGCACCTCCCCGGAGAGGCCGGGATCCCGGTCGTCACCGGGTTCATCGCCTCGACGGCGGAGGGGGAGACGACCACCCTGGGCCGGGGCGCCTCCGACTACACGGCCACCCTTCTCGGCGCGATGCTCGGCGCGGCGGAGGTCGAGATCTGGACGGACGTGGACGGGGTCCTCACCGCGGATCCGCGGGCCGTGCCCGAGGCGGCCCCGATACGCGAGATCAGTTACGAGGAACTCCTCGAGCTTGCCCACTTCGGGGCAGAGGTGATCTGCCCCCCGGCAGTGGAGCCCGCCCGGCGCGCCGGGACCGTACTGCGGATCCGCAGTACCCTCGATCCGTCTCTCCCGGGGACGCTGGTCGTGGCCTCGCTTCCCCCGGATCCCCTTCGGCCGGTGCGCGGGATTTCCGCTACCAGGGACGTGGCTGTGATCCGGCTCTCCGGGGTCGAGACGGTCGGCGTTACGGAGGCCTCGCAACGGATCTTCCGTGCGCTCCGTCTGGCCGAGGTGGACTCGCTTCTCTTCACGCAGGACTCGGGGGCGCACGCCGCCGGTATCCCTCGCGGTCAGGGGTGTCGACGCGGAACGGGCGCGGGCCGCGTTGCAGGCCGAGTTCCGGAGGGAGCGGGAGGCGCGGCTTGTGCGTGAACTGGCCGTCGAGCAGGGCTTTTCGATCCTCGCGGTCGTGGGAGAGGGGATGCGCGACACTCCCGGCGTCTCCGGGAAACTCTTCTCCGCACTGGGAGCCGCGAAGGTGAATCTGCACGCCATCGCCCAGGGATCCTCCGAACGCAACATCTCATGGGTCGTGAGCGCAGGGCAGGAGGGGGTCGCGCTCCGCACCGTCCACCGCGCCTTCTTCAGTCTGCCGGACGAACTCGAGCCCGTCCGCATTCTGGTCCTCGGGGCGGGCGGCGTCGGCGGAGCCTTCCTCGACCAGCTCGCCGCCAATGGGGACGACGCCCTGCGGCCGCACGGGATCCAGCCCGTCCTGGTCGGGATCTCGAACAGCCGGAAAGCCGTAGCCGACCTCGAAGGCCTGGTGGCCAGCCGGTGGCGATCGCACCTCGAGGGCGGCTCGGCCGACCCCGTGCGGGCCTTCGAAGCCGTCTGGACGGGCGACCCGCTGGTCGTCGTCGACTGCACCGCGAGCGTGGCCGCCTCGGCGAGGTACGCCGACTACCTCCGGGCCGGCGCCGCCGTGGTCACGGCGAACAAGATTCCTCTCTCCGGGTCCATCGAGGAGTACACGTCGCTCATGCGCCTTGCCGCGCGTGGGAGCGGCCTTCACCACGGGACGACCGTGGGGGCCGGCCTTCCGATGGTGCAGATGATCGCCGAGCTTGGGCGCAGCGGCGACACCGTCACCTCTCTCGAGGGGACGCTGTCGGGCACGCTCACCTTCCTGATGGACGAGTTGCACCGAGGGCGGCGGTTCAGTTCGGCGATCGAGGAGGCCCGGCGGAGGGGGATCTCCGAGCCGGATCCGAGGGAGGACCTGGGCCTTCGGGACGTGGTTCGAAAGCTCGTCATCCTCGCCCGGACCGCGGGGATCCGGATCGAACCCTCCGATGTCGACGTCGAACCGATCCTCCCGGAGCGCCTCCTACAGCCCGGCTCGATCCGGGCGTTCATCGAGCGCCTCTCCGGGCTTGACGCCGAGATGGCGGAGCGGACCCGGGCGGCGGCGGCGGAAGGGGGGCGGCTCGTCTGCCTGGCGCGGGTGGCGCCGGGCACGGCCTCCGTCCGGCTCGAGGTGTTGCCCCTGGAGCAACCCGCCGCGCAAACCCGCGGCACCGAAAACCTCCTCGTCATCCGCTCTCGATGGTACGCGGATCACCCCATGGTAATTCAGGGCCCCGGAGCGGGGCCCGAGGTCACCGCAGCCGGGCTCATGACCGACCTGGTCGCGGCCGCCGGCCAGGTTGCGAACCGAGCCGGTCAGGGCCGACGGCGAGCTCCTTGGCCCCGGTTGCGTCTTCCGATCCTGTGACCGTCGGACAGGGTCATCCGCGAGTTCCAGGATGGCCGGGCCACGCAACGCTTCCTTCGGCGTCCGCCACTTCGGCGGCGGCCGGCGCGAACGGGCGTCTGCCATTTTGGCAGACTGTCTTGGTTGCGGGTTGTGAAGCCCTCGTTGAACTTACGCGATTGCGGGCCGAAATTCCCGCCGATTGACTCCCGCCGAACGTGTCAGGAGCAGGCTCGCCGTTCCGCAAGGGCCTTCCTGAGCTTGCTCTCGTCGGGCCGCTGGTAGCACTGAAGCACCGTCTTGGCGGTTTTCCACCCACCTAGCTCGCAAAGCACCTTCAGCGGCTGGTCCATGAGGTCCGAAGCGAACTTCCGCCTCAGCGAGTGCCAGCCCCTGCCGGGCATCGGCTCCAGTCCTGCAAGCCTTTCGGCCCTGTCCCACCATCCCTGCGCCAACGCGGCTCCCATACAAGCCGAAGGATTCTTGGGCGCGGGCAGCACCGGGGCATCTCCGGCCAAGGGAACCGGGCTCCACAC
The DNA here is from genome assembly GCA_965232315.1 of Longimicrobiales bacterium. Classification (GTDB taxonomy): domain Bacteria; phylum Gemmatimonadota; class Gemmatimonadetes; order Longimicrobiales; family Gaopeijiaceae; genus BD2-11. Next base: position 16,860 of record CBDDPN010000014.1, on the reverse strand, counting down.
CTCCTTCAGCGCGTCGATTGCCTCGTCAGTGACGGGCGTGATGTGCTCGAAGCCGGATTTGTCGTGCTCGGCACGCCAGAGGATGGCCTCGCGGTCGAAGTCGATATCGGGCCACCGAAGCTGGCGGATCGCGCCGATCCGGTGCCCTGTCTCGTGCGCGAGCACGAGCGCTATTCGGAATCGCCAGTCCACCCGTCGTGATACCTTCAGAAGTGCCCGGTACTCCTCCTCGGCGAGCACCACGCGGGTTGGGTTCTTTTCCCTCGGCGTCCTGAGCCCCTTCAGCGGATTCCGGTCGAGCAACAACCGGCCCCGCTCGTCGCGAGACTTCGCCGCCCAATTCAGGACGGCAATCAGGAACTTGAGGTCGTATTCGACCGTCCGGTCGGAAACGGGCCTACCGCTCGGTCCGATCCTGCCCGCTCGCCGCTCCCGGATGAAGCGGTCCCAATCCCTCTGGGACAGGGTGGCCGGGTCGCGGTTCCGTCCGAAGAAACGGAGGAACATGTGCATGGCGGCCCGGTCGTGTCCCCGCGAATGCGCGCCCTTGGCGGGCGTCACCTCTTCACCGTAGATGTCAAAGAGCTTCTCCAGGGTGAGCGGCTCGGGTTCGGCTTCGGCCTTGCCCCCGATCTCCGGGCCGACGAACCCGGCCGCAAACTCGTCCGCCTGCCGTTTCGCCTTCACCCAGTCGCGGTGCCCGAGCGACCGGCTCCGCCTGCGCCCGTTCTCGCGCCACTCAATCTGGAAGTAGCCGGTTTTCGGGTCGGGGAAGATCCTCACCCGGTTCCGGCCCCACTCGCCGGCGCCGTAGCTCCGGCGGCTTCGTTTCGTGCGTGCCATCATTCGATTCCTCTCGACTTGATGGACTGCACGATCTGCGCGAACGAAAGGTGGCTCCGTGGAGGGTGATTCCGCCAGTCGCAGTCCCTGTCGCGTCTCCGCCGCGCCGAGCGGTCTGGCGTGATGAGGGACGCTACGCAGTGGGGGCGTTTCGGGTGCTGGACATCCCGACCGACGGGATGACGCTTCTCGAATTCCGGGGCGTGGCGCGCACGACGCTGGACGAGGCGCTGGGCCTCCGGCCAGACTACATGGAGCACCAGTTGGACGGTGGATACGGAAGCGCCGCTGGCGGAGACCGGTTCGTCTTCGGGACGGCTCTGGAACCCGTTGGACATCGCCGTTTCGGCGGTTGTTGACACCTCCCGAAACGGTTTCCTGACTGCACGTCATGGCGATGCCGACGACCCGGGATTCCGCGCCGTCGCATCCCGCGCCGAGGGCGCGATCATGGCTCCAGGGGCAGCCGGCATCGGTGCCCCTGGGGAGTGAGCGGCTGGTCGCCGCTCCGCTGGCCCGCGTCTTGGCGGGCCTCCGTGGAGCGTGGAGTCCGTGGAGCGTGGAGTCCGTGGAGCGTGGAGTCCGTGGAGCGCCGTTTCGGCGGTTGTTGACACCTCCCGAAACGGTTTCCTGACTGCACGTCATGGCGATGCCGACGACCCGGGATTCCGCGCCGTCGCATCCCGCGCCGAGGGCGCGATCATGGCTCCAGGGGCAGCCGGCATCGGTGCCCCTGGGGAGTGAGCGGCTGGTCGCCGCTCCGCTGGCCCGCGTCTTGGCGGGCCTCCGTGGAGCGTGGAGTCCGTGGAGCGTGGAGTCCGTGGAGCGTGGAGTCCGTGGAGCGCCGTTTCGGCGGTTGTTGACACCTCCCGAAACGGTTTCCTGACTGCACGTCATGGCGATGCCGACGACCCGGGATTCCGCGCCGTCGCATCCCGCGCCGAGGGCGCGATCATGGCTCCAGGGGCAGCCGGCATCGGTGCCCCTGGGGAGTGAGCGGCTGGTCGCCGCTCCGCTGGCCCGCGTCTTGGCGGGCCTCCGTGGAGCGTGGAGTCCGTGGAGCGTGGAGTCCGTGGAGCGTGGAGTCCGTGGAGCCAGATGTGTTTTCGCTTCACGAAAACTTCTGGCCGGGGGGGTTCCCCCGGACCCCCGAACGACATTCCGCGCGCCACAAGGAGGCCGCCCCACATGGTCCGTCCCCGCAAGCCCGAAGCCGAATGCCGCCGCCGCACGATCTGCGTGCGCGTCACGACCGCGGAGGCCGCGACGATCGCCGAGCGGGCCGCGGCGGCCCGGATGACGAAGCTCAAGCGTGAAGACTGCCGCTCGCCTAGCCGAGACGGAGCGTCTCCCAGGCTACGACATCATCCCAGTCTTGACCGTGCCGGGCCGCAAATCCGGCGATGTGGTGTGCCGCCTCGTGGACCATGGACCGGAGAACGTCTTCGTTGTCCCGTCCCCGGTATCCCTTCGGCGATATGATGATCCAGTCCTCGTCCCTCAACCAGAAGTGGGTGCCGCCGCGGCTACCCCGGGGGTTCGCCCACCCCAAATCGTGGCCGCCGCTGTAGATGCCCACCATCGTGCTCCGGTTGTCCTGACACTCATCCGTGCTATCCCAATCGAGGTATTGGAGGCGCAACCGCCAGATGTTCAACTCGTTTTGGCTCCATGAGCGACCGCTGTTCCTCCAATGCCATTTCCTCTCAAACTCCCCTTCCATCTCGGAGGACTGCGCCAACGATGTGAACGCGACCATGGCCGAGCAACAAAGCAACCATGCCGATACCCCCGGCAACGCCCTCACCTGACCTGACCGAGGTACACGTACATCGCTCTGTAGCGCTTGTCGGGGTCGCACATCACGCCCGGCTGGAACGAGAACTTGTTGGCACCGTCCGGCGTCTTCCAGTGCTCTTCCTCCTCCTCTTGGTCGATCGAGATGACGCCGTTGGGTGATGGTTCAGGAGAAGGCACGCACGCGTACAGGTTCCGGTCCTCACCCCGGACCAGCTGATCCGCTTCCACGTACACCAACTCGAAGTCCGCGACGCCGTACTCCGCCTGATTGGAGTTCAGGAGCCTGATCGGCTCTTCTTCGAGACGCCATGCCGCGACTACGGTGCGGAACTCCCTGCTCAGCCTGACGCGGCCCAAAGCGCTAACCGTGTCCCCAATCTCAAGTTGCCATCCCGGTGGCCCAAGGGTTCTGGACCCTTCTCCCACGGGGGTGGACCCTTCGCATGCCGCCAACGAGAGGGCGGTGGCAAGCGTTCCAGCGATCATGAAGGACTTGGTTACCGCGGACTTGCATGTCATGGAGGATTCCTTTCGTAGGTTCGGCGGCTCAGAGGGGCTGATGTGCCATTCGACTCTCGGTTGCCCAACGTGGCTTGGAGGGGTCACCCGCATCGCATCAACGGTAAACGATTTTCACATGATGAGACCAAACGGCACCTGCACGCCGAGTGGAAATGGGGTTTCGAGAATCCGTGAGCGCCCCTCGGATTTTCGGCGACGTCATGGCGCCCAAGCGTGGTCGGGGGGCTCTGATCACCCGGTTTTCGGCGGTATCGCAGGTGGCACCGGTCTTGCTCCCCAGTGCCGGTACGCATCTGTGTGTCTCCCACGGCGATTGACGCGGGGGACGCAACCTCGCAGACACATCCCCAAGGGGGAGGACCAATGAATCGTTTCCTCAAGTTTGGGCTGGCAGCGTTGCTGGCCGTGACCTTCACCGCCTGCGACGAGGGCACTCCACCGCCCGTCGACCCGCCGCCGCCGCCGGATCCCGTAGGGACCATCTCCGGCACGGTGACGATCGACGGAGAGGGCGCCGCAGGCCTCACCGCCACTCTTTCCTCGGGCACCACCACGACGACCAACACGAGCGGAGCCTTCTCGTTCGCGGACGTGGTCGCGGGAAGCTACACCGTCTCGATCAGCGGCTTTGCCGATGACGTGACGTTCCCGAGCGCGTCCCAGTCGGCGACCATCGCGTCGGACGGCCAGACGGTCAATCTCAACTTCGCGGGGCAGTACATCCGTTCGTCCTCGGTGGTCGGCGCCGTTGTCGCGTCCGATCCCATGATGAGCGGGAGCTCCGACGGGCTGCCCGAGACGCTGGCCGGCGTGACGGTCACGCTTACGGGCGAGCACGCGATGGGCGAGCAGCAGGAAACGAACATGGAGACGGGCGGCTACGCCTTCACCGGGCTTCGGGCCGGCAGCTACACGGTCACGATCAGCGGCTACCCGGAGGACGTGAAGTTCGAAGAGCTCAGCATGACCCTCGAGGTCGGGGTGGGCGAGGTCGGCACGGCCGACTTCGAGGGTGCCTACATCCGCACCGCCGCCATCGAGGGCCGGGTGATCATCGAAGGCGAAGGCCTCCCGGGCGTGACGGTCACTCTGGTCGGCGGCCCCGCCGAAGAGAGCTACACGAAGATGACCGGCGCCGACGGCGAGTACGCCTTCACGGAACTGCGCCCCGGCGACTACATGGTCGACATCTCGGGCTACGACCCGCGGGACTACGAGTTCGCGGCGACCTCCCAGGAGGTGAACGTGGGGCTCGATGAGACCGAGACGGTCTCGTTCACGGGCGAACTGCTCCGCACGGCCGGCATCAGCGGCCGGGTCAGCGTCGAGGGCATGGGACTCGGGGACATTGCGGTCACGCTCTCGGGCGCGGCCGACGACAGCGCAATGACCGACGCGAGCGGCCAGTATGCCTTCTCGGGCCTGGCGGCGGGCGACTACACGGTCACGATCGCGGTCGAGAGCGACGCCTACGTGTTCGAGGCGATGAGCTCGAGCGTGACGGTCGCTGACGAAGAGTCGGCGATCGTGAACTTCGAGGGCGCGCACGCCACGACGGCGAGCGTCTCGGGGATGATGTTCGTCGACGAGGCGACCAAGAACGACATGCACGACGAGGGCGAGCATCCGCTGGCCCACGCCGGGGTACCGGTGGCGCTGGTGGGTCCGGGGGTCAATGACCAGCGGCTGAGCGCCACGGACTCGACCGGTGCCTTCGCCTTCACAGGTCTGCGCGCAGGCCCGTACCAGCTGATCGTGCCGATCGACGCTACGGTTGCGGCCGCACTCGGGGCCAACGACATCGCCTACGGCGGACCGGCGACGGGCTACGCCTTCGCCCTCGGCGTCGGTGAAGCCAGGACGCAGGCTGTTCCGTTCGACATCACGCACACGACGGTGAACTTCACCGTGTCGCTGAAGAGCGGCGACGAGACCGGTGACGCGCTTCCCGGCGCCATGGTCACGCTCTACTCCGACGCGGCCGGCGAGACCAGGGTCGGCGGCGGCGAGACCGGCGAAGACGGCTCGGTGGCGATCAAGGTCGCTCGGGCCGGCACCAGCGGTAACATGGTCCACGCGGGCGTCTCCGCGGACGGCTACGATGTGGCCGACGGCATGACGGCCGTGCCGTGGAACCCGCAGTACAACATGACCGTGGGCACAAACGCGAACGACATCGTCAACCTGAACGTTGACGTGACCGTCAGCGGCGCCACGGTCACCACCGAGTACGGTGGCGGCGACGCGCTCAAGGGCTGGGCCATCAGCGTCACGTCCGGCGAGGACGCGGTCGAAGGCGCACCCGAGGCGCTGGACGACGAAGGCAGCGCGGCGTTCAAGACGACCGTCGAATCCGTCCCCGCGAGCTTCAGCTTCGCGCTCGCCGAGGATCAGCCGGACTCGCTGGACGGCGGCGAGAACTACGCGGCCGAAGCGGTCGTGTACACGCACACCGGACTCTCGCTTGCGGGCACCATGGACGCGGGCGCGCTGGTAGCGAGCTACACGACCCAGACCCTCAAGGTCTACGTGCACCACGAGCGCGATCAGGTCGTAGGCTTCACGGGCAACGTGCTCGGCGGTGATGAGCGGGACGACGGCAAGGTCAGCGTCGAGCTCCGCTACATCGACGACAACGGCCGCTCCCGTGCGTTCCAGAATGCGGACAGCATCGATGTCGACGGTCCCACCAAGGGTGGCTGGACCTTCAGCAACGTGCCGGCCGGCAAGAACGTGATCGTCAAGGCGGAAGATGGGCAGGACGAGGATGACGACGAATACCAGGCCATCATGGTCCTGGACGACGGCGCGCACTCCGACGAGCTCGCGGCCTACCGGGACAGCGATGCCAACGGCATCACCGGCGGCCACTTCGGCGCGATGGGCGGCTACAGCCACACGGTCTCCCTCTGCCCGCTGCAGGCCTCCAACCCGCAGGATCACGACGAGTGCTCGTCGTTCGCCTACGTGAGCGCCCACACCGTGAGCGGCCTGATCTGGAAGCGGAGCGTCGAGATGGATGACGCCGACGACTTCGAGGAAGTGGAGGATCCCGCTTTCGTCGAGGGCATCACGGTCAGTCTGACTCCGGTCGACGGCAAGAACCTCGCAGGCGAGGAACAGTCCGCTACGACCACGGAAGAAGACGACGAAGACACCGAGGACATCGCGGAGGACCACCAGTTCGCCTTCAGCGACATCGCCGCGGGCGCCTACAAGCTCGGCGTTCCGGACGGATGGCGGGCGAAGATGGGTCCGAAGAACGCTACCGCCGATGTCGGCAACGCGCTCAACCCGCTCGGCGGCGATGTCGAACTCGATATCACGCCTGCCACAGCTACCGTCTACGGCTTTGTTGTCGACGAGGACGGCTTTGCCGTGGACAGCGCGACCGTGACCGCGAACGCCGGGTCGGCCCTGACCGACGAGCATGGGCGCTTCATCATCGACGGCATCAAGTCCGAGACGCGCACCATCAGCAAGAAGAAGGTGACCGGCGTCTTCGTGGAGGCCTCGATCGCAGGCATCGGGAAGGCCAGCGTGACCCTCGACTTCGCAGCCAACACGGTGACGGAGGTGCAGAAGGACGGTGCCGACCTGACCCTGTCGGCCGCGGCCGAGACTGCCTCGATCAGCGGTACGGTCACTGCCTCCGGCGGCGGCGCGGCGATCGCGGGCGCGAAGGTCGAGGTGAGCTACGACGGCGGAACGACCTTCGTGGCCCCGGAGAACAAGAACGCGAAGGAGCCGCGTACGGCTTCGAGCAACAACATCCACGTGACCGGCGCCGATGGCACCTACACGGTGATGGTCAAGGCCCAGGACCGGGGCGATGGCGTTTCGGTTCGGGTCACGAAGGACGGCATGTCCTTCATTCCTGATCAGATCGATGACATTCCGGCGCACTCCGGTTCGGACGTCTCGGGCTTCAACTTCACCGGCTTCGTGAACGCGAGGATTACCGGTAGAGTGGTTGCCGCGGGTGGCGGACCGATGAGCGGCGTTGTCGTCACGGCGACACCGACAGGAGACAGTGTTGTGACGGCTGCCGACACGACTGGCAGAACGGGAAGCTTCTCGCTGAGCGTGCCGTACGACCGCTACACGATCGAAGCCACGGCGCCGGCGACCAGCCTCACGCGCTTCACCTATCCCGATGACGAGCCCAACGTCCGTGTTGCTCCGGGGCAGAGGGTGGCCTACGGCAACATCACCGGAGAGAGCGTCAACGCCAGGAGCATCAGCGCGACGCGGGTGAAGGACGACGACGGCAACTACACCGGCGTCCTCGACATCAGCTGGCGCTTCGACAACGTCGACGGCTTCAGCACCATCAACCACCAGATCGAGACGTGCGTTGAGGATTGCGGTGAAGATGATGCTACTTGGGCTGATGCGGGCTTCACCGCCGATACCGACGCTGACAGCGAGGATGACGCTACGATGGGCATCAGGGTAGGTACGTTCACTGCCCCGGACGCCTCCGACCACGGCTTCAGTGTCCAGATCACCGTCTCGGCCAGCGAAGACGTTGATGGTACTGCCACAAGCCGTGCGGGCGAATCTGTTTCGGTCGATGTTGGGGCGATCAATCCGACGGCCCGTGACGTCAAGGCGACACGCGGGGTGCCTGCTGATACCACCAACACGACTGACACGCTCACCGTTGAGTGGAAGGCCGCCACGAACGCCAATTCCGATCATCGGGTTGTCGTGCGCGTCGACGTCAGCGGCGTCGGGATGCAGTGGCTCGTTCCCACCGACAACGTTGCAGATGGTGGTACTGCCAGGGAGTGGACCTTGGACATCACTGAGGACTACAGCGTGGCTTGGGCCGATGTCGACAGCAGTCAGTCGTTCACGGTCACAGCAGCCGACTTGGCGAAGGCGCTCATGGTTCGGGTCGAAGCGCGACAGGACGAACAGAACGACGATGATGGCGATCCGGTCTGGAGAGCGTCCTCGGCGGTGACTGTCGCTGCGAAGCCCTAGTAACCCTTCAACACCATCAACCTGGCTGACTCGCCATCAGCCAGGTTGATGGTCGCAGGACTGGACAGCGCACCCCCCGTCCGGAACATTCCGGGCGGGGGGTGCGCTGTCCCCCGCCGGAAGACCTTGAAGCTCGGGAGATCGGAGTGAATGACGGGCCGGGCAATCGCCCCACTGTGCTGGACCCACAGGCCACATCGGCGTCGCCCAATCGCCGGTGGGCGGGTCATCACGCAACACGGGGTGCATGATTGGACAAGCAGGTGCGTTACGTCGGCTGGCAATGCCGCCTGTACCCCAACCGGTCACAAGCACGGGGTCTTGCCCGGTGCCGCGAGGGGCTTCGCGAACTGTCCAACGCCCTGCTCGGTGCATCGCAACTGAAGTATTCGGAGACGGGACGGCAGATGACGGGCAAGGAACTCCGCGCATTCGCCCAGGACTGGTACCACCGCCGAGCGAACCGAAATCACTTTCCTTCAAGTGCGATCTACCGGACGGCGTCCGACACGCATGCCGCGTTCCGCAACTGGTATCGGAAGGCCAGACCTGGCCAAGGGCTGCCGAGGTTCAAGCCGGAGGGGCGAGCACCCGGGATCTACCTGAGCAATGCCGACACTCGCTTTGCCGGCAACCGCGTCCGTCTTCCGAAGCTCGGCTGGATGCGATGGCGCGGTGGCAGCCTGCCAGGCCGCCGGCTCCCGGGGCCGAAGAGCCGCGCCACCCGAGGCCTGGTCTCCGGTCGCGTTTGGCGGGACGCAGGGGAGCGGTGGATGCTTTCCTGCGTCTTCGAATGCGGTCCGCTGGACTCGGCTACACCCGCAGCAGCCGAAGCCGTGATACGCCGGGATGGTTGCAACACCGTGATCGTGCTGGACGGCACACCCATCGGATCGGGCGCCGAGCCGGACGAGCGCACGAGCGCCGACAAGCGGCGGCTCAGGCGGATGCAGCGCCGTCTAAGCCGCTGCGAGGACGGATCGAGGCGGAAGGCGCGCCTTCTGGAACGGTTTCGCAACCTGTCGAGGAACATCAGGAACCGTGAACGCGACCGGCATCACAAGCTCACCAGCACGGCCGTATGCTGCGCCGGCGTGATCGTCGCAGAGGCTGTCCGGGGCGAGGTGCTGCGCCAACTCAGGTACAAGGCGGAGTGGCATGGTCGCAGGCTAGAGGTACGGCGAGGCCCGCCGGAACCGGGGCGCGCGAGCGCCCAAAACGCGCGTGGAGATCGGCGAAGTCCGTCCCGGTCAGTGAAGCGCGAATCTTCGAACGAGGGCCGGAGAGTTTGAGTTCGCGGAAGGCCGGAACCGACTCAATCGCCACGGGCAAAGGGTGCGACGGCGCGCCCGATAATGTTTGTCCGCGAGTGGTTCGGCGACCGGGCTACCAACCCGTGCTGCACCGTGTACCTTCGGCTAGAGGATCGACGCTCCGAACAAATTGGAGCCACGAAGGAGCGTATCGAGCAGCAGACCGAGGCAGGTAGCTGACGCAGTCGATCATCGCAGACAGGGAGTTGATCCGTGGTCGCCCGGAAGGTGACTTCTTTGTGGGATCCCAAAGTTGGACGCGGACGCACACGGCGGACCGCCTGCAAGTATGGAGAGGTGTAGGCATGGACAAGATGTCTGGATCAGGTCGACTTGGAAGGCACGACCGCGGGCCGAACGATGGTGTTTCGGTCATCGGGCCGGGTACGGAAAAGGCAGGCGGCGGCATCGACTGCGAAGGAGTGATCCGCGTCGAAGGCAAGGTACAAGGCCCCCTGCGCACATCGGCCGCGTGCTTCGGGTTACGGGCGATGTCGAGGCGCACGAGATCGTGAGCGCGGGGACCGTCTTGGGGAACATCGTGAGCGCGACGCGCGTGGAAACTGCGGGACACGGCCCGGATCCATGGCGATGTCAAGACCGACCGGATCACAGTCAACAGCGGCGCCCGGTTCGAGGGCCACCTTCGCTTGGGCAAAGCCGCGAAGACCGATCCGTAGCCGCGGCCCGGCTTCAACGACTACCACCAGTAGCGGTAATCTCGAAGGTTGACGCTGGATCGCGTGCTGCGCCGAGAGAGCCAGACGAGCGTTACGCGGTTCCTCCACTGTAGCGCCGCCGATTCGGACTCTCCGCTTCTCGTCGGAGGTCCGTAGGCTTCGGTCAGTCCCGCCTCGACGACTGACGACATGGCCGGATCAGGATAGATCAACTGAATCCTTCCAACGCGACCCCGGTAGGGATCGATGGCAACAGCCTACTGAGTCGGTCGTCCCGAACAAGCCCCGGGTCCGGCCAACGACCGTAAGGGCACCCGATCTGCGGGGCATCGTCTCCAGCGACCCGGGAAGCGGCTCCCCAAGCACGATGGTCGCGACCCCGACCAGTTGCACCGCGCGCGGAACCCAACGCATCACCGAACTGGCGACCGGGGGTGGAGAGTCGCATGCTACGGACGTAAGCCTGATCGGGCGGGTCCAAGCCCGCTCCCCGAGGATGTCCGAGTGTGTGTTGGCCGTCCCCGCCCAGGTGCCTCCGCCGTTCGGCACCAAGTGTGCAACGACGCCATGGAACCCCGTGGAAAACATTAGCCTCAGCGTATCGTTCCGGACCCACGTGGCTCATGTACAGATGCGGAGTCGGCAGGGCGCCTGCGGGGACGATGATTTGCCCGACGTTGCCGAGAAACATCGTGTCGTCAAGCGGACCGGCCAACCGGATGAGGGGCGGAATCTGATAGAAGGCGGAATCCAAGCCCAAGGAACTGGGTATGGGCTCCATCCGCATCGTGGACGTGTCGGCCGACAGTTCGTCGCCCTCCACAACCCAGCCGCCAACGTCCCCCTCGGTCCACTCGCCTTCAGCCACGGAGTAACAGCCGAGCAGGTATGCATCGGGCAACTGGGCCGCCAACGCCACCCGCCGCAACCAAGGACATCAGAAGCAGCCCCAGCGGAGGGCGCTACTCGCTGTTGCATGTCCATCCTCACGGGCGGTGCCCCGTGTGCCCGGCAACCTGGCGCAAGTGCCGAAGGACCTGCGTCCATCCCCGGAAGTCCATCTGGTCATGCGGGAGAGAAAGGGGCGATCTTTCAAAGTGAGCAATCCGATTACTGACGAACGACCAACTCCAATGAACCGCTCACTGATTCCAGTGACCTCCGAGCCCCGGAACATCCTCGACAGCATCCCGCATGGAAACTGCAATAACCGCCCAGAACACCGGGGAGGGAGAAGTGTTCCTCTTCGAAGGACCGGAGGTGGATCGGGCCAGCGGCAAGGAAGACGCAATCGCGCTGACAGACTATCCCGCCTTTCGCATGGCGACCTGGAATGTCGGAACCGATCCCCTCTGGGCTTGGTGTGACCACATCCCCTCGGTTCTTGTAGTCAGCTGGTAAGGGTCACGATTGTCCCGGTACGCTCCCGCCATTTCGCACTTGGATTCCAGCGATTTCGAGAGGACGCTTGCAGATGCCACCCATTGGCAAGGAAGGCAGATCGTGCAGTCCCAGTTCGACTTAGACGATTCCCTGCCGTGATATGCCCAACACCTGTCCTGCCAGCCCGGCACCTCGCCCCCTCTCGGCGCGCGCGGATTCATCCACGGACTGCTACAAGCCCGGTCCTCAGATACCCCCGGATCGCCGACACCGCGCGCTCCACGTCGGTGTGCGAATTGTAGAAGTGGGGCGAGAGGCGCACGCCGGTGCGGTCGCTCCCGCCACGCGCGGCGGCCACGATCCCGTCGCGTTCCAGCGCCGCGACCCACGCCGCCCGGTGACAGTTCACCCGGGCGGAAGGTGACCACCGCCGCGCGCCGCGACGGCTCCTGCGAGGTCCACATGTGCACGCCCCTCCAGCGCGGACAGCTCCTCGACCAGCGCGGTTGCGAGCTCCCGGCTGCGGGCTTCGACCTCGGCCATGGTGATCTCCTGCAGGAACTCGATCTGCGCACCGAAGGCGCGGATGGCGGGGCTCGTCGCGCTGCCCGAGGCCCTCGTGGGTGCGCGCGAGTCCCCGCGACCCGCCGTAGGCGCTGTACATGGTGGGCCAGAAGCGGTCCGTGGACGCGCGCGTTCACGTACAGCACCCCCGTCTCCTTGGGACCGCAGGGCCACTTGTGCGCGCTCCCGGAATAGAAGTCCGGCTGCACCTCGGAGAGATCGATGTTGAAGAGCCCGAAGGACTGGGCGCCGTCCACCACCGAGAAGATGCCGCGCTCGCGGGCCAGCGCGCACAGCTCGCGCACCGGGAAGAGATCGCCGGGCGGTGTTGGTAAGGTGGGTGAACGCGATGACCCGGGTGCTGGGCGTAATCGCCTCGCTGAACGCCTGCACGTAGTAGTCGGCTCCTGGATGCGGACTGAGGGGCTCGATCTCGCGCACCGTGTAGCCGAAACGCTGCCCCTTGGCCTTCCAGGCGAGGTTGTTGCTGGGATGGTTGTCGCGCACGATCACGACTTCGTCGCCCCACCCCAGTTGCAGGCCGGTCGACACCCAGTTGTTCGCCTCGCTGGTGTTGCGGGTGATGAGGATCTCCTCGGGGGTGACGCCCAGGAATTCGGCCAGGCGGTCGCGCGTGGGTTCCTTCACGCCGTGCATTTCGCCGCGGAAGCTCGGTACCGGCTCGCGGTCCATGCGCTCCGTGTAGTCGTACACCGCCTGCAGGGTGCTCGCGGGCGACGGGCAGAGGTTGGCCGCGTTCATCACCGACAACTCGGGCGGCATGAGGAACCGGGCGGCGCACCTCCTCCCAGTCCACGGCGCGGGCAGTCCTGGCCTGGCGGGCGAGCGGCGCGGAAGGTGAGCGGCGCGCAAGACCCCGGAGGGCGGGATGGCCGAGGAGAGCCGCTGATCCTCCGGCGGCGAAGAGACGGGCAAATCGCGGCGATTCATGGACGAAGCAGGCATGGGGCCCTCGCGGTAATGGAGATGCAGCCGAGTCTGCTCGAATAGTACGTTCGCCTTGGCCTGCGCGCGATTTGTCCGGTGGTCCGCAACGCAAGACGGGCCGGAGCCTTTTCGACCCCGGCCCGTCCGGCGCGCTGCCCGCGCTGATGCCCTCTACGGGATCAGCTTGTTGGCGAAGTCGCCGCCCCGGAAGATGGAGATGTTCTCCAGGGAAACGTAGTCGCGCAGAGCCCCGTTCACGTCTTGGAGCGTCAGCGCCTCGATGGCGGCTTCCTGGGCCTCCGTGAACGCCATGGTGCGGTCCAGGAACAGGTTGTTGCCGAGCTGGCTGGCGAGCGCACGGTCGTTGGAACGGCCGTTCTGCTGTGCGTCGAGAAACCCGCGCTTGGCGGCATCCAGCTCTTCCTGGGTGAACCCTTCCTCCAGCGCCTTGCGCATCTCGTCGCGGAACGCCTCCACCACCTTGTCCCCGTTCTCGGGCGCGAAGATGGCGTAGGTAAGGAAGAGCCCGCCGTCGTCGAGCGGAGGCACGGCCCACCTGCGAGCCCACGCCGTAGGAAAGTCCCTCCTCCTGGCGGATACGGGTTGGCAGGCGGGAATTGAGAAAGCCGCCGCCCAGCATGAAATCGGCCATGCGCAGCGCCGATACCGCGGATCGTCGTTGCGCATCCGGAAGGTGGTGACGGCCACCATCCACGCGTTGGCCTTGTCGGGCGTCTCGATGTCGACGCTCACGGTCTCGACTTCGACGTACGGATCGGGCACGCGCTCATAGGGCTCGGGAGCCTCCCAGCCGCCGAACACCTCTTCGAGCACGGCCAGCGTCTCATCGGGATCAAAGTCGCCGACTACGGAGATGGTGCCGCCCTCCGCCCCGTAGAACGCAGACCAGAACGCCCTCGCCTCATCGACCGTGGCCGCGCTCAGTCGCTCGATGTCCTCCTCGAACGTCGTCGAGTATCGCGGATGATCCTCGGGAAACCGGTTGAGATGTCGATTGAAGGCCTGGAAGACCAGCGCCTGCGGCTCCGACTGCTGCTGCTCGATGGCCGCGAGCCTCTCTTCGCGCAGAAGCTCGAACTCGTCCAGATCGAAGGCGGGTTCCCGCAGCAACCTCGCCGGCCAGACGGAGGACGGCCGGGAGGTTCTCCCGGACGGTGGTGAAGGACCCGCTGGACGACAACACCGCCCCGTTCACGCCGCCCTGCGCCTTCAGTCTGTCGAGCTCGTCGCTGATCTCCTGGCGCGAGCGCTGCGTCGTGCCGCGCATCAGCATCGAGCCCGCCAGCGACCCGGCCGTGGCTCGTCCCATGAGGGCGGCCTCGGTGCCGTGGCGGAAGGAGAACTGCACGCTCACCGCATCGCCGCGGTTTTCCTTCGGCAGGAACGCGACTTCGACGCCGTTGGAGAGCGTCGTGGTCGTCGTGCGGGCGTCTATGTTGGCGGGCGTCGGGTCGAACGCCTCGCCCTCGGCGACGGCCTCGCGTCCGGTGTAGTTGGCGACCAGCGCCGCCACGTCGGGCGGCGGCGGCACCTCGGCGCGGGCCGGGGTCCTCTTCCGTGGGGAAGAAGTAACCGACGGTCCGGTTGGAGGGCTTCAGGTAGGCCTGCGCCACCTGGTGGACGGCGGTGGGCGTGACCTGCCCCAGGCGGTCGCGGTGGAGGAAGAAGAGGCGCCAGTCGCCCATCGAGGCCCATTCGCCTCAGTTGGAGCGCGATGCCCTGGGGGTTGTTGAAGGCCAGCTCGATGCTCGACAGAAAGTCGGTTCTGGCGCGCTCGACCTCCTCCTCGGCAGGGGGTGCCTCCACCATCTCGTCGACCGTGGCGACCAGGGCGGCCGCGGCCTCCTCGAGCGAGTCCTCCTCGCGTACCTGGGCAGCCGCCATCAGCACGCCGGCTGGTTGAGCTGGTACCCGAAGGCGAACGCGTTCGCGGCCAGCCCGGGCTCAACCAGGTTCTGGTAAAGGCGCCCGGCCGCCGGGTGGCGAGGATGTGGGTGAGCACGTCCACCGCGGCGTACTGCTCATGGGAGCCGGGCGGAACGTGATACGCCGCCATGACCAGCTGCACGTCCGCCCACCCGCCGGAGTGTCACCGTGCGCTCCCCGTCCTGGGCGGGCTCGGCGGTATAGGTGTCGAACAGCCGGTTGGGACCGGTGCGGTCGGGACGCGGGATGGCGCCGAACTCCCCGGCCACGAGCTCGATGGCATACTCGGGCTCGAAGCGCCCGGCGATCACCACCAGCGCATTGTCGGGCTGGTAGTACTTGCGGTAGAACGCCTGCAGGCGCTCGATGGGCACGTTCTCCAGGTCGGCACGCGCGCCGATCGTCGAGTTTCCATAGTTGTGCCAGTCGAACGCGGCCGACATGACGCGCTTCTGCAGCACGGCCATCGGCTGGTTCTCGCCCGACTCCCATTTCGTTGCGCACCACCGTCATCTCGGACTCGAGGTCCTCCGCCGCGATGAAGGAGTTGATCATGCGGTCGGATTCCAGATCGATGGCCCACGCGAGGTTCTCGTCCGAGCCGGGAAGGTCTCGAAGTAGTTGGTGCGGTCGAACCAGGTGGTGCCGTTGGGGAAGGCGCCCCGCTCGGTCAGCTCGTCGGGGATGTTCGGGTGGTCGGCGTTCCCTTGAAAACCAGGTGTTCGAGCAGATGCGCCATCCCGGTCTCGCCGTATCCCTCGTGCCGGGATCCGACCATGTAGGTCACGTTGACGGTGATCTGCTGCTTGCTCTGGTCGGGGAACAGTAGAAACCGCAGGCCGTTGTCCAGGCGGTATTCGGTGATCCCCTCGACGGACGCCACTTCGGTGACCCCCTCGGGCAGCTCCTGCGACGAAACGCCCTGGGCCCCTCCCGCCCACAGGGCGAGGGCGGCGGTCAACAGGGGAGCGCGCTCGATCTTCAGCTTCATGAATCTCCTCTCCGGAATGCGCCGGGTAACTCTCGGTTTTCGGATAGCCGGGGCGCTGGCGCGGGACGCAATGGCACGGTTGGCTACTACGCGAATGCAGGGATTTTGTTCTTGGTCCGCGCCGGTCGCGGAGAGCACCGCAGCGTCCCGGGGCGAGGCGGCTGGTCACCGCAGTACGAGGCCTGTCGCGGAGGCTGGGCTGCGGGTCTCGGCGATCAGCGCTCCAGCAACCCTCGCGTGCGGGTCTCGCGAACGAGCTTCACGAACTCGCGCCGATGCCCCCCCACGTCGTCGCCGACGGATGTCCGCGCCAGCTCGAGCACCTCGCCGAGCGTATAGTCGCGGCAATATTCGGATTCCCGCAACAGCATCCGAAGGCGGCTACCGAAGCGGCAAAAACGCAAGTCGCCGGACCCGTCGCCGCCCCTGTCGAGGAACGTCTGCTGCACGAGAACGCTCTTCGAATCGTCCGGCCGCTTGTAGCGAAGCTGCACGAACCCGAGCTCCCCGGACCCCGCCTGCCGAGTGACGTCCGCGCGGTCACGGTAACGCAGTGGAGGCGCCTCCGGCACATCGGACCCTTCGACGCCTACCGGCACGACCTCATACAGAGCGGTTACCGAATGGCCCGCGCCCAGTTCGCCAGCGTCCTTGCGGTCGTCCGCAAAGTCTTCCGCCCGCAGCGCACGGTTCTCGTAGCCGATGAGCCGGTACGACTGGACTTCCCGGGGATTGAACTCCACCTGCACCTTCACGTCCCTGGCAATCGTAAAGACCGTGCCGCGAACTCGCTGACCAGCACCTTCGCCGCTTCCCGCTCGCTGTCGATGTAGGCGTAGTTGCCGTTCCCGTGGTCGGCCAGCTGCTCCATCTTCGA
>CBDDPN010000013.1:0-43071 GCA_965232315.1 Longimicrobiales bacterium | reverse complement strand
AAGCCTGTGGCCTGCCCGTCCCAGTTGTAGGTGACGGCCTCCTGCCCGATCACGACCCTCTCGCCGTCCCGGTCCATGATGCATGCGCAGGACGGCATGACCGGGGTCTGCGTGAGGGGCTCGAGCTTCGCGAGGTCCGGCAGGTTGACGATGTGCGGCCGGCCGGACCGGTCTTCGCAGATGGTCGTGTTGGACGTGCCGAGGTCGATGGCCCAGTGGGTTGGCATGGGCTGACGTTGTGCTGGCCCGGAAGCCGGGGCAAGGTGGGGGGTTCCGGTCAGCCGCCGTGTTCCCCTGGCGCGCCGTGCTCGGCCGATGGTTGTCTCGGCCGGTCCCGCGCGTGCTCAGGCTCACGCTCTTCGTCGTGTTCCTGCTGCCGAGCAGGCTCGAAGGCACGACGGTCCTCGTGGGAAGCATCTCGCGCGGGAGTCATCGCTGGAGCGAAACAGCAGCGCGAGCACCAGGAGGCCCACGGAACCCACCCGTCGCCCCACGCGCGGCGGCGCCTGAAGCGAGCGGCGTTCGTCCATCAGCCGCCGAACGCGCAGTTCCAGCTGCCGGCGACGCCTGCCGATGCACGGGACGGGGCTGGTCCGGTCTCGCCGGACCACCCATCCGGCTACTTCCGTCAAGCAGCTCGCCATGGCGAAACGGTCATCGAGCTCGCTGGCCGCCCCAGTCATCGCATTGCTCTTCCGCGGCGACTTGAATCTCGCGCACGGCAAGCCGGAAGAGGGGCTGAAAGCAGAAGACCGCCTGAAGGACATTCAGGATGCCCAGCCTGAGGGTGTCACGGCGCAGATGGTGCGCGACCTCGTGGCCAAGGAGCGCGGACAGCTCTCCGTCGTCCAGCTCATGGAACGCGCGAACAGGCACGCAGATCTCACGACGGACCCCGGACGCCAAGCGCAACCGGCGAGCCGAGGTTGTGGCTCTCCGTCAGACGCGGAGGCGGGTCCAGGGCCGCCCTGCGGCTGAGTGCGGCGAGTGCATGGGAGGCTCGCGGGTCCACAACCGGCTCACGATGGACAAGAGGCGGCTCCGCATCTTCTGCAATCGAATGAGATAGACGGCGAGCAGGGCCGACGGCGAGCGAGAGCCACAGCGTTCCCGCGGAACCCGGCCAGCTCGAACCGGCCGCAGTCTCCTCGCCGTGAGCCTCTTCGCCCGATGGCGTGGAGACGGATGCTGCCCTGTCCTCGTGGCCACGGACTCCTTCGGAGTGGGATCGCTCCGCGCCGGCAACGAACGAGGGCGTGGGAAGGCGCCAGATCGCCGACTCCGGTGAGATCAACCGCATGGCCGACCGGAGTAACCAGACTCGCGGCGAGGGGCCGTGTACCAGATGGTTTCTCTCAGGCGCGCATGGGTCCGGGGGAAGAGATGCAGGCAGAGCCCGGCCATGCCGCACCAAATGGTGCTATGGACGAGGAACGTGAAAAGCCAGGTCGTCATCTCTACGTTCCCCTCTTCCTCTTCCTGGAGACCACTGCCTTGAGTTCATCGAGTTCCTCGACGTTGATCTCACCAGACTGGACCAGGTGGTTGACGAGAGCCGTGCTGTCGCCCGAGAACATGCGCTGAACGAGGTCGGCCACCATCCCCCTGCGAACATCCCTCTCGGCGATCGCGGGCCGGTAGATGAACTGCCTTCCGTTCGTCCGGTGGTCCACGCACCCGTACTCTTCGAGCTTCCGCAGCATCGTCTTGATGGTTGTGACAGCAAGGCCGCGCCTCTTCAAAGAGCGCCTGGTGGACCTCGATCGCCGCGGCTTCACCAACGCTCCCAGAGGACGTGCATGATGGCAAGCTGCAGGTCTCCGAGTTGACGCTTCCGCTTCATGGGTGCTCTCCGGCGGTGCGGACGGATCGATTACTCAGATAGTCATGGGGGCAGGCCCGGGGTTCCATCACGCGTCGGCCGAGCCATGCTGTCGGACCCTACCCGGAATCGGTTCCGATCTCGACGTGAACGGTCCACCAGTCAAAGTTGTGGCGGCGGCGGCGTCCAGTTCGACAGCGTTACGCTGCCCGGGCGCAAGATCCACCCCTGGGGGTGGGACCGAGCTCGGCTCCGTTTGACAGGTGAATCTCGACCCGGACCTGGCGAACCGCTCGCGTTGGTGGTGTTCCTGACCTCGCCCGTGAACGCACGCCGCGAGCTGTCGTATCGGGCAATGAGCTCGATCCCTTTCCGGACCTCCGTCGCGGTGTCCGCCGACGCATACCGGGTGCCGGATTCACCCTCCTCGGTGACGCTGCTCCGACACGCGGAGGCACCGAGGACCGGCTGCACAGACCACCGGCAACGCCAGGCGGAACAGGCCGGCACGCAATCGCGAGGCTTTCGGCGTATGTGTCATGGTCTTCCTCCCGTGGACTGCTCCTTCAGTTCGAGCTCGAACGCGTGCATCTCGCCACGCAGGATCTGGAGCTGGTTGTACAGCGGACGGTATGCCTGGGCGAGCGGGCGCGCCCCTTCCCCGCCGGAATCGCGTCTGCCCTGTTCGCCGGACTCCCCGCCCTCGACACCGCGAGCTTCACCACCGTGCTCACTGCGGGCCCTCGGCCCCTCCGTGCTCACCGCGGCCTTCGCCGCCTCCGTGCTCCCCGCGGCCCTCGGCACCTCCGCGCTCCCCGCGGCCTTCGGCACCTCCGCGCTCCCCGCGGCCTTCGGCACCTCCGCGCTCCCCGCGGCCTTCGCCGCCCTCCTCCCCGGCCTGGCCGTGGCCCTGCTCGACGCCGGCTTCGGGGTGACTGATCCAGGAAGTGAACTCGTTCCCGAATGCGCCCAGCTCGACGGGAATGGTCCGACCCGGCTGAACATCGGTGCGCTTGGTCGGGCCGAGCTCCGTACCGTTGTCCAGGTGTACCTCGACGCGCACCTGGGAGAGGGCATTCGCGGTGGTATTCGTCACGGAACCCACGAAGACCTGCGTGTTGGGGTTGAACTGAAGGACCAGACGAGCTCCGTTGGCGAAGAGTTCGTTCTGGTTCGTCATCTTCGGGAGGTAGGCACCGCCTTCCTCACCCGCTTCTCCGCGCCCACCACGCTCACGGCCACCGAGTTTCGCCACCCTCGCCGCGGCCTTCCCGGCCGCCGTGCTCACTAGGGCCTTCGCCGCTTTCGTGGCTCTCGAGCTGGCCAGCTTGCGGCCCGACCGGGCAGGGCGCTGAGCTCCGCGCTCATACGCATTGCCACACAGGTCGACGCGGGCTTGCTTCACGAGATCGTAGAGCTTGTCCGCGTCAGCGTCCTGCCGGACGTCCTGCTGCTCCTGCACGGTGGACGCGACGGCCTTCGGGGCGTCCACGAGTGCAACGACACCGCTTCCTGCAGCGGCGAGCACCATCAGAGATACGATCGCAATCTTCATCATCGGCTCCTTTTCCGGAGTTGGGTAGCACCTCCTGGAAGATCAGGTCCCAGGAGACGACTACTGCACTAGTCGACTACTCCGGTAGTCTAACGGGGCCAACCGTGTCGCGCAAGGGAGCGACATGCCACGCGTTGGCCGACCCCACACACCGGGCGATCCCGGCGCTGAGCCACCCTCGATATGACACCTGCAGTCGTCATGATGTATGGTGTCGAGGCCTTGCGGGCTTCTCCGCCTCGCCGGCTACGTGCGTGCACGCGGGAATACTCTAACGGTCAACGAGGATCACAGGCCTATGGGCGAATCCAACCCCGATCGAGCAACTCTGAGCCGAAGCGCCCGCCAGGGCAGTTCGGGGATCCCGGCCGGACTGTTGGCGGCGCTGGTGGTCGGGCTCCTGGCGCTGTTCGGCATCGGGACTCGTTACTACGTCTCCGGGGATTTCAACGCCATCCATTGCCTGTTCAGCCTGTTCTTCTCAACCAATCTGCTGATCTGCTATTGGGAGGCGTGCCTGTTCCTGCGACGGGACCATGTCAAGACGCGCGCCGAGTATTGGCGCAGACGGCAGCGCGAAACCGGCCGCACACCGGCGGTCGAGTTTCTCTCCACCAGGGTGCCGTTGAGACGGATACTCTCTCCGACGGTGTGGGCGGATGTCTGGGCAACCTACTCGATGATCGATGCGGCCTATTCGGATCGCCGGAGCTTCGGCTTCACTGCCGATATCGGCAACGGATTCGTTACACCGGTGCCGACACTGCTCCTTTACGCGGCCTATACCATCGATTTCGTGCCCGCCGTGGTTGCCGGCATTCTCGGGCTGATGCTGTCCTGGCAGTGGGTCTACGTGTCGTCGCTGTACTGGGTGAGCTTTTTCGTTGCGGGGGGGCGGAAACACATCACCCGGGGTGAGCTGTGCACGTATGTCGTTGCCCTGAACTCCGTCTGGGTACTATGCCCGCTGTTGGGGGTGTACCTGTCCCTTCGCCTGATCCTGGACGCCGATTACAGCGTTCTGGGTTATTGAACCGGAGAACGGAGCATGCTGCACAGGGCAAGACACGGATGGATCGAGGTCGTCGCCGGCGTCATGTTCAGCGGAAAGTCCGAGGAGCTGATCCGGCGCGTACGGCGTGCCCTCATCGCTGGCCGGCGGGTTCAGCTCTTCAAGTCCCACCTCGACGACCGTTACGGCGGCCACTTCCGTATCTCGTCCCATGACGGCCGGCAGATCGACGCCGAGCCCGTGTCCAACTCCGTGCAGCTCGCCGAGAAGGTTCGCCCGGGGGCGCAGGTCGTCGCCATCGACGAGGCCCAGTTTCTGGACGATGGAATCTGCGAGGTTGCCGATGCGCTGGCCGATGCCGGGATGCGCGTCATCGTGGCCGGCACCGACATGGACTTCCGGGGCGAACCCTTCGGTCCCATGGGACTCCTCCTGGCGCGCGCGGAGCGGATCGACAAGCTGCATGCGATCTGCGTCGTGTGCGGCGATCCGGCAACGAGGAACCAGCGCCTGATCGACGGGAAGCCGGCGCCCGCCGAGGGACCGACGATCAAGGTGGGAGGCGCCGAGTCCTACGAGGCGCGGTGCCGCCGCTGCCACGACGTGCCGAAGCGGGATCGGGCCCAGAGGGAGTTGTTGCTCAGGCGCGGGATGGAGGGTTGGGAGGGGGTTTAGCTGTGCATCACCCCGCCGGCACCCGCCGAATTGGATACATCCCCCCGGCGCGCAGCCCGTCGGCAAGAAACCCCCAGTTTGCCAGGCCGTCGTCGGACTGCGGCTCCAGCAGGCTGAACAGCAGGCGGCCCAGCGGCTGGTCGGCCCGCGCCAGCATGTCTCCGGAGGCCGGGGTCACCCGGTCCGGCTCGTAGCGTCCGAAGAGCGATTGCTCGTTGTGCCCCTGGAACGGCCGCTCGGCCGTCCGCACGGAATCAATCCGGAACGCCTCCACGTCCAGCGGCGTCGCGTCCGCCGGCTCGAGCGCGATGCCGTGCGCCGCGAGCCGCGAGAGGATCTCCTCCAAACCGGCGGGAATCAGATAGGCCTCGGGCACGCGCTCCCTGAGCGTCGGCGCAAACGTCCCGTACTCGTACATCGGTTCGACGTACTGCGTATCGGCGCGCAGTAGGAGCGGGCGCCCGGTGAGCGGGTGCGCTTCCTCGACCGTGGCGCCCATGAGGATGTCGACCGGCTCGGCCGAGCGCTCGGGCGCGGCGCGCAGCGCAAGCGATTCACCCACCACGGACGCGGCATCGGCATCCGCGACGATGCGCCGGACCTCGTCCGCGTGCTCATGGACGTAGTCCAGGATCTCCTCGACGAAGTACAGCGTCGAGAGCACGCGCTCCTCGAACGTCGCGTAGGCGTAGGCCTCGCTCAGGATCGCGATCCGGTTGCGGAGACCGATGTAGTTGTTGTTGAAGCGCGGGCGGTGGTCGAAGGTGTACCAGCCGGGCTCGCCCCCACCAGGTGCGAACGCGTTCCCGTAGTAGTAGTACTCCCAGCCGTATCTGGCCCGGATCTCCCCGGTCACGTGGGGAAGGAGCGCCTCCCGGAGAAAACCGTCGATCGCGGCCGGCGTGTTGGGATGGAGCGGGGGCGAGTAGGTGATGTGGTACGCGTGCCGCGTCCCGTTCGTCGTGTGCAGATCGACGGCTACCTGCGGATCGTATTCGCTGAACAGCCGCGCCACCGACCGCGCCTCGGGCGAGTCGAGCTTCATGTGATCGCGGTTCAGGTCATAGCCCTGGGCGTTCGGGCGCTGGCCCATCCCTCCGACCGGCCCGTGCTGACGGCCACGATTGGTGAGGTTCACCCGCTCATTGCCGTCCGCGTTGTAGATGGGCGCGATCAGCAGGACCATCGACTCCCGCCATTCCTGGTGCCGGCCGGCCATGAGGTCGCGGAGCAACATCTGGAGCGCTTCTTTGCCGCACACCTCGCCGCCGTGGATGTTGCCCTGCAGGTAGACGACCGTCCTGCCGGCAGCTCTGACCGACGCCGGACTCGAGTCTTCGACGTCGCCCACTACGGCCAGCGGAAGGGCCCGTCCCTCGTTCGTGTAGCCGTACGTGGTGTAGTGGACCGACGCGTCGCTTTCCGCCGCGCGCTCCAGGAAGTCCACGACATCGGCGTAGGAGCTGGTCTCACGGTATTCCGTTCGTTCCGCGCGCGTGAGGAAGGTATCGTCCGATGGCGAGGGGCCGTCGCACGCCGTGAGCAGCGCCGCGACCGCCGCGCATGCCGACAGGCGACTCAACGTCGCAACTCCGGTCTTCCAGGTCGCCATGCGTTCACCTCGCCTTTCCATGGGGTCGGGTTCTGTCACGCTGCCAACCCCAACCTATCGTCGGCGACCCGCCTTCCACCAACCGAGGCCACCGGGATTACCGGAGGTTCCGGGGCTGCCGGCCGACGCGGTGAACCGGCACATCTGGCTCGAACAGGCCGATGTCGGCAATGTGTCCTGACGTTGCGATACATGTCCGGGAAGGAGCTGTTCTCATGCGCAAAGACATCCTGCTCTCCGGTTCGGCGCTGGTCGCGGTCCTCGCGATGTCGGGGTGCCGCAGTGCGACCGAACCGATCGAGCCGATGGAACCGACCGAACCGCCGGAAGTCGAATTCGAGCCGGGGCCGTTGGGCGCGGTCACGCTGGAGGCAGGCGAGGCGGTGCGGATTCGCATGCTGCTTTCGGTGTCGGTCGCGCCGACGCCGGCGGCTGTGTCCTGGCAGGGGGCCGCGTTGGCCGCCGAGGACTTCGGTCCCGTCCACGGACGCGAGGTCGAACTGGGCGATCCGGTCGACACGAGTTGTTCGCCGGAGGGCGGCCGCGCAGGTGCGCTCGGCATCGTCGGGGACCCGAAGGTGGCGGGCGTGGTCGGCACAACCTGCTCGGCCGCGGCCGTGGCGGCATCGCCGGTCATCACCGACGCGGGCCTGGTCATGATCTCCCCGAGCAACACCTCGCCGCACCTCACCTCGGATCTGGCCGGCAACGCAAACGCCGACCATCACGCCGGTTACTTTCGCGTGGCGTCCAACGACCTCCACCAGGCGCGCGCCCTCTCGGACTTCGTCTACAACGAACTGGAGCTGAGGCGCGTGGCCACACTTCACGACGGCGACCCGTACACCTCCGCCCTGGTGGAGGCGTTCGCCGAGGCGTTCTCGGCCCTCGGCGGCGAGGTACCGGCCAGAGCCGAAATCGAGAAGGGCCACACGGACATGACGGGCGTCCTCGTGGAGTTCGCCGCCGCCGGCCCGGACGCCATCTTCTTCCCGCTGTTCGTGACGGAGGGATCGGCCTTTGCCGCTCAGGCGCGGACCTTCGATGGACTTGAGGGGACGACTCTGATCTCAGCGACGGCGCTGTTGGTTTCCTCCTTCCTGGAGACGCCGCAATCGGAGGGAATCTATTTCGCCGGACCGGAATCGGACTATCGCTCCAACGTCAACGAGCTGACGGGACGGAGCGGAGAGCAGGTGCTCGCAGCGTACGAGGCCAGGCACGCCGGTTTCCCCGGGTCACCCTATTGGGCGCACGCCTACGACGCGACGACCCTGCTCCTCGCGGCCATCGAGTCCGTTGCCGTGGAAGAGGGTGACCGGCTGCACATCGACCGGGCGGCGCTGCGCCGGGCGGTAGGAGCGACCGACACGAACGGCCTGGTCGGGACGGTGTCCTGCGACGGCTTCGGCGACTGCGGCACGGGACGGATGAACATCTATCACCACACGGACTCGAGCATCACCGACGTGTCGAGGCTGCCGGTGGTGTACGTCTACAGTCCTTGAGGGGGAGTTGGGGGGGGAGGGAGACTCGTGCTGCTTTCCGCCGTCGGAAGACCAGAGGGGCTCGAGGTGCCGTCCTGTGAGGTGTGGCGCCGGTTCCGCGGGCGATGATCGGGGACGGGTCGCGCGGGTAGAAGTGAGTCAGTAGTGATACCGCGCCGCAAGAAAACAGACCCGCTCGTCGGTCATCTGGTAGACCAGGCGGTGTTCGCTGTCGATCCGGCGTGACCATCGGCCGGAGAGTTCGCGACGGAGGGGCTCGGGCTTGCCAATGCCTTCGAAGGAATCGCGGAGTACCGCGTCAACCAGCTTGAGTGTTCGGAGAGCCCGTTTGCGATCGGTGCGGGTCCAGTAGATCAGGTCTTCCAGGAAGGAGTTGTCCAGCACGGCTTCCCTGCGCCGGTGTCGCCTCACTCCTCGACCAGCCGAAGGCGCCTGCGCAGTTCGTCGAGATCCACGGGCTCTCCCTTCCCCGCGTCAGCCCGGACCATGGCTTCCTTCAGTCTCTGCGCGTTCTTCGGCGAGCGGAGCAAGTAGTCCGTCTCCATCCATGAACTGAGATCTTCAGCCGCCACCAGTGCAACGGGTTCCTTGCCACGCCGACGAATCAGGACCGGTTCGTGGGTGTCGGTGACCTGATCCATGAGGGCAGCGAGGTGTTTCCGTGCTCCGGTGTAGGTGGTTTCTCGGATCATGTTCAGCTGCCTGCATTGTATTTGTTAGCGTCGAGTCACCGTACAGATATCCTGTACAACTGGAAGGCCGAGAGCAAGAGAGAGCGGGTGACACTAGCGGTCGCGGGCCACCCTTGGGCCCTTTCCTTACTTCCTCCCGAAACCCTAACGTAACGTCAGGGTTTCATCGGTCGCCGCTAGCAAAAGTCTCTTTCCTAACCGACGAGCTAACGAAAGCGCGCGCGTTGAATCTTTCCTACGGTGGCGCCATCTTGGGATCCATCCGTCGGTTTCCACTTCCAGCGAAGCCCCTGCCGCCACGAGAGCGGATGGAACACTCGCTGGCTGCGAAGGCCCGCAGAGCATGCGCCGCGAATCCACAGGTACCTATGAAGTAGCCGCAGGTGGTGGGGAAACCGTGCGAGCCTTCGTGCCCAGACCTCTCCCACCTGTACCGGAAGTCGATTTCCGCGAGGGTCTCCGGCGTCCGCTCGAAGCGGCCACGGCCGCACTTGGGCGGCTCGATGCGGTCACGGAGTTGGTGCCGGATGCAGCCCTCTTTGTGTACGGCTATGTGCGAAAAGAGGCCGTGCTGTCCTCTCAGATCGAGGGCACCCAGTCTTCGCTGGCCGACCTGATGCTCCACGAA
Organism: Longimicrobiales bacterium; assembly: GCA_965232315.1. Taxonomy (GTDB): domain Bacteria; phylum Gemmatimonadota; class Gemmatimonadetes; order Longimicrobiales; family Gaopeijiaceae; genus BD2-11. The sequence goes on along the minus strand of CBDDPN010000013.1, from coordinate 33,567 downwards.
GCCGGGGGTGTGCCCGGTGCCCCTGTCAGTGATGTCCTGGAAACCTCGAACGCCGTGGCGGCCTTGAATCACGGCGTTGAGCGCCTGCGAGGGGGCTTTCCGCTGGCGAATCGCCTCATGCGGGAGATGCACGCCAAGTTGCTGGCGAGCGGCCGCGGCGAAGCGATGATGCCGGGCGAGTTCCGGCGATCACAGAACTGGATCGGCGGCTCGCGTCCCGCCAACGCGGCCTTCGTGCCGCCGCCGCCCAACCATGTCCAGGACTGCATGGCCGACCTGGAGCGCTTCATCAACGCCACGGACGACGGACTTCCCGTTCTCGTCAAGGCTGGACTGGCGCATGTGCAGTTCGAGACCATCCACCCTTTTCTCGATGGCAACGGCCGGCTGGGACGATCACTGATCACTCTAATGCTGTGTGACGCCGGCCTTCTCCGGGAGCCGCTCCTGTATCTCAGCCTGTACTTCAAGAGCCATCGGAGCACGTACTACCAACTCCTCAACGACATCCGGCACACCGGAGACTGGGAAGCCTGGCTTCGGTTCTTCCTGGAGGGCGTGCGCGAGATAGCGGTGGCAGCCTTCGCAACGGCTCGGTCCGCGAGCGAAACGATCCGGGACGACCGATCGCGAATTGGCCGATTGGGGCGGCGCGCGGGTTCCGCGCTTCAAGTGCACCAGTCCCTCGTCGAACGGCCGGTCGGAGACATCGCCCATCTCGCGCGGCGAACCGGCCTGTCCGCGCCGACCGTGGCCGCCGTGCTCCGGCTCCTCGAAGAACTCGACATCGTATGCGAAATCACAGGCCGTCAGCGAGGCAAGATCTACACCTATGAGCGCTATCTGGCGGTTCTGCGGGAGGGGACGGAGGATCCGCCCGGGTAGGTCGGGTGGACCTGGGGTGCCGGAATTCCTTCCCCTGGGCCGCCTAATCGACCTGGTAGTCCAGCGCCAGCGTGTGTTCCCCGTCCCCGTCCACGCGGATCTCCATGGTGCCCGACAGGCCCGCCAAGCCGCCCGTCCCGGACCCCGGCACTACATGGCCGGCGGTGCTCGGCGGGGCTCCGGCCTCGGCGATTCCCCAGTGATGGAGCACGAATGTGCCCTCGCGCCCACCGAGCGTGCCCGAGACCTGTTCCGACGCGATGTATCCCGCGTTCTCCAGCGGACCATCGGCGCTGGCACGGCACATCAGCAGCCGCACACGGCCTTCTCCATCCAGATCGCCCTGGTAGCGCTTGGCGACCCGCGCTTCCGAGTGGAACGGGCCTTCACCTTCCTCACCATCGGGCACGGCATCCCAGCCGGTGATTTCGAAACTGGAGACGGTCTTCATGTTCAGGAGTCCTTGGGAAGGGGATGATTGACTTAGAGCGTGGGTGCGGCCAAGGACTTAGGCGGAACAACGGTGCTCGAGCAACCTGCCGCTGAGTGAGAAGGAGGCCCATTCCCTTTTCGGTCGGGCGTCTCGCCTCTCACCCGCAGGTCCGGGATCTCGTCGCCGGTGATGCAGAACGTCAGCCGCCGTTGCGTGTAACATGGAGGTTCCAGTAGTCCTTGCGATCCCCAACAAGCCGTCGCAGACCTGGATGGGCGATGTTTCGGATTCTCACCGTGAAGTGTTGCGTGACGGTTTACGGAACCCAGGGGCGGCTCGGAAGCTGGCATCGAGAGGCAGGTTGGCCGGGTCAGGAGGTGATCAGTGGGTGAGAGCCGGCTGGCGAAGACCGTCCCGCTGTTCGTCGTGGCTGCGATCGTTGCGCTCTCTGCCGGTTGCAGGAATCTTCCAAGCGATACCGGCGATGTGACGACGACCTTCCACTTCGATTTCGATGAGGGTCCTCTGGGATTCATCGCGGGCTTCGCCGACTATCCTCCCGCCCATGAGGAGATCTACGAACTCACCTCCGGGCACCGTGCGCTCCCGCCGCCTCTGGAATCGCAGTCCGGGCTGTTCATTTCCGGGGTCAACCGGAGTGACGATCTGTTCATGTTCTTCAAGGGCTCCATCGATGGCCTGACTCCCGGAGCGAGCTACCGCGTCGAGGTCAGCGTGGAAATCGCGACCAGCACGCCCACCGGTTGCATCGGCGTCGGGGGTGCGCCGGGCGAGAGCGTCTGGATCAAGGCCGGCGTGACCGCCGATGAACCGGTCGCGGTCATGGATGATTCCTACCTGCGCATGAACATCGACATTGGAATTCAGGCGAACAGCGGCACGCAGGCCGTGGTGCTCGGCAACGTGGCCAACTCGCGGCAGTGCGAGCAGCCCCCTGAATGGGAACTCAAGGCCCTGGAGAGTGAAACGACACCGGCGGGCATCTCTGTGCCAGCCGATGGCCGCGCCTGGCTCCTGATCGGCACCGATTCGGGATTCGAGGGCCGGACAGAGGTGTATTTCACGCGCGCGTCGGTCACGCTGACGCCGAGTCCGGTGGTGTGATCGGGGGCGGTTGCTGCCCGGTGAGTTCGCTGAATCCGGGTCACTCCAGTGGAGCAATCTTGCGAGGCGCCTCATGCCGACGAGCTCGGTTCCACGCTGCCTTGGTAGCATCTGATATCTTGATGAATCTCCGCCCATCTACCTATACCTCTGGTTCACGCAAGACGCTACGTTGACACCCGACCGCGAAGCCACCAGCGCAACCGGAGCCGTCCCATGGCCAGTGCCGAGCAGCTCAAGGCGTTGCTGAGGTCGCATCTGGAAGGCGACGACGACCGGTTTATCTCGGTCGCGATGCAGGTCGCCGCCCACGAAGCGAGGCTGGGCCACGGTAGACTGGCTACCGATCTGCGCGACATCATCGATGAAGCCAAGAGCCGTCGCGGGGCGAGGTCTCCGGTGCCAATCGGTCGACCGCGCGGGGAGCTGGCCAACCTCCTGGAGGCTTCCTACCCCAAGTCACGTCTGGGAGACATGATCCTCGGAGAGACCCTCGCGGATCGGATCAACCGCGTGATTCGTGAGCAGCGTCACGCCGGGCGGATCTTGGATCACGGTCTTTCTCCGAGGCGCAAGCTCCTGCTTGTTGGCCCGCCGGGCACCGGGAAGACGCTCACCGCGTCCGTCCTGGCGGGCGAGCTCGGTCTTCCTCTGCTTCAAGTCCGGCTGGACGGCCTCATCACGAGGTTCATGGGAGAGACGGCCGCCAAACTGAGGCAGATCTTCGACGCCACCGACCAGACCAGGGGCGTCTATTTCTTCGACGAGTTCGATGCCATTGGCTCGGAACGCGCGATCACCAACGATGTGGGTGAGATCCGGCGGGTGCTGAATAGCTTCCTCCAGATGATCGAGCAGGACCGTTCCCACAGCCTGGTCATCGCGGCGACCAATCATCCCGGCATACTGGACCGTGCGCTCTTCCGCCGATTCGACGATATCCTGCACTTCGACCTGCCCGATGCGTCGCAAGTCGCCGAATTGCTGAAAGCGCGACTTGCCCGAGCGCAGCAGCAGTCGATCGACTGGAGCGATCTGGCGCGCCGGGCCATCGGGCTGAGCTACGCGGAGGTCGCACGCGCCGCGGACGATGTGATCAAGGATGCGCTGGTTTCTCGCCGTGCCCGGATCCGGGAGGAGGAGATCCGTGCGATGCTTGACGAACTGAAGGCGACCCGTCAGCGGTTTGGCGAGCGACGGACATAGTCGGCGCGCGATCTCGACATGACGAACCGGACCGAGGGGCGAAATCGGCACTTCGTCCTCAAGGACGTAACGGAGACTGAGGCGTACCAGTATCCAGGAGGCCGTGACAGCCACGGCTCGAGAGTTCCCGAACGCAATCGCTCCCAGCACGCGGCGTCCCTGCGAGGGCAATTGGATGAGGTTCGTGGCCACGCGGCCACTGCAGCGGATACCCAGCGGGATGCCGGAATGGAAGAGGGTCTGGGGCTCCAGGTCGAGTTCGAGAGTTTCCCCGACGTGGAGCTGGCCTTCGAGAGCTTGGCTCGAGAGAATCAGGGAATCGAGTTACTGAATGTCCGCCATGAGGGCGAGATCACTCGGGCAACAGTCTTCGTGCCCGACGGCAAGCTCGATCACTTCGAGAAGCTGATCGTAGCCTATCTGGAGCGCCGAAAGAACACGCTGGGTCACGCTCACGATAACAGACGTCTACTCGACGCGATCCGAGAGATCCGGGCGGCCAGTCTTCGGGCGCTCTGGACGGATGACGACGAAGCGTTTCCGACCACCGAAGATGAGCCGGTGTGGTGGGAAGTGTGGTTGCCGGTCCGGAGGGATCGGCAAGCCACGACAGCCGCGTTTCGTGAGAGAGCCGATCTCCAAGGCATGCGAGTGGCAAACGGAGAGTTAACGTTCCCAGAGCGTACCGTTCTCCTGGCGTGGGCCTCCGTGGAGCAGATGCGAGCATCCATGGCTACGCTGAACAACATTGCCGAATTGCGGCGTCCGAAGGAAACGGCAGAGTTCTTCGATTCGCTTCCCCCTTCGGAACAACTGGAATGGCTTGAAGATCTGCTGGCCCGGACCCGCTACCCGTCCAGCGCCGAGGATGTCCCCCATGTCTGTTTGCTTGACACCGGAGCCAACCGCGGTCATCGATTGCTCGCTCCCGCACTGGAGGTCGCCGACCTGCACACCGTCGAGCCTGGCTGGGGAACCGATGACTCCACCGGTCACGGAACGGAAATGGCAGGACTCGCTCTGGGCGGGAACCTGACGGAACTACTCGCCGCAAACGGTCCGGTGGACTTCGGGCACCGACTTGAGTCTGTGAAACTGCTCCCCAGCGATGGTGCTACGGGTACCGATCCTGAGCACCATGGGTATCTGACCGTGGAAGCAGCCGCACGGCCCGAAATCTCTGCCCCGGGCCACCGCAGGGTCTTCAGCATGGCCATCACGGCACGAGACAACCGGGACCAGGGACGCCCATCCGCGTGGTCATCAGCCCTTGATGCGTTGGCGGCCGACTCGGACGGGCATGGCGGCCATCCGCAGCTACTCGTGGTATCCGCGGGCAACGTCAGCGACCCCACGGCGTGGCGCAACTATCCGGCTAGCAACGACTCGGACGGCGTCCACGACCCAGCCCAGGCGTGGAACGCGCTGACGGTCGGCGCATTCACCGACTTGATATCGATCGCTGAGCCAGACACCCAGGAACTTGAACCAATCGCCCCCAAGGGTGGCCTGAGCCCCTTTAGCACCACATCTCTGCCGTGGGCGCGACACTGGCCATTGAAACCCGACGTGGTCATGGAAGGCGGCAACGTTGCAAGGGACTCCTTGAGCCCGGTAACGATTGCGAGTCTCAGCCTCTTGACGACGAGCCATCGTCCGGCGCAGCGATCGTTCACCACGACCCACGCTACCAGCGCGGCGACCGCTCTGGCGTCCCGACTGGCGGCGCAGGTGATGGAAGCATACCCCGGCCTCTGGCCAGAGACGGTTCGCGGGCTGTTGGTCCATTCAGCAGAGTGGACCGATGCGATGAAGGGGACGTACTTGCCCGAGAACCAGAGTCCGTCCAAAGGCGACTACCAGAACCTTCTACGTCGTTGCGGCTTCGGCGTACCGGATCTCGAACGTGCGCTCTGGAGTGTCACCAACTCCCTGACCATGGTTGTTGAAGGGACTTTGGTGCCATTCCAGCGTCGCGATTCAGGAAACGTCGTAGCTCGCGAGATGGATATCCACAGTTTGCCGTGGCCGCAGGAGTCTTTGGAAGACCTCGGAGAGACACCCGTCGAGATGCGCGTTACGCTCTCCTACTTCATCGAGCCCAACCCGTCGCGGCGAGGCGTTGTTTCAAGATATCGATACGAGTCACATGGTCTCCGCTTCGACGTCAAGCGGCCGCTCGAAACCATGGACGGATTCCGAGGTCGCATCAGCGCTGCGGCGCGTGATGACAAGTACGAGAGCGGCGGGAGTGGTACCGATCCGTTGTGGCTAGTCGGCACCCAAGGTCGGCATCGGGGATCTCTCCATGGCGATATTTGGCGTGGGACCGCGGCCGATCTCGCCAGCCGGGGGTCCATCGCCGTCTATCCTACCTCGGGATGGTGGAAGACACGCCGGGCACTCAAGCAATACGATCGAACCGTCCGCTATGCCCTGGTCGTCAGCATCCGCGCGCCGGAAGTTGATGTTGACCTGTACACCGAGGTGGCGAACCAGATCGACATCGCACTGCCGATAGAGATCTGAACGGGTTCACAGAAGAATCTAGTCGGTTGGCCAGGGCGTGAGCGCCACGTTCGTTGCAACATTCCTCGTCCGCTGGTCGTGGTCCGGTTCCTCGAAGCCCGCTGCACGCAACCGGGCTTCGCGCTGTCTGCGCCGGGTGTCCATGGTATCGCCCAATCCCTTGGCCCGGTGTATCGCGTTCTTGACGGCTGATTCGGCGATGGTTCCCTCACCAAGAAGGTCGAGGAGGGCCTGGCCCTTGGGATCGAGCGGAGACCGGACGAAGCGCGGGAAGAGCGGGTTCGTGGACGAGACTCGAGCCTGCGACACAAGGCGCAGCAGTTGTCCGATCCTCGCGACGTTGTCCGCGTTGGGTTCGCCGCCATCCAGCCAATAGTACACCGTGGGGGTCACTCGCAGGATGCGCGCGAGTTCGGACTTGTTGAGGGAGAGTGCTGCCTGCAGTTCCCGGACCTGACGAGTAACCGGCAACGTGGAAGCGTCTGACAAGTATACGACAACCTGCGCCACGTAGCGGCGGTCGATTCGCGCACTGGACGTGATTCTCGGAAACACCAGCGACGCCAAAGCCGGATTCCATGCGTCGCGTGTTTCGAGGATGAAGCCGCCGGAGGCGTCCCCATACCAACCCCTCGCTGCGGGACAAGCGACATCTCTGGCCCATGATCGACGCGTACTCCGGTGGACCTGAGTGCCGTCGCTGTTGGCGAGTCCTTTCGTCATTTCCACTCCTCGATCGCCTCCGGGGTGACCACGTGCTCGTGGAACGTCTCGATGATGTGGTCATGCATTTCGTAGGTCCGAGCGACGACCCATTCCGAGTCCGGGTTGAAGTTCCCTTCGACGTATTGGTCCATGTCGACGAGGGTGACGAGCTCCGCCGCATCCACTCTTCGTGAGAACTTCGGCGCCGCAGCCAGAAGATCTGGAGGGAGCACGAGACCCTGGTCGTTCTGAACGATGCGCACGACCATCGTGCCGGTGTCGCCGCCGACTACGGTGCTGCCCCTGCTCTCGATGTGCACGAGGTGTCGGCCAAGCCGGTACACGTCGTCCGGCAGGCCATGGAGCCCCGGTCTCAGATAGCACCGGTATCCCTTGCCGGACTGCGGACGGACGACGTCGACGTACCTGAGGCCCACTCGCTGAACGACACCGAAGCGATCCTGCTCCGATTCGGCGAGTACCGCGTGGAGACACAGCTTCAGCTTCTCGCCGAATGCCTCGAACCGCATGTAGGTGGTGGTCTGCAGGATCACGCTGTCCTGCATGACCATGATGCTCCAGGTCTCTTCCCTGTTGCGGTACTCCCAACGTTGCTGCTCAACTACCTGGACAGGCGCGCCGTCACCTGATCCGAAGGTCACCTGCTGAACCTTGCCAGCTCGCTCGATCGGGAATCCATTCCTGCGGAACACATCCTGGATCGCCGGGATGTACTGCTCCATCTGGCGCACCGGACTGAACCGGACCTGACACAGGACCAGCACCAAACGGCTGTGCGGAGAGCGGCTCGAACCGGCACCGTCGCTGCACTGCTCCTCCAGCACTTTACAGACTACTTTACATCCCTGGATGCTGAGGAAAGGTAGCTTGGTTGCACGAGGCCGCAAGCGGGGGCTCGGAGGCCGGGTCGGGTTCCGATGAAGGTAGTTGGGTGCTTTCAGGAGTTGATCACAGCGGCCTGTGCCTTCGACGCTTCACTGGCCACTCTCGTCATCACGGACTACCCTGGGTGTCGCAAACCAAGAACGAGGGGGCAAACCGTGGCCGAGCGAATTTACATACTGGGTCGGAAGGGATGGCTGGAAGGGTTGCGGGAGAATACATTTGGCCTCGAAGGCGATCTTCAGGAGTTAGTCGCCGACCATCCCGAGGTAATCGACGAAGAACAGATCCGGCCGAATGACGCTCGGCGATGGATTCTTCTCGCTCGCGAGAAAGGGATTGCCGAGACGTCCGACGCCGGAGCGCGCTGGTCGCTCGACCACCTGATCATCGATCAGGATGCGAGACCGACACTCGCCGAGGCAAAGCTGCGCGACAACTCCTATATCCATCGCAAGATCGTTGGCCAGACGTGGAACAACGCGCGCTGTGGCCTTCAACCCCTACCACCGCCTGTTTGGAAGGCCAAGTTCGAGGTACTTATGTGCGATCCGGTCCCTCACAAACCGCAGCCGCCGACTCTGTCGATACCGATCACACGCCCGGCCCGCCATCTCCTTCAGTTCCTCCATCGCCGCTATCCGGCGGGTTCTGTCCGATTCCCATCGTTCAATCCATGCTAGGTTTTGGGTCAAGTAGACATGGTGTGGGTACTCGTCTCCCGTACTCTGTGACATCTGATCCAACAGAATGTCACACCTTTCTCGCCGCATTCGAAGCGCCTCGTCATAGGAGGCCGCCGACAGCGATTCCTTCATTATCAGATGTGCGGCGCTAGTCTGGACCTGATGACTTCTTGGCATTAGCGCCTCCGCGTGTGCCAAATGAGGCCGGGCATATGTCAAGGCTCCATACTCGATTTCCAGATTCGCGTACTGAAGCCAATAGTGTCCGTCCCGGCGGAACCAGTCACCTATCGAGTTGTAGATCTCACGGGCCTTTGTTATGTCGTCCGAAAACCTCTCGTATATCCGTCTATGGTTGATCACTCGGACGAATAGCCTCCAACTCCGGCCCCTTCTGCCCTGACCGCGATAGATGTCGTGAGACAGGGCCGCCAAGACACGACGGTATGCCTTCGCCAGGTCCCCCCGATCCGCCACGTTATCAACGATGAACTCCGCGATCACCGCGTGCCGGGGCGCAACCCTCTTGCCGTTCGTCACCCGAAGTACCAACCCTCGCAGCGGTCCTGCGAGGAATCCGAGTGCTGTCGATGGTGCAACCTCTGCACACGCCAGCCACTGTCCCACACTAATGTCAATCAACTCGGTCGTACCGAGCGCGGCACATAGGTAGAGAACTCGCGCCTCTTCCGAAGCGATTTCCGAGTATTCACTCCTCATGATGTCGTCGAATCCACGCCCTTGTGTGGCTTCCCGCATCGCAACGAGAATCTGCTTTCGTGCTCTTACCTTGAACGCACGTATACGCTTCCTCAGGGGAAGCGGTTCAAGTACGCCCAATTGACGTTCTCGCTCAAGCGTATTCAGAAGGTTGCCGATGTCTGACTCGCTCAGATCCGGCACGTCGTGGATTACGACATTAGGATCTTCGATAACCTCCGGTATATCGCGTTCCAGCAAGGCCGAACGAGTCGCAAATACCACCACTGGCGGTCGTCGGAGTCTGCCAAGGGCCTTAAGTATTTGACCAAATACCGGACCCAGAAGGTGCGCGTTGTCGATGAACACGATCGCTCGATCCCCAATGGCCTGTAACCCATCAATCACCGAGTCAACAATTGGCCTGCGGACGCCCTCCGTGAAGAGCACCTCTCTCCCGGATTGTCGAAAATACATCGCCGCCCGTTTCATGGTCGTTGATTTGCCTGAACCACCTGATCCGATTAGCCCAATGACCGATATTTCTGGCTTCTTGAGGGCCTGTTTCACGGAGGCTACCATCATCGATGTTATCTCCCTCGGAGCGTCGAAATCTGCCAAAACATCAGCCCAACTGGGCGGCGTACCGAGATAGAAGTCCTTTGTGTGATGACCGCTCGACCCCGTCGTCGGCACACGCGGAAAGATCGACACTAATTCGATAATCGCGTCGCGATGCGCTATCGACTGGGCACCACTGATGACGCTTGCTTCTTCCGGAGCGATCAAACGAAGTACATCGCTACGGCTCGGGAAGCGATAGTGCTCAGCAAGCCAATTCGCCAACATCTCGGCAGTGCCCCGAATGTACTTGACGTTAAGCTGCTTCAGGACCGGGAGCTTCGCCGCCGAGATAGCTGGAGACACCAGAAACGACCGTGGCCGCTCTTCTGCATATTGGCCCCGGCGTTGGCGGGATGCTATGGCTTGCCAGAATATCGGTTCATCTAGTTGAGTGCCCACAAACACAGTGGGATGCAAGACATAGTCGCGGACGAAATGATGATACCACGTGTCATATGTGGCCAATCGCTCTGCATACTGGCGGATCGCGAACGTCAGGCGGCGTGGATCGTCTGGAAGAGAACCGTTGAGCTTGATGTATTGAATCGAACGAAGGAATTGGTCACGATCATCATACTCCTCATGGGGTGCCTTAACGACCGACACCGGCGTGGCGCCAGATGCATCTGTGTACGCGTGTTCAACAACATCGTCGACATTGGTGCCGTAGATACGGTACCAATACGGTCGGGAGAGTGTCAGGTACCAATCTGGCACATCCTGGGCCAATAGGTGCTCCTCCAGCAAGTACTTTAAGCTGCGGAGTTCCCGTCCTGAATCGAGGGCGGCTTGATACACTTCTGCCAGTCCGGTTCCATCGTACTTTTCATCGAACAGCCAATCCCACAGAATTCTCGCTAGCTCCTCCCCGGATGGCATTGCCTCGCCACGACGATTCATGGCACCACGAGAAAACCCAGCGCCAACGAAAAGGATACATCTATTGTGCCTGAGTGCGCGATCGAGGAACTTGGCGTCATGCTCGGTGAACATTGCGAATCTCCGATAGGTAGCTGCCCGGCGGTCGGCTCCGAGTTGCGTGTTGTGGCAACGCTTTGGGACTTGGATGCGAGTGCGTCATCCCAAGGCCGGTCGAGGAGGAGCGAGGAAGGTATGAGCTTTCACCAACTCCCCTCCTTGGCGGAGCCCGGGCACGAACGGGTGACTGAATTTGCGCCAAGAAATTCGGGAGGCTAGATGCCCCCCGCCCCCAACTCCTCCAACACCCGCTCCGGCCGCAACGGCAGCCTCCGCATCCGCACCCCCGTCGCATCGAAAACCGCGTTCGCAATAGCAGCCGGGACCGGCCGATGCGACGGCTCCCCCGCCCCATAAGGCCGCAGATCCGGCCGGTCGGGGTTCGGGTCGCCGTTCACCATCACGACGTCGATGCGCTCGGGCGCGTCCATGTGGGTGAGGGTCGGGTGGGTGCGCCAGTCCACGCTGGTGACCTTCTCGCCGTCGAAGCGGACCTCCTCGTAGAGTGTCCGGCTGATGCCGTGCAGGAGGTTGCCCTGGATGGTGCTCTCAAGGCTGTTCGGGTTGATCACCAGGCCGCAGTCGTGGGCGCACACCATGCGCCGCACCCACACCCGTCCGCTCTCGCGGTCGACCTCGACCTCGGCGATCACGGCGATCGTGGTGCGGGCGCGATACGCGTATGCGATGCCCCGCCCCGTCAGCACGCGCCCGCTGCCCACCGTCCCGGGCGACGGGCGCGCGTCCCACCCGTACGCCTCCGCCGCGGCCTCGACCACCGCGATCGACCGCGCACGGCGGAAGGCCTCGTCGTCGTCGGTCGCCCCGCGCAGCAGACGCAACCGGAACTCGACCGGATCGGCACCCGCGGCCGCGGCCAGCTCGTCGATGAAGGACTCCCCGGCGAAGGTGGTCTGCGGGCCGTTTGGGTCGCGCAGGTTGCCGGTGCGGAGCGGGGTCTCGAAGGCCAGCGGGAAGCGGACCGCCCGCGTTTCCTGGCGCCGATTCGGGATGTAATACATCTCGTCGGGGCCGCGCGCGCCGCCCGGGGACGGCCGCTCGGGCCGGAAGCCCATCAGCTGCGCGATCAGCACGGTGCGGGCCTGGTTGTATCCCACGTGGGCGTAGTTGGCGATCCGGCCGCGGTAGTCCAGCGCGACCACGTTGCCCTCCGCATCCAGCCCTCCCCGCAGGTCGATCGCGAACGCCGGACCCTTGGTGTCCCAGGCCGTCTCCTCGTGCCTCATCCACTGCACCCGCACCGGGCGGTCCAGCTCCCTGGCCAGGTACGCCGCCTCGAAGCCCGCGTCATCCGCCGCCGTGCGCCCGTAGAGCTGCGGCCCCTCCATCCAGATCACCCGCACCTGCTCCGGATCCATCCCCAGGAACTCGGCGATCCCGGTCCGGTGGCTGTACGGCTTCATGTCGTTGGTGTAGATGGTCATCTGGCCGTCCGAGGGGTCGGCCAGGGCGTGGGCCGGACCGATGGCTGTGTGCCCGTGGAAGGGGATGTCATACGCGGCTTCGACGACGGTCGCGGCGTTCGTCAGCGCCCCGTCGGGATCCCCCTGCGTCTGCGCCGCCCCGCGTCCCCCCGAGCCCGGCACTCGCTCTGCGCTCCGCATGTAGTCGAAGAGGTCGTCGGATGCCGGGAAGGGCGCGGTGGCGGGCTTCTCCCACTCGACCACGAGGCGTTCTGCGGCCTCGATCGCATGCTCCTCGCGCTCGCACACCACAGCGACATAGTTGCCCTCGCTCACCACCCGGATCAATCCGGGCACATCGTGCACCGACGACTCGTCGATGCCCACCAGCGTCGCCCCCGCGAAGGGCGGGCGCACATGCCGCGCGTGCACCATCCCCGGGACCCGCATGTCGACGGCCCACTCGAGCGTCGCATCGACCTTCCCCGGGATGTCGTAGCGCGGGATCGACTGGCCGACCAGCTTCAGATCCTGCACCGGCTTGATGCTCGCGACACCGGTGGTCGTGTTGATGTTGCCTCCGGTCAGCGCGACATCGAAGCGCCGTCCACCGATCAGTTCGCCGTAACTCACGGTCCGCGAGGCATCGTCGCGCAGCGAGATCACACCCTCGCTCACGCTGAGTGCCTCCACGGGCACGCCGAAGCGCTCCGACGCCATCTCCAGCAGCACCCGCCTGGCCTCCGCTGCGATACGGCGACCCACCATGGCGTCGCGCTCGATCGCATCCGAGCCACCGGAGCCACCCTGGTCCACGGTCATGTCGGTGCGGCCCATGACCAGCCTCGCCTGGTCGAAGGCGAGGTCGAGCTCGTCGCACATCATCTGCTGGGTGGCCGTCCCGGTCCCCTGGCCGCCATCGGTCTTGCCCACGTAGAAGGTCGCGGTGCCGTCCTCGTGCACGACCAGCCACGAGTCAAGCTGGAGAAAGTCCGGATCGGGATAGGAAGCCGGCTCGGGGGATTCGGACCCGGCAGGCTCGGTCCCAAGGCCCCATCGGCCCGCCCCGACCGCCCCCACACCGCTCAAGCCGAAGACGAACAGCCCCGAGGTCTTGAGGAAGTCGCGCCTCGACGTGGCCCCGCCCCAGCGCGCGAGCGCGTCATCGACCGATGGCGATAGCTGACGGCCACCGATCATCGGTTCCGGTCCCATATGTACATCACGCCGCCCGCCGCTCATTGCCCGGCCCGCGCCTACATCGCGCTCCCCGCTGGTCGCCGCCCGCCCGCTCCGTTCATCACGCCGCCCGCCGCTCATCGTTCCGCCCCTTCGGCCATCGCCTCTGCCGCGCGCTTCACCGCCGACTGGATCCGGTAGTAGGTCATGCAGCGGCAGAGCACCCGGCTCATGCCCTCCCGGATCTCTTCGTCGCTCGGGCTGGGACTGTAGCTCAGCAGCGCCGCGGCGGTGAGGATCTGCCCGTTCTGGCAGTACCCGCACTGCGGCACCTGCTCGTCGATCCACGCCTGCTGCACCGGATGCAGCTCACCGTTCTCAGGCAGTCCCTCCAGCGTCGTGATCTCCCCCGTGGAGCGCGAAACCGGCCGGTTGCACGAGCGGATCGCGCGTCCGTCCATGAGCACCGTGCACGTCCCGCACTGGGCCAGCCCGCAGCCGAAGCGCGGTCCGCGCAGCCCGAGATCGTTGCGCAGCACATACAGCAGCGGTGTCGACGGATCGACATCGAGCGTATGTGTCTCGCCGTTTACCCTGAGCGTGATCTCGCTCATCGATGCATCCCCCTTCACCTCGTTGCAGCCGCGCAACGCGCGCGTAGAGTGGAAATTGCCCTGGTGGCGCGATCACCGCCACCTGCGAATCCGCGACCCGGCCATTCGTCCCATTCCGCCATTCTTCCGCCCGCCGGAATCAAGAGATTGGAGAAAGCCCAAGCGCCGATCCCACTTGGGCGCTTAACTGCATCCATCTCGGGGCTTGGGTGGATGTCGGGGGTAACAGACTCACAATGTTGCTGCGGAGGATGGTGCCGGTACATGTTTGATGCCATGGATACGACCGGACTTGATACGCTCAAGGCGACGAGAACACTCGAGGCGGCAGGCTTCGAGACATCCCGGGCCGAGGCCCTTGTGTCGGTGTTCGGTGGACCGGTCGCCGGCAGTGCCGCCACGAAGAGCGATGTCCGGGACCCGAAATAGGAGATGAGCGATCTCCGGACGGAGCTGCGGGCCGAGATCACTCAGCTTCGGGATGAACTGCGGGCGGAGTCTGCCGAGCGAAGGGCGGATTTTGCGAGGCTCAGTCGTGAAATCGGCGAAGTGCGCGGGAACATAGAGAACCTGAAGGCGCTGATGTACCGTTTGTTGCTGGTGCAGACGATCGTGATCGTTGGGCTCGTAGTGGGGGTGGAGCGGTTGCTGTAGTGAGTTTTGGAATGATCGGTGCTTATGTGGAGCGTGGAGGAACCCCATGATCCGTCCGACAAGTGTCACAGCCCTGGAGGATTATCGGATCTGGATCCGGTACTCAGACGGCTCAGCCGGAGAAGTCGACCTCGCGCACCTCGCCGGGCATGGCGTGTTCTCGGCCTGGAACGATTCTCGTTTTTTCAAGGACGTGCACCTGGGGCCGGCCGGAGCAATTGCCTGGGGTGAGGATATCGAGTTGTGCCCGGATGCAGTGTACATGGAGCTTACCGGAAAGCCGCTCGAGGAGGTGATGTCGGGGGTCAAGTTGCAGGCCGAACGTGCCTGAGCTTTGTCGGTTCTACGGGATCGTCATCCGCATGTACTTCAACGACCACGGTCCACCACACTTTCACGCCCTGTATGGCGAACAGGAAGCCCTCGTCGAGATTGACAGCCTGGCGGTCATCCATGGACGGCTTCCCCCGCGCGCCAGGAGCCTCGTGGCCGAATGGGCTTCGCTCCATCAAACCGAGTTGCGGGCCGCTTGGAAGCGAGCCAGCCAACTGGAAGCGCCGGGGAAGATCGCACCCTTGGAATAGGCTGCTTCGGATTCTCACTCGATCTCCACGAACATGGGTGGACAGCCGACTTGGAGGCAGTATGAACGACCTCGTTCCCTCAACCGCCATCTCCCGCCTGATGCACGCGGGCACCTCCTCGCGGCCAGCCCGAACGCCGACGGTTGTCCGGCCGTCATCCTTGGCGATGCGCCGCCACGGACTGAGTTCGTTCGGCATCCCACTGCTCGCGCTCTCATTGCTGGCAATGTCCCTCGGCGCGGCACCCGCCGACCTCACCGCCCAATCCCCCACCTCCCTCCTCCCTCCCATGGAGTGGCGCTCTATCGGGCCGGACCGCGGCGGCCGTTCCATCGCGGTCGCGGGCCACCCCCACCGCCCCTTCGAATACTACTTCGGTGCCACGGGCGGAGGACTCTTCAAGACCACCGACGGCGGGTCCACATGGACCCCCGTGACTGACGGCCAGGTCGGCAGCGCCTCGGTCGGCGCGGTCGCAATGGCGCCGTCCGATCCCGACATCGTCTACATCGGCATGGGCGAGGTGCAGCTGCGCGCCAATGTCCTCCAGGGCGACGGCGTCTACCGCTCGGACGACGGCGGCAAGAGCTGGCGCCACCTCGGGCTCGCCGAGACCCACGCCATCGGGCGCATCCGCATCCATCCGACCGACCCCGACCGCGCCTACGTGGCGGCGCTCGGTCATCCCTTCGGGCCCAACCCCGAGCGCGGCGTCTTCCGCACCAGCGACGGGGGCGAGACCTGGGAGAAGGTCCTCTTCCGCGACGAGCGCACCGGAGCCGTCGACCTGGTCATGGACCCGAGCGACCCGGACATCCTGTACGCGACGCTCTGGCAGGTGTACCGGAAGCCGTGGCGCCTGTGGAGCGGCGGCGAGGGGTCGGGGATCTTCAAGTCCACCGACGGCGGCGACACCTGGAGCGAGATCACGCGCAATCCGGGCCTCCCGGACGGCGTCCTCGGGAAGATCACGATCACCGTCTCCGGAGCGGACCCGAACCGGGTGTGGGCCAACCTCGAAGCCGAGCAGGGCGGGCTCTACCGGTCCGATGACGGGGGCCGGTCCTGGGCGTTCATCAACGGCCACCGCGACATCTGGCAGCGCGCCTTCTACTTCCAGCGCCTGGAGGCGGACCCGGCCGACCGCAACACGCTCTACATCCTCAACTTCCGTCTCATGCGCTCGACCGACGGCGGACGGACGCTCGCGAGCGTGCCCGAGACCCACGCCGACCATCACGACCTCTGGATCGATCCCACCAACCCCCTGCGCATGATCAACGGCAACGACGGGGGCGGCGTGGTCACGGTGAACGGGGGCCGGACCTGGACCTCGATGCGCTATCCGACGGCGCAGATCTATCGCCTGACGACGACATCGGACTTCCCCTACCACGTGTGCGGCGCGCAGCAGGACAACTCCACCGCGTGCGTGTCGTCCGAGCCGGGGCATCTGCGCAACCCTCGCGGTCCGAGCACGGAGTGGATGTACGCCGTGGGCGGAGGCGAGATGGGCTACATCGCGCAGCATCCCGCCGACCCCGACATCTTCTACGCGGGTGCGAGCAACACGCTCACGCGCTACGACCGGGCGACAGGCCTGGTTACGGACATCCAGCCCTAGCCGCGCATCGTCATGGGCGAGCCCGCACGCGACATGCCCGAGCGATGGAACTGGACCTACCCCATCGCCGTGGGCCCGATGGCGCCGCATGCGCTCTACGTCGGATCGCAGCACCTGTGGAGGTCCGTCGACGATGGCAAGTCGTGGGAGAAGATCAGTCCCGATCTGACGCGCGCGGAGCCCGAGACGCTCGACGACTCCGGCGGCCCAATCGTGATGGACCAGGACGGGCCGGAGATATACGGAACGCTGTACGCGATCACGCCTTCGCCACATGAGGCGGGCACGATCTGGACGGGATCCGATGATGGGCTCGTGCATGTCTCGCGCGATGGCGGGGGCAGTTGGCGCGACGTTACCCCTCCTGACATGCCCCCGCACACGCGCGTCATGACCGTGGAGGTCTCCCCGCACGACCCGGGGAGCGCGCATGTAGCCGGGATCCGGTACGAGATGGACGACCGGGCCCCGTACGCGTGGACGACCGACGACTACGGCGGGACCTGGACGCGCATCAGCGACGGCATTCCCAACGGCGCCTTCGTGCGCGTGGTGCGGGAGGATCCGAAGCGCGCCGGGCTCCTGTACGCGGGCACCGAGCGCGGCGTGTTCGTTTCCTTCGATGCAGGCTCAAGCTGGAATGATTTGTCGTTCCGGCTTCCGGACACGCCCGTCACCGGGATCTCGATCGAGGAGCGCGACCTGGTGATCAGCACCCACGGCCGCTCCTTCTGGGTCCTCGACGACATCGAGACACTGCGTCAGCTCAACGCGGACATCGGAGTCTCGAACGTGCACCTGTTCCAGCCGGCGGACGCCATCCGGCGATCGATCCCTGCAGTCATCGACTTCCGGGTAGACGGGCCGGAGAGATACGCGCGAGTCGATGTCCTGACAGAAGAAGGAGAGCATGTGCGCACCCTCGTCGACGAGAGTGTGGATGCGGGCACCCACCGGGTCCGCTGGAACCTCCGCTACCCGGGCGCGGTGACCTTCGAGGGCATCGTGCTCGAGGGCGGGAATCCGGCCGTCGGGCCGTGGGCGCCGCCCGGACGGTACCGGGCGCAACTAACCGTCGACGGCACGACCCGCGAGTCGACCTTCAACGTGTATCCGGACCCGAGGCTCGGCGACATCTCCACCACCGCGCTCACCGATCAGTTCCGCCTGGCCATGGCGATCCGCGACGCCGAGAGCCGCGCGAACCTGAGCGTCCTGCTGGCCCGCGACCTCCGCGCCCAGGTCGACGCGGTCGTCGCCGAGAGCAATGATGCCGTCCTGCGGAACGAGGCGTCCGGCTTCGCGGCGGGAATCGAAGCGGTTGCGGGCGAGCTCTACCAGCTCCGGAACCAGAGCCCGAAGGACAAGATCGCGTTCCCCATCAAGCTGAACGATCGCCTCACCGGGCTGCGCAGCCACCTGGAGCGCGGAGACGGCACGCCCGTCGGCTCATACCAGGCCGTCTTCGTCGAGCTGTCGGCGGAGTTGGACGTGCAGCTACGGCGCCTCGAGCGGATGCTCAGCGACGACCTGCCCCGCCTGAACCGTCGGCTCGCGGACGCGGGGCTTCCCCGGATCGTCGTCAGGGATGCGCTGATCGCCGACGGGTGAGCCCCTATTCGAATGGGTCCAGCCAGGCCACGCCCAATCGACGAAAGTCACGGACGTTCCGCGTTAGCACCGTCAGCCTGTGGACGACGGCAGTGGCTGCGATCATCGCATCCTCGAGGAGCGCACGCGGGCGGCGATGTTTGATCCGCGCCCACTCCCGGAACGCATCGGCATCCATTGGAAGGACGCCGTACGAGGCGATCACGTCATCGAGCCAGACTCCCAGCTCACGCGCCTTCCCGGGATCTCGGCCACGAATGTTCTCGATGCCGGCCTGGATCTCGCCCACGGTGACCGCGGATATGAAGAGGCGGTCGGCCGGCGCCGCCTCGATCCAGCGGACGACGGAGGGGTCGGGTCTCGGCCGCCGCAACTCGGAAACGACGTTCGTGTCCAGCAGGTACATGGACCTAGTCGAGCCGGGGCGGAGCCCGGTGGCGATGCTCTCCCCGTTGGAGGATGAGCTCCTCGGTCCGCGCTTCCGGTGCCAGCAACAGTTCCTTGAGGTTGCGCCGAGCGAGTCTTTGCAGTCGGCGCCAGTGGTCGATGGAAACCAGCATGGCGGCCTCCACGCCTCGCTTGGTCACGAGTTGCGGACCTTCCGACACGCTGGATTCCAGCATCTCGCTGAAGCGCGCTTTGGCTTCCTGAACCTGCCAGACTCTGGTCAAGGGACTCCTCGGTACCACGAAGGATATACTGACTAGTCAGAAGCCTAGTCTGACTGGAAGGGCAGGTCAATGTTGGATCGGGGGACCTCGCCCCGGGACAGCACGGCTGCTCTAACCCTGAACCGGCACGGATCTTCCACAGGCAACCATCGTACTCTTACGTGGATGGACTGTCCTTCCTCCCCGGAGACCCCCGGGGTCGTCGACTTCACCCGCAGAGCCGGAACATCTCGTGAAGTCCAAGCGCCTTACCGTCGCGCTCATCACCGACGTCTTCCCGGATCGGGAAGAGGAGGAGCGGCTGGTGGCCCGTCTGCGGGAGGCGCAGGCCCGAGGCGCGCAGCTGGCGGTCCTTCCCGAGCTGCCCCTCAACACCTGGGCACCTGCCACGCGCCACGCCTCCGACGAGGACGCCGAGACTCCGTGCGGACCGCGGCAGAGCGCGCTCGCGGTTGCTGCGCGGGCGACGCACATGGCGGTGCTTGGCGGCGCGATCGTGCGTGACCCCGAAAGCGGCCGCCGCCACAACACCGCCGTGCTCTTCGACTCCACGGGAGAGGAACTGCTGCGCTACCGGAAGATCCACCTCCCCGACGAGGAAGGCTACTGGGAGGCGCACCACTACGAGCCCGGGCAACAGCTGCACGCCCCCGTGAATGTCGGCGGATTCTCCATCGGCGTTCAGGTATGCTCGGACGCCAACCGCCCGCAGGGATGCAACTCGCTCGCGGCCATGGGGGCGGAGGTGATTCTCCTGCCGCGCGCGACCCCGGCGGAAACCTACCCGCGCTGGCGGCTGGTGCTGCGCGCCGATGCGGTCACCAGCTGCGCCTACCTGGTGTCGGTCAACCGTCCGGGGACTCGCTCGACCGGCATCATCGGCGGACCGTCCATGGTCGCGGGCCCGGCGGGCGACGTGCTGCTCGAGACCGCGGACCCGGTGGCCCTGGTCACGCTCGACAAGGCGGTCCTGGCACGCGCCCGCAAGGAATACCCGGGCTACCTGGACGTGCGGCCGGAGGTCTACGAGAAGGCTTGGCAGCAGGTGAGGAAGGCGTCACCGTAGTCCCATTCTGCCATTCTCTCGCCCAGCAGGAATCACGAGACTACAGGTGGCCGGCACCGAGGCATGCTGGCTCCCGGTAGCAAGGCTCCGCGCCGGAAGTGGATGCCTGCATGAGTCTTGAACTTGCTGCGAGGGAAGGCGGCGCTACATGTTTGATGCCATGGAACCGATCGGGCTGGACACGCTGAAAGCGACAAGAAGTCTCGAGGCTGCGGGGTTTGACGCAGCTCAGGCAGAGGCCTTGGTGACGGTGCTGGGCAGCCCGGTGTCGGGCAACGTCGCCACGCGGGAAGATGTTCGCGACCTTCGCGTCACGGTCCGGGATGTCCGAACCGAACTCCACGATGTCCGAACCGAACTCAAGGCCGAAATCCACGATGTCCGAGCCGAACTCAAGGCGGACATCGAAGGCTGCCGCTCGGAACTCAAGGCGGACATCGACGATCTCCGAACCGAACTCAAGGGGGACATCGAAGGCTGCCGCTCGGAACTCAAGGCCGGAATCGACGATCTCCGAACCGAACTCAAGGGGGACATCGGCCAGCTGCGTGACGAGTCGGTCGACATGAGAGGCCAGATTGCGCAACTCAGCCGCGAAATGGCAGAAGCCCGGCTGGAGTCACGCGGACACGTCACGAAGGCACAGATGTACCGTCTGCTGTTGGTGCACGCGTCGGTAGTCGTCGGTCTTATCGTCGGGTTGGAACGGCTGTTGTAGCGTGGTGGGAGTGCGGGATCGCGCGGTTGCCTTTGACCTGCGGGGCTCAACCCTTGTGGTGCTGGTGAATCGGCACGTCGGCCCCGACGATCCCGATGGCTATCCCGACAGGGGAGTCGACGGGTACGACGTCGGCGGATTGGAGATCGGCGGGTAGCGAAGCCGGATCGCGATCGCCGCGAACCCCGGACTCGTCTCAGTCGATGGAGATCTTCTCGACCGCGTGCACGAACATGACGTCGTTCGCGGCCTTGTGGCTCTGAAGGACATCGGCGAAATCGTCTCCCTGCATCTGCGCGGCCGAGATACCCGCGATCACCAGGTCCGCGTCGGATGACCGGAGCGCCATTTCGGGCTCGATGCTGGCCTGGGACTGAACCGGGAGCGACTGGATGTTCTTCGGTGCGATCGGCAGCCGACCCTGGTCGATGAGCGCCGAGAGCTGACTGGCTTCGGTATCCTTCCCATCCCGGCCTACGCACGCGAACACCCGGATCTCCGCGGTTCGCCACTCCGGATGGCCGACAATGATATACGCGAGCATCAGCATCATGGCCGCGTTCGGCAGCGTCTCGTGGGTCACCCAGATATGAATCGAGGCACGGTATCCGAATCGGAAGGTGGAGGACCGCAGGACGACCACGTTGAACCGGGAGGAGGCCGCCAGGATCGCCGCGCGGGCCACGTCGGGGATCTCCTCCGGATGCTCCTGATCGAATTCCAGCAGAACGCTGTTGTTGGGCAGCCCGGAGATGCCCGGGAACTGCAGCGCCTGGGTCACGGCGCTCTCGAAGGTGGGTGAGATGACCGTGTCGACGAACGTTCCCGCGTGGCTGAGGTCCGACCGGCGCACGAGCCTGGTGAGCTGCGCCCGGGCCTCGACCTCCGTCTCCAGCGCATACTCGCCCTCGACATGCTGCACGAAATGCCCGAACCCGTGCCGGTGGCAGATCCAGCGCAGCAGGTCGAACTGGGCCACCCGGCGATCTCCGTGCTGCGTCAGGGCGACGAATGACGGGCGCCATCCGCCGTCGTGCTGGCGGCTCTGGTTCTTCTGCAGCGTGATCTGGAGCCTGCGCACCAACTGGAACATCGCCCCCTGGAAGATCGCGGCCAGGTCGCGCTCCCCCCGCCGCGATCGCTTCAGGCCGACGTAGATCGCCAACATGATCAACATGGCCAGAAGCGCGTACAAGGGGCTCATCTGGAGCATCATGAGCAGGCACATCAGCGCCCCGAGCAGGGACAGGTACCAGCGCGAGCGAAACGTCGGGCGATAGGAGGGGTTGCCCGCGAAATACTCCAGGAAAGCGACGGAGCACAGCGCGCCGTACGTCACCATGAAGAACATGCTCAGGATCTGGGCGATGAAGTCGATGTCGCCGATCAGGACAAAAATCGCTGCTATGGCGACGGAAACTGCGGTGGCGTTGACCGGTTCGCCCACCTTGCCCCGACCCGCGGCCAGGACCCCGTTGACCGTCGAGCCCGGGAAGACGCGGTCGCGGGCCAGCGCCTGCAGGGTACGCGGAGCCACCATCACCGACCCGAGAGCCGAAGAGAAGGCCGCTGCCGCGAGGCCGATGTAGATGGACGGACCCCAGACGGCGATGCGCGCCATGATGAACTGGTCGCCCGCCAGTTCCTCCGGGGTCGCCGTGCGCGCCAGCTTGATGGCGACCAGCGCATAGATGGCCATGCCGACGAAGGTCGCGCCGATGGTCCCGAGCGGGATGGAGCGCTTCGGGTCCTTCAGGTCTCCCGAGAGTCCCAGGCCCGCGATCATCCCCGTGAACGCCGGGAAGCAGGTGGCGAAAACGACGCCGAAGCCGTCGGGGTTGGCGATGGTGGAGGTCAGGTTGAGCCCGTCGGGGCGGATCTCCGCCGGCCCGCTGCCGAGCAGAAAGGCCGCGATGGACGCTGCCAGGATGCCGCATACGATCCAGAGCACCCGCACGCCCTGACCGGCACCCCTGGTCAGCATCAGAACCACCAGCCCCGCCAGGGCCGGAATGCTGATCCAATGCAACGTGGGAGAGATGCCCCACGCTTCAGGAACCCGGGCGAAGGCTGGCTGGAAGGCCTCCGCGAAGGCCACGAGGTAGAAGGCCACCGAGATCGCCTGGGAGAGGTAGAGGGCGACGCCGATCGAGCCGCCGATGGTGGTGCCGAAGGAGCGGCTGATGATGAAGTAGGCCCCACCCCCGGCTACGCGCCGGTTGGTCGCGATCTCGGACACCGCCAGCACGGTGGGGATCGTGACCATGTGCCCGATGACGATGATCATCATCGCGCCCCAGAGACCGACGTGCCCCACCGCGTAGCCGAACCTCAGGAAGAGAATGGCCCCCAGGATGGTGCTGATGGAGGCCAGAAAGACGGGCGCGGTACCGAATCCGTGCCCGGTCCGGGAGGGGCGGTTGGCCACTACCCGAACCGCACCCCCTGTGCCAGCGGCAGCTCCGGACTCCAGTTGACCGTGTTGGTCTGGCGCCGCATGTACGCCTTCCACGCGTCCGATCCCGACTCGCGCCCGCCCCCGGTCTCCTTCTCGCCGCCGAAGGCGCCGCCGATCTCCGCGCCGCTGGTCCCGATGTTCACGTTGGCGATGCCGCAGTCGCTGCCGCGATGGGAGAGGAAGAGCTCCGCCTCGCGCATGTGGTCGGTGAAGATCGCCGACGAGAGCCCCTGGGGCACGTCGTTGTGCTGCGCGACGGCCTCGACGACTTCATCCACCGCCTGCGCCGGCGTCGCATCCGCGCTCCCGTAGCCGATAATGTAGAGGATGGGCGCGAAGGTCTCTTCCTGCACGATGTCGAACTCGTTGCGCGCTCTGGCGATGCAGGGCGTGACGTAGTGGCCGCCGGGGACATCCGGGCCGTCCAGGCGCTCGCCGCCGCAGAGGACATCGCCGCCCTCCTCGGTCACGCGGCGCACCGCGCCTTCCAGGTCGGCGACCGCCTGGTGGTTCACCACCGGGCCCATCAGGGTCGAGGGGTCGCGCGGGTCGCCGATGCGCACATCCTGGTAGGCGGAGACCAGCCGCCGCTCCAGCTCGCCGCGGATCGACTCGTGCGCGATGATGCGGCGGGTGCTGGTGCACCGCTGCCCGGCCGTGCCCACCGAACCGAACACGATGGCCGGAAGTACCAGGTCCATGTTCGCGTGCGGGGTGACGACGATGGCGTTGTTGCCGCCGAGCTCGAGGATGGTGCGGCCCAGCCGCTTGCCCACCACCTGGGCCACCCGGTAGCCCATCCGGCAGCTGCCGGTGGCCGACACCAGCGGGATGCGGCGGTCGTGCAGCAGCCGGTCGCCCACGGTGGATCCCCGCCCCACCACCAGCGAGAAGATGGCGGGATCATGGCCGTTCTCTCGCGCGACCTCCGCCGCGATGCGGGTGCAGGCGATCGCCGTGAGCGGGGTCTGGCTCGATGGCTTCCACAGGGTGGCGTCTCCGCACACGGCCGCGATGGCGGCGTTCCAGCTCCACACCGCGACCGGGAAGTTGAAGGCGGAGATCACCCCGACGACCCCCAGCGGATGCCACTGCTCGAACATGCGGTGGTCGGGCCGCTCGGAGTGCATGGAGAGCCCGTAGAGCTGGCGCGAGAGACCGGTCGCGAAGTCGCAGATGTCGATCATCTCCTGCACTTCGCCCTCTCCCTCGGTAAGGATCTTGCCCATCTCGAGCGTGACCAGCTCTCCCAGCTCGGACTTGTGCCGGCGCAGACGGTCGCCGATCTGGCGCACCACCTCGCCCCGCTTGGGGGCCGGCACCGTGCGCCACTGGAGGAAGGCCTGATGGGCGCGCTCGACGATGCGGTCGTACTCGTCCACGGTGACCTGCCGCACCGTCGCGATGCGGGAGCCGTCGATGGGCGTGTGGACCTCGAGCTCCGGGCCCGAGCCCATCCACTCGCCGCCGAAGCCGCCCGAATTCACATCTTCGAGCCCCAGCGCTGTCAGCAGACGCGACGTGCGGGACGAGGTGGCGGCCGTGGGCGCCGGAGTGGTCATGGTTGCGGGGTTCATTTCTATCGTCCCTGAGTCAGTTCCCGGATCTGGCGGAGCGCCGCCTGCACCTTGAATTGGACGCCCATTCGTCCGTATTCGGCGGAAGCCTTCGTGGGATCGCCGGAGACCCCCATCCCCTCTCCTCCGCCCAGGGGCGCGAGCCGGTCCTGCCGGATGTGTTGGGGCGCGACGTGGAGAAGCTGGGAGGTGTCGCTGATGCCGGCGTGACCGCCGATGGTCTCGGCGTCGTAGCCGTGCTCCTCCATCAGCCACTCGCGGAAGCCGTTCCCGGAATAGTAGTCGCCCACGAAGTGGACCCGGGCTTCCCTGTCCGCGCCGGCCCACTCCTCGTTCAGCATCTCCGAGACCGCCCGCATGCCGTTCTGGTTTCCGCCGCTGTCGCCGATGAAGACGATGTCGGTGAAGCCGTGCACCTCCAGGCTGCGTGCCGCGTATTCGAGGAGCGTCATGAAGTGCTCGTTGGGAAGGGTGATCGCCCCGGCGAAGCGCATGTGGCCGGTTGGGCCGTCGGGCCCGTCGATGGAACCCTCGGGCACGTAGGCGATGACCGGCGCCACCAGCGCGTTGCCCAGCTCGCGTGCGATCAGGTCGGAGGCGTGGTTGATGATGAACTTGTGCTTGCCGAGCACCATGTGGGGGCCGTTCTGCTCGGTGCCGGCTGTGGGCACGATGACGGTCGTGGTGCCGTCGTCGATGGCGGCCCGCACCTCGGTCCAGGTCAACTCATCGAGGAAAACGGTGTTGGGCCGCTGCGCGGCTGCCATGTTCGCGGTCACGAGAAGCGCGATGGCGACGGAAGTCAGGGTGCGAATCATGGGTCCTCCGGGAGAGGTGTGAGGGACGGGCGTTCCCGTCACGGCAGAAGAACGGTACATCCCTGCGTCTGTCTCGACTCGAGTGCGCGGTGGGCTTCCGCGGCCTCCGACAGGGGAAACCGCTGGCCCACTGTGATCCGGATGCGGCCCGCCTCAATGTGTCCGAGAAGTTCTCCGGCCGCCTCCTCCAGATCGGGGCGTTGCTCGATGTAGGGCTTGAGCGAGGGCCGGGCTACGCTGATCCCCTTCGCGCTCAGGCGCAGCAGGTTGAGGGGGGGCACCGGGCCGGAGGCATTGCCGAAGGTGATCATCTTGCCAAACAGGGCCAGGCACTCCATCGAGCCCTCGAAGGTGGCCTTGCCGACGCCGTCGAAGACCACGGGCACGCCCCGGCCGCCGGTGATTTCGCGCACCCGCTCGACGAAATCCTCATCGTTGTAGAGGATGACGTGGTCGCAGCCGTGTTCCCGCGCCAGACGGCCCTTTTCGGCACTGCCCGCCGTGCCGATCACGGTGGCGCCCAGCGCCTTGCACCACTGGCAGAGGATCGTGCCCACCCCGCCCGCGACCGCGTGTATGAGCACGGTCTCGCCTGCGGCTACGCGGTAGGTGCGGCGGCACAGGTACCACGACGTCATCCCCTTCAGCATGGCCGCGGCGGCGGCTTCGTACCCCACGCCGTCGGGCATGGCGACCAGCTGGTCCGCGGGAAGCACCCGCCGCTCGCTGTAGCCGCCCAGCACGCTCCCGTAGGCGACCCGGTCGCCGGGGTGGAAGGTCGGCCCGCTCCCGGCCGGCGGCCCCGCCGCCTCCACCACCCCGGCCGCCTCCATTCCGATCACGGTGGGCAGCGACGGCACCGGGTAGAGTCCGCTCCGGTGATAGGTGTCGATGAAGTTCAGCCCGACCGCCTCGTGCCGGACCAGCACCTCGCCCGGCCCCGGTTCCGGCAGGGGCAGTTGTTCCCAACGGAGCATCTCCGGGCCCCCGAGCCCGTGGATGCGGATGGCCATGGTCGTGGTCATAGGAGTGTGCTCGAAGGTTGAGGTATGGGTGCGCTCGCCGGCCCCGCCGAAGTTGGTCGATCGAGATGGCGGCGGGAACGGCGTCGTCCAGCACGGCGTCGTCCAGCACGGCGTCGTCCAGTACGGCGTCGCCCAAGGGTTCGGCGCTGGGCAGGCGCGCTCACGGCAGTTCGGCGATGCGGGTGAGCCCTGCGTGCGACGCGCGCACGAGAGCCTTCAGGCTATCCCGTGGCTCGCGCATCTCGAGTTCCAGCACCCGCTCGTAGAGTTGCCTGGCGAGGTCGATCTCGCCCCGGCCCTCCGCCAGCCCCGCCTTGCGCACCATCTCGGAGGGCGGATCCTCGGCCCTCTCGGCCGGCGTGTCACGCACCAGATTGGTGACCAGGGGCAGCGACAGAACGATCAGCCCGACCACGAGCAGCACGCGACCAAGCGTGCGGTTGCGCCCGCGATTCCGGGCGCGGCGCTGCTCGGGGGACTCGGTCGGCTGCTGGGGCTCGGTCGGCTGGAGCGACATGAGGGCGTTGGCCTCGCTTGCGACGGGGCGGGCGAGCGGATCAACGGTGAGTCCACCTCGCCGGGGACGACTGTGCGCGAACTTTCGCGCTTGCCGCCCGAGGGATCAAGAGCGGGCGGCGGGCGAGCTTCCCGGCATCAAGGCCAGAGGTTGAGGGGGATGAGCGCCATGGGCCTCTCGGCCATACGCTGCATGAACTGGTAGGTGTAGGCGCGAATCTCGGCGCCGGACGAATAGACTTCCAGCGCATAGATCTGCGCCGTCGGATAGCTGTCGAGTTCATCCAGTCCGCCGATGGCCGGCATTTCATCGATGTAGACTCTCGGGCTGATCGTCCTTCCTCGTCGGATGATGCAGCGTGTGGACATCGCGCCGGAAAGCCGGGAGATGCCGTGCCAACCCAGACGCCCGGTGGAGTTGCCCGCGCCGAACGCGCCGGTGCCCGCGGGACACGGGACAGGATAGTGGCGGGTTTCCGAACGCAGGAATTCGAGGGCCGTGGCCGACGCGCTGCGCAACAACCGTTCCTGGTCGAAGGCGCGGGTCTGGAACGCGGCGGCCCTCCGCCTCGAGCGAAGGCGCCTCTGCATGGTGCTGATGTTGTCGACTACCGCGGTGACGCCATCGAGCAGGATGGGCTGAGGGGTGAGCTCGATCTCGATGAAAGCACCCTCGTCGGGCACGTCGAACGACGCAGCCGTCTCCTCGTAGCCGAACTGGACGGCGGCGACGAGCTGGGGGCCCGGGGGAACGTCCTCGAAGCGGAAGACACCCGCGGAATCCGCGAGCACGCCGTACCCCTCGCCATCCATGTAAACTGCGGCTCCCGGCACGGCGGTGCCGGTGAGCGCATCGTAGACCACGCCGTGCAGTGGCACGCGAACGGGCGGGGGCTCCGCCTCCTGCGCATCGGCTGCAGCGGGGAATTGGAGGCAGGCCAGCGCCAGGAGGAGGCAGCCCGCGAGCGTGGCCGCGATGCCCTCCCGGCTCCGTTGTCTTCGTCCTTCCGGTGCGCCTGGATTCATCCTGTTCCTGCGGCTCCCTCGTCCGGGCAAGGCTACAACTCCCGTCACGGCCAGAGGCTGAGGGCGATCAGCGCCCTGGGGTTTTCGGCCATGCGCTGCATGAAGTTGTAGGTGTAGGCCCGGATCTCGGCACCTTGAGAATAGACCTCCAAGGCGTAGATCTGCGTCGTCGGATAGTTCCGCAGCGCATCCAGACCACTGAAGGCGGGTATCTCGTCGATGTAGACTCTCGGGCTGATCACGCTTCCCCGTCTCCAGATGCAGTTACTCGACAGCGCCCCGGGCACCTGCGAGGGGAGGTCCCATCCCCCCAGACCTCGGGCCGGGCGCCACCCCATCATCGTCACGCCGACCGTGAGCGGACAGGGACGCCGCCCGAGGTTGGTCTCCCGCCACAGGAACTCGAGGACATCGGGCTCCGGGCTGCGCAGCAGCTGTTCCTGGTCGAACGTGCGGGTCTGGTACGGAAGGGAGCGCCGCCGTGTCCGCAGGCGCCGCTCCATGGTGTTGATGTTGTCGACCACCGCGGTAACGCCATCGAGCAGGATCGCCCTGGGCTTGAGTTCGATCTCGATGAAGGCCCCGCCCTCGGGCACGTCGACCACTGCCGCGATCTCCCAGTACCCGAACTGCGTTGCGACGACGGTTTGCGAATTGGCGGGAACACCGTCGATGCGGAAAACGCCAAGTGAGTCGGCGAGTGCGCCGCGGTCATCGTCCTCCAGGTACACCGCGGCTCCCGCGACCGGGGTCCCGGTGATCTCGTCCAGGACGACCCCCTGGATGGTAACGCGTACCGGAGGGGGTTCGCTCGCCTGCGCCTGCAGTCCGGTCGCCGGAAAGAGGCCGAGTGCTGCCACCAGGATGGATCGGGCGAAGGCGCCCCAGCGGCCGCTCGGCCTCCGACTCCACCTTCCTCGGCAACCGATTGGATCCATCTCGTCCTCTCGTTCCATCGGGGGGCGCCGCGCAGTCGCGCGTTCCTGGTGTCCGTTGGTTACGCCGCGACCCCCGAACTCGTTCCCGCCCACCACTCATTCTGCCGCATCAGGCCGCTCCCGACAATCGTTGGCTCATGCTCTGCAGGGATACGGCCTCGATGCCCCGCCCCAGTGGAAAGTCGTCGCCGCCCGGGTGCACGACGAACTTGCGGGCCGGCCGGAGATCGTCGCACGCGCTGTGGAACCCCCGTGAAAGCGAGGGAGCCGTGCTCCTCTTGATCTCGATCGCCCACAGTTCGCCTCCGCCCAGGTCCAGCACCAGGTCGATTTCGGCCCCTCCCGCCGTTCGGTAAAAGCCCGCCCCGGCCCTCGCCGGAATGCAACTCAGCAGGTTTTCGATGACGAAGCCCTCCCAGCTGCCGCCCACGACCGGGTGCCCGAAGAGCGAGTCGAGCGAGTCGATTCCGAGCAGCGCGTGGCAGATTCCGCTGTCGCGGATGTAGGTCTTCGGGGCCTTCACCAGACGCTTGCGCACGTTCGCGAACCATGGTTGCAGCCGACGCACAAGGAGGAGGTCGACGAGGAGATCCAGATGGCGGCTCACGGTCACGCTGGCGATGCCCAGGCTACGTCCGAGAGAAGCGGCGTTGAAGGTCTGCCCCTGGCTATGGGCCAGCATGGTCCAGAATCGACGCAGGGTCTCTCCCGGGACCCGGGGCCGGAAGCCGGGAATGTCGCGCTCGAGATACGTGAGGATGAAGTTGTGCCGCCACTCCAGGCTATCCTCGTCGTCGGCCGCGAGGAAGCTGTCGGGCAAACCGCCGCGCTGCCAGAGCCAGTCGGACTCCCACCCTCCGACCTCGCGGACGTTCAGCGGCCGCATTTCGCAGTAGGCGACCCGGCCCGCCAACGTCTCGCCCGATTGTCTGAGCAAGTCGATCGAGGCGGACCCCAGAAAGAGGAAGTGTCCGGTCCTCCTGCCTTCGCGCCTCCGGCGGTCGATGATTCCCCGCAGGGGCTCGAACAGCCCCGAAACGCGCTGAATCTCATCGAACACGATCAGCCGGTTCGCGTTTCGCTCGCAGTACGCTTCGACGTCCGCCAGCCTGGCCCGGTCCCGGGGTCGTTCCAGATCCAGATAGGCCGCGCCGCGCTCTCCCGCGATCTCCATCGCCAGCGTCGTCTTGCCCACCTGACGCATACCGGTGAGAACCACGGCCGGGTTCCGGGAGAGCAGATGCTCCACGCGGGTCTTGCATTCCCTGGCAATCATGCATGCTAATCTAATATCTGATGGCAGATTTGCACAGTTATCTCTACACCTCCTCCAGCACCTCCGCTCGCAGCCAGCCCACCTTGCCGTCGTCCAACACCACCTCCAGCCACTCCTCGGAGCGGCGATCGACGCGTACGCGGGTGCCCTCGTGGATGACGAAGAGCTGGAGAGCGGGATCGTCGGAGGGGGCGCTCTGGACGCCCACCTCGGCGGCGAGCACGACCGCGTGGGGCGCCTGTCCGAGCCCGGTTTCCCGCACGGCCAGGGTAGTGCCCAGCACCGCGACCAGCACTCCGCCCGCCATCGCCGCGCGCCGGGCCCACGCCGCCGCCCCCAGCCGCAGCACCAGAATCACCACCGCGCCGGCAGCCATCAGATAGCCCGCGGCCGTGAGGCCGATCAGCAGCGAGCGGGGGAAGAGGTTCATCCACCACGAGCCGACCCGGAGGAGCCAGAAACGCGGCAGCGGAACGATCTCGTCCGCGCCCAGCGACCGCGCCAGTTCCAGGTTGGCGAGGATGTCGGCGTCGTTGGGAGCCAGGCGCCGCGCCCGCTCGTAGTACAGGATTGCCCGGCCCAACTCGTTCGCCTTGAAGTAGGCATTGCCGATGTTGTAGAAGAGGCCCGGGCTCTCGAACCCTGCTTCGCGGATGCGCAGGTAGTTGTCGAGCGCGCCCTGGTAGTCCTCCTGCTGGTAGAGGCGATTTCCTTCGGCGAAGAGCTCGTCCTGGGCGTGGAGGGCCTCCGGTGTGGCCGCCAGGACAAGGAGACCTGCCGGTGCCAGGACGAGGAGGCTTGCGGCCGCGCGTGCGACGAGGCCTGCGGGCGCCAACGAGAGGAGACCTGCGGGCGCCAGTGACAGGACGCCCGCGGCCGCGCATGCGAGGAGCCCCGTGGCCCGCCCGTGCCCCCGGGCGTCGCGCCGGGACATCCATGGAGGGAGCCGATCTGCGACCTGGCGTCGGCCGCGCGCTCATCGGGCGAGGTGCTCGGCCATGTCCGCCATCGCGGCCTCCACCCGGCCCAGGAAGCGCGCTCGCTCCTCGGGCGATGCCGTCGGGGGGGCGAAACGCTGTCGGTCGCACTCCTCGAGGCACTCCAGGTAGGGGTCCGCAGCTTCTCGGCCGATGCCCATGGCGCGCAGCCGCTCGCGCACCTCGTCCCGGATCATGCCGGCCGCGGCGATGTTCAGCTTGTCGGCCAGAAAGCCCTCCAGCGCGTGCCCGGTCTCCGCGTAGAAGGCGCGCACGTCCTCGCCCCCGGCCAGCTTGCGCGCTTCCGCCAGCCGTTTCCGGGCCAACCTGGACGCCCGCCGCGAGCGGGCGTAGGCGATGTCGCCGTGCAGCCGGTCGCGGTGGCGCCGCACCCCCGCCGCCCCTCCCACCGCCGCCAGCGGCGCGAGCAGGATGACCCAGAAGAACGGATGCATGAACAGCGGCTGGTTCGCGCGCACGAGCGCCGGGCTGCCGAGCTGGATGAAGCGGATGTCGGTGCGCAGCTCCTCCACCCCCGCCCGCACCCTGCCCGTCCCCAGGGGACCGTCCGCCGCCACCCCGGTGACCTCCACCGCGAGTGCTCCGCTGGCCGCGACCTCGTAGACCTCCCGCCCGGGGTCGAAGTAGGCCAGCTCGACGGGCGGGATGGTCCCCAACCCCGGCACCCGCGGCACCAGCACGAACTCGTAGGTGCGCCGCCCGCTCACCCCCGCGTCGGTTCGGTCGACGCGCTCGTCCACCTCGGGCGGGAAGGCCTCGAAGCCGGGCGGGAACTCCAACTCGGGCTGGGCGAGCATGCGCAGGTTGCCGCTCCCCGAGACCACCACCGTCAGGGTGACGGCGTCGCTCACCTGCACGCTGTCGCGGTCGAGGGTGGCGGTGACGTCGAGGTCTCCCACGAACCCGGTGAAGTCGGCGGGGCGCTCGCCGGGCAGGGGCAGCACCTCGATCTCCACCGGCCGCGACGCGGCGGCGGTCGAAAGGGTCGAGTTGAGCAGCGACCCTCGCCCGAAGAAGTCCTCGAACGGGTCGAAGGCCGACCGCCGCACCCGCACCTGTGCCTCGATGCCGAGCGGCTCCAGGGTGCGCGTGCCGGATCCGGTGGGGAAGAGCGCCACCTTGCGGATGGTCGCGGTGGTGTACTGCTGGCCATCGCGGACCGTCTGCCCGATGACCGGCTCCCGGACCGGGGGGTATTCCTCGACCCAGAAGCCCGTGGCCGGCGGCAGCTGGGTGATGCTGTACGAACTCACGTTCACGCGCGTGAAGATGCGGTAGTCCACCACCACGGGTTGGTTTTCGTACACCCGCAACCGGCTGGGCACCGCCTCCACGAAGAGGTCGTCGGGTCCGATCCCGGGCTCGCGCGCGCCCGGGCGGGCGGAGGAGCCCTGGGGGACGGGTGCGTCGGAGACGGTCAGGGTGAGCGGTTCGGTCGTGAAGGCGCCCCCGCCGGCCCGCACCTCGATCGGGTCGACGGTGAAGGTGCCTGCCCGGGTCGCCTGGAACCGGTACTGGATGGTGAGGGTGATGCTCGTGCGCCCGCCGGACATCTGCACCGAACTCGAGGAGCCGCTCCCCAGGTAGACCGAGAAGGCCGTCATGTCGGGCAGCTCGGGGTCCCGGTCCACCCCCTGCGTCCCGGAGACCTCGACGTTCACCACGAACTGCTGGCCCACGCCGACCTGGCTGCTGCTCAGGTAGGCGCGCGCGGACACCTCCTGGGCGGCGGTTCCGCCGGGGATCGCGGCCATCCCGGCGGCCACCGCCAACACCCCGGTGACCAGGATCGGGGCCCGCGGCCGAGAATCCCGGCCCGCGGCCGGATCTGCCGCGCGGACCGAAGCACGACGTGCGCTGGCCACCGAAGCGGCGGCCGAAGCGGCGAGGCGGCACGCCGCCGCCACCGGCCCCGGAGACCGCAAGACCCGCACTCCGCTCATCGCCAGTTCTTGCGCGGTCTCCGCCCGAGCGAGTCCGCCCGGGGCGGGCGGTCGACCTCGTCGGGGTCTTCCTG
>CBDDPN010000012.1:0-77382 GCA_965232315.1 Longimicrobiales bacterium | reverse complement strand
CCAATTGACCGGCACGATTCCGCCGGAACTTGGTAGCCTGCATGCGATACGGAGCCTGTCGGTTCATCGGAACAACCTGTCGGGTTCGATTCCGCCCGAGTTGGGAGACCTGGCCACCGTGGAGTGGCTGGTTCTCCACAACAACGAGCTCACCGGTGAAAATCCCCGTTTCGCTGGGGAATCTCTCGGAACTCGAGACGCTCTGGATCAACGAAAACCAGCTTTCCGGCCCATTGCCCGAGGAATTCGGCAACCTCGCGGCGCTTCAGTTGCTGGGCGTCGCAAACAACCGGCTGAGCAGTAAGTTGCCCCGCCGTCTTGGAGAACTCCAGGCCTTGACCCGACTCGAGCTCGAGGGCAACCACGGCCTGTCCGGCTTGCTGCCCCGGAGCATGATGGACATCGAGTTCCTGCGGATACTGTCGTACGGAGCGACCGGCCTTTGCGCTCAAATCGACGACGAATTCCAGGCATGGCTGCGGACGATTTCGGATGTGGACGGGACGGATTGCGATGTCGCGCGGGTCGAACGGCTCGCGCTCGCCAGCCTGCACGACGGGACCGGCGGCCCGTCCTGGGCGAACCGGGGCGCGTGGGGAACGGACGCTCCCTTGGGCGACTGGCATGGCGTGGGTCACCGAGGGGGAACGTGTCGTGGAGCTTGCGCTGCCCGCCAACGGCCTGGCCGGTCCGCTGCCGGCGGAGCTTGCCAACCTCACTGAGCTCTCGGTGGTGGACCTGACGGGCAACGACCTGTCTGGAGCGTTTGCCAGCGTCATCGCCGGCTTGCGGGAACTTGCCGAGTTGCGCATGGGAGGAAATACGGGGCTTGAGGGCGCGTTGCCGTTCGCGCTACGGCACCTGGAACGGGTTCGCGTGCTGCTCCATGACGACACCGGACTCTGCGCGTCTCCCGCGCCGGACTTTCAGGCATGGTACACCGCCGTCGAGCAGACCGCCGGGGCCATCTGCGACAACCCGGACCAGCTCACGATATCCCTGCCGATGGTCTACCTCACCCAGTCGGTCCAGACCCCGTCCCGGGGCGTGCCTCTGGTGGCCAACCGGGACGCACTGTTGAGGGCGTTCGTCACAGCGGTGGAACCGAGAGGCTTCTTTGAGCCCGAGGTCATGGCGGTATTCACGGGACCGGATGGGAACGAGGTTGGCCGCGTGGTCATGAGGCGCGATGCCAACCAGATCCCTGCAGTGGCGGAGGAGGGCGATCTTGACCTCTCGTACAACGCGGTAATTCCCGGCGACATCATCGTGCCGGGCGTCGAGATGGTTGTCGAGGTCGCCCCCGGGGGCACACTCCCCCTCACTGCCGAGAGCAAGACCCGATTCCCGGATACGGGCCTCCACTCGCTGAACGTGGTGGGAGTGCCCCCGATTCTGCTGACTCTGGTTCCGGTCCTGGAGGCTGCTGCGCCCGACGCGTCGGTCCTGGAGTGGGTCCGCGGAATCTCCGCCGACAGCCCCAAGGTCGGATTGCTGAAGCACGCTTTCCCGTTTGCCGAGTTCAGCGTCAGGCCCCACGAAGCCTACCATACCTCACTGGATCTCTCGACGACAGCCGGACAGGCGGCGCTGCTTAGAGAACTCGAGGTGCTGCGGGCATCGGAAGACGGCACGGGCCACTACTACGGGGTCGTTGCCCGCCTGGGAGGATCCTTCACCGGTCGGGGGCGCCAACCCGGCTTCGTAAGCTTCGGGAGCAGTAGTCCGGCCACGCTGGCGCACGAAGTAGGACACAATCTCTCGCTTGGGCACGCGCCGTGTGGTACCAACTACTACCTCGATCGGGACTTCCCCTACCCGGACGGAAGCATCGGCGTGTGGGGATACGACTTCCGGCATGGATCACTG
Source organism: Longimicrobiales bacterium (assembly GCA_965232315.1). Taxonomy (GTDB): domain Bacteria; phylum Gemmatimonadota; class Gemmatimonadetes; order Longimicrobiales; family Gaopeijiaceae; genus BD2-11. The sequence continues at coordinate 75,513 of CBDDPN010000012.1, read as the reverse complement.
GTGTCTCCCGACGCCGGCCGGGACATCATGAGCTACTGTTTCTCGGTTCCGTGGCTCAGCGACTACAATTTCCAAAAGGTGATCGACCATCGCGCACAGCTCGCTGCGAACGCCGCGCGCGCGCCGGTGGCCGCATTGAAGGCGTCCTCCGACATGCTTGTGCTGTCGGGTGGAGCCGTGGATGGCGAGCTTTGGATCGAGCCGGTGTTCTCGATGCAGGCGGCGGAAAGACTTCCCGGGGCGTGGGGTCCCTACCGCATTCAGGGGATCGGCTCTGGCGGCCAGCCGCTGTTCTCGCTGGACTTCACGCCCGGCGAGGACGAGTACGGTGACAAGCACTTCTTCTTCACGGTGCCGATCGAGGCCGATTGGGAGAACTCACTCCAACGCATCACCCTGACGGGACCGGAAGGCCAGGCCTACGTGGACCAGAACGACGAGCGCCGTATCACCGTGGTCACGGACCCCGGGACGGGGCGCCTGCGCGCGATTCTGCGGGACTGGGAAGGGGCGCTACCGGACCGGCTCGGTGACGCGGCTGACCTGGAGGTGAACATGACCCGCGGGCTCAGGGAGGCGGTACGGCTACGGAGGTGACGGGAGGGGCGGGAGGGGCGGGATTCTCCGTTCTGCATCCAATCACCCCGACCCTGACGTTTCCGTCGCGAACCGCGGCGGCGGGCTTCCAGAGCGTTCCGAAGCTGTTCCTCATCGGCTCGCTGATAGCACTGAAGTACCGTCCTGTCGGTCTTCCAGCCTCCGAGTTCACACAACGCTTTGAACGGTTGGTCCATGAGATCGGACGCAAACTTCCGCCTCAAGGAGTGCCAGCCTCTCCCGCGCTTCGGTCCGAGCCCCGCCAACGTCTGGGCCCGGTACCACCATGCGCGCACCAGCGACCGGCCCGCGCACTTCGAGGCATCCCTGGGCGCGGGCAGCACGGGAGTGTCCTCGAGCCTCAAACTCAACTCTCGTGCCTCCTCAAGGACGGCCAACGCCTCGGCCGTCACCGCCGTCCGGTGCTCGTGGCCGGTTTTCTCGTGCTCCGCGCGCCACAGGATGGTCCTGCCCTCGAAATCGATGCCAGGCCACCGAAGGTGGCGGATGGCGCCGATTCGGTGTCCGTCGGGTTCTAATGTGGGGGTCTGAGGGGGCACAGCCCCCCGCCAGCTCCCTCCGGGGACGCGCGAAGCGTGGCCACGGAGGTATGCTGACTCTCCGCCCAAACAGGCGTCAGACAAGCTCGTCCCGAGCGGCCGCGGAAGCTCCGGCTCAACGCGTCGCATCGGCGCCTTCGTCGCGCTCACGCGGCCCGGGGATCCCGGCTTGGCCTTCCCTCGCGCACGCCGTCGGCCTAAGCGTCGCCCACTCTCTACTCTTCTCGATCCGGTGGCGGATGTCCTCGGCGCCGAGTGCTCGAACACGCCCCCGCAGGTGGACTACAGCTTCGTTCGCGAGCGAGTGAAACTGCTGCTTCAACGTCTCCATAACCGGAACGCTGGAGAGTCGTTCGCAAGGAAGTCAACCCGTGGGGAATGTCCTGTTGTCCGCCGTTGTCCGATGTTGTCCGAGAAGGTATGCGAGCGGCTGGACACCGCCGCCAGCGGCTCGCCAAACGCCCCCGTCGCGCTTCCTTGACGCCCCGCCAGGGGATGGAAATGCGATCGGGTGACCGGTCGTCGCCCTTGCAGGCTGTTCTTTGGACACGGTAAGCTCATGCGTGTGAACCGTGCGCTCGCGTAGTAGTCGCGATAGTAAGTATCGCATGACACGGACAGCGCTCAGCCGGTGCGAAAGGAAGCCCGAACGCCGAGCGGGCAATGCGAGGAGAGAAGGACATGTTGCAATCGAGAGGGCTCCCGGAAGATGGTCGGGCAAGAATACACCGTTGGCACATTCGTCGGAAGCGTGGCGGCGGACGGTGGGACCGGCCGGGTGCGGGCTTCGCGATGCCGGCGATGGCCGTGATCGGGATCACCCTGATGCAGTCCTGCGGCGATGGGACCATCGAGCCGGCTCCTCCTCCGGCTACCGTGGCCGCCACGGTAGCGGTCAGTCCGGGTTCGGCCACGTTGTCCGCCCTTGGGGTGACAGCCCGGTTCACCGCCGAAGTGCGCGACCAGAACGGGCAGGTGATGGCTGGAGCCACCGTTGCGTGGACGAGCAGCGACGCCTCGGTCGCGTCGGTGGACGCCTCCGGACAGGCCACGTCAACGGGGAACGGGACCGCAACGATCACGGTGGCGGCGGGCTCGGCTTCCGGGACTGCGGCGGTGACCGTGGCCCAGGTGGTGACCGCAGTCGTTTTGTCGCCTGCGGCGGACACCTTGGTGGCATTCGGGGACACGGTGCGTCTGGTGGCCGAGGCAACCGACGCCAACGGTCACGCCGTGGCGGGCTCCGAGTTCATCTGGTCGTCGAGCGACACGCTGGTGGCCCGGGTGGACGACTCGGGGTTGGTGGCCGGAGTGGACGAAGGGACGGCGACGATCACTGCGACGGCGAGGGACTACTCGGGCACTGCCGAGATCACTACGGTGGAGAATACCGACCGGGCCGCCCTGGTGGCGCTCTACGAAGCCACCGACGGCCCGAACTGGGTCAACAACGACAACTGGCTGACCGACGCGCCGTTGGGGGAGTGGTACGGCGTATCCGCAGACGACAGAGGCCGCGTGACGACTTTGCGGCTCGAGGAAAACGGCCTCTACGGTCACATTCCGCCCCAACTGGGGCTGATGGGGGAATTGCACAGGTTGGAATTGGACGACAACCAGCTGACGCGCACGATTCCGCCGACACTCGGCAAGCTGACCAAGCTGGCCGGCTTGTTCCTTTCTCGCAACCATCTGGAAGGCACGATTCCGCCCGAGTTGGGCGATCTCACCGAGTTGCAACACCTGTGGCTGAACGAAAACCGGCTATCAGGTTCGATTCCGCCAGCGCTCGGTAGCCTGTACAACCTGCGCCACTTGAATCTAGGCTGGAACACCCTAACGGGGCCGATTCCGCCAGCACTCGGGACTCTGGCTAGCCTTCAGAGCCTACGTCTGAATGTCAATGAGCTGACAGGCCCGATCCCCCGCGAACTGGGCGATCTGGCCGAGTTGGAGGACTTGGCTCTGGGCAACAATGGGCTGACGGGTCGCATTCCCCTTTGGCTGGCCAACCTTACGCAACTTACGGAGCTGGGCCTCCACGGGAACGAGCTAACGGGGACGATTCCACCCGGGCTGGGCAGCCTTGCCGAGTTGACAAGCCTGTCGCTGGACAGCAACCAACTGACGGGCCCGATCCCGCCGGAACTCGGAAACTTGCTTCAGTTGGAGTGGCTCGGGCTGGCTTCCAATCGATTGACCGGCCCGGTCCCGCCGGAGCTGGGGAACTTACGCAGCTTGGTTGAACTTACGTTGAACGGCAATATGCTCACGGGTTCGATTCCACAAACCCTTGTCGAACTGAACAATCTGGTCGCGTTGGGCTGCCGCAGGACCGAGGGCGTATGCCTGCCGGCCACGGAGGCGTTCAGGGAGTGGGCGCAGCAGGTGGAGGCCCGCGGAGGCATCCAGAATGCCGTGGATATTCCGTGGTGCGATGAAATCGATGCGCAGGCGCTGGAGCGCCTCTACCAAGCCACAAACGGCGGTGGTTGGACACGCTCCGATGGTTGGCTTGAAGACGAGAGCCTTGGCCAGTGGCACGGCGTGCGAACCGATTCGGTCGGACGGGTCACCGGCCTCGACCTGAGCGGCAACGGGCTGTCGGGCCACCTTCCGGACGCGATGGGACTGCTCGCGAACCTGGCGGAGTTGAGGATCGGGCACAATGCGCTGAGCGGTCGGATGCCGTTGTCGCTAGCCGGCCTGCCACTGGAGGAGTTCGACTACTCCGACACGTCGCTGTGCGCGGCGGACGATGCCGGCTTCCGGCAATGGCTGGGCGGCATCCCGCGCCACAGGGGAACGGGAGCGCAGTGTCCGCCACTCACCGAACGCGAGGCGCTCGAATGGTTGTACCGCCGAACGGACGGTTCGGGTTGGAACAAGAGCACCGGCTGGCTGACCGATGTCCCGCTAGAGAATTGGCACGGGGTGCAGACCAACGCCTCCGGGAGAGTCGTCGGGCTGTCGCTCCGGAAGAACGGCCTGGCGGGGTCGATTCCGGCGGAAATCGGCGAGTTGTCGGCATTGACTCACCTCGATCTGCGCTCAAACCGGCTTGAAGGCGGGATACCGGGTGAGATCGGCCGATTGTCCGAGTTGCGCGTACTGGACCTATCCTTCAACGCGTTAACGGGACCGATTCCGGTGGAAATCGGTGCGCTGACTGCGCTGACCAACCTGAACCTGCGCGGCAACCGGCTTTCGGACGCTATTCCCCCGGAGATCGGCAGGTTATCCGAGCTGCGCGGGTTGGACCTGAGATCGAACAGCCTCTCCGGCCCGCTCCCGCCGAGGCTCGGAGACCTAGCCCAGTTGGAGTCCCTCTCCCTCGGTTGGAATCACCTGAGCGGCGGGATCCCCACCGAGCTTCGACGGCTGTCGGCACTCACGGTCATGGAGCTTGCGCACAACGGGCTTTCGGGATCCATTCCGCCGGAACTCGGCACTCTGAATCGGCTGGAGGCACTCTACCTCGAGTCGAATCAGTTCAGCGGCGAGATTCCGACGGAGGTCGGTGGCCTTGCCAACCTGGTCCAGTTACGTCTTGCGCAAAACCAGCTCTCGGGATCCATTCCGCCGGGACTCGGCACTCTGGACCGATTGAACCAGCTCTACCTCGAGTCCAACCAGCTAAGCGGCGGGATTCCGGAGGAGATCGGCAGCCTCGCCAACCTGGCTTGGCTGAACCTGGGCGACAATGAGCTTTCGGGACCACTGCCCGCCGCACTCGGGCGCGCCAGCAAGCTGGAGAGTCTCGACCTGCGGTCCAACGGGCTTTCCGGTCCGTTGCCACCCGAGTTCGCCAACCTCACGCTGCTGAAGTCGCTGATTCTCGCGGGCAACACCGGGCTGGCCGGACCGCTCCCTCCAGGCATCAGGACTCTCGGGCGGCTCGAAAGGTTCATGGCGGGTGGCACGGGACTGTGCCGTCCGGCGGATTCCAGCTTCGACGCGTGGTTCGGCAGCATACCCGAACGCCGTCTGGTGCGTTGCGAGGGCGGAGCCGCGGTTTACCTGACTCAGGCCGTACAGTCGTGGGACGATCCTGTACCGATCCTGGCGGGGGAGCCGGCGCTGCTGCGGGTCTTTGTCACGGTGCCGGAGGAAGCCGCAGCCACGATGCCGGAGTTGCGTGCCACATTCTATGTCGACGGCACCGAAAGGCATACCGTACGTATCGCTTCCGGGACGCAGCCCATCCCCTCGGAAGTCATCGAAGGCGATCTTGAGCTGTCCGCCAACGCCGACGTGCCGGATTGGCTCGTCGTACCCGGCCTCGAGATGGTGATCGAAGTAGACCCGGCGCGGACCCTCGACCCGGCGCTCGGCGTGACGAAGCGGATTCCCGAGGAGGGACGCATGGCGATTGACGTGCGGGCAGTGCCTCCTCTCCACATGACGCTCGTCCCGTTTCTCACCGAGTCCGAGCCGGACCCCTCCATTGCCGAGTCCGTTCTGGCGATGGCCGGGGATCCCTCTGGGCACGAGTTGCTGCGCGACGTGCGGACGCTGCTCCCGGTAACGGGATTCGCCGTCACGGCACACGAGCCCGTTACCACGTCCTTCCAGGATCCATTCCGGCTGATTCGCGAAACTGAAGCGATGCGCATCATGGAAGGCGGGAAGGGGTACTGGATGGGTATAATCGAGCCACCGCCGAGGACTGGCGGCGCCAACTGGTGGTTCGTATTGCCAATCGGAGTAGCCTTCACGGGCGGGCGGGCCAGCGTTGCCATCCGCGAGCCTTCGGTCATGGCCCACGAGTTGGGACACAATCTGTCGCTCGGACACGCCCCGTGTGGTAATCCCCGCGGCGTCGATCCCTGGTTTCCGTATTCCATCGGGAACACGGGGGCGTGGGGATACGACTTCGCAGAGAGGGCGCTGGTCGCGCCGCGCACACCGGACCTGATGTCGTACTGTAGGAATCAGGGCTACTGGATCAGCGACTACTTCTTCAACAAGGCGCTCAACCACCGTCTTGCCGAGGGCGGCACCACGGCGGGCGCGATGGCCGCGGAGGCGGATCCCATGCGCACGCTCCTGTTGTGGGGTGGACGGGGTGAGGATGGCGTTCCGTACCTGGATCCAGCGTTTGTCGTCGATGCGGTACCCTCTCTTCCTCGCGCAGGAACCGAGTACTCCATCGTTGGAGCGGACGCTGACGGAACGGCCCTGTTCTCATTCACCTTCGATATGCCGGATATCGGCGACGCGGAGAGCGAAGAGGCGAGCTTCGTCTTCGCACTGCCCGTACAGGCTGACTGGGCCAACGACCTGGCGAGCATCACGCTGTCCGGCCCGGGCGGATCGGTCGCGCTGGATGACAGTACAGACCGTCCGATGGCGATCCTGCGCGATCCGCGAACCAGGCAGGTACGCGCATTCCTATCGGATCTTCCGCCCGCGACCCAGACGGCAGCGGATGCTGTTGGACAGGGCACCGGGCAGGGGATGGATGTGCTGTTCAGCCGCGGCATGCCAGGTGCGGATGCTTGGTGGCGGTGAAGAAGGGATGTTTCGGAAGACCAGCGTTTCGAGTTCCAGGAACCGGCCGCGTCGCGCCAGGTGGCCCGTTTCCGCTCATCTCGAAGGCCTCACCCAGCGCTACACGGGCGACCTCGTCAACAGGTCGCCACACTTGCGTCGCCCTACCAGGACTCGCACGAAGCGATCCTCAAGGTGGCTACCGGCACGACCGACTTCGACGATTCGGGCAAGGCCCGGGAAACGTCGCTCTGAATTTGCGGGGGGACGGCGAGAGCGCAGTCGCCAACCGCGAGTTCGGCCCGAACGGTTCTACGCTCTCCTGGCCCGCGGCGATCCATGTGGAGTCTCGCCAGGTGCGGAATCCGCAATGCGCCACGAACGGAACTGTCGTGGTCGTGATTCGGTTCCCCGTGAATCTGACGCTTCGCGCGCCGCCGGTCGCGGTGTTTCAGCGACCGGGTGAGCCTTCGACCGTTATCGCGCCACTCGATCTGGTACAGGCCGGTCTTGGGATCCGGGTACACTCGGACCCGGTTCCCGCCCCATTCACCGGCGCCGTAGGAGCTCCGACTTCGATTCGTGCGTGCCATCATTCGATTCCTCCGATTGGCAGACTGCGGACGGCACGAATCACGGCAGGGAATCGCCTAACTACTTACAGGGCTGCACGATCTGCGCTTTCTGCCCTTGGACTGCATCTACTTCCGTCGTCCAGAAACAGCGGGGAAATCGCCTCAATTCGCGGGAATCGCTTTTCCCTCAGGACCGTACTCACCACCGTCTCCCCAGAGCCGTGACGACGCTTGTCCCCCAGCCTACGGAGGCGTGTCACATCACGGTTCTCGGACGAATACGCCCCGAGATCGAGCACGGCTCGTGGCATACGATCCTATACGCCAAAGAGAGGGGGAGTTCCAGCGCGGGGCTCGGAGACGGGTGTCTTTGTGCGGCTCGTGTCGTCGAGAAGATCGTTGGAGCCCCTTACCTCGCATCCGAAGCCGCAGCCCCGATTCGTGCGCGAATCCTCTCGGCTAGCTCGGCGCGCAGTTCCTCGGGGGTATCCCAGACGATGTGATGATATTGACGAGTGTCGAACGGCAACCGGTCAACGCAGCCCCTATGGCAACAGTAGATTACCTCCAAGCCGCGACCACGAGCAAAGCCGGCCTCGAAATACACGCTTCCGCGCACTCCTTCACTGCCGTGGGTCATGTCCGCCACGATGAATCGAGCCTGCCTGATTGCTTCCAGGATGTCATCGTCGATCCTGTTCGCGTCCTTCTTCTCGTCGATCCGCATCGGAACGAAGCCAGCGTCCCGAATGCCCGGCTCGATGCCATTCCTGTAGGCATCGTTCATGCTGGTGTCGAACCACATCGCGACGAAGGCTTCTCGCTCGATCGGTTCTTCCGCTCCGGCTACATGGTCGTGTCCCGAAACCGTTACTGTACACTGAATCTCGTCAAGGAGGTCCTCCACCGTCAGCCATCCTTCGCCCTCCAAGTGCTGAAGCAGTGTGCTGACCTGTCCATCGTTCCACGATTCCGAATAGGCCAATGCTTCTGGAACAATGGGGTGGCCCAAAGTCACCGGATGGTCGGGCGACGACAACTCGCTCTCCGCAATGTGCTTCAACAATCGCTCGGCGCGCTCAGAGTGCTGAAGCACTGAGGCCGTCTTCGCCTCTTCGAGCAACGTCGAATCGACGATCGGCACGCCCTCGTGCTCAGATCTTCGATCAATCAGTACCGTGGTCAGCCTAGCCTTCGCCACTTCGTCAAGGCACCCACTCTTGACCGCCGCGGCGGCCGGCCCGGAGATCTGGTACTGGCCGCCCGCGCGGCGCGACTGTACCCAAAACGCATCGCGGCGATCCACACGCCGGACTTCGGCTGGAGTACCCCATATCAGACACGTCTGTCCCATTGTCCGCCTTATCCTCTCAATTCGGCCTCTCTGGGCTCACGAGGCTCATCCTCGTCATCCGTTCTCTTCTATCCAGGTACCCGGTCAGGGCACCTTGGACACTCTCGCAGGAGTCCTTGACGCCCGCAAGCGGGTGCTGACACGTGGCCTTCGCAGTGTCACGAAATCTTTGAGCCAGACGCCGCCTCGTCGCATGGGCCACCGGACCGAGCCAAGCCGGGACGCGTCGCGCCCGCCCCGGTATTCCTTCGGCAGAGTCGCAATTCCGACCGATTCCGCCTGTGGCTCGTGGGAGCGGTCACATCGTCAGCCGCGGCAGGGATGCACGCCATGTCGTTGACCCTCGCATTTCAATCAGGGTATCTTCCCGTGGCGTGGAGGTTCGCGTCCAACCACGCGCTCACCCCTAGGAAAACGCTTGACCGTTCCGTCGTGTAAGAGCCCGGGAGGCTCCATGAAGAATATCGTAGTGCCGCAGTCCAAGGAGCAATACGAGAAGGGCAACGAAGCCCCGAAACGCTATATCATCAACGAAGCGTCCGTCCGGTTGCAGACCTCCGAAGGCGAGCGCCGCTATCCGCCGGGCACGCTATTCTGTCCGAAAGGCTTTAGGCCGGCGGGCGATGAGCACAAGATACCCCCCGGCGTGACGATCGCGGGGATTGAGTCCACCGAGGAAGCACCTCTCCGCCGCACCATTCATGTCGACTGGGGATCGGCGCGTGATCCAGTCCTCTGGGAATCGGAGCCCACCCTGCGACGCAAGATCGCGAAGGCCGAAGTCCGCGCCGCCATGCTGCGTGCCATCGCGGTGGGAGCGGCAGCCGGCACCGCCGTGGCGATCCTTCAAGGAGTCCTCCCGGTTGTCGGAGGCTGGCTCCGCTACTGGAGCGGGATCGTCGTGGGACTCGTTGTGGGAGTTATTCACGCCAATCCGCAGACTTGAACTGCGGGCGGGACGAATACGCCCCCAACCCGAAGGAACTCCCAAATGGGTCGGTAGCGCCTCCATGCCGGCCAAGTCAGTCTTGGTCCAGCAACTGCCGGTTCAGGTACTCGCGAAAGAGCGCATCCTTTAGCGCCTGGCCGAAGTTCTCGTCCTCCGTGATCCGCTTGTAGAGCTTGAAGTTTCGGTCGATGACGTCCTCGATCGCGTCGTTGACCTTGATGTCGAAGCTGAGCCGCACGTTCTCGGGCGGATTGGCCCTGGCGGCGGCCCGGAGTCCCGCATCTCCGTCCATGGAGTTCAGCACGGTCTCGAAAGTGACTTCGTCCTCCGGTCCGAGATTCGTCCCAAAGCGCTCGTTGAGTTCCCGGATGATCTCCGAGAGCGGCTCGTACACCTCTTCTCGCACACCGTCCGGTCCCATCTCCTGCGGATCGAGAGGCTTGTTCCCCGGCCGAAGATCGATGCCGCCCGACCCCGTCTGCCCGATCCTGAAAGACTCCATGTCGATTGCCTGCTGCACCTCGACGGGAAGCGAGTTCTCCTCCGGCGGGAGCAAGGTCCCCAGACAGCGCACGAAGGCGTTCAGCTTCTCCAAGTCGGTGTCCGTGAACGGCATCACCTGCGAGAGGAATCCGTAGAGGCGCCGGTAGTCGCGCAGTCGCCGCCGAAAGCGCGTTCGCGACTCGGGATCCAACTCCGTGAACCGACCCACGCATTCCTCCAGCGCCGCGTAGTACTGATCGTGAGTCGTCTTCGGGTCGAAGAACACCAGCGCGAACGCCGACACGTCGGGCTCCGCGAATACGCCGAAGTCCAGGAGTTCGCGTTCGATCTCATAGAGGAGGTTGGGATCGGTCTCCTCCGAGAGCAGCGTCGTCTCGTAGTACCGCTCGAAGGCCTTCCGAATGTCGTCGGCTTCGTTGGCGAAGTCCAAGACCGAGGTGCTGTCCTTCTTCGCGTGGGTCCGGTTGAGACGGGATAGCGTCTGGACTGCGTTCACCCCTCCCAGCTTCTTGTCGACGTACATCGTGTGAAGGAGAGGCTGATCGAATCCCGTCTGGAACTTGTTGGCCACAACCATGAACCGGTAGTCCGTATCAGCAAATTCCTCGGCTGTCTGCTTTTCGCCGATCCGGCGCCCCGCCGCCCCTGAGTTCATGCCCGACTCCGTGTAGTCTTTCCCACCGTCCTTCACTGTGCCGGAGAAGGCGACGAGCGTCTTCCACTTGTAGCCCTTCTCCTTCAGGCAGGCGTCCAGTGCCAGCTTGCAGCGGACCGCGTGCAGGCGAGACCTCGTCACGATCATCGCCTTCGCCTTCCCCTCGATTCTGTCCTGCACGTGAGTCGCGAAGTGTTCGACCATGATCGCGACCTTTTCCCGGACCGCGTGCGGATGAAGCTCCACGAAGGACTTGAGCAGGAAGGCCGCCTTGTCCTTCTCGTAGCGTGGATCAGCCTCGATGACCTTCAGCAGCTTCCAGTACGCTTCATAGGTGGCGTAGTTCTCCAAGACATCAAGGATGCATTTCTCCTCAATGGCTTGGCGCATGCTGTAGAGGTGCCACGGCCGGAACTTGCCGTCCGGTTGCTTCGTTCCGAAGAGCTCAAGGGTTCTGGTCTTGGGCGTCGCGGTAAAGGCAATGAGGGAAAGGTTGGGCTGTGGACCCCGTTTCCGAACCTCCTCCAAGACGATCTCCTCGATCTCCTCTTCACGGGTTGGGGCATCCGATTCCTCGGCTTCAGCCTCGGCCAAGTCCTTGTCCGACAGCACCGACTTGAGGCTCTTGGCGTTCTCGCCAGACTGCGACGAGTGGGCCTCGTCGATGATCACCGCGAAACGCTTACCCGGTAGCTCGGCTGCCTGTCCAGCGATGGCCGGGAACTTCTGGAGCGTGGTGACGATGATCCGTCGTCCAGCCAGGAGCGCTGCCAAGAGGTCCTTGGAGGTCTTGTCGATATTCTCGACCACGCCGACGACGCGCTCGAACTGCTGGATCGTGCGTTGAAGCTGCTGGTCGAGCACCCGACGGTCGCTGACCACCACGACCGAATCGAATACGGTGTTGTCCTCCGCGTCATGAAGCGATGACAACTGATGTGCCAGCCACGCGATCGTGAAGCTCTTTCCGCTCCCGGCGGAGTGCTGGATGAGGTAGCGCCGGCCTGCTCCAAACCGGCGCGCATGACCGATGAGCTTGCGCACGGCGTCGAGCTGCTGGTAGCGGGGGAAGATCAGGTTGCGCCCCATCTTGCCGCCCTTCTCGCGCCTGTCCTCGTGGACGAACTGCTGGATCAGATTGAGAATGCTGTCCCTCGCCCAGATCCGGTGCCAGAGGTAGTCGGTCGGGTAGGCCCCGCCGATGGGAGCGACCGGCGGGTTCCCCGAGCCCTCGTCGCGCCCTTGATTGAAGGGGCGGAAGGGGGTGGCGGACCCGGCAAGCCGGGTGGTGACATAGACGAGGTTCGGATCGACCGCGAAATGCGCGATGCAGCGCCCCGGAGCGAGTAGCGCCTCCCCTGGACTGCGGTCCTCGCGGTACTGTGCGACCGCGTCCTGCACGTCCTGGCCCGTGAGCGGATTCTTGAGTTCGGCAGTGAAAACCGGAATGCCGTTCAGAGTGATCGCCAGATCGAGACTACGGTCGCTCTTTGAGGTGTAGCGAAGCTGCCGAACGACCGCAAAGAGATTGGCCTTGTGGAGGTTGATCGCTTCCTCATTGAGGCGGCTCGACGGCCGGAAGTAGGCCAGGTGGAACTTGATGCCGTGGTCCTTGATCCCGTTGCGGAGGACATCAACGACGCCGCGCCGCTTGAGTTGCAGGGCGAGGTGGTCGAGAAAGCGTTCCTTGTAGTCGGCGCCTCGAAGATTCTGCAACCGTTTCCAGCTATTCGGCTGGCTGGCGATGATGAAGTCGATGACATCGCGTGGGATCAGGCAGCGGTCACGGTCGAACTCCGATGACGAGCGGCGATGGTAGCCCCCGGGCTTGAATGACGGGCCGTAGCCGGGGCGTGGTTCGCGGACACGGGCTTGATGGTCTGGGCAGGAATCGGGACCGCCTTGGAGAAGCGCGCATTCGATGGCGTTCTCGAAGGCCTGTTCGGTGGTGGCGGAGGTCATGGAGACACGTGGCGATGCGGTTGAAGGGCGGGCGCGAAGGGTTGGTTGCTACATGTCCGGAATGATGGGGGCGGAGGTCGCTTCGGACCAGCCTGCCTGCCGAGGCCGCGTCAAAGCGGTGGTGAACGGATCCCTCACGTCGATCCGCCCCGTGACAGCGGCGGAGATGACGGAGGTGCGATACTCGCGCAACTGTTTGATGACGTCCAGGGTCTTGGTGACTAGGGCGTCGATCTGGCGGGTTTCGTGGTCGAGGAAGTCGGCAATGGCGCGTTGTTCGGCGAGGGGTGGGACGAACAACTTGAAGCTGCGAATTGCGTCCAGTGTCAGACCTTGCCGAGACGCCCCAACCTGCTCTAGCGCGATTGTCTCCTGCATTCCCGACGTACTTAGGAAAGCGGCCAGGAAGTGTGGACGCACATGCTCGCGACGTGGCCGGATAATGCAGACATGCTGATTCACATTGGCCTCGGTCAGGTCATTGGGCACTGCGCACACGCGACCAATCGACGCTCCAGTGATGTTGAGCAAGACATCTCCTGGCTTCACATGGGTCCCTCTCATCGTGGCGTGAAGGCGGCGCGGTATTCGCGCTACCCCTGCAAGCCGAAGTCCATCGAAGTGGACATTTTGGCTTCGCAGAAACGGAATGCCGTTAGTCTCATAGGCTGTCGCCCCGCCGCGGGGAGTGATTCCTGAACCGAACTTCACCGCGAGGTGACGCAAGGCTATCACATCCCAATGCGCTGGAATCTCTCCCAGCCATTCAACGCCCGAGTTCCTCATCGGAACGTCCGTATTCAGACCCCGCGTGACCGCGTGGCTGATTAGCGACGCCCGCTTCTCGTTGAGCAGCTCGATCAGGCGCTCCTTCTTCCGCACAAGGCGGCCGATCCGGCTGGTCTGGCGGTCGAGAAAGTCGGCGATGGCGCGCTGTTCGGGGAGGGGAGGGACACATATTGGAACGAATCCGAGCATCGCCTCCGTTATTGCGGGATACGCGATTCCGACAGATTCCGCCGAAACCGCATCGGTGAATGGATCGCTCTGGCAGAAGTAGCCCAGGTAGTCGGCAACCGAATCGGAGTTCGGCGTGAGCACGGCAAATCCGGTCGACGCGATCAAATCGCGCTCGAAAAGGGTGGGCGTCCACACGGCTTTGAGATAGGTGCGAACGGTTGACACCAAGGTGTCTCCGGGCCGCACGACGCGCCTTGCCCTCGATGGCGACGATCCGAATCGGATGGCCTTGACCGCTGAACTGAGCTGTCCGACCTCAACAGATCCGATGTCCACATAGTCGAACTTGTAATCGGAGTCCGTGTCGTCCGGCAGGACCAATGCGTTCACTTCGACATGGTCCTTCAGCCGCCGAACCTCCCAATGCGCCGGAATCTCCCCCAACCACTCCACGCCCGAGTCCCGGCATTCGGGATATCCGCGAAAGCGCTTCATGCCCGATCACCCTCACCGCTCGCCCCACTCCTCCGCGGCCGCCACGGTCCGCCCGGCGGCCATTCCATCGCGAAGGGCTCCTCGCGGAGAACGCTATTCCACACCGGCATCAGAAACGCGCGAACCACTGACCCGGCTTCGGCAAGAGAGTTCGGCTCGTAGCCCTCAACCTCGATGTGGCGACGAAACCGCGACCACATCGCCTGGCGGTCCGGTTCGTCGTAGTAGGTCGGCCCGAGAGCCGCCACATCGGTCCCCTTCAAGGCTTCTCGCTTTAGCAGCGTGGCCCGCACGGCCCGTTGCAGCGCCGAGCCTTCGAAGAAGAAGTCGGTGGCCAGCGCCGCGATGTCCCACACGTCCTTGATGCGGCTGTTTCGGCGGCCCAGGACAACCATGGCGGCGAACTTCTCGGCGATGAGTGTCTCGCGCGGATACACCCACACAACTGGCTGCGGTTGATCCAGCAGGGTCGGATAGGCCGACCGCGTGGGCGGCGGATTGATCGCGTCGTCGACGCCAATGTCCACCTGTAGCGGAAGCCTGATGTTCCCCAGCATCCCTTCCACACGAGACCTTGTTGCTCGTCCGCCATCGACCGGGAGGCGTCGGATAATGGTGAGGGACGGGTCGAACACGACGCCGTCCTCTGGGCAGGGAATCCTGCAAATGATGTCGAGTGCTCGGCGGATCGCGTCTTGCGTATTCGCGCCCTCGGCAAGCAGGTCTATGTCTTGGGTGCCGCGGTAGACATCGCCGTTCCAGACGAGGAAGAGCGACGCTCCCTTGAGAATGAACCGGTCGGCGACCGGTGACGCTCCCAGCCGGAACAGAAAGCGTTCCGCCGCGTACCGTTGCAGGATTCGGTTGAGGTCTTCGCCCCGAGGGCTTAGCTGGCGCAGACGGGCGTGCACCGAGGCTGGGTAGTTTCGTCCACCCGGTGCCGACATCAGTACGCCCTCGCATCAAGGATCGGCTCGATGAGTGACTTGGCACGGCACACGACCGCCGTGCGCCAGATCTCATCACGGGTCGCGAGCCGCTGAGCCAGGACA
Source organism: Longimicrobiales bacterium (assembly GCA_965232315.1). GTDB lineage: Bacteria > Gemmatimonadota > Gemmatimonadetes > Longimicrobiales > Gaopeijiaceae > BD2-11. Next base: position 60,357 of record CBDDPN010000012.1, on the reverse strand, counting down.
TCGTCCAGGGCTTCGTATGCGATGTGGACCCCGATCCGGTTGCGAAAGCGGAAACAGTCCACCACGGTGCGCGCCGGGTTGGTGATTCGGGCGGGCACCCCTTCGAATTCGGCATCCACCACCCCGTAACGGAGCGGCAGTCCCGAGAATCGCACGATCTCAAGGCCGGACTGGGCCAGGATCGGCGTCCTTCTGCCCTGTGGGATGGCAATCCAAATGCGGGCGGGCAGTTGCGTGCCGATTTCGTGCACGGTCAGTGCCGTCAGCAGACAGACGACGGCATCGGGAACCTGTGCGCAGACCGCCGCGAGGTCGCTGAAGCGGGTGGGGTTGACGTCCGTCCGCCGGTACAGGCCGCGTCGCTCGCGCTCGACGATGCCCGCCTCTTCCAGCCGACGCAGTTGATGGTAGTCTATCCCGGCTTCCTCAGCGTCCCGTGGACGGAAACAGGATCCGAGGTCCGATTCGCTCAGAAGCCGGTGCGCGGGCTCGGGATTCATGGCATCTCCTCCGTCGTGGTCAGTCCCTTCAGCATCTCGACGATTTCGTCCGTGAGCGCAACGATGTCCCGCTCAACCTCCTCGGGTGCACGTGGAGGGTGGAATCGGTAGAAGTACCGGTTGAGATTGATCTCATAGCCCACTGTTCCCACGTATCCGTCTTTCTTGTCCACCTGCTTTTCGTTGATCCACGCATCGGGCCGGTACGGGCGCACTTGGCGGTCGAAGAACTCTTGAACGCTGGCCGGAACACCGCGCTGGTCCACGGGATCGTCGCCGGCGAGGAGTGGAACGCGCTCGTGATCGCGCAGTTTCGAGTCGGCCACGGGGTTGCCCTTACGGTCAAGAAAGACCTCGGCCGTCTCGTCCTTCTCGGAGAGCGCCTGGACGATCGCCCTCACAACCGGCACCCGCAGCTTGATCCCAGCCTTCTCTGCGGCGCGAGCCAGGTCGCTGCGGAAGGAATCACCGTCCTTGTAGAGCGTGTCCCGCATGTCGGACAGCATGGAGCGAATGGCCTCCTGAAGCTCGCGTCCCCTTCGCCTCGCCTCATCGCCCGCCGCACCCCCCTTCCGCGACACCGCGAGTCTTCGGAACGCCGCCTGGTCGTCCAGTCTAGCGATGCGCTCCGGGCTGGCTTGGAAGTTGAGGCGCAACGGCCGCTCGACCGTCACCTTGCGGTATCCGAACGCCGTCGTTGGAAGTATCCGGCTGACGATGCAATCCTCGGGCTGTTCGTCGCCCATGACGGTCTTCTTCGCACCGTCCTTGCCGTCGGCGAAAAGCCGAAGGATCTCTGCCGACTCTTCGTGCGGAATCTCGCGCCGCTTGTCGCCAAGGCTGCGCCGCATGGAAACGCAATACGAGGTCGCGTCGATCAACTGGACAGCGCCCTGTCGCTCCGGCGTCTTACGATTGGTGAGCAGCCAGACGTAGGTCGCGATTCCCGTGTTGTAGAAGAGCTGTTCCGGAAGGGCGATGATCGCCTCAAGCAGGTCGGTCTCCAGCACGTGACGGCGGATTTCGCTCTCGCCCCCGCCAGCGTCTCCGCTGAAGAGCGGGGACCCGTTCATGATGATGGCAACCCGCGACCCTCCCGGTCCCGGTGCGCCCCCGGGGTCCTTCATTCGCGAAAGCAGGTGGAGGAGGAAGAGAAGCTGGCCGTCGTTGATGCGGGGCAGCCCCGGCCCGAAGCGTCCCGCCGAACCGCGCTCGTGCTCGGCCCTTACGGCCTCCCGATCCACCGTCCAGTCCTTGCCGTATGGCGGGTTGGTGATCAGGTAATCGAATCGGCGGTCATGATGCTCGCGCAGTACGCTCCCCCGCTTGATGTTCTCCGCGTCGCGGCCCTTTGGATCCTTGATGTAGAGATCCGATCGCGCGATCGCCCAGGTCTCCGGGTTGGTCTCCTGTCCGAAAAGGTGGATCTCCGCCGCTTGGTTGATCGCCCTCTGGGCGACGGTGCCGTTGATGATGCGGCCCTTGGTGATGTGGTCGCGCGCGATCATCAGCATTCCACCGGAGCCGCAACACGGGTCGTAGATCGTGTGGACTGCCCCCTTCCGGGCGATGTGGTCCTCGTCGCCCGCCAGCATGAGATCGACCATGAGGTGCACGACATCGCGGGGCGTGAAGTGCTCGCCGGGGTTCTCGTTGAGCGACTCGTTGAACTTGCGGATCAACTCCTCGAACACCGTTCCCATGGTCGCGTTGTCGACTTTGTCCGGATGCAGGTCGATGTCGCCGAACCGCTGGACGACCTGATACAGGAGCCGCCCTTCGTCGAGGACCCGGATCGCATCGTTGAAGCGGAAGGAGTGGAGCACCTCTGCCATGTTGCGGCTGAATCCGGCGATGTAGGCTTCCAGATTGGCCGCCAGACTCGGAGGGTCGGTCAGGAGCCGGGCGAAGTCGTAGCGGGAGACGTTGTAGAACGCGAACCCAGAGGCCCGGCAAAGCTGGCTGTGCGGATCGGCGAGCTTGCCCTTCAGTTGGGCATGGCGCTCCAGAACCCGCTCCTTCGTGGGTGCCATCACGCAGTCGAGGCGGCGCAGCACTGTGAAGGGCAGGATCACATCGGGGTACTTGCCACGCTTAAAGGTGTCGCGGATGAGGTCGGCAACGCCCCAGATGAAGCGAACGATCTGGCTGTGGTCCATGCGGCTTGGGGGTTCGGGAAACGCGAGCGATTCAGAAAAATGTCACTATCCAGTAGCTGACTATATGCGTTTTCTAAGTTACCGTCAACCGAGGTGATTCCATCGTCCGGGGAGCACCCGGCCAAGACCCGCCCCATTCGCAGTCCGGTGTAGCCGATCCGAGACACAGGTGGCTGCGTCCCAATCGGGGGTGTTCGATTACGGCGCTGGCGGCGGCGTCCCTCGGCTACCTTACGTTATCGAACATCCTCGAACGTTATCGGACAATAGGAGATTCCTGACGGGTTGACTCGTCTGCAGGTAGCTCTTCAGCGTTCTTGGCATGGAGACGCCGAAGCAGCAGTTGAACTCGTGCCCATGCAGGATGACCAGCCACCTACGGAACGTAAGCAGGTGCTCGAACCCTTCGGTTGGATGGGTTGTCGGGCCGAGTGGGTCGCGCTCGCCTGCCTCGGCCGCAGGGTCTTGTCCGCGACCGGTGGACGCGTTTCGTGGCCGTGCATCCCCAGCAGGTGCGCGTTCGCGTGCACGCGAACGCGCAAGGCATGGGCGGAGAGGGACCCAGCCTGGCCTCTGGCCCGGTGCCTCGGATCCGGTCCTTGGGAACGGTCACGCCCACAAGGGATCCCTAAGATCGGCGCGGACGGGCATCTGCGGCCCCCATGCCCCGGCTGGATTGAAACCGATTGCGGATCCAATCCGTAAGCTTCGGCCCTGCGGGTCATTGAACCCCGAGGGCAGGAACAAGCGAGGCGAAACACCGGAGGAGACGCACGTAGTCAGGTTGATCCACCCCACGGCGGAACCGGCGCCCGTGCCCATCGACAGGCGCGCTGCCGGGATCAGTCGCCGCTCCGGCTCCGCGGGTACATGGATGGCCCGGCATCGCTGGCCACCATCCCACCATTGGCCGCGCTTCGGGAGGCCCGTCTGAACGGGCTCCCCGGAGCGATTGCGGTGGTGCGCCGCCACGGTATTGGCGGCAGCCGACGACGCGTCTCGAACACGTCGCCGAGGGGCTTGTCGGACGCCACTAAGGTGGGTCAGAGCATACCCCTTGGGGCCACACTCCGTGAGTCCCCTGCGGAGGCTGGCGGGGGGCCTTGCCCCCTCTGACCCCCGAAAAGGAAACGGCGCGCCATGAGCACCGGACGCGCCGTTTGGGTGAAGGTTCGCGCCAGTGAGGCGGAGCGTGCCGAGTGGCACGCCAAGGCGCGCGCCGCGGGCCTCACGCTGTCGGATCTGGTGCGCCGGGCGGTGGGCCGGACGCGCACATGGACCGTGGCGCACGCCGAGGTCGAGCGCGAGCGCGTCCAGCAAGTGGCGCGGATCGGCAACAACCTCAACCAGATCGCCCGGTGGGCGAACACCCACCGGGGGGCCATCGAGGCGGTCGAGGTGATCGGTCACCTCGTCGCCATCAGGCGGGCGCTCGCGGCACTGTCCCCAGCCGAAGGCCCGGACTCCGATGCTGATTAAGTTCCTGGCGCACGGGACCGGATCGGCGCGGGCCGCGGCCAAGTACCTCCTCGGCGAGCGGGACGCGGCCGGGAAGCCGCGCGAGGGCGTCGAGGTCCTTCGGGGCGATCCGAACCAGGTGGCCGCCGTAGCCGACACGCTGGCGTTCGAGCACAGGTACACGTCCGGCGTGATCGCCTGGGCACCGGAGGACGAACCGACCGACGCCGAGATCGAGGCGGTCGTGGACGCCTTCGAGGACACGGCCTGGGCGGGACTGGAGCGCGACCGATACGCCTGGACCGCCGTATTACATCGCGAGCGCGGCGGCGGCGCGCACGTCCACGTCCTCGCCGCGCGGTGCGACCTGGAGACCGGTCGGAGCCTCAACATTGCCCCGCCGGGCTGGGAGAAGACCTTCGGCCCGCTCCGGGACGCCTTCAATTCCGAACACGGCTGGGCTCGCCCGGACGATCCGGCGCGGGCCAGGGTGCAGCAACCCGGCCACCGCGCCTACATCGAAGCGACCCGGCTGCGGGCCGGACTCCGGCTCGAAGCCTCCCCCCGCGACCTGATCCGGGACTACCTGCTCCAGCGCGTCGAGCACGGCACGGCGCGGAACCGGGCCGATGTCGTCGCCGCCCTTCGGGAGGCGGGCCTGGAAGTGCCGCGCCGGGGCAAGGACTACCTCACCGCGCTGGACCCCGAGACCGGCGACCGCTGGCGGCTGAAAGGAGAACTGTATGGAGAGAACTTCGACCGCGAACGATTTGACCGAGCGGCTGCGGAGGAGGCTGGAGAGCGAGAGACGGGAGATCGAGGAATTGACCGCGAGCGAGCTCGAAAGGCTCGGCGAGAACTCGCGGCGCGCCGCGAGGAACGCGCTGCGTTCCATCGAGCGCGATACGGAGGAGGCGGCCGGGAGGATGCGCGAGCTGCTGGCAAAGGCTTGGCAACGGCCCCTGATCGTGGGCCTGAGCCTTTGGCTCGGTTTCTTCGGCGGAAGCTGGGCGACGATGCGGTGGTTGTCGAGGAGCATCCAGGACCGGATCGAGAGGCTGGCGATCGCGAACGTGCGAATCGAGGACGCGCACGAGACGCTGGCCGAGCTGGAAGCGAACAGTTGGGGGATCGCGCTGCACGAGATCGAGGGAGAGCGGTACGTGGTGCTGCCGCCCGGGACATGGGCCGATCCGGGCTGGGAGGTGCGCGATCGTCCGGCCGTGAAGCTGTCGAGAGAGTAAAGGAGCTCTATGACCGAATTGGAACGGCAGTTGACGGAGGCCTTGAAGAGGCTCTCCGCGCAGTACGAGACGGCACAGCGGCGGCACTCCGAGCAAGTCGAAGCCTTGCGGCGGCGCGTCGAAGCCTTGCAAGGGCGCGTCGAGCGGCAAAGCGCGGAAAACGAAGCCTTGAGGCAGCACGTCGAGCGGCAGAGCGGGGAGAACGCAGCATTGAGGACGCGAATCGAGTGGCTGGACGGGCAAGTTACACGCTTAGCCGAGTCGTACGGCACGCTCGCCGCGACCTTGTGATGATGATAGGGGCGCTGAACCAGCGCGGACGCGGGCCGGACAGCGACCGCGATTATGGACCGAGCCGCTGATGAACGTGAAGACTGAATCTGGCGCGGAAGGCCTCCCGCAGCGACGTTTCAGGAGCGCAGATCGTGCGGTCCATCATCGGAGGAATCGAATGATGGCACGCACGAAGCGGGACCGGCGCAGCTACAGCGCCGGCGAGTGGGGCCGGAACCGGGTGAGGGTGTTCGCCGATCCCAAGACCGGCATCTACCAGATAGAGTGGCGAGAGAACGGACGCAGGCTCACCCGATCCCTGAAACACCGGGACTGGTCGAGGGCCAAGCGGCAGGCCGACGAGGCCGCCGCAGGCCTCGCGATGTACGAGCCCAACGGCAAGGCCGAGCCCGAGCCGCTCACCTTGGAACGGCTTTTTGAAATCTACGGTGAGGAGGTGGTCCCGACGAAGCACAGGCGGACCCAACACCAGAACCGGGCCGCGATGCGGATGTTTCTGGACTTCCTCGGCCACGACCGAAGACCCGAGACGCTTTCACGGCGCGACTGGGACCGATTCATCCGGGAGCGGCGGGCAGGCAGGGTCGGACCCAGCGGCAAGCCCGCAGCCAACCGCACCATCGTATGCGATCTGAAGATCCTGATCGCGATCCTCAACTGGGCCGCCAAGTCGAGAGATGAGCGGGGCCGGTTGCTGCTCGACTCCAATCCGCTGAGGGGACTCAGGGTGCCGAAGGTGAAGAACCCCACCCGGGTCGTGCTTTCCGACGGGGAATACGAGGCGCTGTTGAAGGTGTCCCGCCAGGTGGATTGGCGCTTCCGCGTCGCCCTGGTGCTCGCCCACGAAACCGGGCACCGCATCGGTGCCATCCGGAAGTTGAGGTGGGCGGACATCGACTTCGAGGACAGGACCATCCTCTGGCGGGCCGAGCACGAGAAGACCGGATACGAGCACACCACACCCGTGACCGCCGAGGCGATCGCCGCTCTGGAGGAGGCGAGGAGCCACGCCCGCGGAACCGGAGACGCGCCGGTTCTCCCCGCTCCGGGGGATCCCTCGACGCACATGAGCCGCACGCGCATCGGCACTTGTTGGAAGTCCGCCGAGAGGCGGGCGGGGTTGGAGCCCAAGCGCGGGAGAGGCTGGCACTCGCTTCGGCGGAAGTTCGCTTCCGACCTGATGGACCTGCCGCTCAAGGTGCTGTGCGATCTCGGCGGCTGGAAGCAGGCCCAGACCGTCCTCCAGTGTTACCAGCACACCGACGAGGTACAACTCAGGACGGCTTTGGACGGTCGTCCCCGGAAGGTCGCCCGTCCGATCCAATCGGCGGGAACCGAACAGCGGGAATCGGATCACCTCATCCCGTAAGTGACGCGCCCGCAACAGGATCGCCAATCGGGGATTTCTGTCCGATTGATGGACTGCACGATCTGCGCGGAAAGGCCCGCGTCGCGGTCGCGCTGGCGGCCGGTCTGACGGTGGCCTGCATAGCGGCGCTTCGCTGAGTTGCTCGAAGAGCACGGTCAAGAGGCACCTCAAGCGCGTCTACCGCAAGCTCGGGATTCGCAAGCAGACCGAGCTCGGGCGGAGGGTCCTGTCGTTGGAACCCCCGAAAAGGGGATGCCGCAGGCACGCTTCCCTCCATAAGTTTCGCTTCTCGTTCGACCGGTTGTCTTCCTGCCATGACCTCTCCCTCCTTCGACCGAGACGCGATGGTAGCGAACCCGTTTCGGACTACGCCAGCCTGATCGATGAAAGGAACTGACCAATGGTCCGTCGGTTTTGGTCCAGTGCGGCGGTGGCATGCCTGGTGCATGGAGCCTGCACTCCAGACGCCCCAGAGGTTGTAGCGCCAATCGTTGAAACCCCGCAAGCTCGACAGCCTCACGACGCTGGAGCTACAGGACAACCGATTGACGGGTTCAATCCCGCCGGAACTCGGAGACCTGGAGGTGCTGGAAATCCTGTGGCTGGACGACAACGACCTGTCGGGTCCGATATCGGCGGAGTTCGTGCGGTCGGCCTTCTGGTATGACTGGTCCAGTGACCGAGACCCTCTAACCTTCCTGTTCGCCGACAACAACCGGTGCTCGGGTCCAGCGCCAGCCGAACTCGATAGCCTTTCGTTCTACGAGGTCGAGAGCTTCATCTTGCAGGGACCAAGTTGACAGGCTCCGTGCCCTCGATCCCCTTCGGCGACGTCCCGACGCCGGCCGGGACATCATGAGCTACTGTTTCTCGGTGCCGTGGCTCAGCGACTACAATTTCCAAAAGGTGATCGACCATCGCGCACAGCTCGCCGCGAACGCCGCGCGCGCGCCGGTGGCCGCATCGAACCCGCGTTCCGACATGCTCGTGCTGTGGGGCGGGGCCGTGGATGGCGAGCCGCCGTTCCCCGGAAGTTGGGACGACCCATCACCACTCCCTTCTGTCTACAGATAGCAGGCGTTCATTTTCACCAACCTGAACATCAGCCGCAACCAATTGACCCGCGCGATTCCGCCGGAACACGACCGGGACTTCCCCTACCCGGACGCAAGCATCGGTGTGTGGGGATACGACTCCGGAACGGATCACTGGAGGCGAGCATGACGCGCGAGCTCAGGGAGGCGGTACGGCTGCGAAGGTGACGGGAGGGCCGGGATCCTCGCCAGGCGTCAGATGATCGCATCCGAGAGGGCTTCCGATCCTCGGCCGCGACCACTTTCCTCGGCGTCGGGGACCGTCTAGTGTGAACCTACCGGTTCCCGCCGCGGGTACCAGGCCCTACCTTGGGCCAGTTTGGCGCGCACTCCGGAGGTTGTGATGAAACGGCTTTTTCCACCCGATGTTCATCTGGCTCTCAGGCTGGCCGTCCCGGGCTTCCTCGCTCTCGCTCTCTCGTCGCCGCCGGCCGCGGTCGCCGCCGCGACGGCGCAATCGGGCGAAGTCCGCATCGTCCAGACGAATTCAGCCGGCGACAACGTGCACATCATCGACCCGGTCACGAACGAGGTCGTGCAGATCATCGAGGGAATCCCGAAAGCGCACGGGGTTGCGGCGGCGCCGGACGGAAGCGCCCTCTACTTCAGCAACGAAATCCACCGAACGCTGGAGATCGTGCCGACGGACGTCATGGAGGTTGCGGACCGCATCCCGCTCTCCGGACGGCCGCACAACGTCGCGATCAGCAACGATGGCCGTAAGGTGTACGTCGCGATCATCCAGGACTGCAGTTGCGTCGATGTCGTGGATCTCGCGAGGGGCGAGGTCGTCAAGTCGATCCCGACACTGGGGACGGTGCACAACGTGTTCATGTCGCCCGACGGGCGGCACGTCGCGGCGGGGATGATCGGCGCGCGCACCCTGACCATCATCGACACCTCGATCGACGAGGCGATCTGGTCGCTCCATTTCAGCGGTCGCACGACGGGCGGCTACGCCGACGGAGGCGTGCGACCGATGGCGTTCGAGACCCGTCCGGACGGCTCGACGAAGCGTCTGTTCATCCAGATCTCCAACTATCACGGCGTCTACGTGGTGGACTTCGCGCAGCGGAAGGTCGTTGAGAAGCTGGACATGCCCAGCCTCCCGATCTCGCGGGTGACGAACGACGCGCTGCAGGGATCGCCGGGCCACGGCCTCGCGGTTTCGCCGGACGGACGCCAGCTCTGGTCCACGAGCAAGCCAACGGGCACGTCTATGCCTGGTCGCTACCTGATCTCGAATACCTGGGGGGGCGTCGAGGTCGGCCACATCCCCGACTGGCTGACGATGACGCCTGACAGCCGCTACCTGTACGTGGCGAACGCCGGATCGAACGATGTGTCGGTGGTCGATACGCAGGAGATGAGGGAGATCGCGCGCATCCCGGTGGGCCAGGTACCGAAGCGCAACAAGACTGTGGTGTTGCCGTGAGGCGCGTCGGACGGCGCGGCCTTGCGTTTGCCGTCGCGCTCATGGCGGTGGTTTCCGGTGCTGGCGAAGCCACCGGCCAGGTCCCGCTGAGCTTCGAGGTCTACCGCGAAACGATCGAGCCGATGTTCCTGGCCGACCGCGGCGGATGGGGTCCCGGACGTGCGCCCTGCGCCACCTGCCACGCCGAGCAGGGCACGCCCCTGCGACTGCAACGGCTCCGCGAGACCGCCGAGGGAGAGGTTTTCTGGTCGGAAGAGGATTCCCACAGGAACTTCGAGGTCGTCTCCCGTCTCGTCACCCCCGGCGATCCAGACCGCAGCCGGCTCCTGAGGAAGGCGCTCGTCGAGTCGGCCGGCGGCGCGCCACTCCATGTTGGCGGGAAGTTCTTCGAATCGAAGGAGGACGCCGAATGGCGTGCGATGGCTGACTGGGTCGCAGCGGCAGATCCTGTCGAGCCCACGTTCGGACCGCGTCTCGACGCCGACTTCTTCCGTGACTGCGTGCAGCGGGTCTTCATCGACAAGCGTCCCGGCGACGTGGAGTGCGTCCACTGTCACGCATCCGGAGTGCGCGGCTTCGCCCGGCCCATCGCCGGGGGCCGCGATTTCTGGAACGACGAGGAGACGCGGAGCAACTACGCGATCGCACGCCGTTACATTGAGCCCGGCGAGCCGATGATGAGCCGGCTCCTGACGCATCCGCTCGCGCCCTCCGCAGGAGGGGACTACTTCCACGGCGGTCCCCGGCGGTGGGCATCGACGGACGACCCCGAGTGGCAGATGCTGGCCGCCTGGGTGCGGGGCGAATCCCCCGCGTGTGTGGTCGGCGAGGGCGATCGCTGACGCACTGCCTGCCGAGGTTCCGGGCGCCAGGAGGCAGTGTGACACGTCGGAGAGCTCGCATCTGGGCAGCAGGCTTCTGTACAGCCCTGCTGACCGTCTGCTCGGACGAACCGGCGCCGACCGCCCCCACCCCGCCTGCCCCTCCACCGCCCCCCGAGCACACCGACACGGCGGACCGGGCTGCGCTCATCGCCCTCTACAATGCGACGAACGGGGCTTCCTGGAGTGAAAACAGGCACTGGAACACCGCCAGGACCATCCGGGACTGGCATGGGGTGCTGACCAACCGGGACGGCTTCGTCACCGAGCTGGTGCTGTCGGACAACCACCTGTCGGGAACGCTCCCGCCGGAGCTCGGGAATCTGGCGCAACTGACGCGGCTGGTGCTGGACGGCAACGACATGGCAGGTCGGATTCCCCCGGAGTTGGGAAGGCTGAGCGAGCTTGCCATGCTCGATCTGACGGGCAACAGCCTGAACGGCACGATCCCGGCGGAACTCGGGGCAATGCCGCGCCTCGACTCCCTCCACCTCGGCAACAACGAGCTGTCCGGCCCGATTCCGGCCGAGCTGGGCAACCTGGGTTCTCTGCGCAGGATGCGCTTGTCGTTCAACCAGCTCTCGGGTCCGCTACCGCCCGAACTTGGCAGCCTGGGCAACCTCACTTACCTGAGCGTCAGCCGTAACGAGCTGACCGGCAGGATTCCGCCGGAACTGGCGAAGCTGAGCGCGATTGAGTTTCTGTCGGTTTCGCGGAACAACCTCAGGGGCACGATTCCCCCCGAATTGGGAGATCTGGCCACGCTTGAGCGGCTGTATCTCTACGACAACCAACTCACCGGCGAAATCCCCGGATCGTTGGGGAATCTGTCGGAACTGGAGCTGCTCTGGATTCATGACAATGGTCTCTCCGGCCCATTGCCCGAGAAACTCACCGACCTCGCCGCGCTTCAGGACCTGCGGGCCGCCAACAACGGGCTTGGCGGTGCATTGCCGCGCGGCCTTGGCGAACTCCAGGCCCTGAGCCGACTCGAACTCGAGGGCAACCAGGACCTGGCTGGCCTGCTGCCGCGGAGCCTGATCGACCTCGAGTTCCTGCAGCTGTTGTCGTACGGCGGGACCGACCTGTGCGCTCAAGTCGATGAAGAGTTCGAGGAGTGGCTGAGGGAGATTCCGGGAGGGACCAGGACCGATTGCGATGTCGCACAGGTCGAACGACTCGCTCTCACCCACCTGCACGAAGTGACCGGCGGCCCGTCCTGGGCGAACCGGGGCGCGTGGGGAACGGACGCTCCCCTGGGCAACTGGCATGGTGTGGCCACCGAGGGGGAACAGGTCGTGGAGCTTGCGCTGCCCGCCAACGGTTTGTCCGGTCCGCTGCCTGCGGAGCTTGCCAACCTCACCGAGCTCACGCTGGTCGACCTGACGGGTAACGACCTGTACGGTGCGGTTCCGAGCGCCGTCTCCGGGTTGCGGGAACTTGGAGAGCTGCGCGTGGGTGGGAATGCGGCGCTGGAGGGCGCGCTGCCGTTCGCTCTTCGGCGGCTGGAACGGCTTCGCGTGCTGCTCTACGAGGGCACGGGTCTGTGCGCGTCGCCCGCGCCGGACTTCCAGGCGTGGTACAGCGGGATCGAGGAGACCGCCGGCGCGACCTGCGACAACCCGGATCAGGTCACGGTATCCCTGCCGGTGGTCTACCTCACGCAGTCGGTTCAGACCCCTTCCCGGAGCGTGCGTCTGGTCGCCAACCGGGATGCACTACTGAGGGTGTTCGTCACCGCCGGGGAACCGAGGGGGTTCTTCGAGCCCGAGGTCGTTGCGGTCTTCACGGGGCCGGACGAGGGCGAGATTCACCGCGCGACCATGACCCGCGATGCCAACCAGATCCCCGCAGAGGTGGACGAGGGCGATCTCGATCTTTCGTACAACGCCGTGATCCCCGCTGAGATCGTCGTCCCGGGCGTCGAGATGGTCGTCGAGGTCGACCCTGAGAGAACCCTCCCGCTCACTGCCGAAAGCCAAACCCGATTCCCCGCCGAGGGATCCGACTCGCTGAACGTGGTCGAAGTGCCCCCGATGCAGCTCACTCTGGTGCCGGTCCTGCGGGTCGCGGAGCCCGACACTTCGGTTGTGGGGTGGGTCCGGGGCATCTCCGCCGACAGCCCCGAGCTGGGATTGCTGAGGCACGCATTTCCGTTCGCCGAGTTCAGCGTCAGCCCGCACGAGGCCTATCACACCTCGCTGGATCTCACCACCACGGCCGGGCAGGTGTCACTGTTTGGAGAACTCGCGGCGCTACGGGCATCGGAAGGAGGCACGGGCTACTACTACGGGGTCGCCACCAACCTGGGGTCCGTCTCCGGTCGAGGGCAGCGACCTGGCTGGGTGAGCATCGGTCTCGCAGGCCGCACAACGACACTGGCGCATGAAGTGGGACACAATCTCTCGCTCAGGCACGCTCCGTGCGGAGGTGCCGGTGGCGTTGACCAGGCCTTCCCCTACCCGGACGGAAGCATCGGCGTGTGGGGATATGACTTCGGCGATGGATCAACGGTGCCTCCCGACCGCGGCAAGGACATCATGACCTACTGCCATTCGTGGCCATGGCTCAGCGACTACTATTTCGAGAAGATAGTCGACCATCGCGCACAACTTGCCGAGGACACCGCCAGCGCACAGTCGGCGTCAGCGAACCCGCCCGCAGACATGCTGGTACTCCGGGGAGGTATAGTCGATGGCGAGCTGTGGATCGAGCCGGCGTTCCCGATGCACACGGCGGCAAGACTTCCCGGGGCGTGGGGCCCCTACCGTATTCGGGGCACAGGCTCCGACGGCCGGCCGCTGTTCTCGCTGGACTTCACACCACTCGACGACGGGCACGGCGGCATGCACTTCTTCTTCACTGTGCCGATCGAGGCAGATTGGGAGAACGCGCTCGAACGCATCACGCTGGCGGGGCCGGAGGGCGTGGCCCACCTGGACCAGGCCGACGAGCGCCGCATCACGGTGGTCACGGAGCCCGGGACGGGACGCCTGCGCGCGATTCTGCGGGACTGGGAAGGGGCGCTGCCGGACGCGCTCGGCGACGTGGCCGGCCTGGAGGTGAGCGTGACGCGCGGGCTCAGGGAGGCGGTACGGCTGCGGAGGTGACGGGAGGGCCGGGAGTGGTCGTTCCGCGCCCCATCATGCCGACCCTGACGTAACGGCGGATCGCCAGAGGCCTGAATCACGGCAGGAGATCACGTAAGTCTAACTGGGACTGCACGATCTGCCATTCCTGCCGTTGTACTGGACCCTGCTGGACCGTGCCGCGAAAGCGGGAAAACCATACTCGAATGGCGGGACTCCTGACCCTCAATGATGGCCCGCCGATGACCCCTCATTCCTGGCCGATCGGCCAACCGAAGCCAAGCAGGAAAGCGGTGGCGCTGTTCTTGTGCTGTCCGTCGCCAAGCGCTGATACGAGAGCTATCGTGTGCAGGAACTCGAAGGAGAGCCGGTAACGACCGCCGGAAATCGATACGTCGATCCCAGCACCGAGGGCTGCCCCGATGTCCGTCGGTTGAACATTCTGCTCGGCTTCATCGCAGTCGATTGCGACACTGATTCCCTCAGAGGTGGTCTCGATTGCGCAAAGCGTATTGATTCCCACCGCAGGACCCACCAGCAGGTGCCCCGATGCTGATGACCCCAACTCGGTACTCGCTTTCAGCAGAGTGTTAAACTCCGCGTAGCCGAGCCGCATATGGCTATCGTAGATGTCCCCCACGGTGGCCCCGCCCTTCTCGGCATAGCCACCGTCCACCCGGATCGCGAGCGCGCCCGTTAGCGGAACTGCCAAAGTGGCGCGTAGGGAACGCCCGCTAATCGTACCATGGGAATGATCGCTGCCCCAGAACGTCGACCGGTTCGCGCCAACCTGCACGGAAACGACCTTTTGACCGGCAAGTGGCATCGCTACGGGCAGGAGAAGAGCGGTAGCCGCGAGAAGCGCGGCAGGAAGGGGTTTCATGAACGGATGACCTCAGGCGGTGGTGGTGGATGGCGTCTCCTTGCCGTAAGGATAGCGGGTCAACCCTCTGCTCGGTATCCGCAGCTCTGTCATGTCACGACTTGTCAGAGCGTCCGGCTGTCGTTTCCTCGTCAAGGAGGCCAATGCCCTGCGACGCTGCCGCTGGCGGACAACGTGCTGGGCTCTCGGGGCCGCCGCCGCGTGACAGGTCTGGCCCCGCGTATCTCACCTGGCGGGGTTGAGAACCAGGTCCAGTTGGTCGAAGGTCGATCGACGCTCAGAGCCACCCAATTGATCTGAGGCGGCTCTCCGCTACGTTAAGGCCGAACCGGATCCGGCCTCGTCGAGGCTTGGAGGAACCCTCGGCCAACGTTGGCGCGCACCAGCCATGTTCTTTACCGACATCCACGCCCGGGACTTCATCGAACTGCTTGGAGCGCTCCCGAGTTCACCGGCAACGACTCGCGCCCACATCCTCGGCGCATTCGGCGTGCTGGTCACCGGAGACGATCCAGTCGGGTGGTGGGACGCACTGACTCGCGATCGGGGCGAGGAGGGCGCTGCTCAAGCCGTGGCACAGTTGGTTATCTCGAAGGGCGGAAAACGCGTATTGGCCTTGATAAAGGCCGATGCCGCCGGTCGGAGCGTTACGCCCCGAGCAGATGACTCGAAGCTTGTGAGACTGCTCTTCGACGAGGCCATGGAGGATTTCCTCTACGATCAGTGGGGGTTGCAGTACGGCGTGTGCGAATACTTCAAGGAGACGCAGGTGTTTCTGGAGGATGACGACCCCGATCTGCCGGAGCCTGAAGACGACTACCGTCGGGATGACCTCGAAGAAGACGAGGAGGACGATGAGAACGGCCCCAGTATCTACGATCTGTTCTCAGGCAAGCCGCGGCCAAGCGCGCAGCGCGGCGCGAAATGGACCTTGGAACGGCTTCAGACCCCATCGAGGGAGTTTCTTAAGGTTCCAGACGGATGGAAAGAGAGGGACTTGGAGGACTTTCTGTGGGCTAACTGGGAGGCTGTGGACTTCGGCTTCGACCGGCCCATCTACCTCGTCGGCAAGCAGCAGCGCCTGAGCGACAACACCAGCGATCGCGTTGATCTCCTTGCCAAGGGCAGGTCGGGCGAGCACATCGCAATCGAGCTGAAGATCGTGGAGGCACGGCCGGGGGACTACGCGCAACTCACATCCTACATGGGGAACATGGAGTCGAGTGGTGTACCCGCAGACAAGGTGCGTGGGATCCTGGTCGCACCTGCTTTTTCTCAAAAGGTGCTCAACTCAGCGGTGATCGAACCCCGGATCACCCTCCTCCGGTTCAACAGAGCACCTTAGGAACGCCACGCTGGCCCGGTCGGAGTTTTCAGAACGAGATCCCGCCGGACCGGGTTCGATGTCCGGAGCGCGGAGGGTGGGCCAACAGGGCTCGGATCGCTGCTGGTGGCGGCGCTTCGGTTAGGAGCTTCGACGGCATCCGCCGGGCTGGCTTGGAGCACCGTTAGCCCGGATTTCTCACAGCAATAAGATGGCATCGGCCTCCGGGGGTTGTTAAGTTTATGTGCCGCACAAACTTGACAGTCACCACACCAGAGGACCGATGCCGACACAGTGTAGACCCGTTTCGTTCGGATTTCAAGGGTGCCAGGGCCGGAGGGTGACCGCGGCGTTCGACGGCGGATCGATTACGTCGAACGGGGGAGCGCTGCTGCTCAGGGCGGCCGACCGGTCCATTGGGCTCGTCGACCGGGTGGCCGCGTGCTTCACGGACCACCGCGATGCCCGCCTGACAGAGCACTCGATCCAGACGCTGGTGGCGCAGCGGATCATGGGCATTGCGCTGGGATACGAGGATCTCAACGACCATGACGAGCTGCGGAACGACCCGCTGCTGGCGCTGTTTTCCGGGAAGCTCGAGGGCCGCCGCAGGAACTGCGCGGCGCTGGCGGGCAAGAGCACGCTGAACCGTCTCGAGCATGCACCTCCCGCCGGGGCGCCGGGGCGGTACCACAGGATCGAGCACGATGCGGACGCGCTGCAGGCCGTGCTGCTCGAGTCGTTCATCGACGCTTGGAGGGGCAGGCGGCCGTCCCGGCTCGTGCTGGACATCGACTCGACCGACGACGAGGTCCACGGCCGCCAGGAGGGCGGCTTCTACCACGGCTACTACAACCACTACTGCTTCCTGCCGCTGTACATCACCTGCGGCCACCGCCCGCTCTTCGCGCTGCTGAGGCCGGGCAACGCGGATCCCGCCGGGGGCGTGAGGGGGCCGCTCCGCCGCATCGTCGAACGGCTCCGGCAGCGGTGGCCGGGACTGCAGATCCTGCTTCGGGCCGATTCCGCCTATGCCCGCGAAGACCTCCTGGCCTGGTGCGAGGACAACGGCGTGGACTACGTCATCGGCCTGGCCCGGAACTCGCGGCTCGTCGAGAAGATCGGCCCGGAGTTGGCCGACGCCGCGGCGTCAGCGGAGCGCCGGGGCCGGTCGGCCCGACGGTTCACCGAGTTCCTCTACGCCACCCTCACAAGCTGGTCCCGCAAGCGCCGGGTCGTCGCCAAGGCCGAGCACCTGCCCGGCAAGTCCAACCCCCGCTTCGTCGTCACCTCGCTGCCCGACACCTTCTCGGCCCGGTCCGTCTACGAGCGCGTCTACTGCCCGAGGGGCAACATGGAGAACGCGATCAAGGAGCAGCAGCTGGACCTGTTCTCCGACCGGACCTCCGCATCCCGCTTCGCCGCCAACCAGCTCCGGCTCCTCTTCTCCGCCTTCGCCTCGATCCTCTTCGACGCCCTGCGCCGTGCGCTCCACGGCACGCGCCTGGCCCGCGCCACCGCCGGAACCCTCCGGCTCAAGCTCCTCAAGATCGGCGCCCGCGTCACCGTCTCCATCCGGCGGCTCAAGGTCGCGATGGACTCCGCACACCCCTCCGCGACCGCCTTCGCCCGGGTCCACGCACGATTGCCAGGGTAGTTCCCACGCACTCTGGACATCCTCTCGACAAACCCGCCGGGACCAGTGCGCCCCGCGAGCATTGAAGACCCCTTCAGCCAGCAGATCTCCCCGTCTCTCGCCTCTCAGACGACCAAACCGGGACCCTTCCCGCCTTGCAACGCAGTTGACCCGCCGAACCACGGCCTCAATCCCTTCATCCAGACCCGAATCCGCCACCCTGTGAGAAATCCGGGTTAGGCGCTCAAGCAAGCCAGCCTACCCTGTGTAATACACCGGGGCTGGCGAGGGACTCCGCCCCTTCGAACCCTGGAAGCCCCGCGCTCCAGTGGATTGCGCGGGCGGGGGCGTCGCCCCCCGTCCCCCCGTGGCGGCCCATCCCGATCGGGTAGCCGCCCGCACGACCATGGTTGCCGTCCGCTTGACGGGAACCGGGTTCGCCACCTGTCGCGTGCCGCACCCGACGCTCGATTTGCCGGGCGCTGTCGGGGCGCGGCCCGCTCGCCCTTCTGGTATCGGTCGAGATCCTCGCGCCGGCCCTCGACCAGAACCTCCCGGCCCCGGACCGGGCTGCCGCGCTTCGCTTGCCCACCCTCGTTCGGACGCCGGGAGACCCGCCGCCAGGGAGAGGCAGACCAATCAGGCGCCATCGACCCCAGGAACCAACCGCTCGTGAAAGGGGGGCAGGTCCAGTCAGCAGGGCGTTGCGAGTGGTGCGCAACTGGCGTTCTTCCATGCTCGCCTCAGAGGCCGTTTCCGCAGGTTCCAGAGCGTTCTCGGGTAACCTGCAGGCCGCCGGGATCGCCCAGAATCGACATCCATTCGGCACGGCGCGCCGCCTTTCCGGAGGTCCGGATTTGAGCGCCGTTCGGCGGGGCCCGTTGCCGATCCGGAGGTGTGAATTCGACATCGGGTTGCTTGTGCAGGGGAAATGCCGCGAAGGTGTGCGGAACACGGATTCCGCAAGTCGCCAGACGGATTGGGGTTGGGCCACGACCCGCGGATCGCCGGTGCCGATCCGCTTCTCCGGGCCGTGGTCGGTAGCGACCCCCCAGTCCGAGGGCCTGGTACGGGTTCGGGAGCAGGTGTGTTTTCAACACCCCCTGTCCCCGACCCTCGGGTCGCTCCCAGACCAGCAATCCCTCGCGGGAAGGCGGTTCGAGCGCCGCTTCGAGGCGGCGTCTGGTCGTCCCTCCAAGGATGTCGGAGTTCCTCGGCATCGCGCGGGACGTGGGATCTGCCGCGCTCCTTTCGGGCATCGTCTCCTGTCTATTCGGTCCCAACCAAGTCGGGCATGTTAGGTTCACCACCGCTCTGCTGGTCGAACCCTGCCAAGCCGCATGGAGATTCCAATGTCGTCGGAAGAACGCCAACGCTCAAGCGAGGAAGCAGCGGATCGCTTTCTCGACTCGGTGAACCGCTCCGGGTTCTGGCAGTCCATCGACCTCCGCATCTGTGCGATCCGTGACGGTGGCCATTGGATCAATCTTGCCACCCGCGGTTTACTCGACCACCGTGCCGCTCAATCGGTTCCCAAGTATTCTCCAGTCCATCGGCCAGATTTCCGCGCGTGGCAGGTTGTGCTTCCGATCGACGAGTTGCCCTACGTGGTGAGCGGGATCGCGAGCGGAAAAGCGAAGCTCCGGTCTCGGACTGTGAGGTACGTCGGCACATCCGATCAGCCGGCGAGGGACATGAGGTACGGCTTCAGCGAGCTGGCTGCCCCGTACCACGATGCCGCATACGATCAATGGAGTTGTCACGCCTTGATCCACTATGGCTCCTCGATGTGGGACGTGGTACGGGAGGCGGGGCATGCCCCCGGGGAACTGGACGGCATGATTCGCGGCGGGCGGAACGCCTATGGCAGCTTCTCTGAACTGGTGCGCAGATTCTGTGGCCGCCCCGGAAAACTGGATGTCCGTGGCCATACCACGGCCGTCGAGTTGATCGCCCCCGTGGCCGTACGCTTCGATCGCGAGAGCGCCAGCTCCGCGCCCGAGCGTGCCACTCTCGTTGTATGGGCTGCCGCCGAAATCTTCGTCGCGAAGGCGGAACTTGGCTGGACGGTGGGAGCCGCCGGACAGCCGTGCCGTCATGGATCGGTCAAACTCCGCGAGTGCCGATGGGTGCCTGACGGAGAAGTCTTCCGTGCGGAGGTAGGTGTCCCGATCCGAAAGGGTGATTCATTCGCGACGTCGTTCATCGCCATCGAAGGCCGGTGTGTGGACTGCATGCCCTTGCTCTTGGCGGAAGCGGGTGGGAACGTCCGGATCAAGGCCCACAGCGCCATCGACCTTGGCCTTGAACGCTTCCGGGAGCATCTCCAGCCCGATAGACCGCACAAGTCGAAGGAGTTCGAAGCTGCGGTGGGTCTGCTGTTCTTCTTCCTCGGTTTTCACGTGGATCCCGTAGGGGCGCAGATCGGGCTGAGAGATGCTGTCGATCACCTCGCTCACGCCCCGGGATCTTCTGTCGTCCTCGTCATCGAGTGTACGGTCGGATCAGTCGACGCGGGCGGCAAGGTGGGCAAACTCGTCGCCCGTTCGCGGAGAATGGGGAGGGAGCTAGCCGAAAGCGAAGTGGTCGCGGTGCTCGCGACGGCGAAGCCCCGAGACGACCTGTCGGGGGCAGAGGTGGAGAAGGCCGCGCGCGACGATGTTGTGGTGCTGGCCCGAGAGGATCTTCGTGAACTCTGGGACGCAGCGCAGGACGGTGAGACCAACGCTCAGGTAGTACGCCGATTGCGCGAACTACGCTTGGGCGGGAAACGATGAGCCACGAATCCAGACAGTTGATTCATGGCTCTAACCACATGTGCGATAGCCTTCCCGCAGGGATCGTTGGACCGGGAGCGACCCAGGGCGAGGGTGGGATGGCGTGCACATCCCAACCGTCGCCGTGCCGTACCAGGCACCCGAAGGGATGGGTCGCTCCCGGCAACGGCCTGAAGGCCGGCACGGCATCGGTGCTCCTGCGGACACATCGCAACCCCAAGGTCACCAGCAACTTGCGGAATCGTTGCTGTGCACGTCCCGAAACGGGATTCTCATGCACATCGACCTTGATGTCAATGTGCGCCTCTGGATCGCCATCGGGCACATCGAACACCGCCTCCGAATCATGGCCTCCCGCTCAAAGATCGGCAAGCTCCGGGACGGCGGCCTGAACGCATCGCCACAGAGGCAGATTTGCCGGCAGGATCCCCACCGCTCCGAGCCTCAGGTCTGGCGGACACTGCTTCCCCCGGCGAAGTTCAGGAGCGCAGATCGTGCAGTCCATCGAGAGAGGAATCGAACGATGGCACGCACGAAACGAAGCCGGGCGCTCCTACGGCGCTGGCGAATGGGGGCCGGAACCGGGTCAGGGTGTTCCCCGACCGGAAAACCGGCTTGTACCAGATGGAGTGGCGCGAGAACGGGCGCAGGCTCAACCAGGACGCTCAAACACCGCTCGATTGGAGGCGCGCGAAGCGGCAAGCCGACGAGTTCGCCCGCCGGGTTCGCAAAGCCGGAGCCGAACGGCCACAAGGAGGCCGAGCCGCTCACGCTGGGAAGGCTTCTTGACATCTACGGTGAGGAGGTAACGCCCGCGAAGGCGGAGACATCTCAACAGTCCGACCGGGCGGCGACGAGGATGTTCCTCCGGTTCTTCGGACGGAACCGCGACCCGGCCACCCTGTCCCAAAGGGGACTGGGACCGCTTCATCCGGGAGCGCCGGGCGGGCAGGGTCGGCCCGAGCGGAAGGCCGGTGTCCGACCGGACCATCGAGCACGACCTGAAGTTCCTGATCGCCGTGCTCAACTGGGCCGCCAAGTCCAGAGACGGGCGGGGCAGGCTCCTGCTCGTGGCGAATCCGTTGCGGGGTCTCAAGACGCCCACGGAGAAGAACCCCACGCGGGTGGTGTTGTCCGAGGAGGAGTACCAGGAGCTTCTCGGGGTCTCCCGGCAGGTGGATTGGCGGTTTCACATCGCGCTCGTGCTCGCGCACGAGACGGGGCACCGAATCGGGGCCATCCGTCAACTCAGGTGCTCGGACACCGACCTCGAAGGTGGGGTGGTGCGGTGGCGCGCGGAACACGAGAAGACCGGCTACGAGCACCGGACGCCGGTAACGGTCGAGGCGTTGGCCGTCCTGCACGAGGCGCGGGAGAGGAGTTCGGGGCATGAGGACGCTCCGGTGCTGCCCGCGCCGACGGATCCGTCGAGGTGCGCGGGACGGTCATTGGTGCGAGCTTGGTGGTACAAAGCCCAGACGCTCGCGGGGCTCGAACCGAAGCGCGGGAGAGGCTGGCACTCGTTGAGGCGGAAGTTCGCCAGTGACCTGATGGATCAGCCGCTCAAGGTGCTCTGCGAGTTGGGCGGCTGGAAGACCGCCAAGACGGTGCTTCAGTGCTATCAGAGAGCGGACGACGGACAGCTTCGGAAGGCACTGGAAGCCCGCCGGAGACCTCGCGGCTGAGGCTCTTGATTCGGCGGGAATGAAGTAGCGGGAAACGAGCCCATCAATCCCATAAGATCAAGTGAACGCGACAGATAGAATCCTAACCGATTCCGCCGTAACGTCATGGTTGCACATTGCGACC
This sequence comes from Longimicrobiales bacterium, assembly GCA_965232315.1. GTDB lineage: Bacteria > Gemmatimonadota > Gemmatimonadetes > Longimicrobiales > Gaopeijiaceae > BD2-11. The sequence continues at coordinate 38,405 of CBDDPN010000012.1, read as the reverse complement.
CATTGGCATTGCAAAATAGATCATATCTATGTTGCAAACTCGATCACACAACCGTTGCGAATCCGGTCTCGGCGGTCTAGCATACAAGAGGTTCATCTCCATCACGCCTTGCTCGCGCCGATGCCATGCGACGTGATTTCGAAGATTCCGGGTACTCCGAACCCGCCGACAGCGGGGAAGTCCTGGCGTCCCGTGCCAAGGGGGAGGCTGGCCCTGGAAGCTACCGAGCGCGGATCGTGGATCGAGAACTGAGTAGCCGCCTGGCATCGGCGGGGGCAGTAGTCGTCGAGGGCCCCAGAGCTTGTGGCAAGACATGGACTGCTCGCCAGATTGCTCGCAGCGAAGTCCTTCTCGATGTAGACGACGAAGCTCGCCGCCTCGCAAGGCTCGAGCCTGCCGAGCTCCTGGCAGGTCGAACGCCCCGCTTGATCGACGAATGGCAGTTGGAGCCCCACCTCTGGAACCATGTACGCCGGGCAGTCGACGATCGCCAGGCCAAGGCACAATTCATCCTCACCGGTTCCGCGGTGCCGCCCGATGCCATAACGCGCCATACCGGCGCGGGTCGCTTCAGCCGGCTGCGCCTGAGGCCCATGTCCTTGTCCGAACTGGGGTACGCCACAGGCGCGATATCGCTCGGTGCTGTTCTCAGGGGTGGGCGCGTCAGAAGTCCGGCGGCTCATTTCTCTGCCCGTCAAATGGCGGAGATCCTCTGTGTCGGTGGCTGGCCGGGACACCTCCTCTCCTCGGCCGATGAAGCCCGGCTCGCCAACCGGGACTATCTGGCGGAAGTGTGCCGTGTCGATGTTGCGCGCGTAAACGGCGTACGGCACGATCCTGAGAACGTAGACCGGGTGCTGCAGTCCCTGGCTCGCAACGCTGCCACCTGCGCATCTCTCGCGACGATCGCGTCTGATGTCGCCGGACCCGATCCCCGGCCTGCCCACCGCACGGTCCGAAGCTATCTGACGGCCCTCGAGCGCCTCATGCTGGTGGAGGATCAGCCGCCCTGGGCCCCCCACCTGCGTTCCCGCTCACGGCTCAGATCCTCGCCGAAGCGCCATTTCGTAGATCCGTCGCTGGCGGTAGCTGCGCTACGCGCGGACGCGGAGCATCTGATGAAGGACATCAGCTGGTTCGGATTCCTGTTCGAGTCGATGGGTCGTGCGGGACTTGCGCGTCTATGCGCAGGCGAGCGATGCGCGGGTCTACCACTATCGGGACAACACCGGCCTGGAGGTGGATGCGATCGTCGACGCGGGCATGGGCCGCTGGTCGGCGTTCGAGGTCAAGCTGGGGACCACCCGCGTCGAAGCAGCCGCCCGGGCCCTCCTCAAATTCGCGAACCGGGTGGACACGGATCGCTGTGGCAAGCCTTCCGCGCTGGGCGTCATCGTCCACAGCGGCTACGGGTACACGCGCAGTGACGGGGGTGGCCGTGATTCCAATCGGAGCCCTCGGACCGTAACCGGTCCGGAGGGTCGCGGCGCTCCACCCTGAAGGAGCAGACCGCGACTCTTCCGTACGCCGGGGTCGCTTGCGTCCAGTACCGGGATCGGATCAATTCCGGTTTTCCGCACCAACCCGCATCAACCGTATTCTGAGTCAGGGTGCCTCCATGAAATGCCGCATCGGTAGCTTGTGCTTGATTTCGGCGAACACTGACAGCCCGGTTCGCAGCCGTTTGACCCGGGTCGTTACAGTCGCGTTGCTCGCCTGCACGTTTTTGGCACTTCCCTGCATCCTCACGCCCGCGCCCATCCGTGCCCAGGAGCCCATGGGCATGTACCCGGGCCCCACGGTTCTGCGCGCCGCACGCCTGCTCGATGTCGAGACGGGCGAGATGCAGCGGGACGCGGTGGTCGTCGTCGAGAACGGGATGATCACGGCGGTGAACCCGGCAACCGTTCCGGAGGTCATGCACGACATGGACCTGGGTGATGTCACCCTGCTGCCCGGACTCATCGACACCCATACCCACCTGGGCGGGGAGATCAGCGCGACCTCCTTTACGGATGCCGTGACCCGAACGGAGGCCTACGAGGCCTTCAACGCGGTGAGGTACGGGGGCATCACCCTGCGCGCGGGCTTCACCACGGTGCGCGACTTCGGCGGCGACGTGACCGTCGAGCTCGGCAAGGCGGTGGAGCGCGGCGACATCATCGCGCCCCGCGTCATTCCCTCGCGCAACTCCCTGGGGATCACCGGCGGCCACTGCGACGTGACGGGATACGCACCCGGCATCCGCGAGGGCGGCCCGGAGGAGGGCATCGCGGACGGGCCCTGGGAGGTGGTGGAGGCGGTGCGCTACCAGATCAAGCACGGCGCCAAGGTGATCAAGACCTGCGCGACCGCGGGCGTGCTGTCGATGGAAGGCCCGGTGGGCGCCCAGCAGTACACGCTGGAGGAGCTCACCGCCATGGTGGAGGAAGCCGCCCGCCACGGCATGAAGGTCGCCGCGCACGCGCACGGCCCGGAGGGCATCCTGGCCGCCGTCCAGGCCGGTGTGGCGTCGATCGAGCACGGGTCGATCCTCACCGACGAGATCATGGATCTCATGATCGAAAAGGGGACGTATCTGGTGCCGACCAGCTACCTGGTCGACCGGATCGACCTCGACCAGCTGCCGCCGCTGGTGCGCGCCAAGGCCGAGGAGATCATGCCGCTCGCGCGCCAAAGCCTCGGGAGCGCCATCGAGCGCGGCGTCCCCATCGCCTTCGGGACGGACGCGGCGGTTCTTCCCCACGGGGAGAACGCGGGCGAGTTCGGAGTCTACGTCGGGATGGGCATGAGCGAGCTGGAGGCGCTCCGAACCGCGACCATCCACGCCGCGGATCTCCTGGACACCCCGGACCGGGGCCGTCTGGCCGAAGGGATGCTCGCGGATATCATCGCGGTGCCCGGCAACCCACTCGACGACATCGAGGTGACGAGAGATGTACGGTTCGTGATGCTCGGCGGACGCGTGATCAAGCATGTTGTGGGCGGGCGCGACATGCACTCGATGGGACGGTGAATGGCGTCTCTGCATGACGAGCTGAGGGCCGGGGTGCGGTCGCTCTGCGCCCGTTTTGACAACGACTATTGGCGGGCCTCCGACGAAGCACGCACCTACCCACACGAGTTCGTCGACGCGCTGACGGAAGCGGGCTACCTGGCGTGCCTGATCCCCGAGGAGTACGGGGGCATGGGGCTGGGCATCCGGGAGGCGAGCGTTATTCTGGAGGAGATCAATCGCTCCGGCGCGAACTCCGCCGCCTGTCACGCGCAGATGTACACGATGGGAACCGTGCTCCGGCATGGCTCGGAAGAGCAGAAGCGGCGCTACCTCCCCGGCATCGCGCGCGGCGAACTCCGGCTGCAGGCCTTCGCCGTGACCGAGCCGGACACCGGCTCCGACACCACTCGCATCCGTACGTTCGCCGAGAGGCGGGGGGCGCCGGTATGTCGTGAGGGGGCAGAAGGTCTTCATCTCGCGCGTGCGCCAGTCCGATCTCATGATCCTGCTGGCGCGCACCACGCCGCTGGACGAAGTGGAGAAGCGCACCGGCGGGCTCTCGGTGTTCATCGTGGATCTGCGCGATGCCGGCGATGCCGTCCGGGTAAAACCCATCGACACCATGATCAACCATGAGAGCTGCGAGGTCTTTTTCGATGGCGTCGAGGTACCGGCCGGGAATCGAATCGGAGAGGAGGGCCGGGGCTTCCGGTACATCATGTCGGGGATGAACGCCGAGCGGATTCTGCTGGCTTCGGAGTCGGTGGGGGATGGGCTCTACTTCGTGGACCGGGCATCGGAGTACGCCCGCTCCCGGCGCGTCTTCGACCGCCCCATCGGCGCGAACCAGGGTGTGCAGTTCCCGATCGCCGACGCTTACATGGACGTGCGCGCGGCGGCCGCGGTCCGGGACCAGGCGGCGCGGGACTTCGACGCGGGCGAGACCCGGGGGGACGGCCCCAACATGGCCAAGTACCTCGCCTCGCGCGCGGCGTGGAAGGCGGCCAACGCGGCCATGGACACCTTCGGCGGATGGGGGATGGCGGCGGAATACGGGATCGAGCGCAAGTTCCGCGAGGCCCGCCTGTATCTGATCGCCCCGGTCGCGAACAACCTCGTGCTCAGCCATGTGGCGACACATGTGCTGGGGATGCCGAGATCGTTCTAGGAACTGCGGACGATGAACGACGGGACACGTGCAACGGACGGGGCGGGGGCGGCCGGGCATGCCCACGCGCGGCTTGGCTGCCGTTCGATCCTGTTCGTTCCGGGATACCGTCCGGACCGCTTCGGCAAGGCGCTGGCGGCCGGGGCGGACGCCGTGTGTATCGACCTGGAGGACGCGGTGCCGCCGCAGCGGAAGACTCTGGCGCGCGAAGCGGCAACACGCTTCCTTGCGGAGAGATCCGCGGGAGCGCAGCGGAAAGACGCCGGCCCGCCGCACCTCATCATTCGCATCAACGACCCCGACACGGACCTGGGTCGGGCGGACGCAGAAGCGCTCGGCGGAACCCGCCAACCCGACGCGTTCATGCTCCCTAAAGTCAGGACCGCCGCCGGGCTGCGCCGCGCTGCCCGGCTTCTCGGCGATGGTGCGCCGCTGTTCGCCCTCATCGAGACGGCGCTCGGACTCGAGAACGCGGTCGACATCGGGCAGGCGTCACCGGCCGTCGCCGGGCTGGTCTTCGGAGGCTTCGACCTGGCCATCGAGCTGCGCGCCGACCCCAGCTGGGAGCCGCTTCTGTACGCGCGTTCGCGCGTCGTCCACGCCGCCGCCCTGAGCGGACTCGACGCCATCGACATGCCGTCCCTCGGTTTCCGGGAGCTGAGCGAGCTGCGCGAGGAGGCCGGCAGGGCTCGTTTTCTGGGTTTTGCCGGAAAGATGGCCATCCATCCGGCGCAGCTTCCGGTCATCCACGAGGTGTTTACCCCATCGGAGCTCGAGGTCGAGCGCGCGCACCGCATTCTGGACGCGGACAGGGAGGCTGGCGGCGGCGCGGTCGCGCTCGAAGGCCGCATGGTGGACCGGCCGGTCGCCGAGGTGGCCCGGCGCGTACTGGCCCGGGCGCGCGCGGCCGCCGACCGAGGAGCAGGCAAGTGAGGGAATCGGCGGCCCCGACCGGAGCCGAGAGGCGCACCCGGGTGCACACCGACATTCTCGCGCCCGGGCCTGCCCAGGCCATGCTGGGTCTGCTCGACCGGGATCCGCTCGCCATCTCGGAGGGCGACCCACTCCCGCTGGGATGGCACTGGCTCTATTTCAGGCAGCCCCGCCGCGCTTCCCATCTGGCGCGCGACGGACACGAGGCGCGGGGGGACTTCATGCCCGATGTCGACCTGCCCCGGCGCATGTGGGCGGGTGGGACGCTCCGGTCGCTCCACCGCGTTTCGCTCGGCGAGCCGGCCGAACTGAGATCGAAGATCGTGAGCATCACCGAGAAGCGCGGGAGGAGCGGCCGGCTCGCATTCGTGAGCGTGGGCCACACGGTCCTGCAGGGGGATCGCCGGTGCGTGGAGGAGGAGCAGGTCATCGTCTACCGGGAGCCCGCGCCTCGCCCGTCCGGCGCGACCGCCCGGCCTCGGGCCGCCCGGCAGAAGGCAACCGCACCCGGCAGCAGCTGCGGTACCGCAGCTGCCGTGGACGCGGACGACGTGGCGAGCGGCAGCGGTGGGCGTCCCGATCCCGCGCCCGAGTGGAACGAAACCTTCCTCCCCACCACGGTCACCCTCTTCCAGTTTTCCGCGCTCACCTACAACGGCCACCGCATCCACTACGACCATCCCTACGTCACGCAGCAGGAAGGCTATCCCGGGCTCCTGGTGCATGGGCCGCTTACCGCACTTCTCCTGCTGGACGCCGCACAGCGTCACAGCCCGGCTCCCGTGAAGCAATTCCGCTACCGGGCGCTGGCGCCGCTCTTCGTGGACCAGCCGATCACGCTTGCGGGCCAGGCGGCCTCCGCCGGCGCCGACGGATCCGGGCCTCCGCAGGATCGCATCGTGGAGGCGCTCGCCCCGTCAGGCGCGGCGGCGATGCGAGGGTGGGTGACCCGACATGCCCCGCGCGAGCACACCGCCGATCTCATGTCGCCGGCAACACTCCACGGCGAGATCGACACCGGATCTACCCAAGGCAGAGAGGAGTGGTAGGAGGTCCACACCCGCCGGACACCGGACCGAAAAGGCCGGAAATGCAGTCGTGAGCGGCGGGAATCAAGACGACCGCTCTTGACACTGTTCGAGGGGCCGGCGCACGTAACAGCGCGGCGGCTTCGACGTTGGATTCCATGACTCCGGCTCCCGGACGGCGACCGCTGGAGGCACCTCTCGTTAGAGATCGCACTCGTCATCCCGCAAAACTTGCTCAAGACGTGGGTTCAGCAACCGCCATCGCTGCCCTAGGCGTTCGAGATCGCCAGAGAAAACGACCAAGGCTCGATCCCTATGGGCCTGAACCGCGCGCTCGTAGTCCTGCCGCTCCAATAATGCTGTAACTGATCGCGGCTTCTGGTTCTGGTCAACGAACGCGCCCAGACGGATCGTTCCATCCTCTTCGTCCTCACTCCGCGCTAGTAGCCGGACGTACCCATATAGCCGGACATCGGGCCGCGGCGCCCGCTCCCGGAGCGAACGCGCTGCTTCGCGCAGAAGAGGTGCATCCGTGCGGCCAAACCGAACGGCTCGCCGTCGAACCGTCACCGGTCCAGTCCTCGCCCATGACACGCTCACGTCCAACGTGGGGAATGATCTGGTGACTTGGTCCAGGGCCTCACACAAATTGGCGCTCACCCCGCTCTCCACTGCCTCCCCGAACGCATCCTCATCTCCCGCAGCTGTCCGCTCCGCCGCCTGACGCACAGCAGCCAAGGCCTCCATCAAACGGAGCGTCAGACGACGTTCGATAGGCGCGTCGTGGTCAGCGTCATCCGGAAACAATACAGGCATCGGCGGGGGCACGACTGGGGTCAACAGACTCACCACGAAACTGCCTTGAGCTGTCTGCCCCAAGCGGACCCCTGCCACGAGGTCTGTCGCACTTCGATTTTGCGCCAGCGCGATAGACTGCTTTTGATTCGCCGAGGGAGCACGCCGCCGCCAGTAGCATGTCGCGGGCACCACCGATGAGATCCACGCCGTCGTTTAGCGTTACGCTGCCGTCTTGGCTTTCGCCGGTCCGAAGGCGAACGACATCGCGGTCCGCGGTCACCAGCGACCGATACACCGTCATCGCGTCCTGCCGCACCACTTTGGCGAACATGTCGATCAACCCCGCCACGACACTCGCATAGTCTCCAAGGCGTTCCGTGCGCGGGACGATGATCTCCGGTCGGTCTTCACCGATGTAGGTGTCGGAGTGGTCTGATCGACGATTTCGTCGTGCTCCTGCCTCACAGGCCGACCTCGCTTGAGAATCACGATGCGCTCGGCCGCCATCCGCTCGCCCGCCGCCAACGTCCTCCCTCACTCCAGCCCGATCCCCAGCGCCACCCAGATCGCCACCATGCCGATCGCAACCAGCCCCAGGTAGAGCGGGATCGTGTAGCGGATCCAGTCCTCGTAGCGGACCTTGGCGGACGCCAGAATCGCCATGAGGGCACCGTTGGTGGGCGTCAGCAGCTCGCACAGCCCGGCGCCGTACTGGTAAGCCAGCACGGTCACCTGGCGCGACATGCCGAGCAGGTCGGAGAGGGGCACCAGTACCGGCATGGTCAGCACCGCCTGCCCGCTCACGCTGGGGACGGGCACATGGATCGCCGCCTGGGCCGCGACCATCCCGAAGGCGGACGCCAGCACCGGCAGGCCCTCCAGGGGCGTGAACAGCCCGTGCACAATGGTATCCACCACCCGGCCGTCCTGGAGAACGACGTAGATCGCGCGCGCGAACCCGATCAGCAGGGCGGCGAAGGTCATCTCGCGGAAGCCGCGCAGGTAGGCCTCGGTTGTACCGCCGACGCGCAGCCCGGCCAGGAGGCCCACGATCACCCCCATGATGAAGAAGGCGGCGGACAGCTCGTTGAACCCCCAACCCCACCGCGTCATCCCGACCACAGCCAGGACGAACGCCGCTCCCACCAGGCCCAGGATCCCCCAGTCGGACGGACGCATGCCCTCGGCCCCTTCTTCCGTCACGGCCTCCGCAGGTCCCCGCGTGCGGTGTGCATAGCGCATCGTCATCCCGATCCAGAAGGTCAGCGCGAGCAGCAGGAACACGATCCGGAACACCGCGCCCGACGCCAGCGGCAGTTCGGCGAGCCGTTGCGCGATCGCCACCTGGAAGGGGTTAATGGGGCTGAAGGCGGAGCCCACGAACGCCGCGCCCGCGCTCATCGCCACCGCCACCATCGCGTTGAAGCCGATCCTGCGGGTGAGGATCAACAGCACGGGGATCAGCGGGATGATCTCCTCCTGCAGGTTCTGGACGACACCCCCGATGGCGAAGGGAACGGCCACCACCGGGATGATGAGCAGATCCCGCCCCCGCAGCGCCCTGGTCAGTGACGTCACTCCCCGCCGGAGCGCGCCGGTCGCGTCCACGACCGTGAAGGCGCCCCCGATCAGGAAAACGAGGAAGATGATCTCGGCCGCGTCCGCCATCCCGCGCGGCAGCGCGACCATGGCGTCGAAGAGGCTCACCGGATTGGGCTCAACCTCCTGGTAGGTGCCCGCGACCACCACGCTGCGCCCGGTCGCCTCGTCGTCCCGGCGCTCATATTCGCCCGCGGGGAGCACGTAGCTGGCGGCCGCGGCGAGAATGACGCACGCCGTCAGCAGGACCAGCGGATGGGGGACCCGAAGCTTCATGGCGTCTGCCTCCCTTCCATCCATCGCACCAGCGCGTCCTGGGCGACAACCAGCACATGGCCCTGCCCCGCAAGGATGTCGAGCGTGACGTCCACCCCCGCATCTTCCAGGCGCTCCGCCGTGTCCTCCGATCCTTCGACCCAGCGGGCATCGCCCTCGCCCACCATCATCCAGACGGGCGCCCCGGCCAGCGGCTCCAGCGACGCGTCACCCGAGTAGCGCCCCGGCATGGCGATGATCCCGCCGACCCGGTCCGGCGCCGCGAGCGCCGCGTGGAAGACCCCGATCCCGCCCGCGGACGCGCCCGTCATGACGATGTCGCCCGACGCGGCCGCAAGGTTCTCGTCGATCCAGCCAAGGACGGCGGACATCACGGTCGCGGCGTCCTCCTCCAGACCTGGCCCGTAGGCCTCCACACCCACGACCGCGTACCCCGCCGCCGGCGCCGCCTCACCCCAGTAGGATTCGAGCAGTCCGAGCAGGAGGTTCGCATCGCCCGCCCCCCACGGGAACGCCACGACCACGCCCCTCGGAGCGCCCTCCGGGCGCAGGACGGCGATGTTTCGCGGGGATCCCGACTCCATCGGCAGCCGGATCCACTCGACGGCCTGCGGTGGCTCGGGATCGATGGCGTTGGCCGCGCCACAGGCGAGGGCGAGCGTGAGGAGAGACGCCGCGAGTACGCCGGCTGGAGGTTCGTGGCGCATGCTCCGTCCATCTCCAGGGGCGATGGCGCGGACGCCCGCGGCCAATGCCGGATCGTGCGACATGGGCTACCTCCCCCGGTCCCAGAAGTCCACGGGCCGGTTGTCCATGCGCCAGGCGTCGGGGTCCACCCACCAGTGCTCCCCGTAGGCTTCCTGGTTGGGCCACACTTCGTCGAGGGTGAGGGCGTCCCGCACGATGCCCCCCTGCACCACGTACATGATGTCGGTGGTGTTGCGGATGTCGTCGAGCGGGTTCGAGTTGAGCACCAGCAGGTCCGCGAGCTTGCCTTCCTCGATCGAGCCGATGTCCTCCTCGGCGCCCAGGAACACCGCGCCGTGCACGCTTGCGACCTCGAGCGCGGTCATCGGATCCGTGGCCGACTCCACCATCCCATATTTCCCAGTGCGAGCCGATGCCGTGGGCCTGCCCGTGCGACCCGATGGCGCCCCAGCCACCCGCCTCGATCACGTCCATCATCCCCTGTGCGACGAGGGGGAAGGAGTAGTCGGTGTCGGGACGCTGCCAGCGCCGGCGCATGTGGGGGATGACCTGGCGCCAGGGCAGCCATTCGCGCTGCTTGGGGTCGAGCCAGACCTCGCTCTCGGCGAAGAAGAACTCCTCGTTCCAGGGCCCGATGCCGCCGACGATGAAGGTGGGCGAGTAGGTGGCGCCGGTCTCCCCCAGGAACCGGCTCAGGTCGCGGTACATGGGCAGGTAGGTCATCGGATGCTCGAACGCCGTCTGGCCGTCCATGATCATGCCGATGGTGTAGGGGGTGTCGTTGTTCTCGGAGGTGACCATCAGCCCCTTCCTGCGGGCGATGTCCGACACCCACTGGCGCTGGTCGCGGCGCGGCTGCAGGTACTGCTTGAGGGCGGTCGCGCCCCACGACGCCAGCCGGTTGATGTTCTGCTCGGCGACCTCGTAGCTGGTCAGCTCGTTCTGGCGGGCGGCGTCGCCGCGGTAGAGGGGGTCACCGGTGGAATACGTGCGCGGACCCACCACCTCGCCGGCGCGGATCAGCTCGGCGCTGGCGAAGACGTTCTGCGACCACATCGAGTTGTCGAGGTTGGTCGTGACCCCGTAGGCGAGATAGACGGCGGACTCGAAATCGCGCTTCGGGATGAGCCCCTTGTGCTCGCGGTAGTGGTGCGCGTGCATGTCCACGAAGCCGGGCACGATGGTCTTGCCGGTCATGTCCATGGTGCGATCGGCCGAGGAGGCGTCGCACTCGCCCACGCAGGTAATGCGGCTGCCGTCGATCAGCACGGTGCCGTTTTCGTGCACCGCCCGGTCGTCGAGGGTGATGACGCGGGCGTTGGTGAGCGCGAGCGTGCCGGAGGGGATACGCCGGTCGACGCTCAGGCGGATCGCCATGGTGTCGGTCGCGCCGGCCGCCGCGTCGTGCACGAAGAAGCGCTGCCCGCTCCCGAACTCGAGCCGGTCGTTGTCGAGCCAGCGGGGGAAGAGGCCCCCTTCGGTGGTGAGCCGGGTCACCGGCACGGGCGCGCCGGTCTTTTCGAGCGCCACCGGCTCGCCTCCCACGCCGCCGGGCGGCAGAGGGGCCAGGAAGACGTTGTCGCCCTCCTGGAAGGCCACCCGGTCGCCGCCGGGCGAGACGACGAACTCGTCGCCGAAGGGGATGGTGGCGTGCACCCGCCGGTCGGAGCCGTCCGGCGCCACCGACATGAGGGCGGTGACGTTCTCGCCGTCCGCCTCATGTCCCGCGGGGAAATAGATGCGCCCCTCGGGTCCGAAGGACGCGCGGGTGAGCTGGCGCCGGTTGCCGAGCAACCCGCCGGAACCGCTGGGGATGGTCGTGATCCACGCCTCCCCACCCCCCTCCGCGGGCACCCGCCACAGCTCCCAGTAGGGGTTCTGGGTCGCCGACCGCGCCCGCGAGGCCGCCCCGCTCCCCCGCGTCACCACCAGCTCCGATCCGTCGGGCGCCCAGACCGGGTGCACGTACTCGGAGGGCGAGGTGGTCAGCTGTTCGGGGGCGCCGCCGCCGGAGGGTATCTTCCAGACATGGCCGCCCTCCTCCCCGTCCCAGGTGGCATAGGCGACCCAGCGCCCGTCCGGCGACCACGCCGGCGAGTACTCGAAAGGCCCGTCACCGGACGTCAGCCGGGTGGGCGCGCCCCCGCCGGCCGGCGCCGTCCAGATCCTCCCCACCGCCTGGAAGGCGATGCTCGACCCGTCCGGCGAGAGCGCGTACCACCGGAGCATTTTCGCATCGAAGGGCCCGTCATCGATGCGGAAATCCGCGCGCGTCATCTCCGAAACGGTGCGCTGCACGCGGGCCGAGAAGGGCACGGTGGTCACCTCGCCGCTGGCCACGTCCAGCCTGCGGATTTTGCCCCCCTGGGTCAGGACGATGCCCGAACCGTCCGCCGTCCAGCCGTATCCCGGCAGGATGCGGAGCGTCTTGATGCCCTCGGCGTTGTCCACCGTGATCGGGTCCATCGCGACATGCTCGCGCCCCGTCTCCAGATCCCGGATCCAGAGGGCCGCGCGGGGTCCGAAGGTGTGGCCCCGGTACGAGATGGTGCCCCCGGCGATCCGGCGCGCGAACGCCAGGTAGCGGCCGTCGGGGGAGATCTCGGCGGCGTAGGCGCTTCCACTCGAGGCGCGCACCTGCTGCGCCGCGGTGCCGCTGGTGATGTTCACGATCTCGCCGCTGTCCAGATCCTTGCGCCGCACCTGCCAGTGACCGGCGAGCGCGTCGCGGCCCTGGAGGCCGGGCGGCCCGGTGTACACATGGAAGTAGAGGTAGCGGCCGTCCCTCGACGGCGAAGGCCAGGCCGCCGAGGGCTGGTCGTCGATGACCTGAATCCCGTCGCCGCCGTCCCGGTGGTACATCCAGATGCCCCCGCCACCCCCGCCGGGCGCCGTGTTCTGCCGCCGCACGAAGATGTAGTTCCCGTCAGCCGACCAGGCGGGCTCCACCGCCCGCACGGCGCCGTCGATGAACACCGAACGCGGGTTGGACCCGTCGGCGTCCATGACCCACAGGTTGTTCTGCCCCTCGCGGTCGCTGATGAAGGCGATGGTCGACCCGTCGGGCGAATACCGCGGGTGGTAGTGGGTGGCCACCCCCGTACCCCCGGTGAGCAGTTCGGCCTCGCCCCCGCCCTCCGCCGGGACGCGGTAGATGTGTCCAAGCAGGTCGAATGCGACCCACCCGCCGTCCGGGGAGATGTCCAGCGACATCCAGGTCCCCTCCTCGGTGGTGAAATCGATGTCGCGGGTCTCACCCCGGGCCAGGGTCACGTCCCATTCACCGTTGTCTCCGCCCCCGGCCTCCTGGGAGGCAAGCGGGAACGCGAACACCAGGAGCGCACCGAGAGCCATGGCGGCGCCACCCACCGGCGCGCGCGTCGTGCCGGAGCCGACGGCAGCCCGTCGCCCGGTGCACATGGCTGCGCATGGGAACGTGGCGCCTGACCGCGCAGTGGCACGCCCGGCGGCACCGCCTGCGGCCCTGCGGGAAGCAGCCGTGGCTGCAAACAATGATCGGATCGCGGGAAACGGACGGGGAGGGCGCATGGATGTTCTCTCGCGGTCAAGGAGTCGCGTTCTTCACCAGAGGCCAGCCTGAGGCTCTCCATCCCGGGTTCAGGGATGGCACTCTGGAGATAGAGCGCGAGCAGCTTCCCGAGCAAGCTCGATCCATGCGCCCCCGCGGAGCACGCGCCCGGAGGAGCGGGCTTCCCCCGCGACGGGCCTACTCCCGTCCGCGTCGGCGCCGAAGCGACTCCCGCCGCTGCCGGTAGCCGGCGTACATCCCGGAATCCGACTCGCGCACATGCGCTGGCTCGGAGAAGGCGGTCAGGTGCAGCGCGACCTCCTGATGAACCAGAGCCCCCGCGATCGCGCCCTTCGCCACGACTCCCACGTCATGCCCCAGCGCGACGGCGGGGTGGACATCGAACGCCCCTTCCAGCAGGCGGGCGACGAAGGCTCGCGGGTGCCTCCGCTTCGGCGCCCGGTCGCGAGCAGTCGGCCGCTCCATCGCATCGATGGCGTAGCTGCGCAACAGCTTGGGGAAGAACGCCGCGAAGGTGTGGTGCCTGTCGAAGAGATCCAGGCCGAACTGGCGCCTGCCGGTGACGAAGATGGCCCCGATCTGATCGGCATTGAGGGACATCTTCTCGACGTAGTCGTCCAGCGTGGCCCCGTGGCGCTCGTAGATGGCGCTCATCGCCTCCGTGGGCGAAGCGGCTTCCATCCGATCGGCCTTCGCGCGCACGGAATCCCATACCGCGCTCTGGTCCGAGCGCCGGGTCCCCGTCGTACGCATCGATGCGTGCACGCTGTGGAGTCTTTCCGCACGCCCGCGGCTGTACTGCACCCGCTCGGTCACGGTGAAGTCGGGCCGGCTGTAGCCCCAGCGCCCGGCCTCCACGCACGACACCGGAATGGTCGTCGTGCGCTCGGCCGGAACCAGGAGGGTGAGGTTGGCGATCCGGTTCTGTTTGGCGCCCACCAGCTCCTCGCCATCGACGATGAGCACGTCGGCATCCGAGCGGTTCTCGACCGCGAGATCGGGGACACTGCCCCCTTTGTCCACTTCCCGAACCGAAACGAGCCCGGTGCGCAGGCCTTCCTCGAGGAGCAGGTAGCGGACCGAGCTCCGCAGGTCGGAGGCCAGCGGGAAGACGGTCAGTCCGGCGAAGTGGGTCGGCTTCCCGATGGAAAGGCTCGAGAGCGCGCTCCTCGCGCTGGCGATGGGGCTCTCGTTCGCGTGGGTGGTGGATTCGGCAGGTCGCGGTTTGCTCATGGTCGTGTCTCCTCATATGTTGTCAGTAGTCACCAGTTGTCATCAGTATAAGGGACCAACTGAGGCCATGTCAACAGTATTCGTCAGTGGTCGTCAGTAAACGACACTTGAGGCAGAGCCAAGGGCGCCAGCAGCCTGCGAGGCAGAGAATGGGCAGCTACACCACGAGAGAACTGGAGCGCGACACGGGCTTCGGCCGCAGGACCATCGCCTACTACGTACAGGAGGGCCTGCTTCCGCGGGTGGGCCGACGCGGACCGCGCACCCGTTATCCCGAGCTGGTCCGGGATCGCCTGCTCTTCATCCGGCGCGTACGCGAGGCGGAGGCGGAGGCCGAGATCGCACCGGTGCGTCTCAGCGATCTGCGCAAGTTGTTTCTTCACGCGCCACGGCAGCTGATTGCGAGCGTCGCTGCCGGCGAGACCCCGGTGACCGGCGACATCGTTTCGCCCATGTCCGCCGAACGCCGCTCGATGGTCGACCGGGTGTCCGCGCTGAGGGAGCGGCTGTCGGCCAGCAGGGAAGCGCCGGCGGATGACTCCCCCGTCGATCTTCGCCGGGATCGCCAGGGCGAAACACTTCGGACCATGAAAGTTCCGCCGCCGCCGCGCCTCGAGGCTCTCGGGAGTCCGGCGTTCCCGGCCGAAGACAGCGTCGACTACCACGAACCCCCGGAACCCCGGGAGGAGGCCGGCGTCGACGAGACCGAACCCCTGAGGCTCCGGGACGACACCCGCGTCGCCGGAGACCGCATTTCGCGGTTCGAGGACAGCGGGGCCGAACGCGGGCATCGGGTCCGGAGTTCGATGGAGCCCGACGATGACCCCGATACGCTCGCGCTGCGCTTGTCCTGGGTGCTCGATACGCTTCAGACCCGGGCTCGCCGGCAGGGCAGGCAGTTTCCGGAGGCAGTCGACACCTGGTCGCAGGTCGAAGTCACTCCCGACATCCGCCTCTCGGTTCGGGGGATGGCCGACGAGGACGCCTTCCTTCTGCGATCGGCCGCCCGTCTGCTGCGCCACGCGCTGGAACTCGAGCCGGGGTCCGTGGAGATGGGCTCGCGCGAGCGTGAGGAGTAGGCGCCGCCGCGCGCCGCCCGGGTGTGCCACGCCGCGGGCGGAGCGGGGCCGGTAGCCGGTGGACCAGGGCCGGTAGCGGGTGCAGCGGAGCCGCGACCCGGCCTCGGCCGCGGTGGAAAACGCCTGTCGCGTGATCGGCCTGGACCCCACCCGGGTCCGGAGCGCGCGTCCCGTCGGCGGCGGGTGCATCAACCAGGGAACGGCCTTGCGCACCACGCGGGGCGACTACTTCCTCAAGTGGAACCGGCACGCCGATCACCGCTTCTTCCGGGTGGAGGCCGAGGGGCTGGAAGCACTGGCGGCTTCCGGCGCGGCGCGGGTGCCGGCGGTCATAGCGCGGAGTGGCCCGGACGAAGACGTCGCGTGGCTGCTGCTGGAGTGGATCGACGAGGGTCGGCCGGGCAGGAAGAGCTGGATGCGGCTGGGCCGGGAGCTGGCCGCTCTGCACCGGGACACGGGCCCGGGAATGCCGGAAGCCCGCTTCGGGTGGCACGACGAGAACCTGATCGGGTCGCTTCCTCAACCGAACGGGTGGACCAACGACTGGGGCGGCTTCTGGGCCGACCGCCGCATCCGTCCGCTGGCCGGCGAGCTCAGGGCCCGCGGCACCCTCTCGGCGGCGCAGGCCGCCATCGTCGAGGCGGTGGCGGACCGGGCCGACGCGCTCCTCGCTCCGGCCGTGGCGGTCGATGGCCCTTCCCTGCTCCACGGCGACCTCTGGTCCGGCAACGTGCTCTTCGCCCGCGGCGGCGCGCCCGTGCTGATCGACCCCGCAGTGTACGTCGGCCATCGGGAGGTGGACCTGGCGATGGCCGACCTGTTCGGCGGCTTCTCCCCGGCCTTCCACGAAGGCTACAACGACGCCTGGCCCCTGCTCCACGGCTTCCGGAGGCGGCGTCCCGCCTACCAGCTCTATCCGCTGCTGGTGCACGCCCGCCTGTTCGGGGGCGGCTACGCGGCGTCGGCGGCAGCCGCGGCGAGGGCGGCGTTGGGGGGATAGGGGCGTGTGGGGGGAATAGGGCGTCTGTGCGGGAGGTTGTCCTACTCGAGCTTTGCGTGAGCCAGAGCGTTGTCGTATGATTTTTGTATTCTGAATTTCCGATGGAGAATATATGAGAGTTTCCGAACGAGGCCAGATCACGATCCCCAAGCGCCTGAGAGAGCGTTTCGGCTTCCGCCCGGACGTCGAAGTGGAAATCACGCCGGCCGAGGGCGGATTGCTCATTCGCAAACAAACGAACTCCGAGCATCCAGTCGATCAGGTCCATGGGATCATCAGCGGACGCATGAACACGGACGATTACATCGAAGAGATCCGCGGCAGATGATCACGGCGGCCGACACCAGCGTTCTGCTGGATGTCTTTGTGGACGACGCCGGGCACGCGGCTCGATCGAAGGAGCGGCTGCGGAAGGCGTATGACCGGGGAGCCATTCTCGTCTGCGATGTCGTCTATGCGGAACTCGCACCCGCTTTCCCCGATCGACGCTCCCTCGATCGCGCCTTGCGAACCCTGGGTGCCACCGTCTCTCCCATAACAACCGATATCGCGTACCATGCGGGCCGACGATGGCTCCGCTACCGACGGGCAGGCGGACCACGGAAGCGAATCATCACCGACTTTCTGATCGGGTCACACGCTCTGACCGCGGCCGAGGCCTTTCTCACACGCGACCGTGGTTTCTACAAGACCTACTATCCGGAACTGCGCGAGGAGGAACGATGCGCGTGAAGCCGCGAGAGACGATGCGCGTGAAACCGCGAGAGACGATGCGCGTGAAGCCGCGAGAGACGATGCGCCTGAAGCGGATCGCGGTGGTTTGCCTGGCGGGCCTGCTCGCCGCCGGGCCCCTCGGCCTCGAGGGACAGGAAGGCATCCGGCGGGTCACGCTGGCCGCGGCGCTGGAGGCCTTCGCCGAAAACGGTCTGGCGCTGCGCATCGCCCAGGCCGAGGCTGCCGTGGTTGCCGGGGCGGCGCGCCAATCCCGCGCCTACTACAACCCCGCGTTCTCGATCCTTCGCGAGGACCTGAGCCGTTCGGGGACCGACTACTGGGAAACCACCACGGGGCTGCTGCAGCGGATCGAATGGCCCGGCCGCACCGCAGCCCGCGGACAGGCCGCCCGCCACGCCATCAGCGGCGCCAGCGCCCGGTTTCGCGCCGACTCGCTGCAGCTGGTCTTCAAGGTCCGGCAGGCGTACGTGGAAGCCTGGCTCGCGGAGGAGGTGGAGAGAACCATCGCACAGGCTGCGGCAACGATCTACGTCGTGACGCGCGCGGCCGAGGAGCGCCTCGAGGCGGGAGACATCTCGGGCTACGAGACCCGGCGGCTGCGCCTCGGCCGGATTCAGGCCGAGAAGGATGAAGTGGACGCGGAGCTTCGCGCCCGCGCCGCCCGCCGGCTGCTGGCGTCACTGATCTTGCCGGAAGCGTCCCTGCACGAGCTGGGGCCTGCCGATGCGATGGCCGGCGTCCCTCCGGCCATCACCTCCGCGAGCGCCCTCGACGCCCTCTCCCGGCGTCCCGACCTGGAGGCGGCCGCACGGGAGCTGGACGCGGCCAGGGCCGAACATACGGTCGCCATGCTGGGATGGGTGCCCGACCCCACCCTCAGCCTCGCGTACAAGGAACACTCGGACGGCTTCAAGGGCGCGACGCTCGGCGTGGACCTGCCCCTGCCGATCTTCAACCGCGCGGGGGGCGCCCGCGACGAAGCCGCGGCGCGCGAATCGGCCGCCACCTCGGGCCTCGACCTCCTTCGGCGCAAGGCCGAACTCGACCTGGTCGACGCGTCCGATCGATACTCGGTCGCGCGCGAACGCCTGGCGTTCACCGCCGAGGGCATCATCGCCGAGGCCGAGGTTCTATTGTCGGCTGCCCGGATGGCGTACGATGAAGGCGAGATGACGCTGGTGGCGTTTCTCGACGCCACCGGGGCCGTCAGGGATGCCCGACTCAGCGCGCTCATCCTTCGGGCGGAAGCCTGGATCGCGTACTACAACCTGCTGCGCGCCATGGCCGGCGCACCCGGGGAGGAATCATGATGCGCCGAGTCGACGTGGCGCGGGTGTCCGGGGCGGCCGCCGCGCTCTGGTGCATCGGCTGCGGTCCGGGCGCGGACGAGATTCCGGCGGAGGCCGATCAGGTCTTTGCCGGCGGCGGGGTGGTGACGCTCTGGACCGACGCCCTCGAACTCTTCGTCGAGTATCCGCCGCACCTGCGGGACGAGGAGGGCGACGCGTGGGCCATCCATCTTACCTGGCTCGCGGACTGGACGCCGGTCGAGGAAGGCAGCCTCAGGCTGGCGTTGCAAGGGCCGGGGGGCGCGCGCGAGGAGATCGTGATGGCCGCTCCCAACCGCGCGGGCGTCTTCACCGCGGCGCCGGTGCTGCCCGCGGCAGGAATCTGGCGCGCGGACCTGACGCTTTCCGCCCGCGGCCGGGAGTACCCGGTCCCAGTGGGCGAGCTGGAGGTCTTCGAGAGCCAGGACGCCCTGTCACTGGACGAGGAGATCCCGCCCGGGGGCCTGATCACGCTGCTGAAGGAGCAGCAGTGGACGATGCCCTTCGCGGTGGCTGCCGCGGAGGAGCGCAGTATCCCCCGCTCGATTCCGGCGACCGGAGAGATCGTCGCGCCCGCCGACGGGCTCGCGCATGTCTCCGTGCCGGTTACCGGGTTGGTGGTCGTGCGGGGTCCGACTCCCGCCCCGGGCGATCCGGTCGCCGAGGGACAGACGCTCGCCCTCATCGCCCCCACCAGCCTGGATGACTCGTTCGCGCGCATGCAGGTGCGGGTGGCGCATGCGGAGCGCGAAGCGACCCGGGCCGAGCGGCTCTTCGCCGCCGAGGCCGTCCCGGAACGGCGCCTGCTCGAGGCACGGCACGAACTGGAGGTGGCGCGCGCGGCCTTCGCGGCCGTGGGCGGGATTCAGCCGCCGGAAGGCGAGGAGGCCGCGCACCTCTATTCGCTGAGAAGCCCCATCCGCGGCGTCATCTCGGAGCGCCGTGTCGCTGCCGGCGAGCAGGTGGAAGCGGGTGCGCACGCCTTCACGGTGGTCAATCCGGAGACGCTTTGGTACATCGCCCGGCTGCCCGCGCGCGAGGCCGCGGCGGCGGGCGGGGTGCGGGAGGCCTGGTTCACGGTCGAGGGGGCGGACGCGACCTACACCACCGACCGGGTTGTCTCCGTCGGTACCGTCATCGACCCCGACACCCGCACCCTGCCGCTGCGCTTCGCCGTCGCCAACCCGGAGGACAAGCTCAAGGTGGGCATGCTGGCCGAGGGTCGGCTCCTCACCGGTGAGCCGGTCAACGGCGTGGCCGTCCCGTCCGCGGCGATCGAGGACGAGGACGGGCTCGGGGTCGTCTACGTCGAGGTCGGAGGCGAGAGCTTCCAGCGGCGGGTGGTCGAGCCGGGCCCCTCCGACGGGTCGTGGACCCTCGTCTCCGGGGTGGCGAGCGGCGAACGGGTGGTGACCGTCGGCGCCTACCAGGTGTTCCTCGCGTCGCTGGGGGACGCCGAGCTCGCCGATCACGGCCACCCGCACTGAAGCCCGACGGGTCGATGTCCTCGAAGCTGACGCAGCGGACCGGCCTGCTCGACGCGCTGGTGGGCGCGTCGCTGACAAACCGGGTGCTCACGATCGGCGCCGCCGTCGCCGTGCTGGTGGGAGGCGGATGGATCGCCGCGACGCTCCCCGTCGATGTCTTTCCGGATCTGACCGCACCTACCGTGACGGTGCTCACCGACGCCCACGGCCTCGGTCCCGAAGAGGTGGAGAGCCTGGTCACGTTCCCGGTCGAGACCTCCGTCAACGGCGCGCCCGGCGTTCGGCGCGTGCGGTCGAGTTCGGCCCAGGGCATCAGCATCGTCTGGGTGGACTTCGACTGGGGCACCGACCTCTTCCGGGCCCGGCAGACCGTCAACGAGAGGCTTCAACTCGCCGCCGCGCGGTTCCCGGAGGATGTCACGGCGCCCGTCCTCGCCCCCGTCAGCTCGATCATGGGCGAGATTCTGCTCATTGGCCTGACTGCGCCCGAGCGACAGCTCATGGAGGCGCGCACCGCCGCCGACTGGGTCGTGCGGCCGAGGCTGCTGGCGCTGCCGGGCGTGTCGCAGGTGGTTCCGATCGGCGGCGAAGTCCGCCAGTACCAGATCCTGGTCGATCCGCGCCTGCTGCTGTCGTACGGCGTCGCCCTGGACGAGGTCCTCGCCGCCGCCGGCGGCTCGAACCGCAACGTCTCGGGAGGCGTCTTCAGCTCCGGCGGCCGGGAAGTCCTCATCCGGGGCCTGGGACGTGCTCGCGGCGTGGAGGATGTCGGCCTCACCGTGGTCGCCGTGCGGGACGGCGTCCCGGTGCTCATCGAGGACGTCGCCGAGGTGCGCATCGGCCCGAAGATCCGCTTCGGGACGGCTTCGGTGAACGCCGAACCCGCCGTAATCCTGACGATTCAGAAACAGCCCGGAGCCAACACGCTCGAGCTGACCCGGCTCGTCGATGCCGAACTGGACCTGATCGAGACGGAGCTTCCCACGGGCGTGGCCTTCCAGCGAACCATCTTCCGGCAGGCCGACTTCATCTCGCTGGCCGTCGACAACGTCGTGGAGGCGCTTCGCGACGGCGCCGTGCTCGTCGTCGTCATCCTCACCCTCTTCCTGTGGAACCTGCGCACAACGGTCATCTCGCTGCTGGCGATTCCGCTGTCGCTTGCGCTCGCCGTCATCGCCCTGCGCCTGCTCGGAGGCACGATCAACACGATGACGCTGGGGGGGATGGCGATCGCCATCGGCGCCCTGGTCGACGACGCAATCATCTTCGTGGAAAACGCCTGGCGACGGCTGCGCGAGAATCGGCGCCGCCCGGAAGGAGAGCAGTGGGCGACCCTCAACCTCATCCGCGACGCGGCGCGCGAGATGCGCGATCCGATCGTCAACGCCACCATCATCATCACCGTCGTCTTCGTCCCGCTCTTCTTCCTGACCGGGGTGGAGGGCCGCATGCTGCGCCCTCTCGGTCAGGCCTACATCGTGGCGATCCTGGCGTCATTGCTGGTGGCGGTCACCGTGACGCCGGTGCTGTGTTCCCTGCTTCTTCCAAGACACCGCTCGCTCGCGAGGAAGCGCGAACCCTGGTTGCTGCGCCGGGTCCAGGCCCTCTATGGCGGGATGCTCGAGTGGACGCTCCGTCGTTCCGGGGCGGCGCTGGTGGGGGCGGGCGTGCTGCTCGCGGGCACCGTGGCTGTGATTCCGACGCTCGGCGGCGAGTTCCTGCCTCCGTTCCGGGAGGGCGCGCTGACCATCTCGGTGATCAGCCTGCCGGGAACGTCGCTCGCGGAATCGGACGGAATCGGAGCCCGGGTCGAGCGTCGTCTCCTGGCTCACCCGGCGGTGGTTTCCACCTCGCGGCGCACCGGGCGGGCGGATCTGGACGAGCATGCCCAGGGGCCCAACGCCTCCGAGATCGACGCGCGACTCGACCTGGCCGACCACGACCTCGACGATGTGCTGGAGGAGCTGCGCGCAGACCTGAACGGGTTTCCGGGCACCAGCGTCACCGTGGGACAGCCCATCGGACACCGCATCGACCACATGCTGTCCGGGACGCGCGCCGCCATCGCGGTGAACCTGTTCGGGCCCCAGCTGCAGCCGTTGCGCGACATCGCGGCGGAGATCGAGACCGTGGCCGGGGACGTCCCCGGGCTGGTGGACATCGCGGCCGAGCAGCAGGCCGACGTGCCGCAGCTGCAGATTCGCGTCGACCGGCGGGCCATGGCCCGCTACGGCGCGACCCCGGGTTCGCTCACGGCGGCGGTGGACGTGGCCTTTCAGGGAGAGGAGGTCTCGCTCATTCGAGAGGGCCAGCGCGCCTTCGACCTGGTCGTGCGCTATTCGGACGAACACCGTGCGGATGCGGATGCCATAGCCGGCACGCTGGTGACGACCCCGGCCGGCGCGACGGTTCCGCTGTCACAACTGGCCTCCGTCGTCCCCGCTCGCGGCCCCAACACCATCAGCCGCGAGAACGTCCAGCGGAAGATCACGATCAGCGCCAACGTGGCCGGCCGCGATGTGGTGAGCGCCGTGACGGAGCTGCAGGATCGGGTTGCGGCGGGGGTGGGACTGCCCCAGGGGTACTCCGTTCAGTATGGAGGCCAGTTCGAGAGCGGACAGGCCGCCACCCGACGCATCGCCGTACTCTCGTTCTTCTCGATCGCCGCGATCTTCCTCGTCCTGCTGAAGGCCTTCCGGGACGTGCGCACGGCTACGTTGCTCATGGCCAACCTGCCTCTCGCCCTGGCAGGCGGGGTGGCTGCGGTTCTGCTGATCGGCGGCACCATCAACGTGGCCACGCTGGTCGGTTTCATCACCCTCTTCGGTATCGCGGTTCGCAACGGCATCCTGCTGGTGAGCCGCTATCAGCAACTCTGCGCGGACGGTCTCCCCCTCGTCCGAAGCATCCGGCGCGGCTCCGCAGAACGCCTCAGCCCGATCGTGATGACGGCGCTCACCACGGGGCTGGCGCTGATCCCGCTGGCGATGGGCATCGGAGAGCCCGGCAAGGAGATTCAGGCGCCGCTCGCCGTGGTCGTGCTCGGCGGCCTGATCACGTCGACCTTCCTCAACATGTTCATCATTCCCGCCCTGTTCCTGCGCTACGGCCGGCTGGGGGGCGAGGCGGGCTGAGGCGGGCCGGCGGGCCGCGAACTCGTCCAGGCTCGCATCCCGGCTAATCCGAACCTCCAGCGAAATCCGGGCTTTCCAACCCTAATGCAGGATGTTGCGTGACCTGAGATGGGCCGCGACGGCGCCGATCATGAGAGGGCGGATCCGGTAGCGGGACCCATATCCGTGCGCCGGCCCGCCCCCCGCGTTCGTGCGCCCCCCCTCCCTGGCCGCGTCGGCGACCGTCTCGATCAGGCGGCTTTCCTCCAGCGAGCGGAGGATGTGCGTGCACTCTGCGGCCGGCGCCCGCGCAACCTCGCAATACTCACCCGCGGTCAGCGTCCCGTGGTCCAGGACGGCCTTCAGGGCGAAGCTCTGGGCCCGGTCGAGGTGCCCGATCCCGGAGTGCAGCGCATTCAGCGGTTGAACCAGGACATTCCCCTCGACCGTGTCAAAGTCCGCCGACCGCATCCAGTGGAAGAGAGCCAGCCGAATCGATCCCCGGGAAGCGCGGTGCAGCTGCTGAAAGTAGTCCGCCTCGACGCGACGCGCCTGTTTGTTCTTGCCTCGCAGACGGTGCGTCCGGCGACGTAGCGCTGCCCGCCCGTCGCGCGGCTCCGCGAAGCGCAGTGGAAGGCCGCTCAGCCGGTGCCGGGCCACGATGGCCTGCCTGAGCTGGCCGGGAGACAGTTCGCCCAGCACGACGCGCTCTACATCGTGCACGAAGGCGGGGGCGCGCTTCTCCATCAGCTGCCAGGCCGAGGATGTCATCGCCAGGATCCAGAACACCCTGGATTCCGTTCGCGACATGAAGGTGAGGAGGCGCTCGAACAGGACGCCGCCTCCG
This sequence comes from Longimicrobiales bacterium, assembly GCA_965232315.1. GTDB lineage: Bacteria > Gemmatimonadota > Gemmatimonadetes > Longimicrobiales > Gaopeijiaceae > BD2-11. Next base: position 14,525 of record CBDDPN010000012.1, on the reverse strand, counting down.
GGCGCACGCATATGCAGATGCTCGGTGGCCTCCAGAATGACGAGGCCGGGAACCACGCCGGGAGGCGTCTCGAGAATCTGGCGTGCGAGCGAGTCGAGATCGCGCGCCTCCTCGAGACCCAGCCATTCAGCCAGAGATGCGGCGAGATGGGCCTCTTCCCGGACGCGCGTCGTGAAGGTTCGCCTCACCCCTTCCGGGGCCTCTCCGGAGAGACGGCTTGCGACGATGTTCAGAAAACTGGTCACCCCCACGCCGGGCGATGCGATGACGACGAGGGACCTTGCGTCGCCGGCTTCCCGCCGGGACCAGGCCGCCCCTACCGCGGCAAGGACATCTTCCCTCCCCGCCAGCATTCGCGGATCGGTCAGGGGCTCGAGCGAGAAGAGGCGCCGGTAGACCACGGGCAGCGTGCGCGGGTACGCCTCGGCGTACGCCAGCGAGCGTTCGTGCGGGTCCGCAACCGCCTGGGCCGACGGGCCGAGCCCAATTCGCGCCACCATCCGCCGAAGAAGCCCCGCAAGCCAGGTCGCGGCCGCGCCGACGCGGGCACCGGTCTGTTGCAAACGACCGCTCCAGCGCTTCCACAACCGGATGAATCCGGCGGTCAGGTAGGTGCGGGCCTCCAGATAGCCGGCGGTCATCCGGTCAGCGGTGGCCTGCGCGATCAGCTGCCGCGAGCCCTCGCGGATCTCCGCGGCGACCCGGTTCTCCGCCGCCGCGAGGGACTCGTGCAACCGGTCGCGCGCCGCAGCAGCCTTGGTGCCGGCCCGGGCGAGACCGTTGGAGGCGAGCACGGTGGGGGGCACGGAACCGGGGTCGCCTTCGTCGGTCAACTCCGCGACCGCGGCTTCGTACCCGTACCCGGAGACCTCGCGGAGCTCGGCCACCTCCGAGTGCACCCGGTGCATCGCCTCGCGGATCGCGAAGGGCGCGGCCCCGATGCGCTCCCGCCGGAGGGTGTCGAACGCGTGGAGGAACGTCTCGCGCAGTCGCACGGTGCGGGCATCGGTCGGCGGCTTTCGCGGCGCGTCTCCGGGCTCCGGGATGTCGTGAAGGGCGAGGGTTCCGGGCATCCGCTCGCGGACCCCGTCCAGGCCGTTGATCGCCGCCCCGACCGCGGAGTTCAGCGCGTCGAACAGAAGGTCCGGATCAGGCAGGGTGCTCTGTATGCGAGCCAGCGCCGTGTCCGTGCGCGCCCGCTCGGCGTCCAGGAGCCGCGGCAGACCTTCTTCCTCCGGCGACAGGCTCTTCGCCCGCTCCCGACCCCGACGCAGTTCGGTCGAGATTTCGCCGAGCACCGAGTCCGCGCCGCGGACGGTCCGGCCCCAGTCCTCCCGCAACGCCTGGAGAATCCGGTCCGTCCCGCGTCTCATCACGGCCAGACTCCGGTACAGCTCCAGACGGGCCGACGCCCCCTCGGCCCAGGCGTCCCAGCGGCGGGCCAGCTCCTCCTGCCTTCCAGGGCCCGGGCGGCTGGAAGGCGGGTCTGCCGCGAACGTGCCCGCCACCGCCACCGACGCGGCCAGGTGCGCGTTCATGGAGCCGAATTCGGTGCCCGGGGAACTCCTCGAAGCCGCGTCCATGTCGTTGGTGATCGCCTCGAGCTCAGCCTGCAGCGCGGTTGCAGCGACGCGGTGCGGCGCGGCCGGGGACGCCGTCCGGCCCGGTTGTCCTTCGGCCGCGGCGGGCGGAGGGTGTAGCAGCCCAGCGGTCCAGTCGGCCCACGCGCGCTCCAGGCGACCGAGCCGTCCGGCCCGGACGCGCTGGCTCTCCCTGAAGGCGCTCGCCTGCACCCGCAGCACGACCTGGTCGAGGTGCTGGCGGGCCAGACGGGCTACCGGAACGCGGCGGACACGGCCCCTCCACACCAGCGGGCCGAACACTCGAGCGCCGGCCCGCTTGATCGTGCGTATGGGGCCGGTGCCGGCGAGTCGCACGGCCGGCGGGCCGGAGGCTGGAGCCTCCACAAGGGCCGGCAACTCGATCAGCGAGGCCCGAATGCGGTCGGTGGCCCGGGCAAGTGATTCTTCCAGCGAAGCCGCGGCAGCGCGTCCGGCAAGTGCGGCTCGCAGGGGTTCGATGACATCTTCCGAGACCGCGCGGCGATAACGGGCCAGGGCTCCGGGAGCGCCCGGATCGCCCCTGCCGGGGATCGCGCCCTGGCGACCGTCCGCCGGGAGCGCTTCCGGCGCTCCATCCTCGACGCCCGTAGGCGAGTTTGGGCTCCGGCGCGCCACCGTCGTAACCTGCTCCTGATCTCCGGCGCCACCGGTGAACCCGGCCAGGGCCCGCTGGTGGGCGGCCGTGGCCTCCTCCAGCGCGCGGCGGGTGGGGAGCCACACATCTTCTTCGTAAGCTCGCCAGACCTCTCCGAACGGCTCGTGCACCGCCGCAGAGATGCGGGCGACGATGTCGGAGTCTCCGAGTGCTTCCGGCGCGCTGCCGGAGGTGCGGGGCGGGGCGTCGCTCATCGCGCGCTCCGCTCGCCCGAGGCGGCGACGTCCGGAGCCTCGACCATCGGATACCAGTCGCGCTCCGGCATGAGCTCCGCGGCACGGAAACCGTCGCGCGCGCGCTCGGTAATGTCGCTCTGCATCAGGAATTCGAAGCGGGGATCCAGCACATAGGCCTTCACCTTCACACGTGTGACGAAGGTGGTGCGGAACTCGTCTCCCACCAGCACGACGATGGGCTTGTTCAGGAAGACGTACTGCGAGGTGACCGCGGCCTCGAAGGCGATCTCCTTCGCCTTGCGCTCGTCCACGCGGCCGGGCAGGTAGAGGTCGGTCACGACCTGGCAGTTCAGCTGCCCGGCGTTGGCGTTGGCGACCTGCTCCTCCACAACCTGAGAGTTGGGCACGGTCACCAGGTCGTCGTCGGCAGTCACGATGCGCGTCGACCGCAGGCCGATCGACACCACCTCCCCGTAGGTCCCACCGACGGAGATCTTGTCGCCCACCTGGAAGGGCTGGTCGAAGACCACGATCAGGCCCCCGAACACGTTCTTGAGCAGATCCTGCGCCGCGATGCCGAGCGCCAGGCCCAGCGCCGCGCTCGCGGCCAGGATCCCCTGGGCGTCGACTCGGAAGACGGTGCGCAGAATGAGGTACGCCGCGATCCCCCACAGCGCCATGCGCGTGATGGGGATGAGCCACTTGATGGAGAGGCGGCGCCTGACGCTCCGTTCGGCCAGCGTCTCCAGGATCCAGGCGAGTGCCCGGATCAGGAAGTGGAAGACGACGATGACGACCAGCGACCAGAAGATGCTGACGCCAAGACTCCGGACTTCTTCGGTCGCGTCCTCCAGGTCGAGGGCCACGGCGCCGGTGGTGTCGGCCTGGGCCGCATCCACGGGGCCACCCGGCTCCATCGCGTCGAGCCGCGATAGTATCAGTTGCTGTGCCGCGGTGATCTCACCGAGCTGGGCGGCAAGCGAGTCGAGCGTTGCCTGGGATGGGCCGGCCTGTGGTTGGGCGCCGGCCGCGTCCGCGCCCGCTCCGGGGTCGGATGCGATTGCTGCGCCGGCGCCGGCCCCCGGCGGCACTGACGCGCCGGCCTCGGCGCCGGGGCCCGCGGCCTGTTCCGTCCCCGTGATCACCACCGTCCCGGAATCCGGGTCGTCCGGCCGAGTCCCCGTGCACGCCGCCAGCCACATCGGGAGCACCAGCCAGCGCGCAGCTCGACACGGCAGCCTCCACGCCCGCCACTGGAGGGGCAGGGCGGGCTCACGCTCAAGGCCGACCGGGCCGATCGTGGTCGCCCCGTCGTTGTCCCTGGCTGGTGCGGTCATGTATCGGCGGATCCCGTTAGTGGAGTAGCGGGAACACTAGATTACTCGACCCGTCGGCCTCGCGCCTGCAGGCGACGGTGATCGTTGGTCCTGTCGTGGCTTGCAGCCGTTGTGGTAGCCGCGCGTCGGCCTCGCGTCTGCAGGCGACGGTGATCCTCGATCTCATCGTGGGCTTGCAGCCGTTGTGGTAGCCGCGCCATCCGTTTCCCCGGATTCGCCGGCTCACGTGGGTGGACCCTGCCCGACGGGCCGGTCACCATCAGCCCGGAAGGTACTTCGCCGGAATCGGGTGATCGGGCCCTTCGCCAAGCCAGAAGATCGACACCACCCACCAGCGCGATCCGTCGTTCATCAGCTGAATCGAGTTGATGCCGCGGGCGAACGGCTCGGAATCGCTCGCGCTCCTGCGTGACTCGTAGGTGCTGAAGGCGTGCGCGATCACGCCGTACTCCTCGGTCACCCGGTGGATCTCCACCTCGTGGAACCCGTTGGTCTCAAGCGATCCCCCGATGCTTCCCGCGTACTCGCCGGGCGTGATCACTCTGCGCGCGTAGGTCGAGCCGCCACCGGGACGCCCGACCGGGCTGAGGGTCGCGCCGGGCACGAAGAGAGACAGGAAGCGGTCCCAGTCGCGCTCCACGCCCGCATCGCCGGAGATGACGTCGTAGAGGGCCGCAACGATAGCGTCGATGGACTCTACGTCGGCCGGGGCGGCGGGCTGCTGGGTGGTGGCGGGGGTCGGTGCTGCGAAGACAACGCCAATGAGTATGGCGAGGGTGGTGGCGCGCGCGCGCAGAGGGGGGTTCGGCATTCGCATCGCAGGCTCCGGCTCGGTGTTGGTCATCAAGGGCTCAGTGTTGGTCATCAAGGTTCCAGGCGGCGATTCCTGCATTGGGTCAGCCCGGACATGGCCTGGTCATTCGGAGGCCTGGGGTCGGTCTACTCCGCAAGGGGTGACGCCTCAACTGCGCAGTCGGCCGCCGCCTCGGCTTCGCGAACGATTCGGGGCCCGGACGCATCCCCGATGATCGTGAACGGAACCTGATGGTATCCGCGCCTGATGCGACAAATGCTGAAGTCCTTCCGGTCCAACGTAAAGACCTTGTCGGTGCCGGAGAGCTCGGCCGCGGCCACGATGGAGGCGTCCGCAAAGTCCATCGGCAGGTCCGCGTACTGCAGCATGAGTTCGAAGCAGCGCCGGAGGCTCCTGTCGTCGAGAGGGAGGACGCCCAACCCGCCGTCCCTGATGTAGCCCATCAGTCGGGGCGGGCCCCTGCTTCCGGGCCGGAGCAGATGAAGCGCTTCGGTCAGGACCGGAATCGTAGTCTGGAGTTCCTCATCCAGCTTCGCCAACACGCGGCGACAGTGCGCGTGGTCATGGTCCTTCGCATCGAACAAGGCCACAAGCGGCCCGGTGTCGACCAGAATCATCGTCCGTGCTTCTTGCGGATGACCTCCACCACTGCCTCCTTCGCCCGCCTCGCAGGTGCGACCGCATATCCGCCTTCTCCCGGCAGGCCCAGACTCTTGTATACGTCGTAGGGCCGGCGCCTGATGTCGGCATCCAGTTCGGCGGAATAGGCGGTTAGCGCCTTTCTCATCACCTCGGAGATCGAAAGACCGGTCCTGCGCCGCAGGTTGGACAGCGTCTCCTCCGCGGCAGCGTCCAATCTGACTGTGCGTGTGCCCATGGGTGGCCTCCTCTGGTTCCAACGGTTGTTGTCATACGATAGTAATACAATCGCGCTCATCGCGGGACGCCAACTACATCACCACGGGGACGCCACTGCATCACCACCACTGAGGGAAGTCCTTGAGGCAGGGACAACGCGGACGCGGATCTCAAGCCTGCGCCGAATGCGCAGAAGAAGCAGGGGGGCTGGGGGGATTGGACTCCGCCCCCCAACCCGTCCCGGTCTGTAGTCGACGAGGGGCGCCGCGGCGAAAGCGGGCGCTCCGGTGCATCAGATCACATGATGACCCGCCGCATGTACTGCCTGACCTTCTCCATGTACTTCTCGAAGAAGTGCTTCTGGATGTCGTTCATGTCGAGTTCGCGGCCCTGGATATAGGCCTGCTCGATGTCGGTGGTCATGTCGAGCGGCGTGCCCGTCGTGATGAGGAAGGTCGCCTGCTTGCCCGGCTCCAGGGAGCCGACCCGGTCGTCGAGCCCCATGAACTGCGCGGGGTTGATCGTCACCGCCCGCAGCGCCTCCTCCTCCGGAAGACCGAAGGCCACGGCCACCCCGGCCTCGAAGGGCAGCCGGTTCGAATACAGTGATCCCGAGCCCCCCGAGATCGCGAAGCGCACGCCCGCCTCGTGCAGCCGCGCCGGCATCGAGTAGGCGCCGTCGTAGCCCTCGTAGTCCCGGCCGGGGGCCGCCATCGTCGACGTCAGGATCACCGGAACGTCTTCGGCAACCAGGCGATCCGCCACGTGGATGGCGTCCTGTCCGCCGCGGATGACGATCCTGAGGTTCTCCTCCTGTGCCCAGGTGACGGCGTCGTTGATCTGTGCCGCGCCGTCGGCCGCGACCACAACGGGAAGCTCTCCGTCGAAGATCGGCATCATCGCCAGATAGCGGGAGTCGCTGCGCACCTCCTCGCCGGCGGCGACCGCGTCCCGGTACGCCCGCGCCTCGGCGAAAAAGCTCTTCAGCTGCTGAACCTGCTCCTCGTAGCTCGGCGGGTCCTCCTGCTGACCGAAGCCGAAGCCGCCGAACCCGCGGAAGCGGCGGGGATTCGGGTTCGGCCAGTTCACGTTGAGCGCGGCGGCCGACTGCATCGACATCTCTTCCCAGCTCCAGCCCTCCAGCGCAAGCGCGGAAGACATGCCGGAGACGAGTCCGCCGTCCGGGGTCGTGAGCGTCGTGAGCACGCCGGCCGAACGCGTCGTGCCGATGTGCCGGCTCTCGGCGTTAACGGCCACGTCCGCGCGCACGTTCGGGTTGAAGTCCCCCAGTTCATTAATGTCGTTGGAGACCCCGACCGCCCCGATCTCGGCGATCCCTACCGTGCTGTAGGCGTCGATGAGCCCGGGATAGATGTGCTTGCCGGTCGCGTCGACCACGCGGGTCCCGTCCGGAACCTCCAGATCGGCGCCCACCGCAGTGATCGTTCCGTTCTCGAAGAGGATCGTCCCGTTTTCGATGACACCGCTGGTAACGGTGTGAATGGTCGCTCCGGTCAGGGCCATCGGCTCGGATTGCGGGGGCACCGTCATGCGCACCTGGGCCTCGAGGGCTGCCGGCGCCACGGCGCCAAGGACCGCCAGGAGCACGCCCGCCCTGCTCGCCCGCGACCATGTTGCCTTCATCGCTCGTCGCTGCGTCGTCGTCATCAGTTTCTCTCCATCTGAGCGTTCCGGCCGCCGCTCTCCTCCACGGAGAGGATGGCCTGGATGAGCTGCGTGCGTTCCTGTTCGATCCGGTCCCGCATGACCGCGTCCTCCTCGAGCGAGAAGTAGCGCCGGCCGTCGATCCACGTCTGTTCGGCGCGCGAGAACTGCGACAGCGGGTTGCCGTTCCAGATCACGAAGTCACCGTCCTTGCCGGCCTCCAGCGAACCGACCCGATCGTCGATCGCCATCGCCTGGGCCGACCCGTTGGTCACCGTCGAGAGCGCCTGCTCGGGCGTCAATCCCGTGCGGAGCAGCTTGCCGGCCTCCCAGTTCATGCGGCTGGCGATCTCGCTGTTGTCCGAGTGCAACGAGGTGACGACCCCTGCCTCGATCAGGATGCGGGCGTTGTACACCGTCGCGTCGTAGGCCTCCATCTTGAAGGCGCCCCAGTCGCTCCAGACGACCGCGGCCACACCGGAGGCGGCGAGCTCGGGCGCGATCTTGTAGGCCTCGACGCCGTGCTGCAGCGTCTGGACCCGGAACCCGAACTCTTCTGCCAGTCTCACCAGCGCGAGGAACTCGTCCGCGCGATAACCGTGCGACGAGATGAGGAGCTCCTGGTTGAGAATGTCGAGGATGGCCTCCATGCGCAGGTCGCGCCGAGGGGGCAGTCCCTCCTGGTTCTCCTCCCACTGCTGCCACTCGCGCTCGTAGTCGCGCGCGGCCATGAAGTGGTCGCGTATGATCTCCTGCGTCCCCATGCGGGTGTCGGGATAGCGGCCCTGACGCCGTTTCGGGTTCTCGCCCAGCGCGAACTTCACGGTGCGGGGCGCGTTGTCGAGCTTGAGATCTTCCGGCAGCGAGCCCCAGCGCATTTTCACGAAGACGTTCTCGCCCCCGATGGGATTGGCGGAGCCGTGCTTGATGTGCGCGGTGGTGAGTCCGCCGGCCGCCTGCCGGTACATCCAGATGTTGTTGTGGGTCACGACGTCGCCCATGCGCACCTCGGGGACGATCGCAAAGCCGCTCTCGTTCACGGCGCTGACGCCCGAGTGGATATGCGGGTCGATGAGCCCCGGCGTGACGTGCTTGCCGGCCGCGTCGATCTCCACCGCGCCGCCCGGCGCGTCGAGATCCATGCCGACCGCTTCCACCGTCCCGGCGCGAACCAGCACGTCGGCGCCTTCCAGGATGCCCTGCGGACCCTGTGTCCAGACGGTCGCATCGCGCACCACGACCGCGCCCGGCTGCTCGGGGATCGAGGTCCGCCCGTAGTCCATCATCGGCCGGATGAACGGCAGATCGATCTCGGGCACGTCCATCGCCACCGTGCCGCGCGCCGGGCCCTCGAAGGCTTCGGTGCGGGCGCCGCGGAAGGACGGGTCCGCCCCGTTGGGCAGGGAGGTCCAACCGTAGAACTCGTCGCCGCGCACCGAGCCGGCGAGCAGCGCCATGCCCTCGAAGCCCAGGTCCTCACTATCGAAACGGACCTCGATCCGTCCCGTCTCGGCGACGACGCTGGCCGACGCGAGGGGAATGCGCAGCCCCTCGGCCGCCCCGGCCTCGCCGGCGGCGAGGTCGATGTGGCCGCTCAGCCGGTTGAGCGGTCCTTCCAGCTGGAGGAACGCGTCGAAGCCCCACTCGTCGGTCGAGGCGATGCGCCACGTGCCGCGCGGGTCGATCTGAGCGGGACGGGTCACACCGTACACGGTGCCCCGGACCCAGACATCACGGACCGTCGCCTCTTCCGTGAAGAGATCGCCCTCGCTGACGATCAGGTTCGCGACCTTGCCTTCCTCGATGGTGCCGTGGGTGCGTGCCACCCCGAGCCAGTCCGCCGGCGTGGTGGTGAGCGCCGCGAGGGCATCGTCGGACGACAGACCGCGCGCCACCGCGACGCGCAGGTTGGGGAGAAAGTCGCCCAGCGACGACATCCCGTCCGTGGTGATGGCGAACCGCACCCCGGCGTCGGCCAGCTGCGCCGGGCTCGTGGGCGCGAGATACCAGTGACGCAGATCCGCGAGCGAAGCGTTCAGCGCCGCCTCCGGATCGCCGACATCGGGCGCGTCCGGGAAGGCGAGCGGCACGATCAGCGGCTCGCTCCGGCCCTCGAGCACGTCGATGAGCCTGTACTCCTGGCCGTTGCCCCGGTACCAGGCCTCGAGCCCGAACTCCGACGCGAGACGGTGCGCCCGCAGGTATTCCTCCTCGCTGCCGGTCTCGAAGATGACCGGTTGATTGCCGTGCGCCGCGTCTTCGAGCGCCGCCAGGGCTTCGCTCGTTTCCGGAGGCAGGAAGGCGCGGCCACTCGACTCGTACGCATCCCACGCGCGTTCGTACCAGTCGGCATCCATGAACGTCTGCTTCATCAGCGCGATCGTGCCCATCGCGGAGTTGGGATACGATCCGCCCAGCTCAAAGGAGCGCTGGAAGCCGATCGCCTGGGCGACATCGGGGCGCAGCACCCGATCCCGCACGCCCGCATCGCCGAGATTCACCAGCGAGGCCGTTCCCCGGAAGATCCCCTGCTTGGGAACCACCAGCGCCGTGCCGAATCCCTGCGAACGGAGCGCCGCGCGCCGGTCGGCGTCGTCCTGCAGATTGCGCGTGGTGGAAAACCACGCCCGGACCTGCGGATTCCAGTGCGTGGGGCCTACGTCACCCCCCTCCGGCACCGCGTCCATGCCCAGGTCGGCGTGTGCGTCGATGAAACCCGGGTAGACCGTAAGGCCATCAAGGTCCCACACGCGCGCGCCTGCCGGCGCGTCCGCTCGCCCCACCTCCTGGATCAGGCCGTCGCGGATCACGATCGTGGCGTCGTCCATTACCTGACCCGGCCCGGTCACGACCCGCGCCCCAACCAGGGCGTGGTATCCGGTGCCGTTGTCGCGCATGCCATCGACCGGCTGGGTCCTGGTTGCCTGCTGGGCCTCGAGGCCCGTTACCAGGACCGCCGCGAACCCCATTGTGCAGAGTATCGCCTTCACAGAACCCTCCCCCCTGATTGTTTGCCACCGCGTGAATCGCCTCGTCGCCTCGGCCCGACCGGCCCACCCGGGGCCCGCCGGGGTGCGAGTAACCTTGATGACTACTCTTCCGATGGCGTTCGGTCAAACCGCGGCGGTGAGTTCCGGCCCGGTGTGTCGAGGGATCCGTCGGCGCAGTCGGCGGAGCACCCGCTGGAAGTCTCTTCGCGCCGGAACAGGCAAACCAGGCGGGGGTTCGCTGCGCAGGGCGGCAACCGCGAAACACAGGAGGGCGCGATGCGCGAAGGCGTCGCACGCTGTGCCGTTATGGCATGCAGGACGGAAATATGAGCCGAGCCGAACTCCGGCCGGCCCTCTCTTCAGGCGAATTCGTTTCGCTCGTCGCCCTGTTGATGTCGCTTGTCGCGCTTTCGATCGACACGATGCTGCCCGCGCTGCCTGCAATCGGCCGCGACCTCGGGGCGCTCGGCCGGAATGACGCTCAGTTCGTCATCACAGCCCTGTTTCTGGGGCTTGGCGTCGGCCAGATTCTCTTCGGTCCGCTCTCCGACCGCACCGGCCGCAAGGCGGCCATTTGCGCCGGCCTGCTCCTGTTCATGGCCGGGTGCCTCGTGAGCATCTTCGCGCCCACCTTCGAGGTGATGATCGCGGGCCGTGTTCTGCAGGGCATCGGGGTGGCGGGACCGCGCATCGTGACCATCGCCATGGTGCGCGATCGGTACGAAGGCCGCGGAATGGCCCGCCTCATGTCGTTCGCCATGGCCGTGTTCATCCTCGTTCCCACCACCGCTCCGGCTCTCGGCCAGGGAATCCTGTGGCTCGGAGACTGGCGCGCGATCTTCATCTTCATCCTTGCCGTCGCCGCGATCGCGCTGGCCTGGTTTGCGCTGCGCCAGCCCGAGACCCTGCCTGCGTCGCACCGCCGGCCCTGCTCCCCGCGGGACATCGGCGCCGCCGCCGTGGAAGTCCTGCGGACCCGGGCCGCGCTCGGATACACCCTCGCCACCTCATGCGTCTTCGCGCCTTTCCTGGCCTACCTGAGTTCCGCCCAGCAGATCTTCCAGGATGCCTACCGGACCGGAGCGCTCTTTCCCCTCTGGTTCGGAGTGCTGGCGCTCGCCTTCGGGTGCGCCTCGGTCGTGAACGGCCGGCTGGTGATGAAGCATGGGATGCGTCGGCTGTCGCAGGCGGCGGCTGTGGCCATCACACTGGTCTCGGTCGGCGCGTGGGCGCTGGCCTTCGCCTTCGAAGGACTTCCTCCGTTCTGGCTCTTCATGGCCTACCTGCTCGCTGTCTTCTTCTGCATCGGCCTCCTCTTCGGGAATCTCAATGCGCTGGCCATGAAGCCCCTGGGCCACATCGCAGGGGTGGGAGCGGCAGTGGTTGCTTCGCTCACCACGTTTATCGGCGTGCCGCTCGGTGCGCTCGTGGGCCAGAGTTTCGACGGCACCATGTACGCCCAGATCGCCGCCTTTGCCGTGTTTGGAGCGGGGACGCTTGCGGCGGCGCGGTGGGCCGAGGCAGCGCACTAACCGAACGTCACACATGACTGGTCATATTATGTGTCCACTCCAGACGGAAGGCGGGAACCATGAAAGCACGGCCGAGGGCGGAGACAAACCCGGCGGCGACCCGGACGATCGAAGCGGTGATCCGCAAGTCGACGTTCGTGCCCCTGGCGTCTTGGCCCGGATCCGGGGGTCGGACGCCTAAGAGGATGGCCCTCGAGAGCCGCGGGGCAGGGTCGAGGAGTCGGGGCGCGGGTCCCGTGCGGCCCGCGGCAGCGTGTCAACCGCGACATCGGCCGCAGAGGCGGCGCGCGGAAGCGAAGCCCGCGCCTCGAGCTTTCTGACCGCAGCCGAGACCGCCTGGCCAGCAGGGTCCTGCGAGCCAAAGCTCCTCAGGGCCTCGCGGAGCCGGGGCAGCGCTTCGACGGCATGAATCTCGGCAAGCGCGTTCGCCGCGTGTGTGCCGGAAGGCCCCCCCAGTGCGCCGGCGAGCGCCGCGATGATCTCCTCCGTGTACCCACTGCCGCGTGACTTGAGACGGACGAAATCGCCGCCGAGCGCCGCGAGCACGGTGTCGACCACCTCCCCTCCCTTCAGCCGCTTCAACGCCTCCGCGGTCCTGCCCTGAATGCGCCGGCCGCCGGCTTCCCGGGTGTCTCCGAGCAGAGGAATAAGGGGGCGGATCGCATCCTGATGCCGAATCTCGGCGAGTGCGTCGATTGCGCGGGCCCTGAGCAACCCGTCGGCGTCCCCGAGAACGGACGCGAGGGCCGGCACGGCCGCGGGGTCCCCCAGGCGTCCCAGCGCGGCGGCTGCGTCCCGGCGAGGTCCGTCACCTTCCCAGAGGACGTGCCTGTCCTTGATCTCGCCCCCGGGGGCGCGCAGGCGCCGGATGTGGATCCGGACATCGTCTTCATACGCCCTGCCCTCGTGACAGACCTGCTGCAGCACCTCGGCGAATAGATCGAACAGGGTCCGCAGCTGCGCGAGATCCTTGATGACCCCGGTCGACTGGAAGTGGAGCTCGTCCACCCCGTCGGGGAACTTGCTGAACAGCCCCTCGTGCCCCTTGACGGACAGGCGAATCCTGGGCTGCGCATCTATGAGATGACGGATCCTCCGGTTGTCGAAGAGCCGCCGCACGCGCCCGGGCGCATTGCCCTTGATCACGAAATCGCGATCGAAGCGGGGGTGGCCGACCTCGATGTCCTGCATGCCCAGCCCCTTCCCCAGCTCGCTGAAGATGCCTGCCCGGTAGATCTCGAACCTGAAGCCCTCCGGATTGAAATAGGGAGCGCGGAGCCGGGTGTAGGTCTGGCTCGACTTGCCCGTGCTCACCGTGTAGGTATCGAGCGTGATGATCCAGTCGGCGGTGCGGGCCTGAACGGCCGAGCCGCGGAAGAAGTCCGCTTCGTGGAAGCGGCCACCCATCTCCTCGGAGAGTTGCTGCCAGATCTCCGTCCGACTCGGCCCGAACAGGGCTTTGAGGAAGCTCATTCGGCGGATTCTCCAGGTGTCATCGCAGCCGTATCACCGGGTGCTGGACTCTCAGGTCGGTCTTCCGTTGCAGGTCGTGCACGGTAACGCACAGCCACCGGTTCTCGTCAACCGAATAGGTCACGCGCAGCCGGGGCGCCGTTCCCCTGCCGGCCGGGCTGAGCAGCATCGCCGGGTCCGCTTCGTTGAGGCACAGGCAGAACGCCCGTTCGCCCGGGGTCCGGGGCGTGAAACAGCGGGAGCCGTTGGCTCGCTCCGTCCACTCGACCGGACGCCCGGCAACGCGCCCGACCTCGCAGATGAAGAGGTTGATGTGTTGCTGGCCATCGAAGCCGGGGGCGTAGTAGCGCGTCACGAAGTCGTCGACCGTCGGAAAGCACGTCCCACCGGGGATGAGCAGCTCGTACTCCGCCTCGCCCCCGTCGTCGGGCAGGACGCGAAGCGCGTAGTCGTGGTAGATGAAGTCCTGTACATGCGCGCCTCCCGCGAAGATGCATGCACCTCGCGCAACGCTCGCGAAGGGAAGCCACTCCCGCACCTTCTCCCGGCCGAGCACGTCGCCCACGACGTTGCGTACTTCCGGGAGGAGAGTGGACCCGCCCTCGAGGATCACGTCGTCGATGTCCTCGGCGGCGACGCCATGCCGGGTGCGCAGCTCGCTCAGCAAGGCGCCCAGGAGCTCCCGCATCCGCGCGTACAGGCCGTTCCCGGCGAGTATGTCGCCCAGGACGTTGTAGTCCAGCCTGCCGTAGGACTCATTGCGAAAGGTGAAGTCGCCCTCGCTCCCCGCGCTCGCGAGCAGCTTCACGCGCTCGGCTTCCCACCTGAGCGCGACTTCCCATTCGGGCCAGTCGTGCAGGGCCGCCGGGACGAACCGTTCCAGAATCCAGCGGTCGACATCGTCGCCGCCGAGCTCCACGGCCTGCTTCGCCATCACCTCCGCCCGGCCGGTCTCCATGGTCCGCGCGCCGTGGGTCCTGACGACGGCGGCTTCCATCGATCCACCCCCGAAATCGAAGGCCACCAGGGTGGTCGGGCGCCCGACATCCACGCCGTAGCCGAGCGCGGCCGCGACGGGCTCGTCGAGCGTGCGGAACACGATCCCGGTCGGCTTCCCCCGGAGGCGCGCCCAGATGCGTTCCCACCAGCCGCGGTGCTTCAGTCCCCGGACAATCGACAGCAGCTCGGCCCGGTAGGTCTCGTAGAACCCGCTCGGCGTGGCAATGGTGACATCGCCGACCTCTTCGCCGAATCGCGCCTCCAGGGTGTGGATGACCTCCCGGAGGAAGAGCGAAGCCACGTCCTGGGCGGTGAAGCTCCTCCCCTCCACGCGCGCCATGGCCCGTCCGCTTTCCATCCCGAGGTAGCGCTTGAAGCCGCGCGCAAAGCCTGTGGCCTGCCCG
>CBDDPN010000011.1:0-12332 GCA_965232315.1 Longimicrobiales bacterium | reverse complement strand
TTCCGACGCCTGCCTTACCATGGAACAGGGGGTGGACGGCGTGCTCATGAACACCGCCATCGCCGCGGCGCGCGATCCGGTGCGCATGGCGGCGGCGATGCGGGATGCGGTGATCGCAGGCCGGGCCGCCTACCTGGCGGGGCGCATGCCCACCCGCGAGGTGGCGGTCCCGTCATCCCCTCCGCTCCCGGAGTAGGCGCGCAGCCGACGCATGGGCGCGGGCGGATCGCGCAACGCGCGACGAGTCGCCTTCCGGGTGCTGCGCGCGTGTGCCCGGGGTCAGCGCCTGGACCGCGCCCTGGATACGCGCGCAGGCTCCCTGTCCGCCCGCGACCGGCGCTGGGTGCGCACCCTCACCTACGGGGTGGCGCGCCTGCGGGGCCGGCTCGACTTCATCATCGGCCGGCACGTGCGCCGGCGATTGGAGCGCCTCGACCCGGCGGTGCTCGACCTGCTGCGCATGGGCGCGTACCAGCTGCACTACATGGGGAGCGTGCCCTCCTACGCCGCGGTGTCTTCTACGGTGGAGCTGGCGCGCGCGGCCGGCGCGGGCGCGGCGACCGGGCTGGTCAACGCCGTCCTGCGCGCCTCGGCGCGCGCGGCATCGCCGGTGGACGCCTTCCCCACCCGGGAGGCCGACCTCGAAGGCCACTTCACCCACTGGCACTCTCATCCCCGCTGGCTGGTGCGGCGCTGGCTGACACGCTGGGGCGCGGCCGATACCGAGGCGCTTCTGCAGCACGACAACCGGGTGCCCGGGCTGCATTTCCGCCCGGTCGGCATCACGGTCGAACGCGCCCTCGACCGCCTGGAGGCCGCCGGGATGGCCGGGCGCAAATCCGGCCTCGGTGCCGGATGCGTCCATCTCGCGACCGGAACGGATCCGGCGCGCGTGCTGGAGGCTGTCCCCGGGGTGATTCAGGACCCCGGCGCCGCTCTGGTTGCGCACTATGCGGCGCCTCCCGGGGGCGCACTGGTAGCCGACCTGTGCGCCGCCCCCGGGGGCAAGGCCCTCGTCCTTTCGGAACGGGCCGGATACGTGGTCGCCGGCGACCTCTCCAGGCCCCGCCTGCAGCTCGTGATCCAGTCCGCCTCGCGCATCGGTGCCCGCGTCGGCGCCGTGGTCGCCGACGCGGGCGCCGTCCCCCTGCGCCGGGCCGATGTGGTCCTGGTGGATGTGCCGTGCAGCGGCACCGGCACCCTGGCGCGCCGTCCCGACGCGAGGTGGCGCCTGGCCGAGGCGAACCTTCGCGACCTTGCCGCCCTTCAATCCCGGCTTCTCGCGCAGGCCTCGCACATCGTGCCATCGGGGGGACTTCTGGTGTATTCCACGTGTACATTGGAGCCGGAGGAGAATGAACAAGTCGTGGAGGAATTCCTGAGCGAACATCCCGAATACCGTCTGGAAACGCCCGGGAAGATGGATCCCGGTGTCCTCGATGGCCGGGGCTGTCTGCGGGTCCTGCCGCAGCGCACCGGTTTCGACGGCGCCTTCGCCGCGCGTTTGCGCAGAGTGCGATGAGACTGGGCACTTCGATCGGCCGGCGCAGACCGGCTCGCAAACGCGGGGGGCGGCCGCCCAGGCGCGGCAAGGGACGCCGCAAGCGCGGACGGGGAAGACGGGGCGCCAGGGGAACCGGGCCGGTGCGCGTATTGAAGCTCATGTTTTGGACCACCGTCCTTGTGGCCACAACGTTCGCTGGCGGCTACCTCGTCGCTACCCGGTTGGTTTTTCCCGGGCCCGCGCCGCCTCCGGACCTGCTCGACGTTCCCGATCTGGTCGGGCTGGACCTGGCGAACGCGGGGGCACGGGCTGAAGGCGCAGGGCTGGCGCTGGGCGCAATCGACTCGCTCTACCACCCGTCCGCCCTGGCCGGCTCCATTCTCGGCCAGAGCCCTCTGCCTGGCCAGCTCGCGCTTCCCGGGGCGATAGTCGAGCTCGCCGTCAGCCTGGGTCCCGAGGAACGGGTCGTGCCCGACATGACCGGCGAGCGCGAGGACAGAGCCCGCATCCTCCTGGGGGCAAACGGCTTTTCGGTCGCCGTGGACTCGGTGGAGGGCGAAGAGGCCGCCGGCGAAGTGATCGCCATGGAGCCGGAGCCGGGTACGGGCGTGACGTTGCCCTTCGAGGTCCAGCTCGCCATCAGCCTGGGCCCCCCGATGGTCGAGATGCCGTTCATGCTCGGGCTGAGCGAAGAAGAAGCCATCGGCCTGCTCGATTCTCTGGGACTGTTCCTAACCGGGATCGAGCAGAATCCTCTCCCCGGAATGGAGCAGGGAGTGGTGATCGAGCAGGAGCCAGCCTCGACAACCTTGGTGGAAACAGGCTCCGATGTGAGACTGGTGATCGGCGACCGGGCCTTGCTGCCGGTCGACGCGCCCCGGCCCGATACTGTCGAATCGCAGGAACAATCGCCCGAAACGCGAACAAGATAAGAGTGGTATCGTACAGGATCCGCAGCGGTACCGCAGGATCCGATCGAGTGGTTCCCGAAAGAGCGCCTACATGACTCACCGACCCTCGCGCATTCCGTATCTGGTGGCAGTACTGGGAGCTGGCGCGCTCGTCCTCATGGCCTGGGCAGGCCGGGGACGCTTCCAGCCCGTCGGCCTGGGAGCCGATGCCCCATCCTTCACCATCTCCAACCTCGAGGGCGAGCCGGTTTCCCTCGAGGCTCACCGCGGGCAGGTCGTGCTCGTGAACATCTGGGCTACGTGGTGCGGTCCGTGCATCGTGGAGATGCCGTCGATGCAGCGCCTCTACGACCAGCTGGAGGACCAACCCTTCGATATCCTCGCCGTGAGCGTGGACGCTGCTCGCGGAGAGCCGGATGCGGTGGGGAACCTCGGAGGTGATATTGGACGCTTCGTCCGGGAGCACGGACTCACGTTTCAGATCCTGCACGACGCTTCCGGGCGCATCCAGCAAACCTACCGAACCACAGGAGTCCCCGAGTCCTTCCTGATCGGCAAGGACGGGGTCATCTACAAGAAGATCGCCGGAGCAACGGAGTGGGATTCCCCGGAAAACCTGGAATTGATTCAGAGGCTTCTGGCAAGCTGAAAGCGCCTTTGCAATCTCCCGAGGCGGCGCGCAACTGGACGCCGATGCTCGCCGCGCTGGCGCTGGCCATCGTCCTTTGGGTCGTGGTGCAGATGGAGCAGCCGGAGCGCCGGGCCTTCGATGGGGTGCCGGTGCGCGTGCAGGTGAATGATCCCCGATGGGCCGTCGAGGGCGCCCCGACCCCCGCCAACGCGACGGTTCGACTTGCCGGCACCGCCCGCCAGCTTCTGCGCCTCGCCGGGAATCAGCCTTCCATCATGGTTCCGGTGGATGCCGTCGGCTCCTCCGACACCTCGCTCGTCATCGACCGCAACTGGGTGCGCCTGCAGGGCATCGAAGGGGTGGTGGTCGAGTCCGTCGAGCCCGCCGCCGTGTCCATCTCGTTCGAGCCGATGATGGCGGTGGATGTGCCGGTCGAGCCAACCCTCGAGGGAGCCCCGCGCGGGGAGTTGGTGCTGGCCGCCCCTCCCACCGCCGACCCTCCCTCCATACGCGTCATCGGACCGGCAAGCCGGGTCGAGGATCTGCGCACCATTCGGCTCGATCCCGTCGACCTGTCGCGCATGGCGCAGTCGCAGGTGGTGCGGGTGGCGGTGGGCAACGGCCTTGCGGGCGGGCTGATCAGTTTCTCGCCCGACACGGTGGAGGTGCGGGTCGAGCTGGTGAACCGTGAGGAGCCGCGGGAACGGTGAGCGATCTGCTCGTTCTCGGGATCGAGACCAGCTGTGACGAGACTTCCGCAGCTGTGCTCCGTGGCGCGCACGATCTCCGCTCGCACGTCATTCTCTCGCAGGACGTGCATGCGGTGTACGGCGGAGTGGTCCCGGAGCTGGCTGCACGGGCCCATCTGCAGGTGTTGGACGATGTCGTCGGGCGCGCGCTGGACGACGCCGGATGCATGCTTGCGGAACTCGACGGCATCGGGGTGACCGCGGGCCCCGGGCTGATCGGAGCCTTGCTGGTGGGCGTGTGCTGGGCGAAGGCGGCCGCCTACGCCTCGGGCGTCCCCATCGTGGGCGTTCATCACATGGAAGCCCACCTGTTTGCGCCCCATATCGAGGATCCCTCCGCCGAGCCTCCCTTCGTGGCCCTCCTGGTGTCCGGGGGACACACCCTGCTCCTGCATGCCGGCGCCTGGGGCGAGTATCGGCTTCTCGGACGAACGCGCGACGACGCGGCGGGAGAAGCCTTCGACAAGGTGGCCCGCCTGCTCGGGCTTCCGTATCCGGGGGGAGCCCCGCTCGAGGCTCTGGCGAAGGGGGGCGACGCCGAGCGCTTTGCGTTCCCCCGACCCCTGCTCGCCTCCTCCGGAAAGGCGGACCGCAAAGAGACTCTGGACTTCTCGTTCAGCGGCCTCAAGACGGCGGTCGCGAACCAGGTTGCGGAGCTCGACGCGAACGGCAACCTCGAGGCTGAGCGCGCCAACGTCGCCGCGTCCTTCCAGGCTGCGGTCATCGACGTTCTGGCGACCCGAGCGGCACAGGCGGTGGAGCGCACGGGCACGGAGCGCGTGCTGGTGGCCGGGGGCGTTGCGGCCAACAGCGCTCTCCGGGAAGAGTTGCGCAGGAGGCATGACGCCGAGGTCCGGCTCTTCCACGCCACCCCGCGGCTGTCGGTGGACAACGGGGCCATGGTCGCGCGCGCCGCCGCCTTTCGTCTGGACCGGGGAGAGAGCTCCGACCTTGATCTCTCCGCCGACGCCTCGCTCCCGTTTCCCGGCCTGCGCGAATGACGCCCGGGCCTACCCGCACAACCGGCAGGCCGGCCCGTCCGACACCCGAGCGTGTCCGCCTGACGCAACCCTGAACCCGCTGGGGCGCCGTGTATCCGATCCTGTTTCGCTTTCCCGAGTGGTTTCCGATCCTGGGCGGAGAGCCGGTCACTTCGTTCGGCGTCATGCTCTTCCTGTCTTTTCTCTCGGCCGGCTATCTCCTGCGCGCCCAGATGGAGGAGGTCGGCATCGATCCCGACCGTGCCTGGGATCTCGTGTTCGCCGCGGTGATCGGGGGAATTGTCGGCGCCAAGCTCTACTACGTCTTCCTGAACTACCCGAGGCTGGTCGAGAATCCGCGTTTCCTGTTCGCGCGCGGCGGACTGGTGTGGTACGGGGGCTTTCTGTTGGCGACCGTGCTCGTCCTGTTGCAAATGAAGCGAATGCGACTGCCCGTACGTCAGACGCTGGACCTGACCGCCCCCTGCATGGCGGTCGCGTACGCGGTCGGTCGATTCGGTTGCTTCCTGGTCGGAGACGACTACGGACGCCCGACGGCCTCCTGGGTGGGCATCCGCTTTCCCCAGGGCTCGCCTCCAAGTTCGGTCGACAACCTGGCGCGCTTCGGCATCCAGGTGGACCCGGCTCTGGTTGAGAGCTACGGACAGATCGTCCCGGTGCATCCCACACAGCTGTACGAGATCGCCATGGCGCTGCTGATCTTCGCGGTCGTCTGGCGCCTCCGGAAGAACCACCACGCACCCGGCTGGCTCTTCACGGTCTGGCTGGCCATGGCCTCCGCTGCCCGCTTCCTCGTGGAGTTCGTGCGCGCCAAGGACGACCGCTTCCTGGGTAGCCTGACCGTCGCGCAGGTCATCAGCCTCCTGTTGATCGCGGCCGCGATGGCGGCCATGGTCCATCTCTCGTCCCGACAAGGCGAACTCGGCGCGAAGACGGCGGTTGCACGGTGAACAACCGGGACGGCGTGTTCACCATTCTGCACGGCTCCGACCTGCACTTCGGGCGACCGCACGCGCCGGCGGCCGCGTCGGACTTCCTCGAACTGGCGCACTCCGTCGCCCCTGACCTCATAGCCCTGTCGGGCGACTTCACGCAGCGAGCCAGGAATCGGGAGTACGCGGCCGCCTCCGCCTACCTGAAGCGCCTCCCCGCAGTCCCGCTGGTCGCGACGCCCGGCAACCACGACGTGCCCCTGTACCGCCTGTGGGAACGCGCCTCGGCGCCCTTCCGCAACTACCGCCGCTGGATCGCGAACGAACTCGACGTCGAACACAGGGTCAACGGAGCGGTCGTCGTCTCGCTCAACACCACCACGCCCGACCGCGCGATCATCAACGGCAATGTGGACGACGCCCAACTGGAACGCGCGGCATCGGCGTTCGCCCGGGCCGGAAACGGGCACCTGCGCGTGCTGGTGGTGCACCACGCGCTGGTGGGCGCCCCTGGTGGGGACCGCATCGCGGCGCTCCCGCGCTCGAGGCGCATCGTCAGCCGGCTGGCCCGCATGGGCGTGGAGCTGGTGCTGTTCGGCCATCTGCATCGCGCCTTCGTCTCGAAAGGCCTTCCCAACGGCCCGACCGCCGCAGAGCCGCCCCCGCTCCTGGTGTGCAGCGGCACCACGGCATCCGACCGGGGGCGCGGGTCGGAGAAAGGCAAAAACAGCTGCAATCTGGTGCGGGCGACGAAGGAGAGGATCGAGATTACCCGGTATCTGCGTTCCACGTCGGCGAATGGCTTCCGGCCAGTCGCGCGCGAGGCCTTTCTCCGCCGCGCCTTCGAGAATCTGCCGTCGCCGGGTGTTGCGAGCAGCGCGTGACTCCCGCCTGGTCCTGTCGCGGGGCCTCTCTGCCCGGGGCAACGGCGCGCCTTCGCGCGGTGGCGCGGGCCATCATTGTGGTCCTCCCCTCCCTGTCGGCGACCGCGTTGTACGCCGCCACCCAGCTGGAGCTGGAAGAGGTCACCTCACTCCGCTTTGAAGGCAACGAGGCCTTCTCCGATCGCGTGCTGGGAGCCTCCATCGTAACGCGGCCGACCGAATGCAGGGGCCCGCTGCTTTCCTTTTTTTGCTGGTCGGGAAGCGCCTTCGCCATCGACCAGCACTTCTTCGGCCCGCGCGAGTTCGAGCGCGATGTGGCCCGTCTGCGTCTGTTCTATTACCGGCACGGATACCGGGAAGCGCTCATCGAGCCGACGCTCGACCGCACCGGGGAGGGGGTCCGGATCACGTTCCGGGTCGAGGAGGGCAGGCCGGTTCTCATCGACTCCCTGGCCTTCAACGGGCTCGATCCGCCCGGCGACCTCGACCTGCTCGACGACCTTCCGGTGCGCGAGGGAGAGCCGCTCGACCAGATGGCGCTGGTGTCTGCCCGGGATTCCCTGACGATCCGGCTGCGCAACGACGGATACGCCCACGCCGAAGTGCTCCTCGACATCCTGATTCCGGCTGACCAACTGTACGGCGCGCGCGTCAACTTCGACGTGTTCAGAGGACCTGCGGGCCGTTTCGGACCCATCTCCATAGAGGGAAACGAGAAGGTGGACGATGGCGTCATCCTGGGGATGGTGCCCTTCCGGGAGGGCAGCGCCTATGACGCCGAACTCGTCCTCGAGGCGCGGCGCAACCTCTACGGGATGGAGGTCTTCAGCAGCGTGGCCGTGACCGAGGAGCTGGTCGCACAGACCGACAGCGTGATCCCCGTCTCGATCCGCGTCGCCGAGGGCGACATTCACCGATTTCGCCCGGGGGCCGGCTGGAGCACGGCCGATTGCGTCAACACCGAAGCGAGCTGGACAAGCCGGAACTTCTCCGGAGGAGGGCGTCGGCTTCAGTTGCTGGGGCGGCTGTCGAACATCCTCAACTCGACCCTCGGCTCGACACTCTGCCGTGACGCCGGCACCGGCCCCTACGGCCGCTACAACTGGTCGCTCTCGGCGCAATTCTCCCAGCCGCATCTCTTCTCGCTGCGAAACACCTTCGCCGTCAATGTGTTCTGGGAGAGACAGAGTCTGCCCGACCTCTTCGTGCGCCAGAGCCTCGGCGTCGACTTGTCGCTTACCCGCAGTGGCGCCCCGGGGCGCTCGCAGACCGTCTTCTATCAGCCGACGAGAGGAAAGCTGGACGCGGCGGACATCTTCTTCTGCTCCAGCTATCTGGTGTGCGACTTCGCGGGTATTGCAGTGCTGCAAAGCAACAACTGGCTGTCGCCGGTGGGGATTCGGCTCTCCCGCGAGGGGGTTGGCCAGGGTTTCGGACCTGCTTCGGAGTATGCTTTGGGCGCGGACATCGAGCACGCCTCCCGCCTGACCGGATCCGACTTCGCCTACAATCTGGCGATCGGGGAAGCCTCGGGATCCCGCGAAGTCGGGGCAGGCTGGGCCGTGGCCGGACGCGTGCGCGGGGGATGGCTGGGCGCCGGAGGGTTCGGAGCGCTGGGCCCTGATATCGGCTCCGCCATCGCGCACCCGCAGAAGCGGTTCTACTCGGGCGGCGCCACCTCGGTGCGCGGTTTCGCGCACAATCAGCTGGGTCCGCGCGTGCTGTTCGTGGATGTGGAGACGCTGGTGGGCCCGGATCCGTCCGGCGTAGTCCCCTGTACTCCGAACCAGATCGTCGACCTGACCTGCGATCCCCGGACCATCGATGACGACCGTTTCACCTCCAATCCCACAGGGGGAAGCAGGCTGTTGATGGGCAACGTCGAGCTGCGTTTCCCTTTCAGCTCGACCGACTGGCAGGGAGCGTTGTTCCTGGATTTCGGGCAGGTGTGGCCCGACGACAGCTCCCGGGACCCCGCGACCCTGGAATGGACGCCTGGAATGGGAGTCCGCTATTTCACCGCCATTGGCCCTCTGCGGCTGGATCTGGCCTACCGGTTCCGCGGAGGTGAAGAGCACCGCGTCCTGACCTCCGGGATCCGGCCCTGGGATCCGGCGCTGGACCATCCCGAGGAGAAGCTTGCGACAGCGCCCGAGTTCGTGCGTTCCGGCGAGCTGGAGATCCTGCCGTATCCCGTGCTGTTCGGGGAATCGGCGGACTGGTCTCTCAGTCGACTCCAGTTCCATCTCTCCCTGGGACAGGTCTTTTGATGTCCCGGGCGGCGTCCACTTCGGGTCCCGAGGGAGAGATGGGTCGCCCGCGCGCGCGCTGCCGCCGCATTCTGCTGACCGCAACGTTGTCGGTTGTCGCGCTCATGGGCGCCGCGCTGGCCGTGCTGGCGCGCACCCGGGGTGGCCAGCAGGTCGTCCTCGACTTGTTGCTCGCGCAGGCTGCAACGCGGTTGAACGCGGAAGTCGCCGTATCGGAGATGCGTTCCGGCGACCTGTTTGCCGAGACCACCCTGTCCGCAGTTACGATCCGTGAACCCGGCCGTCCTCCTTCGTTCAGCGCCGATTCGGTACGCGTGCGCTATTCGATCTGGAGCCTCCTTCGCGGCGAATACTCCCTGGCCGGACTGGAACTCTGGAATCCCGTCCTGATCGTCGAAGGGCGTCCAGGGGAAGACGACTGGAACTGGAAGCGGATCCTTGCAGATTCGCTCGGCCAGGCCATGGCCCTGAACCCCCAGGCGGTATCGCAGGATTCGGGGTCGTCCCTGATCGTGCGCGATGTCTCCCTGTTCGACGGCGAGGTCATCGTGCGCCCGCCAGCGGCGTCCCCCACCGACGCCGGGGTTGTGGACGCCTCCGCAGGCGACGGGTTCCTGTTGGAGCCGAGGTTCAGCCGGATCCGCGGGCGCCTGCGCGAAGTCTCCATCGGAACGGGCCGGAGTGCCTTCGACGTGTTCGCTCTCTCCCTGCTGGGGAGCCTGACCGGAGAACCCTTCGAGGTGGCCGACTTCCGCGGACAGGTGCTCGTGCGCGAGAACGAAGTCGACATCAACGCCGAACGCCTCTGGCTTCCGGGGACGGAGATGTCCGGGACGGGCGTCGTCGCCTGGGACGAAGACGTGCGTTTCGACGCGAGCCTGAGCGCGCCGGTGGCGGCCCTCGAAGACATCCACTGGCTGGTTCCCGGTCTGCCCTCCGCGCGCGGCGCCCTGGATCTGGGCTTGAGCTTCAGGTCGGACACCACCACGCTCGTCCTCTCCTCGCTCGACCTGCGCACCGAGGACGGAGGTCTCGACGGCCGCCTGAACCTGACCGTCTCTGCCGGCTCAGCCCTTCTGGACGGCGAACTGGGCCTGCGGGAGCTCCGCGTTTCCGCCCTGGACCCATGGCTGAACCCGCCGCTCCCCTGGCGGGGCGCGCTCAGCGGCCGCGTGCAACTGGCGGGAAGGCCCGAAGACCTGGAGGTCGCGGGCGAGCTCGAGACGGTTGAAGCCAGCGGTGCGCGCCCTCCCTCGCGCTTCGCGTTCGATGGCCGGGTGCACCTCGGCCCGGACCCGGGCTTGACCGCCTTTTCCCTCACGGCAGCGCCGTTTCACTACGGCCTGCTCGGCGAGATGGACGGCCGCCTGGCGGTCGAGGGAGCAGGCTCTCTCCGCATCGACGCCTCGGGGCGCCTGACCCGCGGCATCGAGTTCTCCGCTTCGCTGGAGCACGCCGCGCCGGGGCTCCCGGAGTCCGCCATCGTCGCCCGGGGAACGGTCGGCCACACGGGCGGCCAGACCGTTCTGGACGTGACCGGAGACCTCACGCCACTCTCGTTCACAGCGCTGGGCGCCTACTTCCCCCAGCTGCCGGTGACCGGCGAAGCCAGCGGCGCCGTGAGCGCGCGTGGACCCCTCGCGGACCTGATGATGGAAGTCGATCTCGAAACGCCCGCGGGGCCGCTGGCCGCGAACGCACGCTTCGACGCGCGCGACATCGGCCGGAGCTACCTGGTCGAAACCGATGTGCGCGACTTTCACCTCTCCCGCATTCTGCCCGTGCTGCCGGAACCCACCATCGTCACCGGCGGCGTCTTCGCCGACGGCCGCGGGCTTGGAGCCGGTTCGGTCGAGGCCGATGTGAGGGCAAGCGTTGCCTTCGCCACAGTAGGCCCGGTCACCGTGGACTCGGCCCGGTCGGCGTTCCGGCTCGAGGCGGGCGCGGCCACCCTGGACACCCTGCACGTCGCGACCAGCCTCGGGAACCTGAACGCTTCCGGAGACCTGGGGCTCGCGGAGGGGCTCCCCCCGGGCGAGGTCCGCGTGACCTTCGCCAGCGAGTCGCTGGACGGCCTGCGGCCCTTCTTCATGAGCGGCCCCATCATCGCGGCCGACACGCTCTCGCGCCTTGAGGGCGAGTTGCTGCGCCTGGAAGGAATCGATCCCGACACCCTTCCCCTGCTGAGGGACATCGCACTGGACGGACGCGTCACTGCCCAAGCCACCCTGAGAGGCGCCGTGGACCGGTTCGCGGCGGAGGGCGTCGTCGGCATCGAGGGCTTCCGCTATCAGGACAACGCGATCGCCCGGGCGGAGCTGGAGGTTGCGGTCGACGGCCTCCCGGGCACCGCGGGACGGCTCAACGCCTCCATCGTCGCCGACTCCTTCGCTGTCGAGGGGCGGGACTTCGTCTCTGCCGACATCGATCTGGACTTGTCCCGCTCGGGTGGCCGCTTGCACGCCGACCTGCAGCGCTCCGGCGAGGAAAGCTACCACGCGGGCGCCACCTATCAGGCCGACTCCACCGGTGGAGTGGTCAACCTCGACGAGCTCACCGCGCGCTTCGTCGGCGGCCGCTGGAACCTGGGGGGTCCGGCACGGCTCATCTGGGATCCCCGGAGCTTCAGGGTTGACGATTTCAGCTTCACGCGCCCTGGCGTGGGGGGGATGAGGATCGAAGCCGACGGCTTCATTCCGCGCGGTCGCGGCCCCGCCGACTTCGACTTGCTGGTCCGCGACCTGCCCCTGGAGAGACTCGCGCACGTGGCGCGGCTGACCACCCTGGCGGACAGGAACCTCCGCGGTGTGGTGAACCTCACCCTGGAGGTCTCCCGGACCGGCGACGACCCCGGCATGGAGACGTCCTTCGAGGCCGTCAATCCCGGATACGGAAACGTTGAATTCGCGCGCATCGCGGGCAATCTCGGGTACCGGGACAGACGGATCTCGGGTGAGATCGAGGCGTGGAACGAGAATGCGCAGGTGCTGTCGGCGCGGGGGGCGCTGGCCGCGGCGCTGGAGCTCGAGCAGGTTCCCACCCGCTTTCCCGAAGAACCCATGGACATCGCGGTGATCGCGCGGGAGTTCCCGATCGCCATCGTGTCCCGCGTGATCCCGGCTCTTGAGGAAGTGGAAGGGCTTGTCGATGGACAGCTCCGCCTCGCCGGCCCTCCCGGCAACATGCGCACGAACGGCGAACTGTCCCTGACGGAAGGCGCGTTGTCCTTGCCGGCGCTCGGAGTTCGCTACACGGAGATGGAGGGTGTGTTGCAGCTGGCGGGGGATGCGCGCGCCACTCTGTCGGCCAGCCTGCGCTCCGGCGGCGCCGCCCAGGTCGGCGGGTCGATCCACCTGCGGCCCCTGGGCGACCCGGCGTTCGACCTCACCATCGACGGGAACAGCTTCCGGGCCGCCAACCGGTACGACATCGAAGGGGTGGTGAGCGGGC
>CBDDPN010000010.1:0-453191 GCA_965232315.1 Longimicrobiales bacterium | reverse complement strand
CGCCTGACCGTCGTGCGCGGCATCGGCGTCTGGACCGCGCAGATGTTCCTGCTCTTCAAGCTCGGACGGCTCGACGTAATGCCGGCAACCGACCTGGGAGTTCGCGAGGGACTGCGCCGGCTGGACGAACTCGAAGAGCGCCCCACGCCGAAGGCCGTGCTCGAGCGATCGGAGGTGTGGAGGCCGCTCCGGTCCGTGGCCAGCTGGGTGCTCTGGCGCCTGACCGATGCCGACTAGTCATGCTCACCCGGAACTCCCTATCATCATGTGACCTCGTGGCCATCTGCCGAGCAGAGCCCAGGCCGTCCCCTGAAAGCGAACCGCCATGCCCGTCTATCTTCAATACTACTTCTGGCTGATCGCCGTCTCGCTGTTCTGCTTCCTCCTCGAGAGGCTCTGGCCCTGGCGCAGGAAGCAGCGCGCACTCCGGCGCGGTATCTGGCAGGACCTGTTCTGGCTGGCATTCAACGGACACTACCTCGGGGTTCTGCTGGCCATGGTCACCGGCCGGCTGGTGCAGTCCTTCAACGGAATGCTCTTCGAGATGGGCGTGCCGGTGCCCGAGTCGCTCGCGCTGTTCTCGTCGCAGCCGCTCTGGCTCCAGTTCGTGGTGTTCTTCGTGGTGAAGGATTTCGTGGAGTGGAACATCCACCGGCTGCTTCACCTGACCCCGTGGCTGTGGGAGTTTCACAAGCTTCACCACAGCATCGAGGAGCTGGACTGGATCGGGAACTTCCGCTTCCACTGGGGCGAGGTGGTGGTCTACAAGACGCTCTCGTACCTGCCGCTGGTGATTCTGGGCGTCGACGGCACGGTCATCCTTCTGATGGCCATCGTGAGCACCCTCATGCAGGACCTCAATCACTCCAACCTGCGCATCGACTGGGGGCCGCTCCGGTACCTGCTCAACTCGGCGAAGATGCACGTGTGGCACCACGACGTGGTGCAGCACGGGAGGGGCGGTCAGAACTTCGGCATCGTGCTGAGCGTGTGGGACTGGATCTTCCGAACCGCCTACTGGCCGGCCGACCAGGAGCAGCCCGAGCGGCTCGGCTTCGAGGGGATGGAGGAGACCTATCCGCGCTCGCTGGCGGCGCGGCTCGTGTATCCGTTCGTGAAGTGGCGGCGTTGAGGCAGCGTGACTTCCTGAACTTCCCCGGTACTCGTCGCATTCGCTGATGCCCCGGAAGCGGAAGGAAGACCAGTTTTCCTTCGATCTGGGAGGGGATCCTCCGCCGGCGCTCACCGGCGCCCAGGAGACAACTCCGACCCGCGACCGGGGAGCCACCCCGACCGACCCACAAGCCGCGGCCGGCGACCAGGCAGGTAGCCCGTCCGGCGCGCCAGCCGATCCCCCGACTCGGGCACCCGGCGCCTCCCGGGCGCGCGCGTCGGCTCGACCGGCCGACACTTCCGATCCCCTCCCCGGCCTCCGCAACACCTCCGTCCTGGTGCGGTCGCTGGCGCGCGTCTCCCGCGAGCACCCCCTGGACCGCAAGGTGGTCGTGTGCCGGACCGGCGGCGAAGGCCGCGAACTCCTGCGCCAGCTCGCGCTCGTCGCCGGCTCCTGGGTGGGGTTCGAGGCCACCACCACCCGCATGCTGGCGATCACTGTGGCCGGACCCGCGCTGGCCGCGCGCGGGATTCGCCTCACCGACGCCTTCGACGAGGAGGGGCTCCTCGACGAGGCCATCGACGAAGTGCTGCTGGGGGGCGAGGAGGACGAACACGCCCGGCTGGCCCGGGGGGTGGGGATGCGGCGGGCGCTCGCGCGCGCGGTGACGACCCTGCGCCTCGCCGGCGTCCGGGCCGGGAGGCTCGCCGACGCCCCGCTCACCGACCCCGCCAAGGCGCGCATCCTGTCCCGCGTCCTGGGTGCGTACGAGGCCCGGTTGCGGCAACGCGACCTCACGGATACCGCGGGCATCTACCGGGCGGCGACCTGGGCCTTGCGGGCCGGAGAGGAAGCCGACGAGGCGGGCGCGCTCATCGCCCGGCGCGTCTACCTGGCGCCGGGGATCGAACGGCGGGGTCTGGCCGGCCGCTTCCTGTCCGCGCTCGGGCGACGCGGCGCGGAAGTCCTGGAAGCCGATCCGGTGCTGGGGCTCGCAACCCCCGCTTCCCTGGTGTGGCGCGCGGCCGGGGAGGCGACCAGCCGGTTCTCCCATCTGCATGCCCTGGAGGAAGCTCCGGCAGCCGACTCGGCGACCGAGGGCGCCGTGCTGGACATCTTCGTGGCCAACAGCGTCGAGACCGAGCTGCGCGAGGTGATGCGGCGGGCGCGAGAGCGCGGGCTCGGCTGGGACGAGGTCGAGATCGTGGCCACGGATCCGTCCGTGTACGGCTCCGCCCTGCACGCGCTCGCCGAGCGGATGGGCGTCCCCGTGACCTTCGCCACCGGACTGCCGGTGGTGCGCACGCGACCCGGACGCGTCGCGGCGGCGTACTTCCGCTGGATCGAAGGCGGGTTCGACGCCGCGGTGGTGCGCACGCTGCTCTACGCGAGCGACCTCACCGCCCCCCGACCCAACGAGTGGATCCGCGGCGCCACCCTGGCCCGCCGACTGCGCTCGCTGCGCATCGGGTGGGGACGCGACCGCTATCTCCCCGCCATCGAGCGGGCGCTGGCGGACGTCGACGAATACAGGGCCGGCAAGTACGAATCGGCGGAGCAGCTGGACCGCCGCAGGCAGCGGGCCCGCCGCGAGCTTCGGGCACTGCGCGGCCTTCTCGTGCCTGTCCTGCGCGCAACGCCGCCGATTTCCGCCGAGGGAGACACGGCCGCCGCCAAGGCGGTATCCCCGGCGCAGGTCGCGCGCGGCCTCCGCCTGTTCCTGGCGCGCACATCCCCGGGCAGCTCTGTCGACGACACCGCGCTCGAGCGCCTCACGCGCACCCTCGAGCGCGTCGAGGCCGCCCTTGTCCGCAAGACCGACTACCGCGCCGCTGCCGCCATCGTGCGGCGCCACATCACGTTCCCGGTCCCCGCCCCGCGCGCGGAAGGGAGCGCGCCGTGGAGCTCGGCGGGAGGGGCGCTCTACCTCACCGACATCGGCAACGGGGGCCGGACGGGCCGACCGGCCACCTTCGTGGTGGGCCTCGACGCCCACCGGCTGGGCGGCTCGGCCACTCAGGATCCCTATTTGCTCGACCGCGACCGCATCCAGCTGGCCGGGTCCGACCTGCCCCTCTCCACCGACCGCATCCGCGAGCGACGCTTCCGCCTGGCGGCGCTCCTCGCCCGCCTGCGGGGCTCGGTCTGCCTGAGTTACGCCGCCTGGGATCCCGCGGAGGCGCGAGCCGTTTCCCCCTCCGCGGAGCTCCTGCAGGCCTTCAGATTGATGCACGAGGATCCGTCGGCCACATTCGAAGACCTGGAAGCGCACGCCCGCAAGCGCGCGGGCCTCGTCCCCCGACGCGCCCAGCATCTCGACTCCACCGACGTCTGGATGGCGTCGCTCGAGAGGAATGGCCGTCTTCTGGACGGCGAGGAGAGGGTCCGGGAGGCCTTCCCTCGCATCGGGGCCGGACTGCGGGCGCGCGATGCGCTCGCCGGCGACGTGGTCACCGCCTTCCACGGGCAGATCGCCCCGCGCCCCGGGCTCGACCCGCGTCGCGACCCCGAGCGCGCCGTCTCCGCGAGCGCACTGGCCACGCTGGGCGCCTGCGCGAAGCGCTACCTGTACCGCTACGTGATGGGTGTCCGGGCTCCGGACGATCCGGCGTATGACCCCGAGGGCTGGCTGGATGCTCTCGGGCGCGGGAGCGTCCTGCACCGCCTGTACGAGCGCGCCCTGATCGAGGCTCGTGAACAGGCCATCGGCTACGCTGAACCCGCGTTCGAGAGCCTGGTCGCGGCCATCCTGGAAGAGGAAGTCGGCCGCAAAGTCCGCGAAGTGCCCGCCCCCAGCGACACGGTGCGTACGCGCGAACTGGAGGCACTGGCCGCCGACGCCGAATCGTTCGTCGACATGATCCGCCGGGACCCGCCCTCCTGGATCGCCACCGAGCTGACCTTCGGGCTCCGGGGCGAGCCTCCGCTTCCGTTCGCAGCGCCTTCCGGCCCCGTGATGGTGCGGGGCGCCATCGACCGGCTGGACGAGTCGCGCGCCGGGTTGCGGGTTGTGGACTACAAGACCGGCGGGACCTACAGCTTCACCGCGAAGAAGGGCATCTACGATGGCGGCCGCCGGTTGCAGCATGTCGTCTACTCGGTGGCCGCGAGCCTCCTGCACGACGAACGGGCCGTGGTCATGGAATACCACTTCCCCACCCGCAAGGGGGAGAATCGCACCCGGCGGTACTCCGCCCACGACCTGATTGCGGGGCCCGAGCTGGTCGGCCGCCTCCTCGACCGGATCGCCGGCGGCCACTTCCTCCCCACCGACGACTCCGGCGACTGCCGTTTCTGCGACTACAAGGCGGTGTGCCGGGTGCGCGGCACCGACTTCGGTGCCAACTCGCCGCTTGCGGACTGGGTGAAGGAGCGCATCGGCGAGGTGCCCGAACTCGAGGGACTGCGCGCGATCCGCAACTGGGATGAGGAGGGCGCCGGCTTCCTGCACGCCCTCGAGGCCCGATCCAGGGCCGGAGAAGCGTCATCGTGAACCCGTCGGAGGTCCGGCGCGCCGAGGTGGCCCAGCGGCCCCCGCCGGTCGACGACCACGAGCGCCAGCGTGTCCGGACCGAGCTCCGCACCAGCTTCCTGGTCGAAGCCGGCGCCGGAGCGGGCAAGACCACCCTGCTCGTGGATCGCATGGTGGCGCTGGTGGAGAGCGCTGAAGCGGAGGTCGCCCATATCGCGGCCGTGACCTTCACGCGCAAGGCGGCGGCTGAGCTGCGGGAGCGATTTCAGGTGGCGCTGGAGCGGGGCTATCGCGAGGCGTGCACGCGACCGGAGGAAGTGGAGAGGGCTGCCCGGCTTCGCCGCGCAATCGACCGGATCGACCGCGCGTTCCTCGGCACCATCCACGCCTTCTGCGCGCGCCTGCTGCGCGAGCGCCCCATCGAAGCCGGCCTCGATCCGGATTTTCAGGAAGCGCAGGAAGCCGAAACCCAGCTCATCCAGGACCGCTTCTGGACGAGCTTC
This sequence comes from Longimicrobiales bacterium, assembly GCA_965232315.1. Taxonomy (GTDB): domain Bacteria; phylum Gemmatimonadota; class Gemmatimonadetes; order Longimicrobiales; family Gaopeijiaceae; genus BD2-11. The sequence goes on along the minus strand of CBDDPN010000010.1, from coordinate 448,102 downwards.
GTCGAGCGCATCATCTCCGACTCGGATCCCCTGGTCGAGCAACTGGCGCGCGCCGGCCTCAGGGTGGATCAGCTGCGCAAGGCGTTCGATCAGATGGTGGAGAACCTCGATGTCGAGTATCCGGCGGAGCCTGTCGCCGTGCCGGCGCCCGAGGATGCGCGCAGGGTTCGCGCCGTGCTTGAGGAACTGCTGGACCGGGCGCTCGCGCTGATTCCGGACGATGAGCCCGAACGCGGATGGGACCCGGCCCAGCAAATGGTGCGCTCCCTCCGCTACACGCGCCGTTTCCGCGGATGGGACGACCTCGCGGCGCTCTTCGACGCGGCCGAGAAGATGGCTGCCGGGAAGAAGGTCACGCTCAACCGGTGGCCTCAGCCGACCCGGGAAGGCGCGGCCGAAGTCAAGCGGCTGAGGGATGATCTCGCTGCGCTGGGGGGCGAAGAGAGCCCGATTCGCCGGCATCTCGCCCGCTGGCTGGCGCATCGTTATTCGATGGTGATCCGGCTGGTCCGGCGGGCGGCCCTCGAATTCGCCGAAGAGCGCCTGCGGATCGGGCTGCTCAGCTTCTACGACCTGCTGATGCTGACGGCGGCGCTGCTTCGTGAACACCCCGATGTGCGCCGGGATCTGGGGGAACGATACCGCTACGTCCTCATCGACGAGTTCCAGGACACGGATCCGATCCAGGCGGAGCTGCTCTTCCTGCTCGCGTCGGAGCCCGGCGGATCCCAGCCCTCCAACTGGCGCACCGCCGTTCCTCGTCCCGGCGCCCTGTTCGTGGTGGGGGACCCCAAGCAGAGCATCTATCGGTTCCGCCGCGCCGACATCGCCGTCTACAACCAGGTGCGTGCCCGCTTCAGGGACTTCGGCGCGGTCCTCCAGCTCACCACCAACTTCCGCTCGCGCCAGACGGTCGCCGACCTGGTCAATGAGGTCTTCGACGATCCCGCCCGCTTCCCCCGGGAAGAAACCGATCGCCAGGCGTGCTTCGCGCCCATGGTGCCCTATCCGCGAGAACCGGACGGGCCCGAGGGCGTGTTCGAATACCTCGTGCCCAAGGCTCGGCGCAACATTGACGCGGCGCGCCTCGAAGCGGCGATGCTCGCGAGCTGGATCCGGGCGCGCATCGACAGCGGGGAGCGCACGGCGGGCGACTTCCTGGTACTCACCCGCAAGAAGGCGCACCTCGACCTCTATGCGCGCGCGCTCGAAGAACGCAACGTGACCATCGAGGTGTCCGGGGCGCAGGCAGGACCGGAGGGGGAGCTCCGGGAACTCGTCCTGCTGCTCGAGACCCTCATCGACCCGGGCAACCCGGTGAACGTCGTTGCCGTGCTCACCGGACTCTGCTTCGGCCTCGATCACGAACAGCTGGCCGGGCACGCACTGGCCGGGGGCAGATTCGACTTCACCTCCAAGCCCCGGGACCAGGGTCGGGAAGAGGATGTCGCTTCCGGCGAGACGGCCGACCCCGAGGTGACGGAAGCGCTCGCCACGCTGCACGAGTGGTGGAAGGAGAGCCGCCGCGAGCCCGCCGACATCGTCATCGGGCGCCTGGTGGACCGGCTGGGGCTGATGCCCTTCGTCGCAAGCAGCTCGCTCGGCACACTGCGCGCCGGCATTCTGGCCTACGCGCTGGACTCGGTGCGGGCGGAGGCGCTGCGCGGCAACGCGTCGCTGGCGGGGGCGGTCGAGGCCCTGGAGGCGGCGCTGCGCTGGGAGGACGCGGAGGCGCCCTTCAATCCGGGACAGGGCGATGCGGTGCGGGTGATGAACCTGCACAAGGCCAAGGGCCTGGAGGGCACCGTGGTCGTCCTCGCCAACCCCGCGCAGAGCGTCTCACACAAACGCCATCTGGACGCCCACACCCGCCGCGGCTCGCAGGGCAGGGCCGAAGCCTTCGCCGCCGTCACCGCTCCCGCGGGCCCCTACAGTTCCCTGAGGCTCGCGCAACCGCTCGAATGGCCCGGACTCGCGCAGGAGGAAGTGCGGTTCCTTGAGGCCGAGGAACAGCGCATCCTCTACGTGGCCTGCACCCGCGCGAAGGAGGAGCTGGTCATCGCGCGCAAGGGCGGCAAGTCGTGCTGGGGCATCTTCGACGACTGGCTGGACCGGAAAGCCGACACGCTCAACCTCGCCGCCGACCTGCCGCAGTCCCGGGAGAAGATGGCCCGAAGCGCCGAGGACCTGCTGGCGGAGACGGCGGTGGCCGGGGCCGGGGTGGTCGCGGGAGCCCGGCCGTCGTACGAGTTCGCGTCCATCACCGAGCTGGCGAAGGGCGACGAGGCGGATGCGGGCGAGGCCGCGACGCCGGACGAGGCCGGGGTTCGGAGCCGGGACGACGGTGTGGAGTCGGCCAGGTCGGATGCCCCCGCGACGCGGCGACGACCGGATCGCACCACCCTCCGCGGGTACGAATGGGGCAGCGCGGTGCACGGAACCCTGGCCGCGGCCGCCCAGGGAGTCGAAGGCGAGGCGCTCGGGTTCCTGGCGCGCGCGCTGCTGGTGGAGCACGAGCGTCCCCTCGACGAACGCGGGGCGCCCGCCGAACTGGAGGAACTCATGTCACTGGTGGCGCGGGTTCGGGGGTCGCAGTTCTGGCAGCGGGCCGAGCGCGCCCGGATGCGCCTGCCCGAAGTGCCCTTCGCGCTGGAGCGCCCGGCGGACAATGGCGGCATCCCTCAACTGGTCGAAGGTGTCATCGACCTGGCCTTCCGCGAAGCCGACGGCTGGGTGATCGTCGACTACAAGACCGACGTGGGCGACGACCCCGACTTCCCGCGCCGCCGGCGCGCCTACCGCCGCCAGGTGGACCTGTATGCGGAGTGTTGGCGGGAAGTCACCGGCGAGCCCGTCAAGGAGAGAGTGCTCCTGTTTACGACAATGGAGGAGGAGGAGAGGTGGTAGCCAGCGATCGGAATCCAGACCGGGACGACAGCGCCTGGGCCGGCGGTGGAATGGAGAGGGGTACGGGCAGCGCGGGCGGGGAATCGCCCGCTGGTCGCGTCCGCATCCGCTTCATCGGCTGCGGCGACGCTTTTGGCAGCGGCGGACGTCTGCAGACCTGCCTGTGCGTGGAGTCGGACACGAACCGTTTCCTGGTGGACTGCGGCGCCTCCGCCCTGGTGGGGCTGAGGAAGTTCGGCGTCGACCCGAACGCCATCGACACCGTTCTGGTCACCCACATGCACGGCGACCACTACGCCGGCATCCCATGGCTGGCGCTCCAGCGGGCCGCCGCCGGGGTGAGGCGACCCCTCACCGTCCTCGGCCCCGAAGGCATCACCGAGCGCCTCCCCGGGCTGGCGGACCATCTGTTCCCCAGCGCGTCCCCACGCCCGGACCGCTTCAACCTCGATATTCGCGAATACGCATCGCTCCGCCCCGTGACCCTGGGCGGGGTCTGGCCCGGCGGGCTCACCTTGACCGGCTATCCCGTGACCCACGTCCCCGCGACCAACCCCCACGCGCTGCGCATTGAGGTGGCAGACAAGGTGATCGCCTTCTCGGGCGACACCGCGTGGGATGATCACCTCATCGATGCCGCCGCCGGGGCCGATATCTTCATCTGCGAGGCCTGGAGCCTGCGGCCGGGCGCCCCCGTCCACATGGACATCGAGACGCTGCGGGCACGCCGCGCGGAGCTCGACTGCGAGCGCATCATGCTCACCCACATGGGCGACGACGTGCTGGCGGCGCTCCCCCTCGAACGCTTCGAGCACGCCGAGGACGGGATGCTGATCGAGTTGTGATGATCCGTCGCTATCTTGACCATCATCACGGCAGCCGTCGCGCTCGGTGCCGTTTCTGGTGCCTGGCCAGCGCGCGATGCGGCGGGAAACGGGCAAGCTGGGCGATCGTATGACTCGACTTGAGGAGCGGATGGCCCGGCTGGAAGGCTGGTTCGGAGGATTCCATATCGTCTTGCGATTTCTGTATCGATAGTATATCCGTCTTACGTATAGGATATCAAACGCCAATCCGTAAGACACCCCCGCCAAGGCCTCCATGACCATCGTGACCCTCTCCCCGCGCTTCCAAGTCGTGATTCCCAAGGATGTGCGTGAACATCTCGCCCTCAAGCCGGGGCAGAAGTTGCAAGCTCTCGGGTACAAGGGACGGATCGAGCTGATCCCCGTCGAGCCCATCGAGGCGTCGCGCGGGTTTCTGCGCGGGATCGACACGTCGGTGCCGCGCGATCCAGACCGGCTGTGAACGTCGTCGACTCCTCGGCGTGGCTGGAGTACTTCGCGGACGGTCCCAACGCGGGCGAGTTCGCGGAGCCCATCGCCGACACCGGGCAACTGGTTGTGCCCAGCATCACGCTCTTCGAAGTGTTCAAGCGCGTACGCGTCCAGCGGGATCCCGCAGCGGCCCTGTACGCCGTGGCTCAGATGATGCACGGCCGCGTCGTCGACCTGGATGCCGAGCTGGCGGTCGCCGCGGCAGCCTTGAGCGCCGAGGCCGGGTTGGCCATGGCAGACAGCGTGGTGCTGGCGACCGCTCGGGAAGCGGACGCGACGTTATGGACTCAGGACTCGGACTTCGAGGGGATGAAAGGAGTGGAGTACCGGAGAGCTGGCGGGTAAGGCGTGGGGGGGTTGAATTCCCACTTGCACCCAGGCATGGGACGGCAGACGCCCCGATACGACCTTGTAGAACTCAGCAGGGTTCCTAGATTCAGATTGTGGTACACCCCGTTCGATCAGGAGGCAGGTTCCCATGGCCGAGCATCAGCCATACAGAGAAGCGAAGGCCGGAACTGCTGACGACACGCGTCCTGTAGCTCCCCCCAGCCGGCGCTACGACGCCGATTGGCGGGAGCGAATCGAGATTGCGAAGCAGGCCCGCGATCAAGCCAGGAAGGCTCGCAAGAGCAAGCCTGTCACGGGTCCACCGGGCCGCCGTCCCATCTAGGGAACGTTCCAAGAAGCCGCCTTTGGTCTTTGAGCTCCCGTAGCCCCCTCTACGAGGCGCAGAATGCCGCGCGCTACGAACGTCAGGCGCTCATCCGCGAGTACCAGCACGACAACGACTGTCGCTTGGTCGTGGTGAGCGACATGATCTTCCCGCATAGCATCACGCTGTTCGAGGAAACGCTTTTCGACGCAGATCCAGGGCAAGATCTTCACGTCATGCTTTCCACCCCCCGGTGGAGACGGAGAAGCAGCTCTTCGGCTCGTCCGTCAAGCGCAATCAAGATGCAACCGGCTGACCGTCGTCGTGCCGGATCAAGCCAAGAGCGCCGGCACTGTGTTCATCCTGGGAGCAGATCAAATCTACATGGGGCCAACCAGCGATCTCGGGCCCGTTGATCCGCAACTACAGCTACCCGACGGCTCGCCCGCAGCTGCAGGGGCAATCATTGCGGCCGTGGAGGAAGCGGAGCGTCGAGTCCAACAAGTTCCGGAGTCTTATCCGCTTCATGCCTACCTGCTTGAGCCTGTAACCGGATTGATGGTGCAGCAGGCGCGGGACGCACTCGAGCGAACGGGCGACTTGATCAAGGAAGCGCTCGCGAGCGCCCCCACACGAGGCGAAGATCAGGTTCAGGCTCTCGCCCAGCGGCTGCATCGCGTGCTGATCGAGGAAACGAAGAGCCACAGCACAACGATCTCGGCCAGGGACGCGATCAACTTTGGCCTACCTGTCGAGGAAGCTGACCCGGCGAGCAACCGATGGCAGGCCCTCTGGCGCCTATGGACGAAATACGCGGTGCTGAATGCCACGCGCATCTATGAAGGCCAAACCGCCTCTTACGTCACGCTTGCCGACTTCGCGCTACCGTCCTAGTCGAGAGAAGGAACCCCACCTCGGCACTTGAGCCCTACGTGGTCAGCTAACGGCCTCTGCGTTAGCACCGCGAGGAAATGGAGCCGTATCATCGAGGACGGACACGGCAGGGTCCCACTAGAACTTCATCCTCGCCCCTACCTGCGCCCTCCTCGTATCCCCCAACCCGCTCCGGATGGAGCCGTCGAAGTTGAACAGCAGCGAGCCGTGGGCGGTATCGAGGAAGTTGTCTGCGTTGGTGGCGTTGAAGACCTCGAAGACCGGCTCGAGCACCATGCCGTTCCCCAGCTCGAATTCCCGGGATACGCGAAAGTCCCAGGTGAAGAAGGCGTTGTCGCGGCGCAGCGTGTTGCGCTGGAGTACGGAGCCGTCGGCGCAGATGCGGTCGGCGGGCTCGGCGGCGCGTTCGCCGGGACTCGCGCACTTCGCCGAGACCGGGGACTCGCTCAGCAGCCGGAACATGTGGGATGCGCTGATGCCGCCCGGCAGCGAGAACACGAAGTAGCCGTTGAACTGGTGGCGCCGGTCTCGGTCGGACCAGCCGAATTCGGCGTCCAGGTTGCGGGGATCGGCGTACCGGTAGGTGAAGGGGTCGCGCTCGTTGTCGTCGTCGGAACGGTCGAAGCCCAGCGTATAGTTCACGTCATAGGCGAAGCCCCTCGCCGCGTCCTGCCCGCGCAGCCCGAGCGTAAGGCCGTGGTAGCGCGAGCGCGCGCTCGACTCGCCCACGGTCAGCGCGTTGATGCCCCCGCCCGACGGGTGCGTGCCGATCCCGAAGGGCGATCCCAGCGCCGCGGCGTTCCGGTCCACGAAACGGAAGAGGCCATCGGTGCGCGCGTACTGCCAGGAGAGGCTCGCGGTGATGACGGAGCTGAGCGCGCGGGTCGCCTCCGCCCCGAACGACCAGGTGCGCGGCAGCTTCAGATTTCGGTCCGCGACCTGGATGTCCGGCAGGAAGGGCGCGGCTGCGGACCCGTCTATCTGTTCCTCGATGGCAGGCACCGGTCCCAGAACCGCGGCGTCGGCGCTGCTCCGGAAGAGGATCTGCTGGAAGGCCCCGTTGGTGGTGCGATACTGGGCGAAGACCAGCCCGGGGATGCGCGCGGAATAGGCCCCGGCGTTGAGGCGCACCACGGTTCGTCCGCCATCCACGTCCCACACCAGCCCGAAGCGGGGTTGGACGTTGTCGAGGTCGTCGGGGATGGTCCCATCGGACGGGAAGCGCGGGTCGCTCAGATACGGCGCGTAGAAGGTCTCCCCGGGCTTGATGAAGACGTTGGGGTGCCAGGCTCCCTCCCAGCGCACGCCCAGGTTCAGGGTCAGGCGGTCGCTGGGCTTCCATGTGTCCTGGACGAAGAACGCCAGCTCGTGCGTGGTCATGGTCTGGAGGCCGAGCTCTTCCGGGGCCACGCCGGGGACGGTCGCGGACTGAAGGTAGAGGAGGACCGGGCCTGTCACGGAGCTTCCCGTCGGGCACGCGCCGGTCGTGCTGTCCGACCCGTCTGAACAGGTCACGTACCCGCTCCCGTGGGTCGCGAATCCCATGAAGCCATCCACCGAACTGAATATGTAGCGGCTGTTGGCGAAGCCGATGAACTGCTGCTCCACGGTGGTTCGATTGTATTCGACGCCCGCCTTGAAGAGATGGGCTCCCGACAGCCAGGAAACGTTGTCGACCAGCTGGATGCGGCTGTCGTATCCCGGATCGATGGGCAGGAAGAAGGGCAGGCCCATGCGGAAGCCGTCGGCGAAGTCCATGCCGATATCGGGGAACGGGCGCCCCCCGAGCCGCGCGAACTGGGGCGGCCCGGGCAGCCGCGCCCCGGGGATGAGCGGCCCCCCGTACCATCGCGGCCGGTGCTCGCCCGCCAGCTGGAAGCGGAACTCGTTAGAGACGGTGTTGCCCAGCAGCGAACGCAGGCTCGCGTTCACCGCATGCGAGTAGTTGCGCTCGATGCCGTTGGAGGAGAGCCCCCACGAATCCACATCGAAGGTGCCGTTCACCTGCTCTGACCAGGTGTAGTTGTACTTGAAGGAGGCCTGATTTCGCTCACCCGCGTTGAAGTCCAGCTTGGCGATGAGCGCGCGGGCGTCGTCGGTGCGCTCGATTGGGCCGAATTCGTCATCGAAGAGCCCCGGCCAGCGCGACTGAAGGAAGCTGTCCAGCTTGCGCAGATTGGCGTTGCTGTTGACCACCCGCCGCTGCTGCTTGGTCTCCGTGGCGCTCTGCTGGTCGTAGGCGAGGAAGAAGAAGGCCCGGTCGCGCACGATCGGCCCGCCCAGCGTGAACCCGAACTGCCCCCGCCCGAACTCGGGCTTGCCGCCCCCGCGGGCCTCCGGATACGCCGCCGAGATTCCGTCCCACTGGCCGAAGTAATGGGCGGTGCCGGAGAAGTCGTTGGTGCCCGACCGGGTCACGACGTTCACGAATCCACCCGCCGAGCGCCCGAACTCCGCAGTGGCGCCCTGGTTCACCACCACCATCTCCTCGATGGCGTCCTGGTTGAAGGTGAAGGCCGGCCGCTGGCCGCCCCTCTGCTCGCCGAAGAAGGCGTTGTTGAAGTCGGCTCCGTCGACGATGAAGTTGTTGAAGATGCCGCGCTGGCCGCTGACGTTGAGCTCGTCGCCGTCGGGGCCCTGGGAAATCGACACGCCGGGGGTCAGCAGGGTGAAGTCGAGGAAGTTGCGGCCGTTCGAGGGCAGGCCGTCCACGACCTCCTCCGAGAAGCGCTGCGAGCTGGTGACGTCCTCGGTGTCCAGAAGCACGGCGCGCTCGCGGGTCACGGTGATGCCTTCGAGCTCCACCGGCGCGAACCCCAGCGAGAGCAGGAGCGTCTCGCCGACCCGGAGCACCAGCCCCTCCCGTCGGTCGGTCCCGAACCCGTCCGGCGCAGTCGCGGTCACGTCGTAGGTGCCAAGCGGGAGGAGGGTCCGCGCGAAGGTGCCCTCGGCGGTGGCCTCCACCGAGGTGCGGAACCCGGTCTCCCGGTGCTCGATGAGGACAACGGCGCCCGCCACCGGCGCGCCGGCGGGGTCACGGACCGTGCCGCGCACGACTCCCGTGGTGGCCTCGGCCTGGGCGGATGCGGGGGCGGGGGCGAGTGTGGCGCCGATGGCGAGTGCAACGGCGAAGATCGGCGTGGCAAGGAGCGCGCGCGGAACTGTCCGGTGCACGGTTGCAGCAGGCGCGGCGCGGACGATCGAGCGGTAGCGCATGGGCTTGGGGGGCCTCGGTTGATTCCAGGTGGCAGGGGATGCGCCGGGGATTGTGAGCCTGCGGGCGGCGGGAAACAAGACCGGTGGGCGGAAGGTGGCGGGCGGGCGGGTGAGACATTGGCTGGCATCCGGGCCCTGGCCATACAGGCCGCGGAGCAGGGCGTGAGCATGAACCGGCTGGTCAGCGCGCGCCTCGCGGGGCAGGTCGGAGACACGCTACCTTCGTCGCTTCCGGATGTTGAGCCACATTGGGCACCAGCGAATCCGCCGCGTAGTGGGCTGGGAGGCACGCGTGCGATTACTGATCTCTATGATCTCCTTGTTCCTCATTGCCCCCGCGGCGTTGAGCGCGCAGGACGCGTGTCCCACACCGTGGCGATTGGAAGAGGTGCTCCGTATCGGCTCTCCAGAGAGCGCGGCCCTGATCAGAAGGGTGTATGATCTCGCGATCGGGCCGGACAGCGCCATCTATGTCGGTCAGGCCTTGGTGCCGGCCGTTACGGTGTTCTCCCCAGATGGCCGGGTGCTTCGTCAGATCGGCCGCGCGGGTCAGGGACCGGGCGATATCCAGCTCGCGGCCTTCGGCGTGGGCTGGATCGGAAACACTCTCTGGATCGCCGACCAGTCGCGGATTCAGCTGTTCACCACGAACGAACGCGTGCCGGACGAGGTCATCGAGTTCGCCCTGCCGATGCCCCAGGAAGGAACGCGTCTGACCCCGGGCCGCATGCTCGCCGACGGATCTGTCCTCGCCGGGCGCCGCAGCATCACCGACTGGAGGGCCTGGGTGACCGCACCCTCGCTCGCGTTACGCCGCATCTCACGTTCCGGCGAGATCCTCGACACGATCGCGAGCGTCGAATGGTCGAGCAACGCCGTAGAGTATGAGAGGGTCCCGGGTCGGACGTGGCTTGCGCCACATCCACTCAATGACCTGCTCCCTGTCGGACTCAACGAATACCTGACGGCGCTGAGGCCCGACGGCTCCACAGTTGTACAGATCGGACGAGTGCAGGAAGACGGAACACCACCGACCTTCGACATTCTGGCGATTTCGATAAGCGGAGACACGCTCCTGCAGCGCACGGTCGAGTACGAATCGCACGAGGTTAGCTCTGCGATTGAAGACCGCTTGGCCGACGGGTTCGCCGCGGCGATCGTCGGGGACCACATAAGCCCGTCGCTGCGACCGCCGGTAAGCGAGACGATGCGCGAGCGCCAGCGCCGCGCCGTTCGCAGCGCGTTCCGGGTTCCGGAGTACCATCCCCCGGTCAGACAGGTCGTGGCCGGGACGGATGGGACAATCTGGCTATTGCGGGAGTTGCGGGAGGACGGCGTCGACGTGTGGGAAATCTACGATGCGGATGGAACGCTCGAAGGCGCGATCGAGATTGACCAGGGGCGCACTTCCGCAGTGCCCTGGTTTCCACGGCTCGGCATTGCCCTCGCGAGCCGCGACGAAATCTGGGGAACCACTTTCGATGAACTCGACGTGCCGTACATTCACCGATACCGCGTGGATCGGACGTGCGCGCCCCAGGGAATGTAGTCCGCCGGGCTCCGGATCCCCCTTCGCGGCTGAGTGTATCCAGCTCGCCGTTTCTTCGCTCAGGAACCTCCCCTGACCTGCGGAACCGGTACCCGCTGGAGCAGCAGCAGCCCGGTCAGCATCAGCACGGTTAGCACGAGGAAGCCGGGGCGCTGGTTTCCAGCCGCGATGACGGTGGCCCAGCCGAAGAGCACCGGCCCCAGTACGGACGAGGTTCTCCCGCAGAAGGCATAGAAGCCGAATATCTCGGCCTCTCTGCCCTTCGGGATCAGGAGCGACAGGTAGGCGCGGCTTCCCGACTGCACCGAGCCCAGACCGAGTCCGGCCACCATGGCCAGGCCGTAGAAGACCGCCGTCGACTGCACAAAATAGGCGGCGATGCCGGCCATCACCCACATGATCAGGACTCCGGTGAGGACCTTCTTCGGGCCGATCCGGTCGGTCGGCTTCGCGAGAGTCAGGGCTCCCGCCATCGCCGAGAACTGCACGACGAGGAAGAGGATGATCGTGTCGGTCTGCTCGAACCCGAAGGTCTCGGTGGCGATGACGCCGGCCATGACGATGACCGTCAGAATGCCGTCGATGTAGAAGAAATATGAGATGAGGAAGCGACGAATATCGCGCAGAGCCCAGACCTCGCGCACGGTCACGAAGAAGCGCCGCGTTCCCCACGCCGCCGCCTCGCGCACTGGCATGTCGCCGCCCCGGTCAGGCGGCAGGTTGCGGAAGGCGGGGATGGCGAAAACGAGGAAGAAGCCCGCCACCAGGAGCCAGACGGTCTCGATGCGGCCCGGGAAGAGCACCTGCAGGAAGACCAGTGCCAGAACCAGCCCCAGCGCGGACCCCAGGTATCCCCATCCGAAACCGTATCCGGATATTCTGCCGCGATCTTCCGGCGGGGTGATGTCCGGGAGATAGGCGTTGTAGAAAACGAGCCCCCCTTCGAAGCCGATGTTGGCGATCACGAACAGGATGAAGCCCGCGAGCACCATCCCCGGCCCCACCGTCGCGAGCAGAGCTACGCTGGCGAGGCAAACCACCACGTAGACGGCCAGGAAGCGCTTGCGCAACCCGCAACGGTCCGCGATTCCGCCCAGCAACGGCGCCGACAGTGCGACCACCAGCGCGGAGACCGAGACCGCCGCGCCCCACCACAACTCCCCCTCGCCCCCCTCGCCCCCGATCACCGTGGAGACGTAGAAGACCGGGAAAACGGCCGTCGTCATGACCGCCGGATAGATCGAGTTGGCGAAGTCGAAGAGCACCCACGAGCGGACCTGGCGGCGGCGCGCAGTCTCGCCGTCGTCCCGTGCTGCCCCCAATGCCCGGTCGCTGGAGTGTCTTCGCTCGTTCATCGTAACTGGCTCCGGCTGATGGAGACGGCGGATCGAAGGTGCTTGGCGCTGCAGCGGCTTCCGCGGCGCCGGCTCACTGCCCGCCTCCCGGCCTCCGGTAGCGCACCGGCGGCGGGGGCTCGTCCTCGAAGGTGACCTTCTGCGTCTCGAGCAGGCGGAGCGCCTCATGTACGGCGGCCTCCAGCTGCGGGTCGCCCCCGGCGATCACCGGGGCGGGGTCGTTGCGCACCTCGATGTCGGGTGCGACGCCCTCCGCCTCGACGGCCCACTCCCCGTTCACGTCGAAGAAGCCGCCGCGAGGGGCTACGAAACCACCCCCGTCGATGAGGGGCGGGGTGTCCCAGGTTCCCACGAGACCGCCCCACGTCTTGGTGCCGACCAGCGGGCCCACGCCCTTGAAGCGGAACAGGTAGGGCAGCAGGTCGCCGCCGGAGCCCGCGCGCTCGTTGATCACCATGACCTTGGGCCCGAAGAGCGCGGCCATCGGCTGGGTCCATGGCTTGCGGTCGCCCGCGCGCGAGTTGAAGTAGCCGGTGAGCTCGCGATCGAGCATGTCGACGATGTAGTCGGCCGCCGAGCCGCCGCCGTTGTTGCGCTCGTCGATGACCGCGCCCTCGCGGTTCTGCTGGGCGTAATACATGCGGTTGAAGTACTGGTACCCGCCCTGCCCCGTGTTGGGGAGCCATACGTAGGCCAGCCGCCCGCCGCTCATCTCGTCCACACGGGCCTGGTTGGCCGCGACCCATGCCCAGCGCCGCAGGATCCCCTCGTTGGCGATCGGCTCCACGATGATGTCACGGGTCTCATCCATGGAAGGAGAGGGTCCGACCGTCAGGGTGATGGTGCGCCCGGCCGTGCCCTCCAGCAGTTCGAACGGGTTGGTCGGAGCCATCAGCGCCGCCCCGTCCACCGCCAGCAGATAGTCGCCTTCCTCCACGTCCATGCCGGGAATGGAGAGCGGCCCGGCCGTACCCGGCGTCCAGTCCCCGCCATCGTAGATGCGCGTGATGCGATAGAAGCCGCCGTCCTCCTCCAGGTCCGCACCCAGCAGCCCGGTGCGCGGGTCGTCCAGCTCGGGATAGTCCCCGCCGCGCACATACGAGTGCCCTACCGCGATCTCTCCCGAGAGCATGTCCAGCAGCTGGTTGAAGTCCGAGCGGTGGCGGACGTCCGGGAGCCAGGCGGAATACCAGTCCCAGACATCGTTCCAGGGCGCCCCGTGCTGATTGTCGACATAGAGGAAGTCGCGCATGAAGCGCCAGCCGTCGCGGAGCATCTGCGCGTACTCGGCCGTGGGCTCGGCGCGCACCCGCATCCCGTCCAGGTCGAGCTGGCCGTCGTTTCCGCCCGGAGCGCGCGCGGTTCCCACCACCCGCCAGTTGGCGCCCGTCCGGAAGAGCAGCTGCTCCCGGTCGTGGGATACCGTGACCGCGGTGGCCTGCTCGACAAAGTCCTCCGCCTCCCGGTCCTCGACGGAGTATTTGAGCAGCTTTCCGCCCCCGAAGCCTCCGCCCCCCATCACGAAGACGGTCCCTTCGGGGCCGGGCGCGAGTCCCGCGTAGTCTTCCAGGGGCAGTCCGGGCGCGTCGATGATACGACGTGCGATGTCCTCGAAATCGATCTCGACAACGGGGGCGGCATCCTGGGCGGAACGGGAAGCGCCGTCTCCCGAGCCGGGCCCATCGTCACCCGAACCGCCAGCGCCCTCATCATCATCCTCACCCCCCTCCTCGTCGCTCTGCGGCAGGAAGGGTGAGGGCTCGTCCTCATCGAGCAGAGCCAGATACAGCGCGCGCGTGACCGGCCGGTCGTAGGAGGTCATGTCGAGCCAGCCGGTGTTCAGGCCGTAGTCGGTCGAGGCGAGGAAATAGAGATACTTGCCCGACGCATCCCACACCGGGGTAATCGCGTCCGACATGCCGTCGGTGAGCTGGTGCGTCTCGCCCGACTCGGTGTCGTGCACGAAGATGGCGCGCAGCTGGTTGTCGAGCCGGCGCGCGTAGGCGAGCCAACGCGAATCCGGGGACCACACCGGGTTCATGGTGCGCTGAGGATGGGCGAAGCGGTCGGTATCGACATGCTCGACATCACCTGAGGCCACATCCAGGACCAGCACGCGGTAGTGCGTGTCGGTGAAGGCCAGCCGGGCGCCGTCCGGGGACCATTCGGGCCTGAAGTAGAAGGATGGTTCGTCGATTTCGATGCGGCGCGGGTAGGCTCCGTCCTGTTCCGCGATCACCAGGCCGTATTCGTCGGCCGCGTCGTTGAACCAGGCGATGCGCGATCCGTCGGGAGACCACACCGGATGCCGGTCGGCCACCCCCGGTGTGCGGGTGAGGTTGCGCCAGGAGCCCTCGTCGGTGGGCACGCTGAAGACTTCGCCGCGCCATTCGAAGAGCGCCCGCTTGCCGGTGGGAGAGAGACGCGCGTCGCGCATCTGCGCCGGCGGAACCGCCTCCCAGCGCGCCCGCGACCAGTTCATGTCGCCCGCCACGTGAATCTCGAGGGCACGCGTCCGCCCCGACGCCGGATCGAGCTCGTGCAGATACCCCGCCTGCTCGTAGACCACCACGCCCTCCCCGGCCCCGAGCGACTTCACGTCGAAGTCCGCGTGCCGCGTCAGCTGCCGCTCCGCTCCCGTGCGCGGATCGAACGACCAGACGTTGCTGGCCCAGTCCCGCTCCGACATGTAGTAGACCACGCCGTCCATCCACACCGGGTCCATGTGCCGCTCGCCTTCCCACGAGGGGGTGGTGCGCTCCCAGTCGGCGGTAGAGACGATGCCGATCGGCTGCGCCTGCCCGCCCCGGTAGTTGCGCCACTCCGGGTCCCAGTAGCCGATCTCCTGGTAGGCGAGGTAGGCGCCGTCCGCCGACATTCCACCCAGATACGCCTGCGGCAGCGCGAGAGGCGCCGGGAGCCCGCCCGACGGCGGCAGCGTGTAGAACTTCCACAGCCGGGTGGGCACCGCGTCCCGGCCCGACTGGAAAAGGATCTCGCCGTCGGGGGTCCATCCCTGCACGACATCGGCCGCCGGATGCCAGGTGAGCCGGCGCGGCTGTCCGCCTGCGGCAGGCATCAGGTAGACGTCGGTGTTGCCTCCGTATTGTCCGGAGAACGCGATCCACTGCCCGTCCGCACTGAAAGCCGGGTCGGTCTCCGCGCCCTCGGAGCTGGTCAGCCGCATCGCGTCGCCCCCATCACGGTCCACCATCCACAGGTCGTTCGCGTGCACGAAGACGATGTGCGTCGGGTTGACGTCGGGCTGGCGCAGGAAGCGCGTGCCCTGGGCGCCGGCATGCCGTGGGGCGACGGCAGCGCACAAGGCCGCCAGCAGGCCGCAGGCCGTCAGGATGCGAAAACGGGACCGAATCGCGCGCAGTTGAACGCGCGTCGCGTTGCCCGCTGTGGGATGGATCCCCGCTTTGGGATGGGTTCCCGCCATGGGGTGGACGGTGGCTGCAGCGTGACGAAACATGGAACCGGCTCCAGGTGGGCGATGACGCAAGGCGACACCTGGCAAGCTCGCATGTGGCGGGCGGGGCGCAAGGAGGATGCGGACCGACTACCCTCCCATGAGCGGCAGCCCCCGGGCCCGGCAGAGCCGCCGGATCTCCGCCATCGGGATCTCGCTGCTCCTGTCGTGGCTGCTCGCCAGTGCGGCGTGCGCTTGACGGAGCTTGTCGGATGCCCTCGCCGCATCGCCCTCGGCGAGGAGCACGGCCCCTTCTGCATACAGGACGGCAATCGCGTCGAAAGCGTGCGCCCCTCGCTTCCATACTCCCATCAGCCGCCTGCGCGCCGACGCCGCGTTGCCGTCATATGCGGCCTCGAAGTATGCGGCTTCGGTATTTATGACCGGACTGTAGCCGATGGGGGCGCTGCGGATCTGGTCCACCAGGTAACGGATGTGCCTGCGGGCAGCCGGCACGTCCCCCCGATCGAGCGCGTGCTCGTAGGCCATGTGCCGGCCCGCCAGGTCAACATGGGAACCGTCCGCCAGTGAGACGGCCTGCCCGACAAGTTCCGGATGCCAGTCCCGCGGGCGCATGCCGGCCATCATGCAGTTACCCAGCGCCATGACGGCCGCGTATCGGTCCGCGGCCGCGTTCGGACGCCGGAGGCTGAGGATCTGGCTGCCGTCGCTGGCGAACGTGCCCGGATTCCGAGGTAGCAGCGTCCAGAGACTCAGCCCACACGAAACAACTCCGAGCGTGACGATGCCAAGGGCGACGCCCCGGAGCGATCCCGGGTCCGTGAACATGGCGTCCGGGAGTGCCGGCAGCGTCCCACGCCGCCAGTGCCGCGATCCCCGCCACGATACTGGCAACCGGCCCGCCCGCGACAAAGTACAGCATGGCGCGCCGCAGCCCTTCCGTGCCGCGAGGCACACTCAGGACCCTGCCGCGGGCGTACGCCAGCTTCCTGTTGAGCCGCCAGCGCAGGCGACCGCCGGTTTCGCGCTCAACGTGCACCGGACCGACGATGAGCATTTCCAGACGCATCCCACGCAGGACTCCCCCGACGACATGACCAACCTCGTGCACGCCCAATGCCAGGAACACCGCGATGGCCAGGATTGCGACACTCAAGTGGGACACTCCCGCGTCGAGTCGGACGGAGTCGGCGGGTGTCCGGGGGTCGGACCAAACCCGTGTGAGCCGAGGACTACTGCGACCAAATGTCTCAACTGCACGTCGATCCGGTCCAACCCACGGGACCACTCAAGTCATAGACGACATGGCATCCTTGCAACCGTGCCGGAATACGACAAAATATTGAGCGGATACGACAATTTTTCATCCAGTCGGTACAAGGCTCACTACTATACAGGCTCATAATGGATTGGTAGCGCGCCGACGCGATTGGGCATTTTGAGCGCTCCGCACAGGCTCATGCCAGTAACGTCTCGCCACAACAGAAATGCGGATCGGTCATATATTGAGGGCACTACACAGGCTCAAGTGTTAATAAATATTTACAACTGTCCCACCTACAGATCATCCTGACAGCCGGGGTGACTCGCTCAACCCATGTCCCCCACTATTCCCCGCATCGGAGGTTCTGTCAACATCCTGAGCAGGAACCGGCAAGCTGTGGCAACCCTGTTCGCCTGCCGCAGGGAGCCGGTGAGCTTTGCTCTCTCGATCCGGAGCGTGGCTGCGGGCCGGGGCACGGACCTGATGGCGCTCGCGCGCCTGGGTCGGTGGGCCGCCTCGAGGGCAGTGGGGCGCCCCTGGAGCAACCGTCCCATCCTTGCTTGCCCGCCCCTCCCGTCGTAGGCTGGCTTACGAGGTTTTGTCGCGTCGCAATCCACCCTTCGGAGGTAACCCGAGATGGCATCGAACAGCCGCTCCTCCATCTCTCGCCGCACCTGGATCACAGCCACGTCCGGGGCGGTGGCCGCAGGCCTGATCAAGACCCAATCCGACGCCGTCAAGCTGGTCGCCCAGGAAGTCCCGACGCCACCCGAGGACCCGAGCAAGGTACCCGGCCGCTTCACCTCGGAAGTCGGGTCGCGCGCGCCCGAGGAGCGCCCGCAGCGGCTCACACGCTCGCAGACGCTCTCGAGTTCATCGCGCACGCCGCTGCAGGAGCTGCAGGGCACCATCACGCCGGCCGACCTGCACTTCGAGCGCCATCACGCCGGCATCCCCGACATCCGCGCCGGCCGGCACGAGCTGCTGGTGCACGGTATGGTCGAGCGCCCGATGACCTTCTCGATGGCCGACCTCAAGCGCTATCCGTCGGTGTCGCGCATCTACTTCCTGGAGTGCTCCGGGAACGGCGGCGGGGCCTACAACCGCGAGCGCATGCCGGTGGAGGTCAGCCCCCAGGCCCTCGACGGCCTGCTCAGCACCAGCGAGTGGGTGGGCGTCCCGGTCAAGACCATCCTGAACGAGGTGGGCGCGGATCCCGCCGCCAGCTGGATCCTGGCCGAGGGAGGCGACGCAGCCGTCATGTCGCGCAGCGTCCCCATGGAGAAGATCATGGACGACGCCCTTCTCGCCTACGGACAGAACGGCGAAGCCATCCGCCCCGAGCAGGGCTATCCGCTCCGCCTGCTCCTCCCCGGCTGGGAGGGCAACGCCAGCGTCAAGTGGCTGCGGCGCATCGAGGTGACCGACCGCCCGACCATGACCCGCGACGAGACCTCGCGCTACACCGATCCGCTCAAGGGCGGCCTGTCGCGCCAGTTCAGCTTCTTCATGGACGCCAAGTCCACCATCACCTTCCCCGCGTATCCCTACTCGCTCCCCGAAGCCGGATGGTGGGAGATCCAGGGGCTCGCGTGGACCGGACGCGGGCGCATCACGCGGGTGGACATCAGCACCGATGGCGGCCAGAGCTGGGCCGAGGCCGAGCTCCAGGAGCCCATCCTGCCCAAGTCGACCGTCCGCTTCCGCCATCTCTGGAACTGGGACGGCAGCGAGAGCCTGCTGATCAGCCGCGCGGTCGACGAAACCGGCTACGTCCAGCCGACGGTGCAGCAGCTGTGGGAGGCGCGCGGGGAGCGCACGGCCTATCACAACAATCAGCAGAGGGTCTGGAAGGTCGCGGCGGACGGCACGGTCACCTTCGGCCTCGGAGACCTCGTATGAGGCGCCTCACGCTGGCCGCCTTCGTCCTGGCTCTCGCCTGCGCGCCCGCCGACTCTTCATCCGGTGAGGGCTCCCCGGACGGCGCCGAGCCCCCGGAACTCTTCGGCTTCGGCAGCCCCGCATCGGCCGAACGGGTCGCCATGTGGGACATCGACGTCAAGCCCGACGGCGAGGGGTTGCCCGCGGGGAGCGGGACGGTGGCCGAGGGCGAGCAGGTGTACCTTATGCACTGCATCGCCTGCCACGGTCCCACCGGCACAGAAGGACCCAACGACGTACTGGTGACCCGGGAGCCGTGGGAGGAGTGGCCGGCCGGCCGCACGGTGGGCGGCTACTGGCCCTACTCCACGACCCTCTACGACTACATCGTCAAGGCGATGCCCCAGCTCACCCCGGGCGTCCTCACCGCCGATGAGACGTATGCGGTCATCGCGTACATCCTCCACCTGAACGACCTCGTGCCCGAGGATGCGGTGATGAACGCCGAGACCCTGCCGGCCATCGAGATGCCGTATCGGGACCGCTTCGTGCCCGATGATCGCACGGGGGGGAACGTTATCCGGTAGCGGAAGCGCTCGCCGCCGGCACCAGCAGCTTGTCGCGCAGCTGGCGGACATCCTCGCGAATGTCCCGGATGTCGATCCTCAGGGCATCAATGTCGTGGCGGACGTCATCGCGCAAGATGCTCATCTCGCCGCGCAATCGGTTCTCCATTCTGCCCATGCTGACGAAGACGGCGCTCATCATGCCGATCAGCGTCACACCGACGGCGAGAATGGCGATCAACTCCTGGCTCAGCTTCATGATTCTCCTCCTGCGGAATCGGTGAATCGAGTTACGCAGGTGCTCAACCTTGATCGTCGATCGACAGGGACCAGCTCGATCCAATGCCTGATGCACGGCACCCCGCATACGATAGTGGAATCCTGATGCGGGCGGCGCCATGGGAAGATGGGATGAGTGGCTCGGCCCGCGACGCGGGGGGCAACGTTATCCGGTAGCGGCCTGGCCTGCCGCCGGCACCAGCAGCTTGTCGTGCAGCTGGCGGACATCCTCGCGAATGTCCCGGATGTCGATCCTGAGGGCATCAATGTCGTGGCGGACGTCATCGCGCAATATGCTCATTTCGCCGCGCAACTCGTCGCGCAGGACGCCAATCTCACCGCGAACAGCACGGATCTCTTCCCGTAACTCGCCGCGGGTGCTGACGAAGAAGGCGACCTGCAGGCCCATCAGCGTCACACCGACGGCGAGAATGGCGATCAACTCCTGGCTCAGCTTCATGCGGGCACCAGCAGCTTGTCGCGCAGCTGGCGGACGTCCTCGCGGATGTCCCGGATGTCGATCCTGAGAGCGTCGATGTCGTGGCGGACATCTTCACGCAAAATGCTCATCTCGCCGCGCAGCTCGTCGCGCAGGACACTCATCTCGCCGCGCAGGCGGGTCTCCATTCTGCCCATGCTGACGAAGACGGCGCTCATCATGCCGATCAGGGTTACACCGACGGCGAGAATGGCGATCAGTTCCTGGCTCAGGTTCATGGTTCTCCTCCTGCGGAATCGGTGAATCGAGTTACGCAGGTGCTCAACCTTGATCGTCGATCGCCAGACTCATCGATCCAATGCCTGATGCACGGCACCCCGCATACATAGTGGAACCCGGATGCGGGCGGCGCCATGGGAAGATGGGATGAGTGGCTCGGCCCGCGACGCGGGGGGGAACGTTATCCGGTAGCGGGCTGGCCTGACGCGGGCACGAGCAGCTTGTCGCGCAGCTGGCGGACGTCCTCGCGGATGTCCCGGATGTCGATCCTGAGGGCGTCGATGTCGTGGCGGATGTCGTCGCGCAGGATGCTCATTTCGCCGCGCATCTCGTCGCGCAAGACACTCATTTCGCCGCGCATCTCGTCGCGCAAGATGCTCATGTCGCCCCGCAAGCGGGTTCCCATCCTCCCGATGCTGACGAAGAGGGCGCTGACCATACCCATCAGCGTCACACCGACGGCGAGAATGGCGATCAACTCCTGGCTCAGCTTCATGCGTTCTTCTCCTGCGAATCGTGAATCGAATTACGCAGGTGCTCAACCTTGATCGTCAATCGACAGACTCATCGATCCAATGCCTGATGCACGGCACCCTGGATACGATAGTGGAAACCGGACGCGGGCGGCGCCATGGCCGGCTTTCGGCTTCACGCCTTCACGGAGAACACGTCATGCGTTCGGGCCGGCGCGACCGGCACCGCTCGGTGGCGATCATTCCCATGGCGTTGCCGCCGCACGCGCTTTCCTGCGCCGCCGCCGCCGCCACTTCGGGAGTCGGGCCCGCGCCCATGCGGCATACCTCCTCGCCGTCGAAGACCAGGCAGACCTCGCAGCTGACGGTGGCGGGAGCCACGGACGAATACATGACGTACCCGAGGAAGGCGACGACCGCGATTGCGATGCCCCACTGTGCCAGTCGCTTCATCAGAATCGCTCCTCCCGCTCCCGCGTCTTGGACGGATCGTTGGGCGCCGTGGTCGTTTCGCGCCAGAAGTCGATGCCGCCCGGCTGGTAGCGCAGATCGGTGCTCGCCACCCGCTCCAGGGCCACGAGATCGAAGACGTCCAGCGTGCCGGGCGTGGCTCCGATGGCCTCGTTGGAGACGAAGGCGTAGCGTCCGTCGGCGCTTGTGACCACTCCGTGGGTGATGGGCCGGGTGGTCGCCAGGCGGGCCAGCTCCTCGCCGGACTCGAGCGAGATGATCGACACGGCCTGCTCACCCTTCAAGGTCGCCACGAGCAGCGAACCGTCCGACGTGACCTCGAGGTTGTAGGGGGCCGCGCCGGTGGAGAACCGCCGCCTCACCGACCAGCTCTCCGTGTCGATCTCCAGGATCTCTCTGTTCCGGTTGCAGGCGACGTACACCACCCGGTCGGCGAGGTCGCCGGCCCCGGGCTCCGCCCAGGTGGGCGAGCACACGGACGTTGACGCATCCGGCATCCCGGCCATGCCCGCCATGCCGGCGGTCTGGCCGGCGCCTGCCCCGGAAGCACCGGCTCCGGCAGACCCCGGTGCGCGGCCAGCCCGCGGAGACCCCGGTGCACCGCCCGCCCCCGCGCCGGAGCCGTCGACGATCATCGCGTGCGCTCCCGTCCCTTGGTCGCGCGCATCGAGGGGACCCTCGCGGCCCGGCGCCAGCGAGAAACGCCGGCTTATCTCGAGGGTCGCCAGGTCGAACTCGACCAACTGGTCGGAATGCATGCACGTCGAGTACTGACGGGCGCCGGAGATGCTCACCCGGCTGCCGTGCGGCATGAGACAGGTGACGACCCGCGACAGCTGGGTCATGGTGGGCGTGTATACCACCGACAGGTCCGAGGGCACCATGTCGCCGTGCAGGTTGAAGTTGGCCACCACCAGGAACTGGCCGTTGGGCGTGATTCCCATGGTGGCCGGGAAGAGCCCCAGCTCCGTCCGCGCAACCAGGGTATCGGGCCCCGCGTCGAACTTCCACACGTACCCGTAGGGCGTGCCGTGCGCGATGGTCAGATACCAGAAGTCGCCGTCCGGCGAGACGGTGAGCCCGTGTGCGCCGTCGTTGTCCGCCGGCATGACCCCGACCGGAATCTCCTTCTCCACCTCCACGCCCATACCGGGCCGGAAGACCACCCTGCTCACGATGTCGGACGATTCATTGGCCACATAGAGCCGATATTCGGTTGGCTCCGCCGACACATCCTGCGCAGCTGCTGCTGGTCCTGAAAAAATCAGGACGCTAGCTGAAGACACCAGGAAGGCCCCTGAAAAAATGAGGACAGGCGCGAACGCCGCCCGCGCGCGCACCGCAATGCTAACCATGAAACCGCGCATCGCTCCCTTCCGACAAGGCCGTAGCCAACCCCGCAATTCATCCATAGACCTAAGTTTAGGAGGATTCGAAACCGGTGCAATGGCAGGGGCCGAGGCGTCGAACGATTCCCGGACGACAGCGGGCCCTCCCCGAGCAGAGACCAACCTCGGCTCGGGAATGTCAGCGATCGCCGGCATCACCCCAGGCAAGCCGGAAACCCCGGCACCTTTTTCGGGCGCTGGATTCTCCCTAGCTTATAAACATATGAGTTTCCCGCACATATGACTATTTCACCGCAGGAAGAGGCGGTACGATGATTCCGAAAAAGCCTGGTGTAGCCATCCCTTGCATCCTGGCCGCCGCAGCGGCGTGCGCGTCTCTGGCTCCGTCGGCCGTCGCGCATGCCCAGGAGCCATCTCCGGACGGTTGGGCCGAGGGGGTGGACCCGGTTGTGAGGACCACGACCGCGAACGCGGCCGTCCCTCCCAGGGTCCGCACGCTCACCCACACGTTTACCGGAGACGTGCATGAAGAAATCCGCATCGACATCCGTTTTTCGCAACGCGTGGAAGGCTTCATCATTGACGACGTTGACGTCTTCGGTGGTGCCGAGAAGGATTCCTTCGACGGCACCGGCTCGAGCTATACCCTCTATCTGACTACCGACGACGGCTATGAGGGCCCGGTCATCATCAGCATCCTTCCGGGCGTCGCGGAGAACAGCCGCGGAGAGGGGAACTTGAACAGGACACACACCTTCCAGGTGGACAACAAGGTCCCGGAAGAGTACGAGGACCTGGCGAAAATCAACGGCGACGAAGTCATCCTCGACTTCAGTGAAGACCTCGATGAGGATGTCGTCCCGTCGGGCGGCGACTTCCGCCTTTCCTTCCTCAGGAGCGGTACGTATGACGTCAGGACCGTGTCCCAGGTCGAAGTGATCGGGCGCGAGGTGTTTCTGAGCCTGGCCGAGCCCGTCATGCCCGACGACGATGTCAGCCTCTTCTACGACGGCAGCGCCGACAACGGCCTCCGGGATCTGGTCGGCAATCGCGCGTTCGGCTTCGATATCTCGGTGCGAAACGTCACCGGAGAGACCCGCACCGGGGTCCCCGGCGCGCCGGGTAACCTCACGGCGACCGCCGACGGTCCCACGGTGATCGAACTGGACTGGGACGAGCCGGAGCAGGACGGCGGCACCAGGATCACCGGGTACCTGATCGAGGTGTCGAGGGACGGTGGCGCCACCTGGTCGAACCTGGAACGGAATACCCGAAGCACCGACACCAGCTACCGCCACACGGACCTCGAAGCGGGCGTCACGCGTCACTACAGGGTCTCCGCGATCAACTTCAACGGGGAAGGAGAACCCTCCGAGATCGCCAGCGCCATGACGGAAGACCTTCTGCCGGATCCGCCCCGGGGACTGACGGCCCAGGCCAAGGGGACAACCGCCATCGAGTTGAACTGGAGCGCGCCCTCCTCCAGCGGGTCGGCGCCGGTCACCAGCTACCGGATCGAAGTGTCGCGAACGGGAACCGGCGGGTGGCTGGAGCTCGAGGACGACGCCAGGGGCACCGAATACACGCACACGAGCCTCGACCCGGGCACCACCCGTCATTACCGGGTCGCGGCGAGAAACCGGGCGGGCCTGAGCGACTGGTCGAGCGTCGCCCAAGCAACCACCGACCTTACCACTCCGGGCGTGCCCATCGGACTCACGGCGATGCCCGGAACCGACCGGATCCTCCTCACCTGGTCGCGCCCGGCCACGGACGGCGGAAGCCCGATCACCGGCTACCTGATCGAAACGTCCTCCAGCGTCAGCGGGCCATGGATCATCCACCTGGCCAGCACCAACAGCACGGCCACCAGCTACCTGCACACGGGTCTCGCCCCCGGCACGTCCCGGTTCTATCGCGTCGCCGCGCTCAACGCCCAAGGGCACGGGGCACCCTCGAACGTGGTCAGAGGCGCCACCAACGCCGCCCGGCCCGGCCAGCCTCAAAGCCTGCGCGCGCGGGCTGCGAGCGCGACAAGCATCGTCCTCAGCTGGGAGGCTCCGGCCTCGGACGGCGGGGCGCGGATCACCGGCTACAGCGTGCAGGCGCGAGGCCCCAACGACGGCACATGGATCATCATCCGTCCCCACACCGGTTCGACGGCGACCACCTTCACGCACATCAACCTGCAACCGGCCACCTTCTATCGGTATCGGGTGAGGGCGATCAACAGCGTGGGCGAGGGCCAGTGGTCGCTCGAGACGGCGGGCCTGACGCATCCGGCCGTGCCCGGGGCGCCGGTCGGGCTGACGGCCCGGGGGGTCGGCACGTCGCGCATCGACCTGGCGTGGCTTGCGCCCCGGAACACCGGCGGCGTCGCGATCCGCGGCTACCGCATCGAGGCCTCCGACGACGAGGGCAGCACCTGGAACATCATCCGCCGCAACACCAACTCGGCGTCGACGGAGTTCTCCGACCTGAACCTCGACCCCGCGACCACGCGGCACTACCGGGTCGCCGCGGTCAACATTGCCGGCAACGGGCCGTTCTCCAACGTGGCGCACGCGATCACCGATGCGACCCTTCCGGGCGTGCCCCGAAACGTCACGGCCGAAGCGGACGGCACCTCGGAGATCGACCTCGCCTGGCAGGCACCGGCCGACGACGGGGGCGCGAACGTCACGGGGTACCGGATCGAGGTCTCCGACGACGGGGGCGCCACCTGGCAGGACCTGGTGGCCAACACGCGTAACACGCGCACGCGGTATTCGCACACCGGCCTCGAGCCGGCCACCACGCGCCACTACCGCGTCTCGGCGATTAACCGGATCGGCCTGGGCGAAGCGTCGCGGGTCGTGAGCGCCACCACGGACGCGACCGTGCCCGACGCGCCCACCGGGCTGGTCGCCACCTCGACCACATCCACGCTGATCGACCTCGTCTGGGTCGCGCCCGAATACGACGGCGGCGCCCCGGTCACCGGCTACCGGATCGAGGTTTCGGAGACCGGCGCCGCGTGGGCGGATCTCGTGGCCAACACCGGCTCCGCGAGCACCACGTTCTCGCACACCGGCCTGCTTCCGGGCAGCACGCGCTTCTACCGCGTCTCGGCGATCAACCTCGCGGGCACGGGCGCACCGTCCGAAGTCGCTTCGGCGGCGACCGACGACCCGGTCGAGCGCGCGGGACGGCTCAACACCCGCGTCCTGCCGCACGTGGCGGCGGCGATGACCTCGAGCACGGTCTCGGCGATCGCCGACCGCATCGACGCGGTGGCCAACGGCATGGGGATGGAGCGGCGCATGGAGGCCGGCGGCATCTCCTCGATGGCCGCGAGCCTCTCGGACCCGGGCGCGGGCGGCATCGGCCTCGGCCGGCAGGGCCGCTCGGGCCGCTCCTCCCTCTTCGGCGGCAGCTCGTTCCAGATGCCGTTCGGCGCCCCCGACGCCCCGCAGCAGACGGCCACGAGCACGCAGATCGCGGCGTGGGGCGCGGGCGAGTACCACTACCTCGGCGAACCCGAGTCGAGCATCCTCGACTGGAAGGGCAACATGGTGAGCGCCCATGTCGGCGTCGACGCGCGCGTGGGGTCCGACATCCTCGCGGGTGTCGCGGCCTCGTACTCCGCGGGCGACTTCGACTTCACCGACCACACCGGCGCCGCCCCGGTGACCGGCACCTACGCCACCACGATGACCAGCGCGAATCCCTACGTGGCCTGGTTCTCGGGCGACCGCGGCAACGCCGTGTGGGGCACGGCCGGGGTGGGCTGGGGCGACATCGAGGTCGATGACGAGCGCGAGGGGCTCCGGACCAGCCCCGCGCGCACGCTCACGGGAGGGGCGGGCGGCAGCTACCAGCTGCTCACGAGCGGCGTCGGCGGCGTCCGCCTGAAGGCCGAAGGATGGGCCGGCCAGGTCACGGTCGACGGCGGCGAACAGATCGACGAGGTCACGCTCAGCCTGCAGCGCGCCAAGCTCGCCCTCGAGTTGGCCCAGGGCTACCGCACGTCCGGAGGGGACGAGATCGCCATCGTGCTCGAGGGCGGGATGCGCTACGACAGCGGCGACGGCGTGAACGGCACCAGCGCGGAAGTCGGCGGCGGACTCCGGTACTCGAACGCCGGCATGGGCCTGATGATGGAAGGCCGCGGCAGGCTCCTCATCTCGGCCCGCGACGGCTACGAGGAATGGGGCCTGGGCGGCATGATCCAGGTTGACCCCGGGACTAGGAGCCAGGGGCTGCAGCTCCGGCTGGCGCCCTCGTACGGCGATGCCGCGAGCGGCGTGAACCAGCTCTGGGAGCGCGGGGTTTCGAGTGCGGTCCGCGACCCCGGCTTCGGCGCCGCCCCCAACCTGGACGGCGAGGTCGCCTATGGCGTTGCCGGCTTCCAGGGCACGCCCTACACCGGCTTCTACCTCTCGGAGAGCGGCGTGAGAGCCTTCAGCAGCGGCCTCCGCTACAACGTCGGCTCGGGGATCGGCCTGCGCATCGAGGGCACGCGGCGCGAGAGCGCGCTCGGTGCCGCAGACCACAGCGTCGGGATCCGCGGGAGGTTGAAGTTCTGGTAGGAGTCCGATGACGGTATGAGGGGACGCTAACTCACGACGTGTTCACGGTCCCCGGGCGGCCGCAACTCCGGTTGCGCCGCTCGGGGTCAGATGTTGCGACGGTGAGAGGCTCTCGCCCGAGTCCTGCGGCTGTGCGGGTCCGGCATCCATGCCGATGGGTCGTGCGCCAGCTCGTCCCCGGCTCGCCAGCTCGCCCGCCGCTGACCGCCTGGCCCGTCCCCGACGGCTCACCCGTCGCGTTCACACCCACTCCCGCACCGTCGCTTGGGGGCTGGCTGCAGTGGATCGTCCCCGCGAATCCCACGTGGTACGAGGGCTGCCCTGATCCCACATAGGACCGCGCCTGCTCGGCTCCCGTGTGCTACGATGGCTGCCCAGGTGTGCTACGGTGGCTGCCCAGGTGCCAACGTGGTGCGGCGACCTTCTCGATCCGGCGGCTGCGGTGGGATTGGGTTGGGGGTTGGTGCGGCATGCGCGAAAGATGCGTCGCGGCGCCTTAACGAGCCTCACCCCCCGCCCGGGAGTCCCGGACGAGGGGTGAGCTGTCCTGCGACCATCAACCTGGCTGGTGACGAGTCAGCCAGGCTGATGGTGTTGAAGGGTGATCAGCCGTCCTCTTCCGGGTCGGCGTCGACCTCTACCGTGTCGGTCGCGTGCCAGACCTCTTCGTCGTCGTCGTCCACCTCTTCGGCCTGTCGCGTCTCGACGCGGACCTCGAGCGCCTGGCGGAGGATCTCTTCGGTCACGGTGAGCTCCTGTGTGGTGCCAACGACGGTCCATGCGGCGTCCGTGAAGTCGCCGACGTTGTACCACGCGCTCGTCGCATCCGTCTCACCATCCTCGACCAGCGCGGTTCCGCCCTCAGCGATGAGCGACTGCTCACCAAGCCCGTCGATGTCAACCGTGATGACGACTCTCGTCACAGTTCTGCCGTTCGTCGAGGCTTCCCAGTTGACGGTGAGGCTGTCCACGGTCGCATCCTCGTCGGTATCACGGACTGCTGTGATATCGTCGGGCGACGAGTCGACCCGTCCAACGGTCCTCACGGCAGAGACGCCGTTGCGGGTCTCAGTGGTGCCGTCCGCAAGTGTCTCGGTGGACTCGACGCTGATCCGGACGCTGAAGCCGAGGTCGCCGGTAGCCGGGGCAGTGAACGTACCTACCCTGATGCCCTCCGCTGCGTCATCCTCGGTATCGGTGTCGGCATCGGGGCTGAAGGTCGCGTCAGTCCACGTAGCATCATCCTCATCGCAATCCTCAACGCACGTCTCGATGTCGTGGTCGGGGGTGCTGAAGTCGTCGACGTTGTCGAACTCCCACCTGATGTCGACCTCGCCGGTGTAGTTGCCGTCGTCGTTCTTCTCCAACGTCGCGGTGATGATTCTGGCGTTGACGCTGGCTCCGGTGATGTTGCCGAAGCTCACGCTCTGACCCGGAGCAACACGGACGTCTTGCTCGTCATCGGGATAGCTGAAGCGCGTGAGGCTGGTCTCCGGCGCCGTGGCTTCGATCGTGTAGCGATCGTACGGCACGCTGAGCGAGAAGCTTCCCGTTCTACCGGTCGTGTCGGTAGCCGTCGGCTCAGCGTCGTCTACTCCAGCTTCCGTCGCCGTGACGACAACGCCGCTCATCGGTCCGCCACCCGCGGCCACCACTCTACCGGTGATCCTCGCGTTCACAAAGCCGGTGAAGTTGAAGCCCGAGACGTCCGAACCGGAGTGCGCCGGAATGTCATCGATCTGTTCCGGAATGAAGGACATGCCGTCCTTCGTGACCCGAACCGACACTCCATCGCCCCGTTGCTGGGCCTTGACCATCACCGTGTAGCTGCCGTCGGCGCCGGTCACGTGCATGTCGTCCTTCGTAGCGCCCTTCGACTTCGCGTTCAGGTTCTCCGGAACCTCGAAGGTCGTTCCGCCATCGTAGCTCACTTCGACTTCCGCGCCCGCAACCGGTGCGCCGCCGCCGGAGGCAGTGACCGTACCGCTGATCGAGGCGGTCTCGGCCGCGGCCGACAGCGTCAGGTCGTCGCCGTCCTTCTTCACCTCCGTCACCGAGTTGGCTGCGAAGTCGAGGGTCACTTTGGCTGTCCCGATGCCTTCGATCGAGGCCTCGACGAAGATGCCGGTCACCTTCTCCTTGCTGATGGTGCGCGTCTCGGACTTGATGCCCTCGATGATGAAGCGCCCATGCTCGTCGGTCAGGGCCGACCCGGCGTTCGCGGTCACGGTCGCGCTGTCCACGGCAAAGCCGTCCTCGTCGACGACAAAGCCGTAGATGGTCGCCGTGGCAGGCGTGATGTCGAGTGCGACATCGCCACCGAGCGGGCTAAGCGCGTCGCCGACATCGGCGTCAGCGTCCTTCGCGCCCATCTTCGCCCGCCATCCGTACGGAAGCTCGAGCTCATAGGCACCCGCGGCGATTTCGGCGAACTCGAACATGTGGGTCTCGTCGAGATCCTCGGTGTCGTCGTCGTCGTCTTCCGCGGTGGTAACGGACTGTTCCTCACCCGCGATGTTCTTGCCTTCGACCGGAGTCAGGCCGAACGTGATCCCCTCGACGAAAGCGGGATCCTCAACGGCCTCGAAGTCGTCGGCGTCGTCCATCTCGACGCTTCTCTTCCAGATCAGGCCGCTCACGGTGTGGGCGCTCACGTAGGCGAACGACGAGCACTCGTCGTGATCCTGCGGGTTGGTCTTCTGCAGCGGGCAGAGCTCAACCGTGTGGCTGTAGCCGCCCATCGCGCCGAAGTGGCCGCCGGTGATGCCGTTGGCGTCCGTGTCCCGGTAGGCCGCGAGCTCGTCTGAGTGCCCGCCGTCGTCGAGGACGATGATGGCCTGGTAGTCTTCGTCATCGTCGTCCTGCCCATCTGCCGCCTTCACGATCACGTTCTTGCCGGCCGGCACGTTGCTGAAGGTCCAGGCACCCTTGTCGGGACCGTCGATATCGATGCTGTCCGCGTTCTGGAACGCACGGGAGCGACCGTTGTCGTCGATGTAGCGGAGTTCGACGTTGACCTTGCCGTCGTCCCTCTCATCGCCGCCGAGCACGTTGCCCGTGAAGCCTTCGACCTGGTCGAGCTCGTGGTGCACATAGACCTTGAGCGTCTGGGTCGTGTAGCTCGCTACCAGCGCGCCCGCGTCCTGGGTGCCCGCCAGCTTGAGTCCGTCGTGCGTGTACACCACCGGAGCGGCCGCGTAGTTCTCGCCGCCGTCCATTTCGTCGTCCTGATCCGGGGCGAGCCCGAAGACGTAGGTGGCGGGCAGATCGGTGGGCATCACGGTCGTCTCGAACGACGCCATGCCCTCGTCGTCCGCGTCCTCCTCGCCCAGCATCGTCGGCGCGCCTTCGACCGGCATCAGGCTGGTCGGGTCGGTCGGATCACCGGACAGGACGGCGATCGCCCAGCCGGCGAGCGCGTCGCCGCCGCCGTAGTCGGTGGTGACCGTGGCGCCGCTGACGCTCACGTCAACACTCAGGTTGACGATGTCGGCGTCGTTGAGCACCGCAGGCGGATTCGCGTCCGCGGCCGGGTGCACAAACGACTGGGGGTTCCACGTCACGGCCTGCATTTCGGCGGTCGGATCCTCGAAGTAGTCCGTGTCGACCCCCATGTAGACCGTGTTGTCGCTGGTGCCGGCACGCGCGACCCTGATCGACGTGAAGACGCCAAGCTCGCTGACCTCGGTCTCGCCGCTGCCGACCTTGGTCTCGCCGTCGGCGTCCGCGTAGAGCGTGACGCTGGCGCCGGGAATCGGCATGCCGCGATGCTCGACATCATTCAGCGTGCCCTTCAGCGTGACCGCGACGTTGATCGTCGTGTGCGTGATGTCGAACGGAACAGCCTGGGTCTTGGCCTCACCGACCGCGAGGTCGAAGGCGTAGCCCACGCCCGGTCCGCCGTACGCGAGGTCGTTTGCCGCGAGTTCCGCGGCAACCCCGGCGTCGATCGGCACGACCAGCTGGTACGGGCCTGCGCGCAGACCCGCGAACATGAACGTGCCATCCGGGCCCGTCGCGCCCAGCCGCTGGTCATTGACCCCGGGGCCCACCAGCGCAACCGGAACACCAGGTGCGGGCAACGGGTGCTCGCCCTCGTCCATCATGTCGTTCTTGTCGAGTTCGTCGATGAACAGCATCCCCGAGACGCTCGCCGTGGTGGCGTGCGCGCCCTCGAAGTTCACGATCGCCGACTCTTCGTCCGCGACCGTCACGTCCGAGCTCATCGCATCGAACACGTAGGCGTCGCCCTCGACCGCGATCGAGACCGTGTAGTCGCCCGCCGCCAGGCCCGCGAAGGCATACTGGCCGCTGGCGTCGGTCATGGTGCTGTCGTCGGCTGCGCCTGAGAGCGTGACCGCGATGTCCCCGAGTCCCATGCCCTCGACGCTGACCCGGCCGCTGATGCCGGCCGTGCGCAGCAGTTCGCCCGTAAACGAGACCGTTTCGGTCTCATCGAGCCCCACGATCACCTCTTGGGAGGTGGCCGCGAACTCGTAGTCCCTCGGGTCGTAGCCCGAGATGTCGACCTGGTAGGTGCCGGGGCGCAGTTCCGTGAAGGCGTACTCGCCGTCGGCGCCGGTCATCTTGGTGTAGCTGTCATCAGCGGGACCGCCGACCAGGGTAACCGTCACCCCGGGGAGCCCCTCGCCTTCGATGACCACCCGGCCCTCGATGGCGGCGGTGCGGATGTAGGCACCCTCGAAGTTCGCATTGCCGACCTCGCCCACGCCGATCTCGAGGGTCATGCTGAGCTCTTCGAACTTCACGTCCTCCGGGTAGCCGCTGATTTCGACCGTGTAGGTCCCGGCCCGGAGCCCGGTGAAGGCGTAGCCGCCCGTCTCCATGTTCGTTTCCTGCGTCACGGACATCTCGCCCATTTCGCCCATCACGTGCTCGCCGCTCAGCGTGACGGTCACGCCGGCCAGCGTTTCGGGCTGCCCGTCGGAGCTCCCGCTCATCATGGGATCGGACGCGACAACGGCGCCGACCACCGAGGACGAACGGATGTACTGCCCCGCGAAGTTGAGGTTGACCGTCTGGCCGTCCGACGCGATGGTCGCCGACTGCGAAGCGCTAGGGAACGTCACGTCATCGGCAAAGCCGCTGATCGAGACGGTGTAGCTACCCGCGACCACGTCCGCGAACGAGAAGGCCCCGCTCGTGTTCGTCGTCGTCGTGGTGCCCGAGGAAAGAGTGGCGGTGAGGCCTGCGGCACCCTCCCCGTCGATCGTCACCGTACCGGAGATCGTCCCAACGGGATCCGGCGGCGGTGGCGGGTCGACGGGCGGTGGAGTGCCCTCGTCGCAGGCGGTGAAGGTCACGGCCATCAGCGTGGCCATGGCGAGGAGTTTGAGTCGGTTCATGGTACCGTCCCGTGTGAAGGTTGAACGAATCAGGGCTTAAGAGCCAAAGCGAGTCGGTTGTGGGTTACCTAGAGAGATGAATTGGCAGAGGCCTTGGATGCAAGGCTGGTGCCCAAAACGGGGGGCTATTGCAAGTCGTGAAGTGGCTTGTGCTTACGACGTCGTTGTCTGTCTTGCGGGATCTTGGAAATCCGTGGAAACGCCGGATTTTCGATGCTGCGGGGCGTTTTTCCGGCCCTTCCTCGGGTTTTTTGGCGTTCCCCGGCGAACGAGCCAGAAGGTTAAGCCCTCAGGGCCGCGTCCGAAAGGGGCCGGCCGGGCCTCAGGACCTGGAGCGCCTGCGGCGGTGCCGGGCCGCCTTTTTGAACAGCGTCTCAACCTTGTGCGGAGCCCTGGGCGGGCTGGTCAGCCTGGCCACCAGCACGTAGGCCAGGAGCGAAAGTCCAAGCGCCGGGAAGACCTCGTGCAGCACGTCGCCCAGCGGGGTGATGCGCCAGATCACGAGGGTCCCCAGGCCGACGATGAACGACGTCACCGCGGAGGCGCCGTTGCCGCGTCGCCAGTGCAGGCCGAGGATCACCGCCGGGAAGAAGCAGGCCGCGTACATGGCGCCCGAGAAGGCCGTGAGGGTAACCACGCCGGCCGGCGGGTTGAGGGAGATGACGGCGGTCACCGCGGCGAAGAGGGCCACGTACCCCCTGGTGTGCTTCATCGCCCGCTTCTCGTCCTGCTGCCCCCGCCACACGCCGAAGATGTCGCGCTG
The DNA here is from genome assembly GCA_965232315.1 of Longimicrobiales bacterium. GTDB lineage: Bacteria > Gemmatimonadota > Gemmatimonadetes > Longimicrobiales > Gaopeijiaceae > BD2-11. The sequence continues at coordinate 415,052 of CBDDPN010000010.1, read as the reverse complement.
GCAGGTGGAGGCCATGACCAGCAGCACGCTGTCGAGGGAAGACATGGCGGCGGCCACCATCGCCACCAGCAGGAAGGCCCCCACGCCCGGCGCGAAGACGCCCGGTTGGGTGAGCAGTTCCGGCACCACCAGGTCGGTGTCCTCAACGCCACCCGGAAGCACGCGGCGCGCGTACATCCCGATCGGCACCAGCATGGCGTACACCACGCCGAGCGCCAGCGTCGACAGCCACACCCCCCGGCGCACCTCCCGGCGGCTGCGAAGTGCGTAGAAGCGCGAGAGCTGGCGCGGCTCCACGATGAACTTGATGGTGGCGGCCACCATCACGCCCAGCACCAGCGGGAATGCCCGCCCTCCGTTCCAGGTGAAGAGGTGCGCGGTGTCGGGCATGTCGGCGAGCTCGAAGATGGAGCCCACCCCGCCGGCGGCCCGGGTGGTGCCCAGGAAGAGCAGCAGGGCGGCGAAGATCATCACCACCCCCTGCACGGCGTCGGTCTTCACCACCGAGATGAAGCCGCCGATCACGGTGTAGAGCATCACGATCACGAACACGATCACGATGGCGGCGCGGTAGGGGATCTCGAGGAAGGTCTCGAGCAGGTTGCCGATGCCCTTGAAGACCGCCGTCATATAGAAGAACGACGCGAAGATGATGATGATGGCCGCGAGCACGCGGGCGGCGTTGCTCTCGAAGCGGAAGCCCACGAAGTCGGGGATGGTGAGCGAATCGAGGCCGGCGGTGAAATCGCGCAGTCGCGGGGCCACCCAGATCCAGGCCGAGAGCGAGAACAGCACGATTAAGGGGGCCATCAGCAGCCAGGGGGCGCCCCACGACCAGGACTGGCCGGAAAAGCCCACGAAGCTGTTGGTGCTCGAGTAGGTGGCGAAGAACGAGAGGGCGATGGTGATGCCCCCCATGCTGCGCCCGCCCACGTAGTAGTCGGCCAGCCGCTTCGTGCTGCGGTTCCCCTCCCAGGCGTGGTAGGCAAGCACCACCGTGTACAGCAGCAGCAACAGGTGAACGGGCCAGTATTCGCGAAGCGAGTCGAGCATGGGCGCGGCCTCCGGCCGGGTTTACATGAACGCGTCCAGCGGATCCGGGGGTTCCGGGTGGAAGCGATGGCGCACTTCCTTCTTCATCACCTTGCCCATTGAATTCCGCGGCAGTTCGTCGAGAGCCAGGAAGCGGCTCGGTGCCTTGTAGGGAGAGAGGTACTTCTTGGCCCAGCCGCGAAGGCGGCCCGTCCAGTCGGCCTTGCCGGAGCAGACGACCGCGGCGCACACCCGCTCCCCCCACTCCTCGTCCGGAATGCCCACGACCGCACAGTCCACGACCCTGGGGTGCCGGCGCAGCACCTCCTCGACCTCGAGCGCGGAAACCTTCTCTCCCCCGGTCTTGATGATGTCCACGCTCACGCGCCCGAGGATACGGTAGGCGGGATCGTCGAACACCGCGAGGTCTCCGGTGTGGAACCACTCGTCGTCGACGGGGAAGGCTTCGTGGGTCGCCCGCGGGTTGCGCCAGTATTCGTGGAAGACGGCCTCTCCGCGCACCTCGATGATGCCCGCTTCTCCCTCGGTCGCCGGCGTGCCGTCGTCGCGCACCAGCCGGACTTCCACCCCCGGAAGCGGGACGCCGACGTGGCCGGCGAGGCGTTGGCCGTACCGCGGGTTGGAGAGCACCATGCCGGACTCCGTGAGGCCGTATCGCTCCAGGATCATGCGGCCCGTGATCTCCTTCCAGCGCTCCAGGATCTTCACGGGCAGCGCCGCCGAACCCGAGATCATCAGGGGCGGCATGCCCTCGGCGGAGCTCATCGCCTCCCGCGTCTTGCGGGGCGCGCGCTCCCAGACCCTGATCAGGCGCACGTACATGGTCGGCACGCCCATGAACACATCGATTCCCCCCTCCTCGAAGCAGTTCCAGACTTCGCGGGGGTCGAAACGGGGGAGGATGTCCACCCGCGCGCCGCTCCAGAGCGGGCAGAGCAGCGCGTTGACGATGCCGTGCACGTGGTGCAGGGGAAGGGCGTTCAGGACCCGGTCGCCGGGGCCGATGTCCCACGCCCTGGTCAGGCATTCGGCCTGGGCCCGGGTGTTGGCATGCGTGGTGACGACGCCCTTGGGACTGCCGGTGGTGCCGCTGGTGAAGATGATGTGGGCGCGCCGGCTCTCATCGAGCCACGGCAGGGTCGGGTATGCCGGGGCGAACGTCGCGAGCGCTTCCTCGATCTGTACGTACGGAATGCCGCACTCGACCGCTGCCGGAATAGCCTGCTTCTCCGTCCCGGGATGGAGGATGACCAGCTCGGGCTCGGCGTCATCCATGAGCTCCACGAGCTCGCGGTGCGGATGGGAGAGCGCCAGGGGGACGACGATGCCTCCGGCGCGCCAGATCCCCCACTGCGCGGCCACGAATTCGAATCCCGGAGGCACCAGCAGCACGACGCGGGCCTCGCCGAGGTCGGCCCGCTCGCCGCCCAGCAGGAAGCAGGCCACGCTCGTCGACGCGGAGAGCAGGTCGCGGTAGTAGTACTTGCGGCCGCGGACGGTCAGGGCGATCTCGTCGGGATGCGCCCGGGCGGCGTGCATGAACGGAAGATCGGGCGCAAGGGGCCGCTTGACGGTCGAGTGGGTCTCGAATGAGCTCAGCATCGGGGCCTCATGTGTGGCGTCGCGAGTTGAGCCACCAGCGATAGAAGATGATCCCCAGCGCCAATCCCATGATCCACCCCTGCCCCACCTTCATGATGGCACCCGCGAGCTGCTGGTCTCCCAGCGCGGTTGTGCCCGGAATCGGGGGCGCGAGTTCATAGGTGGCGTAGATGGGAAACCTCGAGAAGACCATCATCGCGAATGGTGGACGGATAAGAATCCCGTTGATGGCGAGGTACGCCACCTTGGCCAGCGGATGGAAGCCGCTGCGGTCCGGGACCGGGCACAGGACCGGCCACCAGAACACCAGCCCCGTCAGGAGCCAGCTCATGTCGAGCGCAAACATCCCCGCCTGGGTGGCCATCAGGGTATCGACGACGGCCGGCCAGTGGGTGACCGTCATCATGACGTTGAAGATCAGGAGGGCCGGCAGCGGGTGAGTGAGGTCCGAGAGGACGGCGACCGCGCGCGGCCGGCGACGCAGCCCTTCAAAGAAGGTTTCGGGGAGTCCGAGGAGGAGGAGGGCCGGGGCGATCAGCCCCACAAGCAGGAACTGGACCATGTGCGCGCTGGCGAGATACGATGCCGCGAGCGGGCCGAGGGGCCAGTCGAAGGCGGCCCACAGCAGAAGCACTCCGCCGTAGAAGTACCACGCCTGGCGGGCTCCCGCGCGAACGCCGCTCCAGCGAGCGTACCCCGTCACCATGGCGGCCCCGAAGAGCCAGACGCCCGGATAGGCCTGCCATTCCCAGGTCCAGGCCGTGCTCTGGGAGAAGCACCACCACTGCACGCTACACGGCCCCCCGCGAGCCGGCTTCCGGGCATCTCGCAGAGCCCGCCGCCCAGGGTCCGGGAAAGCCCACGGCCCGGGGTCGGGGAGGGCCCGCTGCCCGGGGCCGGGAAGTACTCACCTACCCCGCGTTCAGGCGCGTGCTGAAGGTGACCGCGTCCTCGAGTTCGGTGAGGCCGCGTACCTCCACGCGCAGTGACACCTCCCGTCCACTGCGGAAACGAAGCACGCCCACGAGCGAGTCGCCGGCCACCGGACGCCGGTACAGGTCGAGCAGCATGACATGGGTTCCCCCGGGCACCAGGCGCTTCACCTCCTCCGCGGGGAGGGCGAGCGAGGTCACCGGGGCCATCACGCGCATCCCGTGCTGATCCCCGGTTTCGTGGATCTGGGCCGAGCCCGCGCCCTCGACCACGATGGCTTCCAGCGTGTCGTCCACAGGTCCCCGATTGCGAAGAGCGAAGTAGAGCGCCGCCGTTCTCCCGGTCACCGACTCTCCCGCGAATGCCTGAGAGACCTCGACCACACCGTCCCGGCTGGTCGACACCCATCGGTCGGTGGGGCCGCTGCAGGCTGCCGCCGCGATCAGCATGCCCGCGCACGCGCCGCGGATTGCCCAACTGCCCGCTCGGATGCGATGCGTCGTTTCGTTCATGGGTCGGGGTCGGACTCCTCGATGAGTTTGGGAAGGTCGTGGGCCCACGCCGACTGACGAGTCCCGAAGGGGTAGCGCAGCCGGGCCGGACCATCTGCCGAAAAGGCCAGCACGGAAGCCGCGTGTCCGACCAGATACTCGCCGTTCTCGTCGGGTTCGTCGAGAACCGAGGCCGGAAGCCCGACCTGGTTCTGGACGCGGTTGACTTCGTCGAGGGTGCCGCGCAGCCCGACGAACGAGGGGTCGAAGACGTCCAGCCACTCGCGGATGCGCTCGGGTGTGTCGCGCGTGGGATCCGTGGAAACAAAGACTACCTCCACGCGGTGCCGGTCCTCGGCGGGGACGGTTTTAATCACCTGGCCCAGGTTGGCCATGTGGATCGGGCAGACGTCCGGACACCAGGTGTAACCGAAGAAAAGCAGCACCACCCGTCCGCGCGTCTCCTCAAGAAACGAGTACGGACGGCCTTCTGTGTCAGCGAGGGTGAAATCGGGGCGTTGCACGGGGAGCGGAAGGGGCTCCCCCTCGTAGTCGCCGGCCTCCGCATTGCTTCCGCCTCCCGGTGCGCAGGCAAGCGAAAGCGACGTGAGCAAGAGCGACATGATGGCGGGCGCCAGGAGCCTGGTTGGGCAGAGGGTGGCTCCTTCAGGTGCAAGTCGTGTCGCGTGTCTCACGGCGGATCGTGTCGCGTATCTCAGGTGCGGATCATGTCGCGTATGCCACGGCAGATCGTGTCGCGTGTCCAACGGCGGATCGTGTCGCGTGTCTCATCCTGACCTCAATAATCTACTGCTTCGCGATCAGAAGGAAGGTCCGAAGCGGCATCGGGAAGGTCTGAAGGGGCATCGGGAGGTTCCCGAAGCTTCATCGGATCGCCCTTCGCAGCGTCCTTCGGGCGGACCGCCGCACCGACCTGCGCGCCGACTGCCGGAAGCATGTCGCCGAACGCCACCGCGAAGATTTCCCACACCGTGACGAAGAGCGCGGCGATGATCGGCCCAAGGACGAATCCGACCGCCCCGAAGAACACGATCCCGCCGAAGGTGCTGATCAGGATCAGCAGATCCGGGAGCTTGGTGTCGCGGCCGACCAGGCGCGGGCGCAGGAAGTTGTCGACCGTGCCGACCACGAGCCCGCACCAGAGACCAATGGCGACGCCCGCCACGATCTGTCCCGTGGCCAGCAGCCAGATGACCGCCGGCACCCACACCAGCGCCGTCCCCAGCGCCGGCACGATGGAGAGGACCGCCATCATCGTGCCCCAGAACGCGGCCCCGGGAACCCCGAAGACGAAGAAGCTGAGCCCGGCGAGGCCGCCCTGCAGAACCCCGATCACGAGCGAGCCCTTGATGGTTGCGCGGGTGACGGAGACGAAGCGGTCCAGGAGCCGGTGCTCGTCCTCGGGGGAAAGCGGCATGAGGTAGAGGATGCGATCGAGGATCGCGGGGCCGCCGACGAGGAAGAAGAACATCGCGTACAGCATGAGGAACAACTGGAAGAGGAAGTTGGTGGTGCCCAGGGTCGCCGCGCGCAGGCTGTCGACGAGGACGCCGCCCGCGCTCTGGGCCAGCTGCCCGGCCAGGGCGACGACGCCCTCGCGATCGGGCAGGAACTCCCCCACAACGGGGATCGCCAGAAGACGGGCCTCGACCGACTCGACCAGGTCCATGTTGCCGCGCACCCAGGTGGCCGCCGCCTGCGAGACGTCGACCGCCTGCGAGACGACCAGTCCCATGAAGCCAACCGCCGGCGCCACCAGAACCAGGAGCACCAGAAGGAGCGTCACGACCGCGGCTGTCCGCTCGCGGCCGCCCATGGCCCGCGCGAGCCAGAGGTGGAGCGGCCGACTCATGGCGCTGAAGACGGCGGCCAGCAGGATCGCGATCAGGAACTGCCGGATTATCGCCAGGAAGAGCAGCGAGATCCCCAGCGCGAGCGCGAGCAGGAAGCGGTTCTGAAATCGGATGGAGTCGGTGGTCATCGAGCGGCCTGGAGGAAGGGGTCGGTCATCGAGGCACCTGTCCCGGCAGCGGAATGCCGACCTGCATGGGGTCCCGCGGGGCGCATCCACGCCTGCGGGCGACAGGATGCGGACCGTAGGGACGGCGAATCGCGTTTGCAAGTTTCGTGCTCACCGGGGGACGCGGGGATCCTCACGGGAGTCGCTTGCGTACAAGCCCTTGACCGCGGCTCAACCATACCCCACGGTGGCGTTTGCCTGCGTTTCCCGCCGGGATGTAGGTTTGCAGCACCTGGATCCACTGTTCACGTCCGCGCGACCGCTCCCCGAGGGGCAACGTTGGCGGGGCTCGAAGGGCATCGTCCCGAGGAAACCGGCATGATCCGTCTGTTACGGCTGGCAACGTTTGGCGTGTGCGTCGTTTTCGTGGGGGGATGCGACAAAACGGGTGCGTACGGCGAGGTCAGCAGCATCATCGTGGGCGCGTCCATGGAACTCTGGGACGAGGTTGGGGAAGCGGTCACGACCGGGCTCGAGCCCACCATCTTCACCGTGCGCGACGAGCGGACCTTCAACATCACCCATCAGGATCCGCTCGCTGCCGACTGGGAGATCCTGCGCGAGTTCAAGCAGGTACTGCTGATCGGGACCGAGGAGGATGCGTGGGTCGCGGAGGCCCTCGAGGAAGGTGATGCGAACGCGGAACTGTTCGGCACCCCGGGAATCTTCCAGTTGGTCGACATCTGGGCGAGAGGCCAGCTTGTGACCATGCTCCTGCTTCCGCCCGGCGGAGGAGCGGCCGAGGTGGAGGCGCATGTGGGTGATCTGCACGAACTCTTCGACGGGCAGTACCGCAGCTACGCCCATACGCGCATGTTCGTATCCGGACGCGATTCCCTCCTGGCCGACACGCTGCGTGCCATCGGCGGCTTCACCATCGACCTGCCTCGCGTCTATCGATGGGACTATCAGGATTCTGTCTTCATGTTTCGCAACGACAATCCCGACCCCGCCGAACTGATTCGGGAAGTCGCGGTGACGTGGCGTTCTCCGGTTCCGGAGGCGGCGGCGGACGCGGAAATCCTGGAATGGCGCCTGTCGCTGTCCCGGGATTATTACTCGGATGAGCAAGCGGTGAGCGCGGAACTCGCGCCGGGCCGGGAGCTGGGGGACGAGACCTACGAGATCCGTGGCATCTGGGAGAGTCCACCGGACGCGTGGCCAGCCGCGGGACCGTTTCTTACGCGCACCAGGGTGTGCCCGGGTCAGGATCGACTGTACCTGCTCGACTCCTGGCTCTATGCGCCGGGAAAGGACAAGTACGAGTACATGCTGCAGCTCGAGCACATCCTGGACTCGTTCGTATGCGAGGCGGGGCTGCCGGCCGTCGGGATGTGACGATGAGACGGGCGGGCGCAGGAATGTAGCGATGGACCGGTACCTCCTTGATTCCTTCGAGTTGGGGACCAGGCCAACTCCCCTGAATGGAGGCTGATTCGATGCTGGTTCCAAGATGCGCCTGGACGCGCGGCGCGCTTGCCTTCGCGGTATCAGCGGCGCTGCTGATCCCATTGGGCATTTCCGCTCAGAGCGGCGGGTTCCGCGCCGGAGTCCTCGTCCCGCTGGAGCGCGTGAGCGCCACACTTCAGAAGACGGTCGACAATACGGCGCCCAATACCCTGGTTCCTCCGCCGCGGCGCGGGACGCGCGTGCAGGACGAGAGCTCCGCGAATACCTGGGGGACCGGGGTGGGCGGCTTCCTGGGCTATCAGCTGTCTCTCGGCGGCAGCCGCTTCCATGTGGGCGGGCGAGTCGATGCCGCGCTGCATTTCGCCTCGGTGGACGGACAGATGCCGGGCGTCGGGGAATCGCCTGGACGCAATCAGCTCGGAGAGAGCTGGCCGGACCGCTGGACCTTCGAGAGGAAGAGTAGCTACGGCTTTGGCGTGGAAGTCGGAGGAAGTCCGGGCGCTTTGGCGGCAATGGACGCGACGCTCTACCTGCTCGGCGGCATCCGCTTCTCCCAGGTGGAGCTCCTGAATCGCTTCAACGGGTGCATGTCTCCGGACGGGTGCGGCCCCAACGACCTCGTCTCGGGAACGGACACCCGCGACGTGGACCACCAGGTCTTCACGTTCGGCCTCGGGCTGGAAAAGGGTCTGGGAGACCGGCTTGGACTGCGCTTCGAGGCCCGCCATTCGCCCTACTGCAACGAACAGTGGACCGCGCAGTTTCCGGAGGTTGGCGTCACGACCCCGACGGTTCTGGATGCGGGCGAGACGGGTCTGACCGTGGGCGTGGTGTTCAGGGGGGGCTGAGCAGCCCCAGTACCAACTCCGCGTTGCGCGCCGAGGCGCCGCGGTGCTCCCGGATGACCCGCTGACCGTTGCGGGCCATCCGCCGACGGGCGTCAGGGTGTTGCAGGAGGCGGGCCGCGGTGGCCATGGGGGCGTCGGTGACGGTTAGGCCTCCCCCCGCCCGCAATGTCGATACCACCTCGGCGAAGTTCTCGTGGTGGGGGCCGATGATGGTCGCGCAGCGGGCGGCGACCGGCGGGATGGGGTCGGATCCGCCCATGGGGGTGAAGCTCCGGCCCACGATCGCCACGTCGGCTAGGGCGTAGGCGAGTTCCAGCTCGCCCATGGTGTCCAGCAGGAAGAGGTCGGAAGGGGCGGGGGGGATGCCGGCTCGATCGACGGCGGGGGCGCTGTCTGCCGGGGCGGGGGAGGTGGCCGCTGGGTCGACGGGGGTGCCGGCTCGATCGACGGGGGTGCCGGCTGGGTCGACGGCGGGGGCGCTGTCCGTTGGCTCGGTGGGGGCGGCCGGGTCGCTGCGGCGGCGGATGCCCGGGTGGAGGGCGGCAACGGCGTCGAAGCGCTCCGGTCTTCGGGGCACCAGGAGGAGCTGGGCCGTGGGGGGGCGGGTGTCGATCAGGGCCTCCTCCTCGCCCGGGCCGGTCGAGCCGGCCACGATGAGCGGGCGGGTTCGGTCGATGCCGAGGGCGGCCGCCAGCGCCTCGGCAGGCGGGCCGCCGGGCGGGCGGCCCGAGGTGTCCCACTTCATCGTGTCGGTGACGCGCACCCGGCCGGGCGGCACGCCCAGGTCGACGAAGCGGCGGGCGTACGCCTCGCTCTGCGCGCCCACGGCCGCGAGTTGCCCGAAGACCGGCCTCACCCAGCGCCGCGCGCGCCGGTAGCCGCGATGGCTGGAGACGCTCAGACGGCCGTTCACGACACACACGGGGATGCCCCGCCGCGTGCACTCGGACACGAAGTTCGGCCATACCTCCAGCTCGGTCAGGGCCACCACGTCCGGACGCACGGCGTCCAGGAAGCGCCGCACCATCCAGGATAGATCGAACGGGTAGCGCACCACCGGGTGCCGGGTTCCATACAGTGACCGGGCGCGCTCCACCCCCGTGTCGGTGGTGCTGCTGACCACCACGCGGGCCTGCCGGGCGAGGTACGCGACCAGCTGGCGGGTGGCGGCGACTTCGCCCACGCTGACCCCGTGCACCAGCACGGTGGGAGGACGGGTCGGCAGCGGCGCCCCAGGCGCCGGACCCGCAGCGGGCACATCCAGCGATCCCACATGCCCGAATCGCCCCCTCCAGTCCGTCCTCCACTTGCCCGTGGAGAGCAGGCGCGCCGCCAGGATGGGGCTCGCCAGGAGCACGCCGGTCAGGTAGAAGATGTCGTAGCGAAGCATCCCTGAAGATCGCACTCGTCCTCGAAGAACATCGAGACCCGCCACCGAGGAAGATCGCACGCCCGTTCGAGGGGTTATTATTGGCCCCTCGCGAATCTCCGTCATCCGGTAGCCGGGCGGTAGTCCCCGAGTTGGCCATGCCGATCGAAAGAACCCCGCAGCCAAACGCGAGAGAATTGCAGCCAGGCGCAGGAGCGTTGCAGCCAGGCGCAGGAGCGTTGCAGCCGACCGAAGGCACGGGGCACTTCCGGCTCCCGGACTCCCCCCGGGCGATTCTGCTTGTGCGTCTGACCGCGCGCGGCGACGTGCTGCTGGCCTCGCCCGTGGTCGAGGCCCTGCGACGCCGTTATCCACAGGCGCACATCGCCTGGGCCGTGGAGTCCCACGCCCGCAGCATGATCGAGCATCATGAGGATCTCGACGAGATCATCGTCTGGGACCGAGCCGGCTGGAAGGCCATGATCCGCGCGGGGCGCTGGCGGGAACTCCGGCGCGCGTTCCGGGAGCTCCGCCGGCGGCTGCGCGCGCCCGGCTTCGACGTCGCCCTCGACCTCCAGGGACTTCTGCGCAGCGGATGGGTGGCATGGCTCTCGGGAGCTCCGCTGCGCATCGGACTCGGCTCGAAGGAGGGCAGCCGGGTTCTAATGACCGGTACCGTCCCCCGTTACGGCACCGGCCCCGGAAGCACCAGCCTGCAGTATCCGTACTTCGCCGGCGCCCTCGGGCTTCCGAACGACGCATCGTCGCTGCACCTCGCCCTGAGTGACGCCGAAGAGCGCTTCGTTCAACGCTTCGTCGCCGAGTCCGGTCTCTCGAGCGGGTATGCGGCTCTCGCTCCCTTCACAACCCGGCCCCAGAAGCACTGGTTCGAGGACCGCTGGGGTGCGCTCGCGGCACGGATCTGCCACCAGTTGGGCCTGCCGGTGGTCATCCTGGGGGGGCCGGCCGACCGGGACGCCGCCGGGCGAATCGCCCGCCTCGCGGCAGAATGCATCCACGGCCGCGCGGCAGTACAGACCGGGGATGGGAACGCAGGCGTTCGATCGCAGGCGGCCGTCATCGACCTGACGGGCCGCACGCGACTCGGAGAAGCGGCGGCCGTGGTGAAGCACGCACGCCTCTTTGTGGGCGTGGACACCTGTCTCACGCACGTATCGGTCGCGTTCCGTCGTCCGTCGGTGCTGCTCTTCGGCTCCAACATCCCCTACCGCGGAGCGCCCCACGAGCGGGCCCGCATCGCCCTGGAGCTGCAGCCGTGCGCGCCGTGCGGCAACCATCCCACCTGCGGGGGCGAATTCCGGTGCATGCGCGCGCTGGGGATCGACGAGGTGTTTGCGCTGGCGAGATCGGCGTTCCGGGAAGGGTAGCCACTCGGCGTTCGGCGAAGCTGAGCCACTCGGCGTTCCGCGCAGCGCAGGTACTCGGCGTTCCGCGAAGCGTAGTCGGCGTTCCCCGGAGGGCCAGGCACCGGCGTCTACGGATCGGCCTCCGGCGCCATCCGCCGGCGCCGTTCGGATCGGCCGTCCCGCGCCATCGGCATCGTCGGACAGGCATCTGCGGAAGCCCCTTTCGCGCCGGCCTCTCCCGTACATCTATTAGATGTCCGACGTCGTCTCCCCGGCGTCCGCCACCGCCGACTCCCAGCCCCGGGGCCGCTCCTTGTCCTTCGTCCATCTGCACTGCCACTCCGAGTACTCGCTCCTCGACGGCGCCAACCGCATCACCGATCTCGTCCACAAGGCGAAGGAATACGAGATGCCGGCGCTGGCTCTCACAGACCACGGCTGTCTGTTCGGCGCTTGGACGTTCCGCAAGGCGGCGGAGAAGGAGGGCATCCGGCCCATCCTCGGGATGGAGGCCTACGTGGCTCCGAGCGATCGCGGCCACAAGCAGCCGATGCGCGTGGCCGGGCGCGAGATGAAGAAGCCGTACTACCATCTCGTCCTGCTCGCCCGCGACCGCGAGGGATACCGGAACCTCATCAAGCTCTCCTCCATTGGATATCTGGAGGGCTTCTACTACAAGCCGCGCATCGATCGCGAGGTGATCGAGCGTCATGCGGGCGGGCTGATCTGCACCTCCGCCTGCATGGCGGGGGAGGTGGCGCGCCGGCTGGCGGAGGACAACCGGGAGGCGGCGCGCGAGGCGGCCGAGTGGTACGCGAACGTCTTCGGGGACCGCTACTACCTGGAAGTGCAGGGGCACGACGCCCCGGGTCAGGACGACCTGAACCGGAAGATCTTTCAGCTGTCCAGGGACATCGACGTGCCCGTCGTGGCCACGAACGACGCCCACTTTCTGCGCCGCGAGGATCACAAGGCGCACGACATCCTTCTCTGCATCGGGCTCGGCAAGGACCACGATGACCAAAACCGGATGCGTTACGACGAGGAGCTCTATTTCAAGTCCGGCCCCGAAATGGCGGAACGCTTCCCCGACCATCCGGAGGTGCTCGAGAACACGCTGGCCATCGCCGATCAGGTCGACGTCTCTTTCGAAAAGAAGTACTTCCTGCCCGAATTTCCTCTGCCGGAGGACCACAGGGACAGCGACGGATACCTCCGCTTCCTGACTGTGGACGGGGCGAAGAAACGCTACGGCGATCCGCTTCCCGGCCACGTGCGCGAGCGGCTGGACTATGAACTGGGCGTCATCGCCGAGACCGGCTATGCGGGCTACTTCCTCATCACCTGGGATTTCATGCGGTGGGCGCGGGAGCACGGAGTTCCCGTAGGACCCGGGCGAGGCTCCGCCGCGGGATCGCTGGTGGCATATTCGCTCTGGATCACGAATATCGACCCCATTGAGTTCGGTCTCCTCTTCGAGCGCTTCCTGAATCCGGAGCGTCTGGAGATGCCGGACATCGACATCGACTTCTGCTTCGAGCGCAGGGGCGAGGTGATCGACTATGTGCGTCGGAAATACGGGCGCGACGCGGTGGGACAGATCATCACTTTCGGCACCATGAAGTCGCGGGCGGTGGTGCGGGACGTGGGACGGACGCTCGGCTTCAAACCCAGCGAAACCGACCGGATCGCGAAGATGATCCCCAACCAGCCGGGACAGGCGCTCACCATCCGGGAGGCGCTGGACCGCATCGCCGACGTCAAGAAGCTGTACCGGGCCGATGAGCGCCACCGGAGGCTGTTCGACTATTCGCTCACGCTGGAAGGCCTGAGCCGGCACGCATCGGTGCACGCCGCCGGAGTCGTCATCGCGCCCGGGCCGCTCTCCGACTATGTGCCCGTGTGCATTCAGCCGCGGGGAAGCGGCGTGCGCGGCAACGGCGGAGCCCGGACGACGGCGACGAGCGAGGCCACGGGTTCGCGGAACGGCCCGCAGCCGGACGCGGATGTCGTGACCCAGTACGACATGAAGTGCGTGGACGACGCCGGCATGCTCAAGATGGACTTCCTGGGGCTGCGGACCCTCACCATCATCCACGACGCCGTGCGAATGGTGACGGACAAACATGGAGCGCTGCGCCACCCGGAAACCGGCGATGTCTACCCGACCATGGACGACGTGCCGCTCGACGACAGGTGGGTGTACCCGATGCTCGCCCAGGGGGGCACCTCAGGCGTCTTCCAGTTCGAATCGGCTCTGGCCACGGGAAAGCTGCGGGCCATGCGCTGCGACCGCTTCGAGGATCTGGTGGCGACCAACGCCCTCATCCGCCCTGGTCCTCTCGATTCCGGAATGACCGACGTCTATATCAAGCGCAAACTGGGACGGGAGCCGGTAACCTACCCGCTTCCCGAACTGGAGGAGCTGCTCGAGCCGACGTACGGCATCATCGTCTATCAGGAGCAGGTGATGCGCATCGTGAACATCCTGGCGGGATACTCGCTGGGAGAAGCCGATGTCGTGCGCAAGGCGGTGGGCAAGAAGATTCCGGAGCTGATTCGCGCCGAGCTGGCCAAGTTCCGCGAGCGCGCGGCCAGGAACGGCGTGGATCCGCGCATCGCCGCCGACCTGGCCAATCAGATCGAGACCTTCGGGCGCTACGGCTTCAACCGCGCACACAGCGCCGGATATTCGCTGCTGTCGTATCATACCGCGTGGCTCAAGTGCCACTATCCCGCCGAATTCATGGCGGCGCTGCTCTCTTCGGTGCTGTCCAATACCGACCAGGTGGTGAAGTACATTCTCGAGAGCCGGGAACTGCACCGCACCATACCGGGACTCGAGGAGCCGATGGAGCTGCTCCCGCCGGACGTGAACGAGTCGGGATGGAAGTTCACGGTCACGGGGAGCACGCAGATCCGTTTCGGGCTCGGCGCGGTGCGCGGAGTCGGCGCGGCGGCGGTCGAATCGGTGCTGGAGGCACGGGCGGAGGGCGCGCGCTTCGAGACCCTGTTCGACTTCCTCGATCGCATCGACACGCGGGCGCTCAACAAGCGGGCGTGCGAAGCGCTGATCGCAGCGGGGGCCCTCGACGCGTTCGGCCACCGGGCCCAGTTGGTGGCCAGCCTGGATATCGCCTACGCCGACGTTCATGCCCGGCAGGCCGATCGGGAGGTCGGGCAGGCTTCGCTGTTCGGTGGCGGAGAGTCGGTCGACGACCCGGCCCCCGAGCTTCCGGACGTCCCGGAATGGTCGGAGCGCGACCGGCTGGCGAAGGAGAAGGAGGCGCTCGGCTTCTTCATCTCCGGCCATCCCCTGGATCGGTTCAGCGACGCCGTGCACGTGTTCCGGGGCGTCAACACCTCCACGCTCGGCAAGCACCCGAACGCCTCGGTCGAGATTCCCTGCGTCGTGACCCAGGTGCAGAGCCAGATCTCGCGGCGCGACAGTTCGGAGTGGGGACGGATCACCATCGAGGACTTTCACGGAACCGCGCAGGTGCTCGCCTTCCGCGACGCCTGGGCCGCAGGCAAGGACCCGCTGCAGCAGGATGCCGTGGTGCTGATCCGGGGAAAGGTGTCGGGCCGGGAGCGTGACGAGGAGGATCCGCCCATCTTTCTGGACGGGGTCGAGCTCCTCGACGACGTGCTCAAGTCCGGCCGGCTTGCGCTGCGCATCGTTCTGGACGCCGGAGCGGAGGTTGCCGACGGCGCGTTCAGGGAAGCGAAGAAGGTGCTTGAAGCGCGTCCGGGAGATGCCCCGGTGGAGTTGCTCTGGCGGTCCGGCAACGGGGATCGGGACCGGCGGCTGCGCTCGCGGACGCTGAAGGCGGATCCGGGACCCGGGACTCTGAGGGGGTTGCGGGCGGTGTTCGGGAAGGCGCGAGTGGGGCTGGCGCGGGTATGACCTTGGATGCCGCCAGCAATGATACTGGACGGTGACCCGGGATAGTACTACAACGGTCTTTCGAGTGAACCTGACTGGAGTGATGCTGGCTCGAGGGAACCTGCGAAGCTCGCGCCGCATGACGGAGGCGCCACTCGCACTGCTCCTCGTCGCTCTGGGGGCGACGGGATGCTTCCGCGTGAACACTCCGGGTGCCGGGCGATCGGTGCTTCCCGGCGACGCCGTTCCACGGCAGGAGTACAAGTCCCGCCTGGGCAACCCGGCGTTCTACGATGAATTGGGCGTCCGCTACCGGGTGCTCGACACCAGCGACGGCTACGTGGAGCGCGGCCTTGCCTCCTGGTACGGCCGGAATTTCCACGGACGGCGGACTTCGGCCGGGGAGCCCTACGACATGTACGCCATGACAGCGGCGCACAAGACGCTCCCCCTCCCCACGTATGTCCAGATCACCGACCTCGACACCGGCAACCGGGTGGTGGTGCGCGTCAACGACCGGGGCCCGTTCGTGGAAGGCCGCATCATCGATCTTTCCTACGTCGCGGCGGTGAAGCTGGGTATTGCCGCGGCGGGAACCGCGCGGGTCGAAGTGCGGGCTTTGGATCCACCCGCGGTGGATCCGCCCGGTGAACCCCTCATCGACTCCATTTGGTGAAGGGACGGTTCACCAGGTTGGTGTTCAGGTAGCGCGGGTCATCCGTGACCTCTTCGCCCAGCCAGACGGGACGGTCGAATGCCTCGTCTTCGTGGGACAGTTCCATCTCGGCGACCACCAGGCCACGATTCCCGGCGTGGAACTCGTCGACTTCCCAAACGTGCCCGTCGGGCCCCGGGATGTTGTAGCGGGTCTTTTGGATCAGTGGGCGGTGACACAGCTCGTTGAGTATCTGGCGCGCGTCCTCCAGGGGAATCGAGTACTCGAACTCGGACGCACGGGGCCCGACCTTGGTGCCTTTAACCGTCAAGGTTGCCCGGTCACCGGCCGTACGCACGCGGACGGAGCGTGCGGCAGAGGTCGACAGGTATCCCTGGCGGATGTGGACACCGGTCGCGGCCGCCTTCCGTGCGTCGACCCTCCATGCCTCCGAGCACAGCAGAAACTTCCGTTCGATTTCCTGGGCCATCGCCGTACACGCCTGATGCCTGGGTTGCGTCGCGGATTCCCAAGGATCCAAACTGCCTCCTGGCGGTCGGTGCGCCAACCAGCCGCGCGGCCGGGGCACCTGGCTGCCTGAACCGAACTACTGATGGAGGGATCGTCGATGGCGCCCGAAACAAGCGACGGAACCGCGGTGCCTGGCGTGCGAGCAGCCAGCGGAGCCGCTCCGCGGGAAGCGGGGCGCGGGACCGCAGGGGCACCCGGAGTTCTCTCCCGCCGGCGATTCCTCGGGGCTGCGGCGGGGGCTGCCATTCTCGGACGGGCGCTGCCGCGGCAACGCCGCGTGGATCCCTACGTCCTCGTCCTCGGGGTGGCCCAGGACGGCGGCATGCCCCAAACCGGCTGTTACGCGCCCCGGTGCGAGCGCGCTCGCGAACGGGATCAGCCCCGCTACGTGTCCTCTCTCGCCATCGTCGAGCCCGACGCCGGGCGGTACTATCTGGTCGATGCGTCCCCGGACCTGCGGCATCAGATGGACCTGATCGACGACCCGGGCTTCCGCCCGCGGACACAGGCGCGCCGTCCCTTCGACGGCATCTTTCTGACCCACGCGCACATGGGTCACTACCTCGGGCTCGCCGAACTGGGCCGGGAAGGGCTGGGGATGGCGCCCACGCCGTGTTACTGCACCCCGGAGATGGCGCGCTATCTCTCGTCCAACGGACCGTGGAGTCTCCTCGTGGACGAGGGACGCCTCGACCTGCGGCCCGTCGAATTCGAGCGCTGGTACGAAATCGACGACACCCTCTCCGCCAGGGCGACTCCGGTTCCCCATCGCCCCGAGTTCTCCGACACCGTCGGCTGGACCTTCCGGGGTCCGAACCGGTCGCTGCTCTACCTCCCGGACATCAACAGCTGGGAGGCATGGGAGCGGGACGTCGCCGAAGTCGTACGCGGCGTGGACGTCGCGCTGCTGGACGGATCCTTTTACGGACCCGAGGAGGTTCCGGGGCGGAACATCGAAGACATCCCGCATCCGCTGGTGCCCCATACGATGGATCTGCTGCAGGACGTGGCGCGTGGCGAGAGCGAGGTCGCCTTCATCCACCTGAACAACACCAACCCGGCGTTGGACGAGGATTCGGAGGAAGCCCGTGAGATCGCGAGCCGGGGCTTCTCGGTGGCCACCGAGGGACAGCGCTTCGGGTTGTAGGGCGGGGGCGCCGGCGGACCAGCCGTGGCGCGCTGCCCGACCAGGCCGGGGTACGGGAGGCGAGGATCGCGGGCGCCTGTGACCGGCTATTCGCGTACTCCGGCAGAGCAGGGCTCGTGTGGCTCGTTGCCGCCTATCGCGTACTCCGGTGGAGCAGGGCACGCGCGGCGAGGACGACACCGAACGCGACGGCGGAACCGAGAAGGCCGACGACGCTTGCGGTGAACAGCGGCGGGAGGTTGCCCGTGAGGCCGGTTCGGACCGCGATCCAGAGCATCACCCCGAAGGCGATCGCCGCCAGGGCTTCGGGCGAGCCGGCGCGACGCGTGTAGAGGCCGCCCAGGACGGGCACGCAAAGACTGACGGTGAGCAGGGCGTAGAAGATGGTGAGGGACTCGATCACGCCGGGGAGCACGGCCGCCAGCCCGATGCCCAGCGCGCCGCTGGCCAGAGCCGCGATGCGCGCGACCCGCAGTACGGCGGCATCGGACGCGTCCGGGCGGAGGAAACGCCGGTAGAGGTCGCGGGAGAGCGAGGTCGACAGCATGAAGAGGATGGCGTCCGAGGAGCTGAGCTCAGCGGAGAACACGGCGGCCAGGCCGAGGGTGCCGAGCCAGAGGGGCACGCCCACGGTGAGCACGAGCGGGAGGGCGAGCTCGTGGTCGGCGAGCGCCGGATCGTAGACGCGCGCGATCATGCCGAGGAGCGGGGGGACGGCGGCGAAGAGCAGAAGGGCGACGGCGGTGGCGGAAAGGCCGATGCGGATCGCGCGGGCGTCGACCGCGCCGTAGGCCTTCTGGATGAGCCCGGGGGAGATCACGAAGGCGGGGGCAAGCAGGGCCAGGTAGATCCAGCCGGATTCGCCGCCGTTCCAGAAGTCGAGTCCCTCGGCAGGGGCGGCAGCGGCCACCGCCTCCCAGCCGCCCGCGGAGGCCATCGCCCATGGGAGGGCGATCCCGAAGCCGATCACCATCACGACCAGCTGCACGAGATTGACCCAGGCCGCCACCATAAGCCCGCCGGCGGCGAAGTAGGCGGTCGCGACCACCCCGCCCACCACCACCCCCCACCCCCGCGGCCACCCGGCCACGCCCGTGAAGATGTCGGCCATGGCGATGAGCTGGCCCGCCAGAAGCGCCAGCGTCCCCAGCCAGAGCAGCGCGGCGATGATGGCACGCACCGAGGGACCGTAGCGGTCGTCGAGATAGTCGCCGAGGGTGAGGTGGCCGCGGGCGCGCGCGATCGCCCAGATGCGGGGCCCCACCCAGAGCGCGAGCACCAGGGTCCCGACCCCCGCCGAGCCCACCCACCACCACCCCGCCAGACCATCGCGGTACCCCAGGCCGGCGGCGCCGATCGTGGTGCCCGCGCCGATGTTGGCGGCCAGAATGGTGGCGAAGAGCAGCCCCGGGCCGAGCGACCGGCCCGCGACGAAGAACCCGCCGACGCTCGAGACGCGCCGCCCCAGCCAGAGGCCGAGGGCGATCAGCGCGGCCGAGTAGGCCAGCAGTAGGAAGAGGGTGGTGTTCACGGGTGGGGGCTGGGGCCCGGGGCTGGGGACGCGGCACCGGCGGGCGGGGGGGGATCCAGGTCGGCCGCGGCGCCCGTGGGCGGGTGGGAGCGCGGGGCGGTGGGATGTTCGAATCGGTCCGCGCGGTCGGGCGGTGGTGCCAGGTCGACCGCGGTACCGGCGGGCGGGGCGGTGGGCGGGTAGGCGGGCGGGGCGGCGGGATGCTCGAATCGGTCCGCGCGGTCGGGCGGTGGGGGTGCCAGGTCGGCCGCGGCGGGGAGGCCGGGTAGGGTGGTGGCGCTGAGCACAGCGTTGAGGATCGCCTCCACGACCACCTCGGCCGCGAGCGCGCCGATCTGCCCGACCGGAGCCCGCGCGTCTGCCGGGAGGGTGCCCGTAGCGAGCGCGAAGGTGATATCACCATCGCCGGGGGTGTGCACCGGATAGATCGCGCGGGCGTACCCGTCCTGCGCCATCTGAGCGACCCGGGTGGCCTCGGCCTGGGTGAGGCGCGCGTTGGTGGCAACGACCCCGATGGTCGTGTTCCGCCCGGTCGATCCGCCCGGCCGGGCTCCGGCACGCAGGAGGACGCGGGCGTCAGCCAGGGTGGCGCCGTCCTCGCTGCGCACGCCCGCGACCACCCGGCCGGTCGCCGGGTCGACCACATCCCCCACGGAGTTCACCGCCACCAGCGCGGCTACCGCCAACCCGCCGGGAAACGTCAGCGAGGCACTCCCGATCCCTCCTTTCATCGCACGGCCCATCCCCGCAAGCTTGCCCACCGTGGCGCCCGCGCCCGCACCGACATTGCCCGTCCCCACCGGGCCGCCGGTTGACCCGGTCGCCGCCCGGTACCCGCACTCGGGGCCGGGACGCACCGTCCAGTCGCCGCCCACGGACAAGTCGTACAGAATTGCCGCGCTCACGATGGGTACCCGCGCTACCGGACCCACCGGGTAACCGATCCCCTGCTCCTCCAGGTAGCGCACCACCCCGCTGGCAGCATCCAGACCGAACGCGCTCCCACCCGCGAGGACCACAGCGTTCACCGACTCCACCGTGTTGACGGGATCGAGGAGGTCGGTCTCGCGAGTACCGGGCGCCCCGCCACGCACATCGACACCCGCCACCGTGCCTTCGGGGGTCAACACCACGGTGCATCCGGTGGGACGCTCGGCCAGGGTGTGATGACCCACCCGGATGCCGGACACGTCGGTCAGCCCACCCCTTCCAGTGGCGGTGCTCTCCTGCGACCACGCCGGTCCGGCGAATAGCAGCCACAGGGCGGCGGGCGCGCTCAGCCAGCGGCGGGCGTGGCCGATACACGCAGCCGCATCGAACGAACCCACCGGCATCCGCCCGGATCGCCGACAGCTCCCGTACCGATCGCTCGACCGCCGCGGGAGCAACGAGAAGACATACCGCATGGTGGACAATCTCCACCCGGCATCGTGGTATTGGAACCCCGGGCCAGAAACCGCAACCATTCCCGGGCGCTGCAATTGCCGCCCATCCTTCCCCGCGCGATCTTGCCACCGGTCCGCTGAATCCTTCATCCTCGCGCCCATCATCCCGTGATTTCCATCCGTCCCATCCGCCGCGCACTCGTTCCTGTCGACTCAGCCGCTGCTGCCCGCGTGAGCGCCCCGAACTACGACGAGTTCCAGAGCGACGAAGAGGTGCGCGCACTCATCCGCGGGACGCCCGAAAGCGTGCTCCGGGTAACCATGCCGCACTGCGATCCCTTCCCGGCAGAGCACCTCAAGGCCGACTCACCCCCGGCTCTCGCGCGCGCTGCCTCCAACATGCGCGCGCTCCTCGACAGCGAAGGCCTGCGGGTCGCGCGGGATCTGCTCTACATTTACCGCATCGGCGATCCGGCCCGGCCCGGCGTCAACCAGATCGGTCTCGGCGGCATGGCTCGAATCCCGGAGATCCGGACCGACGCCAACCCCGCCGCACCCATCATCCGCAACGAGGGCGTCCGCGAAGAGAAAGCGCGCGGGCGCGCCCGGCTCATCGATGCCACGTCCGCCTTCATCGGCACGGTGAACTGCGCCGTTCCGGACGCGTCGGGCGAATTCGTCCGCGCCCTCGAACGCCACGCGTCGCGTCATCCCCCCAATCACGGGGCCCGGGACGATCGCGGCTGCCGTCACGACATCTGGCTGGTGGACGAACCCTCGGCGCAGGCCCGCCTGATCGCGCTCATGGCCGCCGAACCGGAAGCCTACGTCGCCGACGGCAACCACCGCAGCGCCGCCGCCGCCATGCTCGACCGCGAGCACTTCCTCTGCGTCTTCTTCCCCCTCGAGCGAATGTCGCTGGCCCCCTACAACCGCCTCGTGCGCGATGTCGGTCTGGAAGACGCGGCGGTGCTTGGAGCTCTCCGGGAGCGCTTCGTGGTCGCGGAAGTCCCGGCAGCGCATCAACCCGCCCGAACCCATCACATCGGCCTCTACACCGGACACAGGTGGTACCGGTTGCGTCCCCGGCCCGGCAGCTACGACCAGCACAACGCCGTCGAATGCATAGACGCCAACATTGTCCAGCGGAACTTCTTCGACACCGTTCTCGGCATCGCCGACCCGCGCGACAGCCGCCTCAACTTCGTGGGAGGGGACCGCGACCTGGTCTTCCTGCAGGCGGGCGTGGATAGCGGGGACTATCGCTATGCGGTCACGCTGGCGCCCGTGACCTTAAGGCAATTCGCGGCGGTGTGTCGCCAGAATCGCATCATGCCGCCCAAATCAACGTGGTTTCAGCCCAAGATCCGCAGCGCCTGGTAATGGCTCTCGAACAGGAACCCGCCGTTGGCGCCGCCGCCCGGCGGGCACCATAATGCCAGAATCCCCCATACAAACGGCAGGACCGGAGGTGGTTCCGATGTTCGACTCCAACGTCACCCGACGGCGCTTCATGGCAGGCTTCGCCGGCACAGGGCTGAGCACAACCCTGCTTCCGGGCGTGCTCTGGGCCAGGCTGCAGGAAGCCGGCGCCAGAGAAGTCACAGCCGAGATGCTCACCGATGCGCTCGCGATTTCAGGGCTCGAGTTCAGCGAAGAGCAAAGGGAGCGCATGATCGAGTCGGTGAACGACCGGCTGGACGACTATCAGGAACTTCATGAACTGAAGATCCCCAACGACATCTCCCCGCCTTTCCACTTCAACCCGCTTGTCCCGGGAATGCAGGTGGACAAGTCGGTCGCGCCCTTCAGGATGAGCGACCTGCCACGGATCGGGCGTCCCTCCAATCTGGAGGACGCCGCCTTCTGGAGCGTGCGGGCTCTCGCCGAGCTCGTGCGCTCGCGCCAGGTCACCTCGGTCGAGCTGACGGAGATGTACCTGCAGCGTCTCGAGCGCTACAACCCCCTTCTTAATTGCGTGGTTACGCTGACCGACGAACTGGCGTTGGCCCAGGCGCGCGAGGCGGACCGGGAGATCGCGGCAGGCCGCTACCGGGGGCCGTTGCACGGAATCCCATGGGGCGCGAAGGACATCATCGCGACCCGCGGCTACAAGACGACCTGGGGTTCGCCGGCCTATCAGGAACAGATCATCGACATGGACGCGTCGGTCATCGAGATGCTGCGGGAGGCGGGCGCGGTACTGGTCGCCAAGCTGACCACGGGCGAACTGGCGGGCGGAGACCGCTGGTTCGGGGGCCAGACGATGAACCCCTGGGACCCGTCGACGGGCTCGGGTGGTTCTTCCGCGGGACCGGGCTCCGCCACGGCGGCCGGACTGGTCGGCTTCTCGATCGGGACGGAAACCAGCGGCTCCATTCTGGGTCCCTCGTCTCGGTGCGGCGTCACGGGCCTCAGGCCGACGCTGGGCCGGATCAGCCGGTACGGCGTCATGGCGCTCTCCTGGACCCAGGACCGGCTGGGGCCGATGTGCCGGTCGGCCGAGGATTGCGCCCTGGTGATGCGGGCGATCTCGCGCCCCGATGGTCTGGACCTGAGCGTGCAGGACCTCCCCTTCAACTGGGACGGCACCCGCGACGCGATTCGTCTGCGCGTGGGTTATCTGGAAGATGCCTTCGAGGAAATCGAGGACGCGGACTACCGGAGCGCGAACCAGCGCACCCTGGAGGAGCTCAGGTCCCTGGGTTTCATGCTGACGCCCATTCACATTCCCGAGTGGTCGGTCAGCGTGACCGCGCACAACGTGGAGATGGCGGTCTTCTTCGACGAGCTGTTGCGTTCGGGAAGGGCGGAGCTGCTGGGTCGCCAGACCCGGGCGGACGGCCTGCGCTCGGCCAGGGTGATCCCGGCGGTCGAATACCTCCAGTCGCAACGCGCACGCACCATGATGATGATGCAGCTGGCGGAAGCGACGTCTGGCGTGGACGTCTACCTGATCCCGCGCGCGCCGCGCCGCCCGCCCGGCGAGCAGCCGCCTGAGGAGCCCCCGCCCTACAGCCATGGCCGCAACGCGAGCACCATGACCAACTACGCGACCCATCCGGCGCTGGCGGTGCCGAACGGGTTCACCGAAGCCGGACTCCCCACGAGCATGACGTTCTGCGCCCAGCCCTTCCGCGAGACGGAACTGCTGACCGTGGCGCGCGCGTACCAGGACGCGACCGACCATCACCGGAAGCATCCGGATCTGGACAGCGCGGCGTCGGGGTAGAACCGACAGCCACGGAGACCCGGGCCCGGCGAGGCCCCACCCGCCGGAACGGGATAGCGGAGCTGCCGCCACCATGATCGACGCACTGATCGGACAGACGCCGACGCTCCGCCTCGTGCGCGTCGTGGACCCGGGCATGGCGGAAGTGTGGCTCAAGCTGGAAGGGATGAATCCCGCCGGGTCGATCAAGGACCGGACCGCGCTGGCCATGGTCGATGACGCCGAGGCGCGAGGGTTGCTCAAGCCGGGCGGGACCATCGTCGAGCCAACCTCCGGCAACACCGGCATCGGACTGGCCCAGATCGCGGCCTGGCGTGGCTACAAGCTCATTCTGTGCATGCCTTCCTCGATGAGCGCCGAGCGCAAGCGGACTCTTGCGGCGTACGGGGCGGATTTCGTGCTCACCGACCCGGAGCGCCGCATGCTGGCGGCGAGGGAGGAAGCCGAACGCATCTCCGGAGAGATCGGCGCCTTCTACCCGGACCAGTTCTCCAACCCCGCGAATCCGCGCGTCCACTACCAAACGACAGGCCCGGAGCTTTGGGCCGACATGAAGGGGCGGATCGATGTGTTTGTGTACGGATCCGGGACCGGCGGGACCATCAGCGGGGCGGGACGCTTCCTCAAGGCCATGGACCCGAGGATTCAGGTGGTAGCGGTCGAGCCCGCGCGTTCGCCGGTGATTTCGGGAGGCGAGAGGGGCCAGCATCAGTTCCAGGGGATGGGCCCGGGCTTCATCCCGGACAATCTGGACCTGACCGTGCTTGACCGCGTGATCACGGTCTACGAGGAGGATGCCTTCCCATTGGGGCGGCGCCTCGCCCGCGAGGAAGGCCTGTTTCTGGGGATGAGCAGCGGCGGCATCGTGCACGCGGCGCTGGAGGTTGCGCGGGAAATCGGACCCGGCCACCGCGTGGTCGCAATCTCGCCCGACGATGGCGCGCGCTATCTGAGCACCGCGTTGTATGCGCCGGAGGAGGAGTAGGAGGAGTCGGAAAACGCCGCGACCCGGGCATCGACCTCCCTACGACCCGTCCGTTCCCGGCGGGTGATGGAGTTGCGGTCCCGCATCTCGACCGATGGGAGTTCGCCGGTTCGCGGGTGTCGCGGCCACCCTGCTCACCTGTTTTCGCGGCTGGCACGCGGACAAACCCACATCTAGGTTTCGGTGTCGGTCCCATCGTTACATGGAGGAGCCCGTGCGTATCATCTCAAGCCTCATCATCGGTACAGCCCTCTGGGCGGCTGCGTGCGCGCCGGACGACAGCGGACCTCGCACCTATTTCGAAGACGAAGACCTCCAGCGCATCTACACGCGCATGATGGAGGAAATGGCGCCCAACCGGGGATGGGAGCGCGTGCGCTACATCGCGTTCGACCGGGTAGTCGACCGCGGGGGCGACGTGCCGTCGAGGCGCGGGCACCGGTGGGACGTCTGGGGTGGGATGTACCGGATGGTCGGCGACGCGGGAGGCCAGGAGATGGTCGCCGTGATCGACACCAACGATCCCACCGGTAGTGAGCGCATCTGGCTGGATGGCGAGCCCGTCACCGATCCGGCCCGCGCCGACTCGCTGGCGGACCGCGCCCACGCCAGCTTCATCAACGATACGTATTGGTTCCTGATGCCCTACAAGTGGGCCGACCCCGGCGTCAGCACCGTGTATCTCGGAGAGATGGAGTTGGAAGGCCGGACCCACGAAGTCGTCGAACTCACCTTCGATGCGGTCGGTCGGACCCCGCAGAACAAATACCGCGGCTGGGTCGACCCTGATACCGGGCTGATGGCGTACTGGCAGCACTGGCGCAACGCCGGCGACCCCGAGCCCGCGTTCACGCTCGCGTGGACGGAATGGACCCGGTACGGCCCGCTCCTCCTCTCCGCCGGCCGCCCGGATTCGGCCGGCTACTCGCGCGTGACCTTCGAGAACATGGAGGCGTCGCTGGAGATGCCGGAGGGGATGTTCGAGGGGCCGGGGACGTAGAGGGCTTTCGCGCCACCTCGTTTCTCCAGGGTCCGAAAACCCCGGGGCCGCGACCGAGCAGCCCGGGAGGCGACCGTCAGCCGCCCTCCCCCCCCTGCCCCGCCTGTTGCTCATCGGTCGAGAGCGTGCCGATGCTCCTGACCACGAGCGTGCCCGAGCCCTCGTTGGTGAAGATCTCGCGCAGCAGGCTGTCGCGGGCGCTGCCGGAAATCAGATGGACACGCGGGACCCCGCCTTCGATTGCGCTCTCTATGGCCGCCGCCTTCGCCAGCATGCCACGGGCCAGCACGCCCTGTTGGCGCAGGTCCCGGAGTCCGGACAGATCGAGATAGGAGATCAGCGTCGCCGGATCCTCGAGATCCCGGAGTATGCCGGGCGCCGCCATGGTGAAAACGAGCTTCGTCGCCTCGAGTGCCTGTGCGATCGCGCTCGCCACGGTGTCGGCGTTGATATTCAGCAGCCGGCCCTGATCATCTGCTGATAGCGGGCTGACGACAGGCATCCAGCCTTCGTCCAGGACCAGGTGAAGCGCCGAGGGGTCGACGGACTCGATGTCTCCGACGAAGCCGAAGTCCACTGGGTCCGGACCCTCGCCCTCCATGTGCACCGGGGGCCGGCGCGTGGCTGTCACCAGACCGGCATCGACCCCGGAGACGCCCACCGCGTGAATGCCTTCTCTCCGGCACGCGCCCAGGAGCGCGGTGTTGACTTCGCCGCTCAGGACCTGGGTGGCCACCTTCAGATCCTCCGCGCGGGTCACGCGTCGGCCCGCCACCATGCGTGGTTCGTGGCCGAGCCGGCGTGCCAGCGCGGTGGACTGCGGTCCTCCGCCGTGCACCAGCACCAGCCGCACTCCGAGGGCGTGCAGGACGCCCGCCTGCTCTACCAGAGCGGCGATGCGCTCGGGGCCGGCAAGCACTTCGCCGCCCAGCTTGAGCACGAAGACCCGCCCGCGAAACAGACGCACATAGGGCGCGGCCGCGCGCAGCCCGGAGAATCCTCCGTTGCCCGCCCGGGAGCGCTTCACGTCCCCTCCTCGCCCAGCGTGCGCAAGGCTTCGGAGAGCTGCTCGACTTCCGAAGCCCCAAGATTCAGCGGGGGCATCAGACGAAGCCATGCCGGGTCCGAACTGGTTCCGGCCAGGATGCTCCGCGCCAGCAGACCGTCGCGCACTTCGCGCGCGGTCGTGCGGCATTCGAGCCCGAGCAGCATGCCGCGGCCCCGGATCGCGACCACGGGGCCGGTGACACAGCTTCGGCGAATCTCCTCCTCGCGCCGGGCCACCTGGTCCAATAGCCCCTCCTCGCGGATGGCGTCCAGTACGGCTTCGATGACCGCGCAGGCGAGCGGGCCGCCGCCGAAGGTGCTGCCCATGTCCCCGATTCGCAGCTGATCGCCCAGATCGCGTTTCATCAGGAGGGCGCTGCACGGGAACCCGGATCCAAGCGCCTTCGCGGTGGTCAGCAGATCCGGAACGGCATCGGTGTACTCGATGGCGAAGGGCTTCCCGCTGCGTCCCATGCCGCACTGCACCTCGTCCGCGATGAGAAGGGCGCCGTGGCGGTCGCAGGCCGCCCGTAGCGAGCGCACAAAGTCCGTTTTCAGCGGATACGCGCCCGCGATGCCCTGGATGGGCTCGATGATGACGGCGGCGGTCGCGTTGTCGATGGCCGCGGCAGCCCGGGCTGCGTCGCCGCGGGGCACGAATACCGCGTCGAAGGGCGTTCGAGGGAAGCCGTACCAGCGCTCGGTCGCGCGCCAGGTCACCGCGGCGGCCGCCGCCGAACGGCCGTGAAACCCGTGCTCGAGCGCCACCACGCGCCTGCGGCCCGTCATGCGGCAGGCCAGCCTCAGGGCGTTCTCGTTGGCCTCGGCGCCCGAGTTGGCGAAAAAGACACAGTCCAGCCCGTCCGGCGCGAATTCGGCCAGCTTGTCGGCGGCCCTTGCCCGCACCCGAAGGGCGTTCACGTTGCTTGTGAACATCAACTCGCCCGCCTGCAGGCGGAGCGCCTCGAGCACCTTCGGGTGCCCGTAGCCGAGCGCGCACACCGCGTGTCCCCCGTACAGATCGAGCAGTTGGCGCCCATCTGCGCATCTCAGCCAGGCACCCTTACCCGACACGGGCTCCACCGGCAACTGGCCGTACACCTGCGCCAGATGCCGCGCCTCGGCCTGGCGCGCGTCCGGGACCGGAGCGGGAGCCTGTGCGTCCATGTCGGCGCCGGGCGCAGGCCGCGCTTGCCCCGGGGCGGGCGGTGTGGGCTGTGCGTTCATATCCACGCCGGGGCGGAGGTGGTGAGGCCAGCGGTCTCGGGAAGCCCGTACAGGAGATTCATCCATTGGACCGCCCCGCCGGCGGCGCCCTTGACCAGGTTGTCGAGCGCTACGGTAACCGCCAGCGCACCGCGGTTCACCGCCACTGCGAGATGCGCGTGATTGCTGCCCACCACATCCTTCAGCCTCGGCGGCGCGTCGAGTACATGGACGAAGGGCGCCCTCGCATAGTGGTCCGCATAGGCGTCGCGAACCTGCTTCACCTGCACCCCATCCTCCAGGCGCGCCTGGAGGACCATGTAGATCCCGCGCGCGAAGGGTCCGGAGCTCGGAACGAAGTGCAGCTGAACGCCGCGACCCGTCAGCCCCCGCACGATTCTCTCCACCTCGGGTGCATGGCGATGGGCAAGGGGCTTGTACGCGAACATGTTGGCGTGTCGCGTGGGGTGATGGGTGGTCGCCCTGGGCATGCGGCCCGCCCCGGTGCTTCCGGTCACCGCGCTTATCATCAGCCGGCGGTCGGTCAGCGCGGCCCGCATCAGCGGCACGCTGGCCAGCAGCATGCCGGTCGCAAAGCATCCAGGATGACCGACGTGGCGCGGCTGTCGGCTGGAGGCGTGCTCGGGCAGCAGGCTTCGAAACATCCGCATGCGTTGCGGGGCGCCGTGGGCCAGGCCGTACACCCCCTCGTAGGCATCGGCGTCGCGGAAGCGAAAATCGGCGGAGACATCGACGACGCGTGCGGCGCAATCCTGCTGTTCGCACATGTCGAGCGCCCGGTCGATCAACTCCGCGCTGGCTCCGTGGGCCGCCGTCGAATAGATGGCGCAGCAACCCCTCAAGCTCTCGGGGAGGTCGTCGAGAAGACTGAAGCGCAACTCCGGCCACACCCCGCGGAGGTTGGGGAAGACGGTCTCCACCTTTTCGTGCCTGTGGCTTCGCGACACGACCGCGGTCAGCCTCATGTGCGGATGGGACGCCAGCAGGCGGAGGAGTTCGCCGCCCACGTAGCCGGATCCTCCGAGGACGACGGCAGGAATCGTTTCAGGCATGCGCGCTCAGTCCTATGTGGGCGGCCACGGCGTCTCCGAGGCGGGCGCCGTGCGTGACCGCGTTCACCCCGTCCAGTCCGGTCCGTCGCCGGATGATGTCGATGCCGACCCGGTTGTCGGTTGCGGGCCCCGTGATGAAAGCAGGGGACATCGCGAACTCCTCTTCGAGCAGCCTCACGCCTCCCCAGGCAGCGACCGGATCGGACGCGCACAGGAGCAGGCAGGAGATGTTCGAGCGCACCGCATCGTCTCGCAGGATGGCTTCCACGCCGTATGCCCCCAGGATTCCGTCGCCCAGCTCGAACACGATCACGTCGGGCCGATCGGATGCCAGGCGGCGCAACATGGTGCGCGCCAGGTGGGGTGCATTCCCGGGCCCCGTGCTGACCACCCCGAAGTCGGTGAAGATTGCGGTGTTACGGGCACCGGCATCCTCCATGGCCAGGATATCCCGGCGCAGCGAGACCCCGGTCGCCTTGAAGGCGTCCACCACATATCCCCGGTTTCGAAGACGCCCGATGACCGCGCACGCCGCCGCCGTCTTCCCCGAATTCATACAGGTGCCGGCGAAGGCTACCACCGGAACGTCCTCCAGTTCCAGTTCGGGCCGGGTATCGAGCGGATCGCCGCCCACGCGCGCCGGGACGCCCACGCGCTCACCCAGATAGGGGAACTCGAGCACCACCCCGAGCACGCGCGCGTCGAAGGGCCTGCCCAGCGAGGCGTTGATGGCGTCGCAGACTCCGAGGACACCGCCGATGTTCAGGATCTGCACGATGTCGCCCGGACGGGTGGATTCAGGCACGTGTCCCGAGTATCCGAAGAGCGCCTTGCGGTGTCCCAGCGCTCCCACAATGACATCGCCGCGTCGCACGCGCGCCATCCGCCCACTGACAAGCTCGAGCTGGTTGTAGGACGATTTCTCGTTCAGGACTTCGACCGCGACCATCACTCCCTCCTCGCTGGGAATCTGGTCGCCCACGCGGATTTCACGCTCGGGGCCGAGGTCGGAGGCCACGGACGCAAGCTTGTCGACGACGATGCTACGCATCGCGGTCACTTCCGGAACCGGCCAGGCCGGCTTCGCGACGCAGTCGACCCACCAGGGCGCGCTGCTCGCTGCGGTTGCGCGTCGCGATGAAGATGGTGTCGTCCCCGGACAGAGTCGCGACGACTTCCCTCCAGCCCGTCCGATCCAGAAAGAGCGCGATGCGCTGCGCGGCACCGGTCGCCGTACGTACGATCGTGAGGTTGGGACCCGCCGATTCCACCGCGCGCGCATAGCTCGAAAGCGTTCGGCGATCCTCGACCGAGAGGTTCAGCGGACGCAAGCTGTACCCGTTCGCCCCCTTCATCGCCCCAAGACGGGCGAGGTCACGGCTGATGCAGGATTGCGTCACGATGATTCCGCGTTCTTCGAGCAGGTGCCCGAGTTCGGCCTGGCTGGCGACCACCTGATCCTTCAGGATCTCGGCGATGACAGTCCGTCGAAGTGCAGGTCCGGTTGGTCGATCTGACATTTTGGCAGAGGGTAGATGAACAACGATGGGGAGCATGACAAGATGGCAGATCGGGAACATGACAAAATGTCATACAGCATCAGATATGCACATTATATGACACCACACGGAGGCGTCAACCCCCGTTTCGGCATTCGCCGGAGGGCGTCTTCCGCATCCGGCGGAGTTCGCTGCGGTTCTGCTGACACTCCGGCGCGCCGGGGGTGGGCGAACTCCCCCCGGACCGCCGCCCGACTGGTGCAGCATACGCCCGCGCTTGGGCGGCCCCAAGGCGGGGCGGGTATCGGCATGGATCGAATGCCGACAGATTACCCGTCGAGCTCCAGCAGGTTGCTCAGACCCCCTCCCTGCCGGATTTCCCGCACCCTCCGGAGGCTTCGTGAGCGATCTCGGCAAGCGCGACCTTCTTTCCCGGCCGGTGGAGCATATCGACATCCGCGCGTTCGACGCACGACCCCTGATTGACCAGTACCGGGGAGCGGCGATCCAGGCGCGCAATCTGGCCCGGGCGGCGGACATCTACTCCGAGATGCTCGCCGATCGAAGTTGCGTCGTCATCCTGACACTCGCGGGATCGCTGGTATCCGCAGGTCTCAAGAAGGCGCTGATGACGCTGATGGACTGCAACATGGTGGATGTAGTGGTGTCCACGGGCGCCAACATGGTGGATCAGGACTTCTTCGAGGCTCTCGGGTTCCGCCACTACCGGGCTCCGGGCTCTCCCGATGCTCCGGTCGTGTCCGACGAACGCCTTCGCGAACTTGCCATCGATCGCATCTACGACACCTACATCGACGAGGACGAACTGCGCGTTTGCGATCACACCATGCAACACATCTTCGACCGGCTGTCGCCGCGTCCCCATTCCTCCCGGGAAATCCTCTCCGAGATGGGCCGCTTCCTGGATGCCTCATCTCCCGAATCGGAATCCGTGGTGTTGTCCGCATATCGGAGGGGGATCCCGATCTTCGTGCCGGCCCTCAGCGACTGTTCGGCGGGGTTCGGCATCGTGCTCCACCAGTCGAGGGCCGAACGCGAGGGGCGCGGGTCGGCAGCGCTCGACTCCGGAAGGGACTTTCTGGAATTGACCCGGATCAAGCTCGCATCCAGGGCGACGGGGCTGCTGATGCTGGGAGGAGGGGTCCCGAAGAACTTCGCCCAGGACATCGTCGTCGCCGCGGAAACGCTCGCAGAAGCCGATGGCGGCGCCGCGGGTGAAGAGTTCCCCCAGGAGGTGTCGATGCACCGATACGCCGTGCAGCTCACGGTCGCGGACAGTCGCGATGGCGCGCTATCCGGGTCGACTCTGCGCGAAGCCACCAGCTGGGGAAAAGTGGACTCGGTGCGCGAACAGATGGTCTTCTGTGAAGCTACGCTCGGCTTTTCGCTGCTGGCCAGCGATGCCTGGCATCGGCGGGCCTGGGAGGGCCGGCGCGAACGCCGGTTCGCGGAGTGGCTCGAGGACAGCGCGGTCCGCCCTGATGCCGCTCACAAGCCGGCCAGGGACGCAGGTGAAGAGACGGGAGCGCCCGCCGCCAAGGGCGCGCCGATGAAGGGCGGGGAACCTCCGACTACCCCTTCGCGATCTCCTCAGCAGCCATCAGCGACAGGGCGCAGAAGGTGAGGGTGCCGTTGGCGCAGCCGCTGGAGACGATGGTGGGCGCGCCCACCACGAACAGGTTCTCGTGGTCGTGGGTGCGTCCCCAGCGGTCCACCACGCTGGTCGCGGGATCGTCGCCCATGCGGCATCCGCCGCCGGGATGCGCGAACTCCCGCGTTGGTTCCGTGCTCATCATGCGCCCACCTGCGGCACGCGCCAACTCGGCGAAACGACCCTGGATCGTGCCCTGAGTGTGCGGCTCCAGATCGAGGGTGACCGGGCTTGCCACGGTCTCGATGCGGGGCATCGCGTCCCCGTGCGGGTTCCGCAATCCGGGATGCAGCGTCAGGCGGCTCTCCCGAGTCGGGATCACATCGTAGATGGCGCGGATCTCGGCCGTCGAGACGGACCGCGTGCGCTCGCGCCAGTCGGCCATGACCTGGTCGCCCCACAGAAGCCGC
Source organism: Longimicrobiales bacterium (assembly GCA_965232315.1). GTDB lineage: Bacteria > Gemmatimonadota > Gemmatimonadetes > Longimicrobiales > Gaopeijiaceae > BD2-11. The sequence goes on along the minus strand of CBDDPN010000010.1, from coordinate 382,679 downwards.
CCGTCGTCGGCGCTGAGCCTGGCTTCGCGACCCACCGTCGACTCCGACAGGCGCAGATCGTGGCGCAGGTAGCGATCGAGAGGCCCGGGGCGGGCGTAGCGGTGGGACATCAGGCTGTTGCTGGAGAAGATGCCCGGATAGAGCCGCATGGGCAGCTCGATATGGCCCGTGATGTACCAGTGCCCGGTCATGTAGCGACCGACGTTGCCCGTGCTGTTGGCCAGGCCATCGGGGAAACGGCTGTTCGCAGAGAGGAGAAGCAGGTGTGAACTCCAGGTGTGCCCGGCCGCGAGGACGAAGGTGCGGGCCCGGAATTCCACGCGCTGCCCGGGCGAGTCCCGCTGGACGCCGACCGCGACTTCGATCCGGTTCGAGCCAGGCTCCAACTCCAGGGAACGCACCAGCGTCCGCTCCCTCAGCTCGATGCGTTCACTCGCGAGCAGGCGGTCGAAGGCCAAATCCGGCGTATACTTGGCGCCGGTCGGGCACACGTCGCAGGTGTCACAGCGCTGGCAGGCGCTTCGCCCCTGGTAGGGTTCGGTGATGCGCGCCCAGGGCTGTGTCCAGAACGGTACTCCCGCGCCGTCGGTCCATTCGCGCATGCGCAGGAGGTTCCAGGAAAGCGGGAGAGGCGGCAGCGGATACGGCCGCGAGCGGGGATCATACTCGGGCGGGCCCGGCTCCCCGGCGACGCCCATGCGCTCCTCGGCCTCCTGGTAGTAGGGATCCAGGTCCTCGTAGGAGATGGGCCAGTCGAACCCGACGCCGTAGAGCGAACGTACCCGGAAGTCCTCCGGTGAGAACCGGGGCACGGCGCCCCCCCAATGCATCGCGGCGCCCCCCAGTACCATTGAACGGTAGATCTCACCGGTTCCGGTCTGTCCGGGGATGTGGTCGTTGGGGTAGGGGTTCTCGTTGTATGCGAGCCTGCGCGCCCGAGTGGCTGTCCTCTCCTCCAGCGACGCCGTGCGGCCGCCGGCTTCCACGACCGTGATGGAAGACCCGGTGCGTTCCGCGAGACGTTCGGCGACCATGGCCGCGCTGATGCCGCCGCCGATGATGCAGACATCGCTCTCGACGACCTGGGTCATGAGGCGATCCCGGGGACGGCGCGCTCCGTCATCACGCCCCCGCGATCTCTTCAGCAGCCATCAGCGACAGGGCACAGAAGGTGAGGGTGCCGTTGGCGCAGCCGCTGGAGACAAGGGTGGGCGCGCCCACCACGAACAGGTTCTCGTGGTCGTGGGTGCGCCCCCGGCGGTCCACTACGCTGGTCGCCGGGTCGTCGCCCATGCGACACCCGCCGCCGGGATGCTCGAACAGCCGGGACGCGCGCGTGCTCATCATGCGGCCATCCGCCGCCCGCGCCAGCTCGGCGAAACGGCCCAGAAGGGTTTCGTGGGTGTGCGACTCCAGGTCGAGGGTGGCCCGGCCCGCGACATAGTCGATGCGGGGCATGGGATCCCCGTGCGCGTTGCGCATCTTCGCATCGAGGGTCAGGCGGCTCGCCGGGCTCGGAATCACGTCGTAGTAGGAGCGGATGCGGGCGGTGGCGGTGGATCGCGTGCGCGATCGCCAGTCCTGCATGATCTCGTCGCCCCAGAGGACGCTCCCGCTGTCGTTCACCGGCCTGGCCTCGCGCGCCACGGTCGATTCCCACAGGCGGATGTCGTGGCGCAGATACCGGTCCAGCGGCCCGGGGCTCGCGAAGCGATGCGACATCAGGCTGTTGTTGGGGAAGATGCCCGGATAGAGGCTCATGGGCAGCTCGATGAAACCGCTGGCGTACCAGTGCCCGGTCATGTAGCGCCCCACATTGTCCGTGCTGTTGGCCAGGCCGTTGGGGAAGCGGTTGTTGGCGGACATCAGGAGCAGGTGCGAGCTCCAGGCGTGGCCCGCCGCGAGTACGAAGGTCCGGGCCCGGAATTCCACGGGCTGGTCCGGGGCGTCCTGATGCAGGCCTGTGGCGGCCTCGATCCGATCAGTACCCGACGCGAGCTGCAGCGACCGGACCAGAGTGCGGTTGTGAAGCTGAATGCGTCCGCCGGCGAGCAGGCGATCGAAGGCGAAATCGGGCGTGTACTTGGCCCCCGTCGGACACACCGCGCAGGTATCGCAGCGCTGGCACACGTTGCGGCCCTGCCAGGGTTCGGTGTTGCGTGCCCACGGCTGGGTCCAGAAGGGGATGCCCGCGCGGTCCGTCCACTCACGCATGCGCAGGAGGTTCCAGGAGAGTGGCAGGGGCGGCATCGGATACGGCTTGGAACGCGGATCGTACTCGGGCGGTCCCTGTTCTCCCGCGACGCCCATGCGCTCTTCGGCCTCCTGGTAGTAGGGCTCGAGGTCGTCGAAGGAGATGGGCCAGTCGTAGCCAACGCCGTAGAGGGAGCGCACCCGGAAATCCTCCGGGGAATACCGGGGCACGGCGCCCCCCCAGTGCATCGCGGCGCCCCCCAGGACCATCGACTGGTACATCTCGCCGGTGCCCGTCTGGCCGGGGATGTGATCGTTCGGGTAGGGATTCTCCCCGTATGCGAGCATGCGCGCCCGGGTAGCCGTCCTCTCCTCCAGGGAAGCGGTGCGCCCACCCGCCTCCACGACCGTGATGGAGGCGTCCGTGGTTTCCGCCAGGCGCTCGGCGACCATCGCCGCGCTGATTCCGCCCCCAATGATGCAAACGTCGCTCTCGATGATCTGGCTCATGACGCGACTCCCGGCAGCGGGGCGGGCTCATCTCCCGCTCCCGCGAGGCCCCGGCACTGTTGTTTGGCGATGGCCCGCCCGTAACAGATGTCGGTCGCGATCGGCGAGGCGTAGAAGTGGGCGGCCAGCGCGACCGCGATGTGCCCGGCGTTCTCGGGCCGGCCGAACGCAGCCCCGGCCGCGCGCATGTGCCGCGTGAGCAGGGTACGCCGGTCCGGCACTCCCACCTCGGCGAAGGTTGCGCCGAAGCGCTTGCGGCTTTCGATGTCCAGCGCCCGCAACTGGGCGCCCCAGCCCGGGCGGGGATCCGCACCCGTGTATACGGTCTCGGGCACCAGATAGGGATGGGCCATCTCCGCGACCGGCTCGATCCCCTCGGCCCAGAGTTCGAAGGCGGTTACCGACCGCTCCCGGCCAGCTTCGCCCAGCTCCTCCGGCAATACCGCCTCGCCTACCGCGCGCAGTGCCGCCGGTGCGAGGGTGTCCGGGCTATCCGCCGAGGATGGCGCGCAACTCGGCAGAGAAACCGCGGCTACCGTGGCCGCGGACTGCTTCAGGAAGGTTCTGCGTGACTCGGCCATGGGTAGCGCTCTCCTTCGTCCAGGCGCGTGTGACATCGTCGGGCGTCCCGGGAATACTAGATTACGGGAGTCGACCTCTCAAACGGCCAACCCGGAGGGTGAATGGCCGAGCGACCGCCCTACAGCATCACGCCGAGTATTCTTGCGCGCATTGAAGAAATCGGTGAAGCGATCGGACGGGCCGAGGCGACGGGCGCCGTGCACGACCTGCGGCTGCGTCGAATCAACCGCATCCGGACAATCCGGGGATCACTCGCGATCGAGGGCAACACCCTGAGCGAGGAACAGATCTCGACGATTCTCGATGGGAAGCCTGTCGCTGGCCCTCTCAGGGATTTGCAGGAGGTTCGCAACGCCATAGCCGCCTATGATCGGTACGCGAGATGGGAACCAGGGAGTGAGCGTGACCTGCTGGCGGCTCACATGCCCGGCAGAGCGCCTACTACGAGGCGATCCGCCGGAGCTCAGGTGCCGGGCAGAGCACAACGTTCATCGAGTTCATGCTCGGAGTGATCCTGGAGGCGCTTCTCTCGGTATCGTCGAGCGACCAAGTAAGCGACCAAGTAAGCGACCAAGTAGCCCGACTCCTGGCAGCGTTGCGGGAGGGCCCTAAAGCCGCGACCGCTGTCATGGCGGAATTCGGACTCACGCACCGGCCGTCATTCCGGAAGAGCTATCTGCAACCAGCGATGTCGTCCCGATTCGTGGAGATGACTCGCCCCGACTCGCCGCGAGCGAAGAATCAGAAGTATCGGCTCACCAGACGCGGGCAGGCGGCGCTACTCGGGATCACGGGCTCCGCCTGACAAAGGCGGAGCCAGGGACAGGAAATCCTTCGCCATCGCCGGGCCCGCCGCCTCGTCTTCGTGTTTGAAGAAAACGAAGGCGTCTTCCCAACCCTGGCCCCGGATCCGCTCCATCCAGCGCTCCAGCTCGTCACGGGTGTAGTCGAGCCGGCGCATGCGCAGGTATCCCCAGGTGCCCGGGCCTGAAGACGCCGCTTCGGGCCAGCCGGTCAGCGGTTCGTCCACGTCCGCGTAAACCAGGGCGAAGTCGCGGTCGCTCAGGATGGCCCGCACCTCGTCGTCGAACCAGGAGGGATGGCGGAACTCGAAGGCGGCACGCGTGCCTTTGGGGAGCAGTCCGGTAAAGGCGGCCAGCCGGGACGCATCCTTCTCCATCGTCGGCGGGAGCTGGAAGAGGATGACGCCGAGGCGAGGCCCGAGGGTGGCGCAGGTTTCGACCAGATAAGTGGTCTCGTCCGTACTGGATAGTCCCAGACGCTTGAAGTGAGTGATTCGGCGAGAGGCCTTGATCGAGAACCGGAACTCCTCCGGAACCTGCCCGGCCCACTTCGCCAACAGGTCGACCTTCGGCAGCCGGTAGAAGGTGTTGTTTATCTCGACGGCGGGAAGCTCGCCGGAGTAGTGCGAGAGCATGGCGCGCGCGGGCAGCTTCTCCGGATAGAACCGGCCCTTCCACTCCTTGTAGGCAAAGCCGCTGGTCCCCGTCCAGATGCGCATGCCGAATCATGCGGGGGAGTTGTCGGATGCGCCAGTTGGAGGCGGCGCCGGATTGGCGAGGTCGGAAACGGTCATGCCATCCTTGCGTAGTGGCGCGGGGCAACGGAGAGAAGCGGATCGACGCCGGGTGGTGTGGTGCAGGCGGCAAGCACATTGGACCGGGGCGGGGGCGTGCCGCTTGTGTCCCGCTCGGTTCGCGATAGTCTTCTCAGGCTGAGAGCCCGGCCATCACGATGGAACCGGACGCCCGGACGAGGTTTCGGGAATGACGCGGAGGATGCAGCGATGACGGCAGCAATGGGCTTCGAGGTGTCCTCCGGCGACATGTTACTGTTGCTGGGGACGACCAAGGGCGCTTTCCTGGCCCGGGCACGGGGCGGAACCGGCGGATGGGATCTCGCCGGCCCCCACTTTCCCGGCGAGGAGGTCTACGCGATGGCGTACGACGACCGCGCCGGGAGGTCCCGTCTGTGGACGGCGCCCGGCAGCCCTTTCTGGGGCACGACGCTTCGCTTCTCCGACGACTTCGGGGGAAGCTGGTCCGGCAAGGCCGAACGGTCGGTGAGGTTTCCGGAAGACTCAAAGCTGTCGCTGAAGCGCATCTGGCAGATCCGGCCGGGGTCGGCGGCGGAACCCGATGTGATTCGCCTGGGGGTGGAGCCCGCCTGCCTCTTCGAGTCCCGGGACGCGGGGGACACCTGGGCGCCGGTGGAAGGGTTGCTGAACCACCCCCACCGCGCGCGCTGGCAGCCGGGCGCGGGCGGGCTGTGCCTGCACACCATCGTCGGGGACGGAGAGCGGGGCGAGCGCATGATGATCGCCATCTCGGCGGCGGGAGCGTACCGGAGCGACGATGGGGGAGCCACGTGGGTCGCGCGCAACAAGGGCGTGCGAGCCGAGTTTCTGCCCGACAAGCACCCCGAGTTCGGCCAGTGCGTGCACAAGATCGCGCATCACGCCTCGAATCCGGGGCGGCTCTTTCTGCAGAACCACTGGGGACTCTACCGGAGCGACGACTGGGGAGATTCCTGGGTGGACATCGCCAACGGCGTGCCCTCCGACTTCGGCATCGCCATGGCGATGCATCCGCAAGATCCCGACACCGTCTACATCGTGCCCATCGAGTCGGACGGCTTCCGCTGCACGCCCGAGGCGAAGCTGCGCGTCTACCGGACGCGGAACGGTGGGGCGAGTTGGCACCCGCTCACCGAAGGCCTGCCGCAGGAAAACGCGTACGAGACCGTGCTGCGCGACGCGCTTGCGACCCTGGCGCCCGGGCAGGTGTTCTTCGGAACGCGCAGCGGGAAGGTGTATGCCTCCCGCGACGACGGCGACTCCTGGGGACTGGTGCGTGACGGGCTTCCACCCGTGGTGTGCGTGAGAGAAGCGTGCGTGGCGTGAGGGTCGTGCTCCCCGAGGCGCTGAGGGAGCTGGCCGGCGCCCGGGCCGTGGTGGAGCTCGTGGGCGGCGAGGGACCAGCAGGGGACGCAACGACGGTGGCGAGCGGCGAGGGACCAGCGGGGGGACGCAACGACGGTGGCGGGCGGCGAGGGACTGGATGGTGGTGCTGCGGGGACCGGAAACGCTGCCGTGGCCGGCGGAGTCGCGGCAGCGGGCGGAGACACTCCGCACACGGTCGGGGAGGTCCTCGGCGAGCTGCGCGTCGCCCACCCCGGCCTGTACGACCGGCTCATGACCGAACAGGGTGTCCTGCGGCCCCATGTGAACATCTTCGTGGACGGAGAGAACATTCGCTTCACCGGCGGCCTCGATACGGCGGTCGCGGCGGGGAGCGAAGTGTTCGTGCTGCCTGCGATCAGCGGAGGATGACCGGATGACATCGACACGCCTTCTTTCCTTCGAGGTCGCCGGCGCTTCCGTCTCGGCGCTGTTGCTGCGGCCCGCCGACGCGAGCGCGCTGCTCGTCCTCGGGCCACGGGGCGGGCGCGGGGATGCGGCATGTCTTCATGGAGGAGATCGCGGGTCTGCTGGGCGAGCGCGGCATCGCCACCCTGCGTTACCAGTTCCCCTACATGGAGGTGGGCCGGCGGTATCCCAATCCGCAGCGCATCCTGACGGCGACCGTGCGGCGGGCGGTGGCGGCGGCGAGCGACGCGGCGCCCGGTCTGCCTCTGTTCGCAGGAGGCAAGTCCATGGGCGGGCGCATGACCTCGCTGGCCGCGGCCGACGATCCTCTCCCGGGGGTCCAGGGGATCGTCTTTGTGGGGTTTCCGCTGCACGGCATCGGCAAGCCGCCCGGCACTGAGCGGAGCGAACATCTCGACCGGGTCGACGCGCCGTTGCTCTTCGTCCAGGGCACCCGCGACCGGCTGGCCAACCTCAACTTCCTCCGCCCCGTCGTTGACCGGCTGGGGCCGCGCGCGACACTCCACATCGTCGAGGGCGGGGACCACTCCTTCAAGGTGCTCAAGAGAAGCGGGCGCACCCACGAGGAAGTGATGGCGGAAGTGGCGGATGCGGTGGCGGGGTGGATCGGTCGCGGGTAACCGGGTGGATCGGTCGTGGGTGGCGGGGTGGATCGGTCGCGGTGACCCTGTGCGAATCCAGGCCACGGCCGGCGTGGAGGTCCACCGAACCCCTCGCCACAGTGTTGCAAATCCCCATATGAAACAACATGTTGCCTGAATCATGATGCAACACCGTGCAGAGGGTCTGGGGACCGGCATGCTATCCTCGCCGCCCCCAAGCCCCGTTCCGTAGCGGTCATCGGTCGAGCGCAGCGGGGACTCGCCCACGGTTTGGCCAGCTAACCCAACCAGTTGGCCAGCTAACCCAACCAGCCCATCAACCGTTCCAGCGCGGCCACCAGATCGGGCTCTTCCTCCAGCACCGGCGCCAGCGGGTCCCGTCCCAGGCGCTCCATGCGGACGGGGGCGGTCCTGATGGTGTGCTGATCGATCGCGAGTCCCTCCTGCACCTCATCCCACGCCAGGGGCATGGACACCGGGGCACCCGGCTTGGGGCGCACGCAGAAGGGAGCTGCGATCAGCTTGCCGTGGCCGTTCTGCAGGTAGTCCAGGTAGACCTTGCCTTCCCGTCTGCCGATCCGCCGCTCCACCGTGGCGATTTCGGGCAGCTCCACCGCCACCACCCGACTCATGACGCCCCCGAAGAGCTGCGACTGCTCGTAGGTGCAGCGGCGGCCCAGCGGGATGAGCACGTGCAGCCCCGACGAGCCGCTGGTCTTCACGTAGCACGGCAGCCCCGCCTCCCCGCACACCCTGCGTATGCAGCGCGCCACCTCGATTACATGCGAAAATGAGGCCTCCTTTGGATCCAGGTCCAGGACGCACCAGTCGGGACGGGAGGGCGTCTCCAGGCGGCTGTGCCAGATGTGCAGCGGGATGGTGCCCATGTTCGCAATGTATGCGATGGCCTCCGGGCTGTCGGCCACGAAATAGTTCAGATCGCGCCCGGAACTCTCCGAGTAGACGGTCTCGGTGCGGAGCCATTCCGGCGCCCATTCGGGCGCGTCCTTCTGGTAAAACGACTTGCCGTTGATGCCGTCCGGATAGCGGGTCATCACCAGGGCCCGGTCTGCGAGATACGGAAGCAGCCACGCGGAAATGGCCCGGTAGTAGTCGATGAGATCGCCCTTGGTGTAGCCCTCCGCGGGCCAGAAAACCTTGTCCAGGTTGGTGAAGTGCACTTCCCGGGCTCGGCTGGGCGCGCGAACCGGGAGAGGCTCGGCCAACGTACCCTGCCCCGCATCGTCATCCTCCAGAACGCAGTCCCGAGGGTGCTTGTCGCCGCGAAAACGCACGAAAGAGGGATGACGCAGCTGACCCGCTTCCGTCCACTCCTTGTAGCGCACCTCGGCGACAAGTTCGGGACGGACCCAGCGCTGCACCCGGCCCGCCACGAAGGTGCCTTCTCCGGCCGCAGGACACTTCGCGACCTCGATCTCCAGCAGTTTCTCCCGAAAGCGGGTGAGCTGTCCTTGCGTGAAGCCCGTACCGACGCTGCCCGAGTGCACCAGTTCCTCGCCCCGGTACCGCGCCAGGTGCAGCGAACTGAGCCCCGGACGCGAATCCCGTGGCTCCGACCATCCGACGACCACGAAGTCCCCGGTCTCCACCGCCCGGATCTTCAGCCAGGACCCCGAGCGCGCCGAGAGGTAGATGCTGTCCGCTTTTTTGGCGACGATGCCCTCGAGACGCATCCGGGTGGCGTGTTCGAACATCGTCTCGCCCGCTTCGGGAATGTGGTCGCAGTAGTGCAGCGGGCCAGCCGGTGGAAGCACCTCGCGAAGGACCTCCTTGCGCGCCAGGAGCGGCATGCCGCGCAGGTCCAGATCGCCCACGGCCACCATGTCGAAGACGTACATGCGAGCGGGGAGCTCGACCGAGGCGCGCTGGATGTCGGTGTGGTTCTGCAGACGGCCGCGCTTCTGAAGCCTGGCGAAGCTGGGCAGGCCGGCGGCGTCGTGGACCACCACCTCGCCATCGACGATCACGTGGTCACAGGGGAGGCCGCGCACGGCCCGGGCGATCTCCGGGAAGGTCGCGGTCAAGTCGTTGCCGTTCCTCGACCAGAGCACCGCCTCGCCCCCCTCCCGCGCGGCGATGATGCGGTATCCGTCGTACTTGATCTCGAAGACCCAGCCCGGGCGCGAAAACGCGGTCTCGCGCGCGGTCGCGAGCATCGGGCGCACCGTGCGCGCCGCCACGCGTCCTTCCCGCGCGCCCAGTTCCCTGGCGCGAGCCTCAACTGCGGCCTGACGCCGACCGGGATGCGCCACCTCGTCGACCGCGAGCCCCGAATAGACCGACTCCACCGGGTACGCTTCGAGGCCACGCTCATCCACCCAGGCATCCGTCTCCTTGATGAGCAACCAGGAGTTCTCGGACTGGCGCGTCTTCACCAGCGTCCAGCGCCCGTTCAGCTTGAAACCGCGCAGATCGAAGAGCAGCTTGCCCTTTTCCAGCCCGGCGTGCGGATCCTCGAGCGGCACCCAGACGCCCTTGTCCCAGAGGATGACCGAGCCCGCCCCGTAGTTGCCCTCCGGAATGACGCCCTCGAACTCCGCGTAGTCGAGCGGATGGTCCTCCACATGGACGGCCATGCGCTTGTCCTGCGGGTTCGGCGATGGCCCCCTGGGGACGGCCCACGAGAGCAGCACCCCGTCCAGCTCCAGCCGAAAATCCCAGTGCAGCCGCGTGGCGTCGTGCTGCTGAACGACGAAGAGTCGGCTTCCGGCGAGAGCCGCGCCGCCGAAGGGCTCCGGGGTCCTGGACGCCGTGCGCTTGGCGCGATACGCGGCGAGCTTGTCGGCCTTCCCTTTGCCTCCCCGGTCAACCATCATGTAAGCTCCCCTGCCAGTTACAGATACCGATTCCCGGGGACATCATGGCCGCACGAGCGATCGGAACCTCAAGCATCTCCTTCGGTCTCGTCACGATCCCCGTCAAGCTGTTCGCGACGAGCAAATCGGGCGCGCGCGTCAGCTTCAACTGGATCGACCGCAAGACCGGCGTCCGGGTGCGTCAGCAGTATTTCAACCCCGAGAACAACGAAGTCGTGCCCAAGACCGACATGGTCAAGGGGTACCAGTTCGCGAAGAACCAGTTCGTGCTCTTCGAACCGGATGAACTCAAGCTGCTCGATCAGCCCAGGACCGACGCCATCGAGATCACCGAGTTCGTTCCGGCCGAACAGGTGGAGCGCGTGTACCAGGACCGGGCCTATTACCTTGGACCGGACCGCGGCGGCGCCCGCGCCTACCGCCTCCTCGCGGCCGCGCTGAAGCAGACCGGCCGGGTGGCGGTCGCCCGTTTCGCCACCCGGGGCAAGCAGTACCTGGTCATGGTGCGTCCGTACCGCGAAGGGCTGATGCTCGAGCAGCTTCGCTATGAGGCCGAGGTCCGGTCCTGGGACGAGGTGCCGGTCGAAGAGGAGGAGATCAACCCCGCGGAGCTGGACCTCGCGGTTCAGATGATAGAGCAGAAGACCTCCGACGAATTCGAACCCGGCGACTACACCGACGAAGTACGCGAACGCCAGCTGGAGCTCATCCAGCAGAAGATCGACGGCGAACAGATCACGGTGGCGCCTTCGGACGAGCCCCAGGCCCAGATCATCGACCTGATGGCGGCGCTCAAGGCGAGCATCGCCGGAGAGGGGGAGGAGGGCGGCTCTGCCGAGGGCGGGGACCCGACACCGATACGGAAGACGGCTTTGGGGTGAATCCCGCGCAAAGCAGTTACTCCATACCCCCGAGATCCGCGTCCCGGATCGCCCTGAACTCGTTGTCCTCCCGCCAGTTGGGCCAGTCTTCGGAGTCGGCCAGCCGGTAGCCCATCCGGAACAGCAGCGCGAGGTCGTCGAGGGCCCCGGCGAGATCCCAGGAGGGATCGAATTCGTCGGCGGGCTTGTGGTAACGGTTGCTGGTGTAGTCGGCGCGCCGGGCCAGGGTCCATTCGATGCCGTGTTCGACGTGGTCGATGCCCGAATCCGTGTAGAGCGAGGGCACTCCGACCTTCGCGAAGCTGAAGTGATCGGAGCGGTAGTAGAACCCCTTCTCGGGCTCGGGGTCGGGCCGCAGGGTGCGTCCGGCCACGGCGGCGGCCTCGGCCAGGTAGTCGTCCAGCTCCGAGGCTCCCATGCCGACAACCGTGATGTCGTTCATCGGGCCGTCGACGTTCAGGCCGTCCATGTTGATGCTCGCCACGGTGCTCGCCGTCGGGTAGATCGGGTTGGCGGCGTAGTAGGCGGAGCCCAGCAGCCCCTGCTCCTCGGCCGCCACGGCGAGGAAGACCACCGAGCGGGCCGGACGCTCGGGCAGTGCGGAGAACGCCTTCGCCAGCTCGATCAGCCCGGCGGTGCCGGTCGCGTTGTCGAAGGCCCCGTTGAAGACGGGATCCTCCATGGTGTCGGGCCCGCGTCCCAGATGATCCCAGTGCGCCATGTAGACGATGTACTCGTCCGGACGTTCCGATCCCCGCAGGAGCGCGACCACGTTCCGGGACTCGGAACGCTGGATGTCGTTGGAGACCGCCACCGACGCCGAGGTCCCGAGGGGGACGGCGCGGAAGCCGGGACGGGCCGCGGCTTCGGCCAGCGCGCCGTAGTCGTGCCCGGCGGCGGCGAAGATCTCGCGCGCCACCTCGCCGCGCACCCACCCCTCGACGGGGATGCGGCCCATGTTGCCGTCCTCCCCGGCCTGGTCGAACTGCGGGCCGGTCCAGCTCCCGCTCACGACCTCCCAGGGATACCCCGCCGGGGCTTCCTCGTGGACGATGATCGCGCCGGCCGCACCCTGCCGGGCCGCCTCCTCGAACTTGTAGGTCCAGCGGCCGTAGTAGGTCATCGCGTTGCCGCGGAAGAGCGCTTCGTCCTGGGTCGCGAATCCCGGGTCGTTGACCAGAATGACCACCGTCCTGCCGGCCGCGTCCACGCCCTCGTAGTCGTTCCAACCGTACTCGGGGGCGACCGCGCCGTACCCCACGAAGACCATCTCGGAATCCTCGACGGATTCGCTCTCCACGACCCGCTTGGTCCAGGCGACGAAGTCCTCGCTCCACCCGTATTCCAGCTCCTCGCCGCCGGCCCGCACAGTCAGCGTGGGCGTGCCCTGTTCCGTCAGCGCCACCAGCGGAACCTCCTGAAAGAAGGCGTCGCCGTTGCCGGGCTCGAGGCCGGCCGCCCGGAACTGCTCGACCAGGTAGGCGACCGTGAGTTCCTCGCCCGGCGTAGACGGACCGCGTCCTTCGAACTCGTCGCTGGACAGGGTGCGGACGGCTTCCGCGTAGCTCTCCACCGACATCGCCGCGATGCCGGTGGCGCCCGTGTCCGCGTCGTCGCGACGATCGCCAACCGAGTCTCCATCGCAGGCCGCTGCAGCGGCCCAGGGGACCACTCCCACCAGCAGGAGCAGCTTCCGAATGGTGCGGTCGGTCAGGTGAGGGGAGGTCGGGTTCATGGAGTGGCGCCTCGTTAGGGGGTGGTTGGTTGACCCATGCGGTCAGGCCCGCCCTTCCGCACTCTCCGCGATCCGCCCAATGGCATCCAGCCTGTCCGTTACCTCCGGATCGATCTCGTCCCTCGGGACGTGGCGGGCCAGCACATAGTGGCTTTTCTTTGGCATCACATTGGGCAGGCCCAATCTCTCGAAGTAGTCAGCAAAGAGCGGATTGAGAAAATCGCTGCTGGCCTTTATGCCGGGATCCCAGGGAGAACCCTTTCCAAGTCTCTTCAAGGCCGCTTCGATGGCTTCGATGGACTCGCGCATGGCGTTTACCCGTCTGGCCTGCCCGGACTCTGCGAACAGTGGTCCAGACGTGGCTTCCTGCGCTGACGCGGCGGCGTATCGCTCAAGCGTGCGGCGCGTAGCCACGTAGTTCTCAATCTCGTTCCGTGCCCACATGCGATATTCGAGAAACGGGGTGTCCTGCAGTTGCTGCCCAAGGTTGTCGAACAAGGCGATGCCGCAAAGCCCCGGAAGGGCCTCTCGCAGCGCGTGGAAATGGTTTGCTGCCGCGGATGGCTGATTGCGAACATAGTGAACAAAAGGGCGCTCCAGCGCTCGAAGCGCGGATTCGTGACCAAGACGCCTGGCGAACGCCCGCAGGATCGACAGATCCGTCGACCCCTCCAGATACAGAACCCATCCAGTCTGCTCCGCCTGGAAATAGTGCTCGAACCCGAATTCCCTGAGGGCCTTCTGGACCTGGCTGCCGCGGTTGTCCATGCGGTGGGGAGCGCCTACGAAGGCGATCACCAGATCCCGGCCCGCAGCTTCGTTAAGAAGTATTTCGGAGTGACTGGCAGCGATGATCTGGCTGCCGGTTGCCTCGGCCGTGTCAGTAAGCATCTGATAGGTCTGCCGTTGTCGCAGGATCTCCAGATGCGCGTCGGGCTCGTCCAGCAAGAGCACCGCCCCGGGGTTGGCGTACATGTAAGCCAGAAGAAGAAGAGTCTGCTGCAGGCCCCGTCCGGCAGAGGAAAGGTCGAGCTCGACTCCCTGTTCCCGGTAACTCATCGCAATCTCGCCACGCTCCGCAATGTAGCGCGGTGGTCGCAATTCGGCTCCAAACAAATCCAGGATTCGTCGAACCAGGTCGTCCCAGCGGGTCCCGTCCTCATGAACGCTGTGACAGAGATTGCGCAGCACTTCCGCCGTTCGTCCTTCTCCGACACGGACGTTGACGGCGCCGTGGTCCAGACGTGTCTCGGTAGCCGCCAGTCCCGACATGGGGGGCAGGAATGCGATCTGAACCCCTCCAGCCTCCTCCGGTACGGGCATCCGCTCCGGGTTGCGGGCTTCTGAAAGCCTCAGAGGTCGGCAGTAGAAGGACTCCTCGTTGGCATAGTCGAACTCCAGCCCGCAGACCCATGGTCTGTTTTCGCCGACACCCCTGACGGTGACGTCGATCCGGATGTTGCTGGTCGCCTGCTTGCCGTCCACCCTCTGCACGCTGCGGACTTTGAGTCCGCGCCAGAGAAGGTTGGCGTGTGGAACCGGGATCGCGACGAGGTCGCGGCGGTTGACCGCTACGCCGGGCCGCTTCTCTGGCGTCTTCTGTCCCGATCGCTTCTCGTTCCAGCGTCGCAGTCCGATATCCCACAGCGCGAGCGCCTGCATCGCCGAGGTCTTTCCGGAGTTGTTGGGTCCAATGAAAACCACTGGGCTGCCCAGCTCGATCTCCACCGAGTCGAAGCGTTTGAAGTTGCGGATCGCGAGGTTGGTCAGCATGGGACCGTGTCCAACAACAGGTGGAATGCGACGGAGGCGACGTGCCGGAAAACGATGGCGAGTTCCTGAACGGGGAGCAAGAAAAGTGATCGCTGCCGGCAGTACCTAATCCATCCCCCCGCCCGGCTGCGCGGCGCTCTCCACTCGAATGGTCAGGATATCGATGTCGTGATACTGCTGGTGGCGGATGGTTGAGGCGTAGTGGCGCAGGAGCCTGAGCGGGGTCTCCGCTTCGACGCTCGCGGCTCCCTCGCTGAGCATTACCAGTTGATCCTCGATGTTGGCTTCGTCGGTCGTCGCGATGAATTCCAGGACGGCTGCGTCGCCGTCGGTGCCGGCGATGAGGAGCAGGCGGCGCTCCGAACCATCCGCTTCCTCAGCGCCGCGCATCAGGATCTGCGCGGTCTCCTCCCCCACAGCGCGCAGACGGCGCTCCATGTCCTCGCCCCAGCGCTTGCGCGCGGTGAACTTCACCATGAAGTCGTCGATCTCCGACCAGATTCCCGGCGTCATCCGGGTGTTCAGGCGCGACCGCCGTCCCCCGACCAACTCCTCGAACATCGCCAGCAGGATGACGGTGAAGCCGCCGACGGTCATGCCGTTGCCGAGGAGTTCGGCCCAGATGCCCTCGAAGTATTCCGGGTAGATCCAGTCGAACTGAAAGGCGAGCCCGATCCAGAACGCGACACCCACCACGAGGCCCTTGCGAAAGTCCAGACCCTCCTGCAGCAGAATCTTCATCCCGAAGACGAAGATCAGGGCAACGATGATGATGAAGTATGCCGCGACCACGGGCCCCGGGATCGCAATGATCAGGTTGATGAATTTGGGCAGAAACGCCAGCGACACGAAGACGATGCCCACGCAGACGCCGATTCGCCGGGCCGCAACCCCGGTGAGTTCGGCGACGCTGATGCTCATGCCGTAGGTGGTGTTCGGAACCGTCCCCGCCAGGCCGGACAGCAGATTGCCCACCCCATCGGCGGAGATCGCTCCCTGGATGGAGCGGAAGTCGATCGCGCGAGGCTTGCGCCATGACACCCGCTGAATCGCGATGGCGTCCCCGAGCGTGTCCAGCAAGCACCATGAAGATTTTATCTTGTTGTGCTCGTTGGGGTTATAGATTCTGCGGGCGGGATTCCCGCTGTTTGATTCCCGCCGATTGCGAAGTCTCAGGCGCGAGCCCTCGGGCGGCTTTCCAGGGCCGTCCTGAGCCGTCCCGGGTCGGGCCTCTGGTAGCACCTGAGCACCGTGTGCGCGTTCTTCCAGCCGCCAAGCTCGCAGAGCACCTTGAGCGGCAGCTCCATGAGGTCGCTGGCAAACTTGCGCCTGAGCGAGTGCCAACTCCGCCCCCGCTTCGGCTCCAGCCCTGCGAGGGTCTGTGCCCTGCACCACAGGCGGTACGCCCATGCGCGGCCCATGCACTTCGAGGCATCCTCCGCCGCGGGCAACACCGGAGCGTCGCCCGTTCCCGCGCCCAAGCTCCGTGCCTCCTCCAAGGCCGCGACCACCTCGTCGGTCACCGGCGTGGTGTGTTCGTAACCGGTCTTCTCGTGCTCGGCCCTCCACCGGATGGTCCTGCCCTCAAGGTCGATGTCCGTCCACCGCAGTTGACGGATGGCACCGATCCGGTGCCCGGTTTCATGCGCGAGCACCAGCGCGACGTGGAATCGCCAATTGACCCGCCGGGAGACCCCGAGCAGCGCCCGGTACTCGTCGTCGGTGAGGACGACCCGGTTGGGGTTCTTCTCCGTGGGCTTCCTGAGGCCCTTCAGCGGATTCCTGTCGAGGAGCAGGCGGCCCCGGTCGTCCCTCGATCTCGCGGCCCAGTTGAGGACCGCGACCAGGAACGTCAGGTCGTGTTCGACCATCCGGTCGGACACAGGCTTGCCGCTGGGACCGATCCTCCCGGCGCGGCGCTCCCGGATGAACCGGTCCCAATCGCGCCGCGACAGAGTCGCCGGGTCCCGGTCCCCGCCGAAGAACTGGAGGAACATGGTTGTCGCGGTCCTGTCCCGGCACCGGACCCGCTCCGTCTTGGAGGGCGTCACCTCCTCTCCGTAGATTTCAAAAAGCGTACCCAGAGTGAGCGGCTCGGGCTCGGCTTCCTTCTTGCCGTTCATCTCCGGCCCCGCGAAACCGGCGGCGGCCTCGTCGGCTTGCCGCTTCGCGCGAGCCCAATCGCGGTGTCCAAGCGGATAAGGTCAGATTCCGATCTTGTTGTATCCGTTGAACTTAGAAGTTCGGCAGGCCGGATTCCTGCTGTTTGATTCCCGCTGATTGGGGGTTTTCAGACCCGACCCCTCCGGCGGCTGTCCAGAGCCTTCCTGAGTTGTACCTCGTCGGGCTGCTGGTAGCAGCGGAGGACCGTCTTCGCGTTCTTCCAGCCGCCAAGCTGGCACAAGACCTTGAGGGGTAGGTCCATCAGATCCGAAGCGAACTTGCGGCGCAACGAGTGCCAGCCGCGTCCGCGTTTCGGCTCAAGACCGGCGAGCCTCTCTGCCCTCCGCCACCTGTCGTCAAGCATCCAGCGCCTCACGCATATCGAGGGATCCTGCGTGGAGGGCAGCACCGGAGCCTTTCCGCTCGTGGGGTTCCATTCCTGCGCCTCTTCGAGGGCGGCAATCGCCTTGTCCGTCGCTGGCGTTCGGTGCTCGTAGCCGGTCTTCTCGTGCTCCGCGCGCCACCGGATGGTCCTGCCCTCGATGTCGATATCGTTCCACTGGAGCTTGCGGATCGCGCCGATCCGGTGTCCCGTTTCGTGCGCGAGCACGAGCGCGACGTGGAACCGCCAGTCGACCCGGTGAGACACCTTCAGAAGCGCCTGGTACTCCTCATCGGACAGAACGACCCGAATGGGGTTCTTCTCGACGGGTGCCTTCAGGCCTTTCAGCGGATTCGATGCCAAGAGCAAGCAGCCCTGCTCGTCCCTCGACCGGGTGGCCCAATTCAGGATCGCGATCAGAAACCTCAGGTCGCATTCGATCATGCGGTTCGACACGGGCTTCCCGCTCGGACCCACCCTGCCCGCCCTGCGCTCCCGGATGAACCGATCCCAATCGCGCTGGGAGAGTGTCTCCGGCCTTCGGTTCGGTCCCAGGAACCCGAGGAACATCCG
Source organism: Longimicrobiales bacterium (assembly GCA_965232315.1). GTDB lineage: Bacteria > Gemmatimonadota > Gemmatimonadetes > Longimicrobiales > Gaopeijiaceae > BD2-11. Next base: position 365,039 of record CBDDPN010000010.1, on the reverse strand, counting down.
CATCGCGACCCTGTCGCGCTCCTGCGTCCGCTTCGCCTTGGTGGGCGTCACCTCTTCGCCGTAGATTTCAAAAAGCCTTTCCAGCGTGAGCGGCTCGGGCTCGGCCTTGCCGTTGGGCTCGTACATCGCGAGGCCTGCGGCGGCCTCGTCGGCCTGCCGCTTGGCTCTCGACCACTCCCGGTGCTTCAGGGATCGGGTGAGCCTGCGTCCGTTCTCTCGCCACTCTATCTGGTAGAGACCGGTCTTGGGATCGGCGAACACCCTCACCCGGTTCCGGCCCCACTCGCCGGCGCTGTAGCTGCGCCGGTCCCGCTTCGTGCGTGCCATCATTCGATTCCTCTCGCGATGGACCGCACGATCTGCGCGTCCGAAACTTCGCTGAGCGGTGTTGCTTGCGCCAGATCCAGCCCTGCCCTGAGCCATCAGCGGCTCGGACCCTGATCGCGGTCCGGTCCCGGGCGGCGCATCAGATACGGAGGCCGCGCGGTCTCGCGACGGCGGATGTCCCGGAATACTCGGCCAAGCGTGTCGCCAGCGCGTCGAGCCGCTCGATTCGCATCTGCAAGGCTTCGACCTGCTCGGAGTGCCGCTGCTGTTCCGTTTCGTACTGCGCGGACAACTTCCGCAAGGCCCTCGTCAACTGCTCCTCTAACGCTGTCATAGACCTCCTTCACTCGTTCGACAGCTTCAACGCCGGACGATCCCCGTCCACCCACCAGGGCGGATCGGCCAGCGTCCCCTTCGGCAGCACCACGACCCGCTCTCCCTCGATCTCCAGCAGCGCGACCCCCCAGGTGTCCACCTCCAGTTGGGCCAGCGTCCGCCGGGCGTCCTCGATGTCCCGGTTCAGTTCGGCGCGGGTCACGATCCGGTCCTGAATGCTGCTCGCCAACCAGCGCATCGTCGCCCAGCTTCCGCCGAAGAAACCGATCCAAAGACTCAGGCCGACGATCAGCGGCCGCTGCCACGCCTTGACCAGCAACTCGCGCATCTTGCCGGTCGCCTCCCCCATATCGCGCTCGATGGTACGCACCGCGCTCCTCGCGACGAACCGCGAGTGCTCGGCGAGCCTTTCGAGCTCGCTCGCGGTCAACTCCTCGATCTCCCTGCGCTCGCTCTCCAGCCGCATCCGCAGCCGTTCGGTCAAATCGTTCGCGTTGGAAATCAACTCCGTACAGTTCTCCTTTCAGTCGCCACCGGTCTCCGGTCTCCGGGTCCAGCGCGGTGACGTAATCCATACCTTGGCGCGGCACTTCAAGGCCCGCCTCACGGAGCGCGGCGACAACATCGTGGCGGTCTTTGACCGCGCCGTGCTCGACACGCTGGAGCAGGTAGTCCCGGATCAGGTCGCGGGGGGAGGATTCGAGCCGTAGTCCGGCCCGCAGCCGGGTCGCCTCGATGTAGGCGCGGTGGCCGGGGTGTTGCACTCTGGCCCGCTCCGGGTCGTCGGGTCGGCTCCAGCCGTGCTCGTGGTTGAAGGCGTCGCGGAGCGGATCGAACGTCCGCTGCCATCCCGAAGGGGCGATATTGAGGCTCCGCCCGGTCTCCAGGTCGCACCGGGCGGCGAGGACATGGACGTGAGCGCCTCCGCCCTCCTCACGGTGCAGCACGGCCGCCCAGGCGGTAGCGGTCGGGCTCCAGCCCGGCCCAAGCCGTCTTCTCGAACTCGTCGAGCACAGCTTCGATCTGCTCGTCGGTGGGGTGGTCGTCCGGTGCCCAGGCGATCACGCCGGAGGTGTACTTGTGCTCGAAGTCGAGCGAGTCGGCGACCGCGGCCACCATGTCCGGGTTCCCGCGCAGCACCTCGACGCCCTCGCGCAGCTTCCCGGCGGCGTCCCGCTCCCCGAGGAGGTAGCCTGCCGCCTTGCCGGCCGAGCCGGTCCCGTGCGCGAGGAACTTAACGTGCATCGGAGTCCAGACTCTCGAAGCGAGCCAGCGCGCCGAGCGCGCGCTCGATGGCAACCAGCCGGGCGAGGACCTCGACGGCCTCGGCCGCCCCCTTTTGGGTATTCGCCCACTTGGCGATCTGGTTGAGGTTGTTCCCGATCCGCGACACCTGCCGGGTGCGCTCGCGCTCGACCTCGGCCGCGCGTGCGGTCCAGGTCCGTGTACGGGCCATGGCCCGCCGGATCAGCGCGGACAGCGGCACGCCGGCGGCCTTCGCCTTGGCCCGCCAGTCGGCGGACTCGGCCGCCGACACGCGGGCGGTGACGACGGCGGTGCGGCGCTCAGGCATCACGCCGCACCGGCGCGGGGGAAAGGGGGCGGCGCCCCCATCCGCGACCTCCTCGGGAGCGCGAACAGCGGGGGGTTCGAAGGGGGGGCGGGAGCCAGCCCCTCGCCAGCCCCATTGTATGACAATGGGTAGGCTGGCTTGACCGCCATAGCCGCGTCCGACGAGCCCGTGAGCCGCGCCCGTGAACGGGTCGGCTCAACGCGCGGCATCCGCCTCTTCGACGCCGCCATGCGCTGCCCGGCGTCTCGGATTGCCCGGTCCATCGGTCGAGCAATCCGCGCGTGGGCGAATGCCTCTCTCCGGCGCCTTCCGACCGCAACCGATTCGGTCGTGTGTCCCGTCAAGTCGAAGAACCCGCGCGCACCTTGGCGGCCGTCACGATGGGCGATCCTGTCGCCCGCTTCCCTGTTGAGCGGCTGTGTCAGCGTCTCCATACCCGAGACGTTGAACAACCGTCCTTGAGGCAGTCAACCCTTCGGAAACCTCCTCTTTGTCCGGTAACGTTCAAGGATGTCCGGTAACATCAGGGAGCCTCGGGAAGCCGCCGCCAGCGGCTTGTCGAAAGCGCCTCCCCCGTCGGCATCTGGCGAGCCTGTCCGCGCTACCGGGCATCCCCATACGGGCGACCGTGCCAGAGTGTTTCAGCAACGGGGCGAAAATCCCCAAGGCCGGGCGCTGGTCGGCCTACGACGCTCCCGCGCTCAATCGCCGTTCGGCGATTCCTCCCACTCCTCGTCGGGGAGGTGGGAGCGGTTCAACTCATCGGCGCGCAAGGGGCCAGCCCGGCATCGCTCCGTCCATGATCTCCCGGAAGCGCTCGTTGTGGCTCGGCTCGACGAGATGGACCATCTCGTGGACGACAACGTATTCGAGGCACGGCAGGGGCTTCTTCGCCAGTTCGGAGTTGAGCCAGATGCGGCGGGCCGCCGCGTTGCACGTCCCCCACCGCGTCTTCATTCGGCGGATGCGCCAGTCGGCCACGCTCACCCCGATCCGGGGTTCCCACTCGGCGAGGACCTCGGGGACGCACTCGCGGAGACGAGCCCGGTACCAACGGTACAGCATGGCTTCGCGTGCGTCCCGCCCGGTCGCGGGGCGCACGCGCATCTCCATCCAGGCGTTGTTGCGCAGGCGTATGCCCGTCCGACCGGTGGACTCGACCACGGCCAGCCGGTAGCGCCGGCCCTCGAAGTAGTGGCTCTTGCCGGAGATGAACTCGCGTCGCGACTGGCGGGGCTGCCGGGTGCGTGGAACGAGCGAGTTCGAGCGGACGAGCGACATGTGGATCTTCGCCGGTCCCCTCATCCGCCACGAGTTCCGCACCAGACCGGAGGATCTGCAAATGATCACGGTCGATGGGCGACGCGATGGAGCCGGTGCTCTCAAGCGCGACCGCATCCTCATCGACGTGAGCCTCACGGTGCCGGTCCCGCCTGGCATCTTCGTCATCTGGGACGGCATGGGCCTCGTCGCCAAGCGGATCGAGCACGTGCCCCACTCCGACCCGCCCAGGGTCGTGCTCAAGTCCCTGAACCCCGCGTACGACAGCTACGAACGCCTCGCCGAGGAGATCCGCGTCGTCGGACGCGCCGTCTGGGTCTCCAGAAGGCTGTAGCGCGCACGCAACGACCCTGATTCCGTCGCAGGGGGGAGATCGCCCGTTTGCTCGTTGAGCATCGGAGTCGGCATCTTTCGGGCACCACCAGTCCCGGAACGCGACGACACCCGCCCGCGATCCAGACAACCCAAGTCACCCAGGACGATGCGAACGCGAATCCCACCAGCCGGCGCGAGCGGAGACGGGCCGGACCCTCGCTCGCCTCCGTGCGACATGGGCCCAGGCCGCGCGGGGCCATCGGGTTGGATGCCGGCGGCGGCCGCGCTGTTCCTGGCAGCGTTGGGATCCTGTGACTCGGATCCGGTGGTCGAGCCGGAGGCGGCACTCGAAGTCGTGCCCGACTCCGCGACCCTGACCCACATCGGGCAGCAGTTCGCGTTCTCGCTCCGGGGCGGCGGCGGGGCGGGCGCGGGCCAGGTGCGGTGGAGGAGCACGGACGCGAAAGTGTTCGTCGTGGACGGGAACGGCTCCGTGACGGCGCGCGGCAACGGCACGGCGCGGGTGATGGCCCAGAATCTGAGCTGGACGGACGAGGCTCTGGTCTCGGTGCGGCAGGTCGCGGCGGTTCTGGAGCCGTTCGGGGACGGGCAGCACGCCGCCCGTGGGCTGTCGCTGCTCGATCCGGTCGGGGTGCGGGTGACGGACGCAGGGGGCACCCCAGCAACCGGGGTGGCGGTGCGGTTCGAGGTGGGACTCGGGGGCGGGAGTGTCGCGCCTGGAGAGGTGCGTAGCGACAGCACCGGACTGGCGGAGGTCGAGTGGACGCTGGGGCCAACTCCGGGGCGGCAGACGCTGCACGCGGTCTCGGGGGACGGGGCGGCCAGCGTCGAGATCGCGGCTACGGCCCTGGCACCTAACGATGCGGTGGCCTCGTTCGAGGTGCTTGCGGGAGAGGATCAATGGGCGTGGAGCGGCCGTGCCTTGGCCGAATCCATCGTGGTGCGGGCTCTGGACGAAGGCGGTCGGCCGATGCCCGCCGCGACCATCCGGTTCGAGCCGGACGAAGGCGGCCGCGCCGACCCCGAGACGGCGGTCAGCGACAGTGCGGGGGTCGTTTCGACGGCTTGGACCCTCGGGACGGATGATGGGCTCCAGACGCTGGAGGTCTCGACAGGGGGCGAGGCTGCCGCCCAGGTTACTGCGACGGCGCGGGACCCCGACGAAGCAGTGGCATCGGTCACGGTGCTTGCCGGCGAAGGCCAGTGGGCTCTGGCGGGGCACGCCCTGCCGGATTCCGTCAGGGTGCGCGTCACCGACGAGACGGATCGACCGGTCTGGGGCGCAACGGTGCGGTTCGAGCCCGAGACGGGGAGCGGCCGCGCGGATCCGCCAATGGCGGTGACCGACAGCCTCGGGCTGGCGTCGACCGTGTGGACGCTCGGGCAGCAGGTTGCCGTCCAGCGGCTGGGGGTATCGGCGGGCGAGCTAGCGGTGGAATTCAAGGCGACGGCCGTGTCTGCTGAGGGGGTATGCAACCGGACCCCAGCGGTGAGTGCGGCGATCGCACAACAGGCAGCTGTCGGGAACTGCTCGACAGTCACTGAGGACATACTCGGAAGCATCAAACGACTCGCACTCCGTGGGAAGGGCATCAGACGGCTCCGCAGCGGTGACTTTGTGGGGCTTTCTGCGCTGGAAACTCTGTATCTTGGCCGGAACAGACTGGCCGAGCTCCCCTCGGGCGTTTTTCGGGATCTTTCGCAGTTGAGGCAACTGCACTTGGAAAGCAACGAGTTGACGCAACTACCGCCGGAACTCTTCAGGGGCCTGTCAGGCTTGGAAGAATTGATTCTATTCCAGAATCGGCTGACGGAGCTTGCGCCAGAGACGTTTTTGGATCTGGCCGGGCTTCAAAGCCTTCGTTTCGACTACAACGAACTGACGGAGTTGCCGGAGAATCTCTTCGACGGGTTGTCGAATTTGGTGCTCCTGACGATGCGCGGGAACCAACTATCCTCGGTGCCGGACGGCATCTTCGACGGTTTGTCGCGCTTGGGGTACCTGATAGTCGGGGACAACCGGCTGACGGAACTGCCGCCCGGCCTGTTCTCTGAGACGCCGGCGCTCTGGCGGATCGCCTTGGATGGAAACCAACTGACTGCGCTGCCTTTGGGTTTGTTCTCGGAAACCCCCGCGCTCCAGCGCCTCTACTTGCAGGGGAATCGGTTGGAGACTCTTCCACGGGACAGCTTCGCTCGATTGCGGGATCTGGTGAGGTTGGACCTGAGCAGCAACGATCTGGCCGGGCTACCCCCGGGAGTCTTCGCCGGCATGCCGAAGCTTGCGGAACTCAGCTTGGAGTATAACGAGCTTGCGGAGCTGCCGCCGGGCTTGTTCGGGGGCCTGTCGGAACTCGACTGGATCACGCTCCAAGGCAACCCCGGGGCTCCCTTTCCCGTCCGGCCGGAGTTCGTGCGGGTCGATGGCGATCCGCTGGCGCCAGGTCCGGCACGGGTGGCGTTGCGGATACCCCCGGGCGCTCCGTTCGCGTTCACGGTTCCGGTGTCGGTCCAGCGCGGATCGACCTCTCGTGAAGCCGTTCCGCTGCTGCCCGGCGACACGATCAGTACCGCGTTCGAGGTGTCGGCCAACTCGGACGGCGGTGCGACGCATCTTGGGTTTCCGCCGCCAGCGGAAGTGAGGGTAGCTGGCTACGAAGGCCTGAGAGTGGCGAGCGGCGAGGAGTTGGTGCTGTTCGCCGAGGCCGACAACCGGAGCCCGGTGGCGCGGTCGCAGGTTCCGGATCATCGGCTTCAGGTTGGGGGTCCCTCGGCCGACCTAGTGCTCGCCGACTACTTCGACGATCCCGATGGCGACTCGCTAGCCTACTCCGTGGAGACGACCGAGTCCGGGGTGGTGGCCGCGCGGGCCGAGGACGGGGTGCTTTGGCTGGATCCGATGTCGGTGGACACAACCGAGGTCGAGGTGACGGCAACCGACGCCGATGGATTGCTGGCGACCCATCGGTTCCGAGCCTGGGTGGTTCCGGCACCTGACCCCGACGCGTTCAACATCGAACTACATTTCCAGCCCACGTTCACGCCCGAGGAGGAAGCGGCGGTCAGGCGGGCGGCGAACCGGTGGATGGAGGTGGTGACCGGCGACCTGCCGGATGTGCCGATTCGGGGTCCGCTGAGCGAGTTCTGCTCCGATGGACCGTCGTCGCCGCGGTTCGTGGGCGTCATCGACGACTTGCTGATCGAAATGAGAGTCGTCGCACAGCAGGGTCGTGCAGCGGCAACCGCCGCCACCTGCGGCGTACGGGAGTCCGGGCACGGGTTCATTGGCAAGAATTCGTTCTCCCTTTGGCACTTTCGCAATCCAGACCCGGGTCTTGACCGACTGTACGAGTCTGCACTCCACGAGATCGGTCATGTGTTGGGGTTCGGGAGGTGGAAGTACGATTCAGCCCATCCGGCTTGGCACGCACTCTTCCGGGCCGGAGGCGGGGACGGACACTTTGCGGGTCCGCTCGCAGTTGCGGCGTTCAACGCCGCGGGCGGCGAGGCATACTCGGGTGGCAAGGTGCCGCTCGAGGATAAGATACCCTTGGTGAACATCCATTGGCGGCAAAGTGTGATCCCCCGCGACGTCATGGCACCCTACGGGGACTCCCTGCTGACGGCGATCACGGTGCAGACGCTGGCGGATCTGGGCTACGAAGTGGACGTGAGCAAGGCTGATCCGTACACGCTGCCCGGAACGGCGCAAGGCGATGCCGGTGGGGATGCGGTGGCGGTGGAGGGGGCAGGCGTGGAGGTGCCGACGGACGCGGTCATCGAGGTCCCCGTGGTGGTCGTGGACCGGAACGGCAACGTGGTGCGAGTCATCCGGCGCTAGCGCCCGAACCCTTTTCGGGCAAGGGCGCCTGACCGACTCCGGGCGCCCCCCCGGTCGGCTGAACTTCCTTCGCAACGTTCTCGCCCCCCGGGCCGCCGCCCAGCCCCCTTGCGTCTTCGCGGGGTTCCGATAGGTTCCTGCGCCTTCTCTTCTCGGCCGCTTCGGGCCACGACCCTCTCCCGACCCCCCTTGTCCAAGGACACCCCTGCGCAATGACCTCATTCCGACCGGTCCCTTCCGCCCATAATCGGCTTCCCATCGCACGCGGCTCCACGAGGCCCGGCGCCGTTGGCCGGGTCCTCCCGATTCTGGCCGCCTCGCTCGCTTTGGCGGTGGGTGCCGACTCCGCGCACGCAACCTTACCCGACATCTCCGCGGCATCCGACACGCTGAGGGTGACGTTATCGTCGCCCGACGGCGGCACGGTGGACGAAGGCGCAACCGGACACTTCGAGGTGTCGGTGGCGGGGAATACCGCCGCCGGGGCCGTGACGGTCCAATACTCGGTCTCGGGCACAGCGCTGGCCGGCGAGGACTACACCGCGCTGTCGGGCGAGGCGACCGTGGCGCAAGGGGAGAGCGCCGTACGGATCGCGCTCGAAGCACTGAAGGACGGCATCCTCGACAAGGGCGAGACGGTGGTGCTCGCGCTGACCGGCGCGACCGGCCCCGGCACGGTGCTCGTGGATCGGACCGCGGCCACGGCGACCATCGCGGACAACGGATCGGTGACCATCGCACTTGCGGCGGTGTCGGACACCATCGGCGAGGGATCCACATGGAACTCGGCGGTGATCATGTCGACGCCGGTGGCGGACCGGGTCTCGGTGCGCTGGTGGACGAAGGACGGCACGGCACTGGCGGGGCGGGACTACGCGGCGGCGGACGAGATCGTCTCGTTCCAACCGGGCCAGACGTCGAAGCCGATCAGCGTGGAGACGCTTCAGGACGACAACACGGAGGCCGTCGAGGTCTTCTACGTCTCGCTGGGTCTGCCCGTCGACGCGGCGCGGACAGGGATCGAGAGCGCCTTCAGGATCGATCCGCAACCCCAGTCGGCGTTCATCGCGTGCAGCGATGTGGCCTTTCCGCCACCGTTTCCGAAGGTGTTCATGCTGCTCCACCCGGTGAAGGCCGGACAGGTGATCGGCACGGTGGCCGCCAATACGACGGACGGCATTCCGTACTACGAACTGAAGGGGGGAGACAACAAGTTCACGATCAACTCCTTGACGGCGGAAATCTCGACGACGGCTGCCCTGGATCCGGAGTTGTACAAATTGGAAGTGACGGTGCATGACGAATGCGGCGCGAAGGCGAGCGTCGACGTGAACGTCAACGTCAAGCAGCCCAACCGGCCACCGGTGGTTGCCAATTCGATCAAGGACCTGACGCTGTACGTGGGTGACGGTACGAGCAAGATCGACCTCTCGAAGGTGTTCAGCGATCCCGACGGGGATGTTCTCAGCTACGAGACGGACTCCTCGGACACGGATGTGGCGACCGCTGTGGTGAGCGGAACGACGCTGACGGTCACGGCGAAGGGGCAGGGCGAGGCGACGGTGAGCGTGACGGCGAAGGATCCAGACAGTCTGGAGGTCACGGATGTCTTCAATGTCAAGATTCCGAACCGGGCGCCGAAGCCGGTGGGCAGCATCAAGGACGACATGGTTGAGGAGGAAGAGAGCGAGTCGGTTGACGTGTCTTCGTACTTCAGCGATCCAGATGGGGACAAGCTTACGTTCAGTGCCAAGGCGTCGGACGCGACCAAGGTGAGTGTCAGCGTCCAAGGCAGCAAGCTGACGTACGAGGGACTGAAGGCGGGCAGTGCGACAGTGACCGTGACGGCCACGGATCCGGGCGGCTTGTCGGCGGATCAGAGCTTCGAGGTCGTGGTCAATAGGGGGAACGAGGCTCCGAAACCGGTTGGAACGATTCCAGACGACTCGTTCACGGTGGGACAGAGCGCGTCGGTCGACGTGGTGTCAAAGTTCGATGATCCGAACGACGATCCGCTGACCTACGCAGTGGAATCCTCGAAGTCGACCGTGCTGGGCGTCAGCGTTTCCGGCAGCGAAGTGACGTACGAGGGTCTGAAGGCGGGGAGCGCGACTGTAACCGTGACGGCGACGGATCCGGGCGACCTTTCCGCGGAGCAGGTGTTCACCGTCACAGTGCTGCCGCCAGCATGCGATATCACCGTGGAAGACGGCACCTTCACGGTGCCAGAAGATGCAACGGATGTGGGGACCGTGGGTGTGACAGCGGATCACTGCGGTGACCTCGAATACGCCCTTACAGGCGCGGGCGGGGGGGACGTTTCCGCGGCTGCGGTGAATGGCAACAACCCTGACGCGGCAATCACGGGGGACTTCGACTTCGAGCGCCGGAGCTCATACGCCCTCACGCTGACCGTCAGCGAAGAGGGCGGTTCCGCGAGCGCTTCCGGGAGCGTAAGCATCACGGTGACGAACGTTAATGAACCGCCGGGGGTGGACGACGAAATCGACGACCTGACGCTGTACGTGGGCGAGGGTACGACCCAGGCGACGATCAACCTGTCGAACGTGTTCAGCGACCCCGACGGGGATGTTCTCAGCTACGAAGCGGTCTCCTCGGACACAGATATAGCGACCGCGACGGTAAGCGGGAACAACCTGACGGTGACGGCGACGGGTAAGGGCGAGACGACGATTACCGTGACGGCGGAGGATCCGGGCGGTTTGGAGGCCGATGCCGAGTTCGAGGTGCGGGTTCCGAACCGGAAGCCGATGCCCGAGGGGACGATACAGGATCGCGCCGTTGAAGTTGGCGACAGCCGCTCGGTGGACGTGAAGCAGTACTTCCGCGATCCGGACGGGGACACACTGACGTACACGTCGACTTCGTCGGATACGGGCAAGTTGACGGTGAGCGAGAGCGGCAGCCCTGTCAGGTTCACGGGTGTGGCGGAGGGCAGTTCGAGGGTGACGGTGACGGCGCGGGATGGCGGGGGCCTGACTGCGACGCAGCGGTTTGACGTCGATGTCTACGAACCGACGCGGCCTTGCACGATCACCCTAGAAGAGGATGCCGTCCTGTCGGTGGCCGAGAATGCGGGTGTGGGCACCGCGGTGGGCGATGTTGTGGGGGTGACGGCTTCGGACTGCGGGACGTTGCGCTATGCGCTTTCGGGCACGGGTTCGGGGGATTTCTCGGTGGCGGCGGCGGGAGCGAACGACGAAGACGGGAAGGTCAAGGTGAGGCGGGCGCTGAACCACGAGGGCCGGGACACCTACAATCTGACGCTGACGGTGAGTTGGGGGTCGGTGAGCGATGCGCGCAAAGTGGACATCACGGTGAAGGACGTGAACGAGGCGCCGAAGCCGCACGGCACGATTCGCCGGCAGACGGTCAGGGTCGGGCAACCGAGCTCGCTGAACGTGACGGGCTACTTCACGGACGAGGACGCCGGGGACCGGCTGACCTTCACGTCGAAGTCCTCGGCGACGGGCAGGCTGACGGTGAGCGGGAGCGGGAGTCCGGTGACGCTGACGGGCGTTGCGGCGGGGAGCGCGACGGTCACGGTCACGGCGCAGGACCGCGGGGGCCTGACGGCGACGCAGACGTTTCCGGTGACGGTCGATCCGGCGCCGATACCGTGCGGGATCACGGTGTCGGACGGGTCTCTGTCGGTGCCGGAGGACGCGGGCGTGGGGGACGGGGTCGACGGCGAAGTGACGGTGACCGGGACCGGGGATTGCGGGACGCTGAGCTATGCGCTGTCGGGCACCGGCGCGGCGGACTTCTCGGTGGCGGCGGCGGGCGTGAGCGACGACGACGGGAAGATCAAGGTCAGGCGGACGCTGAACCACGAGGGGCGGGACGCGTACGATCTGACGCTGACGGTGAGCGAAGTTGGAGGCGCGGCGACGGGCGCGGGCGACGTGGACATCTCGGTGACGGACGTGAACGAAGCGCCGAAGCCGAGCGGCGCGATCGTGACGCAGAAGGTCCGGATCGGGCGGCCCGGTTCGGTGGACGTGACGGGCTACTTCACCGACGAGGACGCCGGGGACCGGCTGACCTTCACCTCGAAGTCCTCGGCGACGGGCAAACTGACGGTGAACGCCAGCGGGAGTCCGGTGACGCTGACGGGCGTTGCGGTGGGGAGCGCGGCGGTCACGGTCACGGCGCGGGACCGCGGGGGCCTGACGGCGACGCAGACGTTTTCGGTCACGGTGGATCCGGCGCCGACGAAGCCGTGCGGGATCACGGTGTCGGACGGGTCTCTGTCGGTCCCGGAGGACGCGGGTGTCGGGGCCGGGGTGGACGGCAAGGTGGGGGTGACGACCACGGGGGATTGCGGCACGCTCGGCTATTCGCTGTCGGGCGCCGGGGCGGCGGACTTCACGGCGGCGGCGGCCGGGTCGAGCGACGACGACGCGAAGGTCAGGGTCGCGAAGGCGCTGGATCACGAGACCAGGGCTTCGTACGCGCTGACCTTGACGGTGAGTTGGGGATCGGTGAGCGACGAAGGCGAAGTGGGCATCTCGGTGACGGACGTGAACGACGCGCCGGAGGTCGTGAGCGCGATTCCGGCGCTGAAGGTCAACTCGGGCGACTCGAAGGTGATGGACGTGTCGAGCCGGTTCCGGGATCCGGACGGCGATGCGCTGACCTACGAAGCCAGCTCTTCGACGGAGGCTGCGGCGACGGTCGCGGTGAGCGGGAGCGGGGTGACGGTGACGGGTGTGTCGCCGGGCGAGTCGCGTGTGACGGTGACGGCGCGGGACGGGCGCGGCGGGTCGGTGAGCCAGGACTTCACGGTGACGGTGGAGAACCAGGCCCCGGAGGTCGTGAGCGCGATCCCGGCGCTGACGGTGGCGGCGGGCTCCTCGAAGGCGGTGGACGTGTCGGCACACTTCCGGGATCCGAACGGCGACGCGCTCACCTACGCGGCGAAGTCGGCGACGGAGGCTGCGGCGACGGTCGCGGTGAGCGGGAGCGAGGTGACGGTGACGGGTGTGTCCGAGGGCGAATCCGAGGTGACGGTCACGGTCCGCGACACGCACGGCGCCGAGGTGTCGCAGGTGTTCACGGCGACGGTGGGGCCGGACAACGAGGCCCCGGTTGTGGTGAGCGCGATTCCGGCGCTGACGGTGGCGGCGGGCGAGACGGCGGTGGTGGACGTGTCGGCGCACTTCAGCGATCCGGACGACGATGCGCTGACCTACGAGGCGGAGTCGTCGAACGAGGGGGCGGCGACGGTCGCGGCGGGCGGGAGCGAAGTGACGGTGACGGGTGTGTTGCATGGCGAGTCGCGGGTGACGGTGACGGCGTGCGACGGCCGCGGGGGTTCGGCGAGTCAGGATTTCGCGGTGACGGTGCCGAACCGGCCGCCGGAGCCGGTGGGTTCGCTGGATCGGGCGATCGCGTACCGGGGCGTGACGACGACGGTCGAGGTGTCGGGCGCGTTCGACGATCCCGACGGAGATGCTCTCACCTACAGTGCGTCGGCGTCGGTCGATGGCGTCGTGACGGTGAGGGTGAGCGGAAGCCGGGTGACGCTTCAGGGCAGTTCGCGCAAGTCGACGACGGTGACAGTGACGGCGGACGACGGACACGGCGGGACGGCGCAGCAGACGTTCGAGGTCGAGGTTGCGAACCACCCGCCGGTGGCGGTGGGCAGGATCCAGCCGCGGACGATCGCTCCCGGAGAGCGCTTCACGGTGACGCTGTCGGACTATTTCCGGGATACCGACGGCGACGCGATGACGTACACGGGTGTGGTGTCGGACTCCACGGTGGCGGACGTGTCGGTGGAGGGCGAGGAGCTTGTGGTGGTGGGCGAATCGCGGGGCCGCGTGGTGGTGACGGCGAAGGCGCACGACGGGCACGGCGGGACGGGGTTGCAGTGGTTCCCGTTGACGGTGACGAACGGGCGGCCGGTGTTCGATGCGGACGCCTACGAGCGCGAGGTGGCGGAGAACTCGGTGGCCGGGACGGCGGTGGGAGATCCGGTGACGGCCACCGACGATGATGGCGACGACGTGGCGTACGGCTTCATCTCGGGCGGGGATGAGGCGCCGTTCGGGATCGACGCTGCGAGCGGCCAGATCACCGTCGCCGAGGGTGCCGTGCTGGACTACGAGAGCGGGACCACCGCCTACGCCGTGCGCGTCGAGGCGAGCGACGGTACGCGCGCGGACACCGCGGCGGTGACGATCCGGGTGACGGACGTTCCCGCGCCGGGCAAGCCGGACGCTCCGGTGGTGACGGGCGGTACGGAAGAGGTGGCGGTGTCGTGGAGCGCGCCCGCGAACGCGGGGCCGGCGATCACGAACTACGATCTCCGCTACCGGGCGAAGGCGGACAGCGAGTGGACCGACGTGTCGGCGCTGGGCGCGGTGTTGGCGCGCACGATCACCGGACTCGAAGCGGGAACGGCGTATCAGGTCCAAGTGCGCGCGGAGAGTTCGGAGGGCGCGGGCGCGTGGTCGGAGCCGGGCGAAGGGACGACCGAGACGGCCAACAGGGCGCCGTCATTCGATGCGGCCGCGTACGAACGGTCGGTGCCGGAGAACTCGGCGGCGGGCACGGCGGTGGGCGAGCCTGTGACGGCCACCGACGATGACGGCGACGACCTGGCATACAGCTTCCTGCCGGGCGGGGATGAGGCACTGTTCGGGATCGACGCCGCGAGCGGCCAGATCGCGGTCGCCGAGGGTGCCGCGCTGGACCACGAGGGCGAATCCAACTCCCACGTCGTTCAGGTGGTCGCGAGCGACGGGACGCGTGCGGACACGGCGGCGGTGACGATCCGCGTGACGGATGTTCCCGCCCCGGGCAAGCCGGACGCGCCGGTGGTGAAGGGCGGCACGGAAGAGGTTGCGGTGTCGTGGACCGCGCCTGCGAACGAGGGACCGGCGATCACTGGCTACGATCTACGCTATCGTGCGAAGGCGGACGACGAGTGGACGGACGTGTCGGCGCTGGGAGCGGTGCTCGCGCACACGATCACCGATCTGAATGGGGGAACCACATACCAGGTCCAAGTGCGCGCGGAGAGTTCGGAGGGCGCGGGCGAATGGTCGGAGCCGGGCGAGGGCACGGCCAAGACGGCCAACAGGGCGCCGTCGTTCGACGCGGAGACCTACGAGCGCGAAGTAGCGGAGAACTCGGCGGCGGGCACGGCGGTGGGCGAACCCGTGACGGCCACCGACGATGACGGCGACGACCTGGCATACAGCTTCCTGGCGGGCGGGGATGAGGCACGGTTCGGGATCGACGCCGCGAGCGGCCAGATCTCGGTCGCCGAGGGTGCTGCGCTGGACCACGAGGGCGAATCCAACTCCCACGTCGTTCAGGTGGTCGCGAGCGACGGGACGCGTGCGGACACGGCGGCGGTGACGATCCGCGTGACGGACGTGCCCGCCCCGGGCAAGCCGGACGCGCCGGTGGTGACGGGCGGCACCGAAGAGGTGGCGGTGTCGTGGAGCGCGCCCGCGAACGAGGGGCCGGAGATCACGAACTACGATCTGCGCCACCGGGCGAAGGCGGACGGCGAGTGGTCGGACGTGTCGGCGCTGGGCGCGGTTTCGGCTCACACGATCACCGATCTGAATGGGGGAACCACGTACCAAGTTCAGGTGCGCGCGATCAGTTCGGAGGGCGCGGGCGAGTGGTCGGAGCCGGGCGAGGGCACGACGGAGGCGGCCAACCGCGCGCCGTCGTTCGACGCGGAGACCTACGAGCGCGAGGTGCCGGAGAACTCGGCTCCCGGAACGGCGGTCGGCGAGCCCGTGACGGCCACCGACGATGGCGGCGAACTGGCGTACCGTTTCGTTACCGGAAGCGAGGCGCCGTTCGAGATCGATGCGGCGACGGGCCGGATCACGGTGGCCGAGGGCGCGGCGCTGAATTACGAGAGCGGAGAGACGCAGTTCACGGTGAGTGTCGAGGCGAGCGACGGAGAACTCGCGGATATCGCCTCGGTGACGATCCGGGTGACGAACGAGGACGAGGACGGCGTGCTCACGCTGAGCCCGGAGGTGGCGCGCGTGGGCGTCGAGCTCACCGCGACGCTGACGGACGAGGACGGCGTGCGCGGCGCGGGCAGGAACCGCAAGTGGCAGCGCTCGGCGGACGGCACTTCGTGGAACGACATCGGCACCGGCCGGATGTACAACCCGGTCACGGCCGACGCGGGCCGGTGGCTGCGCGCGGTGTTCACCTATGCCGACGGACACGGTCCCGGCAAGCGGGCCGTGAGCGAGCCGGTGAAGGTGCTGGCGGCGAACGCGGCACCCGCCTTTGAAGCGGACACCTACGAGCGCGAGGTGCCGGAGAATACGCCGGGCGGAACGAAGATCGGCAGGCCCGTAAGGGCGACCGACGCCGACGCCGACGAGCTGGTCTACGGCATCGTCGGCGGCGGGGACGAGGCGCCGTTCGAGATCCACGCGACCACGGGCCGGATCAAGGTGGCCGTGGGCGCGGTGCTCAACTACGAGAGCGGCGATACCCTGTACACGGTGCGCGTCGAGGCGAGCGACGGCGAACTCGCGGACACGGCCTCGGTCGCGATCCGGGTGACCGACGCGGACGATCCGGGCGAGGTCGCGCTGGCTCCCGAGGTGGCGCGGGTGGGCGTCGAGTTGACCGCGGACCTGACGGACGAGGACGGCGCGCACGGCGCGGGCAGGAAGCGCAAATGGCAGCGCTCGGCGGACGGCAACTCGTGGAACGACATCGCCTCGGGCCGGAGGTACACGCCCGTGACGACCGACGAGGGCCGGTGGCTGCGCGCGGTGTTCGAATACACCGACGGCCATGGGCCGGACAAGCGGGCGGAGAGCGCTCCGGTGAAGGTGCTGGCCGCGAACGCGGCGCCCTCGTTCGCCGCCGTGTACGAGCGCGAGGTGCCGGAGAACTCGCCGGGCGGCACGAACGTCGGCGCGCCGGTCGCGGCGACCGACCCGGACAACACCGCCCTGTCCTACAGCTTCGCCTCGGGCGGAGACGAAGCCCTGTTCGAGATCGGCGCGGCGACGGGCCAGATCACGGTGGCCGACGGCGCGGCGCTCGACTACGAGAGCGGCGACACGCTGCTCGCGGTGCGCGTCGAGGCCAGCGACGGCGAGCTTGCCGACACGGCCTCGGTCAAGATCCGGATGACGAACGCGGACGATCCCGGCAAGATCGTGCTGAGCGCGGACGTGGCGCGGGTGGGCGTGCGGCTGACGGCGACGCTGATGGACCAGGACCGCTCGGTCGAGCGGAGCAAGATGCGGACCTGGCAGCGTTCGCCCGACGGCGCCACATGGACGATGGTCGTGCAGGGCGCCGAGAGGCGCTTCTACACCCCGACCGCAGCCGACCGGGGCCAGTACCTGCGCGCCGTGTTCACCTACACCGACGGCCACGGTCCGGGCAAGCGCGCCGAAAGCGCGGCCGTTGCGGTCGTCGGAGCCTCGACGCCGGTCGTATCGTTCGGCGCGGAACAGTACATCGCCGCCCCCGGCGCATCCGCCGATCTCGCCGTGCTCCTGTCGCCCGCCGCTTCCTCGGCGCTCGCGATCGAGGTGGCGGCCGGCGAGACCGCTCATACCGTTACGTTCCAGCCCGGAGCGA
The DNA here is from genome assembly GCA_965232315.1 of Longimicrobiales bacterium. GTDB lineage: Bacteria > Gemmatimonadota > Gemmatimonadetes > Longimicrobiales > Gaopeijiaceae > BD2-11. Next base: position 347,730 of record CBDDPN010000010.1, on the reverse strand, counting down.
GTTCGGCCACCGTGGCCGTCGGCACCGCCGGGCTCTCGGCATCCGACACGCTCGCGGTCCGGTTCGGCACCCTGCCGGACGGGGTGGCCGTGGGCGTGCCGGCCACCACGCGGATCATCGTCGCGGCCGCCGCCGGGGACCGGGTCTCGCGGTCCGTGGCCCAAGACGGTACACCGGTCGAGCTTGAGGTCGAGTACGCCCAGGCGGAGTACGTGGCGGTCGCAGGTGGACCGGTGACCGAGATAACGCTGCGGGTGAGCCCCGCCGCCGACCGGCGGGTGGCCGTGCCCCTCACGGTTGGGAAAGCCATCTCTCCAGAACCCGCAGTGCCGGACTCGGTCGTGTTCGAGCCCGGCGACTCACTCGCGGCGTTCATGCTCGATGTCCCCGCCGGCACCGAACCCGGTCTCCTCGCGCTCGGGCTCGGCGTGCTGCCCGAAGCCGTCAGCGCGGGCGCCGTCGCCTCCGCCACGGTCGACATCGCGGCCGGGGACGCCGGCGCGCTCCGGGACGAGGCGTTCGAGGTCGGGCTCGCCGTCTTCGGGCGCGCCGTGGCCGAGGGCGCACGCCAAGCCGTCGGCGCGCGCATCGACGCCGTCATGCGGCCCACGGGACGCGATTCCAGCGCCGGCGTACCCGGATCGGCGTCCGAATGGGCCGGAAGCGCCGCGGGCACCCTCGCCTCGCTCGCCGGGCTGCCGCTCGGCGCATCCTCGTCCGCCGACATGTCGCGACGACGCTCCGGGTCGCTCGAACTGCCCAAGGGCCGCGAAGTCGCCGGGCGCCTGCTGCCCCGCGTCTCGTTCGCCACCGGCCTCGGGCCGCAGGCCGCACAAGGACGGCCACGGTTCGGGCTCTGGGCCGAAGGCTCCACGCAGTCGTTCCGGGGCGAGCCCGGCATCGACTACGACGGCGGCCTCCGAGCGCTCACCGTCGGCGCCGACGCGCGCATCGGCTCCTCCGGGCTGCTTGGCGTGTCCCTCATGCGCAGCGCCGGCGACCTCGACTACGGCAACAGCTCCGTCGATGGCTCGCTCGGACACGCCATGAACAGCATCCACCCCTACCTGTTCCTCCAGCCGTCGCCCAGGATCGGACTATGGGCCATGGGCGGATACGGCAGCGGAGATGTCGCGGACGACGACCGCCAAGGCGACATGGGCGCGTCGCTCCGCATGCTCGCGGGAGGCGTCAGGGTGCCGCTCGCCCGCAGCGGCGCGTTCGGACTCGCGCTCACCGGCGACGCGTTCACCGTCGGCATGCGCGCCGCCGACGGCCAGCGCGAAGGCTCGGCATCGCGCGCACGCGCCCTGCTTGAAGCGTCATGGACGGCGGGCGGCCTCAAGCTCGCCACCCAGGCCGGGGCGCGCTACGATGGCGGCGACGCCGACACCGGCAGCGGTGCCGAGACCGGCGCCTCGGTCGGATACGCGGGCCACGGGCTCGACCTCGACCTCAGGGGCAGGCTCGCCCTCGGCTCCAGCCGGCACCGCGAATGGGGCGCCGCGCTGCGGCTCGCGTTCGATCCCGGAACACGGGGCGAAGGGTTCCGGCTCGCGATCAGCCCCGGGCACGGACACGACCAAAGCGGGATACACGGACTCATGGATGGTGGGACGCTCCAGATGATGACGCCAATCGCGGGACGACACGGCCAGGACTGGCGCCTCGACGCCGAAGCCGGCTACGGGCTCCGGAACCCAGGCGGCGGCGCGCTCGACAGCTACACACGCCTCTCCTCCCACGGCCGCAACCGCTCCTTGTCGTTCGGTACCCGGTACGGCGTCAACCAACTGCTCAGGCTCGGCATTGAAGGCTCGCGCAGCCAGCTACCCGGTCACGACCCCAATCTCGGACTCAGACTTGCACTCGACTTTACGTTCTGAACCCGTTCCGGACACGCCGCCGGGGTACCGATTCTTGCACGGAGAAGACTACCGGGACTCCCGCCAATCAACCCCGTGATTCCGGCCATTTCGAGCAAATGGAACCAGGTACCGCTCAACGGCAGGAGTGGCAGATCGTGCAGTCCCAGTTCGACTTACGTGATCTCCTGCCGTGATTCGGGCCACCGACAGTCCGCTGTCCAAGCGACCGGGTGAGCCTGCGCCCGTTCTCGCGCCACTCCATCTGGTACAAGCCGGTCTTCCGGTCGGGGAACACCCTCACCCGGTTCCGGCCCCACTCGCCGGCGCCGTAGGAGCGCCGACTTCGTTTCGTGCGTGCCATCATTCGATTCCTCTCGGTGATGGACCGCACGATCTGCGCGGAGGAAACTTCGCCGAGAGAAGCCGTCTCCGCCAGTGTGTGTCGCCCGGAAGGAGGTCCCCGGCCCGAACCCTGTGGCCGGGGCCGTAGCGCGGGTGTCCGTCCGACGTTGGAGGTGGGCGGACACGAAAGCGTTTCTTCAGCGGACACGCCCATGATTCCGCATGTCGCGGCCCGCCTTTCGGTTGCGACATGGCCGCAGACGCGGCCGTGGCGCGCGGGAGCTTGCGGGCGTGACCGTAGCGACCCCCCACTTTGGGCACCTGGCGTGCCACGGGGGAGGATTGGCATGGACACGCCATGCCATCCTCCGCGGGAGGTCGCTACGGGCCAGCGATCCCTCGCGGGAAGGCGTTCAAGGCCGGGGACCGCCCCGTCCCGGCCTTGCGCGGCAACGCCGACCAGCCCAACGTCCAGCAGGTCGGCGAACGGGTCCTCCTCCGCCCCGACGCGGCGCTCAACACCCTTCCGGGACGGATCGCTGGTCAGGGAGCGACCCGCCGGGGAGGGCGGCATGGGCTTGCACATGCCGAACCGCCCCGATGCCGCACCAGGCATCCCAAAGGGCCGGGTCGCTCCCGACCACGGCCCGGAGAAGCGGATCGGCACCGGCGATCCGCGGGCCGTGGCACAACCCCAAGCCGTCCAGCGACTTGCGGAATCCACGTTCCGCACACCTTCGCGGCATTCCCCTGCACAAGCACCCCGACGTCGAATTCACACCTCTGGATCGGCAACGAGCTCCGCCGAACGGCGCTCAAATCCGGACTCCGGAATGGCGGCGCGAACGCCGTGCCGAATGGATGTCGATCCTGGCCGATCCCTGCGGCCCGCAGGTTACCCGAAGACGCTCCGGAATCCGCGGAAACGGCCTCTGGGCCGAGCATGGAAGAACGCCGGTTGCGCACAACACTCGCAACGCCCTGCTGACTGGACCTGCCCCGCTTTCACGAACGGGTTGGTGCCTGGGGTCGATGGCGTTTGACTGGTCTGCCTCTCCCGGGCGGAGAAGGGCGGCCGGATCGGACCCTCGTTCGGGCGGCGGGTCTCCCGGCGTCCGAACGAGGGTGGGCAAGCGAAGCGCGGCAGCCCGGTCCAGGGCCGGGAGGTTTTGGTCGAGGGCCGACGCGAGGATCTCGACCGAAACCAGAAGGGCGAGCGGGCCGCGCGCCGACAGCGCCCGGCCAAATCGAGCGTCGGGTGCTGCACGCGACCGGTGGCGAACCCGGTTCCCGTCAAGCGGACGGCAACCATCGCCGTGCGGGCGGCTACCCGATCGGGATGGGCCGCCGCGGGGGGACGGGGGGCGACGCCCCCGCCCGCGCAATCCACTGGAGCGCGGGGCTTCCAGGGTTCGAAGGGGCGGAGTCCCTCGCCAGCCCCAGTGTATTACACGGGGTAGGCTGGCTTGACGCCCTAACAGCGCCCAACGCCCCCGTGGGCCGCGCCCGTGAACGACCGGCTCGACGCGCGGCATCCGCCTCTTCGACGCGCTCCTGCGCCGCCCGGCGTCCCGGAGTTCGCAGTCCATGAACCGGGCACCCCGCGCGTGGGCGCACTTCCCGCGGTGGCGGCATCCGAGCGCAACCGACTCAGCCCGGCGTCCCGTCAAGCCGAAGAACCCGCGCGCACCTTGGCGGCCGTCAAGACGGGCGATCCCATCGCCCGCTTCCCTGTTGAGCGGCTGTGCCAGCGTCTCCATGCCCGAGACGTTGGACAACCGTTCTTGAGGCAGTCAACCCTTAGCGAATCTCCTCTTCTCCGGTAGCGTTCGAGGGGATGTCCGGTAACGTAAGGCAGCCTCGGGAAGCCGCCGCCAGCGGCTTGTCGAAACGCCCCCGCTTCGGGATCCGGCGAGCCTGTCCGCGCTACCGAGTACCCCCATACGGGCAACCGTGCCAAACTGTTTCGGCAACGGGGCGAGATCCCCGGGGCACAACGCTGGCCGGCCTGCAACGCTCCCGCCGGTCACCGCTGGAGACGGCTCGGCTCGAACCCGCCCCCGACCGTCAGGCCCCAGCCGCGCGTCGAGCGGCTGAACCCGCCGGACCATGCGAGGAGCCGGCCGCCCGGCAGGCGCAGGGCATAGCGGCCGCGCGCGCCGAGCGACCACGGCCCGTCGGTCGCGGCGGCGGGCGGGCCGTGTCCGCCGAGCCGCTCCCGCCACAGCGCGCCGGAGGCGGCCGAGAAGCGCGGAAGCTGTTTTTCGTGTGTGCGAGCCGATGCGGTTGATCCTCAAAACCGGGCGAGGGTCGAGACCCTCCGACATACCGTTTGAGATAATCCGCGTGATCACGCCCCTGAGTAGGACAGGACACAGTTCACGACATCATCCCAGTCTTGCCCATGCCGGGCCTCAACACCGGCGATGTGGTGTGCTGCCTCGTGGACCATGGACCGGAGAACGTCTTCGTTGTCCCGTCCCCGGTATCCCGTCGGCGATATGATGATCCAGTCCTCATCTCCCAACCAGAAGTGGGTGCCGCCGCGGCTCCCCCTGGGATTCGCCCATCCCAAGTCGTGGCCGCCGCTGTAGATACTCACCATCGTGCTCCGGTTGTCCTGACACTCATCCGTGCTATCCCAATCGAGGTACTGGAGGCGCAACCGCCAGATGTTCAACTCTTTCTGGCTCCATGAGCGGCCGGTGTTCCTCCAATGCCACTTCCTCTCAAACTCCCCTTCCATCTCGGAGGACTGCGCCACCGATGTGAACGCGACCACCGCCGAGCAACAAAGCAACCATGCCGATATCCCCGGCAACGCCCTCACCTGACGTGCCCGAGGTACACGTACATCGCTCTGTAACGCTTGTCCGGGTCGCACGGCACGCCTGGCTGGAAGGAGAACCTGTTGGCACCGTCCGGAGTCTTCCAGTGCTCTTCCTCCTCCTCTTGGTCGATCGAGATGGCGCCGTTAAGCGAGGGTTCAGGAGGAGGCGCGCATGCGTACAGATTCCGGTCCTCACCGTCGATGAAGCTATCCGTCTCCACGTACACCAACTCGAAAGACGCGACGCCGTACTTCTCCTGATCGGGGTTCAGGAGTTGGATAGGCTGCTCTCGCAGACGCCATGCGGAGACCACGGTGCGGAAATCCCGGCTCAGCTTCACGCGGCCCAGAGCGCTCACCGTGTCGCCTATCTCAAGCGCCCACCCCGGTGGCCCATGGGTTCTTGAGCCCTCTCCCACAGGTGTGGGGCCTTCGCACACCGCCACCGCGAAGGCGATGGCGACCGCGCCCACGATCCCGAGGCATTTGGTCACTGCGGACTTACAGGTCATGGAGCGATCCCTTGTGTTGTCGAGCGTCGTCGGCCTCAACATGGGGCCAGCGTGACGGAGGCGCCACTCTCGCCCACGCCACGTCTCCTGCTTCCGACCTCAAGGCCCGGCGCTGAGCCTTGAAGCGAACGGCTTGGGCGTCATCCTTCGCCGTTCAGAACTCCTGGAGTTCAAGCCTTCGCCCCTTGGGGGTTGCAATCGCCGTTGCGAGGACGATAGGATGCCCGCTCTCGATCAAGCTCCACTGAAAGGAAGATGCATGAGACACATCACGTTCACGGTCTGCTCGCTCGGAGTCTTGGCCCTCGCGGCGTGGACAGCACAGGACGAGTACACCAACCCGGTGAGTTGTCGCTACGCGGCCGGCACTTGGATCTATGTTGCGGAAACGGGGGAATACGTCTGTGTGCAGCGCTTGTCCAGCAGCTTCAGGGCACAGCTTCTCCAGACCATCGCAGACATGACCTTGGACGCAAGCGCGCCAGAGTATTGCGAGGACATCATGGACCATCTCACCGATGAGCTTGCAGGTCAGGTCAGCGGAGGCGCCGTGATGGGATTCTACACGCGAGGCATCACGGGAGGTTTCCACAACCCGCGCTATGACAGGAACAGAAGCAGCATGCACTACAGCTTCAATCGCCGTGATTGGCACACGTTCGGACCGATCAGTATGTTCCACGAAGCCGCGCACCACGAGGGGTACGAGCACAGAGGAAACCCCGGAACACATACCGTCACCGAGGAATGCCTGAATCTCTAGGAGAGGGGATACGCGTCATGAGGAAAGCGCTGATGGCGACGCTGCTGATCGTCGCCTGCAACGACATCGAGGCACCCGAGAGGGTCCAACCGGACCCCGAAGCCATCCCCCAGATCGCGCTTGAGGTGGCCCTGCGGACCATCGTTGAAAAGCCCGACGAGCTGGCGGGTGTGTTCCTTGAATCCGCAGAGCCGGGGGAATCTCTCACCATCGGAGACGTTGTTGTTCCCTACTTGAGCAAAGAACAAGAATCCGCTTCGTTCCGTTCCGCTGGCGTCGTCGAGGCGGCGGTGGGCAACAGGCTCGTCACCATGAAGGTGTACCAGCGCGACGTGTACCGTAGCCGGAAGTTCGGTGTGGACATCATCGGCGTTGAGGAGAGCGAGGTCGTGATGGAAAGAAAGGGCAGGAATTGGGTCGTGAAATCCGTAGAGCCTGCTCACTACTGGCACCATTACAGGGAGATTCCGGGTGTGCCCATGCGGCTCCCCGGGGCTTCTAGCAACTGAGCGGACTCGAGGTCGATCCGGCCAGAACTGTCCTCGAAGGTGATGCCGACGACGGTATGGTCCCGAATGCCGGGATCGCCATCGATGGTGAACTTGAGTTCTTCCCGCGAGAATCGGCAGTCGGCGGGGGCAAACGTGAAGTCCGTCTCCAGCTTGAGCGTGTCCCCGGCGACCGATTCCGAAACGCGTCCCGTCACCCTGAGCCGTCCCGCGATGGGACAGGCCACGACGACGCTGTCGTCGGAAGCGTTCAGGATCCTGGGCGCGGAGTCCTGTTCGATCGCCCTCACGCCCTCGAACATCGCCACGGCCTCGTCCAGGGCGAGGCGATCGTCGCCGGGCTCCGTGGTTCCCTCGCGGCAGCCGAGCGCCGCGACCAGGAGCCCGCCGAACAGCAGTGCCTGCATCCCGACCCTTCGTGTAGTCGCGACGCGTTCCGTGAGCATCATTGGATCGACTCCTTGCGGTGCCGGTATCGTCGAGACATCGGTGAGGCCCGGCCCCCGGAAATCAATCTAGCGACTCGCCGCACGACCGTTGCGGACGGGCGCGGGAGTCCCGCCATTCAGGTACGTTCTTCCCGCGTTCGCGGCCCGGTCCAGCAAGGTCCAGTACAACGGCAGGAAACGCAGATCGTGCAGTCCCAGTTAGACTTACGTGACTTCCTGCCGGGATTTGGACCTAAGGCGATCCGTGTGTCCAGCGCGCCCACGAGCGTGACCATGATGAAAGACGGCAGGAGAGCCCAGAACTCCGGCCTGAAGCTCAGGTCGACGCCGGGATAGGCCAGCGAGGGCAGCCCGATCCAGGCAGCTTCCGCGACCGCCGACGTGTCGTACAGGCCGAACCCCAGCCGGGCGGTGAGGCAGCCCGCGACGATGCCGATGGCCGGTGCCCACAGACGCAGCGGCCCGGAGGCCCGAAGCGGGACGAGGAGCATGACCAGCAGCGTCACCCCCGCGATGACCGGGCCCGCGGCGGGTGAGACATCGGGTGGCACCTCGCCCAGTTTGCGAACGATGAGGGGTGTGAGGGTGATCGGGATGAGCAACAGCACGGTGCCGGCGACCACGGGCGTAAAGATTCGCCTGAGGAGCGCCATCCTCGCCGCCAGAACGAACTGAACCAGGGCGGATGCGATGATCAGGGCGGCGAGCATGCCCGGCCCGCCCTGCTCGAGGGCCGTCACGCTCACCGCCAGGAACGCGCTGGTGCTCCCCATGACGAGGATGTAGCCGGCGCCGATGCGGCCCACCTTGCGCGCCTGGATCGCCGTTGTCACGCCGCTGACCACCAGCGCCGCGCACACCGCCCACGACAGGTAGTCGTCGCCCAGGCCGGCGACGGTGATCATCACCGTGGGCGTCAGGATGACGCTGGCGATGCAGAGGATGGCGTACTGAATCCCGAGACCGGCGGTGATGGGGAGCGGAGGACGCTCATCCGGTTCGTAGCGCACGTCCTGGCGGTCGGTTACCGAGCTCATTGGCGTGTTCTCCCCGGCGGGTGGCATGCGTACCCGCTACCGGAATCAGTCTGGGTTGTGCCGGTCCATTGCGCCTCGCACCGCAAGGATCAACCGGTTCCGGTCTGCTCCGGGCCCCTGCCTGCCACCTCTCCCAACCCCCACGCCACCGCCAGGTGCGCCGGGACCGCGACCACCAGGTAGTACCCGTTCACCTGGTCGATCCCCGGAAGAACCTGCATCACGAACCCCACGACCGACACCCCCGCCGCCAGCAGCGCCGTCCGGCTGGCGAGCCGCCGCCACCTGCCCAGCACCACAGCCGGCACGAGCGCGCAGGCCAGCACCAGCGACAACGGGGTCGCCTGGAGGAAGTTCTCGTTCCAGTACATGAACTCGTGGCTGGTGAAATGGGACACGATCATGACCAGCCCGGACAGTCCCATGGCCAGCGACCAGATCCCGGCAACCAGGACGAACCCCAGCCTGCCGGTCCGCGAAGCAATCCCCCGCGGCTCCCGCGACCGCGTCCGGGAACCCAGCGTCGCCGTACCCGCCAGCAGTCCCGCGAGCACCGCTCCCGTAAGCGCGAACCAGACGAAGCGCCGGGGAGGCGCCTCGAGGGGGCGCGGCCGTGAGCTCTCGTCCAGCACGACTTCGGACGGGACGAGATCGGTCTCGCGCAGGAAGTCCCTCAGCATCATCGGAATGAACATCTTGTCCCAGGCCGTGATGGGACGGTCTCCGCGCGCGCTCATGAAGAAATCCAGCGACACGTAGAGCACCGCGTTGCCCTCCGTGAGCCGCCGGGTGTGGAAGCGGTAGGACTCGCCGGGTACGACCGTGAAGCGTTCCCGCAGACTCCCTTCCAGGATCGTATCGAGGATGTCGCGCACGCGTGTCGAGCAGTTGTCCAGGAAGTACTGGTACCGGTAGAAGCGATTCTCCGGGCGCGCGTTGAGTTGGGCCAGGCTGAAGAGCGTGCGGCGCTGAGACGGTGTCAGATCCAGTTCCTGCTCCACCACGCCGCGATCCGACTCCACGTAGAACTCGATCATCGAATCCGAGGGAAGGCCCGCCATCCAGTACTGCCAGTCTCCCAGCAGGAAACGCCAGAAGAAACCCTCCTGACCGAAGTCGAACATGCCCCAGTTGTACGAGACATCGATGCCCAGAGCCTCGTCCCGGATGCGGATGGCGTTGTGTCCGAACATCTCATGGACGGCATCGCCGGCCCCGACCGTCACCAGGGAGACAGCGAGTGTGGAACGGAAATCCGCGTCCACGGGCTGCTGAGCTTCGGCGGATGGTTCCTGAGGGAAATGGGCCTGCGCGTTCGACGGGATGAGACACGCCAGGGACGCCACCACCCAGGCACGCGCCAGGACCAGGATCCCTGGACGATTCTTGTTCGATTCAGGCACCGGCCATGTCTCGTTCGCGAGGATACGGTTTCCCTGCTCGTTGCGCCGTACACCCGGGAGCGCCCCGCTGCTCCGCTGCCGGCGCGGGACGGTAGCCCGGAACGCGCCCACTGCCTACACTCCCGGAGGAACGATCACGCGTCCGATGCCGCTGGTGGATGGCGCGCCGCTCGCCTAACCACAACCAGGGAGAACCCCGATGCCCGTGGTCCCACTGCACCGCCGCCGCCCCCGTCCCCACCGCACCGGCCCGACTGCCGCGGTGGTTCGCGGGGCCCTCCTCGCAGCCGCCGTGACCACCGCGTGCGATGCCGGCGATCCTGGCGAAGCACCCCCGGCGAGAGCCGACTTTGCGAACTCCGAGCGCCCCTACGCGGCTTCCGCGCACGGCGGCAACTACATGCACAACTTCTACTTCCCTCCCGCCCCCAGCTCCACCCCGTGGTACCCCGCCTGGGCGCCGGACGGCCAGAGTATCGCGGTGGGCATGAGCGGTTCGATCTGGAGCGTCGACCCGGCGACCGGCGTCGCGACCGAACGGGTGCGCTCGGAGGACTACCTCTCCTCCCCCAACTGGTCCCCCGACGGCCGCTGGCTGGTCTACACCGCCGACGCGGGCGCCGGGCCCATCCAGCTGGAAGTCATGGACACGAGCACCGGGGAAACCCGCCGCCTCACCGATGACGCCGAGATCTACGTCGACCCCCGCTTCTCGCCCGACGGCACCCGCCTGGCGTACGTCTCCACCCGCCCCAGCGGGTTCTTCAACATCTACATCCGCGAGATCTCGGACGGCGCATGGGCCGGGGACGAGATCGCGGTCAGCTACGACAACAGCTACGGGCGCGACCGTCTCTACTTCGGGCCCTGGGACATGCACATCTCGCCCTCGTGGCTGCCCTCGGGCGAAGAGCTGATCATCGTCTCCAACCGCGACGTTCCCCTCGGCAGCGGCAACGTCTACCGGATCCCCGCCCGCGCGAACGGCATTGACGACCGCGTCGCGGTGCTCGAGGAGCAAAGCCTCTACCGCACCCAGCCGGACGTCTCCATCGACGGGCGCCGGTTCGTCTACTCGTCGACCGCCGGCGCCGCCGACCAGTTCAACAACCTCTACGTGCAGCCCACGGCCGGGGGCGAGCCCTACAAGCTCACGTTCTTCGAGCACGACGCCTTCCATCCGCGCTGGTCGCCGGACGGCGAATGGATCGCCTTCATCACCAACGAGGACGGGCTTCCCCAACTCGCGTTGCTCGAGACCTACGGCGGCGCGCTCCGCACGGTGAACATCACGGAGCGCCAGTGGCAGGAGCCGATGGGCACGCTCACGGTGACCACGCTGGGCACCGGCGGAGAACCGGTCGGCAGCCGCATCCACCTGACCGCCTCCGACGGCAAGCACTACTCGCCCGCGAGCGAGTACTCCCGGATCAGCCGAGCGCGCGACCACATCTTCCATCATGCAGGGTCCTTCCAGGTCGAGCTGCCCCCGGGCACCGCGCGCATGACGGTCGTCCGCGGCTTCGAGCACGTGCCTCAGGAGCTGGAGGTGGAGATCGTCGCGGGCGAAGAACACAGCATGAGCGTCCAGCTCGCGGAGATCTCCGACCTGAGCGACGAAGGCTGGTACTCGGGCTCGACCCACGTGCACATGAACTACGCCGGGAACCTCCACAACACCCTCGAGAACCTGATGATGATGTCCGAGGCCGAGGATCAGGACGTCGTGGCCGAGCAGGTGGCCAACAAGGACAACCGCATCCTCGACCACCAGTTCTTCGTGCCCGGTGGCGGCGCCCACCCGCTCTCGCGTCCCGACATGGTGCTGGTGGTGGGGCAGGAGTACCGCCCGCCCTTCTACGGCCACGTCTTCATGTTCGGGATGACCGACCACCTCATCTCCCCCTACGTCACGGGATACGAGCAGACGGCGATCGAGAGCCTCTATCCCTCCAACACCGACATGTTCAGGAAGGCCAAGGCCCAGGGCGCGACCACGGGCTACGTGCACTCGTTCTTCAACGGCGACCCGCTGGAGGGGAATCTCGGGGGCGCCAAGGGCTTCATCGTGGACGCGGCGCTCGAGGCTGCGGATGCCGTCGAGTGGTCCACCCCGCAGGACGGCTACCCGCCCCTGTATGCGGTGTGGGGCAACGGCCTGCGCGCGACCGTGGTGGGCGGAGAGGATTCCATCTCCAACCTGCACGCCACGCCGCTGCTGGGCTCGATGCGCACCTACATCCGCACGCCGGACGGCGAACTGTCGATGGAGGGCTGGTTCGAGGGCATGCGGGGCGGCAACGCCTTCGTCTCAAGCGGTCCGCTCCTCGACGTCACCGTCGATGGCCGCATTTCAGGAGAGGATCTGGAGATGGCCTCCGGCGGCGAGGTGACGGTGGCGATCCGGGCGTGGGGCGTCGTGCCGATGCGCACCGCGGTCATCGTGATGAACGGAGAGGTCGTGGAGGAGATCCCCTTCGAGGGGGACCGGCTGTCGCTCGAGGTGGAACGCACCGTCCCGGTGGAGCGCAGCGGCTGGATCCACGTGCGCGTCCAGGGAGCCCCGGAGGACCGCGCACCGCTGGACACCTCCTACCCGCTCGCGCTCACCAACCCGGTCTGGATCACCGTAGGTGGCGCCCCCATCCGCAGCGCGAGCGCGGCCGACTACGCGCTGCGCTGGATCGATAAGCTGCAGGCCATGGCCGAGGAGTGGCCCGGCTGGCGTTCGGAGGCCGAGAAGGCGCACGTGTACGCCCAGTTCGACGAAGCGCGCGCCATCTACCGCGCCCGGGGGGAGGAAGCCGCGCCGGGGAGCTGATCGCAACACAGGGAATGGGCCTCGAGACGGGCAAATGAGTTGCCGGGGGGACCTCGGTTCGCCCCGCGGTTCGGGCAGGATGGTGCCGTTACGGGGAATCCGACTGCCTGGCACGGGCAATTCGGGGCAGGGGCAGGGCGTGCAGCCGCACCGGTCCCCGGTGGAACGGAAGTGCCTGCGGTCCCGTGTAGAAGAGTACGCCTCGCTCAAAGGCGGCCCCGGCGAAGTCGGCCAGGGTCGCCAGACCGTTGAAGTCCTGGCGCCGAACGGTTGCGGAAGCCTTTACTTCGACGCCGACAATGCGTCCGTCGGGTCGCTCCAGCACGATGTCGACCTCACGCTTGCGCTTGTCTCGAAAGTGGTACAGGCCAACCTCCTCCTCCGCCCACTCGGCGTGCTTGGCGCACTCCATGAAGAGCAGGGTCTCCAGAAGCGCGCCATAGTTGGGGCTCGTGAGAAGCCGGCTCTCGGTGCGCAGACCCAGCAGGTGCGCCGCAAGACCCGTGTCCACGAAATGCAGCTTCGGCATTCGCACGGCCATTCGCCGGGCCGGATTCCTTCGATATGAGGGGACCCGGCGAATCAGGAACATGAGTTCCAGGATCTCCGCGTAGCTCTTGGCGAGCTTGTCGTTGAGCTCGAGGTCGTTGGCGAGGCTGGCATACCTGAGCAGGTTACCGGTCCGGCCCGCCAGGTAAGGAGCGAGGGCGCGAAGCCTCGAGTGGTAGTCGCCACGGGCGTTATGGAGTGTGTCGAAGTCCTTGAAAAAACGCCCCTCGGTATAGGACCTGAACCAGATGGTGCGTGCCCGCGGACTCATGCGTTGGACTTCGGGATAGCCGCCCAGAAGAATCAGTCTGGCGATCTGTTCCCGGGTCGGGGAGGGATGAGAGCCCGGGCGGGCGCGCGAGGAGTCGGGTGGGGAGGATAGGCCTCCCGCCAGGAGGGAGTCGATCAGGTTCTGCCGGCTACCCTGCAGCTCGGCAATCGACAGGGGCAGCAGCTCCAGGCGGGCCATGTGGCCGGGCAAAGCCTCCTGGGTTCGCGCCGATCGGAAGATGTCGGCGGAGCCGGTGAGGAGGAAGAGACCCTTGCGCGGGATGCCGGGCGCCTGCCGCGTCGGGAGCGCGCTGGCCTGCCGATCCGAGGCTTCCTTGATGGCGGGTATCAGTTCGGGAACATGCTGGAATTCGTCGAGCACGACCGACTGGTTCCTGAAGGACCTGACAAAGCCGTACGGGTCCAAGGCGGCCGCAGCCTGGACGGCAGGATCGTCCAGGGTGAGGTAGCGCATGCCCAGCTCGGCGGCGACGCTGCGGGCCAGGGTGGTCTTGCCGGACTGTCTGGGGCCCGTGACGTAGACGATCCGGAACTCTCCGAGCATGTCTCGCACGAGAGGACGGAGGTGTCTGCGGTACATGGGGCGGCGGGTTGTGCAATGTTAATACGAGATTTCCCACTACTTAGTACGAGCAATCTCACATCTTATTACGAGAAATCCAAGCGCCCGGTCTACCTCGTGCCGCGCTCGGGAGCCGCGAAACCCAGTCCCGCCTCAGCCCCCTGCCGCCGAGTACCTCACCTCGCCGCCGACGATCGTGTACACGACCTCGGTGGCGGGGATCTCCTCTTCCGGGATCGTCATGATGTCCTGTGACAGGACGACGATGTCGGCGAGCTTGCCGGGGGTGAGCGATCCCTTCAGGTGCTCCTCGAAGGCGGCGTAGGCGTTGTTGATGGTGTAGCTCTCGAGCGCCTCCTCGCGTGTCATGCGGTGCTCGCCCGAGAGGACCTCCCCGTTGTTCATGCGCCGGCTCACCGATGAGTAGAAGCTCGCGATCGGCGAGACCTGCTCCACCGGGACGTCGGTGCCGTTGGCGATCATGACCCCGGCGTCGAGGATGTCCCGCCACACGTAGGAGGTCTCGAGCATCCGCTCCTGCCCCAGGCGATCCGCCAGCCAGGGTCCGTCGGATGTAGCGTGCACGCCCTGCATCGAGGCGATCACGTCCAGTTCGGCGAAACGCACCACGTCGGCCGGGTTGAGGTGCTGCGCGTGCTCGATGCGCCAGCGCAGGTCGGTGGCGTCGGGATTGGCCGCGAAGACCTTCTCGTAGATGTCGAGCACCTCGCGGTTGGCGCGGTCGCCGATGGCGTGGGTGTTGACCTGGTAGCCGTGCCGGATCGCCACCTCGGCGGTGCCGGTGATGTCCTCCACCGTCTCGAGCACCAGCCCCTCGGTGTCCATGTCGACGTAGCTGTCGAGCAGCCACGCGCCGTGCGAGCCCAGCGCCCCGTCGATCTGGCGCTTGATGGAGCGGACCGCCAGGAAGTCGTTGCCCTCCGGAAGGGTCCGGTACTCCGGGAGCTTCTCGTCCATTTCCTCGTTCGACGCGCCGCGCACCATCATGTACAGGCGAACCGGCAGCGACCCCTCGGCGGCCAGCGCACGCAGGCGGTCGATGGTCTCGAAGCTGCTTCCGGCGTCGTGAAAGGTGGTCACGCCGTACATGAGAGACTCCGCGCCGGCAAGCTCCACCTCGCGCCGGAACTCGGCATCCAGATCCTCGGCGGAACGCCCTTCCTCGGAACGTGCGCGCGCGGCACCCACCAGGCGCTGGGCGGCCTCGCGCATGAGGCCTGTCGCCGCGCCCGAGGCGTCGCGCACGATGGTACCGCCCGCCGGGTCCGCGGTGCCGTCGTCGATGCCGGCGAGCTCCATGGCGAGGGCGTTGGCGAAGGAAGCGTGGCCGCTCGCGTGCTCCAGATCGACCGGGTTTTCCGGGCTGACCACCGATAGCGAGGTGTGCACCGGCACCCCTTCCACGCTCGGCTCCGGCGTCGAGGTCCACTTCTCCTGGTGCCAGCCGCGCCCGAGAATCCACTCGCCCGGGGCCGCCTGCTCGGCGGCGTCCGCCACCAACTGCACGATGTCATCCCAGCTGGCCGCGGCGTTGAGGTCGAGGGTCAACCTGGATTCTCCGAGAGCCATGTAGTGGCCGTGTCCCTCGATGAAGCCGGGGATGACCAGTCTGCCGTCGAGCTCGATGACCTGCGTCGAGGGCCCCACGTATCCGGCGATCTCCGCGTCCGTCCCGACCGCGGTGATGGTGTAGCCGGTCACCGCCAGCGCTTCCGCTTCCGGCAGGGCGTCGTCCACGGTCACCACCTTTCCGCCCATGAGCACGAGATCCGCGGGTTCCGTCGTCGATTCCATCCCGGGCTCGCACGCCGCGATCAGAAAACCCAGCAGGAGTGCCGGGCGTGCAAGGGCTGCAGTCACAGGGAGCTTGAGCATGAGGCCTCCACGTGGATCGGAAAGACTGACAAAATGGCAGGTCGAGGGCAGAGCGACAGATGTATGTCACGATAGCGACGGCCACCCAGGCGGTCCAGACGGCCCAGGGGCGCCACGCGCGGGGAAGCGTCAGGGTACCATGCGGTCCAGAAACGCGCGCTCGTCCACCGTGAGGCTCCGAACACCGAAGGCCTGCACCTTGCGCAGCAACGCGATCACCTCCCCCCGGTTCAGCTCATGCAGCTCGTCGAGCGGAATGTGCTCCCATCGCCGCCGCGACTCGGCTTCGGGCCGGGCCTTCACCACACCTTGCAGGCGCTGCTTCACCTTTTTTCGCCGTCGGGTGCGAGCCCAGAGATAGACCAGCGCACCGGCGAACCCCCCCAGGTGGGCGAAGTGGGCGACGCCGTCGTTCACCTGCGTGAGACCGGCAAACAGGCTGAAGCCCGCAAGGAAGAGGATCAGCCAGCGCGCCCGGATCGGCAGAATGCCCCAGATGTAGATCGGCTCCCGGGGCCAGTAGCGGGCGAAGCCCAGGAGCACCGCGAACACGGCCCCGGAGGCTCCCACCACCGGCGCCATGGGCGGCAGGAAGGAAAAGAGCGCGCCGCCGAGTCCACCCCACAAGTACAACCTCAGGAAGTGGCTCGAGCCCATGCGCGCCTCCAGCCGCGGACCGAAGAAATACAGACCCAGCATGTTGAGGGCGAGGTGCCAGAAGCCCGCATGGAGGAACATGTAGGTCACCAGCGTCCACGGCCGCACGATGGCAAACTGCGGCACCAGGGTCAGGGCCCAGAATGCGTCGGAGCGCGGTCCCGCGGCCGAGAACAGCAGAAACACGATCACGTTGGCCGTGATCAGACGTTTGACCCAGGGTGTCATCTCGGGTCGGCTCTTCCGTCGGGTCTGAGGAACAGTTCGATGCGGGGTCCTCGTGCCGTGATCCACGGTCGAGGCACGCCGACATGCGCGCGGCGACGCGCCCGCATCTGTACCTGTATCCGGCTCGGGTGGTTCCCGGAACCGGTCTCGCGAATCGCGGTGCGCAAGCGGCGGCAGGCGTGCCCAACCGCGTGACCGGCGCCCGCGCGGCTTCCGCGTCCGCTACTGGTGATTCCGCCCTCCAACCGTGAATATTCCGGGTCGTGTCCCAAACGAAACTGGAGAACCGGATGATGAGTTCGAAGCCTCGCTGGATTCTTGCCCTGCTCGTGGCTCTGCTCGCCTGCCAGTCGGGCGAGACTCCCCGCGCGCCAGGCGACGCTCCACCAGAAAGCCGGGCCGTACGCTCCCGGGAAGGCATGGTTTCGTCCGCCAACCTCATCGCCAGCGAGGTGGGCGCCGAAGTGCTGGCCGCGGGCGGCAACGCGGTCGACGCCGCCATCGCCACCGGCTTCGCGCTGGCCGTGGTCCACCCGACTGCGGGCAACATCGGGGGCGGGGGTTTCATGGTCGTCCGCCTCCCCGACGGGAACGCGACCGCCATCGATTTCCGCGAGAAGGCGCCTCTTGCCGCCCATCCGGAGATGTTCACCGACGAGAACGGCGAGTACTCCTTCGACATCCACCACATCAGCTACCTGGCGATCGGCGTCCCGGGCACCGTGGCCGGCTTCGCCCTTGCGCACGAGCGCTACGGCGGCGGGACCGACTGGGCGGACCTGGTCGATCCGTCGGTGAGCCTGGCCGGCGACGGCTTCAACGTCACCCCGGGGCTGGCGCGCTCGATGGCCGGCGTCCTTCCGCGCATGGAGCCCTATCCGGCGAGCGTCGCCCAGTTTTCCAGGGACGGCGTCCCCTACGAGGAAGGGGAGCTGTTCCGGCAGCCCGACCTGGCGCGCACGCTCGGCCGCATCCGCGACGAGGGGCGGGACGGGTTCTACGCGGGTGAGACCGCACGCCTGCTTGCCGAGGAGATGGTGCGGGGCGGCGGAATGATCACGGAGGAGGACCTGGCGCGCTACGAGGCGCAGGAGAGGATCCCCATCCGGGGAGCCTACCGGGGCTACGAACTCGTCTCGATGCCGCCCCCCTCGAGCGGCGGCACCGCGATCGTGCAGATGCTCAACCTCCTCGAGGGCTTCGACATGGCCGCCCTCGGGCACAACTCCCCGGCCTACGTGCACCACCTCACCGAGGCGATGCGCATCGCCTACCGCGACCGCGCCCAGCACCTGGCCGACACCGACTTCGCGGAGGTGCCGCTGGACCGGCTGACCAGCAAGACCTACGCGGACGAGATGCGGACGACCATCTCGAGCGACAAGGCCGGCCACTCCGAGCCGTCCCAGCTGGTGATGGCGGAAGAGAGCACCGAGACCACCCACTATTCGGTCGTGGACGGCGACGGCATGGCGGTGTCGGTCACCTACACGCTTGAGCAGGGCTACGGGTCGAAGGTCACCGTTCCCGGGGCGGGCTTCCTCCTCAACAACGAGATGGGCGACTTCAACGGCAAGCCCGGTCTCACCAATGAGCGCGGGCTGATCGGCACCGAAGCCAACCTGGCCCGGCCCGAGCAGCGCATGCTCTCCAGCATGAGCCCCTCCGTGCTGTCGCGCGACGGCGAGCTGATTGCCGTCATCGGGACACCCGGCGGCCGCACGATCATCAACACCGTGCTGCAGCTGGTGCTCAACCTCGTCGACCACGGCATGACCATCGAGGACGCGGTGGCCGCGTCGCGCATCCACCATCAGTGGCTCCCCAACAGCGTCCGCATCGAGGAAGGCGGCATTTCGGACGAGGGTGTGGCGGCGCTCGAGGCGATGGGCCATGTGGTCCAGGTGAGGGGTGGCCAGGGGCGGGCCAGCTCGATCGGGGTTGATCCGGAGACCGGCGAGTTCATCGGCGCGCCCGACCCCCGGAGCCCGGACGGAGGAGCGGCGGCGCCGTCGGGCAGCTGAGGCTCGGTCCCCCGGACAACCGAAGACGAAACCCTTGCAGGTGCAGGCCTCGGCACGGCAGTTCGCCAGCGCGCAGAGGCCCGAGTACCCGAGGAAGGTCCGCAGCACCGTCCGCGCGATCGCCCGGGCGATCGACGACCTGCGCGAGGCCATCGCCACCGGCGCACCCGTGACGCGGGCGACTCCGGGATGGCCCGTGATGCGCGCCGCGATGCGGGCCGGACCCGGTACGTGAAGGGGCGCTCCGCACCCGCGCAGCCGCTCCTGATCGTCTTTGCGCTCTGGCTGCTCGTCTTCTCGGCAAGCAGCCAGACGATGGTGATCGCGCCCATCCTGCCGCTGATCGGCGAGGAACTGGGCATCGCGGACGCCTGGCTGGGCACACTGGTCACGGTGTACAGTCTGATGGTCGGGGTGATGGCGGTGATCTCGGGCCCCATCTCCGACCGCGTCGGGCGGCGGCGCATCCTGCTGCTCGGATCGGGGGCGATGACCTGCGCCCTTGCCCTGCACACCTTCGTGGGCTCGTACGCGGAATTTGCCGTGGTACGTGTGCTCTCGGGCGCCGCTGGGGGTGTGCTCTCCGGGGCGGCGGTGTCCTACATCGGCGACTACTTCCCCTACAAGCGGCGCGGATGGGCGACAGGCTGGGTCATGAGCGGGTCGGCCGTCGGCCTGATCATCGGCATCCCGATCGGTGTCCTGCTGGCGGGTGAATTCGGCTTTCGCAGCCCGTTCTACTTCTTCGGCGTCATGATGGCGCTCACCTTCCTGCTGGTGTACGCTCGCGTGCCGCAGCCCCCGGTGAAGCGCCGGCGTTCACGGCTGACGGTCAACCGCGCGATCGCCGGCTACGTCGTCATGCTGCGCCGCCCGCAGATCGCCTTTGCCGCACTCGCGTTCTGCAGCGTGTCCTTCGGCGTCTCGCTTTTCGTGGTGTACTTCCCCACCTGGCTGGAGGCCTTCCACGCAGCCACCCCCGAACAGATCGCGTCCCTGTTCCTGGTGGCCGGCGTGGCCAACGTCATCGCCGGTCCCCAGGCCGGCAAGCTCTCGGATCGGGTCGGTCGCAAGGTGATGGTGATCGCGTCCTGCCTGGGACTCTCGACGGTGATGATCGCCACCGTGCCGCTCATCACCACCCTCTGGGTCGCCTACCCCCTCTATGCGCTGATGATGGTGCTGATCGCGACGCGCACGAGCCCGTACTCCGCGCTCCTCACGGCGCTTGTGCCAGCCAACCGTCGCGGCTCACTCATGAGCCTGACGGTCGCGCTCGGACAGGTCGGGTTCGCACTGGGCGCGATGGTGGCGGGGTACCTTTACTCCACCTGGGGATTCGCCGGCAACACCGTGGTCGGCGCGGTCGCGGTGCTCTGCATGGGGTGGATCGTGTGGACGAAGCTGTCCGAGCCGGACGGGGAGTGACACGGAAGGACGCGACTCCACACAGGCCGTAGCGACTGTGCGCACTTTTTATCCCATGCGCGCCAAGACGGCCGGGACATGGCACCCCTTGCGCATTGCCTGCAGACCGGATAAACTCACGTCATGTGCATTTATACAGCAGTCGGTCGCGGGGCGAGAGCAGGCACATCGACAGTAACGCGCGGCCTCAGGAGGAGTAGAAAATGTCTGACTCGGGAGAAAGGCGGAAGATTGTAGTCCCATACCCCGCTTGGCCTACGTTTCGGAGGTTTCTCGGTGACATCGCGTCCAAGGGAACGCCCAGCCGAATCGATCACACCGTCATGGTTGGGAAGTCGGGGAGCGCCCAGAGCGCAATCCGGAAGGCTCTGCAGTTCTTGGGGCTCACGGACAGGAAAGGCACATCGACTCCCAAGCTCCACGGCTTGGTCAACACGTTCGGCAGCGATGAGTGGCCAACGGCACTCCGGCCAGTCATTCTCGACGCCTACGCTCCTGTCCTAGAGAACCTCGATCTAGAAAACGGAACCGCGCAGCAACTCGCCGATTGTTTCCGCAAACGGGGCAACGTCTCTGGCAACACGTTAACGATGGCAGTGCGGTTCTTCCTCGGAGCGTTGGACGAAGCTGGAGTCAAACGTTCGGTTTACTTTGTCGCGCCACCACGACCTCCCACTAAGAAGGCCATCGCCCCCAAAACGGCAGGGAAGGACGGTGCCGTCCAACAACCGCAGGGAGTCGGGTCTGGGACGACGAAGGAAGGCAGCGGAGGCCCCGCAGGGCCTCAAGAGACGAACTCCCGTTGGCCGTCTCAGCCCTTTCTGCTTCCGACTAGGAGCGAGCCGATCGTCCTACAAGCACCGAAGGACCTCAGCCTTGCTGAGTGGGAGATAATCGACGCGTTCGTCCGCGGGATGGTCAAACTGCGTGGCGACAAGGGCGCCCCCGCCCACGGGTGACACCGAGGACGGGGGCTGATGAGTTGGAAGGGGGGCGTTTGGGAAGCCAGTCTGGGGTTCGCACCCAGGCCTGCGGGGTTCAAGTCCCCGGCCCTCCATACCAACTGCTATAGAGGCGATCTTTCAAATTAACGGTTGTTCGGGCGAGACGCCAGCAAAAACTACTCTCCCGCGCCATTGTCTCTCCTGCCTACGGCTCGTCCTCCACGAACCCCCGATAACCCAGCGTCCGCTGCCGGGGCCAGATTTCGTCGAGGGTTTCCGCCTCGAACAGCCGCCCGTTCATCATGACCTGCTCGACCGACACGGAATTGCGCAGATCGCCGAGCGGGTTGCGCGACAGGATCACCAGGTCCGCCAGCTTGCCGGGCTCGATCGACCCGATCTCCTGCTCCAGTCCGATGCCGCCCGCGCCGAAGATCGTGGCGGACTTCAAGGCGTCGTGGTTCGACATCCCTCCCGAGGCGACCATCCACAGCTCCCAGTGGAAGCCCAGCCCCTGCAGCTGACCGTGGCTGCCGACGCCCGCGAAGCCGCCATCGGCCACGACATCGGCGAGAAAGCGGGCGTGGTCCTCGAAGACGAACTCCTCGTCCATGGCCCACGCGACCGCTCCCGCCGCCCCCGCCCTTCGGCGGGTACGGGAATCGAGGGTCTGGTGCGGCGTGAAGCGCGCCAGGCGTGGGTTGTCGTGGACCCCTCCGCGCGTGAACCAGTAGATCTCGCCCATGGGGCCGCCGAAGGAAACGATGAGCGTCGGCGTGTTCACCACCTTCGTCTCGGAGAAGAGGCGCACGACATCCCGATAGAGCGGGTAGACGGGCAGGTTGTGCTCGATGCCGGGATAGCCGTCCATGGCGTGGGTGAGATCGAGCTGGAAGTCCAGGCCGGCCTCGGTGGTCGGCATGAGCTCCAGTTCGCGCGCCGCCATGACCAGCCACTGCCGCTGCTGGCGGTTGCCCGCAAGGTACATCTTGAAGGTCTTGGTGTCGTAGTACTCGGAGTAGCGCCTGAGGATGTCGCGGGCGTGGTCGAGGTCGCGGATGCCCTCGCCGGGCTGATAGTTGCCGAAGATGCCCGGGCCGGTGGAGTAGATGCGCGGGCCGAGGACGTCGCCTGAGCGAACCCGGTCCGCGTAGGTGAGGACATCCGAGACGCCGGTCTGGGGGTCGCGCGTGGTCGTGACACCGAAGGCAAGGTTCGCGAGATAACCCCAGGGCTGCGTGGTGTGGACGCCCGCCGGCGGACGGAGGTGGGCGTGCGTGTCGACGAAGCCGGGTGTGATGGTCATGCCACTGACGTCGCGGACCGGGGTGCCCTCGGGGACGTCCAGCGAGCCGGATGCGCCTGCGGCGGCGATCCGGTTGCCATCGATGAGAATGTCACCCCGTTCGATGACTTGGTCGCCCCGCATGGTGATCAGGCGGGCGCCGCTCAGGAGCAGTCTCCCCGTTGGAAGGTCGCGGGGCGCGTCGAGTGCCACGCGTACTTCGATGGGCTGGTAGCGGGCGTCGCCGGAGTCGTCTTCAGGGTCGGCTTCGCCCGCCTCCGGGTCGTCTTCGGCTGCGTCCCCGGGGTCGGCCGCGCCCGGATCGTCGCCAGGCTCCGCCGCGTCGTCCGCTTCGGCTGCCTCGGCTGCCTCCACGCTGTCCGCGAAGGCTTCCGCGTCGTCGAGGTCGTAGCGGAAGTACGCGTTGCCCAGCGCCCAGACGACCTCCTCGCCGTCGCTGCTCCACGACTGGAACTCGGCGCCGAAGTCGGTGATGCGGGTGACCGGGACCGGCGCGCCGGAGGGGTTGCGGACCGACACCGTGGGCGCCTCGCCCACCTGGGGAACCGTCACCAGGTAGAGGTCGTTGCCCACCTTGGCCAGTGCCCGGCCTCCAGCAGGGGACATGCGGATCGACGAGGCGTTGGCGGGCGGGCCGCCGCGGTTGGCCGAGAAGCCGGTCACCTTCAGGTGCTCTTTCTCGTCGGTGCCGTCCCAGCGCACCGACACCAGTCCTCGGGCGCCCGCGTGCAGGTAAATGCGGTCGGCCCGGCTGGCGAGGAAGTGCGGCTGGGAGCGTCCCAGCGCCTCCGCCACGAGCGTGGGCGCACCCGCGCCATCCGATCCGTACCAGACGATGTCGGTCTGGCTCCCCCCGCCCGCGCCGGTCAGGCGGCTGCGCACAGGGGACTGCAGCAAGACGATGCGGTCGCCCTCCGGAGACCATGCCGGCGACTGCAGGTAGTGCGGGGCCTGCGAGAGCTGTCGCGCGTCGCCGTCATCGGCCGAGATCGCCAACAGGTGCCCGCCGTCGGGCTCGAGCCAGCTCACCGCCGCGATGGTACCGCCGTCGGGCGACCATGCCGGGTGAGACAACACGCCCTCGATCTCCGTGCCGACCCGCTGTGGCTCGCCCCCGTCCGCATCCATCACATACAGCCCGCCGAGCGCGGTGAAGGCGACTTCGCTGCCGTCCGGCGAAAGCGCCACGTCGCGGATCTGGCGCACGAGGAAGGTGGGCGTGTCCTCGATCGGGTAGTCGAAGTCGAGGCGCGGCCCCGCGTTGACCACCACGTCGGCCGTGAAGGGAATCGCGACCGGTTCGCCGCCGTCCATGGGAACCCGCCAGAACCGCCCGCCATACGAGGCGATGAGCGCCGACCCGTCGGGCGTGAACGCATAGCCCGGGAGCAGGTCGAGGGTCGCCCGGCTCTCCATGTCGTCGCGCTGCACCGGGTAGACCAGCCAGCGTTCCTCTCCGGTGGCCAGGTCGCGGGCGCGGAGACCGGTCGCGTCCTCGTGCCGGGAGCCGTAGACAAGCGTGCCACCGTCCGGCGACACCGCCGGGCGGAACCCCGACCCGTAGCGGCCCGTCACCGTGGCCCGCCGCCCCGTCTCACGGTCGTAGCGGATGAGCTGGTACTTCGGGAAGGCCGCGTCGTAGGTCCAGTCGCGCGTCCCCTGCGCCAGGTAGATGTAGCGGCCCGACGGTTCGAAGGCGGGACCGATGGCCTTGAGCTGCTCGGGCTCGTCGATCAGTGCGATCCCGCTCCCGCCGTCCCGGTGGAAGATCCACGGCTTGGCCGCCCCGCCGAGCGGGCTGAACGTGCGCGACGCGACCAGGTACTCGCCGTCCGGCGACCACTCGGGCGACGTGTACAGGTTGTCGTTGCCGCGCGTGATCTGCGTCGTGTCGGAGCCGTCCGCGCTCAGCACCCAGAGGTTCTGTCCCCCGCTCCGGTCCGAGACGAACGCGATCTCCGAGCCGTCCGGGCTGAAGCGCGGCTGGCTCTCGAACGCCGGGCCGGTCATCAGCGGCGACGCCGTGCCCCCATCGACCGGCAGGGTATACAGGTCGCCGAGCAGGTCGAAGACCAGCGTGCCCCCGTCTGGACTCACGTCGACCGACATCCACGACCCCTCCTCCGTGCGGAAGCGGACCTCGCGGGTGGGCTCCAGCGGCAGGGATTCGGTGGCGAGGGAGTCGGGCGGGTCGGCGGGCTCCTGGGCACGAGCCGCGGTTGGAGCAACAAGGGCCAGGCAGGCAGCCAGGGATGCCGTAACCATCGTCGTTCTCTGAGTACCAGTGCACATCAATCGCGCTCGCAGGAGTTGGGTGGGAGGGTGCCCCAAGCCGTCGGGTGGGAATGCCCAAGTTTTTCAACGTCGGCGTGCGGGGCAACCGAAAGTTATCTTGTGTCTCCACCAGCCTGCCGAGTCTCGGGACGCAAAGCGGGCGACAGCTTCTCCTTTTTTCAGGGAAAGATGCCTTGACCACCGGACGCGTCGTCTCAACCCCGATCTCCCGCACGGATCTGCTCCGGTGGGCTGAAGAACAGTTCGGCGACTGGATCAAGGCCGTCGTCGACGTGTCGCGCGGCATCATGGCCGTCGGCGGGGATCTGCATGCGGACGACGAGGGCGTTCTCCTCGCAGATGGTTCGCTACAGCCGGACCTTTGGGGAATCAATCTTTATCCGGGAGACGATGGCCCGGACTGGATCGAGTTCGACTCCATGATCAACATCCGTCCGCGGGACGGAAACCGCTCTCGCGGCGTTGACGACAAGCGGACACGCGCGCGTATCCGCAGCGTCGTCGAGTCACTAATCCTGGCGGAGTGACCTACCGGACATGAGCCGTACACTTCACAAGCGCGCCGCCGCAGGCGCCTGGGGCCGCCTGGAACTCGTGGAGCAACTAGGCAACGTGGGAAGCGAGGTGGATCGCGCCATCCGAGCCCACAGTGCCGGCCGGATGAGCCGGTTCGACGGTGCCCTCGAGCGCGCCCTCGAGCTCTTCGACCTGACCGCCACCGACCCCCGCTGGCACGGTCACCGCTGCCAGGAAATCCTTCGGGCTCGCGAGGAGTTCTGCCGCCTTTTCTTCGACCCCGAAGTGCCACCCGAGTCGGCAGAAGGGTTGCGGAGGTATTTCTTCGGTTTCGCGCACGCGGCGCGGATGCTGCACTACCGGAGGCAATCCGGAGGTGGCGGCTGAGGCCCACTGTGGAGGACTGGCTAGCCTCCTCCCAGTGCCCCGTACACCAGCGCGCGCAGCTTCTGGTGGTCGTCGAGGCCGGCGGCGGGGACGACCTGGGTGAAATAGACGACCACGAGTCCCTCCGCCGGATCCACCCAGTAGGTCGAGTGGTACGCGCCGCCCCAGCCGAAGTCGCCGAGGGAGCCCGGCTCACCGGCCTCTCCCAGGTCGAGGCGCACACTGAAGCCCAGCCCAAAGCCCATTCCCGAGGCAAAAAGGTCGCCGACGTGGTTGGTGGTCATCAGCGCGACGCTAGCGGGGGAGAGGATGCGAGCGTCGCCGAGAGTACCGCCATCAAGCATCATCTGGAGAAAGCGGGCGTAGTCGCGGGCGGTGGAGACCAGGCCCGCCCCGCCCGAGAAGCTCGTCCGGGGGCCGTCCATGTACTCTCCCTGAGTGGCCATCCCGGGACCATCCGGGGCGCGTTCCAGCATTCCCGGGATCGCCTGGTTGTAGACTGTGGCGAGCCGGTCGCCCTTCTCCGGCGGCAGGTAGAAGTGCGTGTCGCGCATCCGGAGTGGCTCGAAGATGCGCGAGCGCAGAAAGTCGTCCAGCGTCTCACCCGAGACCTCCTCGACCAGCGCCCCCAGGATGTCGGTGTTGTAGCCATAGACGAACTGACTGCCGGGCTGCGCCTGGAAGGGCAGCGACCCCATGCGGTCGACCGTCGCGCGCACGGGCTCCTCGCGGTGGGCGAAATACCATCCGGTGATGTCCGCCTGTCTCCAGCGATCGCCACCCGGCCCGACACCGTACGCGATCCCCGCGGTGTGGGTGAGAAGATCCCGAATCGTGATGGGTCGCTCCGCCGGCACCACCTCGTAGCCGCCGTCCAGCAGCGGTAGCGCCACCGTGGTCTCCTCGAAGGCGGGCAGGTACCTGCCGACCGGATCGCCGATCAGCAGCGCGCCGTCCTCCTGGAGCATGAGGACGGCCACACTGACGATCGCCTTGGTCTGGGAGGCGATGCGGAAGATCGCGTCCGCCGCGAGCGGCGTGCGGGCTTCCACGTCGGCGAACCCGGCGGCGTGCTCGTAGACCACGGCGCCGTCGCGCAGCACCGCCACCACCGCGCCCGGCAGCCGGCCATCGGCCACATAGTCGTCAAGCAGCGCGCCGACGCGCTCCAGACGGCCGGGCACAAATCCCGCCTCGGCGGGGACTACGCGGGGAAGCTCCTGCGCCCCCCCGTCGCTTCCAGCCTCCGCGCAGGCCGGGAAGACGAGCACCGCGGCGGCGGTGAGAGCGAGAACGCGGCTCGAAGGGCGTGGAAAGCGGTTCATGTCATTCTCAGGTTTAGGAAACGGGCCACTTCATGAACGCCACCCCGTTTGTACTGCAGACATCCAGCAGATGGGCGTCGTGTTCAAGCATGATTCGTCGAAGCCATGCTGTAAACGTGGAGGTTCCCGGCACGCAGGCTGAACGTTCCCTGACGAGCCGGCAGGCCCTGATGCCGTTGCGTCTCACGCGGGGGTCGTCCCCTGGAACATCGCCTCATCATACGCAACGCGCCGGTGGCAACGCAGCGGACCTCCGGCGATATTGGGTCGTAACCGATCAAACTGTGCAAATCAGACGGCGCCCATCGGCTCTTCGGGCGTCTCGGAGGATACTCGCGTGTACCCTCGAAGGCCCCACGGCATCATTCGACCGCCCCTCGGCACGCCGGGGCTCCTGCTCGCCCTCGCCAGCCTGCTCGCGGCCGCCTGCGCCCCCGCCACCCCCCCGGCGGCCGACACCCCCGCCCCCGAACTCGCCCCGGACGTGCCGCTTCGCCCCGGCGCCGTGATGAGCGCGCCCGAGCCGGACCCGGTGGAGGCCGGGCCCGCCCCACTGCCCGGCGAGTACACCGGCGCCTTCGACGTCCTCCACTACGACCTCGAGCTGTCGCTCCACGAGGGCCGCAGCGACATCGAAGCGCGGGTGCGCATCCTGGTCGCGCCGCCCGCCGACCCCGACACCCCCCTGGAGTTCGATCTGGTCGGCCTCGCCGTCCACGCGGTCGAGGTCGACGGCATTCGCACCCCGTTCGAGTACGCGGACGGCAAGCTGCGCGTCTTCGCGCCCCCGAACGCGACCGACACCGTCACGGTGGAGGTGGCCTACGGCGGCACGCCCGACGACGGGCTCATCCTGCGCGACAACGTGCACGGCGACCCGGCGGCGTTCGCGGACAACTGGCCCAACCGCGCGCGTTTCTGGTTCCCGTCGGTGGACCACCCGAGCGACAAGGCGACCGTCGAGTACACCATCCACGCGCCCGCCGCCTGGCAGGTGATCGCCAACGGCACCATCGCCGCACCCCCCGCCCCCGCCGGGGACGACGCACTCGGCGGCGCGGAAGGCCGGCGCACCTGGCGCTGGACCACCTCGGTGCCCATCCCCAGTTACACAATGGTCGTGGGCGGCGCCGACCTCGCCGTCCGGCAGGTGGGGCTGGCCGCGTGCGGCGACTCCCCCGCCTCCCCGCGCAGCGACGGATGCACCCGCGTCTCGTACTGGGTCTATCCCCAGGACACCGGCAACGCCGCCCGCATCTTCAGGCGCGCGGCCGAGATGGTCGACTTCTTCACCGAGCTGATCGGGCCCTTCCCCTACGAGAAGCTGGCCAACGTCCAGAGTGCCACCCGCTTCGGCGGCATGGAAAACTCTTCGGCCATCTTCTATACGGAGCAGGGAATCGCCGAGGGCCGCGACATGGAGGGCACCGTCTCGCACGAGATCGCGCACCAGTGGTTCGGCGACAGCGTCACCGAGTCGGAGTGGTACGACCTCTGGCTCTCGGAGGGCTTCGCCACCTACTTCGGCGCGCTCTTCTTCGAAGCAGCCGACGGGCCCGGGGATTTCCGCGAAAGGATGGAGAACAGCCGCCAGCGCGTGCTGAACTCGGACGATGTCAACGGGCCCGTGGTCGACCCCGCGGCGACCAACCTCTTCGCGTTGCTGAACGCCAACAACTATCCCAAGGGAGGATGGGTGCTGCACATGCTGCGCGGCATGCTCGGCGACGAGGTCTTCTTCGCGGGCATCCGCAGCTACTACGCGCGCTTCCGCGACAGCGTGGCGAGCACCTCCGACTTCCGCGCCGTCATGGAGGAAGCCTCCGGATCCGACCTCGGCTGGTTCTTCGAGCAATGGTTGTACCGGCCCGGTTATCCGGTGGTCACATCGGAGACCACATGGGATGCGGCCACGGGAGAGGCGGTCGTCACCGTCCGGCAGACGCAACAGATGGACTGGCCGGTCTTCCGTCTCCCGCTGGACATCGAGTTCGAGGTCGACGGGAACGCCGAGCGCCGCCGGGTCGAGGTCACCGGGAGGGAAGACGTCTTCCGCATCCAGCTCGACGCCGCACCCTCCGAAACGACCCTCGATCCGGACGGCTTCCTGCTCATGCGGATGGGCGCCAACTAATCATGAGCATGAGTGCCAACTGGCGGCGCGAAAGCGGAAACACTTGTATTCACGGCCCCGATCCGCCACCATGGCTGTTTCCGCCTTACCACCAGATGGCAAACATGAAATGAATGGAGACGGCTCTTGGCCGGGACCGCACATCTCAGGTTTGAACGCGACATCGCCGAACTCAAGCGGCAGATCGACAATCTTCATGCGCTGGCAGACGAGAAGGGCATCGATGTGGCGCGCGAAATTGAGGTTCTTCGCATCCGGCTCGCAGCCATGATCGACGAGACCTATCGGAACCTCGCTCCCATGGAACGCGTCCAGGTGGCGCGCCATCCCAACCGCCCCTACATGCTCGACTATGTTGAGCGCGTCTTCACCAACTGGATCGAACTGCACGGCGACCGGAGCTACCGGGACGACGAGGCCATCGTGGCCGGATGGGCCTGCCTGGACGGGCAGTCCGTGATGGTCATCGGCCAGCAGAAGGGCCGGGCCATGAAGGAGAACCTGCGCCGCAACTTCGGCATGCCCCATCCGGAGGGGTACCGCAAGGCCCTTCGCCTGATGAAGATGGCGGAGAAGTTCGGCCGGCCGGTGATTACGGTCATCGACACCCCCGGGGCCTATCCCGGACTCGGCTCCGAAGAGCGCGGCATCGGCGAAGCCATCGCCCGCAACCTGCGCGAGATGGCGGCGCTGCGGGTTCCGACCATCTCCATCGTGATCGGCGAGGGGATGTCCGGAGGTGCGCTGGGCATCGGGGTAACCGATCGCATCCTGATGCTCGAACACTCCGTGTATTCGGTGATTTCCCCGGAAGGGTGCGCAGCGATCCTGTGGCGATCGAGAGACCACCGCGAGAAAGCGGCGCAGGCGCTGCGCCTGACCTCGCGTGACCTGCTGGAGCTGGGCGTTGCCGACGACATCATCGGGGAACCGATCGGGGGTGCCCACTCCGACTGGGACCTCGTTTCCCGAAGCGTGTACCATGCCCTCAGGCGGCACCTCGTCGAGCTGACCGCGCTCGACACCGACGAACTGCTGGCAGGTCGCTGGGCCAAGTACGAGGGGATCGGGGACTGGGCCGGCAAGGTGGCCGGGAGATCCGGCCTGCGGGGCCCGAGACTCGACACGGAAACCGGCAGGGGCACGGGAACGGCGGGCGGTTAGA
Source organism: Longimicrobiales bacterium (assembly GCA_965232315.1). GTDB lineage: Bacteria > Gemmatimonadota > Gemmatimonadetes > Longimicrobiales > Gaopeijiaceae > BD2-11. The sequence goes on along the minus strand of CBDDPN010000010.1, from coordinate 317,489 downwards.
GGACCATTTCCCACCCGGGTTCGGAATAGATGCCAGGTTTCGCAGAAGTCCGCTTCAAGGGAACGCGCAAGGACTACTTCACGTGTCAGCCCGGCACCCTTCAGCCGGGAAGCTGGGTGATGGTGGAAGCCGAGCGCGGCCGGGACCTGGGCCGGGTCAGCGCTCTCGGAGCCATCGCCGAGCGCAAGTGCAGTTCTTCCGGAGGATGCGCCACGCCCGAGCCTTCCCGGAGGATCCTCAGACAGGCCGTCAAGGACGAGGTCCAGCGCGTCGGCTGGCTGCGCACCGACGAGGATCGCGTGCGCACGCTCACGCGGGAGAGGGTTTCCCACCACAGACTGAAGATGAAGGTCACCGAGGCGGAGTGGCAGTTCGACCGCAAGAAGCTGATCATCTACTTCACCGCCGAGCGCCGGGTCGACTTCCGCTCGCTGGTGCGTGATCTCGCGCGCACCTTTCGCACCCGTATCGAGCTGCGCCAGATCGGCGTGCGCGACGAAGCTGCGCTGCTGGGAGGCGTCGGGCGGTGCGGACGCGAACTGTGCTGCTCGACCTGGCTCCCGGCCCTGCGCCCCGTGAGCCTCCAACTGGCCAAGGACCAGCGGCTCTCCCTCAACCCGTCGCAGATTTCGGGCTGCTGCGGCCGCCTCATGTGCTGCCTGAAGTATGAGCACGACGCGTACGTTCAGGCGCGCAGGCGCTTCCCGCGCGAGGGAAGGTCGGTTAGAACGCGTGAGGGGAAGCAAAAGGTGGTCGCGGTCGATATCTGGAGCGAGACGGTTACCCTTCTGGCCGGGGACGGCGCCCGCCGCAAGGTGACGCTGAAGGAACTGAAGCAGGAAGTCTCCAGGGTCCCCCGGGGAAAGCGCTCCCGCTGACCCGCCCCATGATGCGACGCCGCTACCTCACGACGCCGATCTACTATGCGTCCGGCGAGCCCCACATCGGGCACGCCTACACCACCATCCTCACCGACGTTCTGGCTCGCTTCCACCGCCAGACCGGCGCCGAGGCGATGTTTCTCACCGGCACCGACGAGCACGGACCCAAGATCGCGGAGGAGGCAGCCCGGCGCGGGCTGACCCCGATCGAACTGTGCGACCGCATGGCGGGCCGGTTCCGCGAGGCGTGGCAGGAGCTGGACATCTCTTTCGACCGCTTCATCCGCACCACCGAATCGGAGCACATTGCCGTCGTCACCAGCTTCCTTCAGCGGCTCCACGACGAGGGACACATCTACAAGGACCGCTATCTCGGCTGGTACTGCATCCACGAGGAGCGCTACTGGACAGAGAAGGACCTCGGTCCCGGCGAAACCTGCCCGGACTGCAAGCGGCCCGTCCGCCAGATCGAGGAGGTGAACTACTTCTTCCGCATGAGCGCCTTCCAGGAACGCCTCCTGAGCCACATCGAAGCCAATCCGGACTGGATCATTCCGGCCGTGCGGCGCAACGAGGTGCTGGGGTTTCTCCAACAGCCCCTCGAGGACCTCTCGATCTCGCGCCCCCGGAGCCGGGTGAGCTGGGGGGTTCCCCTGCCCTTCGACTCCGAACACGTCTGCTACGTGTGGGTGGACGCGCTCATCAACTATGTGACCGCGTCGGGCGCCATCGATCCCGAAGCCACCCCTGGAAGCCGGGGATTCGGCACCCCCATCGAGTCGTGGTGGCCCGCCGACCTGCACGTGATGGGCAAGGACATCATCATCACCCACGCGGTGTACTGGCCGACCATCCTGATGGCGTGCGGGGTGGCGCTGCCTCGCCACATCCTGGCACACGGCTGGTGGCTCGCGGGCGAAACCAAGATGTCCAAGTCGCTCGACAACGTGGTGGATCCGCTCGCCCTCATCGCCACCCACGGCGTCAACGCGGTGCGCTGGTACCTGCTTCGCGAGATGCCCACCGGCAGCGACGCCTCGTACACGCCGGAGCGCTTCCTCACCCGTTACGACGAGCTCTCCAACGTCCTCGGAAACCTCGCCAGCCGCGTGACCTCGATGATCGTGCGTTATCGAGCGGGCACCCTGCCGGAGGCCGATGGCGAAGGGCTGGCCGACGAAATCCGGGACATCCTTCGACGTTACCGGGAGAGCATGGACAGCTTCCGTCTGCACCAGGCGCTTGCGGCGGCGATGGAGTTGGCTCGCCGCGCGAACGGCTACGTGGAGGAACGCGAGCCGTGGGCGCAGGCCCGGGATCCCGCGCGCGCACCGGCGCTCGACGAGACCCTGGTGTCGCTGGCACGCTGCCTGACGGTGCTGGCGGCACTCCTCGAGCCCGTCATGCCCGGCAAGATGCAGGAGCTGGCCGGAACTTTGGGCTTCGCAGGGGTTCCAACTCTGGACCTGGCCCTCGAGGCGCCTCTGGCGGGAAGAACCGTGACCCGCGGTGATCCTCTCTTTCCGCGCGTGCGGCTGCCCTCAGGTTGACGGTCCGCAGAGCGCGGGATAGCTTGCTCAGGCCGTATATCGCGTGCGGACGAGCCCCTGATCGCTACGTGAGGTCATGCCAACCAAGTCATTCGGCACCAAGCTGAAGGAAAAGTGGACCGTCCTGTTGCTGCCTTCCGGCAGCGCACAGGCCCGCCAGGTGCAGGCCTCGCCCCGAGCCGTGCTCCTGGTGATCGGCGCAATCGTATTCGCGGTGGCGGCAACGATCTTCGTGGTCGACGGGGGCCCAGAGCGCATCCAGGCACGCGACCTGGCGCGGAAGAACCAGGTGATGGCCGAAGAGTTGGCCGGCATCCGGCAGCAGGTGGCAAGCCTGGAAGGCGAGGTCGAGGCCCTGGCGGAACAGAATGCCCAGGCGCGCAGCCTGGCGGGCCTCGCGTCCATCGATGCCGAAGTTCTCCAGGCCGGCGTCGGCGGCCCCGGGACCATCACGCCGCGGTCGCATCCGCTGTGGGGGCTCGATTCACTGTATTCCCAGGACGCTTTCGCCACTTCGTTCGATCTGACGGCGCTGCAGCGCAGGGTGCAGTTGCTCGGCACCAGCCTGACCGAGGCTGCCGATTCTCTCAACAGTCACCAGGACTGGCTCGAATCGCTCCCCTCCATTCTTCCCGCCCGCGGCTACGTCTCCAGCGGCTACTCCACTTCGCGCGTGCATCCGATTCACCATATGCCGCTCCCCCACGAGGGCATCGACATCGCTACCGCGCAGGGTACGCCCATCATCGCCACGGCCAAGGGAACGGTAAGCTCCACCCGGCGCCGGGACGGCTACGGCCTGACCGTGATCATCGAGCACGGGTTCGGATACGAAACCCTGTACGGGCATGCGAGCCAGATTCTGGTGCGGGCGGGGCAGGAAGTGGAGCGCGGAGAAGTCATCGCGCTGGTGGGCAGAACGGGCATTACAACGGGCGCGAACGTTCATTACGAGGTGCGCCAGAACGGAAGGCCGACCAACCCGCTCCGGTTCGTAGTCACAGCCATTCCCTGAACCGGGCGGAGGGAAGGAGGTGACGGCCGCGTTTCTCATCGGGGTCGCGCTTCTGGGCGCAGGCTCCGAGTCGGAACTGCTTCGACCCGACACGGTTCTCCGTCCTCCCGACGGTCCAACCATCGCCTTCGTCGAAACCCCCGGTTCCCCGGCAGCGGCCATAAGGGTCACGGTTCCCTTCGTCGAGTCCCACTCCGACGCCGGAGCGGGCTACCTGATCCAGCTGCTTGCGGTCGGCCGTGCCCGGCGACTTCAGGAGATGCTGGGTGCCGAGGTCCTGGCGGACAGGACTTCGCGCGCACTGATCTATCAGGTGAACGGCGCGGTCACGGACTTCGATCATCTGGCGGCGGTTGTACGCGAGCTGCTGGCGCGTCCGGAACCGTCGGGATTCGTCGCCGCCAGAGCGCGGCTCGAGGAGATGACCCGCGAAGAGCGGGAAACCCCGCGCGGCACGCTCCGCCTCCGGCTGCGTTCCCGGCTGGCTCCTGCGGTTCCGTCCGTTACCGGAACCCTCGCCTCGCTGGACGCCCTGACGCCCGCCCGCCTGGTGGAGCTTTGGAACGCGTCCCACCGTCGTGGAGACCTCGCCCTGGTCGTGGTCGCGGAACTGCCGCCAGAGGCCGCGCTGTCCGCTTTCGTCGAGCTGGGGGAGGCGGGGACGGCGCCGGGAATCAGCCCGCTTGCGAGCGCGGCAGCGAGAGGTGCCGCCGTTCCCAGGCCCGAGAGAATCCGCGTCTGGTACGGCGAGGCGTATCCGGCCGGGGATGTCCGCGATCCGCGGTCCGCGATCCTGATGCGCATTGCGAACGAGTACCTGCCGGAGATTGAGAGCGAATTCGAGCCCCACCTGGAACGCTGGGAGCTGGCAGACAGGTCCTGGCTGGTGCTGACCGGGGCGGCCTTCTCGCGCAATGCCCGGGCGATGCGTGCCCGGATTCGAGGCTACCGCCGCGATGTGCGCGCATCGCTCGACCCCACCAGCCTGCGAAACGCCAAGGCCGCGCTCCGTTCCGCGTTGCTGGTGCAAGCGCGCTCGCCCGGGGGACTGGCGGAGGTCGTCGGGCGACACATGGACGCGTCTGGCGATGCCGGCGCCGCCGCCGACTACCTGGTCCGGTTGGAAGCGATCGACTTGGAGGCCATGGCGGCCTTCCTCGACGAAATCGCCGCGGAGCAGGCCTTTACCGCCGAGGTGACGAGCTGATGGCGAGCGTGCTCCGCGCTCCGCGCACGATCGGGACATCGGCGTTGCTGATGCTCGCAGCAGCTCTCCCGATGGCCGGGTCCGCTGCGGCGGCGGCGCGTGGCCACCGCGCAACGGAGCCCCGCACGCACGCACCGGCCGATACGGTGGAGTTGGTGGTGGTGAGCGAACGGCCCTGGTCGCCGGCCGTCGCCGTCACCCTCTCGTTCGCAGGGGGATACGGCGACGATCCGCCCGGGGCCGAGGGAACCGCCTGGCTCCTGGGCATGGTGCTCGCGAGGGCAGCCAACGCCAACCTCGCGGAAACCGGCGCGACGGCGGAGATCGAAGTAGGCCCGACCCGCACGTGGGTGACCCTGCTTAGCACCCTCGACGACTGGGCGACGGCGTACGGTATCGTGACGCGCACCCTCCTGGACGACCCGGTCGATCCCTTGCTGGCAGAGGCGACGCGCGCCGACCTGGCCGCGCAACTCCTTTTCCAGCGTGACGCGCCGGTGCGCTTGTTCGAACTGGAAGTACAACGGTTGCTGCTGGGGCCAGGCCATCCTGCCGCCCGCGCGCCGATGGGAAGTCCGTCCAGCGTGAGCGGCAGGACGGTCGCCGCGCTGGAGGCCGCGAGGGAGCGCGTCTACACACCCGACCGGGCCCGCGTGGCGGTGGTGGGTGCGGTCGCGGCGGAGGACGCAGCTGCCGTCGCAGGTGCGCATCGCACCCTGTCGGCACGCACGGGGGGCTCGTGGATGATGGAGGGAACGCCCCTGCGCCCGGCTGCGCCGGGGCTGGCGTGGGAGAGCGGCGGACGCCACGGGGTCGTGGACGAAATCACGAACAGCTGGATCGTGGCCGCCTATCCGTTTGCAGGAACCGCCCCGCGCAGTCGGTTCGAGTTCGTAGCCCATGTTGCAGGGGATCGGCTGGTCAGCGATCCTCCTCCTCCGGGGTTGATCAGCCAGCGAGTCGAAGTGCGCGAACTCCCGAGCGGCCCGGTGCTGCTGGTGATGGTCGCGGTCGAGTCCTACACCGCCGCGGCCTGGGAGCGACGCATCTCGGAGGTCGTGAACCGCCTCTCCACCGGCACGCTTACCCAGGACATGGTGGACCGCGAGCGCCGGAGCTTCCGCTCCGCGAGGGCGCTCGAGCTGGCAGTCCCCGAGAGGGAAGGCCGCCGGCTGTTGATCGAGGCGGAGGCGACTGGCCAACCCGGCGAGTCACCCGCCGCGCTCGAGCAACTCTCACCCGAGGAGTTTCAGCGAACCGCGGCCCAGCTGGGGAAACCTCGCGTGCTGGTCTATGGACCTGGAGAGGCGCCGTCTTGATACAAAGCGGGTGAGACGGTTACTTTGCGGCCCGGATTTGTCGAAGGCATCGGCTGCGAGCCGGAAGGAGCCAGCTCGGAAGTTTCCACGTGAAACATTGGAGTAACTGTACAATGAGGAACGGAACTCTTCTCCTCGCGCTCGTCGGCACAATCGCCTCCGTGGCGTGTGGTCCGACTGAGGTCACGATCAACGCCCAGATGGAGGTCGCCGGTGCCGAGGGCACGGAATTGCGACCGTTGAGTGAACTGGAAGTCCAACTTCTTCCCTACGACCGCGACGCGATCTTCGACTCCCTCGCCGGCGAGGCCTCGGCACCCGAACCGGAGATTCCCGCGGATCTGCTGGAGGCCCAGAACCGGGTCGCCGAAGCGCAGGCGGAATGGCAGCAACTTGAGAGCGAGTGGTCGCTGCTGCGCGAAGACCTCCTCAGCCTCACCGAGCAGATGGAACGGCTCAATCCGGCCGAAGCCCAGTACCGGGTGATGTTCATGGAGTTCGACGAGAAGGAGCAGCGGCTGGTCCAGGTGGAGCGGCAGCGCGACGCCGCCTTCGAGGAGTTCACCTCCATTCAGGGTTCGATGATCGAGCAGGCCGACCAGGTCAGAATGGTGCGGGAGATGTGGGGCGACGATGCGTTCGCGGACTACGGGACGGTGGTTCAGTTCAAGGTCGACATGAGTGGTCTGGATCCCGTCGTGGACACGACGGACGCTTCGGGCAGCGTCATCGTGGACGCCGCCGCCGGGCAGTACTGGGTTTACGCGCGCTGGGAGCGCTCCTTCGACGAACTCTACTGGAACGTTCCCCTGACCGTGGAAGACGAGCCGGTCACCTTCACCCTCGACGAGAGCAACGCACAGGTTCGCCCCATCCTCTGATCGGACGGGGCGGGCGCCCGGCCTGCCGCACGGGCCGCGCGACCCGGGTTCGTGGCTCGTCCATCCAGGTTGCTGGGAATCGTCCCGGCCTGCGGTCTGTCCACCCGCATGGGAAGCGCGAAGGCGCTTCTCGATGCGGGTGGACAGACCTTTCTGGTCCGGGTCGTGTCGGCGCTGGCGGAAGGGGGCTGCAGCCCGGTCGTGGTTGTGACAAGGGATGCGGCCGGCGCCGTGGCGCAAGAGGCGCGAGCGGCCGGCGCCGTGCTCATGGCCAACCCGGATCCCGATGAAGGACCGATCTCGTCCATCCGGCTGGCACTGGCGGAATGGGGAGGCGGGGTGGCCGGGTGCGCCGTCTGCCCGGTCGACCATCCCCTGGTGGGAGGCGCCACGGTCGGGTCGCTGGCGGCGGACTTCCGGGCCGCGCACGCCGAAATCGTGATCCCGACCTACCGGGGGCGCCGCGGCCATCCGGCCATCTTCCACCGCCGGGTCTTCGCCGAACTCCTCGACCCCGCGCTTCCCGAGGGAGCCCGCACGGTGGTGCGGCGGCACCCTTCGCGCGTACGCGAATGCCCGGTCGACGACGCAGGGGTGATCGCCGACATCGACACGCCGGCGGAGTACAGGCGTCATTTCCGGGTCGTGTAGGGATGCCGGACATCCCCGGACCCGACCCGGCAGCCACGGCCGCGAGCATCCTCGAGTCGCTGCGCGGATCGCGCGGGACGGTCGAGGTGCTGGTCGTCTCCGACAGCGAAGGGCGCGCGGCGGGCGCGCGCATGCTCGTGCGTTCGGACGGCGTGGACGGTTCCTTCGGAGACCCCGAGCTGGATGAGGCGGCGCTCGCCCTCGCGGCGCGCGAACTGGAAGCGCCGGGGCGCCTGGGCTCCCTTCACGCGCTGGAGACGACTGCGGGTCGCCGTCTGCGGGTATACGCGGAGAGCCACCGTCCCCGCCAGGAACTCGTCATCGTTGGCGCAGGGCACATCGCTCAGCCCCTCGCGACGCTGGGCACCCTGCTCGATTTCGAGGTGACCGTGCTCGACGACCGCCCCGAGTTCGCCACCCGCGAGCGGTTCCCCGAGGCCGCAACCGTGGGCAGCATCGACTTCGACGATCCCCTCGCCGACATCCCGGTCCACGCGGGCTCCCATTTCGTGCTGGTGACGCGCGGTCACAAGTACGACTTTGAATGCCTGCGCCGGCTGCTCGCCCGCCACCGGGAAGCGACGCCCGCCTACATCGGCATGATCGGCAGCCGCCGTCGGGTCAGGGCCACCTTCGTGCAGCTCGCCGCGGAAGGGATGCCCCTGGAGGTCATCGCCCGCGTGCGCGCCCCGGTCGGCCTGGACATCGGCGCTCAGACGCCGGCCGAGATCGCGGTGAGCGTGACCGCGGAGATGATTCTCGAACGGCGGGGCGGGACGGGCATGTCCCTGCACGGCCGGGAGCGTATCGTCGAGCGTTTCCTGGCCCGGAAACCGCGGACAGGAGAAGCGAAATGAGTTCGCCGGGCGACCAGGCCGTGTACGAGGCCGTGCTTGCGACCGTGCGGGCAGGGAGGCGGGCGGCGCTCGCGACCATCGTCTCGACCCGTGGCTCGACGCCACGCAAGGCCGGCTCGCGCATGCTGGTGGACCCCAAGACCGGTCTGGTGGGCACGGTCGGAGGAGGATGCGGGGAAGCCGAGGTCATCGAGGTGGCACAGCGCGTGATGGAAGACGGAGTCCCCCGCCTGGTCAAGGTGGACCTCACCGAAGACCTGCTCGGATGGAGCCCGGCGGTGTGTGGCGGCATCATGGACATCTTCGTGGAGCGGGTGTCCGTAGAGGACGCGGGCGCACGTGAACGGGCGGCCGGCGGCAAGGACGGCAGCCGCACATGACCTCGGGGCCTGGTCGCTCCCTCCCGCATGTCACCATCCACTACCTGCGGCCCCCGGATCATCTGCAGACCTTCCGCCAGCCTGTCATCCACCGGAGCCCTGAGGTGGTCGTGACCTTCTCGCGCGGCATCCGGGTGGAGGCGCCGATGACCTTGGGCGAACGGGTGGTGATCGAGACCGGGTCGGACATCGTCTGGTTCACATTCCCCGAACTCTGGCACGACATCGGCCGCTTCCACGCCGCGGACGGCGTCTTCACGGGCTACTACGCCAATGTGCTCACGCCGGTGGAGATTCTGCCGGGGCAGGTCTGGCGCACCACCGATCTTTTCCTGGATGTGTGGATGGAGCCTGGGGAGGCTCCGGTGCTCCTGGATGAAGACGAACTGGAAGCCGCGATCGCGGCCGGTGCGCTGGACGAGGAAACGGCGCGGTGCGCGCGCGAAGAGGCGGGCCGGATTCTGGAGCGCGCGCGGATGGGGGCATGGCCACCCGCGGTTGTGCACGAGTGGACGCGCGAGCGGGCGCTCGCCGTGCTGAGCGGCTCTACTCTACCCGATACGCCGCACACAGGCGCTTGAGGTCCACATAGAGACCGCCGAGCACCTCCCGGTCTTCGCGAATGCAGTCGATGAGGCGGTCGCTGGCGTCCAGACCGGCCTTGGGGAGCTGGATGTCCTCGTGGTGGTAGACGCCCTTGTCGACGAAGACCAGACGCACGGTTGCGGTCCCGTCCGCGCTCATGGCTCTCCTTCCGTCAACTGCTGGACCGCCTCTTCGATGGTGCCGTAGTCCGTGTCGGGCAACCTTCTCGCCATCCCGCTCCCCCGGCTGACGAGTACGGCCGGGGTGCTGGTAAGGTTGAGCGCCCCAGCGAGACGCAGGTTCGCCGATACCCGCCGGGCGTGCCGGTCCGAGTTGAGGCAGTCGCGGAAGGCGGCATCGTCCATCTCCAAGGCGCGTGCGTAGCCAACGAAGTTGCCGACCGGATCGCCGGATGAAGCCCAGGAGAACTGGTTCTCGAAGAGCGTGGTGTGGTATTCCCAGTAGCGGTTCTGGTCCCCCGCGCAGTGAGCAGCCCTGGAGGCCAGGAACGAGTTGCCGCGGAGGATTGGCATGTCGTAGAAGACGAACTTGGCCCGACCCGTTTCGACCAGGTTCAAATCGATGAGACTCTTGGTGTTTGCGTGAAACATGGCACAACCCGGACACTGGTAGTCTCCGAACTCCACGACCGAGATGGTTGCGTCCGGGTCCCCCAGTTCCGAGCCGTAAGCCAGACCGACGAGTTCCTCGTCGGAGAGGTCGCCCAGATCCACGGGTTCGGTGACCGCGTTGCTGAACACCGTCGAACCGGTGGTATACACCGCGGCTCCGATTCCGACGACCACCACACCGCCGAGGATGACGTAGAGGCGCTTGATGCCTCCGCCGGCGGGCTTCCGTCTCATTTCCTTTCGCTGCTGCACTCTCCTGGACATCTCCCCACTCCGTCGCCGGTTGTTGTCGATGAACCACGCGCTTCTGGTCGCGTGAAGGGTGGAAGGCGCGAACGCTGCGCCGCACCTCCGGGCGAATGCTAAACTTGGCGCTTCGGCGAACCCGCGCACAAGGTAGCTCTGCTGATGCGACGGCCAGGTTGTGCTGAAACTACGTGGTGGCGCCCGCCATGAGCACCTCGACGACTTCGCGCGTTCGGGTCAGGTCGGCGGCGACGTGGTCCGCGCCGGTCGCCCGCAGCTCGGGCGCGCTGAAGTGCCCGGTGGCGACGGCGAAGGTGCGCGCCCCGAAGTGGCGGCCGCACTCGACGTCGAGCGGCGTGTCGCCCACCACCACCACCGACTCCGGCGGGAAGCGCACCCCCCACGCCCGCTCGGCCCTTGCCACCGCGATGGCGGGCAGGTGGTTGCGGCATTCCCGGTCGCAACCGAAGCCGCCCGCGGCGAAGGCGTCGGCGGCCAGCCCGGCCGACCCCAGCTTCAGGCGCGCGCCCGCGCGGATGTTGCCGGTCACCAGCCCCACCGCCGCTTCCCCGGTGGCCTCCAGTGCCGCCAGCAGCCGGCGCGCGCCCGGGAGGGCCGTCACCGGCTTCGCGGGCAGGCGCCGCTCGAGTTCGCGCGGGTAGAGCGTCCACAGCGTCGGGAGCCCGGCGTCGATGCGGGCATCGTCCAGTCCGGCCTTGCGAAGCACTTCGCGCGCGATCTGCGGGTCGGTCTTGCCCGCGAAGGAGACCAGGTGCACCGGGCCGGTGGTCCCGAAGGCCTTGCCCAGCGCCACGGTGAACGCCTCCTTGGCCGGGCCGCCCCACACCAGGGTGCCGTCGATGTCGAAGAGGATGAGGCGCTTCACGGCCGTCGCCCCCGGTGGTCCGCCGGCAAGGTTGCCGGAAGGAGTTCGCCCACGGGGCTGTTATCCGAGCAGGGCGGCGACATCGGCGTTGCCGCCGCTGATCACGGCCGCGACCCGGTCACCGACCTCGGCGGCTCCCGACCGCAGCGCCGCCACCGTGGCCGCTCCCGAAAACTCGGCCACCAGCCTGGCGCGCTCGAGCAGGAAGGTCGCCGCCTCGCGGATGGCGGCGTCGGACACCACCACCACCTCGTCCACCAGGTCGCGCACGAGCGCGTAGGTGAGGTCGCCCACCTGCACGGGCGCGAGCCCGTCGGCGATGGTGTCGATGCCGTCGATGCGCACCACCCGGCCCGCGTCCAGCGCGGCCCGCATCGACGGCGCCCCCTCGGGTTCCACCCCGATGATGCGCACACCGGGGCGGAGGGCCCGCAGCGCCACCGCGACCCCCGCGGCCAGCCCGCCGCCGCCGATGGGGACGAGCGCCGTGTCCACTTCGGGCCAGTCCCGCACGATCTCCAGCCCCACCGTGCCCTGCCCCGCGATGATGTCGGGATGGTCGAAAGGCGGGACCATGGCGAGCCCCTCGGCGGCGGCGATCCTCTCCGCGCGCGCCCGGCGCTCGACCGACATGGTGCCCTCGAACACCACTTCCGCCCCCAGCCTCTCCGCGCCGCGGCGCTTCACCGGCGGTGCCGTGGTGGGCATGACCACGACCGCGCGAGCGCCCCGGATGCGCGCCGCCAGCGCCACGCCCTGCGCGTGGTTGCCCGACGAGTAGGTGATCACCCCGCGTGCGATATCCTCGTCCGACAGCTGCGAGATGAAGTTGTAGCTCCCGCGCAGCTTGAAGGCGCCGCAGCGCTGGAGGGACTCGCACTTCAGGCGCACGGTGGAGCCGACCGTCTCCGAGAGCTCGGGCGACCAGAGCAGCGGCGTGCGGACGGCCACGCCCTCGAGGCGGGCCGCCGCGGCACGAACGCTTTCCAGTGTGGGAGCCGTCATTCCCCCGGCTCCGGCGCGGCAGGCGAAACCGCCTCCGGGGCGGCTTCCGCCTCGGCGTCCTCGGCTTCGGGGGCCCCCTCGCCCTCGTCCCCGTTCTCAGCCATGACCCGCGCCAGGTCCACGAGCTCGTCGTTCTTGTCCAGGTTCACCAGGCGCACGCCCTGGGTCGCGCGCCCGATAACACGTATTTCCTCCACCCGCTGCCGGTTCACCACGCCGTTGCGGGTGACCAGCATGAGTTCGTCGGAGGGGTGCACGGCCTTCACGGCCACCACCGGACCGGTCTTGTCGGTCGTCTTCATGTTGATGACGCCCAACCCTCCGCGCCGGTGTAGCGGATACTCGTCGACCGCGGACCGCTTCCCCATGCCGAAGCGGGTAGCCACCAGAACCGAGGAATCCTCGGACGGCACCAACATGCCCACGACGGCGTCATCGCCCCGAAGGCGAATGCCCGTCACTCCACGCGCCACCCGCCCCATCGAGCGCACGTCCGATTCCCGGAACCGGGCGGCCTTGCCCTTGCGCGTCGCGAGGATTACGTCGCTGGCGCCGTCCGTGATCTGGACATCGATCAGTTCGTCGTCGTCGTCCACCCGGATGGCGTGAATGCCCACCCTGCGCACGTTGCCGTACGCCGAAAGCGGTGTCTTCTTGACGATGCCCTTTCGCGTACAGAAGAGCAGATAGCAGTCCGGCGCAAAGGTCCGCACCGGCACGAAGGCGGCGATCTTGTCGTGCCGGTCGATGTCGCGAAGGTTGACCACCGGTTTTCCGCGCGAGTAGCGTCCCGCGTCGGGGGCCTCCCAGACCTTGATCCAGTGGCACTTCCCCGACCGGGTGAAAATCATCAGGTAGTCGTGGGTGGAGGCCACGAAGAGGTGCCCGACCTCGTCTGCGTCCTTGGTGGCCATCCCCTTGAGTCCGCGCCCGCCGCGCCGCTGCGCCCGATAGGTGGTGAGCGGGATGCGCTTCAGATACCCCTGCCGGCTGACGGTGAGCACCACCTCCTCATCCTTGATGAGGTCCTCCATCTCCAGGTCTGCCACCCCGGTGAGGATTTCGGTTCTCCTGTCGTCCCCGAACTTCTTCGCGACCTCCTCCAGCTCCTCGACGATGATCTGCATGCGCCGTGACCTGCTGGAGAGGATTTCGTCCAGTTTGGCGATGGTGGCGCGAATGGTCGACAACTCCTGCTCCAGCTTGTCGATCTCGAGGCCGGTGAGGCGGGCCAGGCGCATGTTGAGGATGGCCTCCGCCTGACGCTGGCTGAGGTGGGCGAAGGGACCGACGGACGCCTCCCCCTCGAGCAGGCGGGCTTCCGCGGCCGAGTCGGCCCGGCGGGCCAACTCCTTCCCGTCCACCCGGAACTCCTCCGCCCGCAGTCGCGCCATCGCGGTGGCGGTATCGGGCGAGGAGCGAATGATGGCGATCACCCGGTCGATGTTGTCGACGGCGATCTCGAGGCCTTCGAGGACATGCTCGCGTTCCCTCGCCTTCGCGATCCGGTACTCGCTCCGCCGGACGACCACGTCGTGCCGGTGATCGATGAAATGGAAGAGGATCTCCCTCAGCCCCATCACCCTGGGAACGCCGTTCACAAGCGCCAGCAGGATGGTGCCGAAGGTCGCCTGCATCTGGGTGTGCTTGTAGAGCAGGTTCAGCACCACCTGAGGGACGGTGGCGCGCTTGAGCTCGATCACGATGCGCATGCCGTCCCGGTCGGACTCGTCGCGGAGAGCCGACACCTGCGTGAGCTTCTTCTCGCGCACCAGCTGGGCAATCTGCTCGATCAGGCGGGTCTTGTTGACCATGAAGGGGATCGCGCGCACAACGATGCGGGCGTTGTTCCTCCCGCGGGCCTCTTCCACGTCGGCGCGGGCTCGCATGATGATGCGGCCCCGGCCGGTACGGTAGGCATCGCGAATGCCGCCGCGGCCGCAGATGAAGGCGCCGGTCGGAAAGTCCGGGCCGGTCACGATGCGCTCCAGCGACTCCTGCGGGAGGTCCGGGTTCTCGATCAGCGCGATGGTCGCGTCCACCACCTCGCGCAGGTTGTGGGGCGGGATGTTGGTGGCCATCCCCACCGCGATGCCCGAGCTGCCGTTGACCAGCAGGTTGGGCGCGCGCGCCGGCAGCACGGTGGGCTCGTCGATGCGCCCGTCGAAGTTGGGGATGAAGTCGACCGTCTGCTCATCGATGTTGGTCAGAAGCTGGGTCGCGAGCGGGGTGAGGCGTGCCTCGGTGTACCGGTAGGCCGCGGGCGAATCGCCGTCGATGGAGCCGAAGTTGCCCTGCCCGTCCACCAGCGGGTAGCGCAGGGAGAACTCCTGGACCATGCGCGCCATGGAATCGTAGACCGCCGAGTCGCCGTGAGGATGGTACTTGCCCAGCACCTCGCCGACGACGGTGGCGCTCTTCTTGTAGGGACGCCCGGGGCCGAGCCCCAGCTCGCTCATGGCGTAGAGGATGCGACGGTGTACGGGCTTCAGGCCGTCGCGGACGTCCGGGAGCGCGCGGCGCACGATGACGCTCATCGAATAGTCGATGAACGACTCCCGCATTTCGTCTTCAAGGAGCCGCGCGAGTATCCGTTCTCCGGGGGCGGAATCCATGCAGATGCCTCGTTGGGTTTACGAACTCGTAGGGGTTACGAAAGAGGGGCGGGAAAGTCGGTTATCACCTTCCCGTACAGCCGCGGAAGCGCCGCCCTGGACGCAACTCGGACAAGTTCGCCGTGCCTGGCCTTCCCTGCCGATCCGTGTTTGCGCGAACCTGTCGAGGCACGGCGCCGCCCTCACAACCGCCGGTGAGGGGACGACTTCTGGCGACCGAAATCAGGTTCCCGGTGGCTCGGGCGCCGGATAGTAGATGGCAAGCGCGTGCCCGATGAGTCCCTGATTGCGGCCGATGTCGGCGGCGGCCTGGGTGCGGGTGGTGTCGTCGATACGCTCGAAGATGATGGCATCCGCGCCCAGTGCCGCGGCTTCCGTCCGCAGCATGAGCAGGACGTCCTCGTTCGAGGTGCCGAGAGGGGCCCGGGCCGTGACGGGGCCGATCGTCCTGTAGCCTTCACGGGCGGTCTGGCCCATCGCCGGAATGATGACTTCCACTTCTTCCGGACCTGCCTTGGGGGGCAGCTGGACGCCGGCGCACGCCGCCAGAACTCCGGAGAGAGCGAGAATGGCGAGAACTTTCCTCATCCCCTTCTCCTCGTAAGATGAACACAGTTGGGGCCGATAAATCGGGGGTCCTGCAGAGATTGTTAAATATAACGAACGGGGCAGGCGAGAGCTATCGTTCGGGGGTGCCGGTCGGCCTGTGCAGGGGCCGGATTCCTGATCCCGCGGGCGCGACCGGAGGCGGGCCCCAAAGGAGCCCGGTGCCGAAGGAGGCAGGCCCCACAGAAGGCGGGCCCCACAGTGGTCGGCGACGCCGGGCCCGCCTACCCCCCGGGGATCTCCACCAGCTCGATGACGAAGGGCTGCCCTGTTGTCTCCGTGCGTACCAGCACGTGCGGGCTCTCGACCGTAAAATACGACCGCTGGCTGCCTTCGCCGCCGCTGAAGTTCACCTCGACGACCTCGAACGTGCCGGCGGGCACAGTGATCTCCGTCGTACCGCGGACGCGCAGGGTCACGGTGCGGGCGCGGCCGTTCAGTTGCACCACCGGGAAGCGGACCTCCTGCCCCTCCTCAAGCGCCGAGATCCACGCCACGAGCTCATCCATTTCGCCCAGGAGCGCCCCACGCACGACTTCCTCCTCGATCTCGCGCTCCTCCTGGCCGATGGCACGCCCGGTAACGCGCTCGCCGTCGATCTCGATCTCGATCCTGCCCTCTCCCTGGGGGGTGACGAGCCGGAAGACGTTGGCGATGGGCCGGAAGGTACGAGGCGAGAAGTACACTTCGGAGACCTGGGTGACATTGTTGGCCCGCAGCGTGGTCGTCAGGGACATGGTGCGCTCGTCCTCGCGGGTGGCGAAGCCCAGCACGCGCTCCATGTCCGCTACCTGACGGCCCTGCACAGTCAGCCGGTAGTTCCAGATGCCGGGCTGGAGCACGGAGGGATCGTAGGCGATGTCGGAATCCCGCACCTCCACGTCGTCGATGGTGAGCGCCGTGCCTTCGGCGTCGACCATGCGCACGCGGCCGAACTGCGTCAGGCCGGACCGGATCTCCGTGGCGTCGCCCACCACCACCACCACCGCCCGCTCCGGATCGAAGTGCGACATCAGCGCGCCCTGGACGTCCTCCGGGGCGACTGCGGCAACCCGGTCCCGGTACGACTCCAATTCCTCCGTGGAACGGCCCCGCAGCCGGTAGGTCGCCACCTGGTTGGCGATCGCCTGGGGCGTCTCGATGCTCAGCGGGAAGGATCCCACCAGGAAGTCGCGCACATCCGCCAACTCATCCTCGGGGACCGGCTCGGAGCGAATGAGCTCGACCTGGTTGAGCAGCTCCGCCAGGGCGCTGTCGGATACTTCGCTCCGCACCTGCGCATTGGCGAGGAAATACCCCACGTCGCGCCTGCGGACCGCCGAGCTGGAGGACCCGTACGTCCAGCCCCTCTCCTCGCGCAGCACCTGGAAGAGCCGCCCGGTGCTCCCGCCGCCCAGCACCCGGCTGCCCAGGCTGAGGGGCATCCAGTCCTCGTGGTCGCCCTTCATGGCGGGCTGTCCCACCAGGATGGTCGACTGCACCGACTCGGGCCGGTGCACCAGGATGATCTCGGGCTCCTCGCGCACAGGGACGTTGAAGTACGTCGGCGGACGGGATGGGCCGGGCTCCCAGTCGGCCAGCGCCTGGTTGAGCCGGGCTTCGATGTCGTCGGTGGTGACGTCGCCCGCGACCACTACCAGAGAGTTGGTGGGCTTGTAGTGGCGCAGGTGGAAGGAGACCAGGTCGGAGCGGCGGATGCTCTCGATGCTCTCCGGAGTCGAGAAGAGGCCGTACGGATGGCGCCCGTAGACGGCTTGCTGGAACTCCCGGTTGGCCAGAAAACCGGGCGAGCCCAACTGCAGCCTCAGATTGGTCGTCGCCTGCTGACGGTAGAGGTCGATCTCTTGCTCGGGGAAGTTGGGGTTGACGACGATGTCGCCCAGGAGCTCGAGGCCGGCATCGAGGTGGGAGGTAACCACACCCAGGATCACGTTGGTCCAGTCGTCCCCTGCGCCCGCCGTCAGGGTCGCGCCGATGTGGTCGGCCGCGTCCGCGATCTCGAGCGCGGTCCGGGTTCGGGTGCCCTTGTTCAGCAGGCTCGCCACCATCGCGGCCGTGCCCACGCGGTTTCGCTGGTCGGCGGCGTTCCCCGCCCTGACCACCAGGTTCACGGTGACGTAGGGCTGTTCGTCGTGGGGCACCACGATCAGGTCCGCCCCGTTGGACAACAGGCGCTCCTCGAACGCCGGGAAGGGAATGTCGTCGAGCGGCAGAGGTTCCGGCGGAGATTGCTGGGCGGCACCGACGCCCGGATTCGCCAGCGCCAGCAATGCCGGAATGAGAGCGCAGAACTGCCTCCGGTACGCCCGGGACCCCGCCCGACCAGTGGTTATGCACGGTACGTTCATGGGATCACTCCTCCCGTGGGCCGGGCGACGACGATGGTACGGTTTTCTGGAACCAGGTACTTGCGCGCCACCTGCAGGACATCGTCGAGCGTCACCGCCTCGAAGCGCTCCAGGGCATGGTTGACCTCGAAGGGGTCGCCGTAGGTGAGCGCGAAGGACTGCAGGATATTGGCCTTGGCGCTGACCGTCAGGCGGCTCGCCACCTGCTGCGCGCGCTGCTGGTTGAGCGCCTTCTCCAGCTCGCGCTCGGTAATCCCCTCCGTCTTCAGCTTCTCGATCTCTTCCTCGATCACTGCGCGGATTTCCTCGATGTCTCCGCCCGGGTGGGGCAGGCTGCCGAAGAACATCAGCCCCGAACCGAGTCGTTGCTGCAGGGCGGAGACCACGGTCGGCGCCAACTCGTCCTGCTTCACCAGCCGCTGGTGCAGGCGGCTGCTCTCCCCCGCGCTGAAGACGGAGGAGAGCGCGGAAAGCGGGTAGACGTCGGGGTGACCGGCGGGCGGGACGTTGTATCCCATGTAGAGCAGGGGCAGCTGGGCGTGTTCGTCGCTGACGGAGGCGGTGCGCTCGCCGTCGCTCCGGGGGGTCGGCGGCGGCTCGGGCAGGGGCGGCACATCCTCCCCTCGCGGAATCGCTCCGAAATACTCCTCGGCCAGCGCACGGATCTCTTGCGCGGTAACCGCGCCCACTACGGCCAGGGTCGCATTGTTGGGCACGTAGTAGCGCTCGTAGAAGCCCTGCACGTCCGCGGTGGTGGCCGCATCCAGATCCTCCATGGAGCCGATGGGCGTGTGCCGGTAGGGCTCGTAGTCGGTCGCAAGCGAATCGAGGACGATGCTGGCCTGGACGTACGGCTGATTGTCGATGCGCAGGCGGCGCTCCTCCTTGACGACCTCCCGCTGGTTCTCAAAGCCTCGTTCGCTCACCACCAGGCGGGCCATGCGCTCCGCGTGCAGCCAGAAGGACAGGTTGACCCGGTTGGAGGGGAGGGTCTCGAAGTAGGCCGTGCGGTCGGTGTCGGTGGTGCCGTTGTAGGAACCGCCGGCCGTGCTCACCAGCCGGGCGAAGTCCCCGTTGCCGAGATTCTCGGTCTCCTCGAAGAGCATGTGCTCGAAGAAGTGCGCGAATCCCGTCCTTCCCGGGGTTTCATGGGCACTGCCCACCCGGTACCACATGTTCACGGCCACCACGGGCACCGAGTGGTCCTCGCTCACGATCACGCGCAGCCCGTTGGCGAGCGTGAAGGTGTCGATGGGGATCGGGGGAAGCTCGAAGGTCTGGGCGCGGGCCGGCGTTGCCGAGGCGATAAAGACCATCGCCAGACAGGCCAGGACCGGCGCCCGAAAAAGTCGGCGCGCCTGCGCGCCATTCGTCACAGTGCTCACGTCAACCTCGTCCGCTGCATGGTTGGCCGCGGGAGACGGGCGAGTGAGGCTCCGGTCACGCTCGCGCGCTCCGCCATCACCTCGTGCGGGCGGCCCATGGCGACCACCCGTCCTCCGCGGGCTCCGGCGCCCGGTCCCAGATCGATGATCCAGTCTGCGGCACGAATCACATCCAGATTGTGTTCGATGACAATGACGGTGTTTCCGGCGTCGATCAAGCGCGTGAGAACGCGCAGCAGCTTCGCCACTTCGTTGCCGGAAAGACCGGTGGTGGGTTCGTCTAGAATGTAGAGTTTGCTGCCCCGGCGCCCGGCCGCGCCCGAGAGCTCGCGCGCGATCTTGAGCCGCTGGGCCTCGCCCCCGGAGAGGGTGGGGGCGGGCTGGCCGAGCTTCAGATAGCCCAGCCCGACATCCTGCAGATGCCACAGGATCTTGCCCAGGCGGGTCTGGCGGATGAAAAAACGGATGGCCTGGTCCACCGTGAGCTCCAGGATCTGGGCGATGTTCCGCCCCTTGTAGGTGACATCGAGAATTTCGCGCTTGAAGCGGGTACCCCGACAGACGTCGCACGGCACGTAGACGTCCGCCATGAAGATCATCTCGATCTCGACCTGGCCCGCGCCCTGGCAGGCCTCGCAGCGGCCCGCGGTAACGTTGAAGGAGAAGTGGCGTGGCTGATAACGCTTCGCGCGCGCCAGCGGCTGAGCGGCGAAGAGCTTGCGCACCTCGTCCCAGGCCTTGATGTAGGTGACCGAGTTGGAGCGCGGCGTGCGGCCGATGGGCGACTGGTCGATGCGGGCCACGTCCGCGAGATGGGCCGCGTTGGCGATGGAACGGTATTCCCCCACGGGCTCGCCGATGTGCAGGCGGGCGGTGGTCTCGCCGTCGTTCATCTCGCGCTCCAGGGCGCGGAAGAGGACATCGTTGACCAGGGTGGACTTCCCCGAGCCGGACACTCCGGTGACCACCGTGAGCGAGCGCAGCGGGATGTCGACGTCCACATCCCGCAGGTTGTGCAGGCGGGCGCCGCGCAGCTCGATGCAGCTGACCGGACGGCCGCGTTTCGTGTCGGTCGGGGGCTCGCCGGGGGTCGCCAGCAGCTTTCCGGTGGCGGTTCCGGCGGCGGGGAGCCCGGCCGGCGGGCCCTCGAAGACGAGGCGTCCGCCCCGCTCCCCCGACTCTGGCCCGAGTTCGATGACGTGGTCGGCGGCGACGATGACCTGCGGGTCGTGCTCCACCACCACAACCGTGTTGCCCGCGTGCGAAAGCCGGCGGAGCAGCCCGAGCATCGCCGCCGTGTCGCGCGGGTGGAGCCCGACTGTGGGCTCGTCCAGCACGTAGAGGGTGTCCACCAGCCGCGAGCCTAGCGCGTTGGCCAGGTTGATCCGCTGCGCCTCTCCTCCCGAGAGGGTCCGGGTCTGTCGGGAAAGGGTGAGATATCCCAGCCCCACATCCACGAGAAAGCTCAGGCGGTCACGGATCTCGCGCAGGATGGTTTCGGCGATCTCCCGCTCCATCCCGGTGAGCTCGAGGCCATCGATCCAGGGCAGCAGTTCGTCCAGGGGGAAGGCGCACACTTCGGGCAGCGTGCGGCCTCCGACACGCACATTGAGGGCCTCGGGACGGATGCGGCCGCCCCCACAGGTGGCGCAGGGAACCGCGCTCTGGTAACGGCGCAGGAAGACCCGAATGAACTGTTTGCGGCGCTGCTTCTCCCGGGAGCGCAGAAAGGGGATGATGCCGACGAATTCGGGGGAGCCTCGGAGGACCTCCTCACGGAAGGACTCCGGGAGATCGCTCCACGGTTTCCGGTCGCTCACGACGCGCTTGTTCGCAAACGCCAGCAGCCGGGCGCGCTCGCGCACGTAGCGCGGCTTCTCCCACGGATCCACGGCTCCGCCTGCCAGCGACCGGCCCGGATTGGGCACGATTAGCTCCTCGTCGTACTCGAGGGTGGCGCCGAAGCCGGTGCAGACGGTGCACGAGCCGTAGGGGCTGTTGAACGAAAACAGCTTCGGGGTCGGGTCGAGGAACTCGACCTCGGGATGGAGCGGGCAGCGAAAACGCTCGGTGAACTTGAGACGTGACTCCCCGGCGTCGGCGAAGGGACGCACCACCACCGCCTCGCCGAGACCCTGGACGAAGGCAACCCCCAGGGAGTCGGCCAGCCGGTCGCGGACGGCGGAGCCCATGGCGAGCCGGTCGACCACCACAAGAGCTTCGCGCGCCCGCGTCAGGTCGGCGTCCGCGCGTCCGGGGTCGCCCGAACCCGCAGCGGCCAGGTCGATCACGGCGCCGTCCGCCATGACGCGCAGGAATCCCCCGGCGCGCAGGGTCTCCACCACCTGGGCGTGCGTGGCGCGGTCGCTCGCCTGGAGCGGGAATCCGACCAGGATCCGCTCCCCGGCCGGAAGGGAGAGCACCCGGTCCACCGCCCCCGACACCGTGTCCCTCAGAATCCTGCGACCACAGTGCGGACAGTGCGTGTGCCCGATCCGCGCCCACAGCAGGCGCAGGTAGTCGTACACCTCCGTCGCGGTGCCGACCGTCGAACGGCTGGAACGGGTCGGGTTCTTCTGCTCGATGGCGACCGCCGGGGGAATCCCCTCCACCGACTCGACCCGCGGCTTCTGCATGCGGTCGAGGAACTGCTTGGCGTAGGTGGAGAGCGACTCGACGTAGCGGCGCTGGCCCTCCGCGAAGAGCGTATCCAGCGCCAGGGAGGACTTCCCCGACCCCGACGGCCCGGTGATCACCGTGAAGGCGTGCCGCGGGATGTCCAGATCGAGGTTCGCCAGGTTGTGCTGGCTCGCGCCCCGCAGGCGAATCGGATGGTCCATGGGAATAATACTACGGAGGGGCCGGGGCTCGGGGCGAGGGAGACGCCGGGTTGACCCGACTACCTGCGGATCCGGTACATTCGCACGTACTGCACGTCAAGTTCGTCCGTCCAGACGCCCAGCAGGTAGTCGTCGCCGATCTCCATGTAGGGCGCCTGGAACTGGATGAAGCCGCGCTGGAGCCCGGCCGGGACGGAGACACTGCCAAGCCAGGTGCCGTCAGGCGCGTGGATTTCGAAGGGAGGAGGCTGGACGCCGGCGACGTAGTAGGGCTGCAACCAGAGGTGTCCGGTGGCGTCCACGTGGACCGAGCGCAAGACGGGCAGGTGGGGTGCTCTCGGGTAGCCGCGCCACATCCGCCGCAACCGCTCGACGCCTTCAGGCGCGGCCCTGTCCGTGTCCGGGAAGGCGATGTCCACGATGCCGTCCAGATGAAGGTCGAAGAGAGCGGCGGTCGTCTCACGGGGGGTCACATCGCGCCGGACAATCGCCGCGACCGCGCCATCGCGGGGGGAGACCAGGCGCACCGACCAGGCTTCCGTGTCGATCACCGCGAGATATCCTGCCGCGGTGCCGTACTCCGGCCCCCTGAAGAACGCGTAGTTGCTGATCACCCATCCACCCCCCTCACGCACGCTTACATTCGCCTCGTTACCGGGCAGCACCAGCAGCGACCTGACGGAGCCGCCCGCCAGGTTCAGCGCCGCCAGTCGCTCCAGTGGCCACCGCACGATCCCATTGGGAATCTCGTCGCCGTACTCGACGAAGCGCACGATGAGACGGCCATCCGTAACGCCCACCGCCTTGTCGGCTACGACCGCCTCGCCAGCGGCGTCCCCCTCGGTAACCGCCACCCGGAATGTCCGCGCCAGCCCGCCCTGAGGACCGAACAGCTGCGCGCGCAAGAGACTTGTATCAAAGGTCACCAGCGAATCGCCGGCGGTGGTGCCGAGAAAATCCAGACTCTCGAACTCGCCGGGCCCCTGCCCGACCCGTCCCGCGCGCCACTGGAAGTTCCCCGCACCGTCGTAGCTACGCAGTTCGTAAGCGCCCCGATCCGCCACCACGATGTCGCCATTGCTCAGGCGAACGGCCGCGACCACATCGGCGAACTGGTACTCGGGTGCCCCCATGACGGTGCCGATCTCGACGAGGGGCTCGTCGTCGACCGTCCAGCCCTCCCCAATACCCCAGCGCGGCTCTGCGGCCGTGGCGATGGGGATCCCGGCGGAGTCGGTGTGTATGGTGTGTACAGGCGGGCCGGAGTCGCAGGCGGCGACGCCCACAAGGAGCGTTGCGGCGGCTGCGATGGCCGCGGAGAAATGGGGGGTGCCTCTCACGTCGAATCCGGGATCAGTCGGCGGGCTCTCGATATAGCGACGCATCGTGCGAAAGGTGGGCGACCCGTCCGACCCTATCCGTCAAACTCGTACGCGAGATCGTCACCGGGCACGCCCGCGATGCGCAGCACGACCTTGCCCGGACCCGGTCCGTAGAACTGCCGATAGCGGCTCCTGACCAGGGCGAGGTCGAATACGCGGAATTCGGTCGGATATGCCTCGCAGGTGTCGCCGTTCGCATCGTGGGCGAGCGCGGCAGGGAGCTGCACCGGATCCGACTCCCTGAACGATTTCGAGATCACGAGTGTGAAGTCGTGCCTCCGGCAGCCGCCGCTGTACGAGACTTCGATGGTCAGCCGGTGTCCGTCGATTGCGGCTGAGTTCACCTCGTAGGGATCGTCTCCCCGTTGGCGGCCGTCGGCGACCACGACGTTGTTGTCGGGGACATCCGGCCCGAGCGCCGATTCGCGGCAGCCGGGCACGGCGAGCAGGCCGGCCAGAAGCGCGATCAAGGCCGCGCCCTGCGGTGAGCCTCGCCGCGGCGCTCTCAATCCTTGCGGACGAAACGCAGTGGGTCGCAGGCGTCGACGGCTCCGGGCCGTTTGTAGAGTTCGACGAGGGTAGCGACCTCCACGAGCGACAGTGACATCAGGTACAGGCGGCGTGCGCGGGCCGGCATGCTGCCGCCGAAGTGGTCCGACAGATAGTCGAGTATCTCGTCAATCCGTGACATCATCGCATCGTAGAAGGCACGGGTCTCGTCCATCGCGGCCGTCACCTTCTTCTCGGTTCTCGTCCGTTCCGACTCCAGCGCCCAGTCCAGAAACGGCGCAAGATCGTCGAATGCATCGGGGAGCAGAGACTCAGCCATCGTCGTTCCTCCCGTCATCCGGTGCGGTACCGCCGGTCACGCGTTCCGATAGAAACCGACATGATCCTCCACCGTCTTGTGGAAGAAACGTAGCGGCACCTCGTCATCCTGCAGAATCACATGCGACTTCGCGCCGGTGGCAAGTCCCTCGAACACACTCTCATGCGCGATCATGTCCTCGCGAAGCGTGTCCAGGGTGATGCACTTGAAGTACTCCTGCCGAAGCCGCTCGCGTACGCTCTGCGGCTCCGTAAAGTGCATGCGGATCTCCCAGATCGTCCGATCGACGGCGAGCGGCCACAGGTTGTAGGTGACATAGCATGTCGTGAGGCCGATCTGGACCAGCAGGATCACGAAATTCGGGAACACGACGAAGTGGTCCATCCTGCCAATCATCTGCGGGGGATGGAACAACGGGGTGTGGAAGGCGTCTGCGGCCAGGGCAACCCTGAGCGGCGTCAGTTTCTGGGACGGCGGGTACTCGCACGACCAAACGCTGTGGTAGTTGTACAGGTTCACGTCCTGATAGCGGCAGTGCCCCTTTTCGTTGCGCATGAAGGAGCCCTCCAGAACGCGACGGTGCTGAAACGGAAAATGATAGGCTTCATTCTGCCCGTCCTGTACCACCTTCCAGTTGGCGCGCACATCGACGTTGTGCGTCGACGTCAGTCTCATCCTGTCGAACCGGCAGCCATCAAGCTGGTCGGCGAGGCCGCCCAGATACTGGCGCAGCGTCTCGCCCGGCTCGGTGTCCAGATGGCAGAAGACGAAGCCTTCCCAGACGTCCGTATGCACCGGCGTCAATCCAAGCATCCGCTTGTCCAGATCGAAGAAATTCTCTTCGTCCGGAACGTGGCGCAGCTCGCCCGTGGTGCTGTACACCCAACTGTGGAAGGGGCATAGCACACTCTCCCCGCATGAGCCCCGTTCATCCAGCACCAGCTTTCTGCCGCGATGCGAGCAGACGTTGTGAAAGCCGCGCACGATGCCGTCCGAGCCTCGAATGACCAACAGGGAGACGCCGCAAACGGCGATGTCGCGAACGAAGTAGTCGCCGGGTTCCGGAATATCCTCGACCCGGCCAACATTGATCCAGGTCCGGCGGAAGATCCGGTCGCGTTCGAGCGCGAAATGCTCTTCGGAGAACATCGGCTCCGCGGGCACCGGGCCGGTCCCCAGCTCCGGATACTTCCCCGCCCACTGCTTCTCGTGCATCGCTGTCTTCATTCTACCATTTTCCGAGAGGTTTCTGTCAGTGGTACGTCGCCGAACGGCGCATGCGGGGTGCCTGTCAGGCACGGTACCGTCGAACAGCTCGGTACGCAATCCGGCAATCCCGAGTCCCCGCCGCATCGCCGATCTTGAACCCGTGCGATGGTGCGGGCCGATCATCGGCGAGATGGTCCAGGCGCTGGTCGAGGAAGCGGATCCCGAACAGGTCATCCTGTTCGGCTCTCGGGCGCGCGGCGACTCCCGCGACCCCCTGCCCGAACCCGAGCTTCGGTGCGGTAGAGGGTGCCTTTGCAAGGGTGGACGCAGTTAGGTGGTCGCTTGGTTCTCGACCCGGGAGGTAGAGACCTGCCCAATCGACATCTCCCTGGCAATCGGGGAAGAACCAGAAGCCCAAATGGAGACGGGGCCAGGCTGGTTCCGCGAACAGCAGGATCAGAACACCATCGGGATCGGCTGGGCCGTGTCGGTCGGCAGCCCCGGGATGAACCCGCCGGCACTTCCTTGCAACTGTTCGATTACGATCCGGTAGAGTTGGCGATGTGAGGATGAACCTCGGCGTCAACGGGGAGGGACGAGCTCGGTACCCGGCCTGTCCAGACTCCGCGGCCCAAGGACGTACGGGGGCGACGGCACCAGCGTGAGCCCCGCCTCTGAAACTCTGCCAAATGGCAGGATCCGCGAGAAAAGCCTGCCAAAATGGCAGAGCGCCGACCGAGTCCAGGAACCGAACGGTTTCTCTCCTCAGGCCCTTGCATAGAACCGATGGCCGAGATGGAGCAAGTGACCGGCAAGTAAGATAAGTATTGATGATATAATATGTTATGATGTTATCCACAGCAGGCGTGACCTCGTTGAGCAAGTAAGAATCACATGCCGTAGATCCTAAGAAACCGCCGAAGCACGCAAGTTCGTCGATTCTCCACCGGCCCGATCACGCGGCCCAGAAGGGCACATACTTCATGTATTTGGGCGATGACCTAACGTCGAACGGAACGATAGCTCCCTCATTCACAGCATCCCGGATTATCCTCGAGACCGACGCGCGGCTTTTTTCCTTTAGGCCGAACCGCTCCCGTAGCGAGGTGTTCGTGAGGTAGTCGTCGAGCACGTATCGGAGGCAGGCGTGCTGATAGACCGCTCGCAAGCGCTCCAACCGGTCCATCTCCCTGAGCTCCTTCCATGCGAAAAGCACGGTGCGCGTCGATCCTGGTAACACTCGGAAGTCAGGAGGAGGCAGATGGGCCAATTCCACGGCGATGATGACCTTGTCGATTCCACTCCCCCGCTCCTCGCAGAAACCGAACCGGCGCATCAAAGATGCCAACATTTCGTTTCGTGAAGTCGGGGCACCGTCGATGAACCGCTCGGGCTTCACCAGCGATTCGCCGGGATTCGTGACTTCAATGCGTCGGTCGAAGATCTCAACCATTGGACCAGCGCCCCGTACGGAGAAGTCCTGGTGAATGATTGCATTCGCTACCAGTTCTCTAACCGCGGTTTCCGGGAACACGAAAGTCGTCTGGCGCAGTGCGGAACCAACGGTCTCTCGTGCGGGCAGAATGCCGTTCACATAGGCCATAATTTCGCGGAAACCAACCGCATACCCAGCATGGATCTCGTGCTCCTTGCTGGCGTGATGTCGTCCCGGACCCAAATACTGAATGACACGCACGGCTTTCCGGCCAAGTCGTCCGAAGTCTCTCAGGTCTCTGGCCAGAGCTGTGGCTCCGAGGTTCGTGATATCGTAACGTCCGGCCTCTGTGGCACGGATAATTCCCTCAGCACAGAGACGCTCAAGTTGCGGCGCGCGTCCGGCGGGAAGCGGTAACCCCACGAGATCGAAGTACGCCGGGCAGTTCAGCAGAGAGGCGACCTCGTCACCGGTCGCGCCTTCCACAGCGCTTCTTCGCTCAAAAGTCAGGCGATCAAACGACCTCCAGATAGCTCGCTCCTTCTCCGGATACTCCCGAAGCTTCCTCTTACTGCTGCCGACGCGAATGTACTCGGTGTTGCAAAAAGCCACAGGTTGCCCGCTGGCGGGTTCGACTTCCAAGAGCACTACGGCCTTGCCATCCACCGTAACTTCGTGAAACCGAAAGTCGATTCGTGGCCGGAGCATCTGAAGCAACCATGTCTCCAAGGGCTCGTTACCCCTCCGAGTCCGCGCTGGCGAAAACCTAGTTCCGACGACTTCGTGGTCTCCGTCGGCGATGCCCCAAACCATATAGGCGCGTGGCGCAGCCAGAAGCGCAGCAGCATTCGCCAAGGCGGAGATGTACTCCCCGATGTCGTCCGGCTTCTTGTGGTTGCACTTGAACTCGATGACTTCGCTCTCTTGGGCGAGCCGAAGCTGTTGAACCAGTGCGATGGCCCGGGCCGAACCACGCCCCTGCCCGACTACCATCGGGATACCGCTCTCCATGCTTGCGCTCTCCGGCGGATCTCCAAGGTGGGTTCAGCCACGTACACGATATCCCGTTGCTCGGCAGGTATTCGATCGTTTCAAGGGTAAGCTGGAAGGATGGGCGACTCAAGCTGACTCGGACCGGGCAGCTTCCTTGACACTCAATTAAGCAAGTGACCGGCAAGTAGAACACGATGCGTGTTGACAATCACTTACAACGTTATCCACAACTGATTCAGTCTGGCCGAGCAAGTAAGAAACACGTTATCGGGCCTTCGCACCCACGTAGAGCAAGCTCGTTTCGATACTCCCAACCCGACGTGCCGCTGCACACCTTCGCGGAGACCGCCGAGCGGCTGAAGGAGGCGCATGATGAGGGTACTCGCGGGAGGCGACTCACGCAGGCATAGCGGTGCGTCGGGTTCTGGATGGTTACGATCCACGCCCCCCTCGCGGGAGGCGACTCTCTTTCTCCTTCTCTCTCTCCTTCTTCAAAGAGTTGCGATCCACGCCCCCCTCGCGGGAGGCGACTCCTTCCTCGACGACGAAGGTGATCCGCGCCAGGTTGCGATCCACGCCCCCCTCGCGGGAGGCGACACCCGGAACCGACAGGCCAGGAGGCACCAATGGGTTGCGATCCACGCCCCCCTCGCGGGAGGCGACTCCACCCGCTCGCCCCGACCGCGCAGCTGTCGGAGTTGCGATCCACGCCCCCCTCGCGGGAGGCGACTCGGCGCGGCCTTTGCAGGCCTAGCGCCACTCGCGAGTTGCGATCCACGCCCCCCTCGCGGGAGGCGACCTCTGTGCATGCTCGCCACGGACGTGCGGATCAAGTTGCGATCCACGCCCCCCTCGCGGGAGGCGACACTGGAAGGACCGCACCGCCCAGGTCCACGGCAATGTTGCGATCCACGCCCCCCTCGCGGGAGGCGACAGCTGGTCGAGGCGCTGGAGAAGGCGTACAAACTGTTGCGATCCACGCCCCCCTCGCGGGAGGCGACCCGGCGCAAGAACGAGATCACGGCGCTGCGGATGTTGCGATCCACGCCCCCCTCGCGGGAGGCGACTTCATGACGGCGGCGATGCACGACTACTACACGTTGCGATCCACGCCCCCCTCGCGGGAGGCGACCCGGACCACCAGATCGTCCTCGGTCGTGTCCAGGTTGCGATCCACGCCCCCCTCGCGGGAGGCGACATCGCCGCCCCGGTCATGCCGACCCGACCCCAGAGTTGCGATCCACGCCCCCCTCGCGGGAGGCGACCGGCACCCTCGGGTATTTGGCCATGAGTGCGAGGTTGCGATCCACGCCCCCCTCGCGGGAGGCGACGTCGATGTGGGGCTGGGCGAGCATTTGCCAGACTGTTGCGATCCACGCCCCCCTCGCGGGAGGCGACGGTCGTAGACCTTGACGCCGCGAACCTGCTTGGCGTTGCGATCCACGCCCCCCTCGCGGGAGGCGACCCCACGGCCGTCGGCTCCATCGCGAATCAGTCGGTGTTGCGATCCACGCCCCCCTCGCGGGAGGCGACTTGCGACGAGCTCGTGGTTGGCGCGCCCCTGATGATGTTGCGATCCACGCCCCCCTCGCGGGAGGCGACCGCGTGATGAAGGCGTTCGAAGATACGAGGTCCGGTTGCGATCCACGCCCCCCTCGCGGGAGGCGACCCGCCCGTCCGAGGGACCAACAAAGGGAGCGCGGGGTTGCGATCCACGCCCCCCTCGCGGGAGGCGACGCGCGTCGTCGAGCGGGAGATCGGGAAGGTGGTGTTGCGATCCACGCCCCCCTCGCGGGAGGCGACCGGGACCCGGGCCGGCTACTTCGAGAGCTGGGAGGTTGCGATCCACGCCCCCCTCGCGGGAGGCGACCGGATCAGCCGGCCGGTGCTCAGGATATGGATGGTTGCGATCCACGCCCCCCTCGCGGGAGGCGACTTGGCGAGTCAGGGGACGCCGGCGCCGGCGCCGGTTGCGATCCACGCCCCCCTCGCGGGAGGCGACTCGGGTCAATCTCCACAATCTGCTCCTCCTCATAGTTGCGATCCACGCCCCCCTCGCGGGAGGCGACACGCCGACCTGCCCGGAGTCCCACTGACACGAGTTGCGATCCACGCCCCCCTCGCGGGAGGCGACCCTGATACCTCTAACGTAGTAGTGCACCGCACGATAGAACGCGCAGTTCGCGAACCCCCTCGTCCGCCCGCCTGGCGCGCATGCCGATCACGCCCAGCCCGATCTGTAAACCCTTGCCGGTCCACCATCTGCGGCGAGCGCGCGAAGCTCCCGGAACAGGCATGAGAGCTGTAGGTTCGCGCGAGCCGAACTGTCAAGTGATGAGCGGGTCCTCGAAGTCGATGGTAGGACGCACACCATGGTGCTCCACTCGGCCATGCCAACGATTCCCCAGCATGTAGAACCGCAGACTGTCCTCCGAGGGGTCGATGAGATCCAGGAGATCCAGGCGAAGCCGCGTCCACTGCTCCCAAGTGATCTGACACTCGAAGACCGAGTTCTGGACGCGCTGGCCGAAGTCCAGACACTTCCTAGCCACCTGTCGGAGGCGACGGCGACCCTCCCTACTCGTCGTCGTAGGTTACAAGAACCATCAAGGGGTCATCTCGTCAGGAACGGGGGATATCCATCCAGGTCCCCCCGCAGGTGACGCGCGAGGAGACGAGCTTGGAGATGGGAGAGGAGTCCAACCGTCGTCTGCTCACCAAGGAACGGATGGTTGAGATTCTCTTGCTTCCTCTTCTGGTAGGTTACGATGAGCGTCTTTCGCGCAGCGTCCCTCATAAGCACGCCTCCCCCCGGACGAACATCAAAATCCGCGCTGGATACCTGTTGTCGATTGATGACCGTCAACACTGCCCTGTCCGCCAGCGGTGCCCGAAATTCCTCCATCAGGTCGAGAGCCAGGCTCGCTCGTCCGGGTCGATCGGCGTGGAGAAAGCCGATTTGGGGATCAAGCCCCACGCCCTCGCAGGCCGACCGGAGGTCGTGACGCAGAATCCCATATGCAAACGAGAGCAGGGCGTTGGTCCGGCTCCGCGGGGGACGCCGTGATCGGCCGCGGAACTCGAAGTCCTGGCCTCTCCGCGTGATGAGACCGTCAAATACCCGGAAGTAAACGCGCCCGGCCTCCCCCTCCATCCCCCGTAGTTCGTCCAGGTCTCTTGCATGCTCCACCTTCCGAAGGACGCGTCCCAGCACGTCGGCGGCTTCGCCGAGTCGTCCCTGAGGATCGCCGTGGTCTCGGGCGCCCCTGAGAATGACCGTTCGGCTGTTGGCTACCTTGCCCAACACGAAGCGTGCGGCGATGGCGAGCCGCGCGTGTCGGTCCAAGGAGAGGCGGTGTTGATCCCTCCTTAGAAGCACGTTCCCCGTGGCGGGTCCCTCGAATCGCCCGATGATCCGGCCCGAGGACGAAAAGAGCGATACCGTTAGTCCGTTCTCGCCGCACAGGCGAAGCAGCGGAGTGCTGACGTAGCTCCTCCCGATGCAGACGAGCCCGTCAAGGGTCAACGCTGGCACTTGGAGAACTTTCTTCCCCTGCCGCTTGACAACGATGCTCTCGCCCTCCCTCGACAAGTAGGACTCGTCCGTGGTGACGAAGAGAGTGTTGAGATGGCGCTTCACGGCTGGCGCCCTTCCGACCCGACAGATGGTGGCTTCGGCAGGGCTCTTCTCAAGTAACTTTGGGTGTCGAACGATGCCTTAGGCAGGCACACCGAGATCAACGAGCAGGAGTCGCACTTGCGGGGCTGGTACTTGGCCGGAGGCGGAGCAACCTGCGTGAAGAGAGCATGGAGCTTCCCCGCAGCTTCCTCGGTCGTGCGGCGGAGCTCTTCGTCGAAGACCACCTCACTCCGGCGCCGCCTCGCCCCATAGAAGAGATCGCCGCGGGACACACGCACGTCGAACATCTCCTCCAGACACAGTGCCTGCGCACATAGTTGTACTTCGTCTGCGCGATGGCTTTTCGGGCGGCCGCGCTTGTACTCGACCGGTCTTGGAGACCAACGTCCCTCGCGGCCGTCCAGCGTCAAGCCGGATCCGCCCCCGATCCGCCGGAACTCGACCACGTCGGCTCTTCCCGACAGGCCCAGCCTCGCCGAGCGCACCGGGAGGCCTCGCAGCACGACCAGGTCTCTCCGCGCCTCGTCGTTCCCTGAGTCAGCCCTCCGGTGCATGTGAGCCCCCTCCACCGTGAGACGGTTTTCCACCCAGGTCTGCTCCTGATGGATGAGGGCGCACTGACGCTCGCAGAATAAGAGGTGCTGGAGGGCGCTGAGCGGGATGAGTTCGTCGTCCGTGTACACGTCACCCCATAACGCGCCGCAAAGTCACGCCCTGCGGCAGATCGTCCTCTTCCACACGAACCTCGAAGTCCGAGAGGCTTCTCGGCGCTTCGGCTGCGCGAGCTACGCTCACCCGATCAAACAAAGCATGGGCGGGCGCCGATCCAAGCTCGCTCTCGTGCTCGAACACGTAGAGGCCCCTCGTGCTCATCATCCCGCGTGCGGCGGACCGGTCGTGCTCGAACATCTCGGCGAGAGCACGGAGCAGGAGGTTCTGGTCCTCACCGGAGAATCCGGTGTCGCGAGCCACAGCCGCAGAGATGAAGCCGTGGGCCCGATAGAGTCCATATGGTACAGTGCTCTTCCGACCCATGGTCCTCTCCTTCGCGAGATCGCGCTCGTTCGTAACCGCCATGCGAGTGATGGAGTGGTCGAAGGAAACGATCGGCCCGACGCTTCGGCCGAATGTAAGCTGAACCGGCCCTCGGACCTGACCGGCGTTCACGCCGGTGCTCATGACGGCTCCGAACGTTCGAATGTCGAAGTAGTTGTCGCACATGTAACGGCGAACCTTCTCCACATCGTCGCCGGAGGGCTTGTCCGGATCCCGACCCAGCGCCTCGTAGGCCTCCTGATGCCTGCGATTGAGAACGGTCTTTTCCTTGACGTAGATGGCGTTCGGTGGCTCGCCCTTCTTCGCCAGCTCCACGAAGTTGCGGACCTTCCTCTTTAGGCACACGTCGGTGACAATCCCCTCGCCCGTCTCGGCATCGATCCGGGGAAGATTTCCGGCATCTGGATCGCCATTGGGATTCCCGTCCATCACATCGAAGAGGAGGACGAAGTCGGAGCGCTTGGAAACGGAATCAGGCATGGGAGATATCCTCGGCCTCGCTGGATTTGGTGAAGAAGGACTGGCGTTGATGGTAGTAGCCGAGCGCGAAGCGGCCTTGGTCGGGTAGCGACAGGACGGTCGGGAGGTCCTCGACGCCGTCGAGAATGGAGCCCAGGAGTCGTTCCAAGTTAACAACGGCGCCTCGGTTCTCGATCTTGGCCATGTGGTGGTTCTTCAGCTTCATGAGCGTGGGGAAGACCGCCGTGGGCGTAGTGGACGCGGCGCTGTAATAACGCTCGCGGATCCCCGACTGGATCCCGGGATTGGCCCGGTCCTGGACGCGCTCGAGTACAGCGAACAGGCGTCCCAAGCGATAGCCGACGTTGTCGTTTCCTTCGTCGAGAGCCACGCTGACCTCCGGATCGTTGGTGGAATGGCGGGCCACCCGGATCAGGCAACCCTTGATGACGGCGGCGCGGTCCGGGGTCACGCCCTGCTCGGCTCGCGTCCGTTGAACGGCGGCGACAAGTAGATGCCGCGGATATGGCTGCTCGGTGAGGATGGCATCGACGACACCGCCAGCCAGGTTCGGCGCGACGTTGCTTTCCTTGCCCAGAACGGCCGTCGCGCGGAGAAGCGCAGCCACCGAAGGATATCGCGCAGCCCACGACGGTCGAACTACTTCCACATCCTGGAAGTGCCGGAGGACGGCCGCCGCGAAGCTCTCCACGGTGGTGGGCCGCCAGAAGCGGATGGCCAGGCGCGCGGCGTTGGGAGCCAGACCGAGGACGTAGAACCGCTCCCCACTACCCCTGCCGGGCAGCGCGCCCTGCTTCGGGGCGGCGTAGACGGCTTTCAGCCGATCCACACCCCGATCCGGGTCGTCCAGGACCGCCTGGTCGTCGCGGAAGAGAGCGCCTGCCAGGTTCCGGATCTCGTTTCCTTGCTCCGCCCAAAACACGACCGAGGTGCCACTGACGTGGGCGTTGGAGGGGCTGTCGCGATGAAGGAGGAGGTTGAGGGCGGTCGTGTAGGCGAAGGCCACCTGTTCCGAGACAGGAGCGTTGGCGCCTTGTTTGCGGCCATGAGTCTGAAAGGCACTGAGATTGAATGAGACGATGTCCGCCCCCGACGGCTTGGCTCCCCAGACGCCTTTGATCGCCGGATGGAGTCTGGCCATCGGTCCGTGCTCACCTGTCACCAGGCACTGGCCACTTGGGGCGTCGGAGGCGACTGCGTTCTGGATTCCCTTCACCACCTCGGGCCGTTCGCAGATGAGGCGGGTGTCTCCCGAGAGGCGGAAGCCCACGTTCGCTCCGGTCGTGGACGCCACTTCGGGCCATGTCGGATGAGCCCAAGCACTATCGCCTCGCCCTGTCTCAAGAAAAGCCAGCAGAGCTAGCAGCCCGATATCGTCAGGATCGAAACCGAAGACGTCCTCGATCCTCTCGCGGAATGCCCGATGCTGTTTACGCACGCGCTTCGCGAAGCGGGCGACCCTCCTTTCAAGCTCTTCCTGCCCGGCCCTGCGATACTTCTTCCGCACCAGCTCCTCGACGGCCTTCGTATCGAGTCTCAATGCGTAGTCGGGCTTGTCCCATAGGAGGTTGGCGCGGATTGCGATCGTCCGTTTCGCTGCCTTCGGCACCAAGAATCTCCTCCCCTTCTTTTGCCCTGCCCCCGCGTCCCGTGTGTCCTCGATATTGAGAAACTTGCCCTCCTTGGATAGAACGATGACGAAAGGGATCTCCCGGTGTTCGAACCCCCACTCGGGGGTCCCGTCGGGATCCGCCGTCCGCTTCCGCTCGTAGTAGTCCGCCAGCGCCTGGAGTATCACGAACGCACCTCCAAGGACCCTGGGGGCGGAACCTCGACCCTGCCGTCGCGGAGCTCGGCCCTGAAAAACCGACCACCGGGCGGAGTGATGGAGTAGTCGAAGTCGTAGAACATCCATCCCAAGTCCCGCACCCCCGAGATGGCCCCGTACTCCTCGGGGACCGGCCCGAAGTGAGCGGCGAACTCCCGCGTGCCAAGGTACGGGCGGCGGTAGCACTGGCCCTTTTCCACCCGCCGCCGGAACATGTCCAAGAATTTCCCCTCGTTGTCATCCAGCCCCGCCCGCTCGGTCATGAGGAACTCAGCATGGATGACGTAGGCCACATCGCGGAGTACCAGCGCGGCTCGCTGCTGGCGGTCGTCCTCCACGGTGATCCCGTCGGCCAACTTCCCCCGGTTCATGGCTTGCTTTGCCAAGCTCCAAGATCCCTGACTGCCCACCTCGTTCCGTCTGATCGTGGCCCAACGAATCGGCTTCAGGACCTCAATGGTGCACACGCGCCACTCGATGGCGGGCTTCCAGAGGATGGACTCCAGGATACCCCGCGCTGCAGACGGCGTCGGAACATCATAGGAGACCCGCTCCACCTTCATCTCCGGTCGGGTAAAACACGCGTACTCGCCCCACACGTGCACCGAGATTCCGTAGCTGCTCCCCCTGTCCCGGGCGTTCATCCGATCAGATCCTCCGGGTTTCGTGCCGTTTCCAGATTGACGGTGAGGCCGAGCACGTTGTCGTACAAGGACGTGTCCCGCTGGACGTAGAGTCGGTCGTGAATCTCCTCGACCGCACCCGCCACCTCAAAGGGAAGGAGATGGCGACGGCTGACGCCGACCACGGCTCGTTGCAGGCGTCGGAAGACGCCCCGCCCGCCGCCGCCGTACTCCAGATCGCGGAGCGCCGATTCCACCCGGGGATCCCCGTCAGGCCCCGGCCAGCGCACTACGACGCTAACGCGGTCCCGGTCGTCGATGAGGCGGAACCGTGACCCCGCCGTGCGAAAGGCGTACTCCAGCCGTTCGCTTCGGCCGTCGTGATCAAGGAGCCGCCGGATCCCCTCCTTGTCGAGCCGGTCCCCGCGAAGCCAGTAGAGGTGGCGGAAGAACCGATCGAAGGAGCTCGGCGCCAAGGGGTCCAGTTCACCTTCTGCGAAGAGCGATCGCGTGACGTCGGCGGCCTGCCGCAGTATCCCTGGCGGCGGCGAGGTCGGAGGAACGAAGACGTGCACCTCCCCGCGATCGCTCCGCCCCTCCCGGTTACAGCGCCCGGCGGCCTGCGCAATGGAGTCGAGGCCAGCCAGCGCACGGAAGACGACAGGGAAATCCAGGTCCACCCCGGCCTCGACGAGCTGAGTGCTCACGACCCGCACGCTCTCGCCCCGAGCCAGCCGCTCCTTGACGTCGCGAATCACGTCAGAGCGATGAGCTCCGCACATCAGAGCGGAGAGGTGGACGGCTGCCGCATCCGCTCTCTGAACACGCAGGAAGAGCTCGCGGGCGTCCTCCCGACGGTTCACCACGCAGAGGACGGACGGCTCCGCAAGCATGCGCTCGGCCACCTCATCCCATCCCTCCGGTTCATCCAGCCTTCTCGGAATCCGGACGCGCACGCGCCGCAGGCTCTCGTGGAGCGAATCGGGGTCCGGGACGATCTCCCTCACACCTAGCAACTTCTTGCCGCCCGCGTCCGTTGCTGACCAGCTGGGCCGCGTCGCCGTCATCAAGAGTACCGTCACGCCGAACTCATCGGCCAGGAACTGGAGGACATCCAGGATGGGATGGAGGAAGTCCGCATTGATGAGCTGGACCTCGTCGAGCACCACGACACTGTCCACAAGGTTGTGGAGCTTACGGGCCCGACTCGTGCGGGCCGCAAACAGCGACTCGAAGAACTGGACGCTGGTGGTCACGATGATCGGCGCGTCCCAGTTCTCCGCAGCGAGGCGCCCCCGAACAGTCTCCCTGTCCGGATCGAGGTTCGAGTGGTGCTCGAGGACGACAGTCCAAGGGTCCCCTTCTCCGAGGGCTTCCCGGAAGACATCGACCGTCTGCTCGAGGATGCTCGTGTACGGAATCACGTAGACGATCCGGCTCTTCCCATGGTGGAGGGCGTGGCGGAGGGCGAACGCCATGGACGAGAGGGTCTTTCCGCCACCGGTGGGAACGGTCAGGGAGAACAACCCGGGCTCGTGACCCGCCGCATCGCGACACCACGTCAGTATCTTCCCTCTGATCCGGTTCACCTCAGTGTCGTCGCGCACCTTCGTCACCATGAAGCCCTCGAAGGCTTGAGCGATACGCCGGAGGTCCTTCCATCCAGAGCGCGTCCCCGCCCGCTCCGGGTCCATGAACGCCTCCGTGTCGAGGTAGTCGGCGTCCACAAGAGCCGAGAAGAGGAGGCGGACCCAGAGAGAGAGAGACTTTCGGCAAGGAGGCCCACCTCGCGGTGTATCCCCCGCGAGAAAAGGAAGGGCAGCCGGAACCGCGGTAGTCGCCAGCAGCAGCTCGCCACGCTCCCGCAGCCTCACCTCCAGGGACGCGGTACCGCCATCCGCCTGACGGCAGTCAGGGAGCCCCGCGTGGTGGCCCGCGATCACATACGCGAGCAGCTGCCCAATGGCACGGCCACGGTCGTCATTGTTACGAAAGTGCGCCACCGCGTGTAGCGCCCCTACCGTAGAGTGGTCGACACGGCCCGGCGCCGACCCCTCCAGATGGGCCTCGGGGTCGAAGCCGCTATTGCGACGGATGTAGGACTGGAAAGCGGGCTGGAATTTCCCCAGATCGTGCCAGAGGCCGGCAAGTCGGCCCCAGTCCCCTGCGCGGAACTTCTCGGCAAAGTCGCCCGCACGCTTCTCGACGGAACGGAGGTGTTCATCGAGCCCGTGGAGTCGGAAGCGTTCGGGGCCGGTGTGCTGGACGTGGGCCAGCGGCGCCAACGTCGGGGACCCTCGTGTTACCGACTCCACCTGCCACCACCTCCTGTCGCACAAGACCCTTGGGCGCCTGCGGCCTACGGGTCGCATCGACCCACGCTAGCGATAGGGTGAGGCAGAGGGAAGGCCGGGACCCCGCCAGCCGTGCTGCTGGAGCAGGTGCGCATTCTGCTGCCGGTACTTTGGCCACCAGATCTGCCGTCACTTTTGCTCTGGCGCCGACTCAACGCTCGAGAGCAGTCGGTCGGCGGCACGCCGCTGCATGTGGCGGCGCACTTCCAGGACTCTGCCAAAATGGCAGGAGGTCCGAAACCTGCCAAAATGGCAGGAGGTCGCGGGATCGTTTCCGCTTGCCCCGATTGAAGTTACGTGATTTGCGGGCGCGATTCCCGCCGATTGACTCCC
Source organism: Longimicrobiales bacterium (assembly GCA_965232315.1). GTDB lineage: Bacteria > Gemmatimonadota > Gemmatimonadetes > Longimicrobiales > Gaopeijiaceae > BD2-11. Next base: position 279,438 of record CBDDPN010000010.1, on the reverse strand, counting down.
GCTAATCGGGGGAGGAGTTGACCCGCCGCTCGACGAGCGCCTTCTTGAGCCGCTCCTTGTCGGGCCTCTGGTAACACTGGAGCACCGTCTGTGCCGTCCTCCAGCCTCCGAGTTCGCAGAGCACCTTGAGTGGCTGGTCCATGAGGTCCGAGGCAAACTTGCGCCTCAGTGAATGCCAGCTCCTGCCCTGCTTGCGCTCCAGCCCGGCAAGCGCCTCGGCCCTTCTCCACCAGAGATACACCAGCGTGCGGTTTACGCTTCTCGCGGGATCCCTGGGCGCAGGCAACACGGGGGCGTCGCCGATCCTAGGGTTCTCCTCCCGCGCCTCTTCCAGGACACCGATTGCCTCGTCAGTCACAGGCGTCCGATGCTCGAAGCCTGACTTCTCGTGCTCCGCGCGCCACCGAATGACCCCGGTTCCCATGTCCACGTCGGACCACCTGAGTTGGCGGATTGCGCCGATCCGGTGCCCGGTCTCGTGCGCGAGCACGAGCGCCACGCGAAAGCGCCAATCGATCTTGGCGGACACCCGCAGCAGGGCCTCGTACTCCGCCTGAGAGAGAACAACCCGGGTTGGGTTCTTCTCCCGGGGCACCCTCAAGCCCTTCAGAGGGTTGGAGTCGAGGAGCAGGCCGCCCTGCTCGTCTCTCGACCGCGTGCCCCAGTTGAGGACCGCCAGCAGGAACCTAAGATCCCGTTCGACCGTCCGGTCGGACACGGGCAGGCCGCTCGGTCCGACCTTGCCCTCCCGCCGCGCCCGGATGAACCGGTCCCAGTCGCGCTGGGAAAGCGTTGCGGGCTTCCGATCTGTTCCGAAGAAGCGACGGAACATCTCCAATGCGGCCCGGTCGTATTTGCGGGTTCCCTTGCCCTTGGTGGGCGTCACCTCCTCACCGTAGATGTCAAGAAGCCCCCCCAGCGTGAGCGGCTCGGGCTCGGCTTCCACCGTGCCATTCAGGTCCGGGGCGGCGAATCCGGCGGCGAACTCGTCCGCCTGCTTCTTCGCCCTCACCCATTCGCGGTGTCCAAGCGACCGGGTGAGCCTTCGCCCGTTCTCTCGCCACTCTATCTGGTACAGGCCGGTCTTCGAGTCGGGGAACACCCTCACCCGGTTCCGGCCCCATTCGCCGGCGCCGTAGGAGCGCCGACTTCGTTTCGTGCGTGCCATCATTCGATTCCTCTCGATTGACGGACTGCACGATCTGCGTGTCCAGAACTTCGCGGAGAGTAGCCATCTCCGCCAGATTCACTGACCGGCAACAGCAGCTACGTCCCGATTCCCGACCTGTCGGGCGGGCTCTTCCTTGCGGTCTCGCTCCGTATCCTCCACCATACCCAGCGCCTCCAAACCGCACCTCGAACCTCGGAGGCGTGTGGCGTGAAGGATTCCTCGCTACTCGCGGTGCTTTTTCTCCGCAGCTCCCCTCGCGGCCCAGGGGGGAGTTGGTGTGTCAAGGGGCAGACCGTCGTGCAGCATCGGATCAAACTGCGGTCGCCCGATGGGCAGGTTTACACCTTGATGGGGGCAGGTCCTACCGTGAGCGACGGCGGAATCATCGGGCAAGCCTACGGGCGGGAGATACACGCCCCTGAAGTGGTCGCCATCGACGAAGCCGGGAACGGGTTGTGTTGGGTCCGCCTGACCCGGTTCGGCGACGATTGGCTTCTGATTCGCTCCGATGCCCACGACGTGTCGCGCGCTGTGCGGAAGCTCCGCCAGATACCGGCGGGCGAGCAGTCGGATCGATTCCCGGAGTTTGGGCCGTGAGCCTCCTCCTCAACCTTGCCCTCGGGGCGCTGGCCGTCGCCGTCATCTGCGGACTGTCCACGGACGTGCGGGCTGCCGTCCGCCGCATGTTGTCTCACCGCCGTCAGTAGCCCGCGAACTCTCGGCACGCCTCGCGCTTCGGACCCACGGGGGCCGCTTCCGCTTCCAGCCGTGGGGAGTGGGTCCCCCTGAGCATCGGCGAAGCTGCTCACGGGCGATGCTAGCTTAGCCTCAAGCTCGTCTCCCGGACAGGTTGCGGCGCTGCACGCCACTCTCCCGGCCCGCGACCAAGACCACGCCCGGAAGGTCGCCTCGGGCTCCGTTCGCGCCGAGGCCGCCTCCGAAAGCTGGTCCACCGACGTTGCGGACCTATCGCCCGGCCGAACTGATGCGTAGAACCCGGCTCGACACCACGTGACACCGTCCCTATCGTGGTGACTCTTGGGACACGTCGGTACTCGGCGCGATCCGAGATAGCCGATCACTACCGGGCCACTTGGCTAAGGAAGCGCCTTGTTCTACCTCGAATACTACGACATCGAGACTTACCTCTTCTCGAAGGTCCACGGGCGCTTCCACCGAGACCGTTACATCTGCGCGTTCGACTTCTTCTCGATCGTTAGGTGGAAGTCCAACCGGCCAAGGGCACGGATCCTCAAGGGCCTCAAGGAGTGGTGCTCGGACCTCGATCAGGCCGTTAAGTGCCTAACGCGCGAGATCCACGAGGCCGAGGATCATGAGAATCGACTCAAGATCCTGATGGGTGTCGGGGGCGTTGGTCTTCCGATGGCCACGGCCATCCTTGCCGTGCTCTACCCAGACGACTTCACGGTCTACGACACGCGTGTATGCAAGCAATTGAAGCGCTTCGGACTAGGCGGCTTCTCGAATCTTGGAAATCGCTCGGAGGCAACGATCTGGGAAGGCTACAAGGAGTACCGACGGGCGGTTCGGAAAGCTGCTCCAGAGGGTCTCGGGCTCCGCGACATGGATCGATGGCTATGGACGCGGGATGTGGTCCAAGACCTGATAGGAGTCGGATGTACTTTCGACAGGAGAGCCATGCGCGAGGAGCACTGCTGATCCGAACGGCAGCAGGTGCAGGGGCGTGAGCACTCGCTCATCCACCGCGCTCCGGCCCGACTACTTCGAGCACCAGTCGGACGGTGGCGATGGAGGCGCCACTGGCGAGGGCCGGTTCGCCTTTCGGACGGCTCTGGAACCCGTTGGACATCGCCGTTTCGGCGGTTGTTGACACCGACCGAAACGGTCCCCTGACTGTTACGTCATGGCGATTCCGGCGGCCCGGGATTCCGCGCGACGGGCTCCCGCGCCGAGGGCGCGAAACCGTCTTCCAGGCAGGTGCGTACGCACGATTCGGGTGGGCCGACCCGCGGCAAGCGCCGGTGGCTGCCCCGGGGGGTGGGCGGCTGGTCGCCGCCCGCTGGCCCGCGTTTTGCGGGTCTCCGTGGAGCCAGATGTGTTTTCGCTTCACGAAAACCTCTGGCCGGGGGATGCCCCCGGACCCCCGCAACGACATTCCGCGCGCCACCAAAGGAGGCCGCCCGACATGGCCCGTCCCCGGAAGCCCGAGGCCGAACGCAGGACCCGCACGATCGGCGTGCGCGTCACGACCGCGGAGGCCGCCGAGATCGCCGAGCGGGCCGCGGCGGCCCGCATGACGAAGGGCGGCTATATGCGCCGCAGGGCGCTGGGGCAGCCGGTCCGCGAGGCGGCCGTTCACCGTCTCGGCGCCCGGGAGCGCGTCGAACTCCACCGGATCGGCGTGAATCTAAACCAGATCGCCCGCGCCCTGAACTCTGGAGCCTCGGCGCCGGCCGGGACGCTGGAGGCGGTGGAGCGGGTGGGCGAACTCGCGGCCGATCTGCTCAGCGGCGAGGGGCTGGGCTGAATGGTTCCGAAGATCAACGGGCTGGGGCGCTCGTTCGCCGGGGTCGCGGCGTACTGCCTGCACGACGCCCCGGAGCCGGACGACCGGAGTCCGGAGACCTCGGAGCGGGTGGCGTGGACCGACACCCGGAACCTGCCGACGATCCGCGCGAAGCGGGCCGCGCGGCTGATGGCCGCGACCGCGAAGGCGGCCCCCGACCTCAAGCGGCTGGCGGGCGGGGCGCGAGGGGGGCGGAAGCTGGCGAAGCCGGTCCTGCACTACTCGCTCAGCTGGGCGCAGGACGAGACGCCCACGCGGCAGGAGATGAGCCGGGCGGTGGACGGGAGCCTGGAGGCGCTGGGACTGGAGGGCCACGAGGCTCTGATCGTCGCGCACGACGACACCCGGCATCCCCACGTCCACGTGGTCGCCAACCGGGTCGATCCAGAGACCGGGAAGGCGGCGAAGCTGGGGAACAGCAAGCTTCGGCTGTCGCGCTGGGCCGAGGGCTACGAGCGGGGCCAGGGCCGGATCCGGGTCGAGAGGCGGGTCAAGAACAACGAGCGGCGGCGCGCGGGCAAGGAGGTGCTTCGCCCCATATGGGACCGGCCGCTTCACTGGGCGCGCTTCCGCCGCGAGGGCATGGAGCGCGGTCGGACGCGCCGGGCGACGCCGCCGGGCGACGAGGATCGGGTCGACATGACTGCGTGGCGGCGTGCCGAAATGCAGGCTTGGGAGAAGGTCGAGGACGGGCGCTGGCTGGGGTTCTGGCGGCTCGAAAGCCGGGCTCGGAAAGAGTGGGCCGAACTGCACAAGCGGCAGGAGGACAATCGGCAGATGCTCGACCGGGAGAGCCGCACCGTACTCGGGCGGCTCCGGATCTGGCGGACCGAGCGCTCGTTGCGGGAACTCGTCGGGGCGGTTCGGGGCCGGGAGAACCTGGTCGAGGGCTGGCGCGAGGATCTCGACCGGCACCACAAGGACGAGCGGGCCGCGCTGGGCAAGGCACACGCCGACAGCGCCCGGCAGATCGAGCGGGAGGTGCGCGAGGCGTACCGAAAGGGGCTCAGGGACGCGGAGCGGCTGAGGGAGCGCGAAGTGACATGGGGGCGGGAGGACGGCCCGAGCATCACCCGCATTGTGCCGCAGCCGCCCCGGCCCCGGGGCCCCGAGCGTGGCGGGGGAGAGTTCGAGCGATGACCTTTGATGTCGTGAGATGGCCTTCCCGCCGGGATGACTCGACTTGTTCGCGCGTCGGCGGGAGGTCATGGAGACATGGTCGCACACATCTGCGGGGGCGCCGCTGATGATGACTGAGCGCGAGTTCGCCAGAGCTGTTGCGTGGGTGGAGGAACACTTCTCGTGGCAACTCGACACGAGTGGCTATGGCCCGTGGGAGATGCCCGAGGACGCCGACGTTTCGGATGCTCTCCGAGACTTCTATCGACATGGGCGGCCCTCGTTTGCGGAGCAAATGGACGCCCGCTCCAGAGTTGTGGGCGTGGCGATCGATTTGCGCGACGGCCGGCTGGACATCGAGGACGTGATCGAGAAAGCCAAGACATCGCGGGTACACTGGGACGGATTGGCGCTCCTTTCCCAATGGCGCTTGGTCTCCCCAGCGAAGTTCGGCCCGCTTCCCCCTCAGTTGACTGCGTGGGTTGCCAGCGTACTCCGGGATATGATGCTGAATCCGAAACTGGTGAGGCCGTCCCCCCGCGGAGCTCCCCCAAAGTCTGGCCGGGCCGGGGTCATTGTGAGCGCGATCACGTGCGTGATGCCGGAGTTCAGCCTTTCGGCGGAACGGCGGCAGCGCGAAGGGCCACGGAAGTGCTGCGCCGAGGGGGGGTCGGCGTGCGATGTCGTGGGCAGGGCGCTGACCAATGTCACGTACGGACAGGTCCGGCGAATCTGGGAGAATCGCCAGCAATAAATGCGCGCAGTTAATGCGCCGTGACCCGCTCTGGTCGTTCGTCTACCGTTCCTGCACCGACGACGCTAGTCGCAGGCGGGGCGCGGGGATTCCGCAGAAACGCCGAACGGGTACGTTGGGCGAAGTGAAGCGCGGGCCGCCGTGGGGGCAACCACGACGACCCGCTGAAAAAAGAGGGGCCGGTGCAGTTGGGGGCTGCCGCCGGATTCGCGAATCCGGTTGCGGGGGTTCGATTCCCCACGGCTCCACTCTCTTTGTTCTCCAGATGTCCAACAAGTTGGACGATGGGCCAAATGGCCGGTTGCCGCAAGGGAAGGGGGCTAGTGGGTAGCGACCCGCTCTCCCCCGGACACGTGGGAAATCAAGATGCCGTGGCCGAAGGGCTGACGCGCTCATTTCGTGTTTCCCGCCAGTGTTCTCGCCTTCTCAATTCTGCCGAAGGAGGCGAGGACGCTGGCACGTTCAAGAAATGGCTTCCACGACCCCTCCTCGTTTCCGATTTCAGAAGTCGGAGGGGTAGCGATTCCCATTTCCTCCAGGATACCGCCGATCACTCGGATTTCCGAATAGTGATGTGGGTTGCTGGTGAGTCGAGAAAGGCGGTAGAGTTCGTGCTGCATAGACCGAAATCGGTCGCTGTCACTTCGCATCGTGGCCCGGCGCCTCCGGTCCAACCAGCGCGGATACACGTAGAGCGCCATGATGGGTACTCCAACGACGATGCAGACGAAGCGGACCCATTCGGGATCGAGCCATGCGACCCACTTGGCCCATGTCGAGAGGTCGTCGGGCATACCGGCGATGCCGATCAGCCAAACGACTGCGGCAATCATCGTGCCAACCGCCCGTGCCGCTGGCAACACTCGCTGCCGCCACGAATCACGTTTTTGTGCCATGCAGACACGGTATCAGCTTTGCCTGCGTGCGTCACTGACCCGACCGGGAGAGCCGCACCGTGCTCCGGCGACTACGGATCTGGCGGACCGCTCGTTGCGAGAGCTAGTCGGAGCGGTTCGTGGCCGAGAGGACCTAGTCGAGGGCTGGCACGAGGATCTCGACCGGTACCACAAGGGAGAGCGGGCCTACCGAAAGGGGCTGCGGGATGCGGAGCGGCGCGAATCGCCGACCGACATCGAGCGCGCGGCGCGGGAGATCAAGGAGCCCCGCCGGAGCGTAACCCACATTCCGTCCCGGACCCAAGGCCCCGAGCGTGGCGGGGGAGGATTCGAAGCGATGACACCGCAGTACGATGAGGCGGATCGGAACACGGCCGCACCGTTGTTCCTCCACCCGGTCACCGGCCTCATCCAGAGGCGACAGATCGAGCCGCTGGTAGAGGACCTGCGGCCCTGTTCGAGCGGGAGGAGACCGCAGGCCAATCCCAACCCCGGTACGTCATACGAGGAAACACACTCACTCAACCCTATAGAAGGGAAACCGAAATGGCATCTATCCCGACAGGTGGCCGACCGGGCGCCACCCCCGAACCTCAATCAATCGTGCTGGTGATTGACTTCCCACAAGACACGGAGCGACTTGACCTCACGGCGCTGATGGCCGATCTCCGGGCGCGAGTTAGAACAAGAGGCGAAGAGTGGCTTGAAGAAAACCGCCCTGGCGCCCTTTGGCGCGGTCAGGTGCAGGTTACACCCTATGAGGTGGAAACCAAGAGACTTCACATTGCCCAACGGCTCCAATAGCTGGAGGGGCGCCTCCACTGCCAGCAGTTCGGTTTCGGCTCCTTCCACCCGAAGGCGATCCTCGCCCCGTCGCTGATTCCGACATCACTGGCGAAAACGCTCCCCACGGCCCTTCCGGCCAATGCTAGGCTACCGGAGCCCTCAGCATGCCTCACGGGAGTAGCCAGCAAACCACCTGCGCCCTCCCCGGAACGGTGCGGGGAGGCGAACCGGCGACCCGCCCACTCGTCGGCGATGGCCGCGCTCCCTGCCGCGTGGTCCGCGTTCCACCCTAATCTGCCCCCAAAGCGAAGCCGACAAGGTTTGTCGGGTGCCGAGGACCTGGGTACCCTACGGTGCCCCCTAAACCAACCTCGGAAAGAGGAGGAATCTACCGATGGCCAAGGATGGCGCGAACGAAGTCCTCCAGAAGTACATCCGCGCGCTCGGCGAGGAGTTCGGGCGGGAGCACCATGCGGTGTGGAATCAATGGTGCTTCGCCCTGAACAGGCATGACGAACTCTTGGAACTGTTCGGAACTCAGGAGAAGGTCGATGTTCTCAATGCCGTGGCTCCGACGTTCTTCGCTGACGTTCAGGGGCTGTTCTGGAACGACTTGGTGCTCCATGTGTCCCGTTTGACCGACAAGGCCGGGGGGTCACTGAGACTCCAGAGCCTTGAGCGACGCCTGACCAAAGAGGATCCCGTGGACTCCGTGTTGCTGGCGGAGGTAAGACGACGCCGAAAAGCCGCGGTCGCAACCGCTGAGCCGGTTACTGCTTGGAGGAACAAGCGGATTGCTCACCATGATCGAGCACTCGCGCTCGGAGAATCCGGGCCACTGGGCAAGGTGACACTGGGAACCTGCAAAGAGGTTCTGGATCACGTACATGCCGCGCTCTCCGCCATCGAGCTGAGTCGAATGGGGGGCGCCACTGCCAACATGGTTGTCTCCAGCCCAAGTGCCAGCGCCCTCGTCGTCAATCTCCAAGGATTCCTGGGCGGCGCACGCTTCGTCGCATCACTCATCAATCCCGAGAGCCCGACAGAGTTCGACCTCGCAAGAGCCAAGACGCTCCTGCGGAGGGCAGGCAGGTCAGAGCGCCACGCTATTGACCAACTCCATCGATTGGTGAGCACGGCCCGACTCAGATCGCCGGTGTAGGGCAACCGCGGATCTTTCGACCCTACTCCGAGAAAGGTCCTTGTAGGTACTCATTCCGCTCCATCGACTCTTACGTTGTCCGGAACGTGGTCGTGCAACGGCCCATGGTTTCGGTCTGCCGTGTTAACCTCTCTCTGGCCCTTCAACGCGGTACGGTCAGCAACAGCGCAACGATCCGCCGCGCGGTGTCGGCGAAATGCTGAACCTCTTCGGGGCGTAGCTTCCGCCCGAGGACCTTGTGTTCCCGGTAGGACAGCCACTTCTTGAGCACTTGGTAGCCGCCCAGCCGGTAGTGCCAGACGGCGGAGGGGACGTTGCGCCAGTACGCCTCCCCGTTCAGGTAGACATCGAAGGTGGTTTCACCGAGCCCAGCAACGTGTTCCGCCAACGCTTCGCGCTCCGCCGGTCGATAGGCACGTTCGACGATGCGGCCCCTACCGGGCATTATGGCGTCCCCCGCTCCGAAGTGACCCCAGCGCGCAGTCACGGCGAAATCCTCGCCCGCCATGTAGCGTCCCGCGACCGTGCTCGGCACGGCTATCTCGGGGCGCAAGGGCGTCCCGGTCCCGCTTGACACAGGATGTTCCGAATCGAGTAGCGCGGCCAGCAAGCGCCCATGGGTTGCCGAACGGGCAAGAGCCTGCGCCGCTCCCCCGGCATCGCCGTCCGGCCATCCGGGCAGCGGGATGCGCGGCCATTCCATGCGTAGCGCCCCGGCGTTGGCTTCTCGGTACGCCGGATCGTGCAGGGTAGCCAGTACGTGGTGGAACAGGTCCTCGACATCGAGGCCGAGGCGGGTAAGATACCGTTGCGCCGTCCCCGAGAGATTGGCACGACGTTTGGTGCCGGTCGCCGCGCCCAAGCCTTCCTCGCGAAGCCAAACCGGGACGCAAGTGGCCCCGCGATCCATCAAATCGAGGCAACCGAGCGGCGAGATGACTTGGGGCGGTGACCATTCCCGGCGCGGCTTCTTCTGGGCCACCAAGAATCGGTTCCCCTCGAACACATGGGGACGGTAGTCGGGACGTGATCGGTCGAGTAGCGGGCCTTCCTTCTCCCAATAGAGCCACCGATTGTCGAACGGTCGATAGGCGAAGCGCATGAACCCCGATTCGTCCGGCCCGCCCCGCCTCATGCGCGCATCGCGGACGGCGCGGGCATTGAACCGGGCCGTGGATTTCATAACCCTCGGATGGCGCCGCGCGATGTCCTCATGGCTCAGAGCCGAGTCGAAGTATTCGCGAACCCGCGCCCGGAGACGGTCGAGGTCGGTGTCCACCAAGAACCCGTCGCGGCTCGTCTTGACGCCCGGAAACGAGACAGGGAACAGGTCGGGCAGCGCGGGGCAGTCGAACCAGTCGGGGCTCACCGCCGTGTCCGCAAAAGGAAGGCCCAGCGGCAGCAATGGTGTAACCTCGGAGTACAGCGTGTCCGGCTCCGCCTCCGCCGTGGCGATCAACTCCTCCGGTTTGGCTTGGCCCCACAAGTGCCGGAACCCCAGCGATTCAGCCGGTTCATGGTCCCTCTTTCGCACCAGCGTCGCGATGGCCGTGCCCACTTGAATGCCAACCGGATCTCCTTCCGTGGAGAAGATGCTCGGGTCGGGCGAGCCGTCCGGCGCGACCTTGCCGGTCTTGTACTTGTCGCCGTTCAGACAGTCGATCCGGATCTCGTCGAACGCTTCAAGGTAGCGCTCCCGCATCCCGGTGAAGGACAGCCCGTCGAGCCACGAGTAGTTGGAGATGAAACAGACCACGCCCTGGCCGGTCTTCTCGGCGATGCGCCGCTCTGCCATCCGGAAGAACCTGACGTATAAATCGTTCAGGCCTTGGCCTTCCGGCTTCCACACGTCCTGGGTCGTGCGGTAGGCTTCCGAGAGTTCGCGTTCCTCATCCACCGCCATGCCCGCGAACCCGTTATAGGGTGGGTTGCCGAGGATCACCAAGATCGGGATATCCTGCTTCACCGCTTCGGAGAGTTCACGCTCGTCTTCGAGCTCCGGGAATGGCAGCGGTTTGTTCGCCTGCGGCTCCCAGCCCGTCAGCGCGTTGGTGAGAAACACCCCGGCGCGCTCCGATCCATCATCCGCCAGCGGCGCGCCCAGATTCTGCATGGTGAGGCCGACCTGCAAATGGGCCACCACGAACGGTGCCGGCATGATCTCGAACCCGAACACCCGCTCGGTTGCCGCCCTTCTGACCTCCGCGCCCGCGAGCGCCCCGAGACCCTGCTCGCCGAGATTGCCAGCGATGCGGCGAAGCACCGCCGCCAGATAGGCCCCCGTGCCGCAGCACGGGTCCAGCACGAAGACGTTGTCCGCCGCGAGCCCTTTCGCGATTCCGAGATCGTCCTTGAGCGCCTTGTCCACGCGGGCCACCATGTAGCGGACCACCTCGGTGGGCGTATACCACACGCCCAACTGTTTTCGGAGAACGGGGTCGAAGGCTTCGAGGAACGGCTCGTAGAAGTACGGCACCGCCTCGCCGTCGTTGAACCGCGAGAAGAACGCCGTCCGATCCACGCGATCGAGCGCCGCCGAAGTCCAGTCCAGGACCTCGACCAGGCCGAGCGGCTTGAGTCGGCCCGGGTCGGCCAGCTGCATGAACAAGGCACGCAGCACGGGTGCCCGCAGGTGCCAGACCTCCTCCCGCCACCTGAACCGCCGCGGATCGTAGTGGCCCTCGAACAGCGGGCCGTTCTTCTTCTGCTCAAGGCGGGACCACAGCACCCATGCGGAGAAGACGCCGTAGAACAGCGTCTGGATCAAGGTGGAACGGAAGAAGCGATCCCCGCGCTCGCCCTCGAACCGAATCCCGAGCGCTTCCTCCATGGCCGAGCGGACGGCCAGCAGGGATGAAACGTTCTCCGCCGCCTCGACACGGGCCAAGCCGTCGCGGGCGTAGGAAGCCAGCAGCCACGCCAAGTCCTTCGGCTCGGCCAGGGCGGCCCGGTGCGAAAGCACCCGAGCGAGATACTCGCCGAGACCCGCGCCGACCTTGCGGGCGAAGGCGCGGGGAGTCCCTATCTTGCGCCAGAAGTCGTCCGCGTCCGCAGCCAGTCGGAAGGCTTCGAGCTCGACGGGGCCTCCCACCCCGTTCGCGCCCACCAAGACGAAGTCCCGTAGATTCGTGACCAACACCAGGCGGTAACGTTCCCAATAGCGGCTGACCTGATCGGAGTCCGCCGTCAGCCAAGCATCGTCACCAACGCCCTTGACCTCGACCACGCCACGCTCGGGTACCTGCCCTGGCCTCGGGCGGCCCCTCTGAACCTGCCTCGCCGTGAATAGGGCAAAGTCGGGATGGCCAGCCCCCTGATCCGCCAGTTCCTGAACGCAGAACACCTTGGGCTTGAGCGTGGCTCCGACCGCGCGCAGCAAGCCCTCAAGCGCCGGATAGTACGAGCGCTCCCCCGTCGCGCCGCCGGATGCGCGCACCCGTCGAAGATCGGCGAAATACGCCTCCGCCGCGACGATCAGCTTCTTGTTGGGTCCGGCCATCTCGCCTTCTTGGGAATCGGACGTCCCGCCGTCTCGTGGTCAGATCCAGCAACCTTCGGAAGATATCACGACGAACCGGTTCGCGGCGGTACGGACGGCACGGGCCGAAACCAAGAACGCGGTCGTCGGCTCCGTGCCCTCACAACCCCCGAAGAGTGTGCGGAACGCCGCTTCCCATTCGGCACCGTAAGCCAGAACACCGGTACGATTGAAGCGCAGCAATGCCTCGGTGTCAAACCCGTCGTGCAGTTGCCTCACGGGATCCAGATGACCTTAGCCGCCGAACGCCGGACGAACCCAACCTGATGGAAGTCCGAGTCCGTGGAGCAGATGACTGGGGCACCTGTCGAGTCACCGGCTGGAGTTATGTTGAGGGACTCCGATTGGTTTTCGTACGTCTACTCGGCGATTCTGATAGCGGCAGCGACCATGAGCATCGACTGGCAGCACATCCGATCCGAACTCCGCGAGCGGAAGCGGACTCAGGGACTCACCGACCGCGAGGAGAGGGTGCTGGCCGAAGCCGAAGCCGCCATCGAACGCGGCGAGCCTTGGATGTCTCAGTCCGGGCCAGAGCCAGAGGCTACCCCCGCCGCATCCAAATGACCCCCCTTCACGGCACCATTCTCCCAGTCGATCCAGTCAAGCGAATCCGGCGAGAACCCTTGGGTCCAGACGCGAGTCTTGGCGCGATCCAAGAAAGGATAGCTTTCGAGGGCCTCTCGCCTCGAATCGGCCCGCGTGATCAGATGGATCGGCCTGCGTCGATGCTCCCATGATGTCGTATCGCCGCCCCGCTGGTACTCAACGAAGAGACGGCCCAGCGTCTCATAAGCGTAGCTGTCATACGGAGGCATCGAGTAGCCGATCACGACCATCGACGAAAAGGCATCCTGTGTCCGATGAAGGTTCTCCCACAGATCCAAGATGGGGTCGTATCCAAGCAGCTTGTCGTAGGCCGGCGGCAGAATAAAGGGAACGATTCTTGACCCAATCCTCTCCTCCATGGGAAAATGCGCCGTGTGATTGGGTACGCGGAAGACTCGTGGCAGGATACGATTCCCGAAAGCCACCTCCGTATGTCCCCGTGCGAGTGGCTCTGACGAAACCGTCGGAGTCGGACCGAAGATCGGATCCCGGTTGGGCACGTAGTGACCTTGCTCGGCGTGCAAGCGCACGGCAGCGTCATGGTAGTAACGATCGTACCAGTCAATCGACCCGTGGAGCTTGAGGAGGTCGACAAACCTTGGCTCGGATCCACCCGGGTCCGTCTGGAGCCACCGCTCGGGAGTCAACGAGTATGGCTTGCCAACTCCGTCGAGCGCTTGCTCCAAGAGGGTGTCGTAGTTGAACGTAAGCACGACATCGTGGGGACCAAGCCGCTGAGCGAAATCCCGGTACAGCTTCGGGGTGTCGCTGGGTGTCTCCCGAATGAGTATCCCTTGGATCGCCCGCAGCGCAGCGACTATTGATCGGCTGCCCTGCGCGAAGTACTCATCGGAACCCAGGAGCCCGAGATAGTGCTTCCGGTGGCTATACGCGAGTACGCGCTCCAGATTGATCGGCTCGCCTGGGTACAGCGAAGACCATTCTCCGATCTCCTGTTCCAGGGTACCGTCCCAGCAGCCGGCGCGGTGAAACATGCCTCGAACATCCTCTCGGACGCGTTCAAGGAGACCATTCCCCAGAGGCAGACCCGCAGGAGCCGAGAAGCCTGCCCCGAGTACGAATAGACGGTAAGGGGGTAGGTTCATGTTCTGAGCCTCTCTTTTCCTCGGGCGGGGGAACGACGCGAAGTTGAACCATAATAGTCACTCTGCCGCCGTGACATGGCACCGCCCGCAGGTCAACCAACTGGTCTTACGTCAACCGTCAAGCCGCTTCTTCGAGGTTCGGATTCGGAGCGGCACTCGCGTGGTGTCGCTGCGCTCCCACCACGCTTGGCAGCACCCACGAGACCCGATGCGTCTCTGGATGTAATCGGCACCGCCAGTTGCGGAGGGGTCTTTCACGCCGTTCGCGAAGGTCAGTATTCCCGCCATCTGATGGCGATTCTCCCGCTATAGCGATACGATGGAGTCGGATACCGTCAAACAGATAGAAACGCAGATCGTGCAGTCCTGTATGACTTTAGACGGTTTCCGACCGTGATTTACGCCACCGTGACCCTGCCAAAATGGCAGGGTCACGGTGGAGTTGATCGCGGCAAGGAATCACGTAAGTCTAATCAGGACTGCACGATCTGCCATTCTTGCCGCTGGTCTGTATCTGGTTTGGCCGCCCACAGACGGCGGCAAAACCGTCTCAAATGCCGGGAAGCCGCGGGAGTGGCCAATGGGCTCCATGGGGCCGTTCCTGCATGGCCACCTGTCCGAGGGATTGGGGCGGGGTCGCCTGCTCGACACGACCGCTCTCCGAGGGGGACTCGCGTGGCGATCTCGCAACCCGCTTCCACCGGATTCCAAACTTCACGAGATCCATCCAGCCGCTTGAAGTCAGGTATGCAGCTTGGCCGTCATCGTCTCGACCTGCCAGCCGTCGTCACTTTCACGCAAGTGCATCTCGTACAGGACGCCGCCCCACCCGTACTCGGGGTGCATGTAGCCGATCCCGACGGAGACCCTGTAGCGTCCGCCGGCTTCCATGTGCAGCCCGCGGATGGACAGGATGTATTCCCCGTCGCGGATGGACATGCTGTTGTCGCCAGCGACGAAGCGCGCGTAATCGCGTCCGTCGATCCGCACCGGCTCGCCAGCGTAGTTCCCGCCGAAGATCCGGCTCGCGTCGATCCGAACCCTCGTGTGCCGGGCAACTCCCGTGAACTCGCCGTTCTCCATGACGTGCTTGAGGGCGGCGTTTACGAGCGGATAGCGCACATCATCGGCCAAGCGCACCGCAGCGCCTTGGCGCTCCAGCGGGATGGTGGTGGGCATCGTGTCTGGCTCCTCCTGCGGAAGCGGCGTCATGCTCTCTCCGAAGTTATCGCCGCAGGAGAGCGCGAGGAGGGCAAGCGCCAGAGTCAGCGTGCGTTTCATGGTTTTCTCCTATTCTCCTAGTAGTCGAAGCAGATGTCGCCCGCGTTGTACGAGTTCAGCGCGCCGCTGTTGTGATGCACGCCGACATGGTGTGCCGACTCATGGGCGAGCGAGCCCGGTCTGCCGTTCAGGCCCCACCGGCCCCTGTTGAAGCCGTAGTGGGGCCACGAGTGGTCGTTGACGTGGAAGCCGTTCGAGGGATTGTTGGCGTCGTTGTATTCGCGAGCCGAGCCGGACGCGATCAACGTCCGCAAATTGCCGTGCAGCTGGTCGTACATGTCGTTGCACATGCTCCAATGAGGAGAATTCGAACTGAGATCGTGGGAAAGGCTCATGCCATCGAGGACGGGCAGGATCTCGTTGATGAAGCTGGTCGACATCGGGACGGTAACCACCCAGCCGCTTTCGGTCTCGACACACATCTCCTCGGGGCTCGTCGTGTAACACTCCTGCGTTTGGGTGACGGGGAGAACGAATCCCCCAAGCTCGATGATGAGGGATCCTACGAGGAGCAGCACCAGAAAGGCGCTGACCCTGCGTTCGTTGGGTGTCATGGATTCGGTTTCCGATCTCCGGATTGTGAGGGATGCGATACGGTCGGACGGCGACTAAAAGTTAGCTGACAAGCCAAGGCCTACGCTACACCACGGGAAGTACGTCGGCTGTCGGCAATCCCATGGAAAGGAAGACGACTACCCCCCGACCGGACTCCGCCGAACGAGAGAGCCGTCTGGGATACCGGGGTCACCGCCGGACAACGCGGGCCTTCCGTGCCGACTGGGTCGGCTGCTCGCTCCCGCACCGTGATGGCTCACTTCGCGCGCTTCCGAGAGGTCGGCGATCCCCAGGGTTCGTGAACATCACGCGTACCCCAAAGCTCTCACGGGGTCACAGGCTCCCGTCCACCATCCGGGACGCAACGGCGCTGGCTGACGGGGATTTCCCCCCATAGTGACGGGATTCTCCCGCTATGGGGGGCTGCCCGTCTTGTCGATAATGAATGTGCGGGGAGGACTGCCAAGGCTGTCAGCGGTCCGAGGGACGCGAGTGAACCGTTGAGAACTCAGAAGAAAGAGAGTACCATGAGCAAGCTTGGAACGAACGTTCTTGCAGTAGGAGGCGTGCTGCTTGCCACAGCCTGCACCGACGATCCGTTGGGCGTCGATCCATCCCCCTTGCCCGGTGATCCCACGACGATCGAGAGGTTCCCCGCTGTGGTCCGTGCCGGGTCCGATGCTCTTGTCACCGAGATCGTCGACCCGTTCCGACCGCGACTCGCCATCGAGATCGTTGCCGTCGGAGCGGTTCTCCCCGACCTGCCGGTCACGCTCCGGCTCGAAGGGCGCGCCATTGAGGATATCTCCGGCGGTGAGGTGACGGTCACGCTCCCGACCCAAGCGGCTATGGCTCATTCCGGATCGGGCAAGCGTCTCTCCTATCCGCCGAACGCCAAGCTCCCGGTCGTTGCCCGTTGGACGCTGCCCGCGATGACCGCAGACGATGTCTGGATAAAGGAGCTCGCTGTCGGGACGGTCGAGGCGGGCACCTACCATGTTGCGGTGCAGGCGGACACACGCGGCCCGAGGAACAGTCCCTACATCCTCGACGATGTCTACCGCAAGGCGTGGATGTTCGTCATGGAGGGTGGCGGTACGCTTTGGGGTACACTCGATGCGTTGGCGTTCCCAAGCCGCACCGCCCCGGTGCCCGGCCCGTTCCGGCCGAAGGCGCCATACCGAGCGAACCAGACCGGCCAAGCGACCGCATCTGGAGCGCTGACCGCCAGCTACGGATCCTCGGTTCAGGTCAAGGTCCTGTACAACGAGCGCGGCCTGCATCTGCGACCTGCCGTCGGCGCGACCATCTGGGCCAACACCGCGAGCGTAGAGGATCCGGACTACATCACGGGGGCGACGCAGAGCTACACGGTGCCGACAAGCGGCATCGTACGCTTCAGGTGCCCCGCGGAGGGCTACTATTTGGCAGGCGGCGGGAATCTGCCGGCAACGTCCGAGGTGGGAAGCGGCTCGTTCCTCGGGTACTGGGAGGCGACTGCCGACGATTGCAACACCTCCATGCAGGTCGTCGGCACCGATCACACCTACATGCCGTGGTCGAACCTGAAGGAGGCGATCCCGCGGATCGACTCGGGGTTCGGCGGCTATTTCAAGGCACGGCAAAGCTGGGGGACCGACATGGGGCACGGCGGCCGCTCTTACTACCTGCAAACGTCCGACCGCATCGTTTTCGGCCCGTATTCCTTTTGGAACAAGTTCACGGCCGCCCACGAGTACGGACACGCCTTGCACCACAAGGCGCTCGGTGGACTGTGGGACACCGAATACGCTTGCCGCACGCACGAACTTTGGGAGGAGTCGGGCTACCGTTGCGCGTTCCAAGAGGGCCTCGCCGACTACGCCGGGAAGATCGGGTCGCGCGACCCGCACCCGTCCTACAACTTCGAGTCTCCGCCAACGGACGGATCGGACCGGGAGCCACTGACCGAGGGCTACGTCGCGGCGTTGTTCTGGGACCTGATCGACTCGGTGAGCGATGGCGACGACGACACGAACTACTCGGCCTACTACGTGATGACCGTATTCCGGACTTGCAAGGTGCAGCGCAGGAACGAGTTCGGCATCGTCCGAACCCACGACCGCGAGAACGTCTCCGATTTCGTATGGTGCCTTGAGAACCGCGTCAACAGTACGGTCCACAACCGCGAGTTTCGCGGCATCCGCGCGCCAGAGAGTGCGGGCGAGGGCGCGACGGAGCCACGGGGCTGGAACGCCAACGACATCCGGGACACCTGGCTACAGAACATCGGATGAGGAGCGCGGCAGCCAGAAGGGGAGTGGTGCGGGCAACGGCGGTCGCGCTGCTCGCGCTCGTGGCGTGTGCCGACGTAACCGAGGAATCCGGCGGCGCGTGTCTCGAGGTCACGGTGCCACTCGGTGTCAGGACCATCTCCTTTGAAGGGGACAGGCTTACGCTCCGCAACTCGATCATCGACCCAGTCGGCCTCGCCGGTCTAGAGGTGGCGGTGCGATGGGACGCGGACACGGTGACGCTCGGGTCGAATCACCTGCCGTCGGGCTGCTTCGCCGTGCCCGAGTCCGGTCTCGTCTTCGTGGACGTGACACTCTCGCAGACGGGCGAACTGGTGTCGCAGGGCACTGCGTCCTGGGGGCTGCTACCGAACAGCGAGTGGGAGGTCGCGGTCGACCGCGCGCCCTCAGCGATGGACGCCGGGATCGACCCACGCTGGCCGGACGAGCCGAACCCCAAGGCGTGCTCGTGGTTCTGGTGCCACGGCGTTTGGGAATTCAAGATCCGCCCGGACGCCCGCCACTACGAGGAAGAGGCGCTCTGGCTGACGATCTGGCGCGTGGTTCCCGGCGAATGCGCGGATGTCTGCTAGTCCGGCCGGCCCCCTCAAAGCCTCGGCTCTGGACATCGGCCCCATGGACCCCTACGGGGTGGTGTCGAGGGCCACACACAAGCCCGAATGAGAAGGAGACGTGACCCTTACACGGATCAACAGCCCGCTGCCCTGCTCGCCGTGTCCGCCCGGTGAACCGTTCGGCAGCTAACCTCGGCCAACCGCGGGCGGCACCCCACCATTTGGCGACACGATCGGAGCGCCCGTATCTTGCGCGAAGGAGAGAACGACCATGAGAACACGAACGAACGTGGGGCTTGCGGCGGCGCTCGCGCTGCTTGCGGCCTGCGGCCAGGATGCCACCATGCCCCCATTGGGCGATGCCGGGCCGCCCGTCGCCGGAGACATGGCCACCGATTCGGCGTCCGCCGATTCGGTCGCGGCGCACACCCGGGCAGGCACGCTTGAGGCGCTCTCCGACAGCGTGACGATGCGGGACGACAGCATCTTCAAGGACACTACGGTCATTGGCTACGTCGTGGAATGGGAGGGGGAGGACGGGACGAGCGGTTCCGGGGACGTTGGTCCGGGAGACTGCTACGTCATCCTCACCATCGAAAAAAGGGAGGGCGTGTGGGTGGTGGTGGGCAAGCGGATCGTCTATTGCGTCCCCGAGGACCCCGACGATCCCGGCGGCGGCGGCGGCACGGAGAGCGACACGCTGACGGTCAAACTGGAATGCGATCCCGACGGAGGCGTTGAACGGGGGACCGACGTCACCTGCACCCTGTCCGCCGACGAGTCGTCGGCCATCTTCTCCGGCCTCCAGTGGTCATTCCCGGAGACCGGGGCCACGCAATCGGGCGGAACGTCGTGGGGGGGCAGGGCGGTGCTGTCGGGGACCATGCAGGTGACGGGTCTGGTGAACGGGACGGCCTTCGAGCCCGCGAAGGCGGTCATCGCCGTGAATGGCCGGGGGTGGAGCTGGCAGAGTGACATGAACGTGCGCTGGGCCGACATCGAGTGCGCCGGCGTTAGCGCTAGTTGGAAGCCCGCCGGCACGAGATGGGGCGCCGCGATGCCCGACCTGTGCGGCGACGACTTCTTCAACCGCGGGGACGACAGCTTCGCGGTGGACTCGGCAACGGGGCCGTGGGAAGGCCGATTCTACGTGTCGGCCGTGAACGCGCCCGTGGCCGTCTCCGCCCAGCTCGCGCCGGTCCTGACGAGTGGCGGGCCGAAGCATCCGCTGGCGGGGGAACCCGATCTGGTGGAGGCCTGCGGATCGGGCGTCACCAAGGCCAACGAGCACTACGTGAACACGAAGTGCTTGGACATATCGGGGTACAAGCGGATGGTGACGGTCGTCGAGCAGCACGAACAGGGTCACCTGAACGACTTCGCCAAGGTGGTCGGGGAACACGACATCTACGCCGTGTGGGACGGGCTGGTTGGCATGTCGAGAAGCGCGGTCGTGACGGCGGCGAAGCAGGAGGCGACCGACGCGCACGACGAGATGAGGCGCTTGGCCGAAGAGCGCGATCCGCCCAGCTATGCCGGTTGGGAGTGGTGGCTCTACAGATACGGCAGCTATTGGGACTGGGCCGTCCACAAGTAGGTCCATTCAACACTTCGGAAAGGAACATTCGGAAATGCGAAACATGGCAACATCACTGGCGGCGGCGGTCCTGCTGCTGGCTCCGGCTGGGCTGGTGGGGCAGGCACCTGCCGAAGCCAGTCTGCAACGCATCGAGCAAATACATCGGGCCTGGACCATCGATTCGGTCCTGGTCGCGCTGGCCACGGACGGGGAGACGAAACAGGCGGCAATGGCCGCCGGTGCCATTCTTCGTGGTTTCGGTGGTAGGCAATGGAAACAGTTGGAGGGCATCGGCTCCCCATTGCCACAAGCCGAGCGGGACGCCTTCGCTGAACGGCTGGTCGCCATCGCGACCGCCAACCCCGAAAGCGAGGGCGCACGCGAAATCCTGCTTGTGATGTGGAATCAAGGCGACTTCGACGCCGTTCTCCGAATGTACGAGGCGGGGGCCGGCAGCTTGTGGAACCTGCTCCAGATTGACCCTCGGCGCGGCATCGAGGTCGGCATGAAGAAGCTACGGGCGAACCGTTGGCGGGTCCGTACCGACCTCGCCGAGGCGCGGGCCAGACTTGGGGGTGCTTTCCGGCCGAAGGTCCCGGGGTTCTACGAGATGTGTCACTTCATCGGGGATCTCGCGCCGCCGTTCGGCACGCTGGCGGTCGTGAACGGCCAGCCGGTGTTCACGTTCCACGAGGGGGTGGACCTGTCCCCAATGTCCGACGGGCGGAAACCGACGAAGGAGGAATACGACGCGCTCGACGACGCGACCAACGAGCTCTACGAGGTGGGGGTTATCGACAGCCCATGCCCGCATCCCGGTTATCCACCTGGCGCCAGCTTCTACACCAAACACGATCCGCCGACGAGGCCGCGCGGACGGTAGAGCGAACCGCGCAACCCGAAAAAAAGCGGTGCCCCCTCAGACCCCCGGAGATCGCGCCGCCGCGGCGGCGGAGAACCCGTTCGCCGACCAGCTGGCCGCCGGGCTGTTCGGCATCGCCGCGCAAGGACGGGACGCGGATGTCGCGGGCGGCAGTTTGCGCAGTCCCGGCTCCAGACGCACTTCCGGGGACCGACCATGCCGGGCGGCCTCCTAGTGCCGCGGCGGCTCCTCAACAAACCGCAGAAATCAACGCCCCAGTGGCGCCGGCGAGTGGGGCCGGAACCGGGTCCGGGTCTTTCCGGATCCGAAGACTGGCCTGTACCAGTTGGAGTGGCGGGAGAACGGGCGCAGGCTCACCCGGTCCCTCAAGCACCGCGACTGGGCAAGGGCCAAGCGGCAGGCGGACGAGTTCGCCGCTGGCGTCGCGATGCACGAGCCCGGCGCCAAGGCGGAGACCGAACCCGAGCCGTTCAGCTTGGAGAAGCTGTTTGAAATCTACGGTGAGGAGGTGACGCCGACCAAGAGTCGGCGGTCGCGGAGCTACGACGGGACCGCGATGGAGATGTTCTTGGGATTCTTCGGGAAGGACCGGAGGCCCGGAACGCTTTCGCGGCGCGACTGGGACAGGTTCATCCGGGTGCGCAAGGCGGGCAGGATCGGGCCGAGCGGAAAGCCAGTGTCCGACCGAACGGTCGAACGGGACCTGACGTTCCTGCTCGCGATCCTCAACTGGGCCGCGAGGTCGAGGGACCGGCAGGGACGGCTCCTCCTGCGGTCCAACCCGCTGAGGGGCCTCATGGTGCCGAGGGAGAAGAATCCGAACCGGGTGCTGCTCACGCAGGCGGAGTACGAAGCCCTGCTGGAGGTGTCTGTGGAGATGGACTGGCGCTTTCGCGTCGCGCTCGTGCTCGCGCACGAAACCGGTCACCGGATCGGGGCGATCCGCAAGCTCAGGTGGTCGGACATCGACGTGGGAGCCGGTGTCATCCGGTGGCGGGGCGAGCATGACAAGACCGGCCACGAGCACCGGACGCCGGTGACAGCCGAAGCGCTTTCGGTCTTGGAAGAAGCCCGCGGACACAACCCCGGGATCGGGGACGTACCGCTGCTGCCAGCGCCGAGCGATTCTTCGCGCTGCGTCCGCCGCTGGCAGGCCAGGCGCTCGCGGAGCCGTTACCTTTCAGAAGCCCCGACCACTGCCAAGGTTAGTGCGCCGCGGGGGGCGGGACCCGGCGTTGAGCGACTAACCTCTCCCGGGGGGACACCATGGCACCTTGAAGCCCGCTAGGTCGAGATCGCCGTTCGCCGGGTCGGCTCCGGGATGTCTAGCCGGTAGCGCACGGAGTCCGGTGAGCTAGATTCGGGTTCGTAGCCATTCGCCAGTCAGACACCCGGGGGGACGATCCATGATTCAGAGATTCTACGCGGACAACTTCCGCTGTCTCGTGAACTTCGAACTGAAGTTCGACGAGCTGAATGTCTTCTTGGGCTCGAATGGCACCGGCAAGAGCTCGGTGTTCGACGTGCTGCTGAAGATTCAGAGCCTCGTCTACCGAGGCAGAAAGGTCGACGAGGTCTTCCGACGAAGGGACCTATCACAGCTTTACGCCGGCAACCACCAAGACAGCGCTGGCGACCACGAGGACAGTGGCGTGCGGCAGAAGATTGAGCTTGATCTCGACATCGCGGGTCACTCGTACCACTACCGGTTGAGCATCGGCCACCGCGAACCCAAGCTAATGCGAATTGACGAGGAAGTCCTTCTGTGCGACGAGAGACCCCTCTTCGAGTTCCGAATCGGCGACGCTCAACTGTACCGGGATGACGGAAGTCAAGGACCGAAGTACCCGTTCGATTGGACGCAATCCGGACTCGCTGCCCTGCATGAGCGGCACGACAACAAGAAACTGTCTCGCTTCAAGAGGGAGTTGGCGATGTGGACCATCGTCCGACCCTGCCCGCCGATCTTCGAGGAGGAAGCCAGGACGGAGGACGAGCTTCTGACACAGGCTATGACCAATTTTGTCGCGTGGTACCGCAGGGTCTCCCCTGAGCGGCTGGGCGCTGCCGTGGACCTACTGGGTGATCTCCGTGACGTGCTTCCCTCATTTGAGTCACTGAGTCTCATTGCCACTGGTGAAGATGCTCGTGCATTGGAGGCTGTGTTCAAGCGGCCACACAAGCGTTCGCGGTACCGGATCGGGCAGTTGTCGGACGGGCAGCGGGCGCTGATCGCCCTGTATTGCCTACTGCGTTTCTGCGACGGAGGGGGGGCGAGGGCCTCGCTGTTCGTCGACGAGCCCGACAACTACATCTCGCTGCGTGAAGTGCAGCCGTGGGTGGTGGCGCTCTCCGAAGCTCTGGGAAACACTCTCGAACAGGCTGTCATCATCTCCCATCACCCCGTGACAATCGACTACCTGGGCGGGAAAGCCAAGTGGTTCTTCCGGGACGACGACGGACTGGCGCGGGTGAAGTACGAACCACCTGCGTCGGCGGGGCCGGCATCCTATTCCGAATTGGTCGCACGGGGTTGGGAGCGGTGAGCGCGAGCGTGATTCTGCTCTGTGAGGACCTGCAGACGGACATGTTCGTGCGTCGCTTCCTCCGTTGCCGGTTTGGACGCCGGTTCCGTCGCCGGATTCACAGTATTCCGTGTGCGGCTGGGAGTGGATCCGGTGAGCAGCGCGTGCGTGAGCAATTTCCCGACCAGCTGAGGTTGATTCGGGGTCGGCGGGGGGCCGCCCTGATCGTGGTCATCGATGCCGACACGGAATCGGCGGAAGCTCGTCGAACGCAGCTCCAAGGGCAGTGTGCGGAACGGGGCATCGCGGCTCTCCGAGCTTCGGATCCGGTTCTCGTAGTGGTTCCGCGCCGCAGTATCGAGACGTGGTTCCGCTACCTGAGCGGCCACGAGTTCGACGAGACGACCCGCTATCGGCACCTTCGGCGTGAAGCCGATTGCCAGCCACTGGCCGACCGGCTGTACGACATGTGCCACAAAGATCAGAAGCTCGCGGAGCCGGCCCCGGCCTCGTTGGTTGAGGCGTGCCAGGAATACCCAAGGCTGACGGGCCTGCTACAACGATGATTCGCTCGTTAGGAGCGGCCACTGCGGACCATGCGCCGCGACGACGGTCCCGTGGACCCGTCCCGTGCAGACATTGGTCAGTGACCATGCTGACCAAGTGGGCAGCGACATGGGCGGTAACCATGTATCGGTGCGGTCGATCTCTCGCCAGCGCGCCATCGTGCCGGCGTGAGAGCCTCCGCGAAGCTCGGCCGAGTTCATGGAGTGCGTGCGGGCGTTCACGCTCAAATTATGGGAGGTGGTCATGGGCGAATGAGCTAGCGGTGAATCATCGTCGGGGACCTTGACAGCGTGGCTCTGTCTCTGGTAGTGGAAATCGCGCGGCGGGTGCTTCTCTACCTCTGTAGGGAGGCACTTCACAGGTTGAGGCCTGCGCCACCCCCCACCGCTTGACGCTCTCGCAACAGCCAGCCTTGGTGCCGCCCTCCAAGCTGGGGCGACCGCCAGCTTGGAGCCGCGGCCATGATCGAGAGCAAGGGCAACATCAGAAGTGGTGGGAGCATCTTCATGGCGGAGGCACCGATCAAGGTCAACATGCCCGACGGGAAGTCTCTGGCCTGTCCGGCCGGCACCCAGTTCTCTGCCTACAACCAATTGGTGCCTGACCCCGAACGCAAAAGTATCGGAGCCCGCATGGTCGTAGAGGTTCTGCTCCATGAAGGAGACCGGGAAACTACGGAAAGCAAGGCATCGCTGCTTCGCAAGATTACTCGTGCCGAGGGTCGCCAGCGGTGGAAGAGAACCTTAGCAACAGGAATTCTGGTTGGCGTGATCGCCGGACTCGTCCTTGAAATTGCGCGACGCTTCGTCGTGCCGATCTGGCCGTAAGCAATTCAACCGATGCTCCCAGTTGGAGTGGAGCTAGCCCGGATTTCTCACACCTATAAGAGAGCACCGGCCTCCGAGGGGTGTTAAGTTTATGTAGGGCATGAACTTGACATGATTCCCCAAGGAGGACCGATGCTGACACAGTGTAAACCGCTTTCGTTCGCATTTCAAGGGTGCCAAGGCCGCAGGGTGACCGCCGCGTTCGACGGCGGATCGATCACTTCGAACGGCGGGGCGCTGCTCCTTCGCCAGGCGGACCGTTCCACCGGGCTCTTCGACCGGGTTGCCGCAGGCTTCACGGACCACCGCGATCCGCGCCTTACGGAACATTCGGTGCGGACACTGGTGGCACAGCGCATCGCCGGCATTGCCCTGGGGTACGACGACCTCAACGACCACGACGACCTGCGGCGCGACCCGCTGCTGGCACTGCTGTCGGGCAAGCTCGAGGCACGCCGGAAAGGGTGTGCACCACTGGCGGGCAAGAGCACGCTGAGCCGGCTCGAGCACGCACCTGCCGGTGGCAAGCCGAGCCGCTACGCCAAGATCGACCACGACCCCGAGAAGCTTCAGGACGTGCTGGTCGAGTCGTTCATCGACTCCTGGCAGGGCCTGCCCCCGTCGCGGCTGGTGGTGGACATCGACTCGACCGACGTTGCGGTGCACGGCAGCCAAGAGGGCCGGTTCTACCACGGCTACTACAACCACTACTGCTTCCTGCCGCTGTACATCACCTGTGGCGGACGCCCGCTCTTCGCACAGCTCAGGCCGGGCAACGCCGACCCGGCCGGAGGGGTGACCGGACCGCTCGGCCGCATCGTCGCCCGGCTCCGCCAGGAGTGGCCCTGGCTGAAGATCCTGCTCCGTGCCGATTCCGCGTATGCTCGCGAGGAACTGATGGCGTGGTGCAAGGACAACGACGTGGACTATGTCATCGGGCTGGCAAGGAACTCGCGGCTCGTCGAGCGCATCGTATGGCTACTCGACGACGCCGCGGCCGAAGCGGAGAAGAAAGGCCGGCCGGCCCGCCGGTTCACGGAGTTCCCCTACGCCACCCTCACCAGTTGGTCCTGTAAGCGCCGCGTCGTGGCGAAGGCCGAGCATCTGGCGGACAAGGCGAACCCCCGCTTCGTGGTCACTTCGCTGCCCGCCGACACCTTCTCGGCGCGGACCGTGTACGAGCGCCTCTACTGCGCACGGGGCAACATGGAGAACACGATCAAGGAGCAGCAGCTCGATCTCTTCTCCGACCGGACCTCGGCCACCTGCTTCGCCGCCAACCAGCTCCGGCTCCTCTTCTCCGCCTTCGCGTCGATCCTCTTCGATGCCATCAGGCAAGCGCTTCACGGCACCCCGCTCGCCCGCGCCACCGCGGGAACGCTCCGGCTCAGGCTCCTCAAGATCGGTGCCCGCGTCATGGTCTCGGTTCGCCGGGTCAAGGTCGCCATGGACTCCGCGCACCCCTCCGCCGCAGCCTTCGCACGGGTCCACGCTCGACTACCGGGGTAGGCTCCCCGGCCGCTCCCGAGCACCCTCCCAGCCACCACGTTCCAAGGACCACTGCGTCCTGGAACCAATCAGGGCCTCTTCAGCCCGTCAATCTCTTCGTTCGCTGCTTCGAAAAACCCGCCAGGGACCTGCTGTCCCTCACTCCGACACGCTTGGCCACCCCCGGTCACACCCTCAACCCCTCCCCTCAGGCCTCTGACTGGCCTGTGTGAGAAATGCGGGCTAGCCGGGTGGAAGGTGCGCGAGCCCCACCGACGAAGCGAATCGAGGGACGCGGAGCGGCGCGAACGCCCGACCCTGTCGAATCCTCTACCGATGATTTGTGCACCTCCAGCGCCGTGAGTCATGACCGTGTACGCCCGCGAAAACGACATGGGGTGCCGATGCGCACCGCGGCACTCGGGTCGTGCGCACCGGCGGAGCGGTCAAAGCTTCTGCGCACAAAGGGCTTGAGCGTCGCGGTCCCAGCCGACCGGGGCCGCAGGGCTCGCTCGGGCGGGGCTGGGAGCGACCCGGCAGTCCGAGGGCCTGCTACGGGTTCGGGGCCGGGCGCGTTTGCGCACCCCGGCCCCGCCCCCTCGGGTCGCTCCCAGACCCAGCAATCCCTTGCGGGAAGGCCGTCGAGCCCCTGTTCCGGAGCTTGGTGGCGTCCGACCGCCGAACCCGTCGCCGCCGGGAACGCCAGCCGGGCTCAGAACGAGATGTAGCCGCCCATCTGGAAGAGCACGATGTTCGTACCGCCGGACCCGTCGCCGACGTGGAGGATCAAGCGCGCCCCGTAGCGCCGTCCGAACGTCAGGCTCGTACCGGCCCGGCAGTCGGTGAAACGTCTCCTCCATCGTATTCGATGCCCGCGCGCAACGCCGGACGAACGAGCCAGCTGGAACGTCCGAGGAGGACCGACCCGCCGATCCGGTTCGCCGACCCCGCAAAGTCGGCGCACCGGTAGTTCTCCACCATCCCGTACAGCGACACCGGCCCGGCGAGCCGACCGCTGATGCCGACGTAGTGTCCGGGACACGCGACGCTGTTGCCGCCCACGATCCCGGCTCCGAGCAGGAAGCGGTCCGGAGCTTCCTGGGCCTGCGCCTGCTCAGGCAACACGACGACGGCCAAGCAGGCCAGCAACAGCTTCCGCATGTCGGTTCTCCCTCGCGTGGTTCAGGATGCTCCGGCCATCCGAGGAGGCTTCGCCGCTCTCCACCGGGGCCATCGCTCGCAACGGGCTGACCAAAGCTCGGCGCACTGGCCTTCCTCAACAAGGTCGGAACCGCGAGGGAGCCGGTTCACGTCAGCTGCCCAACGCCTTCCCGCACGGGATTGATGGCCGGGAGTGACCTCGAGGCGGGGGTGGGATGGCGTGCACATCCCAACCATCGCCGTGGCGTGTGAGGCATGCCGAACACCGGGGTCACTCCCGTCACGACCGCACCATCCGGTACGGCACCGCCGTTCGTGCGGCCGTGGTGCAACCGCAACGCGGGCAGCGACATGCGGAATCCCCGCCCCTGCACATTGACACGGCGATTCCGTGCACATGCACCCCGATGTCGATGTGCACGCGCGGTACGCCACCGGCCCCGGCCGATCGGCGGTCAAGAACCCTCTCCTCGAAACCGGCTCGAACGCCATACCGAATGGCCTTGGATCATTCCTCCGGGGAGGCCCGATCGGAGCAAAACCCTCATCGCGACGAGGCGGTGAAGGCAGCCGTTGAGACCGCCCAGTTCCTCGACCGTCGAGGTATCGTAGGCGGGGTCTGCGTGGACGAACACGGCGCGGTCGGAGTCCAGCGCCGCGGGGAAAGTACCGCCGCGCCCCGGTAGACGCGGACGGGCCGCATGGAGCGGTGGATGCCGAGCGCCTCGAACGCGTCCACCTTCTCGGTCTCGGTCGGAAGCCAGCCAGCGGACGCGCACGAAGCGACCGACGACCCGGACGGGCTGGACGGGGTAGTGGATGGAGGGTCGCCTCGTCCCGAGGGCGGATCCTTCGGTCGGCAAGCTGCGAGCCGAGGGGGGTCGCCAGCTCCCCGACTCCAAGACTTACGACCGCCGGCGTGTGCATGCGACATGCAGGGGTCGATTCACACTTCGGGCTTCCGGGGATTCACACGGTCGCCGACGGGCATCCGCAGACCGCGCAACGTCTTGAGGTCCAGTCGCAAACCGGGCGTTGTCGGACGAGCCACTCTGGCGGTGGTGGGAGCGACCCGTCAGTCCGAGGGCCTGCTACGGGTTCACAGAGCTGATCCAGGATCCCAAATGATGCTCCCAACCTCTTCTTCCGGGTGAATGACCACGACGGGGGACTTGGCTATCTCGCGCGAGCTTGTCGTATTGCCGGTGGCAAGCCATTCGCGAACGCAATCGCGGGGGAAGCCTCCCGCGCCGCAGGCAATCGATCGGCCGAATAGATCGACCCGACGTCCTCGCCAAGCATCGGCGGGGCGCCGACCAAACCGCGAGTGGCCGAAATCCCGCTTGCCGCGCCGGCGGTAGGGGAACGGCCGCTCCGGGGATTCCCGAAAGAAGGCCCAGACATCAAAGTCCTTGACTCCGCGATCCTGGTGGACGAAGTGCCCGGCAGCACCTTGGCAAAGGCAGACGAGCATCAGGCGATCCCGGTAGATACGGCCAGTCTCGGAACGTCGTTGGAAGAGGTCAGCAAGGTCACCGATAGCGATTTCGGCGAGCCTGTGAAGATGATGCGGCTCAATCGTTTCCCACGACCGCTCTGTCACGGTATTCGGGGTAGTTTGTTCGTGTTCGGTCATGGATTCCTCCCAACATGCGAACGCAACTCACCTCAAAGTTCAAGTTAGCGCAGGCCGGGCAGGAGGCAATAGAGGTGAGGTCCGCGAGCCGGCGCAAGGTGCCTTGATCCGCCACTGTGCCTCCGACTGACGTTACACGGTTGGCAATCCTACTCGGTGCGCGATGGGTTCGTGATCTCATCATCGCAGTGAAGATTTCGGCCTTTCGGGACGGGCCATGTCGGGCGGGCTCCTTGTGGCGCGCGGAACCGGGAACCGCATCAAGGCAGCGAGAAGAGCTCAGCCCCTCACGCCCACGACGGCGAGCGTGGCTACCACGTAGGCCATGATCGTGGCCTCGGCGCGGAAGCTGATCGCGCGCGCCGCATTGGTCATGACTTGACTGGCGGAAACCCCCCGTCCGCGCGAGCTTCCATGTAGGCAGATCGTGCAGTCCATCTTCGAAAGGAATCGAATGATGGCACGCACGAAACGAAGAAGTCGGCGCGGTTACAGCGCTGGCGAGTGGGGCCGGAACCGGGTCCGGGTGTTTCCGGATCCAAAGACCGGCCTCCTCCAGATCGAGTGGCGAGAGAACGGGCGCAGGCTCACCCGATCCCTCAAGCACCGCGACTGGGCAAGGGCCAAGCGGCAGGCGGACGAGTTCGCCGCCGGCGTCGCGATGCACGAGCCCGGCGGCAAGGCGGAGGCCGAGCCCGAGCCGCTCACCTTGGAGAAGCTCTTTGAAATCTACGGTGAGGAGGTGACGCCGACCAAGAGTCGGCGCTCCCGGAGCTACGACGGGACCGCGATGGAGATGTTCCTGGGATTCCTCGGGAAGGACCGGAGGCCCGGAACGCTTTCGCGGCGCGACTGGGACCGGTTCATCCGGGCGAGACGGAGAGGCGGGATCGGGCCGAGCGGAAAGCCCGTGTCCGACCGGACGGTCGAACGGGACCTGAGGTTCCTGCTCGCGATCCTCAACTGGGCCGCCAAGTCGAGGGACCGTGAGGGACGGCTCCTGCTCCGGTCCAACCCGCTGAAGGGCCTCAGGGTCCCGAGGGAGAAGAACCCGAACCGGGTGCTGCTCACGCAGGCGGAGTACGAGGCCCTGATGGAGGTGGCGGAGGAGATGGACTGGCGCTTCCGCGTCGCGCTGGTCCTCGCGCACGAGACGGGTCACCGGATCGGCGCGATCCGCAAGCTCACGTGGTCTGACATTGACGTGAGTGCTGGCTTCATTCGGTGGCGGGCCGAGCATGACAAGACCGGCAACGAGCACCGGACGCCGGTAACGGTTGAAGCGCTCTCGGTCTTGGATGAGGCCCGTGGACACAACCCCGGAATCGGGGACGTTCCGCTGCTGCCAGCGCCGAACGATCCATCGCGTTGCGTCCACCGCTGGCAGGTCAGCCGCTGGTGGGACAGGGCGGAACGGCTTGCCGCGCTGGAGCCGAAGCGGGGGCGCGGCTGGCACTCGCTGAGGCGGAAGTTTGCCAGCGACCTGATGGATCAGCCGCTCAAGGTGCTCTGCGAGCTGGGCGGCTGGACGACGGCCCAGACGGTGCTGCAATGCTACCAGCGGCCCGACGAGGGCAAGCTCAGGAAGGCCCTTGCGGGACGGAGGGCTTGCTCCTGACGCACTCAGCGGGAGTCAATCGGCGGGAGTTTTGGCCCGCATTCGCGTAAGTTCAACGAGGGCTTCGCAACCCGAAACCAAGGCAGTCTGCCAAAATGGCAGACTTCGCCTTCGGTATCCGACTTCGGTATCTTTACCTTCTGGCGACCCCAGTCCACCCTTTTCTCCGCCAGCGGCGCGAGCCATCGATCGCCAGCGCCGTCGAGGGCGTCCCTCCACTCATCCGCTTCAGCGGCGGCGAGCCGGGATGCTACGACAACCAGGTCACCGAAGCCATGATGCGATCATCGGCGAGATGGTCCAGGCGCTCGTCGAGGAAGCGGATCCCGAACAGGTCATCCTGTTCGGCTCTCGGGCGCGCGGCGACTCCCGCGAGCGTTCCGACGTGGACCTGATCGTCGTGGAGGCCGAACCCTTTGGTCCGGAGCGAAGCCGTCACAAGGAGATGGTCCGGCTCCGCCAGGCCCTCCGGCCCTTCCGCGTTCCCGTGGACGTCCTGGTCTACTCGCAGGAAGAGGTGGACTACTGGCGGGACTCGCTCAACTACGTCCTGGCGCGGGCGCTACGAGAGGGCAGAGTGATGTATGAACGATCCCAAGTGCGCACGCGCCCTGCTGGAGGCGCCCGACCACGACATCCTGACTCTGAGATAGGCGCGATCAGCCGCCGACGCCCACCCCCACCGAGACCGACACCCCGCTGATGTTGTACCGGTAGTCCAGCCTCAGCGAACCCTGTTCGATGATCCAGTCGAGGTAGGACCGGGTGTAGCGAACACGGATATCGAGGGGCAACTTCCGGTCCAGGGTGGCGCCGACGCCCACGTTCCAGGGCGTTGTCGTGAACCTCTCCCGGTCTTCGCCGGCCTCCCCGTTTGCCGGATTGACCCCTCCGGTGGCGAACTCATTCCACATCCGGCGTGGCCCGCCAAAGACGTAGGCCCGCGAGCCGCCGGTGCCGAACCGCCGACCCGCCACAAGGCTGAAGCCGATGCCGTACCGGTCGCTGTAGTCCCAGCTGCCCGGCCAGACATCGTGGACGTTGCCGTCCGGAGTCGGCTGGATCGTGCCTTCGATGACAGGGCGGGCGGAGACGCTGCCCTCCATTTCGACCCCCAGCAGCCAGCTCCCGAACAGCTCCTGGAGGGCGCTGACCCTCAGATTCGCGTTCAGGATCAGGCCGGAAGCAGATGCTGCGCTCGAGCTGGATCCACCGCGGATGGTCACCTTCTTGATGTGCTCGACGGACAACCGGCCCGCCTCGGGGGCCACGCGCACGGACAGCGTGGACTGGGCGAACAACGGCATCGGCGCCTGCGGGATGGCGCACAGGACGGCGATCATCAGCGGGGCGGGTTTCCTCATGCGTATGCTCCACGGTGGTGCCTCGGAACTTCTCGCCGAGACCGAGGCGGCGGCTGACGGAATCTCGCAGGCTCGTCCTGAACGGACATGCCAGGGGTCGCAGCCTGCCCGCGGCATCCTACCGCACCACCCCCAGCGTCACTCGCGACGGGTACTCCGGCGTCCGGTACACCGTCTGTTCCGCGGTGATGTACTGGTCCGGGGTCGCGCGGTAGGTGTCCACGAACTGCTGTGGGTTGCGGTCGTAGGCGGGGAACCACGAACTCTGCACCTGCACCATGATGCGGTGGCCGGCCTTGAAGGTGTGGTAGCGGTCGCGCAGGTCGATGTGGATCGGGGTCACTTCGCCGGGCACCATCGCCTCCGGGTGCTCGAAGCTCTCGCGGAAGCGGCCGCGCATGATCTCGCCGGCGAGGTGCATCTGGTAGCCGCCCATGGGCACCTCGCAGAACGGTGAATCCGGGGCGTCCTCCGGGTAGACGTCGATCACCTTCACGATCCAGTCGGAGTCCGTGCCGGTTGTGGACACGAAGATGTCGGCCAGGATGGGCCCGGCGATGGTCATGTCCTCCGCCAGCGGCTCCGACTGGTAGACCCGGACATCCGGCCGCGCCGACGCGAAGCGCTGATCCTCGACCTTCCAGAGATGTCCCAGCGTGGTGCGCTCCTCCGCGGAGAAGGGAACGGGACCGGCGGGATCGCTCACGTAGCTGTCGGAGCCCCCGGCACTGGCCGGCGCGTCGAAGGTCAGCGTTCCGCCCGCGCCCAGATAGAGCGCCACCGGCTCCACCCCCGCGGGCGGCCAGCTCTCGTGCCGGCGCCACGCGTTGGTTCCGGTCACGAACACGAAGGCCTCGTGCGCCGTCCAGCCCTCCGCGCCTCGCAGGTGGTGTTCGAAGAAGGGAAACTGGACTTCGCGCTGGAAGGTGACCGACGTCCGGTCGCCGAACTCGATGCACCCCAGATGGTCGCCGAGCATGCGCCGCCATCCGCCGTGCAGCCAGGGCCCGGCGGCCAGCGTGTTCTCGGTGCCGGGATTCCCGGCTTCGATGGTCCGGTAGATGGACATCGGGCCGTAGAAGTCCTCGGTATCGAACCAGCCCGCGACGTTCAGGATCGGATGGCGAATGCCGCCCAGGTGCCGGAGCGCGTCCTGGCGCTGCCAGTAGTCGTCGTAGGTGTCGTGCTCCATGAAGTCGTTCCAGGCCGGGACTTCTCCATGGAAGTAGAGGTCGTCGATGTTCGACGCCGCGCCCGCCTCCAGAAAGAAGTCGTAGCCGGAATCGGTTCCGTAGTCGAAGGCGCCGGCGCGCGCGTCGGTCGGGGCATCGCGCCGGCGCGCGTTTCCGGCGAGCCAGGAGAAGGAGTACATGATCCGGAAGGCGCCGTTGTGGTGCCAGTCGTCGCCGATGAACATGTCCGCGGGCGACGCCTGGGGCGACGAGGCGGCGAGCGCCGGATGCGCGTCCACCATTCCCATCACGGTCTGCCAGCCCGGATAGGAGATGCCCCACTGGCCGACCTTGCCGTTGTGGCCCTCCACGTTGGCGAGCACCCACTCGATGGTGTCGTAGTTGTCGGTGCTCTCGTCGACGGTGGTGGGCCCTTTGGGCTCGGGCGCCAGCGGACGGATGACCTCGAACGCCCCTTCCGACATGAACTTGCCCCGCACGTCCTGGAAGACGAAGACGTAGCCGGCGCGGTCGAACTCCGCCGACGGTCCCAGCGGATTGCGGTACTCGCCGGCCTCGTAGGGCCCGATGGAGTAGGGTGTGCGGAACAGCAGGATCGGGACCGGATCCGTGATCTCGCGGGGCTTGTAGACGATCGTGAAGAGCTCCGCGCCGTCCCGCATGGGGACCCTGTGCCCGGTCTTGTCGTAGTGGGCCTCGAGCCACGCCAGATGGGTGGCGTCACCGCCGTGCGGGGCATCGCGGGTACGGCCGGCGAACCCTTCGCCGGCGATATCGAGCTCGGCCGGGGCACCGCAGCCCCACACGGCCACCAACAACAGCTTCGCCGCGCTCCTGAGACACCGACCCGGAAATGCCCCTGCATGCCCCATCCGCTCG
This sequence comes from Longimicrobiales bacterium, assembly GCA_965232315.1. GTDB lineage: Bacteria > Gemmatimonadota > Gemmatimonadetes > Longimicrobiales > Gaopeijiaceae > BD2-11. Next base: position 245,345 of record CBDDPN010000010.1, on the reverse strand, counting down.
TTCCGCTCCATGCCTGCTCCTGGGGTCGCTGGTTGCCACCGCCCGTCATCGGTGTCAAAGTTTGTCCGGCACGCGGGCGTGTCCGCTCCGGGAGAGCGGGCCGGAGCCGGAACCTGTTTTCGATTCCGGCATACTCCGGGACCGTAACACCGCCCGACCACCGGGACAAACCTCCTTCGCGACCTCATCCGCCATGAGTCGAACCGCCATCACCGTCACGCCCGCGACGCCCGTAATCGGCGCCACCGTCCGTGGAATCGATCTCGGTGACCTCACCGATTCCGGCTTCGCCGTCCTGTACGAGGCCCTGATGGCCCACGGCGCGCTCTTCTTCCGCGACCAGGACATCTCCATCGAGAGCCACAAGGCCCTCGGCCAGCGCTTCGGCAAGCTGGTCGCGCACCCCAACGACCCGGGGGTGGACGGCCATCCCGAGGTGATGCCGATCCACGCCGACGAGAAGTCGGGTGCGCGCGACCGGCGAGGAGTGGCACTCCGACGTGTCATGCGATCCATTGCCGCCCATGGGCTCCATCGTGCGCATGCACACGGTCCCGGAAACCGGTGGGGACACCCTGTTCGCCAGCATGTACGCAGCGTACGACGCGCTGTCGGACCGGATGCGGGCGCTGCTCGAAGGACTGCGGGCCGTGCACGACGGCGCCCCCTATTACCAGGGGGTGAATCGTCTCATCGGTCGCGACGACGGAGGACGCACCTATCCGTCGGCGGAGCACCCCGTCATCCGCACCCATCCCGTCACGGGCCGCAAGGCCCTCTTCGTCAACCGGCTGTTCACGCAGTACATCGCCGGCATTCCCGCCGAGGAAAGCCGGGCCATCCTCGACTTCCTGTTCGACCACGCGAGCCGCCCTCACTTCCAGTGCCGTTTCCGATGGCGGCGCAACTCGGTGGCGATGTGGGACAACCGCTGCACGCAACACCACGCCATCTGGGACTACTGGCCCCATACCCGGTCGGGATACCGCGTCACCATCCAGGGGGAAAAGCCGGAATGAAGATCCGCACGGAACACCAGGACCGGGCGCTTGTCATGAGTGTGAGCGGCCGGATCGACGCGGGGAACGCGCGTGAGTTCGAGGCTTCGATGGAAGGCGTGCTGGACAAGGCGGGCAGGGGCGTCATTCTCGACTGCACGGACCTCACCTACGTCAGCAGCGCGGGGCTGCGCGTGCTCCTCAAGATCACCCGGGAGCTGGAGCAGCGGCACGTCGTCCTGGTGATCTGCTCGCTGTCCCGCTCGATCTCGGAAGTCTTCAGGATCAGCGGTTTCGACCAGATCATCCCCGTTTGCGGCTCCCGGGCGGAGGCCCTTGCCACCGTTCCCCGCTAAGAGGGTAGTTGCGGGCGAGGATCGAGAGGTGAGCCGCCCTTTCACAGCCTGGGAGGGAGAGGTCGATTGACGCCGCTGAGAATCGCACTTCCCAACAAGGGCCGGCTGTCGGAGAGCGCCCTGACCCTGCTGCGAAGGGCAGGGCTGCGCGCGCGCATGCTGAACGATCGCTCGCTGGTGGCGCCGCTCGGAAACGGCTGCCAGGCCATTTTCCTGCGGGCGGCCGACATCCCGGCGCTCGTGGCGGACGGCGCGGCGGAGGTCGGGGTGACCGGAGCGGACCTGATCGCGGAGAGCGGCCGCGAGGTGCGCGAACTGCTGGACCTGGAGTTCGGGCCGTGCCGGCTGGTGGTCGCGGTTGAGGACGAAAGCGGCATCCGCAGCCTCGCCGACATCCCGGCCGGCACCCGGGTGGCCACCGCGTTTCCCCGTTTGACCCGGTCGTATTTCGAGAACCACGGGATCCCGGTCGAGATCGTGGCGGTGTCGGGAGCCGCCGAGATCGCGCCCCATCTGGGGGTGGCCGAGATCATCGTGGACCTGACGTCGACCGGTTCCACGTTGCGCGTGAACGGGATGCGCGAGGTGGAGACCGTCATGCACTCCACCGCCCGCCTGATCGCGAGCGGGCAGGTCCTGGACCAGGCCGATTCCCGGGACCGGATCTCGGAACTCTGCCTGGCGCTGGAGTCGGTCCGCCTCGCGCGCGAGAAACGGTACCTGATGGCCAATGTGCCCAGGGACCGGCTGGATGAGGTGAAGGAGGTGATTCCCGGCATCTCCGGGCCCACCATCGTGGAGGTGCTGGGTGGCGGCCCCTGGGTGGCGGCGCACGCGGTGGTCGACGCGGACTGCCTGTCGCGTACGATTCCGAAGCTGAAGGAGCTGGGGGCCGAGGGCATCCTGGTGACCGCGATCGAGAGGCTGATGCCGTGAAGCTCGCCTTCGACGGTCCCCTGGAGGCCATGTCCCCGGATGAGCGCCGGCGGCTCCTGGACCGTCGTCCACCCGCCGAGGCCGGTGTCGCTTCCGCGGTCGCGGCGATCGTGGAACGCGTGCGCACCCGGGGAGACACCGCCCTGCGGGAGTTGGCGCGCGAGCACGACCGGGTCGAGCTGGAGAGCCTGGAGGTTCCGCCTGCCCGGTGGGCGGAGGCCGCCGCGCGGCTGCCCGCGGACGTGATGGAGGCGCTCGCTCGCGCGGGCGCCAACATCGCGGCCTTCCACCGCGCCCAGCTGCCCACACCCTGGGAGATGGAGACCGAACCGGGTGTGGTGGTCGGGCGCCGCTGGGTGCCGCTCGCCGCCGCCGGCGTGTACGCGCCGGGCGGCCTGGCCGCCTACCCGTCGAGCGTGCTGATGGGGGTGATCCCCGCCCGCGAGGCCGGGGTGGGGGAGGTGGTGGTGTGCTCCCCTCCCGGGCCGTCCGGCGCGCCCTCCGAGGCGGTCATGGCGGCGTGCGCGCTGGCCGGCGCTACCCGGCTGTTCGCGGTGGGGGGCGCGGGCGCGGTGGCGGCCATGGCGTACGGCACGGCATCGGTGCCGGCGGCCGACGCGGTGGTGGGGCCGGGAAACCGCTGGGTCACCGAGGCCAAGCGGCAGGTGGCCGGGGATGTACTCGTCGATGCGCCCGCCGGCCCTTCCGAGATCGTGGTCGTGGCGGACGAATCCGCGCCCGCCCGGCTGGTCGCGCTCGAGATGGTCGCACAGGCCGAACACGACCCGGACGCCTCGGCCGTGCTGATCACGCCGAGCGCCCGCCTCGCCGCCGAGGCGCGGCGGGAGCTGGGCGTGATCGTGGCCGGGGCGGCGCGGCGGCGGGTGGTCAGCGAGGCGCTGGCCACCCGCGGCGCGATCGTCCTCGCGCGCTCGCTCGACCACGCCACCGGCTTCGCCCGCGACTACGCACCCGAGCATCTCGCCCTGTACGTGGCCGACCCGGACACCGCCATGGAGCAGGTGCCCACCGCGGGAACGGTGTTCCTGGGGCCGGCCAGCTCGGTCGCCTTTGGCGACTACATGACCGGCGCCAACCACGTCCTCCCCACGGCAGGACTGTCCCGGTCGTATTCCGGACTGTCCGCCGACCACTTCCTGCGCGGCTACACCTACCAGCGCATTCTACCCGAGGCGGCCGCGTCGCTGGCGGGTCCGGTCGCCTGTCTCGCCCGTCTGGAGGGACTTCCCGGACACGCCGAGACCGCCCTTGCAAGGATGAACCCATGAGCCCGTTCCCCCGCGACAGCTTCCGTGCCCTCAAGCGCTACACCCCGATCGAGGACATCGTCGAGATCGAGCTCTCGGACAACACCAACCTGTGGGGTTCACACCCCGATGCCCTCCCGGTGATGCGCGGCGCGGCCTCCGGCGACCTCTCCAACTATCCGCAGGCGTACTCGAGCGACCTGCGCGACGCGGTATCGGAGAAGTTCGGCGTGCCCGTCGAATGCGTGATCACCGGATGCGGCTCGGACGACGTCCTGGACTCGACCTTCCGGGCGGTCTGCGGGCCGGGATCGGGGGTGGCGTTTCCCAACCCCACCTTCCTGATGATCCCGCACCTGCTGGTCATCAACGGGCTGAGGGGCGTCCCTCTGGGAGACGCGTATCGGCCACCCTCTCCTCAGCAGCTGCTGGACGCCGAGGCGGATCTGATCTACGTCTGCACCCCCAACAATCCCACCGGCACAGCCCTCTCCCGCGCCTGGATCGACGAGCTTCTGGACGGGGTGGGTTCCACCGGGCCGGTGGTGATACTGGATGAGGCGTACTACGAGTTCGGGGTGGCCTCGCCCGGCTACGACCCGGGCGACGTGTCGCTCGTCGAGCGCTCGCTCGCGGTTCCGCGCATCCTGATCGCGCGCACCTTCTCGAAGGCATACGGACTCGCCGGGTTGCGGGTCGGGTTCGGCATCGCCCATCCCGATCTGCTGGGCGAGGTGGAAAAGGCACGCGGGCCCTTCAAGGTCGGTCTGCTGGCGGAGCGGGCGGCCGCGGCGGCGCTCGGCAACCCGTCGGGCTGGCTCGAGCCCACCGTGCGCGAAATCGTCTCCTGCCGCGAGCGGCTGGTGGCCGAACTGCGGCGGCGCGGCGGCGCCCCCCTGCCCTCTTCCGCGAACTTCATCATGCTGCCTGTGCCGGCTCCCGCGGGCGAGGTAACCCGGCAGATGATCGCACGAGGCATCGCGGTGCGCCCCTTCCCCAACGTGCCGGGGGTGGGAGAGGCGCTGCGCGTAACCGTGGGCCCGCCACCGGTCATCGAGCGGTTCATCGAGGCGTGGGAGGAGATCTGCGGCCCCGGCGCGGCAGGCGCGGGCAGGAGAACCGTCGCGGCTGAGGCCGCCGGATGACGCTCCGCGTCGGCGTCTTCGACTACGGCGCAGGCAACCTCCACTCGCTGCTCAAGGCCGTGGAGGCCTTCGGCGCCTCCACGTCGGTCTACACCGACTGCCGGGAGGCGCTGTCTTCCGACGCGCTGGTTCTGCCCGGGGTGGGTTCGTTCGCGACCGCCGCGGGCGCTCTCGGAGACGCAGGCCCGGAGGTGCGCGAGGCGCTGGAGGAGGGGCTGCCGTGTCTGGGCATCTGCCTGGGCATGCAGATCCTCTTCGAGGAAAGCGACGAGGGCGGGGGCCCGGGCATCGGCCTTCTGCGCGGGCGCGTGGAGCGGCTTCGGGGCGAGATCGTGCCGCATATGGGATGGAACGATGTGGCCACGGACGACGATCCCCTCTTCGGGGGCATCTCGGACCTGGTCGCCTACTACGCCAACAGCTACGTCTGTCGTCCCGAGGACGAAGCCTCGGTTACCGCCTGGTCCGAGTACCACGACAGCCGATTCGCGGCGGCGGTGCGCCGCGGGCGCTGCTGGGGCACCCAGTTCCACCCCGAGAAGAGTTCCCGGCCGGGGCTGCGCATCATCGCCAACTTCCTGGCAGAGGCGGCCCGGTGAGCGTGGCCGGGACGTGGAAGGCGTGGAAGGCCGGCGCGTGGAAGGCCGGCGCGTGGAAGGCCGGCGCGTGGAAGGCCGGGACGACATCGTCGATGGGAGCCCGATGAACGGGTCCCTTCCCCGGACGCACCCATGATCGCCATCCCGGCGGTCGATGTCAGCGGTGGCCGCTGCGTGCAGTGGGTGGGCGGCCTCCCCGAGACCGAACAGGTGTCCATCCCCGACCCCGCGGGCGTAGCCGCGCGCTGGTGGCGGACGGGGTTCCGCTCCCTGCACATCGTGGACCTGGACGCGGCGCTGGGGCGGGGCGACAATCACGCGGTGGTGCGCGAACTGATCGCATCCACCGGTGCCGTCACCCAGTTCGGAGGCGGCGTGCGCGACCGGAACGGGATCGAAAGCGCGCTCGCTGCCGGCGCCGACAGGGTTATCGTGGGCACGCGCGCGGTAGAGGATCCCGCGTGGCTTGCCCGCGCCGCGGCGGCGTTTCCGGAGCGCGTCGTGGTCGCGGCCGACATGCGGGACGGAAGGGTGCTGCGCCGGGGCTGGACCCGTGCCAGCGACACCGCCGTCGAAGAATTCCTGGCAGCGGTGGACGATCTTCCCCTGGCGGGCGTACTCTGCACCGACGTGACCCGGGAGGGACGCGTGCAGGGCGGCGACCTGGAACGATCCGGGGCCGTCATCCGGGCGTCGTCCCACCCCCTCTGGATTTCCGGCGGGATCAGCTCGCTGGACGAGCTCCGGAGCCTCGGCTCGGCGGGAGCCGCGGGAGCGGTGCTGGGCATGGCCCTCTACGACGGCACCCTGTGCGCCGAGGCGGTCGCCCGGGAATTCGGCGGATGAAGCGCTCGAAGACGGAGGAAGAGTGAGAATGGGCCAGATTCTGCGAGAGACCGGCGAGACCCGCGTCCGCGTGCTGGCGAACCGGGGAGACCAGCCCCCCCGCATCGACACCGGCGACGGTTTTCTCGACCATATGCTGGTCACCTTCGCCCGCTACTGCGGACTCGAACTGGCGGTCGAGGCGCGGGGCGACCTGCACCACCACCTCGTGGAGGACGTGGCGATCGCGCTCGGGATGGCGCTGGCCGACATCGTCCCCACGCACGCGGCGCGCTACGGCTGGGCGCTGGTGCCGATGGACGAAGCGCTGGTCGAGGCGGCCATCGACACCGGGGGACGCGCGTACTACGTCGGCGACCTGCCCACGAGCCTCGCCGATCACTTCTTCCAGAGCCTCTCGACCCATCTCGCCGCAACCCTGCATATCCGCGTCATCCGGGGTCGCAATCGTCATCACGTCATCGAAGCTGCCGTCAAGGCGACGGGACTCGCCCTGCGCCAGGCGCTCGCGGAAGGCGACAGCGTCTTCAGCACCAAGGGCCAGGTGCGCGTGACGCGGGATCCGGCACCCGACGCATAGTCGCGCGGGGAGTCAGGCCTCCCAGTCTCCGACCGAGGGCCGGCTGGGGGTTAGGGCTCCGAGTCTCCGACCGAGGGCCGGGCGGGCGGTTGCGAAGGACCCGGGTCCCCGGTCGAGGCACCGGCTTCCGGGGTCTCTCGGCCCCTCGATCCGAACCAGAAACCGATTATCGGGCCGATCACGGCGACGACGTAGGAGAAGATGTCTTCGGCCCGGTCATATTCCTTCACATAGAGAAAGCAGATGATCAGGCTCGCAGCCATCAAGGCGAAAGTCCAAGCCATTATGTGCGTGATGATGGGCTGAACCATCCCTTTGCGGAAGACCGTCTCGAAAGTGCTCCTGCGGCCAGAGCTGGACCGCGAGCTTCCGGCCATTCGCAGAACCAGCCAGCTCAAGCCTACGACCATCATCAAGACTACAACCAACAAGGGCCACCATTCGCCGAGCCACCCTTGCATTCTCTCTCTCCTTGTCAACCCTCGGACAACAACTTGCAGGCGTCCCCAAGATGTGAGGTGCTGCTCATGTCTGCAAGCGCTACTGGAGTCGACAATCGTCGATTGTTGCCGTGGCATTCACAATACCGGCTCCAGTCGAACCTGGAGTCTCATCCGCTGCTGCCTGCGGAGGATCTTCCGCTTTCAGCGGACTTCGGGGGCAGGGGAACCCAGGACGCATCATCTCGCGAGCGTCCGCAGGTCCTCGCTTTCGGCTCTTGCGCCAACCGCCCGCCTGTGCGTACGCTCGCACCAGAACAGTTGACACCGCAGTGGCTCCATGGACGAGATACCTCCTGGCTGATCACCCCCACGCGGATCGCACGATGGTCGGGACCGAGCGCGACAATCGTGCGGAACAACGTCAGGATCGACCCGCTGGGCGAGAAGGTCCGCGCCAACCCGGGACGGCCCTGCCGCCGCGACGACTCCTTGCAGTGACTTACACCTCCACGACGCTGCCAGGCCGGCGCCCCGCCGCTCTCGCGGATTCATCCACGGACCGCCAGGTTCCGCCGTGCTCCGGCCTCGCATCGTAGTCTGCCTGGACGTGCGCGACGGGCGGGTCGTCAAGGGCACCCGCTTCGTGAACCTGCGCGACGTGGGGGATCCGGTGGAGCTGGCCAGCCGATACGAGGCCGACGGGGCCGACGAGGTCGTCTTTCTGGACATCACCGCCTCCCACGAGGGTCGGGCCACGCTGCTCGAGACGGTGCGCAGGACCGCGGAGGTGCTCTTCATCCCCCTGACCGTGGGCGGCGGAGTCAGAACGGTGGACGACGTGGGCACGCTGCTTCGGGCGGGCGCGGACAAGGTGAGCGTGAACTCCGCCCTGGCGCGCCGGCCCGAGCTGGCGCGGGAGGCCGCGGCCCGGTACGGGAGCCAGTGCCTGGTCGCCAGCATCGACGCGGCCCGCGAGGGCGACCATTGGCGTATCCATACCCACGGCGGCAGACGGGCCACGGACAGGGACGCGGTCGAGTGGGCCGCCGAGTGCGCGCGCCGGGGCGCGGGCGAGATCCTGCTCACGAGCATCGACCGGGACGGCTCGCGCCGGGGCTACGACCTGGAGCTGACCCGCCAGGTCGCGGCACGGGTATCGGTGCCGGTGGTGGCGTCGGGCGGCGGCGGCTCGGCCGAGGACGTGCACGAAGTGCTCACCTCGGGCCGGGCCTCCGCCGCCCTGCTGGCGGGTATTCTGCACGACGGGGTGACCACCGTGACCGAAATCAAGGCCGCACTCGCGGGGCGGGGCATCTCCCTGCGATGATCATGGGGAAACAGCGGGCCACGAAAACCTGTAGAGCCGGGCGGGAAGTGCCCGGCATGACCGCGCCGGGAGGAGCAGAACCACGATGAGCGAGCCACTTGATGCCGAGACCCTGAACCAGTCCGGGGACCGGGAGCCCGTCACGCTCCCCGAGCGCCGTATCCAGCGCCCGCGCGACCTGGCCTACGTCAACTTCGGATCCGACGGTCTCGTCCCTGTCGTCGCGCAGGATGCGAAGACGGACGAAGTCCTCATGCTGGCATACGCCAATCGAACCGCTCTCGCCCTCACCCTGGACACGGGCCAGGTGTACTACTGGTCGCGGTCCCGGAAGGAGATCTGGCGAAAGGGCGCGATGTCCGGAAACGTACTGTCGCTGGTGGCGCTGCATGTCGACTGCGATGCGGACACGGTGCTGGCGAAGGTGCACCCGGTGGGCCCGACGTGCCATACGGGCGCGCGAACCTGCTTTGTCGAGCCCGGCGCCGAAGAACCCGCACCGTCCCCGATCCTGCCGGGCGACATCGATTCCGAGGAGGAGCACCCCACCTTCCGCGGGGGCGAAGTTCTCGACAATCTCTGGGTCACTCTGCGCTCGCGCGCCGAAGAGTTCACCGCGGAGAGCAACACCGTCCGTCTGCTCGCGGACAAGAACCTCCGGCTCAAGAAGCTCGGCGAGGAGCTGGTGGAACTGACGGTCGCGCTCACCGAGGAAGACGCCGCGTCGGTGACCGAGGAAGCGGCCGACCTCATCTATCATCTGCTGGTCGCACTGATGGGCGCGGGCGTGTCGCTTCACAGCGTCGGCGCCGAACTGGCCCGCCGCGCGGACCACGCATCACCTCAAGAGGAGAATTGACATATGACCTCCGCACTGCTTGCCATAATCACCATCGCCATAGGCGGACTCATCCGTGTTTTCTCCGCCAGCAATCCCCGCAATCCCGCCATGACCAAGCTTCTATCATACGGAGTGATGACGGCGGGCATCGCGCTGCTTGCCTTCAATTCCATAATCCTGATCGCCGTGGGCGAGGTAGGGGTGAAGCACTTCCTGGGCAGCGTCACGCCCAACCCCTACGGACAGGGCGTTCATGTGGTGAACCCCTTCGCCAGCATCGAGAGAATGTCGGTGCGCGAGCAGAGCTTCCCGCTGGGAGGTAGCGTGGAGCGCATCGAGGCACAGACCAGCGAGCAGCTCAACGTGACCCTGGAGGTGTCGATTCTCTACCAGATCGTCGGGACCCGGGCCCCAACGCTCTTCCAGGAGCTGGGGACGGAACGGCAGATCACCAACGCCATCGTGCTCAACTCGGTACGAAACGGGGTGCGAGACGCGGTCGCCACGCGCTCGATCAACGAGATCTTCTCACCGGACCGCGCGGAACTCGCCGACAACATCGAGGCCGCCATCCAGTTGAATGCGGAAGATCGCATCCAGGTGGTGCAGGCCTTCGTGCGCGACATTCAGGCCCCGGAGGGCGTGCGCCAGGCCATCGAGGAGCGCCAGCAGCGCGAGCAGCAGGTCGCCCAGGAGCGCTTCCAGACCGAGATCATCCAGGAGCGCGCGCGCCAGCAGATCGAGGCGGCACGGGGCATCGCGGAAGCGCAGCAGATCATCTCCGAGGGGCTGACCCCGGAGTACCTGACCTTCCACTACCTCGAGAAGCTGGGCGAGCTGCCCGCAGGCTCGGTAGTGTACGTGCCAACCGAGGGCGGGATTCCCCTGATGCGCTCGCTTGGAGGCGGCAACTAGGCAGCCGGTGCCCACCCCGGGCCTCAGACGGCGCCGGCTGGCGCTGATGGGGGTCGCGGCTGCCGCGCTGGCAGTCATGGCGGCCTCCTGCTCCCCCCTCTACGTCCTGCGCGCGGGATGGGCGGAGGCTCGCATCCTGACCGCCCGCCGGCCCATCGAAGACGTGATCCTCGATCCGGCCACCGACGAGCGCACCCGCGGCAAGCTCACCTTCGCCCGCCTGGCGCGCACCTTCGCCATCGAGGAGCTGGGGCTCGACGTCGGCGACTCCTACACCACCTACACCCACCTCGACCGGGACACCCTGGCGATGGTGCTGTCCGCGGCCGAACAGGACCGGCTGGCCGCGAGGACCTGGTGGTTTCCCGTGGTGGGCCGGGTTCCGTACCGGGGCTTCTTCGATCTGGGGGACGCCCTCGACGAACAGCGCAAGCTGGAAGAGGAGGGATTCGACACCTGGCTGCGTCCCACCTCCGCCTTCAGCACCCTGGGATGGTTCGCGGACCCGCTGATGTCCACCGTGCTGCGCCAGGACGAGATCGGGGTCGTGCAGACGATCCTGCATGAAGTCTCCCACGCGCACCTGTGGGTCAGCGGAAGCGTCAGCTTCAACGAGAGCTTCGCGACCTTCGTGGGCGATGCCGGCGCCGCAGCCTTCTTCTGCGCCGAGTCGGGCGAGATCGCGACCGTTCGCTGTACCCGGGCGCGCCGGCGATGGGGCGATGCGATGAAGTTCTCGGTGTTTCTGGATCGTCTGGTGGCCGACCTGGAGCGCGTCTACGACGATGCCGCGCGAAGCCGGGAGGAGCGCCTGTCGGCGCGCGAGCAGGTGTTCGCCGAAGCGCTGGAGCACTTCACGGCCGAAGTGCAACCGACCTTCGAGGCGAGCACCTACGCAGGCTTCGTGGACACGCCGCTCAACAACGCCACGCTGCTCGCACGCATGCGCTATTACCATCGGCTGCCCGACTTTCAGGCACTGCTCGACGATCACGACGGCGATCTGGGCGCCGCCGTGGCCTGGATTGCGTCACGGACGCCGGGACTCGCTGACCCCTTTGACGTGCTGCCCCGCTCTTCCTCGACCGATGATGTGATCGGCGACCGAACGCGCTCGCGCCGGAAACCGATGAGCGGCGCGTGATGAAACCATGAGGTAGCACCCGACGCATCGCGCACTGCGGGGTCGGCGCCCGCCTCCGGCAGCGTGCCGATGGCCGCGGGGTTTCCGGCATCCCCACGTTCGCGCCCGCCCGGACGAGGACCCACGCGACCTCGGGATTCGAGTTGCCCCGGGCCGCGGAGAACAGAGGCACACCCGTCCCCGGAGATCGCCGGGGCGCAGGTACCGGCGGGGGCGTTTGCCGGAGGTTGCGAGAGGCTGCGCCCGGGGCGAACCTATGTGTATGGAAGACACCCCCGCCCCCAGCTACTCCCCCTCCCGGATCGAAGCGAAGTGGCAGCGGATCTGGGAGGAGCGCGGTACCAATTCCTTCTCCGCAGAGAAACTCCACGCCTCCCGGGCGCCTTTCTTCAACCTGATGATGTTCCCCTACCCTTCCGCCGAAGGGCTCCACGTGGGCAACATCTACGCCTTCACCGGCGCCGACATCCACGGACGCTTCCAGCGGCTGCTCGGCAACGACGTCTTCGAGCCCATCGGCTTTGACGCCTTCGGCATCCACTCGGAGAACTTCGCCCTGAAGCACGGGACGCATCCGATGGATCTGATCCCGGCCAACGTGGCCAACTTCACCCGCCAGCTGCGTCGCATCGGGGGGATGTTCGACTGGGATCACTCGGTAGACACAACCTCCCCCGACTACTACCGCTGGACCCAGTGGATCTTCCTGAAGCTCTTCGAAGCCGGGCTGGCGGAACGCAAGAAAGCGCCCGTGAACTGGTGCCCGTCGTGCAAGACGGTGCTGGCCAACGAGCAGGTCGACGACGGCCTCTGCGAGCGCTGCGAGTCGACGGTGGAGCAGCGCGTGATCGCGCAGTGGTTCTTCCGCATCAGCGACTACTCGCAGCGGCTGCTCGACAACCTGGGCCACATCGACTGGTCGGATTCGACGCGCAAGGCGCAGGCGAACTGGATCGGCCGCAGTGAGGGGGCGCGGCTGGTCTTCCCGGTGGTCGGGTCGGACGACGTCATCGACGTGTTCACCACCCGTCCGGACACGGTGTTCGGCGCCACCTACATGGTGCTCGCGCCGGAGCACCCGCTGGTGGAGAGCCTCACGCCCGCCACCCACCGCGACCAGGTGAACGCCTACGTCCGGAACGTGGCGGCCATGGACGTGGTCAGCCGCCAAAAGATCGGCCGGGAGAAGACGGGCGTGTTCACCGGCGGATATTGCGTGAACCCGGCCACCGGCGCGGAAATCCCGGTGTGGGTCGCGGACTACGTGCTCGCGGGGTACGGCACGGGGGCGATCATGGCCGTGCCCGGGCACGACGAGCGCGACTTCGAGTTCGCGGTCGAGTTCGGGCTTCCCGTGGTGCGCGTGGTGGCGGGGCCCGGGGACGATGCCGACACCCCGCTGGAGGAGGCATATACCGACAACGCCGCCGGCCGGATGGTCAACTCCGGGCGTTTCGACGGGCTGAGCGTCCCGGAGGGCAAGACCGCCATCACCGCCGACCTGGCGGAGCGGGGGTTGGGCGAAAAGCAGGTCAACTACCACCTGCGCGACTGGTGCATCTCCCGTCAGCGCTACTGGGGTCCGCCCATCCCCATCGTGTACTGCCCCGAATGCGGCGCGGTGCCGGTGCCGGAGAGCGACCTGCCGGTCATCCTGCCCCGCATCGAGGACTTCAAGCCCGACGACGACGGCGTGAGCCCGCTGGCCCGGGTCGAATCGTGGTACAGCGTCGACTGCCCCGTCTGCGGGGGGGCCGCGCGCCGCGAGACCGACGTCTCGGACACCTTTCTGGACAGCTCCTGGTACTTCCTGCGCTACCCCTCGGCCGACCGTGACGACGTCGCCTTCGACGAGGCGCTCACCCGCCGCTGGCTCCCGGTGGACAGCTATATCGGCGGCAACGAGCACGCCGTGCTGCACCTGATGTACGCCCGCTTCATCACGATGGCGCTGCACGACATCGGGCTGGTGGACTTCGAGGAGCCCTTCACCCGCTTCCGCGCCCACGGCATCATCGTCAAGGACGGGCGCAAGATGTCGAAGACCAAGGGCAACGTGGTCACGCCGGATCCGGTCATCGAGGAGTTCGGCGCCGACACCTTCCGCCTGTACCTGATGTTCCTCGGACCCTTCAGCGAGGGCGGGGACTACCGTGACGACGGCATCCGGGGCCCCCTCGGCTTCCTGCGGCGGCTATGGGACACCGTGCTGCGCGCCGCGGGCAACGACGCGGACCCGGATCCCCGCCTGGAAGGGCAGCTCCATCGCACCATCGAGCAGGTTACGCGCCAGATCGCGGATCTGCAGTACAACACCTGCATCTCGGGGATGATGGAGTACCTGAACGCGGTGCGCGCGGGAGGTCGGACGCCGGCGCGAGCCGAGATCGAGCCCGTCGTCCTCATGGTGGCGCCCTTCGCCCCGCACATCGCCGAGGAGCTGTGGGAGCGGCTGGGTCACGCGGGAGGCCTGTTCGGCGGCGCCCGCTGGCCGGTCTACGACCCGGACAAGGCGAAGCGGCGCATCGTGAAGCTTGCGGTGCAGGTGAACGGCCGGGTGCGCGGGACCATCGAGGGTCCCGCGGAGATGAGCAGGGAGGATGCGGTCGCGCTCGCGCGTGAACAGGAGAACGTCGCGCGCTTCCTCGAGAACGGGACCCTGCGCCGGGTCATCCATGTGCCGGGACGCCTGATCAACCTGGTGGTCGGGTGAGGCCACCTGCGGATTACGGGGTTTCCGTAATTTACGGATGTTCCGTATCCCCCATACCCGCTCCTGCACTCTGAGGAAAGGCTGAAATGCCCGCTCCCCCGCTTCCGGACCCCGCACTCTCGCGCCTCGCCATCGACGCCGTGCGCGTGCTCTCCATGGACGCCGTTCAGAAGGCCAACTCCGGGCATCCGGGGGCGCCGATGGGACTGGCGCCTGTGGGGTATCTGCTCTGGACCCGGCACCTGCGCCACAACCCGGCGAACCCGGATTGGAGCAATCGGGACCGCTTCGTGCTCTCGGCCGGGCACGCCTCCATGCTCATCTACTCGCTCCTGCACCTTGGCGGATACGATCTGCCGCTGGAGGAGATCCGGAGCTTCCGGCAGTGGGGGTCGCGCACGCCCGGGCATCCGGAGTTCGGGCACACGCCGGGGGTGGAGACGACCACCGGCCCGCTCGGTCAGGGGGTCGCCAACTCGGTGGGAATGGCGCTCGCGGAACGCTGGCTGGCGCATCGGTTCAACCGGCCCGGGCACGCGGTGGTCGACCACCACACCTGGGCGCTCTGCTCCGACGGCGACCTGATGGAGGGCATCTCCCACGAGGCGGCCGAGTTCGCCGGCCACCAGCGGCTGGGCAAGCTGAACTGGGTGTTCGACGACAACCTCGTGACCATCGACGGCGGGACGGACCTCTCCTGCTCCACCGACCACGAACAGCGCTTCCGCGGGTACGGCTGGGACGTGCGCCGGGTGGACGACGGCAACGACCTGGCCGCCCTGGACGCGGCGCTCGCGGGGGCGCGTGCGGAGACCGAGCGGCCGTCGCTGGTGATCGTGCGCACCACCATCGGCTACGGCAGCCCCGGCAAGGCTGGGTCGTCGTCGTCGCACGGAGCCCCGCTGGGCGTGGACGAGGTGGACGCGACCAAGCGCAACCTGGGCTACCCGTCCGCCGACCCCTTCCACGTGGAAGCGGAAGCGCTGGCGCACTGGCGGGAGGCAGGGGTGAGGGGAGCGCGGCTGGAGGAGGAGTGGGGGGGGCGTTGGGCGGCCTACCGGTCGGCGCATCCCGCCCTGGCCGAGGAGCTGCGCACGGCGCTGGCGGGCGAGCTGCCAGCCGGCTGGGACGCCGACATCCCCGACCTGAGCGCGCCCCCGAAGCCGCTCGCGACCCGGGTGTTCTCCGGGCAGGTGCTGCAGGGGCTGGGCAGGCGCATCCCCAACCTGCTGGGCGGCTCGGCCGACCTGGCGGGATCGAACAAGACGACCCTCCCCTGGGAGGACAACCTGCTGCCCGGGACACCGGGCGGGCGCACGATGCATTTCGGCGTCCGCGAGCACGCCATGGGGGGCATCCTGAACGGGATGGCGCTGCACCGGGGCGTGCGCCCGTACGGGGGCACCTTCCTCATCTTCTCGGACTACATGCGCCCCTCGATTCGGCTGGCGGCGCTCATGCACGTTCCCGTCACCTACGTCTTCACCCACGACAGCATCGGCGTCGGCGAGGACGGTCCCACCCACCAGCCCATCGAACAGCTGTGCTCGCTGCGGGCCATTCCGGGCGTGCTCGACCTGCGCCCCGCGGACGGACCCGAGACGGCGGAAGCCTGGCGGGCGGCGCTCGCCTACACGCGCGGGCCAAGCTTCCTCGCGCTCACCCGCCAGGCGGTGGCGATCATCGACCGCGACGAGGCAGCCCCCGCGACCGGCCTGCACCGCGGCGGCTACATCCTGCTCGAAGCGGACGGCGGCGACCCGGAAGTGATCCTCATTGGCAGCGGCTCGGAGGTGGGCGTGGCCATGCAGGCGCGCGGAGTGCTCCAGGCGGAAGGCGTGCCCACCCGGGTGGTCTCGCTTCCCAGCTGGTTCCTCTTCGCCCGCCAGCCGCGGGGTTACCGCGACGAGGTGCTCCCGCCCGAGGTCACGGCGCGCGTTTCGGTGGAAGCCGGAACCACGGCAGGCTGGACCCGCTGGACCGGCGACGGGGGCGCCTCGGTCGGCATCGACCACTTCGGGGCATCGGCGCCGGGCGCGGTGCTGTTCGAGAAGTTCGGGATTACAGCGGAGGCCGTGGTGGCGAGTGCGCGCCCGCTGGCGAGGGTGCCGGAGCCCCTACGGGGGTAGCCGTCAGGGACGCTCCTGGCCGGGCGTGGTTCTGCAATTCCGCGCCAGAGTTCCGACGAATCAGTCCTGCTCTCGCGAGCGACGCGCGATTTCATGGACCCACGTTCCACTCGAGGCGCAGCTTCCTCCACAGCCGCTCGTCACGGACCCAGCGCCCCCACCGGAATCACGCCCACGCCATCGGGCCGCTGGTATCCGTAACCGCTGCCGGTGATGACGGCGAGCGCAGCCGGCTGACCGCTGCGGGCCCTGTCCACACGGTTGGCGAATTGGAGGAGGGCGGCGGCCGCGTCGTCGATTCCTCCCTGTCCCAGCTTGATCTCGAACGCGGCCCATCGGCCCGGACCAGCGTCCACGATCGCGTCGACTTCGAGGCCGGTGTTGTCGCGGTAATGGTACACGCGCGCGTGCATCGCCTGAGCGTAAACGCGCAGGTCTCTTACGACCATGGACTCGAAGAGACATCCGAACCAGGGAATGTCCCGCATCAGGTTCTCCGGTCCAGCGCCCAGTGCCGCGGTTGCGAGCGACGGATCCGTGAAGTGCCGTTTCGGCGAACTTCTAAGGCGTGATCGGGAGCGCAGATGAGGAGCCCACGGTGGCTGTTGCTCGACCACCATGAGGCATTCGAGAGCAGCAAGGTAGGAGCGGGCAGTCTCTTCCGTGAACGAATGGTCCGTGCCACTTACGTCCCTCGCCATGGTCGCGACGGACGCGCAGGTAGCCGTGTATCGCGCCAGCGTCCGGACGAACCGGCCAACTTTCTCCGCATCCCTGCCGATCCCGTCCACCCGGCGGATGTCCACCCGGCGGATTTCGTCCAGGTAGTCGCGGTTGGCCAGCAGCGCATCTTCTTCGGATTTTCGTCGGAAGTGCACGGGCCAGCCACCGACGCAAACCAGCGCGGCCAGCTCCGGGAGGGGTAAGTCGTGGGCAAGGCTGGGTACGGACCCTCCGTCGAGAATTCGCTTCAGGGAGATCTGCCCCGTGGCGCGACCGAGTTCGAACAGCGACATGGGTCGGAGCCGAAGTCGGCTGATTCGCCCGGCTCCCGTGTGCCGTGTAAGGTCGTCGGGGGGAACCGCTGAGCCGGTGAGAATGAACTGGCCCAGCCCTGGACGATCGTCGACGGCTCGCCGCACGTAGTTCCAGATGTCGGGCTCGGCTTGCCATTCGTCGATCAATCGCGGAGCCGGCCCCTCGAGAAGCAGCCTCGGATCAACGGCCATCGTCGGTGGCACAACCGGATCCGCGTCCATGAGCACTTCGCTCGCCGCCGCCTGCCTGCCCGTCGTGGTCTTCCCGCATACCCTCGGACCTTCGATCAGGACAGCTCCCGCTGCCGCGAGCCGCTGGGTCAATTCCCGGTCAGCAATCCTGGGACAATAGGCTGACGCGGATGTGGGATCGGATGTCATGCGATGAAGTATTGCAGTCTGATCGTGGATTGGCAACAGTCTGTAGACGTGGTTTGGCAATTATGATGACCAGCTTTTCGCAATGACAACAATCGTGTTGTCGCAACGACCACAGACCTCAAGGCCCGCCTCCCGCAACGCGCCGACGGCATCGGTACGGTCCTGCACCGTGCCGTGCTCGACGCGTTGGAGCAGGTAGTCCCGGATCAGGTCGCGGGCGGAGGCTTCGAGCCGTAGTCCGGCCCGCAGCCGCCCCGCCTCGACATAGGCGCGGTGGCCGGGTTGCCGCACCCTGGCCCGCGCCGGATCGTCCGGGCGAGCCCAGCCGTGTTCGGCGTTGAATGCGTGCCGGAGCGGACCGAACGTCTTCTCCCAGCCAGGAGGTAGCGGGCCGCCGCCCCGGCCGAGCCGGTCCCGCGCGCGAGGAACTTAACCAGCATCGCCGTCCGGGCCTTGAGCAGGGGACAGCGCCGCGAGCGCCCGCCTGATGGCGACGAGGTGGCCGATCACCTCGACCGCCTCGATGGCCCCCTGTGGGTGTTCGCCCACCGAGCGATCTGGTTCAGGTTGTTGCCGATGCGCGCCACCTGGCGGGTGCGCTCGCGTTCGACCTTGGCGTGCCACTCGGCACGCTCCGCCGCTGACGCGGACCTTCACCCAAACGGCGCGTTCGGCGCTCACGCCGCGCGGTTTCCGTTCCGGGGGTCAGAGGGGGCGCGGCCCCGCGCCAGCCTCTCCTGGGGACACGCGAAGTGTGGCTACGGGGAGTATCCTGGCTTGCTTGCTTGCTTGACCGCATTAGCGGCATCAGACAAGCCCGTCGGGAGCGACCGCGGAGGCGCCCGCTTAACGCACCTCATCGGCCCTTTCGACGCGCTCACGCGGCCCGGGGATCCCGGCCTGGACTTCCCTCGCGCACGCCGCCGCCTACGCGCCGTCCACCCCCGGCTCTTCTCCATCCGGTGGCGGGTGTCCTCGTCGTGGGGCTGCGCAGGTCGCGATTAGACACCGCTCGCGTGCGAGTTGAACTCCTGTTTCAGCGTCTTCACGACCGGAACGCTGAAGCGCCGGTAGCAAGGACGTCAACCCGTAGGGACAGCCCTGTTGTCCGCCGTTGTCGGATGTTGTCCGAGAAGGTACGCGGGCGGCTGGACACCGCCGCCAGCGCCTGGTAGAACGCCCCGTCGCGCTCATGGGAGACCCGGCCAAGGGAACGGAACGCAATCGGGTGATCGGTCGGTCGTCCTTGCCGGCTGTTCTCCGGCCACGGTACTTTCATGTATATGAGCCCTATGCTCGCGTAGTCGTCATGAGCGCATGTATTGCGTGATATATCAGGCGCGCGCGGACGGGTGCGAAAGGAAGTCCGAACGCCGAAGCGGGCAGTACGAGGAGAGATGGACCTGCAATCGAGAGGACTCCCGGAAGACGGTTGGGGAAGGATGCACCGTTGGCACATTCGCCGGAGGCGCGGAGGAGGAGGACCGGCGCGGCCGAGCGCAGGCTTCGCGATTTCGGCGATGGCCGTCGGCGCGATCGCCGTGCTGGTCCTGTCCTGCGGCGATGGCGCCGTCGAGCCGACGCCTCCTCTGGCTCCCATGGCCACCACCGTAACGGTCAACCCGGCTTCGGCCGCACTGTCCGCCCTCGGCGAGACGGCTCGGCTCACCGCTGAGGTGCGCGACCAGAACGCGCAGGCAATGGCGGGTGCAGCCGTCGCGTGGGAATCCAGCGAAGTCTCGGTCGCGTCGGTGGACGCCTCCGGGCTGGTTACGGCAGTGGCCGCCGGGACGGCGACGGTCACGGCGACGGCGGGTGCGGTGTCGGGAACCGCGACGGTGACGGTGGTCGCGGCCCGTTCCGCTCCTCCGACTTGGGTGTTCGTCGGCGATATACCGGAGTCCACTCAGACACTCCTACGCACCGAGATGGAGCACGCCCGGGGGTACTTCGCCAACCAGTACGGTGTCGAGGCGACGGGCTTCACCGTTCTGTTCGGCGACTACGAATCGCTCGGCCCTGTGTACGAGCGGATGACCGGCCAGGATTTCCCACTCCACCCGAGCTCTAGCACAAACAGTACCGCTTGGGTCACGCAGTCACCACAAGGCGGCGCTGTCGTGACGCTGATGAACGGCCTCGAACAATGGGCGTTATCGAGCGCCGTCGGATTCATCGTTCACGAGTATTTCCATGTTCTGCAGGGACAACTCGCAGCGGAAATTGAGCCGGTTGGGAACGGCGAAACCCGGTGGTCGCACGATGCGCCCAAGTGGATGGTGGAGGGATACGCCGTTTATGCCGAATACGAGTACTCGCCCACGCGCTTTCTTGAGAGTCACACTCCCTACTCCGACTTGAGACAGGGCGTGATTTACGGCGAACTGGACCTGAACAACGTGACGGCGCTCTTGGCCCTCGACCGATACGCAAGTTGCGACTGGACGAGTTGGACGACCTACTCCCTATCCTTCCTGGCGACTCTCTTCCTATCGAGCCACGCACCCGACGGCGCTTACGTCGAGTTCTGGAAGCTGCTCCCTGAACGCGCAACGTGGAAAGATGCGTTCAGAGAGGCGTTCGGCCTGGACTATGACAGTTTCGAGGAGGCGTTTGAGCAGTGGATTCTGCCGCAGATACCCACCTATGACCGGGTTCGCATGCGAGTCCTCTGGCCAGAGCGGAACACGGATCCGGAGAATCCCTTGGACGCTATCAGTATCAGCGCGGAAGAGATATCGTGGGAGAGGGACGAATACGGACACCGTATGGTGACATCGGTGGAGCGTCCCCACGGTGCCCTCCGCCCGCCTATCGACTTCACGATCACGGTTCCCGCCGGGTCCGTTGGTACCGCTGTCCTGTCTCTGTGGTGGAGGAACGAACCGCCGAACGAGTACCTTCTCGGCTGGTACAAGCACGGAGAGTTGACGGACAATCGCGAGGATGCCACGCCGTTCATGCTTACCGGCGTCTCACAGGATGTCGAGTGGAGGCTCCCGGCACACCCGAGCACCCTTCCACGCCTTGCTTGCAGGCAGAGCGGTTACCGAAGACCCTGCTCATGACGGCTCATTACGTGATCTCCTGCCGTGATTCAGGTCTGTAGCGAACCGCTGTTCCGGCAAAATCGGAATGGAGCCCTGCTTCTCACATGAATGAGCCCTCGCGTCTGTCTCGGACGCCTCTGGTTGCCCTGGTCCTCGCAACCGTCGTCTGGATCGCCTGCGAAACCCCGCTGGCGCCCGAGGCGTGCGGGACGATTGCCGATCAGACGATCGTGGTGGGCGAGACGGTCAACCTGGACCTGTGTTTCCAGGATCCCAACGGGCAGACGCTCACCTACCAGGTGTTCAGCTCCGACCCGAGCGTGGCCACTGTCGTGGGCATGGGCAGCACGGTGGCGGTCACGGCGGTGTACCCCGGCATCGCGCTCGTGACGATGGTCGCGACCGACCCGACGGGCCTTAATGAGCAGCAGAGCTTCTGGG
Source organism: Longimicrobiales bacterium (assembly GCA_965232315.1). Lineage (GTDB taxonomy): Bacteria > Gemmatimonadota > Gemmatimonadetes > Longimicrobiales > Gaopeijiaceae > BD2-11. The sequence continues at coordinate 224,196 of CBDDPN010000010.1, read as the reverse complement.
TCACGGTGCCTGACCGGCCGCCGAACACGGTGGGGACGATCGATGACCGGGAACTGATCGTGGGGGACTCCGCCGCGATCGACGTTGTGGGATACTTCAGCGAGCCTGACGGGCAGACGCTCTCCTACTCGGCCGCGGTGTCCGACTCGAACCGCGTCGCGGTGTCGATGGAGGGAACGGTGGTGACGCTGGTGGCCGTCGCGAAGGGCACGGTGGTGGTTACGGTAACCGCGACCGATACGGGCGGCCTCATGGCCACGCAGCCCTTTCGGGTGACGGTCCCGAACCGGCCGCCGGTGGCGGTCGACTCGATCGCGGCCCGGGAGATCATGGTCGGTCACGCCGACACCCTGGAGGTGTCGCCGTTCTTCAGCGACCCGGACGAGGATCCGCTGACCTACGAGGCGACGGTTTCCGACGGCGAAGTGGTCCGGGCGGCCATGTCCGGGAGCGCCCTGACGGTGACGGGACTCGCCAAGGGCGAGGCGATGGTGACCGTCACCGCGACCGACGACGAGGGACTCTTCGCCACCCAGAGCTTCCTTGTGACGGTGCCCAACCAGCCGCCGGTGGTGACCGACACGATCCCGGAGCGGACGCTCTTCAGGAACGAGGCCGATACGCTGGCGCTGGCGCGCTACTTCTCCGATCCTGACGGCGACCCGCTGACCTGGGACGCCGAGGCCTCGGACGGACGCGTGGTCGCGCTGGAGTTCCCCGGGAGCGAGGGCACGCTGGTCGTCACGGCCCTGGCGCAGGGCGAGACGGTCGTCACCGTGACCGCGACCGACCCCGAGGGCCTGGCGGCGGCGCAGCGCTTCGCGGTGACGGTGCCCAACCGGGCGCCGGTGGTGACGGACACGCTTCCGGCGCGGACCATCTTCAGGAACGAGGCCGATACGGTGGCGCTGACCACGTACTTCAGCGATCCCGACGACGACCCGCTGACCTGGGCGGCCGAGGCCTCGGACGGACGCGTGGTCGCGCTGGACTTCCCCGGGAGCGAGGGCACACTGGTCGTCACGGCCCTGTTGCAGGGCGAGACGGTCGTCACCGTGACCGTGACCGACCCCGAGGGCCTGGCAGTGGCGCAGAGCTTCGCGGTGACCGTCCCCAACCGCGGCCCCGTCGCGACCGACACCATCCCCGCGCAGACGCTCTACAAGCGCGAGACCGCCCCGCTGGACCTCGCCCGCTACCTGAGCGATCCCGATGGCGACGTGCTTCACTACGAGATCGAGTCGACGGACACCCTCGTGGCGACAGCGGCGGTCACGGGCAGCACGCTGACCGTGCGGGCCGGGGTGAAGGGTGAGGCCATCCTCGCGGTGACCGCCACCGACCCCGGCGGCCTTTCGGCCCGGCAGAGCTTCGCGGTGACCGTGCTGAACCGGGCGCCGATCGTGACGACCCCGCTCCCGGCGCGGACGATCTTTCGCTCGCAGCCCCAGACGCTGGATCTGGACGCCCACTTCCGAGACCCGGACGGGGATACGCTCCGTTACGCGGCGGCGTCGACCGACCAGACTGTCGTGCGGGTCCGAATCAGCGGGAGCAGCCTCATCTTGAGCGCACGGGGCAGGGGCGCGGTCGACGTGACGGTCACCGCCACGGATCCGGACAGCCTGTTCATCCAGCATACCTTCGCCGTATCGGTGGGCAATCGCGGACCTGTTCCGGTCGGCCGTTTCCCGGATCTCGAACTGGGCCGGGGCGACCGGCTGACCCTCCCTGCAGACGGCTACTTTGGCGATCCCGACAGAGACGCCCTCTCGTACACGGCCAGCACCTCCAACCCCGGCATCGCGACGGCCAGAACGCGCAGAGGCTCGGTCACCCTGACGGGGGTCTCGGCCGGGCAGACGACCCTGACGCTTACGGCCACCGACCCGAGCGGTCTCACGGCCACCCAGACCTCGCGTATCATCGTCGCCGGGCAGGGCGGCAATGCGCCCGGAACGGTCCGCGCGATCCCCGCCCAGACCATCGCGGAGGGCAGGAACCGAACCCTGGTGGTCTCCGGCAACTTCCGGGATCCCAACGGCGATCCTCTCACCTACGGAGCGGCCACCCAGAATCCCGGGATAGCGAGGGCGTCGGCGTCCGGAGCCCGCGTGAGGATCGCGGGCGTTTCGGTCGGCCAGACAACGCTGACGGTGACGGCCACCGATCCCGGCGGTCTCTCGAACACCCTCAGCGCGGTGGTCACGGTCGTGGAGCAGGGACAGGGGCCGGTCGCGGTCGATCCGATTCCGGAGCAGAGCGTCGAGGTCGGGCGGGACCGGACATTTTCCGTGGCCGACCACTTCCAGGACCCCGACGCCGGCCGCATGAACTTCGCCGCGTCGTCGTCCGCGCCTGCCATCGTCACGGCCGCGGCTTCGGGGAGCGACGTCACGCTGAGGGGCGTGTCCGAGGGACGCGCCGCCGTGATCGTCAGCGCAACCGATCTCGATGGGCTGTCGGCCACGCTGACGGTCTTCGTGCGGATCGAACCGCAGGGTCGGGCGCCGGTTCCCGTCGGCAACCTTCCCGACCACTCGCTCATTGAGGGCGGCGTCGAGATCTTCGACGCTGGGCTCTATTTCCGCGACCCCGAGGGCGCCGACCTGAGCTATGAGCCGGTCACGTCGAACTCGACGATCGCGACCGCGTCGGCGACGGGCAGCATCGTCACCCTGCGAGGTGTAGCGGCGGGCCAGACCACCCTCACCGTCACGGCGACCGATCCCGCCGGCCTCTCGGCAACCCAGTCCGCGGAGGTGGATGTCGCGACCCCGCCACCGGGACCGGAAGCTGTCGGCACGATCCCGGACGAGGACCTCATGGCGGGCGATGGGACCGAGATCGACGTGGCTCCCTACTTTCAGGACCCCAACGGAAACACGCTGAGATACACGGCTGGGACCTCCAACGCGGGGATCGCGACGGTGGCCATGAGGGGTGCGACGCTGCAGGTGAGGGCCCAGGGCCGAGGCACGGCAACCATCACGGTCATCGCCTCCGGTCCCGGCGGCCAGACGGCCGTGCAGCGGTTCCGGGTGACGGTTACCCGCATCGACACGGGCTTCCACATCTCCTTCGCCTTCGCAGACAACGTCACCGCTGCCCTGGAAGACGCAGTCCACGACGCGGGCGCGGACTGGATGTCCATACTCTCCGCCACCGAGTTCTCGGACGTCAATTCCAACGACACCCTTACCTGTGGTATCGGCGGAGTCGTCTTCGAGGTGGACATCGGCAGCCTGGACGATTTGGCGATCGTGACGGCGATGGCCGACCTCGACGGCGCCCGGGGTATCGCGGCGAGGGCCGGCACCTGCGTCCGGCGTGCAGACGGTACTCCGGTGCTGGGAGCGATGGTCTTCGACCAGGCCGATGTGGGCAGGATCAGTGCATCGACTTTGTCGGAGGTTGCGCTCCACGAAATCGCGCATGTCCTGGGCATCGGGCTGGGTAGCAACTGGCATGACCTGGTCAGCTATTCCGTGGCGGGAATTCCTGGCGTGGACCCTCATTTCGCCGGCGCTGGAGCCGTCGCTGCGTTCAACGCCGCTGGCGGCACCAGCTACACGGGTGGCAAGGTGCCGGCTACGAGCGGCGCCGCCCACTGGCGGGAGGGGGTCCTCGGGGTGGAGTTGATGACGCCGGTGATCAGCTCCGGAGCACGCAATCCGTTGAGCGCGATCACCATTGAGGCGCTGGCGGACATGGGCTACAACGTGAACACGGGGCTCGCCCAGTCCTTTGTTCTGGCATCACCGGACGCAGCGGCCGCGGTCGCCGAGGAGGCGCGGACCATCGATCTGGGAGACGATCTCCACTGGGGATCCGTGACCGTGATCGACAACGAGGGGAACGTCGTGCGGGTTGTTCCGGGCACGGCCGGGCCGGAGACCGGACTGCGTCCCGGAGAAGCGTCCGCAAGGACGGACTCGCCGATCAGGATCACCATCGGACGTCGCCGCTGATCCCCCGGAACGATTCGCGCGGGCGGGGGACCGTCGAAACCGGCTGGCCGTCGCCGGCCTCCCGTGTCCCCATCGGGACGCGCCCCCCTACATGTTCCGCCGGTACTGCCCCCCGACCTCGTACAGCAGCGAGGTGATCTGCCCGAGCGTACACACCTTGCACGCCTCCATGAGCGCGGTGAAGGTGTTCCCGCCCGCCAGCGCGGCGCGCCTGAGTTGCTCGAGTGCAGCTTCCGCCCGGCCCCGGTTGCGCACCCTGAAGGCGACGTTGGAAGCGATGGCGTAGTCCTTTTCGGCGGTGGTCGCGCGAATGACTTCGGCGGGCACCCGCGTCGGCGATCCCTCCGGGCCCAGGAAGGTGTTGACCCCCACGATGGGCAGCTCGCCGCTGTGCTTGCGCGACTCGTACTCGAGCGACTCGTCCTGGATGCGGCCCCGCTGGTACATGCGCTCCATCGCCCCGAGCACCCCCCCGCGCTCCGACAGCCGCAGGAACTCGCGCATCACCGCCTCCTCCACCAGATCCGTCAGTTCCTCGATGATGAACGAACCCTGCAGCGGGTTCTCGTTGCGCGACAGCCCGAGCTCCTTGCTGATGACCAGTTGAATCGCCAGGGCCCGGCGCACGCTTTCCTCGGTCGGCGTCGTGATGGCTTCGTCGTAGGCGTTGGTGTGCAGCGAGTTGCAGTTGTCGCCCAGGGCGTACAGAGCCTGCAGCGTGGTGCGGATGTCGTTGAAGGCGATTTCCTGCGCGTGCAGGCTGCGCCCCGAGGTCTGGATGTGGTACTTGAGCCTCTGCGAGCGCGCGTTGGCTCCGTAGACGTGCTTCATCGCCTTCGCCCAGATGCGCCGCGCCACCCGTCCCAGCACCACGTACTCCGGGTCCATGCCGTTGGAGAAGAAGAACGACAGGTTGGGGGCGAAATCATCGACGCGCATCCCGCGGGAGCGGTAGTACTCGACGTAGGTGAAACCGTTCGCGAGCGTGAGCGCGAGCTGCGTGACGGGGTTGGCGCCGGCTTCGGCGATGTGGTATCCGGAAATCGACACCGAATAGAAGTTGCGCACCCCTTCATCGATGAAGTACTGCTGAATGTCCCCCATCAGCCGAAGAGCCAGCTCGATGGAGAAGATGCAGGTATTCTGTGCCTGGTCCTCCTTGAGGATGTCGGCCTGGACGGTGCCGCGGACGACGGCGAGGGTCTCGCGTCGGATCCGCTGGTAGACCTCCGCGGGAAGAACCTCGTCGCCGCTCACGCCCAGCAGCATCAGGCCGAGGCCTTCGTTCCCGTCCGGAAGCGCACCCCGGTAGAGGGGACGCTCCACGCCGCGGTCGCGGTACAGCGCCCGGATGCGCTGCTCGACTTCCGTCTCCAGCCCGCTCTCACGGATGTGGAGTTCGCACTGCTGGTCGATCGCAGCGTTGAGGAAGAAGCCCAGCAGCATGGGAGCGGGGCCGTTGATGGTCATCGACACGCTGGTGGACGGGTCGGCGAGATTGAAGCCGGAGTAGAGCTTCTTGGCGTCGTCGACCGAGGCCACGCTCACCCCGGAGTTGCCGACCTTGCCGTAGATGTCCATGCGCTCGTCCGGGTCCTCTCCGTAGAGCGTGACCGAGTCGAAGGCGGTGGAAAGGCGGTTGGCCAGGCTGGCGCGGCTGAGGAAGTGGAAGCGCCGGTTGGTGCGCTCGGGGCCTCCCTCGCCCGCGAACATGCGCTGCGGATGCTCCTCCCGCCGCCGCAGCGGGAAGACCGCGGCGGCATAGGGAAACTCCCCCGGCGCGTTCTCGGTGAGCCGCCAGCGCAGCACCTCGCCCCAGTCGCGGAACCGCGGCAGCACCACCCGGGGGATGCGCGAGCCGGCCAGCGATTCGCTGAAGAGGCGTTGCTCGATGGTGCGGTCGCGAACCTGGTAGGTGTAAGTGTCGGCCTGGTAGCGGCGCTTCAGCGCGGGCCATTCCCGCAAGAGAGCCAGGCTGTCTTCGCCAAGCCGCTCGCGCGTCCGCCGATACAGGTCGGTCAGCCGTGAAAGCGCTTCGTCTCCACCGGCCGGGACGCGCAGTTCGGGCGCGACCTCTTCCGGTTCCTCCTCCTGGGCCAGGGAGGGGGACGCGTCCGCGCCGGACCCAAGCAACCGGATCGCGCCGTGGAGCTGATACAGCTGACGGGCCAGGGCCACCTGCTCGTCCACGCGGTGATCGTAGCCCCGGCTGGCTTCCGCGATCTCCGCCAGGTAACGGGTGCGTTCGGGCGGAATCACCCTGTGCTCGACACGGCCGTCGTCGACCGGTTCGCGCTCGGTCTCGAGGGCCGCGCCGGTCTTGCTCCGCAGCTGGTCGACGAGCGTCCGGTACAGCCCGTTGACGCCGGCATCGTTGAAGCGGGCGGCCACCGTTCCACAGACCGGCAGCGCCTCGTCGGGAACGCTCCAGAGGCGGTGGTTGCGCCGGTATTGTTTGCGCACGTCCCGGAGGGCATCGAGCGCGCCGGGGCGGTCGAACTTGTTGATGGCGACCACGTCCGCGTAGTCGAGCATGTCGATCTTCTCGAGCTGGCTGGCGGCGCCGTACTCGGCCGTCATCACGTACAGCGACACATCCGAGTGCCCCACCACCTCGGCGCCGAACTGGCCGATGCCGGGCGTCTCGATGATCACCAGGTCGTAGCCGGCGGCCTTGCAGATGTCCACCGCCTGGCGGGCGTGGGGCGACAGGCCGAGGGTCGAGGCCCGGGTTGCCAGCGACCGCATGTAGACACGCGGGCTGCTGGCGGCATTGACCCGGATGCGGTCGCCCAGCAGCGCGCCCCCGGTGCGGCGCTTGGAGGGGTCGACGGAGATGATCGCGACCCGGCCCTCAGAGGTTGCGGACAGGTAGCGCCGAACCAGCTCGTCCACCAGCGACGACTTGCCCGACCCACCGGTACCCGTCACCCCGAGGACAGGCACGCACCGGGTCGCCGCCATCTCCGCCACCACCCCCATCGCTTCGTCCGCGCCCTCGTAACCGTTTTCGGCCGCTGAGATCAGCCGCGCCACCGCCCGGGCGTCTCCTCGCCCCAGCGAGCGGAGCAAGCCCTCGGGATCCGCAAGCGACGAGCGCACGGAACGACGCGCGATCCGAAGCACCTCGTCGATCATCCCCTGAAGCCCCATCGCCCGACCGTCGTCGGGGGAGAAAACCCGATCGATGCCGCGACGGTGCAGCTCCTCGATCTCCGCGGGCAGGATCGTGCCGCCGCCGCCGCCGAAGATTCGGATGTCCGCACCCCGCTCGCGCAGCAGGTCGCGCACGTAGGTGAAGAACTCCAGGTGCCCGCCCTGGTACGAGCTGATGGCGATGGCGTGCGCGTCCTCCTGAACTGCGCACTCAACGATCTCGAGGGCGGAGCGGTTGTGCCCCAGGTGGATGACCTCGGCGCCCGAATCCTGGAGGATCCGGCGCATGACGTTGATGGCGGCGTCGTGTCCGTCGAACAGCGACGCGGCCGTGACTACGCGGACGGGCTGAGCGGTGCGCGGCGGAGCAGCAGCAAGGTGACCCATCCACCCTCCTTCATGGCACGACCACCGGGAGCGCCGAGGGAACGGCCTCCACCCGAACCTCGCCGGTCCGGGACTGGTAGACATCCCCGTCAACCTCATAACGTACGCGTTGATCGAAGTGCACCGCAAAAGTGCGGTCCTGGCGCATGGCCACCCCCTTCGTGTTCACATGCCTGCCCTTCTCGGCCAGGCTGAACAGGCGGGCGCGCCCCACGGGGGAAGCGTCGGCGATCGCGCACGCATCCAGACGCCCGTCCGCCAGGTCGGCGTCCGGGGCGATCGGGAACCCGCCCCCGAAGATGCGGCCGTTCGAGATCGTGAGTATGAGGTGCCGTCCCTCGGTGCTCCATCCCCCGCCGTCCGACAGCCGGAGCCGGGGGCTCCTGTACAGAAACAGCTGCTGCAGCGCAGTGATCTTGTAGAGGACTGCGCCGCGCAGGAAGCGTGCCTTCAGGCTGGCGTCGATGACGGCGATGTCGAAACCGAACCCCACCAGGTTCAGGAAGTGGCGAGGCTCGCTACGCCAGGCCACCCCGGAAGCCACCTCCGGGTATGGCGCGGGACGCCACTCCGAGACCACCCGGCCCACATCGATGCGCCGGGTCCTGCCCGCAGCCAGCGCGGCCACGGCCTGCTCCGGATCGCCGTAGCTCAGCCCGAGGCTCCTGGCGAAGTCGTTCCCGGTGCCCGAAGCGAGGAGTCCCAGCGAGACATCAGCCCGCCCGGAAGCCACCACGCGGTCGGCCACCTGGCTCCAGGTGCCGTCGCCTCCCACCGCCACGACCAGCTTCGCCCCCCCGGCGATCGCCCTGTCGGCGAATTGGGCTTCCTCGCCCGCCGCCGTGGTGGCCGCCCAACGGTACGATGCCAGGTGCCTGTCGAGCAGCCCCCGGTAGAGGGGGATCCGGCGCGCGCCCCGTCCGTGCCCGGAAGCCGGGTTGAAGATGACGAAGGCGTCTGCCCCGTCGTTCAGAGCCGCTCCAGCTCCTCGAACACCTGGACCCCGTCCGTCATCCACTGCTCGCGAAACGGGTAGGTGGACACCTGGTCGAGGGTCAGTTGGGAGGTCATGGGGTGCTCGTGCAGCTTCAGCGATCCCGACTCCTCTTCGTGTTCGCTGTGCGGCCCGCGCATGTGAATGTCCACCTTGAAGCGATCGTCACCGTTCACCATGAACGACTGGTACAGATGATCGACCGTGTCCGACCGGTAGTCCGAGATCTCGAAGTCCATGATGGGCTGGTCGCCCTCGCGCACCTCGACCCGCATCCGTTCACCCGAAGGCCTGAAGCTGATGTCGAGGTCCTTCATGTAGTGCGGGAGGTGCCAGCGTTCGATGGCGTGTTCGCGCGACGCCTCCGTGCTCGTACCGACGAGGAACGGGTAGAACGCCGATTTCGCCATGCCCTGCCCCGGGTTCAACAGCGGCGGCACGATGATCGAGAGCACGATCTCCTGGTAGGGACCGACCATGCTTCCGGTGAAATCGAAGGCGGTAACCGCGAGAATGCTGGCTTCGTGCTGTACTTCGAGCGGCTGCAGGTGGGGCGGCAGGATGCGCCGGGCATCCGCCGTGGCGATTTCGAAGAAGGCGCTGACGGCCTGCGAATAGTGATACCGGGTCAGGGGCATTTTCCGTATTTCTTGAGAATGGAGGTGATGATTTCGGCGCCCTCCTTCAATTCCGCCCTGGTGTGTGACGCCGAGATGGACATGCGGAAGCGGGACTTGTGCTTGCCCACTGCCGGAAAGCGGACGGGGTTGATGTAGACGCCCGCGTGAAGCAGATCCTCCGCGATCTGGAAGATACCGGCGTCGTCGCGGATCATGATGGAGATGACCTGCGAAGTGGAGTCCCCCACGTCCACGCCCGCGTCACGCATGAGCGCGTGCATGTAGCGGGCGTTGTCCCACAGCCTCTCGCGCAGTTCCGGTTCGGACCTGGCGATCTCCAGCGCCTTCAGCAGCCCGGCCGTGACCGGCGGCGGAAGCGCGCAGGAGAAGACGCGGGAACGCGCGAACCCGCGCAGATAGTAGATCAGTTCGGCGGAGCCGGCGACGAACCCTCCCAACCCACCCAGGCTCTTGGAGAAGGTTCCCAGGTGGATGTCGACTTCGTCGTCGAGACCGAAGTGCTCGGCGACGCCGCGGCCGTTGGGCCCGTAGACGAAGGTGGAATGCGCCTCGTCGATGAGGAGGCGGGCGCCGTGCTGCCGGCAGACGTCCACGATCGCGGGCAGATCGGCCACATCCCCGTCCATCGAATAGACGCCCTCGACAACCACCAGCTTCTTGCCGCTGAACCCGTTCAGCTTGCGGTCCAGATCCTCTGGATTGTTGTGCTTGAAGAAGCGGGACGTTGCCTTGGACAGGATCATCCCGTCGACGATGCTCGCGTGTGCCAGCTTGTCGGCCACGATCAGATCGCCCGGGCGCATCAGGCCGGCGATCAGTCCAACGTTGGCGCTGTAGCCGGTCGGGAAGATGAGTGCGGCTTCCTTGCCCTTGAAGGATGCGACATCGCTGGCGAGTCGCTTGTGCAGATCCGTGGTGCCGGAGAGCACGGGCGATCCCGAGGCGCCTGCCCCGTACTTGCGCACCGCGTCGCAGATGGCCTCGATCACCTCCGGACGGTAGGAAAGGCCCAGATAGTTGTAGGACGCGAAGTTGATCAGGCCCTCGAGGTTTTCCCGGGTCTTGGGATCCTCGATTTCGACACGAGTCGCGGGCGCGGAGCCCAGCGGTAATCCGTAGAGGTAGTAGCCTCCCCCGAACTCGGCGTCCTTCCACCACTCCCCGAAGGGCTCCAGAATCCCGAAGGGATCGGTGCCTGCTCCGAAATAGAAGTTGGTGTAGTCGTAGTCGCTCAGGCCCCGCCGCGGCGGCCGGTCATCGTCCTGGGAGGTGGAGCCGTGAGCGGGGCGCCGCGCTCCGTCCGAATCGACGCTAGCGAGATCCGCTGCTCCGCTGGCCGCCCGGCGTCGCGTTGACGATGACGCGGACTTCCTGCTAGCGTTTCGAATGTTGCTCATAGGTTTACCTGATTCTTCCCGGATCGGACCACTCCGGCAATTCTAGGACACGTCATTGAACCTCCGCGGGGCCCTGACCCTTGCCGCGCTCGGCGTGGCGTTGCTGGCTTGCGATGTGATTCAGCGCCTCCTGATCGCGCCCATGGCACGGTTGCTTCCGGGTAGCCGCGAGGCGGTCCTCACCGAGTGGCAACGCTTCACGGCGCATGTGGTCATCTTTTTTCTACGCCATATGGGTGGTGCCCGGTTCGGCGAGCTGCCGGAGATTTCCGCCTCCCCCGGCGTGCTGGTGCTCATGAACCACCAGTCCCTGGTCGACATCCCACTCGTCGTCGCATCGATGCGCGGAGTCTACCCGCGCATTCTGACACGCAAGCGCTACGAACGGGGCGTTCCCCTAATATCCCACATGACGCGGTTGTACCGATACCCCTTCGTGGACGCGCGAGCAACCTTGCGCGGCGAACTGGAGCGGCTGCGCGAGGAACAGGCCACTTCCGGGCATCCCCTCGTGGTCTATCCCGAGGGAACCCGGACGAAGACCGGTCGGATCGGCCCGTTCAAGACGCTGGGGCTCGCCACGATCCTCGCGGCGAGGCGCTGGAGCGTCTACGTCGTCGTGGCGGATGGCCTGTGGCAGAGGGCGCAATTGAACGATTTCCTCGGAAACCTATCGTCGATGCAGATCCGCGTCGAGTGCAGAGGTCCCTTCGACTCGCCGCCGCCTGATGCGGACTTCGAGCCGTTCATCATGGACATGAGGGGCGTGATGATGGGAATGCTCGACCAGATGCGGCGGGAAGCCGCGGCGGAGGAGGCCGCGTGATGGTCACGGCGCCCATCGAGCAGCTGGTTGGACGGCTGCGGGAGACCGGCGGCGGCGGACTGGCGGCCGTGCTGGCGTATGGCTCGCGCCTGGTGTCGGCGAGCCCGGACCGGCACAGCGCGTACGACCTGGTGGTCGTGGTCGAGGACTACGGGGCGTTCTACCGCGCCCTGCGAGACGCCGGCCACACGGCGCGGAGCGTAACGCTGCTCGTGACGGTGAGCCGCGTGCTGGCCCCGACCGTCATCGCCTTCTGGCCATCACCCCCGGAAGGACCGCTGGCCAAGTGCCTGGTGCTCTCGCGGACCGATTTCCAGCGAGAGCTGGGGCCCCGCCGACTCGACCATTTCTGCCTGGGCCGGGTGGCGCATCACATCTCGGTCGTCCATTCCCGCGACCCGGAAACGGCCGCTTGGGTCGAGGAGCGCATCGCCGGTGCGAGGGGAATGGTTCTCGACTGGACGCTTCCGTTTCTGGCCCGGCCCTTCTCCGTCGACGGCTTCTGCCGGCGCATGCTCGAGATCTCGTACGCCGGAGAGATCCGGCCGGAAAAGGGAGGGCGCGTCAGCGCCGTCTACGAGGCCCAGCAGGAGACCCTGCGCAGCATCTACACGCCCATCCTGGAGGCGAAGGTGGACGCCGGGGTACTTGAGCGGGCGAATGGCAAGTACAGCGCCGCCCATGCCCCTTCGCCCGCGGCCCGGCTGAGGTTGAACGCCTACTTTGGCGTCAGCAAGGCGCGAGCCACCACCCGCTGGTTCAAACACATGCTGACGTTCGACCGCTGGTTCCCGTACATCGTGCGCAAAGTGGAACGGCGCACCGGGATGACGGTCGAGATCACCCCACTGGAGCGGCGCTTTCCCTTCCCGCTTCTCCTTCCCAAGGCCTTCCGGGTGCTGCGGGCCAAGGATCGCGGATCGCGCGCCGGAGGGAAGTCGGCGGATTCCGCCGAAGATCGGCCCGCCCGACCGCGCGGGGCGCGGACATCGTGAGACCCGAGCTCGAAGTGCTGGTCGTGGTGGTGGGTTTGGGGCTCATCACCATGCCGATTTTCGCGCTGAGTGGCGCCAGCCGCGCGGAAGACGCTTTCGAGTCCTCGACCCGCGGCAAGTTCGTGCTCGGATCGTTCGTCCGCCGCTGGTTCTACTGGTTTGTCCGGCCGGCAGTGACGGCGTCGCTTGCCCTGGGCCTGTCGCCGCTCTTCTACAACCTGCTCGGGTTCGCCTTCGGGGCGGTCAGCGGCTGGTTCTTCGCCTCCGGGCGATTCGCGGCGGGGGGCTGGGCGCTCCTGCTGAGCGGCGTTGCCGATGCACTGGACGGCCGCATCGCGCGCGCCCAGGGAGTGGCTTCACCGCGCGGGGCGTTTCTGGACTCGACCCTCGACCGCTTCGCCGAGGTGGCCGCGTTCATCGGGCTGGCGGTGGCGTTCCGGGCCTCAAGCCCGGCGCTCGCGGTGGTGACGGCGGCGCTGGGCGGCTCCCTGCTGGTCAGCTACACGCGGGCGCGGGGCGAAAGCCAGGGCGTTCTCTGTACCAAGGGCGTCATGCAGCGCGCCGAGCGACTCCTGCTGATCGGGTTCGGCGGGATCCTGGACGGGAGCGGCGCAGCGCTGCTGGGGCGCGATCCGGGCACGGTCCTGCTGGCCGTGCTGGCGGTCACGGCGGCCGGCACGGTGGCGACCGCCGTCTTCCGCACGGTGTGGATCGCCCGCCGCCTGCCTCACGGTCGGGGCGGCGGGCAATCCGGATCGGGCGGGACCGGCTGAGCGGGTCCGGGAAGAGAGCGTCTAGGGGCCTCGCCGCCGCACCGGCATCGCAACCGCCTCACCCGGGTCGGGCCGGATGCCCCGCTCGTCCAGCTGCCGGTACAGCGCAGGCATTTCGTCCGTCACGATCTCGTTCAGCCTCTCAATCAGGGGAGGCACCTTCGCCCAGGCCTGTTCGAGTTGCCAGAGCTGGTCGGCGGTGGGACGGGTGCTGGACGATTCCATGGCCCCGGCGCCGCGTGCGCCCGCGGCCGCCTGGTTGATCTCGCTTCCCAATTCGCGCGCCTCTTCCAGAAGGCCGCTTACTTCCCCCGTCAACGCCTCCGGCGCCTCTTCCTGTTCGCGCAGGAGAGAACTGACTTCCATAAGCTGGGTGGTGACCCGGCGCGTGGCCTGACCCGCCTCGTAGACCGGGCGCGCGAGATCGTATGCGCTCATCAGCGCCCCCTGACGGGCCTCGAGGTCGGCACGGTTCATTTCCACGCGCGGGTCCAGACGGACCATCACCTGCTCTTCCTGCGTCTCCCCGGCTGCCTCCAGCCGCACGGTGTAGGTGCCGGGAAGCACGCGCGGGCCGCGCGCCTGGCCGCCCTGGAAGCCTCCGCCGAACTGTTGCGGAGGCCCTGTCGGCTCATACGGCGGCTCGATGCGCAGATCCCACCTCACTTGCTGTATGCCCGCAGCGACCGGCCCGGTGAGTTCACGCACCGCCTCGCCGCCTTCGTCGAGGATCGTGATCTTCGCCTGCCCCGAGGCGGCGGAATTGCGGTCGGCGGCGCCATCGCCGTTGGCCTCGGATGACGCGGCCACAGCTGCGGCTGCAGAGAGATCTTCCCCCGCGTAGTAGCGGATGAGCGCACCCGCCGCCGGATTGGGCGACACGTACACCCCCGGCGTCCACCCCTGGGGGGTGTACGGGTTGTAGAGGGTGGCGCGCCGCACCGGGAACAGGTGCGCGTCCGCCGCCAGCACCGCCGAGGTCAGGCCCTCCAGCGGCGCGACATCCTCCATGATGTAGATTCCGCGCCCGTGCGTCCCCAGCACGAGATCGTTCTCGCGCGGGTGGATCTTGATGTCGTCCACCGGCACCGCGGGCAGCCCGTTGGCGAGGGCCATCCACTGTCCTCCGCCATCGACCGAGAAGAACACGCCGACTTCGTTGCCGACGAAGAGCAACCCCGCGGTGCGATGGTGCTCCGCGATCACGTTCACCGAAGTCGCCGGCAGCCCGTCGACGATGCGCCGCCAGCTCTCTCCGTAGTTGTCGCTGACGTAGACGTGGGCGTCGAAATCGTCGTTTCTGTGGCCGTCGAAGGTGGCGTAGACGGTGGCCACGTCGTGCGCCGAAGCGACCACGCGGCTCACGTAGGTGCGTCCGGGCAGCCCGGGAATGTTGCCCGTGACGTCCGTCCATGAGGTGCCTCCGTCGCGCGTCACATGCACCTTGCCGTCGTCGCTGCCGGCGTACAGCAGCGCGGCATCGAACGGCGACTCCGAGATCGTCTCCAGGTTGCCGTAGGAGGCCTGTCCGTCGTTGGCGGACATCATCGGTTCGGAACCCGCCACGCCCATGATCTCCAGCTCGGCGCGGTCGATCGCATAGGTGAGGTCGGGGCTGATTTCCTCCCAGGTCATCCCCAGATCACGCGAACGGAAGAGCACGTTGCTTCCCACGTAGACGGTGCCCGGATCGTGCTGCGACAACAGTACGGGGGTGTCCCAGTTCCAGCGCAGCTCCCTGTCCTCGTCATCTCCCAGCGGACGGCCAACCGGGCGCATCCGGGTGCGCTCCATGGTCACCAGATCCACGCGCATCAGGTTGCCGCCCTGCGACTCCGAGAACATCACGCGCGGGTTGTCGGGGTGCAGGACCGTGTAGAAGCCGTCTCCGCCCCCGACGTTGTACCAGTCGCGCGTGCGGATACCCTGGTTGGACCAGGTGTCGCTCGGCCCGCACCAGGAGCCGTTGTCCTGAAGGCCGCCGCAGACGTGGTACGGGTCGCGCATGTCCACGCCGATCTCGTAGAACTGGGCCAGGGGCAGGTTCGTCAGCTGACGCCAGGTTCGGGAACGGTCCCAGCTGATCGCGACACCGCCGTCGCCGCCCAGGATGAGGTGGTCGGAGTTGGCGGGGTTGATCCACATGGCGTGATGATCCGGATGAACCTCGCTCGCGGCATCGGGGGTGAAAGTGTTCCCCCCGTCGAGCGACTTGAAGAGGCTCGACCCGGCCGTGTAGATGCGCTCCGGGTCGCCGGGATCCACCCAGACCTGGCTGTAATACATGGGCCGGTTGTTGGTCGTGCTGATCTGCTCCCAGGTCTCACCGCGGTCGGTGGAGCGGTACACGCCGTTGCGCGATGCTCCGCCTCCGCCCCCCCCGAAGCCCTGCCCGGGGGTGCGCTTGTCGGCCTCCACGATGGCGAACACCAGGTTGCCGTCACCCCGGTAGATGTCCAGCCCGATGCGTCCCATGTCACCATCCGGCAGCCCGCCTCCGAGCTCCATCCAGGAAGCCCCCCCGTCGGTGGTGCGATAGATGCCGCTTCCCGGCCCGCCCCCGTTGAAGCCCCAGCCCGTGCGCCGCCGCTGGTACATCGCGGCGAAGAGGGTCTCGGGATCACCGGGGTCCATCGCCAGGTCGATGGCACCCGTGTCCTCGTCCACGAAGAGCACCAGTTCCCAGCTCGCGCCGCCGTCGCTCGTCTTGTAGACGCCGCGCTCGGGGTTGGCGCCCCAAAGCCGCCCGACCGCCGCCACGTACACGATGGACGGGTCGCGCGGGTGGATGCGGATGCGGGAGATGTGGTGGGTCTCGTCCAGCCCCATGTGCCGCCACGAGCGGCCGGCGTCGGTGGACCTGTAGACGCCGTTGCCCCATGGAGAGCTCTGGCGGTTCTGCGGCTCGCCGCTCCCCACCCATACCACGTTCGGGTTGGAGGGCGCCACCGTCACATCCCCGACCGACGTGGTCGGCTGGTCGTCGAAGACCGGCTCGAAGGTGGTGCCGTGGTTCACCGTCTTCCACACGCCCCCGGTTGCGGTGCCCACGTAGAAGGTGGACGGATCCGACTCGACCACGGCCAGGTCGGAAACGCGGCCACCCATGATGGTCGGACCGATGTTGCGCCACTCCAGGTTGGCGACCGCAGCCTCCACGCGCGCCGCGTCCACCTGCGCGGCGGCCCCGGACGCCCAGGCCGGCACAAGCACCGCCACCACGGCCATCCACACGCACACCGAACGGCGCAAACGATCAAAACTCATGTCGTCTCCCGCATCTGAATGAGAACTCCGTTGAACTCACATTGTACGCCCGGCCCGCACGCGAGGGGAGCCTGCGCGCACGCTGGCCTCTCGGCTCCGCGAGGCCCGCATGCGTACACCCGAACCGCCGGTGTTCCCGCCGAACTTCACGCACTACACTGTATTCTGCGGCGGCCGGGACGCGCGAACCGCGAGAGTCGAGCAGGACGAAGGCCGATTTCAGGACGCGAATTCAAGCACAACGAGCGGGGCAAACCCGATGACGGGACGCCCCCGTGATGAAGAGGAGGCTCCGATGAGACACCCCTGGGTCCGCACACATGCCGGCGCCACGGCGCTCGTGCTTCTCCTGCTCTGCCCACCCCCGGCTCACGCCCAGCAAGCGTTGGCGGATGATCCCGGCGTCGCCGAAGCCCTGCATCTGCTCGATATCTGGATGGATGCGGCGCAGGCCTACGGGGGCA
This sequence comes from Longimicrobiales bacterium, assembly GCA_965232315.1. Lineage (GTDB taxonomy): Bacteria > Gemmatimonadota > Gemmatimonadetes > Longimicrobiales > Gaopeijiaceae > BD2-11. The sequence continues at coordinate 207,325 of CBDDPN010000010.1, read as the reverse complement.
TCCCCGGCGCCTCCCTCTCCGTCGTACACGATCAGGAACTCGTGTGGGCGAAGGGATACGGGTACGCGCACCTGGAGCGCGAAGAGCCCGCCACGCCGTCGACCATGTATTCGATCTGCTCCATCTCCAAGCTCTTCACCTCGGTCGGCGTGCTCCAGCTGCGCGACCGGGGGAAGCTCGGCCTGGACGACCCGGTGGCCAGGCACCTGGACTGGTTCAACATCCACGACGACTACCCGGAGGCGGGACCGGTCGACATCGAGGGGCTGCTCACCCACAGTTCGGGTCTGCCGCGCGAGGCCGGAGTGCCGTACTGGACCGGCCCCGACTATCCCTTCCCGCCCCACGAGAAGATCGTCGAGACGCTGCCCACGCAGTCGATGCTCTATCCGCCGCGGACGTACTTCCAGTACTCGAATCTCGCCCTCACGCTGGCGGGCGAGATCGTAGCGGAGACGTCGGGGCAGAGCTACGACGACTACATCCGGGCCAACATCCTGGACCCGCTGGGGATGTCCAGCACCTTCACCGACCTGGACGACCGCTTCCGCGGCAACCGCCTGGCCACCGGCTACACGGCGCGCGGACGGGACGGCAAGCGACATGTGATCCCGGACTACCGGGTGCGCGGCATCAGCCCGGCCGCCGGGTTCATCTCGACGGTCGAGGACCTGGGACGCTTCGCCTCCTGGCAGTTCGGGGTACTCGAGGGCAACGACGCGCTGCTCGACCGCAACACGCTGCGCGACATGCATCGCGTGCACTGGTCGGAGCCCGACGGGAACACCACCTACGGGCTTGGCTTCTCGGTGTGGCGTTCGGACGGAGACACGTTCGTGGGACACGGAGGTTCCTGCCCCGGCTACCGCAGCCACCTGCTGCTGCGCCCACAGGACGAGATCGCCACCGCCTTCATGACCAACGGCCAGGGGGTCAACTCGCGCCAGTTCGCCCAGACCGCTTTCGACATCGTCGCGCCCGCGCTGCGCAAGGCGGCGAAGGGGTCCGGCGACGATGCGCCAACGGGTGGGCTCGCGGCGGAGTTGCAACGCTTCACCGGCACCTACCAGCGGCCCCTGGGCGGCGAGAGCGCGGTGGTGGTCCGGGACGGCGACCTGCATGTGCTGTCGCTCCCCACCAATGACCCCCTCAACTCCCTGACCCGGCTCCGCCACATCGAGGACGGCACCTTCCGGCGGGTGCGCGACAACGACGACCTGGGCGAAGCGTTCATCTTCGAAGAGATGCCCGATGGACGCATGCTGATGTGGCGCAACGACAACTACAGCGTACGCCCGGCGGGGATGTGAGCGTGGGTCTGCATACGATGGGTCAGGCCGGTTGCAGAGCGATTCCGCAGACGGAGGTTCGGCGCCGCAAGGGACGCGCGGTCCGCGCGCGGCGTCCCATGGAGACATCCGGGCGCCCGCACCTCACGGGACGCCCGTCCCTGCCGCCCGTGTCGGCCTCCGTCCTGCTGGTGGCCCTGCTCGTCATCCCGGCGCCCGCGGAGGGCCAGAACGCCCCGCCGGCCGACCCCGCCGCAGCCTTCCCCGTCGACCGGGCGATGATCGCGCGCATCCGCGAGGAAGGGCTCAAGCGCTCCCAGCTGGCCAACACCCTCTCCTACATGACCGACGTGCTCGGCGGCCGCCTGACCAACTCCGACGCCATGGACCGCGCGCAGCGCTGGGTGACCGGCGAAATGGAGCGCATCGGGCTGGTGAACGTCGAGCGCGAGCCCTTCATGCCCTACGGCGCGAGCTGGGACAGCGGACTGTCGGTGGCCCGAATCACGGCAGGGAATCACGTAAGTCAAACTGGGACTGCACGATCTGCCATTCCTGCCGTTGAGCGGTGTCTAGTTCCATTTGCTCGGGATGGCCGGAATCACGGGGTTGATTGGCGGGACTCCTGGGAGTCTTCTCCAGACGACAATCAGTGTCCCGGCGGCATGTCCGGAACGTTTCAGAAGGTGAAGTCGAGTGCAAGTCTGAGTCCGAGGTTGGGATGTTGTCCGGGTAGCTGGCTGCGCGAGGCTTCGATGCCGAGCCTGAGCAGTTGGTTGACGCCGTACCGGGTACCGAACGACAAGGAGCGGTTGCGGCCGTGGGAGGAGAGGCGTGTGTAGCTGTCGAGCGCTCCACCGCCGCCCGGGTTCTTGAGCGCGTAGCCGACCTCGCCATCGAGACGCCATTGCTGGCCGGGTCTTGTCGCGGTCGGCATGGCTTGGAGGGCGCGCCCGTCCATGAGTCCGTGGACGCCGCTCTGGTCGTGTCCGTGCCCGGGGCTGATCGCGAGCCGGAACCCTTCGCCCCGTGTTCCGGGATCGAACGCGAGCCGCAGTGCGGCCCCCCACTCGCGGTGCCGGCCGGACCCGAGGGCGAGCCTGCCCCTGAGGTCGAGGTCGAGCCCGTGGCCCGCGTATCCGACCGAGGCGCCGGTCTCGGCACCGCCGCCCGTATCGGCGTCGCCGGCGTCATAGCGGGCACCCGCCTGGGTGGCGAGCTTGAGGCCGCCCGCCGTCCAAGACGCTTCAAGCAGGGCGCGTGCGCGCGATGCCGAGCCTTCGCCTCCTCGATCGCTGGCGCGCATCCCGACGGTGAACGCGTCGCCGGTGAGCGCGAGTCCGAACGCGCCGCTGCGGGCGAGCGGCACCCTGACGCCTCCCGCGAGCATGCGGAGCGACGCGCCGGTGTCGCCTTGGCGGTCGTCATCCCGGACATCTCCGCTGCCGTAGCCCGCCATGGCCCATAGCCCGATCCTGGGCGATGGCTGGAGGAACAGGTAGGGGTGGATGCTGTTCATGGCGTGACCGAGCGAGCCATCGACGGAGCGGTTGCCGTAGTCGAGGTCGCCATCGCTGCGCATGAGGGAGAGGCCAAGCAGCCCGGAGGAGCCGATGCGCGCGTCGGCGCCGACGGTGAGCGCGCGGAGGCCGCCGTCGTAGTCGATGCGGTGCTCGCCCCGGAACGACTGGGTGGAGCCTTCGGCCCAGAGCCCGAACCGTGGCCGTCCTTGTGCGGCCTGCGGCCCGAGGCCGGTGGCGAACGAGACGCGGGGCAGCAGGCGCCCGGCGACTTCGCGGCCCGTGGGCAGTTCGAGCGACCCGGAGCGTCGTTGCGCCATGTCGGCGGACGAGGATGCGCCCGGCGGCAGCCCGGCGAGCGAGGCGAGGGTGCCCGCGGCGCGTCCGGTCCACTCGGACGCCGATCCGGGTATGGGAGTGCCGGACCCTCCCCGCTCCGGCCGCATGACCGCATCGATGCGCGCGCCGACGGCTTGGCGTGCGCCCTCGGCCACGGCGCGCCCGAAGACGGCGAGCCCGACCTCGAACGCCTCGTCCCGGAGCGCGCCGATGTCCCCGGCCGCGATGTCGACCGTGGCGGAGGCGACGGTGCCGGCGCTGACGGCTTCGGGCAGCGCGCCGAGCCCGAGCGCGAGGAGGCCGGGCTCGGTTCCGGCCGGGACATCGAGCATGAACGCCGCGAGCGAGTCGCCGGGCTCGAACACGACCGAGTCCGGCACTGCGGGTTCTGGAGAGATGGCTCGCCCAACCGTGAGGGGCACGGCCACCCGCCGGTCGGCGGCGGGGCTCACCCGCAGCGTGACCTCGGTCACCGGTCCGCCCGCAACCGCCACGTACTCCGCCTGGGCGTACTCGACCTCGAGCTCGATCGGCGAGCCGTCCTCGACCACGGACCGCGAGGCCCGGTCTCCGGCGGCCGCCGCGACGATGATCCGCGTGGTCGCCGGCACGCCGATGGCCACCCCGTCCGGCAGGGCGCCGAACCGGACCGCGAGCGTGTCGGAGGCCGAGAGCCCGGCGGTGCCGACGGCCACGGTGGCCGAACTCGCTCCGGGCTGGACCGTAGCGGTATGGGTGTTGTCTCCAGCCACGACCCCGATCGCGAGCGCCGAGGAAGCGGCGGGCGACAGGAGCACGGCGACATCGGCGGACCCTCCCAGCGCGGCGGTGTAGCTGTCCGCGCCGAACGAGACGACCGGCGTCGAGGCTCCGACGACCGCGACGGCCGCGCTCTCGGCGCGCTTGCCCGGACCGTGGCCGTCGGTGTAGGTGAACACGGCGCGCAGGTACTGGCCCCGGTCGGCTGCGGTCGGGGTGTAGAAGCGCCTCTCGGCGCCCTGCACGACCATCGTCCATGTGGCGCCATCGGGCGAACGCTGCCAGGTCCGCATCTTGCTCCGCTCGACCGAGCGGTCCTGGTCCATCAGCGTCGCGGTCAGCCGCACGCCCACCCGCGCCACGTCCGCGCTCAGCGTGATCTGGCCGGGATCGTCCGCGTTCGTCATCCGGATCTTGACCGATGCGGTGTCGGCAAGCTCGCCGTCGCTGGCCTCGACACGCACCGCGAGCAGCGTGTCGCCGCTCTCGTAGTCGAGCGCCGCGCCGTCGGCCACCGTGATCTGGCCCGTCGCCGCGCCGATCTCGAACAGGGCTTCGTCTCCGCCCGAGGCGATGCTGTAGGACAGGGCGGTGTTGTCCGGGTCGGTCGCCGCGACCGGCGCGCCGACGTTCGTGCCGCCCGGCGAGTTCTCCGGCACCTCGCGCTCGTACACGGCGGCGAACGAGGGCGCCGCGTTTGCGGCCAGCACCTTCACCGGAGCGCTCACCGCCCGCTTGTCCGGCCCATGGCCGTCGGTGTAGTCGAACACCGCGCGCAGCCACCGGCCCTCGTCGGTCGTCACGGGCGTGTACCTCCGGCCCGAGGCGATGTCGTTCCACGAGTTGCCGTCCGCCGAGCGCTGCCACTTGCGCTTCCTGCCCGCGCCCTGCGCGCCGTCCTCGTCCGTCAGGTCCGCGGTCAACTCGACGCCCACCCGCGCCACCTCGGGAACCAGCGCGACCTCGCCCGGATCGTCCGCGTCGGTCACCCGGATCGTGACCGAGGCCGTGTCGGCAAGCTCGCCGTCGCTCGCCTCGACGGCCACCGTGAACAGCGTGTCGCCGCTCTCGTAGTTCAGCGCCGCGCCCACGGCCACCCTGATCCGGCCCGTGGTCGCGTGGATCTCGAACGGCGCCTCGTCCCCGCCGCCGACGATGCCGTAGACCAGCTCGTCGCCGTCGCCGTCGGTCGCCCTCACGGGCCTGCCGATCTTCGTTCCGCCCTCCGAGTTCTCCGGCACCTCGCGCTCGTAGGCGTCCGCTTCAAAGGCGGGCGCCGCGTTCGCGGCCAGCACCTTCACTCGCTCGCTCACCGCCCGCTTGCCGGGACCGTGGCCGTCGGCATAGGTGAACACCGCCCGCAGCCACCGGCCCGCGTCGGCCGTGACCGGGTTGTACATCCGACCGGTGCCGATGTCGTTCCACGAAGTGCCGTCCGCCGAGCGCTGCCACTTGCGGTTCCTGCCCGCGCTGTGCGCGCCGTCCTCGTCCGTCAGCGTCGCGGTGAGCTCGACGCCCACCCGCGCCACCTCGGGGCTCAGCGTGAGCACACCGTCCTCGTCCGCGTTCGTCACCCGGATCGTCACCGAGGCGATATCCGCGAGTTCGCCGTCGCTCGCCTCGACACGCACCGTGAACTGCGTCTCGCCGCTCTCGTAGTTCAGCGCCGCGCCCTCGGCCACCGTGATCCGGCCCGTCGCAGCGTCGATCTCGAACGGCGCCTCGCCTCCGGTAACGAAACGGTACGACAGTTCGCCGCCATCGTCGTCGGCCGTCACCGGCTCGCCGACCGCCGTGCCGCCCGCCGAGTTCTCCGGCACCTCGCGCTCGTAGGTCTCCGCGTCGAACGACGGCGCCCTGTTGGCCGCCTCGGCCGTCCCCTCGCCCGGCTCCGACCACTCGCCCGCGCCCTCCGAACTGATCGCGCGCACCTGAACCTGGTACGTGGTTGCCCCATTGAGATCGGTGATCGTGTGCGCGAGCGCCGGTCCCAGCGCCGACACGTCCGTCCACTCGCCGTCCGCCTTCGCACGATAGCGGAGATCGTAGCCGGTGATCGCCGGCCCCTCGTTCTCCGGCGCGCTCCACGACACCGCAACCTCTTCCGTGCCGCCCTTCACCACCGGAGCGTCCGGCTTGCCCGGCGCGGGAACGTCCGTCACCCGGATCGTCACCGCCGCCGTGTCCGCACGCGTCCCGTCGCTGGCCCGGACGCTCACCGTGTAGACCGTGGTCCCGCTCTCGTAGTCCAGCGCCGCGCCGCCCGCCACCCTGATCTGGCCGGTCGCCGCCACGATCTCGAACGGCGCTTCCTCCCCGCCCGGCAGGAAGCTGTATGCCAGGTCGTCGCCGTCATCGTCGGTGGCCGTCACGGGCTCGCCCACCGCCGTGCCGGGAGCCGAGCTCTCCGGCACCGACCGTTCGTACGCGGCCGCATCGAACGACGGCGCCCGGTTGGCCGTCTTGGCCGTGCCCTCGCCCGGCTCCGACCATTCGCCCGCGCCCTCCGAACTCTCCGCGCGCACCTGCACCTGGTACGTGGTTCCCCCATTCAGATCGGTGATCGTGTGCGCGAGCACAACGCCCAGCGCTGTCGGTGCCGTCCACTCGCCACCGCTCTTCGTCCGGTGCCGGATCCCGTAGCCGGTGATCGCCGGCCCCTCGTTCGCGGGCGCGCTCCACGACACCGCTACCTCTTCGGTTCCGCCCGTCACCACCGGAGCGTCCGGCTTGCCCGGCACGGGAACGTCCGTCACCCGGATCGTCACCGCCGCCGTGTCCGCACGCGTCCCGTCGCTCGCCCGGACGCTCACCGTGTAGGCCGTGGTCCCGCTCTCGTAGTCCAGCACCGCGCCTTCGGCCACCCTGATCTGGCCGGTCGCCGCCACGATCCCGAACGGCGCTTCCTCTCCGCCCGAGAGGAGGCTGTATGCCAGGTCGTCGCCGTCATCGTCCGTAGCCGTCACGGGCTCGCCCACCGCCGTGCCCGCCGCCGAGTTCTCCAGCACCTCGCGCTCGTAGGTCTCCGCACCGAACGACGGCGCCCTGTTGGCCGCCTCGGTCGTCCCTTCTCCGGACTCCGACCACTCGCCCGCGCCCTCCGAGCTCTCCGCGCGCACTTGGACCTGATACGCCGTTCCTGCTTCGAGTCCGGTGATCGTGCGCGCCAACACCGCGCCCAGCGCCGACACGTCGGTCCACTCGCTGTCCGCCTTCGCCCGGTAGCGCAGATCGTAGTTCGTGATCTCCGGCCCCGCGTTCTCCGGCGCGCTCCACGACACCGCCACCTCTTCCGTACCGCCCGTCACCACCGGCGCGTCCGGCCTGCCCGGGGCGGGAACGTCCGTCACCCGGATCGTCACCGCCGCGGTGTCCGCGCGCGTACCGTCGCTCGCCTCGACGCGCACGGCGTAGGCGGTGGTCCCGCTCTCGTAGTCCAGCACGGCACCCTCGGCGACGGTGATCTGGCCGCTCGCAGCGTCGATCCCGAACGGCGCCTCATCCCCGCCCGAGATGAAGCCGTACGCCACGTCGTCGCCATCATCGTCGGTGGCCGTCACCGGATCTCCCACCGCCGTCCCGGCCGCCGAGTTCTCCGCCACCTCGCGCTCGTACGCGTCCGCATCGAAAACCGGCCGCCCGTTCGTCACCGTCAACGGGAACCACTGCAACCCCGTCCCGCCGTGCCCGTCGTGCGCCTTCGCCGTCACCACCACGCGGCCTCGCGATTCGCCCACCACCACAAGCTCCTCGCCCTCCACCGACACGTCCGCCACCGTGGAGTCCGACACCACACCCGTGTACGTCATCGCGTCGCCGTCGGTATCCCGGAAATAGTCCGACAGCGTCACCGTGAAGCGCTCTCCGGGAGCGATCGTCCGCGGCCGCATCCTGTTCACAGCCACCGGCGGGTGGTTCGCAACCTCGACCTCGAACGTCTGCTGCGCCGTCCCGCCGTGTCCGTCGTCCGCCGTCACTGTCACCGTCGTCGACTTGCGCAACCTGCCCTGAAGCCTCACCTGGCTTCCGCTCACCCACACTGACACGATGCCGCCGTCCGCCGGAACCGCCCGGTACGTGAGACCGTCTCCGTCCGGATCGCTGAACGCGCCCGACACCTCGACCGTCGTCGTCACGGCCCGGTACGCGACCGCTCGATCCAGGGAACCCACCGGCTCCGGCGGCCGGTTCGGCACCGTCACCGCGAAATCCTGACTCGCCGAACCCCCGCGACCGTCGCGCGCCGTCACCGTCACCCGCGACTCGCCATGCAACACACCCGTCACCGTCACTTCGCTCCCGCTCAGCGCCACCGTCGCCGCCCCCTCGTTCGACGACTCCGCCTCGTAGGTCAGCGCATCGTCGTCCGGATCGCTGAAGTGCGCCGACACGTCCACCACCGCCGTCTCGCCCGCCGCCACCGTCAGCGCCGGGATCGCGCTCACCACAACCGGAGCCTCGTTGTCCGGCCCCACCGTCGCCGTGAACACCTGCGACACCTCGGCGCCGTGCGTGTCGCGGACCGTGACCGTCACCTCGGATTCGCCCTCGGACACACCCGTCACCGTCACCTCGCTCCCGCTCACCGCGACCGTCGCCGCAGCCTCCGTCGCCGACTTCGCCGCGTAGGTGAGCGCGTCGCCGTTCGGATCCCGGAAGTGTGCCGACACGTCCACCGCCTTCGAGGAGCCCGCCGCCACCGTCAGCGCCGGGATCGCGCTCACGACCTCCGGGGCCTGGTTCTCCACCGTCACCGTGAAGTCCTGGCTCACCGACCCGCCGCGCCCGTCCCGCGCCGTCACCGTCACACGCGACTCGCCCGGCGACACACCCGTCACCGTCACCCCGCTCCCGCTCACCGCGACCGTCGCCGCAGCCTCCTTCGACGAGCTGGCTTCGTAGGTCAGCGCATCGCCGTCCGGATCCCGGAACCGGCTCGACACGTCCACCACCTTCGAGTCGCCCGAATTGAGCGTCAGCGCCGGAATCGCGCTCACGACCTCCGGCGCGTCGTTCACGTCCGTCACCGAAATGCCCACTTCGCCTTCGTCGCTCACCGATCCCCAACTCACCGTCAAGGTCAGCGCGTACGAAGCCCTGGTCTCGTGATCCAGCGCCTTCGCGACCCTGACCTTCGCGTCGTCGTCGCTCGACCCGGCCGCCGCCGCCGTGAAGTCCGCCGACCCGGTGCCCGACAGCGAATAGCCGAGCGTGCCGCAATCCCCCGTCGTCGTCACCCCCACCTTGCCGTCCACCCCGTCCCCGACACCCGCGTCCTCCGGCACCGACAGAGACCCGTCCGACACCGTGATCCCGCACGGCTTCGTCGGCGCCGGATCCACCGTGACCGAAAACGTCTGCGTCGCCGTCAGGCCCCCGCGGTCCCGCGCCGTGACCGTGACCGCCGCGCTTCCCACCGCAACGCCCGTCAGCGTCACCGGACTCCCGCTCGCGTTCACCGTCAGCTTGCCCGTCGCCGAGGACTTCGAGGTGAAGGTCAGCCGGTCCCCGGCGTCCTCGTCGGTGAAGTAGCCCGTCACGTCCACCGAACCCGGCCGCCCGATCCGGACCTTCTGCGTCACGATCGCGCCGTTCGGCTTCGGCGCCTCGTTCACGTCCGTCACCGAGATGTCCACGTCGCCCGCGCCGGTCGCCACGCCACCCACCTCGCTCACCGTCAGCGTCAGATCGTACGCGTCCCGGCCCTCGTGGTTCAGCGTCCGCCCGACCTTGATCTTCCCGTCGTCGTCGCTCGCGCCCGCCGCCGAAACCGAGAAATCCGCCGCGCCGGTCCCCGACAGCGCATAGCTCAGCGTCCCGCAATCCCCGGTCCTGGTCACCGTAACTTCGCCGTCGACTCCGGCCCCCACGCCCGCGTCCTCCCGCACCGAAAGCGCTCCGTCAGACACCGTGATCCCGCACGGTATCGGCGCCGGCTCGACCGTCACCGGAAACGTCTGCGTCGCCGTCAGACCCCCGCGGTCCCGCGCCGTGACCGTGACCGTCGCGCTCCCCGCCGCCACGCCCGTCAGCATCACCGGGCTCCCGCTCCCGCTCACCGTCAGCCTGCCCGTCGCCGACGACTCCGACGTGAACGTCAGCCGGTCCCCGGCGTCCTCGTCCGTGAAGTAGCCCGTCACGTTCACCGAGCCCGACCGACCGACCCTGACCGTCTGTCGGCCGATCGTGCCGCTCGGCTTCGGCGCCTCGTTCACGTCCGTCACCGAGATGTCCACATCGCCCGCGTGGCTCACCGATCCCCAACTCACCGTCAGCGTCAGATCGTAAGCGTCCCGGCCCTCGTGGTTCAGCGCCCGCTTCACTCTGATCTTCGCGGCGTCGTCGTTCGCGCTCGCCGCCGAAACCGAGAAATCCCCAGACCCCGTGCCCGACAGCGCATAGCGCAACGTCCCGCAGTCCGATGCCGTCACCCCCACAACACCGCTCACCGGGGTGCCCACACCCGCATTCTCGGGCACCGGCAAATTGGCAGCCGACACATCGATCTTGCAGTCCTGCGTCGGTTCGTAGACCTCGACGTCAAACCGCTGCGTCGCAGTCAGGCCCCCGCCATCCCGCGCCGTCACCGTCAACCTCGAACTGCCCTCCGCCACACCCGTGAACCTGACCGGGTTGCCGCTCCGGTTCACCGTCAACTTGTTCGCATCCGACGAAGTCGACGTGTACGTCAGCGTGTCCCCGTCCGGATCCCGGAAGTACTGCTTCACGTCCACCGAGCGGCTGTCGCCAACTTCAACGTCGCGATCCCGTATCGTCCCCTTGGGCGTCGGCTTCCGGTTCGGAACCCGCACCTCGAACTCGTCATCGACCTCCAAACCGCCCGGATCCTCCGCCGTCACGGTAATCGTCGTCTCGCCCTTACCCGTCGCCGTCACCGTCAGGTTGTTCCCGCTCACCGTCGCGGTCGCTATATCTGTGTCCGAGGAGACCGCTTCGTAGCTGAGAACATCCCCGTCGGGGTCGCTGAACACGTTCGACAGGTTGATCGTCGCCTGGGTCGTACCCTCGCCCACATACAGCGTCAGGTCGTCGATTTCGTCGTCCACCACCGGCGGCTCGTTCACGTTCGTCACCGTGATGCTCACACTCCCGGAAGCGCTCGCGGAACCGCCCTCTTCGCTGACGGTCAGCGTGAGGGCGTATGAGCTCCGGCGCTCGAAGTCGAAGTCCCCCGTGATTGCCGCGTCAGGGTTGCTGCCATTCACCGCAGCCGCGGAAACCTCCCCCGCGCCCGCGCCTGTAAGGGCGTATTCGAGGTCGCCGCAGTGATCCGCTGTCACACCCACGGTCCCCACATCCGTTGCATCTTCTGGCACCGTGAAGGTGCCGTCTTCCACGGTGATATCGCATGCTGGCGGCAGCACTGTGACGGTGAACACCTGCTCCGCGGAAAGGTCGCCCGGGTCCGTCGCCGTCACGGTTACGGTCGCGCTCCCCGCCTCCAGACCGTTGTACGTCACTTCGCTGCCAGCGACGCTGACTCCGACCGCATCCTCGTTTGACGAGGTGGCGCTGAATATCAGGTCTTCGCCCTCCGGATCGTTGAAGTACGACGATGCGTGCACGCTCCCGCTCTCGCCCACTTCGATCGTGTCATCCAGAATTGTGCCGACGGTATCCGGTGGCTCGTTGGGAGGTTCCACCGTGACGGTGAACGTCTGCTCCGCAGAGAGGCCTCCCGGGTCCGTCGCCGTCACGGTCACGGTCGCGCTCCCCGCCTCCAGACCCTTGTACGTCACTTCGCTGCCAGCGACGCTGACTCCGACCGCATCCTCGTTTGACGAGGTGGCGCTGAATATCAGGTCTTCGCCCTCCGGATCGTTGAAGTACGACGATGCGTGCACGCTCCCGCTCTCGCCCACTTCAATCGTGTCATCCGGAATTGTGCCGACGGTATCCGGTGGCTCGTTGGGAGGTTCCACCGTGACGGTGAACGTCTGCTCCGCAGAGAGGCCTCCCGGGTCCGTCGCCGTCACGGTCACGGTCGCGCTCCCCGCTTTCAGCCCCTTGTACGTCACCTTGCTGCCGACAACGCTGACCCCCACCGTGCCCGGCCCTGACGAACCGACCTTGTACGTCAGCCGATTGCCGTCCGGATCGCTGAAGTACGACGATGCATCCACCCGCCCGCTCTCTCCCACTTCGACCGTTGCGTCTGGAATCGTCCCCTTCGTCTCCGGGCTGCTGTTCACGATGACGGTCACTTCGACGCTCGCCTTGGCGTCGCATTGGTCGACCGCCGTCACGGCCAGCTCGTACAGGCTGCCCGCATCCAACGCTGCCGTCGTCCGGATCTGCCCGCGTGCGTTGATCGTGAACTTGTTGTCTCCACCGGTGAGGAAGTAATCGGCGATGCCGGGCGCCTCGGCGGACACGGTGCCGACCAACGTCCCGGCCGACACCGGATCGTTCAGCCTGAACACGATCGGACCCCTCTGCGGGAACCGGATGCTGCACTCGATGAACGCCGACTGGGGTTGCGGGTCGATCCTGAAGGCGCTCTCGATCCCCGTCCGCGCCGCGTCGACGGGCAGACCCAGCGAGACGTAGAAGACCTCGACGGCCTCCGTGTTGTCGTCCTGAAGCGTCTCCACGCTGATCGGCTTCGACGTCTCGCCCGGCTGGAACGAGACGATCTCGTCCGCCGCCGCGTAGTCCCGCCCCGCCAGGGCCGTGCCGTCCTTCGTCCACCAGCGCACCGAGACCCTGTCCGCCACCGGCGTCGACATGATCACCGCCGAGTTCCAGGTGGACCCCTCGCCGATGGTGTCCGACACCCGCCGCGAGCGCGATGGTCACCGATCCGTTGTCCGCGATGGTTGCCGTGGCCGCGGCTTGATCCACGAGCACCGTGCCGGAGCCGGTCGCGCCGGTCAGCGCGAGCACCACCGTCTCGCCCTTGTCGAGGATGCCGTCCTTCAGCGCTTCGAGCGCGATCCGCGCAACGCTCTCGCCTTGCGCCACGGTCGCCTCGCCCGACAGCGCGGTGTAGTCCTCGCCGGCTAGCGCCGTACCCGAAACCGAGTATTGGACCGTCACGGCCCCGGCGGCGGTGCTCCCCGCCACCGACACCTCGAAGTGGCCGGTTGCGCCTTCGTCCACCGTGCCGCCATCGGGCGGCAACAACGTCACCCTCAGCGTGTCGGATGCCGCGGAGATGTCGGGTGCGGCTGCCTGCGCGGAGTCGGGCCCCCACCGCCAGGGCGAGCGAGGCGGCCAGAATCGGGAGGACCCGGCCAACGGCGCCGGGCCTCGTGGAGCCACGTGCGATGGGAAGCCGATTATGGGCGGAAGGGACCGGTCGGAATGAGGTCATTGCGCAGGGGTGTCCTTGGACAAGGGGGGTCGGGAGAGGTTCGTGGCCCGAAGCGGCCGAAGAGAGAAGGCGCAGGAAGGTACCGGAAGCCCGCGAAGACGCAAGGGGGCTGGGCGCCGATCCCCAAGGCGGGAACGTTACGAACCAAGGCAGCCGCCCGGGGGGCGCGCCCGGAGTCGGTCAAGCGCCCTTACCCGAAAAAAGCTCGCGCGCTAGCGCCGGATGACTCGCACCACGTTGCCGTTCTCGTCCACGACCACCACGGGCACCTCGATGACCGCGTCCGTCGGCACCTCCACGCCTGCCGCCTCCGCATCCCCACCGGCATCGCCTTGCGCCGTGCCGGGCAGCGTGTACGGATCAGCCTTGCTCACGTCCACTTCATACCCCAGATCCGCCAGCGTCTGAATGGTGATCGCCGTGAGCAGCGTACCCCCGCCCGCCGTCATGATGTCGCCGGGGATGACGCGCTTTCGCCAGTGGATGTTCACCAAGGGTATCCTGTCCTCGAGCGGCACCTTGCCACCCGAGTATACCTCGCCGCCCGCGGCGTTGAACGCCGCAACTGCGAGCGGACCCGCAAAGTGCCCGTCCCCGTTCCCGTCCCGGAAGAGTGCGTGCCAAGCCGGAGGGGATGAGCTGTAGATCCATCTTCCAAAACCCAGCGTGTGGCCGATCTCGTGGAGCGCGGATCGGTGTAGTCGGTCAACGACCGGATCGGGGTCTCGAGCATACCACATCGCGAACGAGTTCTCGCCGAGGAAAGCTTGCCCGGACTCTTCCCGCACCCCGCAAGTGGCGGCGGTCGCCGCAGCTCTACCCAACCGTGCCGCAAATCTCATGTGGATAAGTACGTCGTCGATAACGCCCACAAACCGCAACGGCGACGATCCACGGAAGCAGGTCTCGCCCAACGGCCCCCGCACTGGCACATCCGGCAAGTCGCCGGTCACCACCTCCATCCACCGATCCGCCGCCCGCCGGATCGCCGCTTCCTCCTCCGCCGTGAACCCCGGATCGAAGTACAGTTCGATGTTGAACGCGTCGGGGTCCGGTGCCGGAACCACCCAGGCTCGGAACCGATGGGTCGCCAGCAATCCATCGGCGTCGGTTGCCGTCACCTCGACCTCGGTCGTGTCCACCGCCATCGGATCCAGCCACAGCACCCCGTCCTCGACCCGCGCGGCCACCACCCCGGACTCGGTCGTCTCCACGGAGTAGGCCAGCGAGTCGCCGTCAGGATCGTCGAAGTAGTCGGCGAGCACCAGGTCGGCCGAGGGACCCCCGGCCTGAAGCCGGTGAGCGGGAATCGGCGACCGTGCCACCGGGCTCCGGTTGCCGGCCTCGGCGAACAGCACCAACTCCTCGCCGCTCGCCAGTATCAGGCCTTCGTAGCCAGCCACCCTCACTTCCGGTAACGGCGGGAACCCGAGATGCGTCGCACCGCCGTCCGAGTTGGCCGACACTTCGAAGGCGGTACTGACCGTGTCGCCGGGCAGCAGCGGAACGGCTTCGCGAGAGGTCGATCCGCGCTGGACCGACACCGGAACCGTGAACGCGAACGGAGCGCCCGGGGGTATCCGCACCACCACTCTCGCCGGACCCCGCGCCAGCAGGTCGCCATCGACCCGCACGAACTCCGGCCGGACGGGAAAGGGCGCCCCGGGGTTGCCTTGGAGCGTGATCCAGTCGAGTTCCGACAGGCCCCCGAACAAGCCCGGCGGCAGCTCCTCAAGCTCGTTAGACTCAAGGCTGAGTTCCGCGAGCTTCGGCATCCCGGCGAAGAGGCTTGGGGACAGTTCCGCAAGCTCGTTATCGCGCAAGTCCAGCCGGAACAAGTCCGGGAGTCGGCCAAAGATGCCGGGCGGCAGCATCGTCAGCCGGTTTCCTTGCAGGAAAAGACGTTGGAGCGCCGGCGTCTTCGAAAACAGCCCCGGCGGCAGTTCCGTCAGCCGGTTGGCATCCAGGGCGAGCCATCTAAGTTGAGGAGTCTCCGAGAACAGGCCCCGCGGCAACTCGGTCAGCCTGTTTTCCCCGATGTCGAGGTGTTCCAGGGGAGACAACCCCGCAAGGATGTCCACCGGCAGCGAGATTAGCCGGTTGCCGCCGAAAGTCAGGATCTTAAGGCTCGGAAGTTGATCGAAGAGATCAGCCGGCAACTCCGTCAGTTCGTTGTAGTCCAACCGGAGACCAAAGAGCGCGTCCAAGTCCGCAAACGTGCCCGGCATCAGTTCCGTCAGGCGATTCCGCCACAGATATAGCTCTTCCAGGCTCGACAGACCCTTGAGGGTCCCCGGCGGGAGTCGCCTCAACTCGTTGAAGTTCAGATTCAACCGCCTCAAGCTCGACAGGCTTTCAAAGACGCTTGGCGGCAGTTCAGTCAACTCGTTGTCGCTCAGATCCAACTCTTCTAGCCCGACAAGCTTGGCGAAATCACTACTCCGAAGCCGTCTGATGCCCTTCTCCGCGAGTACCAGGTGAATGACTCCCCGGAGCATGTCGTCCGTCACGTCCGCACAGTCTCCGACGCCCGTCCGCCTGACGATCTCCGCGCTCACCGCAGGTGTCCGGTTACAGGCCCCTTGGTCCGACACCGCCGCCGCCTCGACGACGACCTCCAAATTTGCCGCTCTTGCCGCGAGTTGCTGTGCGCCACGCTCCCGCCCCAGCGTCCACACGGCCGACGCCAAGCCCAGACTGTCGGTCACCGCCATTGGCGGATCCGCGCGACCGCTCCCTGTCTCGGGCTCGAACCGCACCGTCGCGCCCCAGACCGGTCGATCCATCTCGTCGGTGACGCGCACCCTGACGGCATCCGGCAGCGCGTGCCCCGCCAGAGCCCACTGATCTTCGCCGGAGCGCACCTCCAACGAGGCCGCGGCCTCGTCGGGATCCAGCGCCGTCGCCTCGATCTCGACGCTGGCGCCGCCCTGCGCCGCGACGGCGCGCACCGCCTGCCGTCCCGGGGTCGGCCCGAGCGTCCACACGATCCTCGCCACACCCGCGCCATCGCTGGTCGCCTCACTCGGTTCGACGCGCCCGCTGCCCGGGGCTGGCTCGAACCGAACGGCCGCCTCCGGTACCGGGGCGCCTCCGGCATCCAGCAGGCGTACGCCCACCGGTTCTAGAAGCGGCTGTCCCGGAGTCGTGCGCTGCCCGCTCCCGATGGCCTCCAGCGCGGCCGCGTCCTGGCGCACGCGGACCAGCGCATGGTCCGACGACTCGGGAGCCCATGCCTGTAGGCGCGCCACGCCGTGGCCGCGCGCCGTCACGGTGCCGTCCGGGTCCACGGTGAACACCGCCCCGTCCAGGCTGCTCCAGCGAACCGTGCCGCCGCCTTGAACGGAGAACGCGAACATCTGCCCCAGGCGGGTCAGGGTCACGGAGTCCGGCACGATTTCGAGTGCCGCCTCCGGCTCGACCACCGGATCGGAATCGCAGGACCCCAGCACCGCCAGGAACAGCGCGACGGCCAACACCGGCATCCGACCCGACCGCCTCGCGCGATCCCGGCCCATCACGCGCGCAACCGAGCGGGGGTCCGGCTTGTCTCCGTCCGCGTCGACTGCGGGGATTCTCGTTCGCATCGTCCTTGAGGACTCGGGTGTGCCCGCATCGCTTGGGGGGAGTCGTCGCGTTTCCGGAGCGGCGACCGCCTTGGGTGCCCGAAAGATGTCCGCTCCGATGCCTCCCGAGCAAACGGCGATCCAATCGGTGCGACGGGGGTGCGTGCGCGTTACAGCCTTCTGGAGACCCAGACGGCGCGTCCGACGACGTGGATCTCCTCGGCGAGGCGTTCGTAGCTGTCGTACTCGGGGTTCAGGGACTTGAGCACGACCCTGGGCGGATCGGAGTGGGGGACGTGCTCGATGCCCTTGGCGACGAGCCCCATGCCGTCCCAGATCACGAAGATGCCGGGCGGGACCGGCACCTTGAGGCTCACGTCGATGAGGATGCGGTCGCCGCTCGACAGCACCGGCTCCATCGAGTCCCCGTCCACGGTGATCATGCGCAGGTCCTCGGGCTTGGCCCGAAACTCGTGGCGGATGAGCGGATCGGCGAACAGCCACGTGGCGGCAGCCTCCTCGAAGTCGTCGTTCCACGCCCCCGGACCCGCCGACGCGCGCACGTCGATCTCCGGCACGGCGCTGTAGCCCCTCGGGGCCGCGTAGGGGCTCGCAGGCACCGGCCCCGGCGCCGACTTCGGCCTCGGACGCGCCCGGCGCCCGAATCCCCGGTCGTGCCTGAGCAGGTCGGGGCTGCACCCCAGATGCTCAGCCAGCGCCTCGCGGTCGTCCTCGGCCAGCACCTTCGGCGTGCCCCGGTGGACGAACTGGTGCAGGTAGGCGGCGTTGCGCTCGATGGCGAGCGAGGCGGTGCGCAGGTTCGTGTGGCTGTCCGCCACCATCCTGAGCAGCCTCCGGCGCACCGGGTCCAGTTGATCGGCGGTTCTCTTTTTTCGTCCCATATGTCGGAAACTACCTACCCTGTGCCGCCAACGCAACGGAATCCGTCAACCCGGAGTTCCGCTCCACGGTAGGAGTCGCCGCCGGAGCGCGCGCAGAGGCCGACGCTGGACTCGTCGCGATTCCGGCAACCCCAGGCGCGGATGCCGGAAGCGACTCCAAAGGCTTTGTCTTCCGTCTTCCGGAGGGGTGTCGCGGGGGGCGTTTTCCGCCCCGCTGGCGGCGAGTGCCGAAACGCCGATTCCCTAACTCGTTGTACGGCAACCGAGTGGGAAGTATCCGATTTCCTACCATCTTGCACGACTTGACAATATCCTATTCAAATGGTCGCGCAATGGAGAACCTGACGAGGGAGTTCGAGCGGCGCATTTCGGCGTTCCTTCGGCGCACGGGGATGTCGCCGTCGGAGTTCGGCGAGCGCGCGGTGGGCGACCGGAGCTTCTGGGGCGACCTGCGGCGGGGCCGTTCGCCCCGCCTGGCGACGGTGGACCGTGTGCTCGCGTTCATGGCGGACTGGGACCGCGCGCGCTGACCGGATCGGTCGGGGGATCCATCGGTCGAGCCCGGACGCGGACGCCCGGGCGTGAACCCACAACGGAAAACCAGGGAGAATAGGACATGAGAACGTTGTTGACGACGATTTGGACGGGCGCGTGGGCCGTGCTGCTGACTCCCGGTGCGCTCCTGGCGCAGGGGACGAGTCCGTGGGTGGACGCGGTGAACGAGCTACAGACGCAGTTCACGGGGCCGATCGCGCGGGGGCTGTCGCTGATCGCGATCGTGGTGGGCGGGCTGATGTTCGCGTTCGGCGAGGGCGGGAGCAAGCGCACGCTGGCCGGGATCATCTTCGGAATCGGAATGGCCGTGGGCGCGGTGAACTTCCTCGGCTGGCTGTTCTGATGCGGGGCCTCGGGCGCTGGGCTGGCTACGCGGCGCTGAACCGCCCGCTCACGGTGCTGGGCGTGGAACGTCGGCTGTTCCTGCTGGGCGCGACGCTCGCGGTCGCGGTGTGGAACGCGACGGCCTCGCTGGCGGCGGGCGGCCTGGTGTTCGCCGGCTGCTACGGCGCGGGCTGGCTCGTGGGCCGGAAGGATCCGGCCATGCTCGCGGTGCTGCGTGCGGCCGCCCGCAATCCGGCGCGGTTCGATCCGGGCAAGTGGGCCGATGCGCCTTGGCATCTCAAGATCCGGGGAAACGGCGAGTGAGGGTCGCCGACGAACTCCGGGCCTACGAGGCGGCGGGTTCGCTGGCCGAGGAGCTGCCGTATTGGGGCTGGCTCGAAGACGGCCAAACCTGCCTGACGCGCTCGGGCGAGTTGGTGGCGGCGGGCCGGATCCGGCCCGCCGTAACGGACGGCCGCACGCCGACACAGATCGACCGCGTGCTGGGCCTGTGGCAGCGGTTGATGTCGGGCCTAGGTTCCGACACGCGCCTCCAGTTCCACATGCTCCGCCGTCTCGGCCGCGACGAAGGTTTGGAGGCTGGTGGCTCGGACATCGCGTCCGTTTCGGGGCGCAACCGCCGCGCGTTTCTCGCCGGGCGCGTCCAGCGGCTCGACGCCTTTGTGATATGGTCGCATGACCCGGGTCTCCGTCCGGTTGGCGCGGGCTCCGGGTCTGGATTGCTGGCGCGGCTCAAGCGGCTTCGGAAGCGCGGCGGCAAGACAGCAACGACCTACCTGGCCTCGGAGATCCAGGCGGCGGCGGGCCGGTTCCGGGCGATGATCGACGCGGGCCGCTCGCTCGTGGCCGAGCACACGCCCGTTGAGATGCTCCGGGCGCACGACGGATCGGTGCTCCTCTCCGAATTGACGAACAGGCCCGGCACGTTCTGGGACGGGGCGACGGGGAGCGGCATGAACTGGCGGCTCGCGCTGTCGGAGCTTGAGGCGGAGCGTTCGCACCTCAGGTTGGACGGCGAGCCGGTGATCCTCTATTCGCTGCTGTCGCCGCCCGGGCAGGCGCACGCGAACCTGCTCCGGGACCTCTACTGCCTGGACGCGGTGATGACCGTCACCCTCGAATGGCGGCCCTGGACTCCTCAAGCGGCGCGGCGCCGGATCCGGGGCGCGCAACGCCACTACTTCTCGCGCCGCTACTCGATGATGGCGCACGCGCAGGACGCGCAGGGAACGGCGGCGGCGATGGTGGATTCCGCCGCGGCCGCCGAGTCGGACCGGCTTGGGAACGCACTGGTCGAACTCGAAGCGGACGGGGTGGCCTACGGCGAGGCGTCGCTCACCGTGGCGCTCCACGGCGAACTCGAAGAGATCGAGCGGCTGGACGGCGACGTGCGGCGTCTGTTCGCGGCGCACGACGCGAAGGTGATCCGGGAGGGCTACGGCCAACTTCCCGCCTGGTTCGCGCGGCTCCCGGCCCAGCCGCGCAAGCGGCAGGTGCGGAAGGTGTTCGTATCGGCGGGCGTCGCGGCGTCTCTCGCGCCGGTGTTCGGCCCGCCGAGGGGGAACCGAACGAGCCGCCATCTGGGCCGGGAGCCGCTGGCGGTGTTCGAGACCCCGTGGCGCACGGCGTACCGCTACGACCTGTTCGCGGGCGACGTGGGCCACACCCTGATCCTGGGCGCGACGGGCTCGGGCAAGAGCTTTGCGCTGAACTTCCTCTTGGTCGAGGCGCTCAAGTACGACCCTCGCATCCTGATCCTGGACCTGGGCGGCTCCTATCGCTGGCTGACCCGGTTCCTCGGGGGCCGGTATCTGGAACTCGCGCCCGGCGAGGCGGAGCCGACGCTCCGTCTCCAGCCGTTCGCGCTGCCACCCACCACGCGCACGTTCCAGTTTCTCACGGGCTGGGTGCTCCGGCTGCTCAAGCTCGGAGGGTACGAGGCGGGCGGCGCGGACACGAGCGAGATCCGCGCGCGGATCGAGGACCTCTACGCGCTCGGAGCCGAGCGGCGCACGCTGAGCGTGCTGGCCGGTTCGCTCCCGCTCGCAATGTGGCCCGCCCTGAACCGCTGGACCGATGGCGGCGCATGGGGCGCGTTCTTCGATAACGCGCCGTCGGACGCGGCGGACATCGAGTTCCGGGACTGGCAGGTGATCGACCTCGCGGGCGCGGCGGGCCACGCGGACCTGTGCGAGGCTGCGCTCGCCTACCTCCTGGAACGGATGCGCCTCGAAATCGAGGACCCTCACCAAACGGCGCGGCTCAAGCTGATGGTCGTGGACGAGGCGTGGCGGTACATGCAGGACCCCGCCGTGCTGAACTATCTGGCCGAGGCGGCCAAGACGTGGCGCAAGAAGAACGCCGCGCTCGTGCTCGCGACCCAGTCCGCCGTGGACGTGACGGGGACGCCCGGCGCGTCGGCGCTCCTGGAATCGATCCCCACCAAGCTCTTCCTCGCCAACCCGGAACTCCCCACGGAGGCCGGGGCGCTGTTCCGGCTGAACGAGTCGGAGGTGGCCCGGATCCGGGAGCTGACGCCGAAGCGCGAACTGTATCTCCGCCGCCCGGACGAGGCGGCAGTGCTCCGCCTCGAAGTCGATCCCGAGAGCTACTGGCTCTACACCTCCTCGCCCCTGGACGCCGAGAGGCGTGCCGAGGCCGTGGCGACGCACGGACTGGTCCGGGCGCTCGAAGTGCTCGGCCGGCCGAACGCACCACACCCCACCAACTCAAAGGACGCAACACCATGAAAGCAACCCCGACCTGGGCGATCCTGCTGGGGATCGTCGTTGTGATGCTGACCCTCCTTCTGACGCTGCTTCCCGCCGACGCCTGCGCGCAGCAAACGGGCGCGGACGCCTCCCTGCTCCGGGTCCCGGTGCCGGAGGAGGGCGTTGAGCGAATCCCCAGGCTCCGCGCGCGTGTGCGCCATACGACGGTGATTGTGCTTCCGGCCGGGGAGCGGATCCTCGACTTCGTGACGGGCGACTCCGAGTACTGGCATCTGACGGGCGCGGCGAACGTGGCTTACCTGAAGCCCCTGGCCGAGGACGCGGCGACCAACGTCGCGCTCGTCTGCGAATCGGGCCGCATCTACTCGTTCCTCGTCTCCGAGCACGGGGAGAAGCCGCCCCACCTCGTCGTCCGCGTCGAGGCGGGCGCGGAGGCGGCCGGGATGGCTGGCGCTCCCGGGTTCGTCGCTCGAAGCGAGGTCGCGGCCTACCGCGAGATGGCGGCCCGGGCTGCCGACGCCGCGCGCCTCGCCGAAGAAGAGGCCGAAGCCGCGGTCACCGAAGCCGGCGAGCGGGCCGATGCGGCGATCGAAGCGTTCCGCGCCTCCTACCCCGAGCGGCTGCGGTTCGAGTACCGGCTGGATCGGGGGGCATCCGAGCGTCCGTTCCGGATCGAGGCGATGTGGCACGACGGGGAGTTCACGTATCTCCGTTCGCGCGCACAGGAATCGCCCGCGCTCTACGAGCTCGTGGACGGCGACCCGAGCCTCGTAGCGTTCGACTTGGGTCCTGACGGCCTGTACGTCGCGCGCCGCGTGCTGAGCGATGGCTGGCTACAGATCGGCGACAAGCGGCTGCGGTGGCGGTTCGAGTCCCGGGAAGCGCTCCGATGAGCCGCTGGAAGCAGCTGGCCAAGCAGCCGACGGGCGCGTTGCCGGGCGGCATCGTCACGAAGGCGGGGATCGCGCTGATCGCGGTGCTCGTCGCCGGACTGCTGTTCTCGTCGTCGCTCGCCGGTCCCGGCGAAGACGCGGCCGCCACCGGAACCGCGACCGAGCCACGGGCGGTGGACGGCCGCGCGGGCCGCACGTTCGACGGGCGCATCCGCCAGGAAACGGAGCGCGAGACCCAGCGGGCCGCGGCCGAGTCCCGCGACGATCCGGCGGACTCGGAGCGCGGCGCCGGCTCCGAGACCGGGTCGGTCGCGGCGGATGCCGGCAGGGGTGGCCGCGTCACCGGCACGGGCCGCGCCGAGTTCGAGCTTCGCGAGGCGCTCCGGCTGGAGGAGATCGAGCGCCGGACGCGCTCGCTCCGCTCGCCGGCCGTCGCGCAGTCCCTCCGGGATCCGAACACCTCCGTCGGTCGAGGCGAGTCGGCTGGGGACGCCGCGGCCGACCCGGAAGCGGATCCGGTCGAGGTGGCGCTCGAAGGCACGCTCGACTCCTTCGAGCGGTCGCTGGCGGCACTCGAAGGCGAGATCGAGGCCGGACTGGCGGCCGAAGGGCTCCGGTCCGGCGCGCCGACAGCCGCTGGCAGGCCCTCCACTCCGAAGCCGGGCCGTTTGGTCCGGCCGGACGATCCGCCGGGCCGGGAGCGGATCCACGAGGGCACGTTCCTCGAAGCCGTGCTGCTCACCCAACTGTCGGGCGAGTTCCCCGGCCCGGTGCTCGCCATGGTGTCGGTGCCGCTGTATTCGGCCGACCGGCAGCGGATCCTGATACCGCGCGGGGCGCGCGCCGTCGGGACGGCGCGGGCCGTCCAGGACCGCGACCAGAGCCGTCTCGCGGTCTCGTTCCACCGGCTGCTGCTTCCCGGTGGCGGCTGGATCGATCTTGAATTCGCGGGCCTCAACCAGACGGGCGAGGGCGCGCTCCGCGACCGGGTGAACCGGCGCTACCTCTCGACGTTCGCGGCCGCCGGAGCGGTCGGCGTCCTGAGCGGGCTCACGCTTGCCGGAGCCTCCTCCTACGGACTGAGGGCGGGCGTCGGCCAGGGTCTCGGAGGCAGCGCCACTTCGATGCTGGACCGGTACCTGAACCGTCTGCCCGAGATCACGATCCGCGCGGGCCACCGGCTCCGTATCTGGTTCACCTCCGACGTTCTCGTCCCCACCGCCGCGACACACCGCTGACACGAAAGGACTCCTCGATGCGATACCGCTTCCTTGCCCCCGCTCTGCTCGTGCCGCTCCTGACGCTCGCGATCCCCGCCCCCGCGAGTGCGCAGTTCGACTTCGGGGCCGTGTTCCAGCGCGCGCAGATGATCGCGAACCAGATCGCGCAGATCTCGAACCAGGTTCGCGAGCTGCGGTCGATGGCCCGCCAGCTTGCGAGGCTCGACAGCCAACTCGACCACATGAGGCGCGCCGCGCGGGGCGAACTGAACGCGCTCGCGCAACCGTTCTCGGACCTCGCGGCCGATCCGGTCGGCCTTGTGCGGAACGGCGTCGCGTGGCGGTCCGACTTCACGGGCACGGCCCAGGGGACGGTCGACGCCGTCCGCCGCTTCGGGACCGGCGGGTCGTTCACCGACCTCTGGCGCGCCGCGCACGGAACGGCCGACCGGGTGAGCGAGGCCGGCATCCTCTCTCTGTACCGGAACCTCCCACCGCAGGCGGCGACGCGGGCTGCCGAGGACTACCGCCGCGCCCGGGAGGCCGCGGACCGGCAGCGGGTGCTCGACTACGCGGCGCTGGACGCGGCGGCCGCCCTCGCGGAGACCATCGAGAACGCGCAGGGCTCGTTCGCGGGCCTCACCTCGAACCGGAATCTCTCGAACACCGCCCTCCAGCAGGCCGGCGTGGCTGCCTCGCTGAGCCAGGGCCGCATCGATGCGGCCGCCGGTCAGGTGCTCGCGCACCAAGCCGCCGCCGAGGCGAGCCGGGCGCGGGAGGCCGAACTCGCCCGCCTCGATTGGCTTGGCCGCTGGCACGACGGCCGGACGCGCGCGAACACACTCGCGGTGACGATGCGGGACGCGGCTTCGATGAACCGGGCCGCGCTCCGCGACGGGCTCCTGCTGCGCATCCCCTCGTTCTACCGGTAGGGGCGCGCCGGCCATGCAACTTCCTCCGCAGTCCATCGACCCGAACGTGCCCACGCAAATCCCGCCGGATCAGCTTCAGGACTTCAAGAGCTTCCTGGACATCGTGCTCGACTCCGTCATCGGCGGCGCCGCGCCCGACATACAGACCGTCGGGCTCCAGCTCTGGGGCGGGCTCGCCGCCGTCATGGTCGCCTGGACGGGACTCAAGATCGCGTTCAGCGGCACGTTCCAGCCCTGGGAGATCGTGCGCCTCGTGATCGGGATCGCGATCCCCCGCACGCTGCTCCACTACTACGCCGTCCCGATCCCCGGCGTCGGGTTCACGTTCCCGGCCATGATCGCCGGAGGCGGGATCTGGCTCCAGAACCTGTTCCTCTCCGACGTCGTGTCGGCCGGGTATTCCGAGATGACGGCGCTCGTCCAGGCCTACGGCGCGCATCTGAGCGCGGCGTGGTCGAGCGGCAACCTGCTGTCGGTCGTGACGGCGGGCGTCTCGGTGCTCTTCTCCTCGCTCGTGTCGCTCGTGATGGGCGCCTCGCTCGTCGCCAGCCTGCTGGCGCTGTTCTGCGTCACCTACGCGCAGGTCATCTGGGCGCAGGTCGCGCTCGCCATCGCGATCCTGCTCGGTCCGGTGCTGATCCCGTTCCTCCTGTTCGAGCCGCTCGCGTTCCTGTTCTGGGGATGGTTCCGGACCATGATGGTCTACACGCTCTACGGCGTCGTGGCCGGTGCCGTTCTGAGGGTCTTCATGGGCGTCGGCATGGGCTACATCACGACCTACGCCGATGCGCTCATGGGCACCGGCACCGCCGATCCGCTGGAACTGTGGCTCTGGGCCGTCGTCCTCCTTCCGCTCGTCGTCTGCGGCCTCATGGCCGGACTCAAGGTCGGCGAACTCGCCTCGATGCTCGTGTCCGGCTCCGGCTCTACCGGCTCGGGGTTCATGGCTCTCGTCATGCGCGGAGCCGGCGGCGCGGCCGCCCCCGCCAAGCCCCCCGTCTGACGCCCAAGGAGATCCGATGATGAAACGAGACCGTGACGCGGGCCGCGAGTACGCCGAGATCTGGGGCGAGGCGGTGCGGGCGAACAGGAAGCTCCGCACGATCCTGATCTTCCTGTCGGCAAGCTGCGTCCTCGGCGTCCTGGTGCTGCTCCGGATCGCGGGCGCGGAGCCGCCCAAGCCCATCGTCGTGCGGGTGGACGAGGTGGGCCGGGCCGAGGCGCTGGCCTACGAAGCCGCGACCGCGCAGGCCGATCCGATCGATCCGACGACCAAATACTTCCTGAACCGGTTCGTCCACGACTTCCACTCGCGCAGACGTGCGACGGTCGAAGAGCACTGGACACGCAGTCTCCGGTTCCTGTCGACCGAACTGGCGAACGCCGCGTTCCAGCGGGACGGCCCCGAGGTCGCGAGCGTGGCGGCCGGGACCGCCGAGACCGAACGCGAGGTCGAGCAGGTCGTGCTCCGCATCCACCCGGCGCCCGAGCCCCCGCACGGCGCGACCGCCGACTTCGATGTCGTGCATCTGCGGGGCGAGGCCGAGATCCGGCGCGAGCGCTGGTCCCTCACGCTCCGGTTCGAGTTCCTGGAACGGGTCCCGAACGAACTCGTGGTCCACAACCCGATGGGGCTCCTCGTCACCTACCTCCGGGCCGACCGGGCGCTCGTGAGCGGAGAGGAACGATGACCCTCCACCTCAGGGGACGCTCCATGGCGCTCGAACGCTTCGGCTGGACGGGGACCAGGGCCGAGTGGATCGCGCTCGTGTGCCTCCACAGCGGCGTGTTCACCCGGGCGCAGTGCGCGCGGTTCCTGGACGCGCACCCGGAACAGGTGCGGCGCGTCGTCCACGCCTTGATCGCCCGGGGACTGGCCGCCGAGGAGACCGTGCCGGGGCTCCGGGGGATCGGTCGCGTGTGCCGGATCTACTCCAGGCGGATCTACCGGGCGCTCGGGGCCGAGCACGTACGCCACCGCCGCGCCGCCACGAACGAGGTGCTGCTCAGGCGGCTGCTCTCGCTCGACTACGTGGTCGAGCACGCCGACCTGCCCTGGCTTCCGACCGAGCCCGAGAAGGTCGCCGCGTTCGAGGCGCTCGGGATCGGGAGGAACCTCCTGCCCTCCCGGCTCTACCGGGGCGCCGGCGGCGACACGCGCCGCTTCTTCCCCGTCAAGCTGCCCGTGGCGCTCGACTCGGCGCGCGCCGTGTTCGTCTACGCCGAGCCCGGCCACGAGACCGAGACCGCGCTCCGCTCGTGGGGCGCGGCGCACCGGGGGCTCTGGGACGCATTGCAGCGCCGGGGCCGCGCCGTCGAGATCGTCGCCGCGGCCCGGACGATGCGGGAGATCGACCGGGCGGAGCGGGTGATCCGCCGGTGGTCGGAGGCGGGATCCGGCCCGGTCGGACCCGATGCGCGGACGGCCGAGGAACTGGCCCGGATCGAGCGGGCGATCATCGAGGGCGCGGTCCATGTGCTCGAAGAGTTCGGCGGCCTCCAGGCCGCCATGAAGCGGAGCGTCGCGCTGGAGAGCCGGGCGCGCCGCAGGCCCCGGCGCGGGTCGGTGAGCCGCGCCGCCACCTGGCAGACCGTCCGCCTTCAGGGAGCCCGCTACCGATGACCGCCAAACGACCCATGGCCGCACCGCGGCGTGAAATCGACGCGGGAGGGCGATTCACAGTCCGGGGCTCCGGAGATTCACATGGACGCCGACGGCCATCCGCAGGCACGGCAATGTCTTGCGCCGCCTCGGCCCGGTCGCGCGATGCCGGACGGGCCGATTCGGCGGGGCTGGGAGCGACCCCACGCCCCGAGGGCCTGGCGCGGGTTCGGGGCGGGGTGTGGATTCACACCCCGCCCCTCCGCCCCGCTCGGGGTCGCTCCCAGCCAGCGATCCTTCCAGGAAGGGGTATGAGCCGATGAAGTCCGCCACGCTCGCCATCATCGGGGCCGCCGCCGGGGCCGTCGGCGCCCGGGCGCTCAAGGCGCCGTTCCCGGTACCGGGCGCGAACCCGTACCTCGACCTGATCGCGCATCACGATCCGGGCCTGCACGCGGCCGCCCGCCTCTGGTACTACGGGTGGCCGGCCGTTCTGGTCGTGCTCGCGGGATCGCTCGCGCTCTCGGTCTGGCGGGTCTGGTTCCAGCCGCTCTTGCGGCTCAGGCGGCGCGGCAGGCTGCCCGCCTGGCCGAACTCGCCCACCGACGACGCGCCCTCGGTCGTGATCGGCGAACTACACCATCCGACCGTGCCGCGCGAGAGCGAGCGGCCCTCGTGGCTCGTCGTCCCCGAGAAGGGGCTCTACACCGGCGTGCTCGTCGTCGGCGCGGTCGGCACCGGCAAGACCACCGCCTGCATGTACCCGTTCGCGCGCCAGCTGCTTCACTGGCGGGCCGACGATCCCCGCCGCCGCGCGGCGGCGCTCGTGCTCGAAGTCAAGGGCGACTTCTGCCTTCAGGTGCGGAGCATCCTCGAAGAGGCGGGGCGCGGCGACGACTACCTGGAAATCGGGCTCGGCGGCTCGTGGCAGTGGAACCCGCTCGACGATCCGCTGCTCGACTCGTACTCGCTGGCCTACGGCGTGGCCTCCCTCATCAACCAGCTCTTCGGCAAGTCTCGCGAACCGTTCTGGCAGCAAGCCTACACCAATCTCGTGCGCTGGACCATCGAACTGTTCCGGCTCTTGCCGGGGGGCTGGGTCACCCTTCGGGACGTCTACCGCTGCACCGTGGACGCGGAGCTTCTGGCCGGGAAGATCGGCGAGGCCAAGGCGCTCGCCGACCGCGCGTGCCCGCTGCGCGCCGTGATCGCGAGGAAGGATCTCGCAAAGCACCGGGAGGCCCTCGGAGACTGGGACTGGCGGGTGCTGCCGGACGCGGAGAAGGCGGCCCACCGGCTCGATCCCGCACTCCGGGAGCGGCTCGAAGAGCTGAAGGTCGCGTTTGAAGCGGAGGCCGAGGGCGGCGCCGGGAGCGAACTCCGCGAGCAGGTCGAGGCCGTCGAGCGGTGGTACGTCAACGACTGGACGGCGCTCGACGCCAAGCTCCGCACCTCGATCGTCGAGGGGATCAGCGTCTTCCTCTCCCTGTTCGATCAGCCGGGCGTGGCGGCCGTGTTCTGTCCGCCGCCGCCGAAGGACGACCCCCCGGCCACGCGGACGGATGACGCCGGGATCGAGGAGGAGGCACCGGATGTCGAACCCATGCCGGGCCTCCGGCGCAGGCTGCCGCCGCTCAGCGAACTGATCGAGGGCGGCAGGGTGCTCGCGCTCAACATGCCCGCCGGGGCGAACCCCGCCCTGGCCCGCGCCATCGGCGTGCTGCTCAAGAACGCGTGGATGCAGGCGCTGCTCCGAAGGCCCGCCGACGCCGCCCGCCGTCCCGGCCGCTACATGCGGCCCGCCGTGTTCATCTGCGACGAATATCAAGCGTTCGCCACCGTCGGACAGGACGACCCGTCCGGCGACGAGAAGGCGTTCGCGCTCACGCGACAGTGCCGCTGCATCCCCATCGTCGCCACGCAGTCGCTCTCCTCGCTCCGCTCGGTGCTGCCCTCGGGCGAGGCGTGGCGCACGCTCGTCCAGACGCTCCGCACCCGGATCTTCCTGTCGCTCTCCGACGAGTCCTCCGCCCGGATCGCGTCGGAGATGTGCGGCTCCGTCATGAAGACCCAGGCCTCCTACACGTTCACCGAGACCACGGGCAGGCCCGAGTTCTCGCTCCTCTCGGGACGCGCCGGAGGCGGACGCGGCACCATCGGGGCGAGCAAGTCGTTCCGCCGGCAGAGCGAGCCGGTGTTCACGCCGCGCGAGTTCGCCCTGCTCGCCAACTATCAGGCCATCTGCCTCCCCTACGACGGGGTCAAGTCGCTCCCGGCCCGGCGAGTCTACCTCAAGCCGCACTACCTGCCGAGGGAGACGGGCTACTGGCGGCTCCGCGAGGAGGGCCGGCTATGAAGCGCGCGAGCGGCGTCGGCCATCTCACCCCGTTCCTTCCGGGCCTGGAATCCCTGCTCGAAGATCCCGGCGTCTCCGAGATCATGATCAACGGACCCGCGAACGTCTGGGTCGAGCGGGCCGGGAAGCTGGAGCCCCACGACGCGCCCGGACTCACCGCGGCGTGGCTACACCGCGCCGCGATCCACATCGCCCGGCCGCTCGGGCTCGATCCCGCCGAGAGGCCGGTCCTGGACGCCCGGCTCGGAGACGGGTCGCGGGTCGCCATCTGCACGCCGCCCGCCGCGCCCGAGGTCGCCATCACCATACGCCGGTTCGGGGGCCGCGCGTTCTCCGCCGAGGACCTCGTGCGCATGGGCTCGCTGCCGGAGCCGGTCCTCGGAGCCGCCCGGACGACTCTCCGGTCCCGCCTCAACGTCCTGGTCTCCGGCGGCACGGGATCCGGGAAGACCACGCTCCTGAACGCGCTGATCGAGCTCTTGCCCGCCGACGAGCGGATCGTCGCCATCGAGGACACCCTCGAGCTCCGGATCGACCGTGCCAACTGCCTCCGGTTCGAGGCCGGGGCCGCCCAGTCCGAGACGCCCGTCTCGATCCGCGACCTGGTGCGCCACGCGCTCCGCCACCGGCCCGACCACATCGTCGTCGGCGAGGTCCGGGGCGCGGAGGCCGCCGACCTCTTGCAGGCACTCAACACCGGCCACGGCGGATCGCTGACCACCGTGCACGCCAATAACGCCGGGTCCGCGCTCTCGCGCCTGGCCAGTTGCGCCATGCAGGCCGGGGACGCGCTCCCCTGGGAGGTGACCTGCCGGGGCGTCGTCGACGGAATCGCGCTCGTCCTGCACGTGACCCGCCGGGACGGTCGACGGTTCGTCGAGGAGGCGCTCGAAGTCAAGGGCTACGACGCGGCCACCGGCCGCTGGATCACGGAGCCCGTTTGGGGCGGGGCGGCCGAGTCCCGCGAAGAAGCACGGACCCACACACCGAAGGAGGTGAAGGCATGACCTGGAACGGCGGAACCATCCCCATCGAAACGTTCGAGGACTTCGACCGCGAACTCGCGCGCGACGGCGGCGAGACCCTCGAAGTCCGGGCCTACCTGGCCGAGGAGTACGGCCTGTTCGCCGAGGAGGTCGGGAGCGAGGAAGAGATCGCGGCCGCCTGGGACGACCCGCACGGCGGCGGCGCGGAGGAGGACGTGCGATGAAACACGACGAGTATCACCGCAAGTTCGCCGACGCGATCATCGAACAGATCAGGAAAGGCACAGCGCCCTGGCAGAAGCCATGGCAGCCCGGCGAGAGGGTGATGCCAAGGAACGTGGACACCGGCCGCTCCTACCGGGGCGGCAACAGCCTGCACCTCGCCTCCGTCCAGCAGGAAGCCGGCTACGGCGACGTGCGCTGGGGCACCTACCGCCAGATCCAGAACCGGGGCGGCCAGGTCAGGAAGGGCGAGCGGGGCACCCGCATCCTCTCCTTCCAGGACAAGAAGCGCATCGCCGTCACCGACGAGCGCGGGAAGCCGAAGCGGAACGCCGAGGGCAAGCGCGTCTACCGCTACGAGAAGCTCAAGGCGCCGTTCGTGCGCCAGTACACCGTCTTCAACGCCGAGCAGGCCGACGGGCTGCCCGAGCGCGCGAACCCCACGCCCGAGCCGCTCTGGAAGGTCCACCAGGAGGCCGAGCGGGTCATGGAGGACGGCGGTGTCCCCGTCCGCCACGTCCAGGGCGACCGCGCCTACTACCACATGAAGCGCGACGAGATCGTGCTGCCCGAGCGCGGCCAGTTCCCCTCCGCGAACCACTACTACCAGACCGCGCTCCACGAGCTGGGCCACAGCACCGGCCACGAGGACCGGATGAACCGCGAGACGCTCATCCAGGGGATCGACGGCGGGTTCGGATCGCCCCAGTACGCGAGGGAGGAACTCCGGGCCGAGATCAGCGCGATGATGACCGGCGAGCGCGTCGGCGTCGGCCACGATCCGAGCCGGGGCGCGGCCTACGTCGAGGGCTGGATCCAGGCGCTCGAAGAGGACCCGCGCGAGATCCGGCGCGCCGCCGCGGACGCGCAGAAGATCTCCGACTTCGTGCTTGAGCGGCACCGCGAGCGCGTCGCCGCGCGCGACCCCGTGGCCGTCGCGGCGGTGCGGACGCCCGCGCAAGGACCGCAGAGACTCGTCGTGCCGGTGCCTCGGCTCCCGGTCCCCGAACGCAGCTTCGGACCGAGCCGCTGACCGGTGAGAGGGAGAGAGATGTTCGGCCGCACGGCCGAGCCGGACCCCCGTTCCGCCGCGCCACCCAGCCGCGCGAGCCGTCGCGCTCGGATGCGGAACGGCCATCGTCGAGAATACGCCGCGAGCCGGGACGGCGGTTCCATCTCCTTCCCCGACCGGTGCGCCGGCGCGCTCACCGACCTCGGCGTTCACGGCGCGGTCTCCTGCCGCGACCTGGCCGCGGTCCACTTCGGCGGCCACCCGTTCACCACCCGGCGCGCCGTGAACGCCTGGATCCGCGACGGCATCGTCGAGGAACACGCGGCCACCGGACCGAACGGCAACCCGTTCAAGGTCCTGACCCTCACCGAGAAGGGCGTGGCCGAGGTTCGGAAGCTGGCCGGCAAGCGCGGCATGGACCCCGCGCAACAGATCCGGTCCGTCCACATCCGGTCATCCGAGGCCGCGCACGACACCGCCATCTACCGCGCCTGCCGCAGGGAACGGAAGCGACTCGAAGCACAAGGCGTCACCGTGCGGCGGGTCCGCCTCGACACCGAACTCAAGAGCACCGTCGCGCGCGCCAGCGAGGCCGCGCGCAAGAAGGGCGGCAAGCGGGCCGCCGATGCCGAACGGCACCGGGTCGCGCGCGAACTCGGGCTCCCCCTGGACGACGAAGGGCGGGTGCTCTACCCCGACGCCCAGATCGAGTACGCCGACGCGGAGGGACGGACCGGACGCGTGAACATCGAGGCCGTCTCGGGCAGCTACCGCGAGGCGGCCGTCCGCGCCAAGGCCGCCGCCGGGTTCGCGCTGCACGCCAACGGACCAGCCGCGGCGGGGCTCCTCCGCGGGCTTGGCCTGGGGAGCGAGAACGGCTCCTGGCTCCGGGGACCGGCCGACCGCGATCCCGCCGCCGTCGAACTCTGACCGAAAGGAGAAACCACCGATGCAGCCCTGGAAGATCAGCGCGGGACTCACCGCCGCACTCGCCGGATCCGCGTTCCTGCTCGGCGGAGCCCGCCTCGAATACCTCTCGCCCCACTGGCCCGCGATCCTCGCCGAACACGGCGTCGCGCTCGCCTTCCACGCCGGGCTCGCCCTCACCGCCGTCGCGTCGGCCATCTATTCCATCGCCCGCACCACGGGACTCGCCGACCTCGGGCGGCGTGTCGATCTCGCCGAACGATCCGTCCGGCGAGGCGGGGGCGATCCCGGCCTCGCGGATGCGCTCCGCCAGGACGACGAAGGAGACTGGAAATGACCCGGAAGCGCGCAAAGAGGACCAAACCCGCATCCGTCGAGGGTCTGCCCGCCAACTGGCGGCAGCAGGCCAAGGCGCTCCGCCGCTACGGCGGCGAGACCCCGGCCGTCGCGATCGAGCGCTGCGCCGACGATCTCGAAGCCACGCTCGTCGAACGGGACGAGACCACCCTGCCGCTCGTCGAGGCCGCACGCGAGAGCGGATACTCCGCCGACCACCTCGGACGGCTCGTACGCGACGGCAGGATCCCCAACGCCGGACGGCCCGGCGCGCCCAGAATCGCCCGCATCCACCTGCCCCGAAAGGCTCCGGAAACCGCCGCGCCGCCACTGGCGCGCAACCCCCCGCGCCGCGAGCTTTCCAACCGGCAGATCGTGCAGTCCATCATCGAAAAAGGAATCGAATGATGGCACGCACGAAACGTAATCGGCGCTCCTACAGCGCCGGAGAATGGGGCCGCAACCGGGTCAGGGTGTTCCCGGACCCGAAAACCGGCCTCTACCAGATAGAGTGGCGAGAAGACGGGCGAAGGCTCACCCGGTCGCTCAAACACCGCGACTGGAGGCGCGCGAAGCGGCAGGCCGACGAGTTCGCCGCGGGGTTCGCAAGGCCGGAGCCGAACGGCAGGCAGGAGGCCGAGCCCGGGCCGCTCACCCTGGAGACGCTCTTTGACATCTACGGTGAAGAGGTGACGCCCACCAAGGGAACTCACTCGCAGCGGCACGACAGGGCCGCGATGAAGATGTTCCTCGGGCTCTACGGACGGAACCGCGATCCCGCGACACTCTCGCAGCGGGACTGGGACCGGTTCATACTCGCACGGCGCTCGGGCAGGATCGGACCGAGCGGAAGGCCCGTGTC
Source organism: Longimicrobiales bacterium (assembly GCA_965232315.1). Taxonomy (GTDB): domain Bacteria; phylum Gemmatimonadota; class Gemmatimonadetes; order Longimicrobiales; family Gaopeijiaceae; genus BD2-11. The sequence continues at coordinate 173,633 of CBDDPN010000010.1, read as the reverse complement.
GGACCGCATGATCGAATGCGACCTCAGGTTCCTGATCGCGGTCTTCAACTGGGGCGCCAAGTCCAAGGACGAACGGGGCCGCCCGCTCCTCGTCGCGAACCCGTTCAGGGGCCTCAAGATCCCCACCGAAAAGAACCCCACCCGGGTCGTGCTCTCCGAGGCCGAGTACTAGGCGCTTCTCGGCGTGTCCCGCAAGGTGGACTGGCGGTTCCGGGTCGCGCTCGTGCTCGCGCACGAAACCGGACACCGCATCGGGGCCGTCCGCCAGCTTCGATGGTTGGATATCGACTTCGAGGGCAGGACCATCCGGTGGCGCGCCGAGCACGAGAAGACCGGATACGAACACTACACGCCGGTCACGGAAGAGGCGGTCGCCGCTTTGGAACTGGCGCGGCGGAGCAACGCCAAGGGCGCAAACGCCCCGGTCATGCCGTCGCCGAGGGATCCCTCGGCGTGCGTCAAGAGCTCGTTGGTCCGCGCCTGGTGGGAAAAAGCCGAGGCGCTCGCCGGACTGGAGCGCAAGCGCGGGCGCGGATGGCACTCGCTGAGGCGCAAGTTCGCATCCGATCTCATGCATCAGCCGCTCAAGGTGCTCTGCGAACTCGGAGGCTGGAAGTCGGCCAAGACGGTGCTCCGCTGCTATCAGCAGGCCGACGAAGCACAACTCAGGACCGCGCTCGAAAGCCGCCGCAGAGTCGGAGTCTGACCCGATCGGCGGGAACCGAACGCCGGGAATCCGACCGGTCAATCCCGTAACCCACACGGAGCACAACAGTTAGCAATCTTGCTGCGCAAGCTGGGACAACGAGTTTGTGTCCGTCCACATGACCGCACCCGCCTACCAGCCCCTGGTCGCCTACCCGATCGCCCACACGCCGGGCACGGACGGGCAGCTGGAGTTGGACGTCGTCATCGCGGACGTGCGTTCGAGGAGCGACCTGGCCTCGCTACGGGGCAGGCTGCGCGGCAAGGCCGTGCTCTCCACCCCGCCCCCCGCCATCGACCTGACCCGCTTCGCCACCGGCACCCCGCGCCGGAGCGACGAGGAGATGCGCCGGCTCGCCGAGGACGTGATCCCGCCCGCGCCCGCGCCCGACACCTATTTCTCCCGCCTCTACCCCGACCCGCCCGCCAACCCCGACGTCCTGACCGCGGCCGAGCGGCTCGCCTTCTACGTGGAGGAGGGGGTGGCGCTGGTGCTCGAATCCAACAGCGGCTGGCCGGGCGCGGTGCGCGGCTTCGCCCGGGCCGGGGCCCGCGTCGACCGCTGGTCGCGCGATGCGACCCTGGCCTCCGTGCCGGTTGTGGCGGTCACCCCCGAACACTACAACCGCATGTACCGCGTCCTGCGGCGTGGCATCCCGGTCACGGTGGAGGCCGAGGTGCGCAACCGGCACGGGGAGGCGGTGACCGAAGCCCGCAACGTGCTGGGTGAGATCCGCGGCACCGACCTGGCCGACGAGGTGGTGATGCTGGGCGCCCACTTCGACACCTGGCACGCGAGCCCCAACGCGAGCGACAACACCTCCGGCGTGGCGGTCATGCTCGAGGCCGCGCGCATCCTGAATGCCGTCGGGGCGCGGCCGCGGCGAACCATCCGGGTGGCGCTCTGGTCCGGCGAGGAGCAGGGGCTGTTCGGCTCAACCGCGTACGTGCGCGAGCACTTCGGCGATCCCGCTTCCGGCACGATGCCCGACTACGAGACCTTCTCCGTGTACTTCAACCAGGACTACGGCCCCGGCCAGTACCGGGGCGTCTGGCTGCAGGAGAACGAGCATGTGCGCCCCATCTTCGCAGCCTGGATGGAGCCCCTGCGCGACATGGGCATGACCACGCTCTCGACCCAGGGCGTGGGGAGCACCGACCACGTCCCCTTCGACCGGGCCGGACTCCCGGCCTTCCAGTTCCTGCAGGCGCGCGTGGGCGGCACCGGGGGCCACACCAACCTCGACTTCTACGACACCCTCCCCATCGACGAGCTGATGAAGAACGCCGTCATCATGGCGTCCTTCGTCTATCACTCCGCGATCGCGGACGCGCGCATCCCGCGCAAGGGGGTGGGGCGTTAGGCGGGAACCGTGAGCCAGCGCGCGATTCAGGTTAAGTCAACATCGAATCTTGAAATAGCATGATTTCCTGTGCTATCTTCAGCGTATGATTCAACGTGCCTTGACTCCGGAACTACTGGAAGCTGCGAAGCAAGCGCCTTCCGTCACGCTTACCGGTCCCCGGCAAAGCGGAAAGACAACGTTGTGCAGAGCGTTATTTCCCGGGCATCCATACCGCACTCTCGAGGCCCCGGACGACCGGGCGTTCGCCACGGAGGATCCGCGCGCCTTCCTCGCCCAGCTCCCCGAAGGCGCGATCATCGACGAGGTGCAGCGCGTCCCCGACCTGCTCTCGTACCTGGAGGGCGTCATCGACGCCGATTCGGCGCCCGGACGCTGGATTCTGACCGGTTCCCAGAACCTCTCGCTGCTCGCTTCCGTTAGCCAGTCGCTCGCCGGGCGAACCGAGGTGCTGCATCTGCTGCCCTTGGCGTGGGACGAGATCCGCCGCTTCGACCGCTGCCCGCAATCATTGGAGGAGGCCCTGTTCGCCGGCGGCTATCCTCGAATCTTCGACCGGAAACTGGATCCGGCGCGCTGGCTCCGCTCCTATCTGGCCACGTACATCGAGCGTGACGTGCGAAGCATCAGCAACGTCGGCGACCTGGTGACCTTTCAGCGATTCGTCCAGTTGTGCGCAGGGCGCACGGGACAGCTGCTCAACTACTCCGGCCTCGCGAGCGACTGCGGCATCTCTCAACCCACCGCGAAGGCCTGGATCAGCATTCTGGAGACCAGCTTCATCGCCTTCCGCCTGCCCGCGTTCCACGCCAACCTCCGAAAGCGGCTCGTCAAGATGCCGAAGCTCTACTTCTACGACACCGGCCTCGCCAGCTGGCTGCTCGGCATTCGCGAACCCGCGCACCTTCGCTCGCATCCGCTGCGCGGTCCCGTCTTCGAGACCTGGGTCGTCTCGGAAATCGTCAAGCAGCGGGCTAATCGGGGAGATGTACGCGGCCTCTCGTTCTATCGCGACAGCAACGGGGCTGAAGTCGATCTGGTGATCGAACGAGCCGATGGCCTAACCCTGGTCGAAGCCAAATCCACCGAGACACCCTCGGCGAATCTGTTTCGGGGGGTCGAACGCGTTCGGCGTCATTTCCCTCAAACTGCGGCGCTCGACGTGACGGTGGTCTACGGGGGAGAGAGCCGCCAGCGGCGCACGGCGGGGAGCCTGATACCCTGGCAGGAACTGGGGACAGTGACCTGGTAGGATCACGCGGCGGCTCCCGAAACACGCGAGCCCGAAACCCGGTATGTTGGAGGTTACGGTATTCGCCCCCGACACCTCCCCAATCGAGGAACCGACATGACCTCCGTTCGACCGACGCGCGACCGCGTCTCCGCTCCGGCGCGCCTCACCGCGCTCCTGTTCTGCGCGGCGCTGCTCGTGCTCCTGCCGGCCTGTGCCGCCTACTCGTCGCCGGATACCGGCGCGAGCCCCGCCAGCCTGGTGCCATTGCGCGCGAACCCGCCCACGCCGGACCCGCGTGTCGGCCTGGCCCCCGGACTGTTCGACGCCGGCGAGGCGGCCTGGAACCTGCGTCTGATCTCGGCCACGCCGCCGACGGAGGAATTCGTCGGGAGCACCAACTCGGACCTGGCCTTCACCGGCCCGTACGCCATCCAGGGCAACTACGACGGCATTCAGATCTGGGATATCTCCGATCCGGCCAACCCCGAGTCGACGGTCACCTACCTGTGCCCCGCCTCGCAGAGCGACGTCTCGGTCTACGAGCACCTTCTCTTCGTATCGGGAGAGGGCATGGGCGGTCGGCTGGACTGCGGCGGCGACGGCATCGAGGAGGCGGTTAGCCACGACCGGCTGCGCGGCATCCGCATCTTCGACATTTCCGACATCACCGCGCCCGAGTACGTCGCCAACGTGCAAACCTGTCGCGGCTCGCACACCCACACCGTGCTCGAGCACCCCGGCGATGACGAAAACGTCTACATCTACGTCTCCGGTTCGGCCCCGGTGCGGCCTGCGGAGGAACTCCCCGGCTGCTCCGACGCGCCCCCCGAGGAAGATCCCAACTCGGCGCTTTTCCGCATCGAGGTCATCCGGGTGCCGCTCGCCGATCCCGCCAGCGCCGAGATCGTGAGCTCGCCCCGCATCTTCGAGGATCTGGTTGCGCCCCCGACGCACGGCCTGGCGCCGGACGACCTCGCCGAGGTCGAGGCTGCCCGCGAGCGCGGCGCGTTCATTGTCGAAGTGATGGGACAGCAGATGGTCATGCCCGATTTTGCAGCGGAACAGATGCTCAGCCAGATCGTGGAGCAGCGGGGCGGAGAAGGCCCGCCCACCGCTGCGGACAGCGCCATGCTGCGGGAGATGCTACCGGCGATGGTGGCCGCGCAGATGCCGGGGGGCAACGACAATGCCGGGCCTACCCAGTGCCACGACATCACGGTGTATCCGGCCATCGGGCTCGCGGGCGGCGCGTGCGAGGGCTACGGCATGCTGATCGACGTCAGCGACCCGGAGAACCCGGTGCGACTCTCCGAAGTGGCCGACTCCAACTTCTCCTACTGGCACTCGGCCACCTTCAACAACGACGGCACGGCCGTCATGTTCACCGACGAGTGGGGCGGCGGCGGCTCGCCCAAGTGCCGGGCCTCCGACCCGGTGGAGTGGGGCGCCAACGCCATCTTCACCGTCGAGGACCGGGAGATGGTGTTCCAGAGCTACTACAAGCTGCCCGCACCCCAGACCCCGCAGGAGAACTGCGTCGCGCACAACGGCTCGCTCATCCCCATCCCGGGACGCGACATCATGATTCAGGGATGGTACCAGGGCGGGATCTCGCTGATCGACTGGACGGATCCCACCCATCCCGTGGAGATCGCCTACTTCGACCGAGGTCCGGTCGACGGCGAGGAGATGCGGATGGGCGGCAGCTGGTCGGTCTACTGGTACAACGGCGTGATCGTGAACTCGGAGATCGCCCGCGGGCTCGACATCTTCGAGCTGACCCCGAGCGAGGTGATGACCCGCAACGAGATCGACGCCGCCAACTCGGTCGAGCTCACCCACCTGAACTCGCAGGGGCAGCCCATCTTCGAGTGGCCGGCGACCTTCGCGCTGGCCCGGGCCTACCTCGACCAGCTGGAGCGCCATCGCGGGCTGGACGCGGGGCGGATCGCGTCGGCGCGCGATGAGTTGGCCGCCGCCGAGGGCATGATGGGCTCGGCGCGCGCTTCCGCAATGCGGTCTCTGGCCGACGCTCTCGACGGGGACGCGAGCCGAGCGCTCGATTCCGCCAAGGTTGAGAAGCTGGCGGACGCGGTGCGGGAGCTGGCGGACGCAGGCTGACCGGCAGATGCCACATGAGCCACGGCCCGTCCCTGCCCTGGGGCGGGCCGTTTTACCATGACCACCCGGGCGCCGCGTTCGACGCGCGCGCGTCGAAACCCTAATATGTTGTTGCCTATGAATACCCATCGCACCCTGCTCTTCGCATTGCTCGCCGCCACCCAGGCGTGCGCAGGCGCCGGACCCGGCGCTCCCTCACCCGCGGCGCGTCCCGATGCCGACCGGATCGCCCGGCTCGAGGCCATCTACCAGGCGCGCGCCGACAGCCTTCTGCTCAATCCGCACGAAGCCGACGTGCACTTCATGACCGGCATGATCGGGCACCACGCCCAGGCGCTGGTCATGGCGGGATTCGCGCCCGACCACGGCGCCAGCCCCTCGGTCCAGGTGCTCTGTGCCCGCATCATCAACGCCCAGAGCGACGAGATCGCCATCATGCAGCGCTGGCTCGGCGAGCGCGGTCTGCCGGTGCCCGAGATCCACATCGAGGGCAGCACGCTCATGGTGCACGGACCGGAACACGCGATGAACATGCCGGGGATGCTCTCCCCCGAGCAGCTCCGCGAGCTGGGGGAGGCCCGCGGACCGGACTTCGACCGGCTCTTCCTCACCTACATGATCCAGCACCATGAAGGAGCGGTCACCATGGTGCACGATCTCTTCGCCACCGACGGCGCGGCCCAGGACGACTTCATCTTCAAGATGGCCTCCGACATTCAGGTCGATCAGGCCACCGAAATCGCCCGCATGGAGCTGATGCTCGAGCAGATGGCCACGCCCGGCCCCCATAACTGACCCGCACAGCCCCTCAACCCGAGGAAGACATGACCTCTCCACGATCGACGCGTGACCGCGTCCGGACCCCGGTGCGCCTGAGTGCGCTCCTGTCCTGCGCGGCGCTGCTGGCGCTCCTGCCGGCCTGCTCCGCCTATCAATCTCCCGACACCGGTATGGCTCCCGCCGCTCTGGCGCCGCTTCGAGTGAGCCCGCCCACGCCGGATCCGCGCGTCGGCCTCGCCCCCGGCCTGTTCGACGCCGGAGAGGCCGCCTGGAACCTGCGGCTGATCTCGGCCACGCCTCCAACGGAACTCTTCGTGGGCCAGACGAACTCGGACCTGGCCTTCACCGGCAACTACGTCATCCAGGGCAACTACGACGGCATCCAGATCTGGGACATTTCCAATCCGGCCAGCCCGGAATCGGTGGTCACCTACCGGTGTCCCGCATCGCAGAGCGACGTGTCGGTCCACGAGAACCTGCTCTTCGTCTCGGGCGAGGGACTCGGGGGGCGGCTCGACTGCGGGGATGAGGGCGTGCGGGAGGCGGTGAGCCACGACCGGTTGCGCGGCATCCGCATCTTCGACATCACCGACATCACCGCGCCCGAATACGTCGCCAACGTGCAGACCTGCCGCGGCTCGCACACGCACACCGTGCTCGAGCATCCCGGCGACGACGAGAACGTGTACATCTACGTCTCCGGTTCTTCGGCGGTACGGCCCGCGGAGGAACTCCCGGGTTGTTCCGGTGGGCCGGTCGAGGAAAACCCCAACACGGCGCTCTTCCGCATCGAGGTCATCCGGGTGCCGCTGGCGGATCCGGCGAGCGCCGAAATCGTGAGCTCGCCGCGCATCTTCGGCGACCTGGTCGCGCCTGCCACCCATGGCCTGGCGCCCGACGACCTCCTGGAGATCGAGGAGGCTCGCGAGCGCGGCGGCTTCATCATGGAGGGCGCGGGTCAGCCGAGACTGCTGCGCGACCGGCAGGTGATTCAGCTGCTCGAACAGATCGTGGAGCAGCGGGGCGGCGAGGGTCCGCCCACCGCCGCGGACAGCGCGACCCTGCGGCAGATGCTTCCTCAGATGGCGGCGCAAAGGGCCAGCAGAGGCAGCAGCGGCCCGACCCAGTGCCACGACATCACGGTGTACCCGGCCATCGGGCTCGCGGGCGGCGCCTGCGGCGGATACGGGATGCTGATCGACATCCGCAACCCGGAGAACCCGGTGCGGCTCTCCGAAGTGGCCGACTCCAACTTCTCGTACTGGCACTCGGCGACGTTCAACAACGACGGCACCGCCGTCATGTTCACCGACGAGTGGGGCGGCGGCGGATCCCCGAAGTGCCGCGCTTCCGACCCCATGGAGTGGGGCGCCAACGCGGTCTTCACCATCGAAGACGGGGACATGGTGTTCCAGAGCTACTACAAGCTTCCCGCGCCGCAGACGACGTTGGAAAATTGCGTCGCGCACAACGGATCGCTGATCCCGATTCCCGGCCGCGACATCATGATCCAGGGCTGGTACCAGGGCGGCGTCTCCCTGATCGACTGGACCGATCCAGCGAACCCGGTCGAGATCGCGTTCTTCGACCGCGGGCCAGTGGATGCCGAGGTCATGCGGAGCGGCGGCAGCTGGTCGGTCTACTGGTACAACGGGCTGATCGTCAACTCCGAGATCGCCCGCGGACTGGACATCTTCGAGCTGACCACGAGCGACGTGATGACGCAGAACGAGATCGACGCCGCCAACTCGGTGCGGCTGACCCAGCTCAACTCCCAGGGTCAGCCGATCTTCGAGTGGCCGGCGACCTTCGCGCTCGCCCGCGCCTACCTCGACCAGCTGGAGCGCCACCGCGGGCTGGGTGCGGCCCGGATCGCGTCGGCTCGGGATGAGTTGGGCGCCGCCGAAGGCATGATGGGATCGGCGCGCGCTTCCGCGCTTCGGTCACTGGCGGACGCGCTCGGCTCCGACGCCCGCGAGGCGCTCGATTCCGCCAAGGTGGAAGAGCTGGCGGACGCGGTGCGGGAGCTGGCGGACGGGATGTAGACGCCGGCAACAGGCGCGCCCGCACGGTCGGCCGGGGCAGAACTGCCTGGCAGGAACGGGAGGGAGGTCTCCCACTTCGGGGGGCCTCCCTTCGCTTCTGGATCAGGTGCCGAAGGGGGCGCAGCTCTCCAAACCGCGGCTCAAATCCCGGCGAGCCCCTGCGCTCTTCCGGCGGTGACGTGCCAGACCGTCTGCTGCCGTTCGTAGATCACCAGGGCCAGCCCCTCGGACTGCGCTTCCAGGAGCACTTGGCTGAATATGGCTCCCAGCTCGCGCGATTTCCGAGCCGAGACCGATTCCAGCGCCAGGTCCACCATCCGCCCGACGTGCGGCTCGAGCTCCGCGGGCACACGGGCCAGAATCCCGGGCGGCCGCCGGGCCGGTGGTGCGAACGCGGCGTAGGAGAGGTCCACGGTGGTGCCAAACTCGTGCGAGCTTACGCCGGCGGCCGCGTTGGGGTTCGAGCCCCGCAGCCGCGCCTGCCGCTCCGACGTGCGCAGGGCACTCGTCACCTCGATGCGGTAGGGCGGCAGCTCCATCCCTGCGAGGCGTTCCTGGAAGCGCCGGCCCAGCTGTTCGAGCAGGGCGGACACCTCCGGGACCACGTGGGCGGGGGAGGTGCCGGGACGCACGATCCAGTGGGCGGTGCTGTCCTCGAGCTGAACCAGCCGCCCCGCCGCAAGCAGGGAATCCCTGGCGGCACGGTCGGCTACCCGGACGCCCAGTGCGCGGGCACGGGCCACGTGCGACGCGTTGAGAAACCTGCGGAGCGCGTTCTCCTGGGCCGTCGTCATTACCGGAAGGGGAGACAGAATACGGTCGGCCCCGTCCGCCTCTCGATCCGCTAGGCCGAGCGCCTGCGCCAGGCCTTCCTCGATCTCGCGCACCGTGGCGACCCTGGCGGCCTCTACGGCCGCCTCCCTCTCCCGTTCCGCTCTACCACAGGAGGTGAGGAACAGAGCCAGAACCGCCATCCATCCGGCTCCGCATGCACTGGCGACCGCGTTGCCGGTCCTCATCGAAGTCCTCCAATCGAACGGGCAGCGCGAAAGGGCCACCGGCTGTCCAAGTCTTCGACGCTACGCATGCGCGAGGCGGCAGGCAAGCCGCTTCGGCGTCGCTGGCGGTGCGCGGGATGGAAGCAGAAAGCGGGGCTGGGCGCGGATACCCGTCAAATAGCCTTGGGGGGATGGAAGAATGACGCCTCCTGCGCCGGAGCGCGCTCCCTCCCTTGCCGCGCGCCCACGCGCGCCGTACTAGTCAATTGGACACAAGGCTCTTCGCGTCGCCGGGGATCGGAGGCGGGAAGGAAGCCGCTCACCCTGGCCGGAGGTCACGATGGTGGAAGTCGATCGCAAAACCTTCCTCGCAAGCCTTCCCGCGGGTGCTCTTGCCGTCATGTCCCACGAAGACAAGGCGGAGGCTCTCGAGCACTACATGGAAGAGGAGCTGGATAACAAGATCGCCGCGCGGCACGCCGAAGCGGACGGGGAGGCCGGCTCCATCATCACCCTCGACGAGCTGGAGCAGGAGGGACCGCGGGCGCCTCGCGGCACCGGGCGTCTCTTCCAGCCCACAGAAGACGAGATCGAGCCGATGCCGGAGAATCCGACGCTGCTCGACTTCTTCCGGCTGCGCTTCGCGCCCGCGAACCATGTCCTGCAGAGCGCGACGCACGCGCTCACCACGGGTCAGCCCGAGCGCACCATCTTCGCCTGTCTGATGCATGACGTGGTGCTCAACCTGATCAAGGTGGACCACGGCTGGTGGGGCGCCCAGTTGATCGAGCCCTACGTGGACGAACGCATCGCCTGGGGCATTCGCTACCACGGGCCGCTGCGCTTCTATCCGGATGACGAGTTCGGGTACGAGTATCCGGAGATGTACAACCGCATCTTCGGACACGACTACGTGCCGGAGCCCTACATCAAGCAGGCCTACGAGTTCGCCCGCAACCACCGCTACTACGAGGAGGCGCGGCTGATCACGGTGAACGACACCTACGCCTTCCAGGACGGCGTGGATGTGAACATCGAGGTGTTCACCGACATCATCGGACGCCAGTTCAAGCAACCGAAGGAAGGGTTGGGGTTCGACAGCAGCCCCGTGGCGCACATGTGGCGCACGATGGCGAACCCGAACAGGCCGCTGTAGGGAAGAGCTTCTGAAGGGAGCCGGGACGAGTTCGGAGTTGAACTCGGACCGGCGGCGAGGTTCCGAACCGGGTCGAGACTCGCCGGAACCTGGAGTGCATGGCGAAGCCCGTGGGCTCGGCGGATCAGCCGGGTTCGCGGGCTTGCCGTTCGCCGACGACGGATGTGCTTGGCCTCGAACCCAGACTCAGCGTCGGGTACCACTCGCCGTACCGTTCCCGGTCGTTGAAGCCGTGAGCGCATCGTCACGATCGTCAACCTGGGCGAACCGGCGGCCGTGCCGTGCTCGTGCGGGACCTCCTGGGCCTGGAGGGGCGCGACCGCAAGCCCCGCGTCCCCGCCCGCGAACTGACCGCCTGGGTGGACTGAGTTCCCCGGTAAGGCCGGTCCCGGCTCAGCCCGGCTCTTCCCCGGGACGCATGCCGGGATCCTGACAATTCCCTTGCACCCGGATCGTTGAGCGGGGCTGCCTGACTGATACCTTCAGAGTATGGCAAGGCACCGCATGATGACCCGTCCGCAGAAGGCGAAGCAGGAAAGGGTCGGAGCCCGGCACGGACGCACCGTCGGGGGTCGGGCTCCGGGCTTGTTCGTGATGGCTCTGTGCTCGCTGGCGATGGTCCCGCCCCTCCCGGCGCTGGCAGCGCCCCGGCCAACCACCCCCGCCGCATCGAGCGCCGCCGCCGCGCCGCTGCAGGCACCGCAGGAGTACCGGGTGCGGGGCGTCGTGACCGACTCGACGGGCGCGGCGCTGCACAACGCCATGGTGGTCGCGCTTGGGAGGCCGGACTCGGTGCTGGTCGAGTACACGCTCACCGCGGACGACGGCGGCTTCACCATCGACGGCCTGGCGGCGGGCGCCTACATCCTGCAGGTCACGCTGATCGGTTACGGGACCCTGCGCCGCGACTTCGACATCGCCAGCGCCGACGTCGATGCCGGCGGCGTGGTGCTGTCGTCCACGGCGCTGGAGATGGACCCCGTGGTGGTCAGCGTGGAGCACGTTCCCTTCGTGAATCAGCGCGACACCTTCAGCTACAACGTGCAGGCGTTTCCAACGCCGCCCAACGCGACCGTCGAGGAGTTGTTGCGGCGGCTTCCCGGGATCGATGTCGACGCCGACGGGTCGATCACGGCACAGGGCGAAGCGGTCGCGAAGATCCTCGTGGACGGAAAGGAGTTCTTCGGCGACGATCCGACGGTCGCGATGGAGAATCTGCCCGCGGACGCCATCGAGCAGATCGCCGTGTACGACAAGGAGTCGGACATGGCCGAGTTCACCGGCATCCCCGACGGCGAAGAGGAACGCACGATCAACCTGAAGCTCAGGGAAGAGGCGAGAAGCGGCTATTTCGGGCGCGCCCGGGGCGACATCGGGGGTGACGGCGGCAGCCGGGCCCGGCTTACCGCGCCCGTGGGCAGCGAAGCGAGGTACAACGGTTCGCTTTCCCTGAACCGCTTCTCGCCCACCGTCCAGCTGGCGCTGACCGCAAACGCGAACAACGTGAACCAGGGACGCTCCCGCGGTGGGTTCCCGAATCTCGCCGCCGGCATGCCGGGTGGAGGCGGCGGGAGGTCGAGCGACGGCCTTACCGAAACAATGAGCCTCGGGGTGAACGGAAGCCGGGAATTCAGCGAGGAGACCTGGCTGCGGGGCAGCTACACCATCAGGCAGCTGGACAATCTCCAGGACCGGAGCCTGCAGCAACGGGCCCTCTTCGGATCGGATGTCGCGTCGCTGGTCGACCAGACGAGCAAACAGGAAGCCGGCAACGTGAGTCATCGCCTGGACCTGAACGGGCAAGTCGAATTCTCGGAGGGGCATGAGTTGCGGGTGCGCATGAGAGGCAATGCGCGCGCGTCCTCGCTCACCTCGTTCGCCAATCGGCAAACGCATACCCTCGGCGGGGCCATGCTCAATTCCGCCACCACCGACTACCTGGTGGACGGGAACGAGCTGGGCGGGGACGGACGGCTCACCTGGCGCAAGCGCCTGAGCGAGGAGGGCCGCAGCATCGTCGCGGAGCTGACGAGCGACCTCGAGGATTCCGACCTCGCCGCCGACCTGTCCTCGCTGGTTACGGGAGAGCGGCGCACCAGGGACGGCGACGACGAGGTGGACGATGTGCGCGAGATTCTGCAGGAACAGTCGCGGGTGGGGTGGACCCGGAGCAATTCGGCGCGCCTCTCGCTGACCCAGCCGCTCGGCGAGGGCCACACCGTCGAGCTGTTCGGCCGGCGAAACGCGACCCACCAGGACCGCAACAACGCGGTCTACGATCGCGTCGACGGCACCCTGGTTCACAACCCCGGGATGAGTTCGGGATTCGAGCGGGCCTACACCTATCTCCAGGGCGGCACGCGCTACAGCCGAGACACCGATAGCTCCTGGCTCACGCTGGGGATTCGCGTGCAGAGATCCAACCTGGACGGGGTCATCCTGGGCCGGAACGAGTCCATCGCCAACGGCTACACCCACCTGCTTGGCAACGCGCGGCTGAAGAAGGAGATCACGGAAGGGCAGACGCTCCAGGTCCGCTACGAAGGCTCGAGTCGCGAGCCGTCGCTGACGCAGCTTCAGCCCTACGCCGACAACACCGATCCCCTCAACGTCTACTCCGGGAACCCGGATCTGCGCCCGGAATACAGGCACCGGGTCAACGCCGACTACCGTCTGTTCGATGAGGTGACCTTCATCAACCTCCGCACCTTCGCCCGCTTCACCTACACCGACGACAACATCTCGACGTCGCGGGTTTTCGACGAGCGGGGCTTTCAGACGCGGATGCCGGTCAACACCAGCGGCGAGTGGTCCGGCAACCTGGGAGCCAACTTCGACACTCCCGTCCGGAGGCTGGGCGTCGACGTGGAGCTGGAATACGAGGTGTCCTATTCGGAGGGGACGGAACTCGTGAACCACGCGGCCAACGAGAGCCGCATTCTGCGCAACTCGCTCGAGATCGGGGTGGACAACCGGGAGAAGGACCGGTTGGATGTGCGAGCTTCGGTCAGCTTCAACTTCAACAACGTCGCGTACTCGCTGAACCAGGAGCTCGACCGCGGTTACGTCAACAGCCAGTACCGCGCGGAAGCCACCTGGCACATCGGCGATGCCTGGACCCTGGAATCGGATTTCCGCCACCGGGTGTTCGACCAGGGACTCTTCGGGGAGGCGCGCAACGTCGCGCGCTGGGATGCCGCCATTTCCCGGCGGGTGCTCGAGGAACGCGCCGAGATCGAACTGCGGGCCTACGACCTCCTGAACCAGAACCAAGGCGTCGCGATCACCAATTCGGCGAACTACATCGAGGAGTCGCGGACCGACTCGCTCGGGCAGTACTTCATGCTGAGGGTGATGTACCGGCTGGGCACCCCGATGAACCGGCGGGGGTCGCGGAGAGGACGGTAGTAGTGGTCCGTGGATGAACCCGCGCGGGCAGGAGCCGGGCCGAAGCCACTGATTACGTAAATTACGTAGTTTATGTAATCCGCTCGATACAGCGCCGGATGCTTCGCCGCTCGAATGCCGGGAGGAGTGCGTCCGCTGGCTGCCGGGGCCTGACCCTGTCGCGTTGCGTGCTCTCCGCGCATGCAATAGCCTTGCGGAAGTTTCGGGCTCATCGTGCCCGAATGTCCTCGTGCGTTGCCACCGGCGCTAAGCGGAGGCGAGGTGCCCTCCGGCACCATCGATATCGGGGCGCCCATTACTCGACAGGGAGAACAAGCGCAAATGCGAGCAATCCGAATCCTGGCCCTGCTCTTGATCACGGCTGGAGGCACCCTCTCAGTGGCCACATGCGGCGACGACAGCGGAAGCGGCCCGATCGCCCTGCCCCCGCCCCCTCCGCCGCCTCCACCTCCGCCGGCGAATCGCGCGCCCACCGCCGTGGGCAGCATCGAGGCGCAGACGATTCCGACCGGGGAGAGCGTGGCGGTCGACGTGGCTGCCAACTTCAGCGATCCGGACGGCAACACCCTCTCCTATTCGGCGGCGAGTTCCGACGAGGCCGTGGCCACGGCTTCGGTATCGGGGAGCAGCGTGACCATTGGCGGCGTGGCGGCGGGTGAAGCAACCGTTACGGTGACGGCGAGCGACCCGGCCGGGCTGACCGCGAGCCAGACCATCGGCGTGACGGTCGAGGCCGTCAACCAGGCGCCCGTGGCGGTAGGCACCATCCACGACCAGACCCTGCTCGTCGGCGCCGAGGCGACGGTGGACGTGACCGCCAGCTTCAGCGACCCCGACGACGACGAACTCACCTACGCCGCCACCAGCTCGGATACCGCCGTGGCGACCGTATCGACCGACGGGGCCGTGGTGACCGTCACGGCAATCGCCGCGGGGAGCGCCACCGTGACCGTGACCGCCTCGGATGCGGGCATGCTCTCGGCCAGCCAGGAGTTCGACGTCACCGTCGTGGAAGCCAACGAGGCGCCCGTGGCGGTAGGCATGATCGACGACCAGACCGTGGTCGCGGGCAGCGAGGTGGAGGTGGACGTAAGCGCCAACTTCAGCGATCCGGACGGTGACGAACTGACCTATGCCGCCACGAGTTCGGATGACGCCGTGGCGACCGTGGCGACCTCGGGTGCCGTGGTGACCATCATGGGCGTCGCACCGGGAAGCGCCACGGTGACCGTCGCCGCCTCGGATGCGGGCATGCTCTCGGCCAGCCTGGAGTTCGGCGTCACCGTGACCGCACCCGCCATGCCTCCCACGGTCGCCGACACCATCCCGACCCACGACGTGATCGTGGACAGCATGGTGGTGCTGGACGTGGCACCGTACTTCGAGGAGGGCGACCTGACCTACACGGCCACAACCTCGGACGAGGCGGTGGCGGTCGCGTCGGTAGACGGCAGCACGGTGACCACGACGGGCTCGGGAGCCGTTGAGGACAGCATCAGCGTGGCGATGCTGTCGGTGACGGCCACGAACGAAGACGGGTTGTCGGTCACCCAGGACTCGATCGTGGTGAGGGTGCACCAGGAGGCGTATGACTCTTTGCCGGGGATCACGGTGAGAGAGGACGGCGTTCTGCTTGCCGAGGTAGTCGGAACGACCACCCCGCTCACCCTCTGCCTCCAGGTTCGCAACTTCCCGGTCGCCGGGACCACGTTCACTGTGTTCTGGTCGGAGTGGCAGCGCGCGGTGAGCGGTGGATGGGTCGTCGCCCAGGACAACAACAAGGCCCACCTAACCGCCGTCGAGGGTCAGGGAGGCTCGGTCTGCCCGATCAACATCGGCGAAGACGAGTTTCCGCCGGGCAACTACCGTCTCGTCGGCCATGTGATGCTCGGCGAGGAGACCGGGTACTACAAGACCAACACCTTCGAGAAGCCGGAAGGGTAGACAGACGGACCCAACGGCCTTGAC
The DNA here is from genome assembly GCA_965232315.1 of Longimicrobiales bacterium. Lineage (GTDB taxonomy): Bacteria > Gemmatimonadota > Gemmatimonadetes > Longimicrobiales > Gaopeijiaceae > BD2-11. The sequence continues at coordinate 157,854 of CBDDPN010000010.1, read as the reverse complement.
GACGAGCGGGGGCGCGCCTCTCGGGTCCCGCTCCTGCTCGTCCTGCTCACCGCCTGCCGGATCCGGCGGCGATGGCGAGTCGTCTGCCCTGTTGGCACGACTACAACCGCCGCGACGATGAGCAAGGCAGGGGGTCGGTTGAGGCCGACGGAGCCGACCCGCGCATGGGCGTACCGTGCGCGGGCGGCCCTGTTGGCCTCCGTGACTTAATCGCTCACCGGCGGCGGATCCTCGTCTTCCTTCTCCTCCGGCGGGCGCGGGCGGTTCATGCGCAGGGTGACTCCGCCGAAGAAGCTGGAGCCCGAACGCTCGACCTCGTGATCGCCCTCGTACAAGTAGTCCAGGATCGCCTGGTCCCACGAGAGCCCCGCCTTCGCCACCAGCTCCATCCACGGCCCGTAGGCGGTCTCGTCGGGAGCCTCGGTGGTGCCGCTCCAGATGGTGACCCGCGGGTTGTAGCCGCCGCCCCCGCCTCCGGACGATCCCTTCAGGGGCATCTGAATCAGCACGCTGTCGGTCATCGGCAAACGGAATACGTCCGTGTCGAAGTCGGCGCCGTAGCGTTCGTAGCGGGCATAGGTGCGCTGGTTCATCTCGAAGACATCGCGGTTCGAATTGATGCCCTGCGTGATGTAGTCGCGCAGCTGGAAGGCGGCGTCCCTGTGGCGGGGATACTCCGGGTTGTCGATGTAGCCGAAGCCGGGCATGAACCAGCCCTTGTTGAAGCCCCAGTTGCGTTCCGTCACCCGGCCCCGGCGCACGAGCCCCGTGTACTCCGAGAAGAGCTGCACCACCTGGTGCGACGGATAGCCGTGCGGGTTCAGGAAGATGTCCGGCAGCCACGCTTCCCAGAGCCTGCCGCGTACCTTCGACTCCGGATAGATGGGGTGGTCGTCGCCCGAGCCGGAGGTTGCGTCGATGCCGAGTGAGCCCAGGTAGCCGGCGTGCAGGATGTAGTCTGGGGTCGAGCGGTACAGGTCGTAGGCGAGCTGCGCGCCGTCGGGGTTGGTGAAGGGATGGATGACGACGTTGACGCGGTCCAGCCTGCGGCGCTGCTCGGGGTCGGTGAGCAGCAGCTCGGCGTGGCGCAGCACGTGACTGGTGGACGACACTTCGTTGGCGTGCTGGCGCGCCGAGTAGATGACGGTGGGCTTGTAGGTGGTCGCCTTGGCGCGCGACCAGTGCGATGCGGTGATCGGGGGCATGAGATCCATCGCCCAGGTCGTCTTGCCCAGGTAGGACTCGCCCACCCGGTAGACGTGCGCCTCCTCGAAGGCCGCCCCCATCTGTGCCAGGACGCGGTGTCCTTCCGGTGGAGGGATGGGCGTGTCCCACTGAACCAGCCGCTCGCCCGAGTAGCTCCAGTCCTCGGGAAGGAGCGCGCGCCAGTCCGGTAGCGGGCCGGGGGTGCCGTTGTCGGCGAGATGGACGGAGCGACGGGATTCCGCATCCTCTTCATGCGTCCATTCGGCGTGCACCTCAACGGTTCCCAGTCCGGGGAACGCAAGCGCCGACGGGTACATGCCGCGGGCGCGCATGGCCTCTATGTGCCCGAGGGTCGCCTCCACCTGTTCGGCGGAGATCATGCGCTCGTCGACCTGGAGAGGCGGTGCGTAGGCGAGCAGGCTGTCGCGCATGTCGGCGTCGGTGTCGACCCGCACCCGCAGGGCGAGGTGCGAGAGACCCGCGGTTCCTTCCAGGACACGCGCCTCGCGGGCCGACGGACGCTCCATGGTGATGCGCGGGATGTCCAGCCGGAGTTCGCCGGTCTCGCCGGAGCGCTCCCGCCAGGTGACGATCACCGCCGGCCGGGAGGTGGCGAAGCCGGAGAAGGAGATATCCACGGTCCCCGCTGAACCGTCCGCCTTGGGCAGCATCACGGGAATGATGCGGCCGGGATGGGTGAGTCCCTGCCCACGCGAGTTGCGGCCGATCAGGTCGAAGAACTCGATCGTGCCGAAGTACACCTCCTCGTGGAGGGCGTCCATGGTGGAGTGGATCTCGTTGTCGACCTCCAGCCGGTAGTCCGGTTCGCTGAGTCGGGCCTCGACCACGAGCTCGCCGAAGAAGGGTGCGTCGGCATTTCCGCCCCTCGGAATGCCCTCGTGCCGCTCCATGACATGGTCGTAGACGGCCGGGAGGGTGGTGCCCTGGAAATGGTCCCAGAACGCCTCGGGGTCGGTGACGATGCGTTCGTCGGCGAGGGTCCGGTCGGCGGCCCGCGCCTCGATCCAGCCGGTGGTGACGCGCACGCGTTCGTAGTCGCGGAAACGGTCGACATACGGGCGCATCACCCATTTGGGGTCGAAGCTCTCGGAGAGGATCACTTCGCCGTCCGGGGCGGTGACTTCGACCTGGTAGGTGGGGCCTTCGAGGACCTGCTCGAAGCGGATGCGGTCGAGGTCGATGCCCAGTTCACGCGCCAGGACTTCGTCGATGGGGAAGATCTCGTGCAACCAGCGCACGGGCGTGTGGATGGCCTGCTGGGGCCACTCCGCGGGGGGATCGTTGCGGCGGAAGCGGATGAGGATCTCGCCGATGTCGGCACCATCCAGCCGCGGGCGGACGCCTTCGTACAGCCAGGAGTATCCCTGCTTGAAGGCCGAGCGCACTTCGACCACGGTGGCTTCCGGGTCGGCGCCACGCTCGAGGAGGGCGGCCAGGACCTCCTGCTCCAGTTGACGGCGTACCTCGGGCGGCTCGCTCAGGCGGGCGCGCACGGTGACCGGGTCGCCGGACGCGACACCGGGCAGCACGTCCTCCTCGACGATGGTTCGGAAGTGGTCCACCTCGGAGGGCAGGACAAGGTTGTCCGAGAAGATGGGCGCGGCGTTCTGCACGTCGCGGTTGTCGATGACCACGTCCAGGTCTTCGGCGCCCAGGGTGGCTGCACGCTCGCGGACGAGGTCGGCGAGACCCGGGTCGGGCTTCTCGACCGAGATCAGGACTTCGGCGGCGGCCAGGTCGCGGCCGGCGAGATCCGCCAGGATGCGGTCGAGTTTGTAGAGGCCGATGGCCGCCTGACCCGCGGGAGAGTGGCCGGAGAGCGCGCTCCAGAGTGCCTGTTCCACGTGGTCGAGGGTGGGGCGGTCGTCGCCCCGGGCGTCCAGGTGGGGGAGGGTGAGCGCGAGGTGGTCGAGGGCGCGCCGCGCTCCCGCCGCGTCCCCGCCGCTCACGACCAGCGAGGGCTTGTCGCCGAAGGCGGCCGGGACCAGCTGGATGAGCCCCTCCCCGGGCTGGAGACCGGTCAGGTCGATGCGGCCGCTGTCGGCCAGCTGCTGCGTGAGCGGATTGCCGGTACCGGCCAGGACGAGGGTGGCGTGCGAGGCGGGGCGCTCGATCTCGGCGGCGGATTCCACCAGCGGCACCACCAGCCCGGTCGTCTCCAGCCCGAGGCGGGCGGCAAGGTCGGGGAGCGCCTCCACCGCGGCCGCGCCCGGGGCCAGGAGGGCGTCGATGCGGTCGGGGATCTCATTGCTGTCCGAGTCGCCCAGCAGGCCGTCGTTGCTGTACAGGTTGGAGAGGTCGAGCGACCGCTTCGCCCCCCTGCCCGGCCGCCCCGCGACCGGACCGGGCGCGTCCGGGGCGGCCCGTCCGGGGATGCGCACCACCGGGCCGGACCCGAGACGCACCTCCAGAGAGCCCAGGCCGGGGTAGGCGAACGGTTCTTCCGCACCGCCGGCGGCAACCGCCTCCTGGTCGTCCTGCCCGGTGGCGTCCAGCCCGGCGGCGGGCTGGCCGGAAGGTTCCGCCGCCGGAGCGTCCTGTCCGCCGACCTCCTCCTGTCCGGCTGCGCCCGGGACCATCTCCCCGGCGGCAAGCGCGCGCAGCACGCCGGCCGCGGCGTCAACCTCGTCCACCGCCACCCGCACGTCCGCGATCAGCCGGTTCACGCCGTCCGATCCCGCGCGCGCCCGGGCCTGCCAGAGCCGCACCTCCTGCACGTCCACCCCCGACCCTTCCAGCGCTGCGCGCACGTCATCGCCCGCCCGACCCAGAAGCGGCGCGGACAGGGTGCGCGTGTGCGGCAACACGCCGGCGAACATGCGCGCCGCCGCGACCAGCCCTTCGTCATCCCCACCCACAACCAGCACCCAGCGGCGGCCATCGGCCTCGCGCACGACCACCGCCCCCTCGCCCGCGTCCAGCGACGCGGGGTCGACCCCCGGCGAAGCCAGCCCCGAGACGGCCAATCCTCCGCGCCCGATCACTACCAGCACGCCCTCCCCGGCCGCGCCACGGGCCACCGGCAGGTCCATTGCCATGGTCTCGAAGCCCAGGCGCGCGGCGATCTCGGCGGCCGCCCGAGTCTCGGCCAACGTGGGCGCATCCCCCGTCACCAGCGACGCGTTGACGAAATCGGGCACCTCGTCGCCGTTGGTGTCGAGGACGAGGCCGCCGACCTCGAACAGCGTGGTCAGGTCACCGGCAACAGTGGCGGCCGGCGTCTGCGCCAGGCCGAGATCGGGCACGACGATACCCAACACGACCGCGACCCACATCGGTACGGATGCTCCCCGGCCCGGCCCGAACCGCGCGCAGAGCATTTCAGGCCGGAGCCCGTTCATCGGCGTGCCGGAGCCCCGGGTCCGCTGGCGGCCATCGCCAGCCGGATCGCCGCCAGCGCCTCGAACACGAGCCACAGCACCAGCACGAAGATCAGGCCCCCGACCCCGAACAGGAGCCAGGTCTCGCTGGTCCAGTAGCCGATCATGTTGATGACCATGGCCCAGGTCGTCATCACGAGCAGGAAGCTCAGCGGCACGACCGTCACCCAGATCCTCCGCTTCAGGCTGAAGAGGAAGAGGCTGATGACAAGAAGGCTCATCGCCCCCGTGAGCTGGTTGGTGGTGCCGAAGAGCGGCCAGAGGCGCATGCCCCCCGCACCCCGGTCCACACCCAGCGCCAGCAGCGCGCAGCTGGAGACGGCGAGCGTCGTCGCGATCCATCGATTCTGCGCAAACTTGATCTTGTACTCGGCTCCCAGCTCGGAGATGATGTAGCGCTGCAGCCGAACCCCGGTGTCCATGGTGGTGGCGGCGAAGCTGATGACCACCACGGCGGCGAAGGTGACCGCGAGCCCCTGCGGAATGCCGATCCCCTGCGCTAGGAATCCCACGCCCTGGACGAACGCCTGGGTCGCGCCCGCCGAAGCCGACGCGAATGACCCGTAGTGCTCGTGCCAGCCGTCCACGCCCACGACGACCGCGAAACCGGCCGTGGTCGCCAGAATCGCGGTGAGAGCCAGCGATCCCTCCCCGATCGCGCCCCCGTATCCCACGTAGCGCGCGTCCGTTTCCTTGTCGAGCTGCTTGGAGGACGTCCCCGAGGACACTAGCCCGTGGAAGCCGCTGATGGCCCCACAGGCGATGGTCACGAAGAGGAGCGGGAACCAGTTGGGGGTATCGGGCGGAAGATTCGTGTTGATCGCGGGCGCCACCACCGGGGCGTTGGTAAAGATGATGCCGAGCCCGATGATGCCGAGCGCCACGAACAGCTGGTGGCTGTTGACGTAATCGCGGGGCTGCAGCAGGAGCCACACGGGCAGGACGCTGGCGAAGAAGGCGTACACGAAAAGGACGATGACCCACCCGGCGCGCACGCCGTCGGTGGTGGCTGCCGCCGCTGCCGCCGCCTGATCGCCCCCGCTGGCCGCGACCTGGGCAGCCGTGGGCTCGAAGCCGAAGAAGTCGGGCAGCTCGAGCGGTACCGACTGGCCTACCCAGATCAGGAAATAGAGCACCGCCAGCGCCCCCAGCGACGGCCACAGCAGCCCGGCGCCCGAGCGGTAGATGAGGAACCCGACCGTGATTGCGACCACCAGGCTGCCCCAGACGGGAAGCACCGCCCCCGGGTTGCCGATGAACAGGTTGGAGATCACCACGGCGAAGACCGCGTTCACCAGCAGCAGCAGGAAGAAGATCACCAGCATGAAGAGCACCCGGCCGCGGTCCCCCACGATCTTGCCGGCCAGCGTGCCGATGGAGTTCGCCTTGTGCCGGGTCGAGATCCAGAGGGTCCCGAAGTCGTGCACGGCCCCGGCGAAGATGGTGCCCAGCACGACCCACAGAAACGCGGGCAGCCACCCCCATATCACGGCGATCGCCGGACCCACGATGGGCGCCGCTCCCGCCACCGACGTGAAGTGGTGGCCGAAGAGCACGTTGCGGTTGGTCGGGAGGAAGTCCACCCCGTCCTCGAACTCGTGCGCCGGCGTCCGGAAGTCGGGGTCGAGCCGGTAGATCTTCTGCGCGACGTACCGGGAATAGACCCGGTATCCGGTGGCGAACGCGGCCAATCCGATCAGTAGGAGTACGATTGAACTCACGGAAGCCATCCTTTTGCTGAGGGACCGATGTGCTTTCGCCCGCCTGCCGAGGCGCGGAACCCGGTCATGTTACGTCGCGCGCTCCGACATGGGCAACGCCAGCGCCAGACGCTCCAGCGCCGCCAGCCCGTGCAGGCTACCCTCGAACAGGGGAACCGCGTGCACGGGATATCTCGCGAAACTCCTGCGCACCCGATCAGCGTACTCGCGCTGGCGGTCGCGCTTCGATGCGAGCAGCGTCCCGTCCGCGTCTTCGGGGACCACCTGATTGAGGAAGATGGCGGCCACGGGGATGCCGTACTTGTCGAGCATCTTCACCGACCGCTCGGTCTCCGCGACGGGCAGATGCTCCGGCGTCACGACAAAGACGAAACCGGTGCGATGCGGATCGGTGATCAGCGAGCGCGCATTGCGGAACCGGGTCTGCCGTTCCGTCAGGGCGCGCAGCACCGGATCCTCCCCGGGATCCTCGGAGCCCGCGGCCGCGCCCGCCACGTTGCGCCACATGCGCCCGAGCACGTTGACCTTCCGGCGCCGCGAGATAAGGCCGCTGATCCAGGCGCCCATCAGCTCCGGCAGCGCGAGCAGCCGCAGCGTGTGGCCAAGCGGCGCGGTGTCGAAGATCAGGCGGTCGTACGCGTCGCCGGCTTCCTCGGCGATCCGGGTGAACCGATCGAAGAGCGCGGACTCCTCGGCCCCCGGCGTCACCCGCGCGATGTCGATCTGGCGCTCGACCTCCGCCATCAGGCGCGGCGGGGTGGTGTCGGCGATGCGCGCCTTGACGTCGTCAATGTAGCGGTCGGCTTCCTCGGCGGGATCGATCTCGAGCGCCCACAGCCGCGGGCGAACCTCCCGCGCCTCCCCGCTGAGGCGGGTTTCGAGCACGTCCGAGGTCGAGTGCGCGGGATCGGTAGAGACCAGCAGGGTGCGCAGTCCCTCGCGCGCGGCCTGGAGCGCCATCGTGGCCGCCAGCGTGGTCTTGCCGACCCCGCCCTTGCCGCCGAAGAAGACGACCTCCCGGTCGAGGATGCGGCGCGGCCTGGCCATCAGCGTGGAGCCGGACCGGGCCTCACCGGCGATTCGTTCCGTGGGCCGCGCGGGGTCCCGGCTTCTTCGCCGCGCCCGGTGACAGCAGCATCTGAATCAGCAGCATCTGAATCCGCCGTCGGGCGGACGGGGCATGCCGATGCGCCGGTGCCACTGATGGAATTCCTCGATCACGTCGGGATAGAGCTCGAGGGCGTAGAACGCCACCGGATTCGGTGCCCCCAGGAGGTCCGCGAATCCCAGCAGCAGGAAGGTGTCCCGCTCCTCCCGGTACGAACGATAGATCTGCGACCGGTAGGGCGCGAAGTAGATGCCCTCGTAGATCTCGCCCGCGGCCCGCAGGCCCTTCCTCAGACGCCGGAAGGCCTTCCGGATCCGGGACTCTTCCCGCGGCGGCTCGGCGCGCGGGGTCGGAGTTCCCATTCTCGCATTCTGACGCCCGCCATCGGCGTCCCTCTTCGCCCTGTCCCTGCCTTCGGACACCATCCGACCCTCGCTACCCCGCATCGTATTCATCCTCGGTCACCGGAGCGCCCCAGCTCGTCACCGCGTTCACGTTGAGTGCGATGTGGGTCATCGCACCTCCGGGGGCGGCGCCGTGCCAGTGGTTCTCGCCGGGATCGACGACGATGACATCGCCGGCTCCGGCTTCACCGACGGGTTCGCCCTCCTTCTGGAAACGGCAGCGGCCCTCCACGATCAGGAGCATCTGATACCCGCTGTGCGTGTGCCAGTTGGTGCGTGAGCGGGCCTCGAAATGCACGCGGTAGACGTTCACCCGGGGATCCGCGGGGAGGGCGCCCTCGATGCGGCGCAGGCTTCCCGGACCCGTGAAGTTGACCGGGTCGGAGGGTTCACGGTCCAGCGCTTCCAGGGGGAACACTTTCATCGTCCGGCCTCTTGGGGTTCGCCGTGTTGAGGATGTGTACGCCACGATTCAGGCCGAGTACATGGGGCCGCGTCGCATGATCGCGCCTGAGGGCAGTGTTGGCCAGTGGACTCCCTCATCGGACTCAAGCATATTTGGACTGATGGTCAAACAAGGACCCCGGATCGAGCCTCTTCCCTTGAGCCAGCCAGCCGGTTCGCACGGAAACTGGCGCGACCTCCACGACGAGGCTTCCCGCAATCGGGAAACGTTCTATCTCGATCCCGAGACGGGATTGGCCGTCTTCACCGATTACGGCTTGCGCCACCGCGGCAGTTGCTGCGCCAGCGGCTGTCGGCACTGCCCCTATGAGGATGAGAGGGCGGACGCCGGGAAGGGCGTACCGATGGTGGAGCCTCCGCACTGGCTGACGGCACTGCGCCCGGCGCCCGATCCCGTGGACGTGCTCTTCTGGAGCGGCGGCAAGGACAGCTTCCTCGCCTACCGGGCCCTGCTGCGGGGGCGAGCCCGCCCCGTGACCCTGCTGACGACCTTCGACGCGGCCAGCCGGACGATCGCGCACCAGGAGCTGCGGGTGGAGCTTGTGGTCCGCCAGGCCGAGCATCTCAACGTGCCTCTGCTGGGTGTTCCTCTACATCCGGGCCTTGCCTACGAAGCGCGTATCGCCGAAGCAGTCGCACTGATTCCCGGGGTCGCCCGCTTCGTGTTCGGCGATCTGCACCTGGAGCACATTCGCGAGTGGCGCACGGGGGCGTTCCGCGAACTCGCGGCGAGTCGGGACGCATCGCTCCATTTCCCCATCTGGCAGGTGCCCTGTGAGGTGCTGATGGCGGATCTGGAGGACAGCGGCATCGCCTGCGAGGTGTCCGCCGTGACCGATGCGGCGCTCGGTGCGCTCGTCCCGGGCCAGCGCTTCGACCGCGCAGCGATGATGCAGCTTCCCGATGGCGTGGACCGCTTCGGCGAGAACGGAGAGTTCCACACCCTGGCGAAGGTGTGGGAGATCGTCGATGGCGGTCTCCCATGACAACCTCAGGCAGCCTTGGCAAGGCATCATCGCGGACTCCACATACGCCGCGCGCGACCTCGACCGAGCGATGGCGGCCCGATGGCCTGAGGATGTTGCTGGCGATCGTTGACAGCGGACCACTCCTGGCGAGCGTGAACTCCGCCGATCCCGACCACGCGGCTTGTGTGGAAGCCCTGACAGAGTCCGGCGTTGATCTCGTTATCCCGGCTCTTTGCGTCGCGAAAGTCGCATGGTTCCTCGGACGCCACCACGGGGCTCAAACGGAAAGCCGGTTCGTGGACGGCCTGTCCAGATTCACGGCCGGACCGATTCTCACTTCCGCGCCAGGCGTAGCGCGTCCTCTTCCAATACCTCGTCGAGGTTGCGCACCAGCCGGTCGGCATCGTTTTCGTCGAAGACCAGCGGCGGCTTGATCTTCACCACGTTGTGGAGCGGGCCGTCGGTGCTGAGCAGGATGCCGCGGTCACGCATGCGCTCGACCAGATAGCTCGCGTGCCGGGGGGCCGGATCGAGAGACTCCCGGTCCGTCACCAGCTCGATGCCCTGGAAGAGTCCGGTCCCGCGCGCGTCCCCAACGATGGGGTGTCGCTCCACCAGGACCTTCAGCCCCGCGAGCAGCCGCTCGCCGACTCGGCGGGCGTGGTCCTGCAACCCTTCCTCTTCGATCACGTCCAGCACCGCCAGGCCGATGCGGCACGACACCGGGTTGCCGCCAAAGGTGTTGAAGTACTCCATCCCGTTGTTGAAGGAATCGGCGATCTCCGGGGTGGTGACCACGGCGGCGAGCGGGTGACCGTTGCCGATGGGCTTCCCCAGGGTGACGATGTCCGGCACCACCCCGTGCTCTTCGAAGGCCCAGAACGATGAGCCGGCGCGCCCGAATCCGACCTGCACCTCGTCGGCGATGCACACGCCGCCGGCCGCACGCACGCGCTGGAACGCGCCCCGCAGGAAGCCTTCGGGAAGCGGGATCTGGCCGCCGCAGCTCAGGATCGACTCGAACAGGAAGCCCGCGGGCCGGCCCTCGAGCGCTTCGACCGCGCGGCCGACTTCCTCCGCGTAACGCGCGCCGCAATCCGGGTCGGAGGACCGGTAGCGACCACGGTAGCCGTCCGGCATGGGCGCGCACGCCACCCAGGGCGGCGGCCCCGCGCCCCCCGGTCCGTCGAACTTGTAGGAGCTCAGCTGCACCAGCGAGCTGGTGTTGCCGTGATACCCGCCCTCCAGCACGACCATGCCCGGGCGACCGGTATGGGTGCGCGCCATGCGAAGCGCCAGTTCGTTGGCCTCGCTCCCACTGCAGACCAGGAAGCAGACGCCGAGCGGGTCGGGAAGGGTGGCCGCGAGGCGCCGGACATACTCGGTCAGGCTGTCGTGCAGGTAGCGGGTGTTGGTGTTGAGCACCGCCATCTGCTCCTGGCCGGCGCGCACGACGCGCGGGTGCGAGTGACCCACGTGCGCGACGTTGTTGACGCAGTCCAGATAGGGCTGACCTCCGTCGTCGAAGAGATGGGCGCCCTTCCCGCGCACCATCTCCAGCGGTCGGCGATAGGATATGGAAAGCGACGGGCCGAGGAGTCTGCGGCGGGCACCCAGAAGCTCTGAGGGCACATTCCTGGGCGGCGGGGCCAACTCGGGGATGCCGAGCACGAGGTTCGGATCGGGCGAGAGGCTCAGCCACACATCTCGCTGACTGGGCGGCGCCACCCCCGGGAAGTCCCCCTCCCGGCCGAGCAGGTCCGTCATGAGCTGGAAGTGCAGATGAGGGGCCCAGTCGCCGTTCTCCGGATACGGGCCGATCCTGCCGATCTCCTCTCCGGCCGCGATCTGCTGACCTGCGCGGAGCCCCGCCAGCGAGTCGCGAGACAGGTGGCCGTAGAGGGTGTACCACTCGCCCGCTTCACCCGCCTCGTGCCGCAGCACGATCGTCGGCCCGTAGTCGAGCCGCGCGTCGTTGTCGCGGAAGCTGTGGACGGTCGCCGCAAACGGAGCGTGGACCGGCGTGCCGGGTTCGGCGAACAGGTCGACGCCCACATGGACCGTTCGCCGCTCGAGCCCGTCTTCGCCCTGGATGGCGAAGGCGTCCGAATCGTACCAGCGGCGCGCTTCGTCGTAGCGTCCCACGCCTGCGTCGGCGCCGTTCGCTCGCATGTGCCCGAAGAGCAGATCGGTCCAGCCACGCGCATCCAGCTCGCCCGTGGTTCCCAGCCAGCGGCTTCCGACGCTCAGATCGAAAACGGTGTGGCGACCCTCGGCCAGCTCTCGGGACAGGACCGGAGCGAAACCGCCCTCGTCGCGATGACGCCCCAACCACGCCCGTAGGGCACGGGCGCGTGGACACGGCGCCAGCCCGCACGCGCGGCGCATTCGATAGTGCACGAAGTCCGCGTGGAACGCCTCCTCGTCCTGGAGGCGCTCAAGAAGTTCCCACACGTGCGTTTCACTGATGCTCAGATACTCGTTGTCGGGCTCCCGGGCGCGCTGGTAGGCGGCCATGGTGGCGCTGAGGCAGAGGCGCATCACCGTGAGCGGGAAAACCGCGGCGATCTCATCCTCCAGCAAGGGGTACGCCTCGTGGAAGCCGCTCAGCAGCTGCGCCAACGCGCCGACGGGATCGCGCTTGGAGAGCATCGCGTAGGCTCCCGCGACCGCGGGCTCGGCAGCGAGCCAGGTGCGCATGGCGTCGCCGAAGTCGATGATGCCGGTGACGCGCCGGTCCCCGTAGCGGCCCCCCCGGGGCGTGTCCTCGACCCGGTTGGCCAGCACGTTGTAGTCGTTGGCGTCCCCGTGAACCACCTGGATTCGGAGGTGCGGGACCAGGGGCGCGAGCCTCTTCTCGCAGTCCGCCATCCGCCGGCGAAGCATCGCCCGCCTGTCCTTCCCTCTGACGCTGCCCACCCGCGTGGCAAAGATGGTCGCCGCGGTGCGCAGGTCCCAGTGGAAGCCGCGTTCGGCCGCGGGGTGGTCGAAGTCTGCCAGGGCGGCGTTCAGCCGCGCGAGAACGCCCCCCCAGGAGCGCAACAGCGCCGGCCGCTGCGGACGCACTCGGGCGACCGGCACCCCGGGCAGCCAGGTGACGAGACGAAGCGGGTAGCGGATCCCCCCCTTCTCGATCCTCCCAAGGGCATCTCCCCCCAGGTCGGAGACGATTGCGGGAACCGGCGGTTCCGGCGTGTCGGCATCACGTCCATCGTCGGAACAGCTCGTACCGGGATCCGCCGATGATGCGAGGGAGCTCCTGGCGGCCATCCCGTCACCGGCACCGCCATCCCGGAGCCATCGCTCCGCCAGGTGAGCGAGGATGGCGCCCTGCATTCTCAGGGACGCCTCGGCCTCGTCCGGGTTCGCGATCTTCAGGACGAAGGCCTCGCCAGCGTCTGCCACGCCTTCACGGGATCCAACTCCGGCACCCTCCCCATCCATCGTCACGCGCAGCAGGAAGTTCCGGTCGCGCTCGCTCGGAAGTTCCGTGGCGCTGGCGCGGATGCCGTAGCGGTCCCTGGCCAGTGCCTCCGCCTCCGCGGGCGTGATGTCAGGCCGCAACACCGCCCTCACTGCGCCCCCAGCGCCCGCCGCAGGAACTTCGCCGCGCGCGGGATGACGCCGCTCAGGTCGAAGACCTCGTGACCGGCGCCCTCGTAGATGAAGGCCTCGAATTCCGGCGGCTCCCGCCCCAGCGCCTCCATGGCCCGGATCATGGAATGGGCCTGGCTTACGGAGACGGTCTCGTCGATGACCCCGTGATGAAGCTGGACGGCGGGCAGGTCTTCGGCGAACAGCACGGCGGAGCGGCGAACCAGCTCGAGTCGTACTCTGGAAAGTTCGATCAGACCTCTCATATACGGCTGGACGAGCGTCGAATCCATGTGCGCGACCCCGGTGAGTTGGCGCGGCATTCCCAGCGCCGCCTCGCGCACGATCTCCCGCACCCATTCGTCGAAGAAATCGGTGGGACCGAACAGGGTGATGATGTTCTCCACCCGCTCGTCCCGAATCCCGGCCAGCAGAGCGACGCCTCCGCCCCGGCTGCCTCCCAGGAGGCTGAGGCCTTCGGGTCTTGCCTGCGGGGTCAGCGCCAGCGCGACGTTCAGGAGCGCCAGGGCATCGTCCACGTCGTGGTCCCAGTGCCCGCCGGGACCGGTCGATACCCACTCCCGGTCGCCGTGCCGCAAGGGTTCGCTGCGGAACGACGGAATCACGTACACGAAGCTGTCGCGCAGTTCGCCGAGCGCGAAGGCGAGGAACTGCACATCGTTCACGTCAACGCCGCTGTCGCCTCCGTGCAGGTACATGAGGACGGGCAGGCTGGCCACCCGCGTCGACTTCGGGACGACGATCGCTCCGTAGTGACGCACCTCGCCGACCAGGTGAGACACCACGCGCAGCGTCGCCGGGGAGCCGAAAAGAGGATAGGCCTCGGTCAACTCGATGGTCAGGCCGGCAGGCGAAACGTCGCGGCCCGCCCAGTCGGCGCGCACGGCCGCGATCTCCGCCGCGGTGGGCGGCGCGAAAAGGACCTCGAGTTCCGCCTCCAGGTCGATCGCGTAGGCATTGACCGCCGTGGCGGCCAGGCCCGCCGCGATCAGCAGCGTCTGGACTCCGCGATCGGGTCCGATCGTCCAGGTGATCGCTACGTCACCGTTCTGGTCGGTGGTGGCGCGACCCGGCTCTACCCGGCCGCTCCCCGCGGTCGCCACGAAATCGACGGCGATGCCGGGCACCGGACGCCCTCCCGCATCCAGAGCGCGGAACACGATCGGTTCGTCGAGCCGGGTACCGATAAAGGCCGGTTGACCCCCGCCGGACACAACGGTGATCGCGGCCGCCGGGGACCCGGAGGCGGGTTCGACCGGATCGCTGGCCCGCTCGCATCCGGCCACGGCTGTGAGCAACAGCAGCGCCGGCAGCGGGCGCCAGCGTCCCGGCCGAAGAGTCGTCATGCAACGGGTTGTCCTTCGGCTACCGGCCCTGCGCGACAAGTCAAGCCTCATCGAGTGCCATCTCCGGATTCTCCTTCCTGCATCCGCTTGCCGGAGAACGATAACGCAAACCGTTGCCCGGGTCGTCCGGCTCCTTCCGCTTGCCCGCACGGGAGGCCGCGACCCACATTCGCGCGGTCCGTTTGGCGATTCAACCCGGAGGCTTCCATGTCCCCAGGCGTTCAGGCCGCGCTCGCACTCCTCCCCATTCTCATCGGGGGAACTCTGCTCGTCGGATTCCGGGTGCCGGCGAAGTTCGCAATGCCCATCGCCTACATCTCGGCCGTGGTGGTGGCGCTGACCGCGTGGCAGGTCGCCCCGATTCGGGTCGCGGCGTCTTCCGTCCAGGGGCTCTTCCTCACCTTCGATCTTCTGGTCATCATCTTCGGCGCGATTCTGCTGTTGAACACGCTGGAACAGTCCGGGGGCGTCTCCGCGATCCGGCGAAGCTTTCGCAGCATCAGCGAGGACCGCCGGGTCCAGATCATCATCATCGCCTGGCTCTTCGGGTCGTTCATCGAGGGGGCCGCGGGGTTCGGGACGCCGGCCGCGGTGGCCGCCCCCCTCATGGTGGCGATGGGATTCCCGGCCGCAGGGGCCGTGATGATCGGCATGATGATCCAGAGCACCGCGGTGACCTTCGGCGCGGTGGGCACCCCGGTGCTGGTGGGGGTTCAGGGCGGCCTGGGGGGCGAGGCCTTCGACGCCCAGCTGCTCGCCGCCGGCATCACCATGGACGACTTCCTGCGGCTGGTCACCGACCGGGTCGTGGTCCTGCATGCCATCGCGGGCACCCTGATGCCCACCTTCATGATCGTCATGACCACTCGTTTCTTCGGTTCCAACCGGTCGTGGACGGAAGGGCTGTCGATCTTCCCCTTCGCCCTCTTCGCCGGGGTTGCGTTCACCGTGCCCTACATGTTCACGGGGTGGCTGCTCGGGCCGGAATTCCCCGCGCTGCTCGGAGCGCCGGTCGGGCTCGCGATCGTGATCTTCGCCGCGCGCCGGGGGTTCCTCATCCCGGACGACACGTGGGATTTTCCGGAGCGGAGCCGCTGGGGGCAGGGCTGGGCCAGCGGCCTGGAAGCCCGACAGGATCTGGAGGACGACGACAGGCGGGTTACCGTGGGAATGGCCTGGGCTCCCTACGCGCTGCTGGCGGTGCTGCTGGTGCTGAGCCGCCTGTCGGCGCTGCCGGTACAGGATCTGCTGCGCGCCCCCGCCATCACCTGGGCGAACGTATTCGGCACCGACATCACCGCCACCACCACACCCCTCTACCTCCCGGGGACGATCCTGATCGCGGTCGTGGCGGTCACGTTCTTCCTCCACCGCATGAAGCTCCCCGAGCTGCAACGGGCGTTCACCAAGTCCTCGCGCGTCCTCCTGGGGGCCGGCTTCGTTCTCATCTTCACCGTGCCGATGGTGCGCATCTACATCCAGTCGGGCGTCAACGCGGCCGACCTGGTCAGCATGCCCATCGCCATGGCCGCGTGGGTCGCCGACAACGTGGGACAGGTATGGCCACTGTTCGCCGGCGTGACCGGGGCGCTGGGGGCCTTCATCGCGGGATCGAACACGGTCAGCAACCTCATGTTCTCGCTCTTCCAGCACGGCGTCGCCGAAAGGCTGGCAGTGTCGAGCGCCATGATCGTGGCGCTGCAGGCGGTCGGAGCCGCGGCCGGCAACATGATCGCGATCCACAACGTGGTGGCCGCGTCCGCTACCGTGGGCCTGCTCGGTCAGGAAGGGGTCACGTTGCGCAAGACTATCCTCCCCACGATCTACTACCTGACCGTCATCGGCATCCTGGGGCTGATCGCCGTGCACGTCATCGGCCTGGCCGATCCCCTGATGGCGGCAGGCGGCGGAAGTCCATAGGCGGGGGGCACCGCGTTCGACACGGCGTGACACCACCGCGGCACCGGAGCTGATGCAGCGCAGGAATGCTTGACCGGGCCTGACGGGGCCAATCTCTTAGCAGATGAGTCCGGAACCCAATCGCCTTCAGGCTCCGGTCCCATCTCGTTACAACGTTCGCTCCGCAAATGAGGACGGTCTCGCATGTTTGATGATCCGCGGCATGGCTCCATACACGTTGTCGTCGCTTCGCTGCTCGCCCTGACCCTCGCGGGCTGCGCCCCCGCCGAAGCGCCGTCCGGGGAACGCGTGGTAGCCTTCACCGGCATGCGCCTCATCGACGGGCGCGGGGGCGCCCCGGTCGAGGACGCGGCGATTCTGGTTCGGGACGGACGCATCGAGGCTGTGGGCCCCGCCACCGAGGTTGTCCTCCCCGAGGGCGCCGAACAGGTCGACCTGAGCGGCCGGAGCGTCGTGCCCGGGCTCATCAACACGCACGGCCACGTGGGCCGCTCTGCCGGCGGGCTCGAGGGTGAGGCCGCCGATGAGGCGGTCCGCGACGAGCTCCGGCTGTACGCGGTCTACGGCGTCACCACGGTGAACAGCCTCGGCGGCGGCGGCGAACCCGGCATGCGCGTGCGGGATGCGCAGAGGGGTGATCCCGACCTGGCCGAGGCGCGCCTGCTCATCGCCGGACCCGTCCTCACCGGATCCACCCCGGAGGAAGTGCGCGACCAGGTAGAAGAAAACTCCCGCCTGAGGCCGGACTGGCTCAAGCTGCGCGTGGACGACAACCTCGGCGCCTCCACCAAGATGCCTCCGGAGGCGTATCGCACGGCCATCGAAGAGGCGCACGCCATGGGCGTCCGCCTCGCTTCCCACATGTTCTACCTCGAGGATGCCAAGGATCTGCTCCGCTCGGGCACCGATTTCCTCGCCCACAGCGTGCGCGACACCAACATCGACCAGGAGTTCATCGACCTCGTGGGCGAAACCGGCGTCTGCTACTGCCCCACCCTCACCCGGGAGGTGTCGACCTTCGTCTACCGCGAGCGCCCGGTCTTCTTCGACGACCCGTTCTTCACCCGCTACGCCAACGCCGAGGAAGTGGCGTCGCTGCTGGAGGAGGACCGCCAGCGCGCCTTCGCGGAGAGCCGCTCGGCAGCCCTCTACGAGGAGGCGCTGGTGGTAGCGCTGGGCAACGTGAAGGCGGCTGCGGACGCCGGAGTCACCGTGTCCTTCGGCACCGACACCGGACCCGCGGGTCGCTTTCAGGGCTTCTTCGAGCACATGGAGATGGAACTCATGGCCGCCGCCGGACTCTCTCCGGCCCAGATCCTGGCTTCCGCCACGCGCGACGCCGCGGCCTGCCTCGAGCTGGACGACGTGGGGACGCTGGAGGCCGGAAAGTGGGCCGATTTCATCGTCGTCACCGACGATCCTCTCGCCGACATCATGAACCTGCGGTCCATCGAATCGGTGTGGATCGCGGGGAATCGGGTGGAGCGGTAGCTGGCACATCCCACCTCCGCGCTCGTCGTCATGCCGGTGGAGAGCCGCGCCGACCTGCGACGCTTCATCGACCTGCCGTGGTCGATCTATCGCGATGATCCCGACTGGGTGCCGCCGCTGAGAAGGGATGTGCGCGCCGCCTTCGACACGGCGAAGCACCCCTTCCACCTTCACTCCGAGGTCCAGCCCTGGCTTGCGCTCCGCGGCGGCAGGGTGGTGGGTCGCATCTGCGCGATCCGGAACCGGAACCACGAGCGGGAGCACGGGGAGACGGTCGGTTTCTTCGGCTGGTTCGAGTGCATCGACGATCCGGAGGTGGCGGAGGGGCTGTTCGAGGCCGTTCGGGGGTGGCTTCGGGCACGCGGTCTCACGGCGATGCGCGGCCCGACCAGCTTTTCGACCAACGAGACCACCGGGCTCTTCATCGACGGAGACAGGGGACTGCCGGCGCTCCTCCTGGCCCACAACCCGCCCTGGTACCCGCCCCTGCTGGAGGGCTGCGGGCTGCGCAAGGTCAAGGACCTCTACGCCTGGCACGCCGTGGCGGGAAGCGGGCCGGAACACCTGTTCCGCGCCGAGAAGCTCGTGACCCAGCGCTACGGCACCCGCATCCGCACACTGGACATGTCGAGGTTCGACGAGGAACTCCTCCTGGTTCGGCATCTCTACAATGCCGCCTGGAGAAGGAATTGGGGATTCGTCCCGATGACGGATGCCGAGATCGATCACATGGCCGCCGAGCTGAAGCCGATCATCGATCCGAGCCTGACGCTGTTCGCGGAGACGCCCGACGGGGAAGTGATCGGCCTCGTGCTCGCCCTTCCGGATTTCAACCAGGTTCTGCACAAGCTGAACGGGCGGCTCACTCCGCTCGGAATCATCAAGGTACTGATCCACAAGCGGAAGATCTCCCGCCTGCGCGTCCTCATTCTGGGGCTCCTGGAGGCATGGCGGGGCAAGGGCATCGATGCGCTCCTCTGCCTCGCGCTATTGCGAAACGCTGCAGCCGCCGGAATGAGGGAGGCCGACATGTCCTGGATCCTCGAGGACAACCACAGGATGAACGCCGCGATCAAACGGCTGGGAGGGAGGATCTACCGCAGATACCGGGTATACGAAGCTCCGCTGTAGTTGTAATCGGTTTATCACAAACATACCGTTTTCTAAGTATTTCTCATCACGAGACGTAGTTTTCTCATGGCACACCGGTACGGAACTCGGCACGGCAGGAGACCCGTGGGGCAAGCCTGGCTCCGCCGCGAGCTGGACCTGGCCGTACCCGCGCCTTCGGTCGAGAGCTTCGTGGCTCCCGGCGCCCGCCGCACCGAAACACACGGATCCCGCGTGCGGGAGGAATACCCCCTGCACTATGCACCGGGCGATTCGCTGGCGGGGCAACTCCGCTTCGCGCTGCGCCATGAGCCGTTTGATCTCCGGCTCCTGGCGGCAGCCTTCAGGACCATGGAGGCGGCGACGCTGGAGGACTGGGTCGGGCGTGAGCCCACCGGTGCCCACAGCCGCCGCGCCTGGTTCCTCTACGAGACGCTCACGGGCCGGACGCTCGATCTCGACGACGTGCGCCGGGGCAACTATGTCGAAGCCCTCGACCCGAAGAAGTTCGTCGTCGCAGGGCGCCTCAACTCCCGACGGCACCGGGTCATCGACAATCTTCTCGGCGGCCCCGACCTCTGCGCTACCGTCCGGCGCACGCCCAGGCTGGCGCGCCAGATGGCGATGCCGATCGACGAAGAGGCACGCGCGCTTTGCGATACGGTCGATCGGAGCCTCCTCTCACGCGCAATCAACCATCTGTATACCAGCGAAGCGCAGTCCTCCTTTGCCATCGAGGGAGAGAAACCAACCTCCAGAAGGGCCGCGCGATTCGTCGGGGCGCTTGCCGACGCATCCGCCTTCGATCCGTCGGACAAGGGTGCGCTGATCCGGCTTCAAGGTTCGATTGTCGACCCGCGCTATGCTGCCACGGATTGGCGCGACTATCAGAACTTCGTCGGACGGACGGCCGCTGGTTTCCGCGAGGAGGTCCACTTCGTGTGTCCCCGTCCGAGCGACGTGCCCGCACTGATGGAAGGCTGGATGAGGCTGGTCCGGCGCGTCTCGCACGAGAGGGTTCCGCCCGTCGTCGCCGCGGCGGTATCGGCCTTCGCCCTTGTCTTCATCCACCCCTTCGATGACGGCAACGGCCGCATTCATCGATTCCTCATCCATCACATGCTGGCGTCGAGAGAATACGCTCCACAGGGTTTCATCTTTCCCGTGTCCGCGGCCATACTGCGTGACCGTCGCGGCTACGACCGGGTGCTGGAACGCTTCTCGCGCCCGATTCACGAGTCCATCGAGTGGCGATGGGGTGCGAACGGGAGCATGCTGGTTGAAGGCGACACCGGCGATCTCTATCGATTCATCGACATGACCGCGTTCGCCGAATACCTCCACGAGCTGGTGACCGAGACGGTTCGCTACGACCTGCGTGAAGAACTCGGTTTCATCGTCGCTTTCGAGCGTGCTTCCAGAGCGGTCTCGCGGATCGTGGACATGCCCGACCGGCGCACCTCGCTCCTCATAAGGCTCTGCGCGCAGAACGGCGGGCGCCTTTCGGCGAGAAAGCGTTCCGGTTTTCGAGAGCTGAGCGATGGCGAAGTGGCTGCCATCGAATCGGCGATTCGGCGCGCGTTCGGCGCAGGCCCGCAGGGAGTTGGGCCTTTCTCGCGTTGACCCGCCTCACGCCCCCGGCTAGAATCCCGGTCGTAGCAGATGTAGCCGGGGGGGCCCACGGAAGCCGGTGAGAATCCGGCGCGGCCCCGCCACTGTGATGAGATCCGGGTTTTCCCGGAAACGCCGACTCCGATGTGCCACCGGGCTCCAGAGTGAGCGCGGGAAGGCGGGTTCGGCGGCCTCCAGCCAGGAGACGAGCCCGTCCGGCGCCCTTTTTCGACACCTCCGCGGGGAGGTGAGGGGCGCCTTCCGATACGCGTTCGCGTTCGCTGGCATCTCCTCTTTCTTCCGCGCGGTAGAGGAGAGCCGACATGAGCCATGCTCGATCCGCCCGCCTTGCCGCCGTCGCAATCGCCGCCGCGTGCCTCGGTTCGCCACTCCCTGCCCAGGGGCCGGCCAACCTGCAGGGGCTGGTGGTCACCGCCAACCGCCTGCCGGAGCCCGAATGGACCGCGGCCGCCCACACGACCGTCCTCCACGGAGCGGAACTGGAACGGGCCGGCATCGAATACGTGGCCGACGCCCTGCGCCAGGTTTCGGGTGCGGCGCTGGTCGGGGGCGGCTCGTTCGGCGCCATCACCTCGCTCTTTCTGCGGGGAGGCGAGTCGGACTACGTGCAGGTCCTGATCGACGGCGTGCGCGTGAACCAGCCTGGCGGCGCTTTCGACTTCGCCTCGCTTACCACCGACAACGTGGAGCGAATCGAGATCGTGCGCGGTCCGGCGTCCGCGCTCTACGGCTCCGACGCAGTGAGCGGTGTCATCCAGGTCTTCACCCGCCGGGGGAGCGGCCCACCCCGGGGCAAGGTTTCGTTTCAGGGTGGGAGCTACGGCACGCGGCGCTGGCAGGGAGGACTCTCGGGCGGAACCGGCCCGCTCGCCTACGCCTTCTCTCTGGGGAGGAACGAGACCGACGGCATCCTCGACTTCAACAACGAATTCCGCCTCACGACGGCCACGGGCCATGTGCAGGCGCGGTTGGATGAGAGAACCGGCGCGTCGGTATCGGTGCGCTACGAGGATCGCCGCTTCCACTACCCCACCGATGGCTCGGGAAACCTGGTGGACGAGAACGCCAACAGCTTCGGGGACGCGCTTTCGGTCAGCATGGACGGAGGCCGGCGCTGGAGCGACGCCTTCGAGACCCGGTTCGCGATCAACGTCCACGAGTCGGACTCGGGCACCGACGATGCCCCCGATGGCCCGGCGGACACGCTGGGATTCCACGGCTTCAAGAGCCTCGCCGATCTCCGCCGCACGACGCTCGGGGGGCGGGCGATCTGGCGTCCCGGCGAAGGGACTTCGGTCGCCGCGGGATACGAGCTGGAGCAGCAGTCGGTGCGGGACTTCAGCGAATCCCTCTCCCAGTGGGGCCCCAGTTCGGACAACTCCGAGAACGAGCGCGGAAACCAGGCCTTCTACGCCCAGTTGTCCGAGTTCCGGGGACCGGCGGCGTTCAATGCCGGCCTGCGCATCGAGGACAACGAGCGTTTCGGCACCGCGATGACCTGGCGGGCGGGCGCGGCATGGCGCCCGGCCTCCGCCGGCACGCGCGTGCGGGCGTCGGCGGGAACCGGGATCAAGGAACCGACCTTCTACGAGACCTATGCCACCGGCTTCGCGACCGGCAACCCGGAGCTGGAGCCGGAGGAATCGACCAGCTTCGAGCTGGGCGTCGACCAGCAACTCGGAGGCGCCGGGCGGCTCTCGCTCACCGGATTCAGCCAGAGCTACCTGAACCTCATCCAGTACACCTTCTCTCCCCCGGAGCCTGGAGGCCCCAACTACCACAACGTGGCCGAGGCGCGCAGCCGCGGGCTGGAGGCCGAGGCGTCGGTCGCCGGTACCCGGTTTCGGCTGTCGGGCTCCTACACCTACCTGGACACGGAGGTGGAGGACTCGGGCTTCGACGAGGGTCCGTCAGCGACGTTCGTGGAAGGCCAGCCGCTGCTCCGGAGACCGAAGCACACCGTGGGCGCGAGCGCGTTCGTGCAGGTCGCGCGCGGCATCGGGCTGGACGCGAGCGTGCGGCGCACGGGTGAACGCAGCGACCGCGACTTCAGCGCGTTTCCGGCCGACCCCGTGACGCTGCCGGCCCACCTGCTGCTCGACCTGGCCGCAAGCTTCGAGGTTCGCCCGGCCCCGGACGGCCCCGCGATGACGCTGACCCTGCGCGCGGAAAATCTGCTCGACGAATCCTACCAGGAGGTCTGGGGATTCGCGGCGCCCGGGCGGGCCATCTACGTTGGCGGGAGCGTAGGGGTGGGCGGCGGCGAAGGATAGACGGGATGCGACGGAGACGACGTACCGGACAGACATGCCCGGTGGACAAAAAACATGCCTGGTACCGAGCAGACATGCCTGGTGGACAAACATGAAAGAGGAGGAACGAAGATGAAGCCCCGGCTTTCCGTGATTGTGGCAATGCTCGCCCTGAGCGTCGGCGTGAGGCTGGCGCCGTACCTGCTGGCCCAGTTCGGGATGTCGATCGACCCCGGCAGAACCACCTATCCGTGGAACTTCTCCCCGATGTTGCCGCTCTGCCTCTTCGGGGGAGCGTTCTTCGCGCAGGCGAGAGCCGCCTTCGCGGTACCGCTCTCCGCCTGGCTGCTGGGCGACCTTGGGATCCTGGCGCTGACCGGCCGGGTGGACTGGGCTTTCTACCCCAACCAGCCGCTGGTCTACCTGTCGCTGATGCTCGTGGCGACCCTGGGCTTCGCGCTGCGGAACGAGCGGCAGTGGACGCGGGTCGCGGGTGCCGGGCTGGCTTCATCGGTCGGCTTCTTCGTGATCACCAACTTCGGCGTGTGGGCGTTCGGAGACGGTCTGCTCTACCCGAAAACACTCTCCGGGCTGGTCGACTGCTACGTGCGCGCGATCCCGTTCTTCCGCAACACGTTCATCAGCATGGCGGTCTTCCTGCCGCTGCTGTTCAGCCGGGTCGCCCTGAAGAAGCCGGCGCCGGTCCCCCTGTACCGGTTCGCAGCGGGCCGCATGTAGCTGCGGGCGGACGAACTCCTCCCGGGGGCCGGGACCGGAATGCCCCACCGGATCGTCTCGCTCATCGCGAGCGCGACCGAGATCGTGTGCGCGCTGGGATTCGAGCGCGAACTCGTGGGCCGCTCTCACGAATGCGACCATCCTCCCGGCGTCGCGCGGCTGCCCACCTGCTCCGCCTCGAAGGTGAAGGTGGAGGCCTCCAGCCGCGCCATCGACGATCAGGTGCTGGCAATCGTGCGCGACGGCCTGTCGGTGTACAGCGTCGACCCCGCCCTGCTCGACCGCCTGGCACCGACCGTTATCGTCACCCAGACGCAGTGCGAGGTGTGCGCGGTCAGCCTGAGGGACGTGGAACGGGCGGTGTGCGACCTCGTCCGCTCCCGTCCCGCGATCGTGTCACTCGAGCCGATGGCGCTCGACGACGTGTGGAGCGACATCCGCGCGGTCGCGTCGGCACTCGGGGAGCCGGCGCGCGGGGATGATCTTGTTGCGCGGCTGACAGGCCGGCTCAAGTCGCTTCGCGCCCAGACGCGGGCGCTGCGACCCCGCCCGTCCATCGCCTGCATCGAGTGGATCGATCCGCTCATGATCGCGGGCAACTGGGTGCCGGAACTGGTGCACTGCGCCGGCGGCGTGGACCCGCTCGGGGAGGCCGGGAAGCACTCCGGCTATCTCGACATCGAGCAGCTCGTGGCCGCCGACCCCGACGTGATCGCGATCATGCCCTGCGGCTTCGACATCGAACGCGCCCGCCGCGAGATGCCTGCGCTGACCGCCCGTCCGGAATGGCGGCGCCTGTCCGCTGTGCGCACGGGCCGGGTGGTGATCACGGACGGGAACCAGTACTTCAACCGGCCGGGGCCCCGGGTGGTGGAGTCTGCGGAGATCCTGGCGGAGTGCCTGTACCCGGGGCGCTTCGATTTCGGCCACCGCGGGCGCGGATGGAGGCGCTGGGAGCCACCGGGGTGTTGATGACGGGCTCGGAGGGCTCATCGCGCGGACCCGCGAGCCCCGTCACTCGCCGATCGCCGTGCTGATCAACCGCGCGTCCACTCCATACTGCGCTCCCACAGTTGTTGCGCCAGCGCGACGTCGTGCGCCCGGGGATCCGCCGCGGTTTCATCCTGAACCTTGAAGTAGCGTCCGGTCACGTTGTCTCGGGCCGGATCCTCAACCAGGGTCATCACCGCCTTGCCTCCGACCTCCGGTCCCGCCATCAGCCAGGTGAACGGGCGGATGAGCAGGCTGATGAGATCCGCGGGCTTGTTCCAGATCTCGGTCGCGAGTACGCCGGGATGAACGGCGTTGGCGCTGATCCCCCGAGGGCCCCAGCGACGCACCGTTTCGAAGGTGAAGAGGACGTTGGCGAGCTTCGAGTCCGAATAGGCCTGCAGGCCCCCCTTCCACGCCTCTCCACGGGCGATGGCCTCGAGCGGGGCCCGCCGGAGCTTCCCGGTCCGGTGCGCTTCCGAGCTCACGTTGACGATGCGTCCCCGTCCGGCCTCGAGTTGGCCCAGGAGCCGGTGGGTGAGGAGGAAATGGCCCAGGTGGTTGGTGGCGAAGGTCATCTCGAACCCCTCCTTCGACAGCACCGGGCGGCGCTGGGCGATGCCCGCGTTGTTCACCAGAATGTCGATCGACGGCAGGCGGTCCGCGAGCCGGGCAGCCAGATCCCTTACGTCATCCTGCCGCGAGATGTCGGCCAGCTCCAGCACGACCTCGCCACCGGCCTTCTCCGCGACGTTCCGAACCTCCCCGAGCGCCCGCTCACCCCGGGAACGACTGCGGCACACCATCGTGATGTCGGCACCTGCACGCGCGAGCAATTCGGCCGCCGATCTGCCCACGCCCGAGTTGGCCCCGGTTACCACCGCGACCTGTCCCCTCACTGAACTGGACACACCCACTCCCCGCTCCTGACCGATCTGATTGGATCTACGCTACGGATCGTCAAGGGCCGGCGCAATTCGTTCCGAAGGGAGCCAGCCGTCGAGTGGCCGGGCCGACCCGGGGGTCAGCTTGTCGATCGGTTGGTTGCTTCGGATATTGCGGATCCGGCGCACCTGCGACCGCCACGCAGCACGGCCGCTGTTGCCTGAAGAGCAAGGAACAACTGACCAATCCGGAGGGATCGAACATGGATACGTCGGAGCATGTCACGGACGGCCAGGCACGTCCGAGCAGGATGCCGCCGGTGCGATCGATCGTCCTGGCAGCGGTGGTCGGGTTCGGCGTGGTCTCTTTCTGGCGCGGCGTCTGGTACCTGTGGGACGTGTTCACGTTGGCCGGAGAGGAGCACAGGCTGTTCAGCGCCCTGGCATCGATGATCACGGGCATCGTGATCCTGGCAGTGATGCGCACCTTCTACTCGGTGCTGGCACCGCCCATCGAGCGGCTCAATATCCGGTAGCTGTCCGCGGATGCCTACATCAGCCGGTAGCTGTCCGCGGGTGTCTACCTCAGACATCGATCGAGCGCTTCGAAAGCGCGCGCGATGTCCTCGAGCCGGTTGTACAGGTGGGGCGAGAAGCGGACGAGGTCGCCCCTCAGTGAAACGACCACGTTGGCGCGACTCAGATGTGCGACAACCTCCGAAGAGTCCGCCTGCGGGAACTGCACGGAGACGATCGATGTCCGCTCCGAAGCCTCCAGCGGGGAAAGGATCTCCGCCCCTCGTTCCTGCAGCCCCTCGATGAGCAGATCCGCCAGGTGGAGGTTGTAGTCGAAGATCCGCTTCACGCCTACTCGGACGAGGTACTCGATCGACCTCGTCAGCCCGACGGCGCATCCGTACCCCATGGTGCTGAACTCGAAACGCCGGGCCGTGGCCGGGAGCTCGAGCCGGTCCGCCTGCAGGTCCCACATGTCCTTGTGGCTCCGCCAGCCGATCAACCCGGGAATAAGCGCCTCCTGAAGGTGTGGCGCGAGATACATCACCGCCGCTCCGAAAGGGCCGCACAGCCACTTGTAGCCGGCGGAGACCAGCGCGTCGATGCCGGAGCCCGGGACGTCGATCGGCACGCCTCCGGCGGACTGGGTCGCGTCCACGACCAGGAGCGCGCCGTGATCGTGAGCCACTTCTCCCAGCTCGGTCAGGTCGTACCTCTGGCCCGTGCCGTACTCGACGTGCGAAACGCACACGACTGCGGTCGAGTCGTCGATGAGGGAGAGCATCTCGTCG
This sequence comes from Longimicrobiales bacterium, assembly GCA_965232315.1. Taxonomy (GTDB): domain Bacteria; phylum Gemmatimonadota; class Gemmatimonadetes; order Longimicrobiales; family Gaopeijiaceae; genus BD2-11. Next base: position 131,296 of record CBDDPN010000010.1, on the reverse strand, counting down.
GGACTGACGTACCCGTTGCGGCCCCGGGCGAGTCGAATCTCGCAGCCCGTGTACCTTGAAATTCGGGCCCATGGATAGAGGGTCGTGGGGAACGCGACATCTGCGCTCACGACGTTCGTGCCGGCCCCGGGCATGATGGCCCAGGCCAGGGAGCACAGGAACTCCGTGGAGCTCGCGGCTACCGCCATGTCGTCGGGCTCGACCTCGAAGAGGCGTGCCGCGGCCCGGTGCAGATCCTGGAAGACTTCGGCTTCGGCAACCTCGTCGAAGTTGATGGTACCGTTGTTCGCCACGTCCTTCTGCCATTCGATGGCGGCGTCCGCGCCTTCCCGATACATCAGTGCCACCGATGCGCTGTTCAGGTACGTGGACCTCCGGCTTGCGGGAAAGTCGTTCGAATCAACCAGGATTTCCAAGGTGTTCCCCTGCCGTGCCGGCCGGTCTCCCGGGATCGCCCATGCCCCTCGACGGCCCGAGCACCGTTTCAGTGGAGGCCCCGACCGAGTTCGTCGCGCACGCGCTCCATATCCTCGATCGCAAGGTAGACCGCTTTGGCGATCTGCACGTCCTGCGCCGCGACCCCGGTCAGATCGGCAACGGTGAGCTGATCATCTGATGAGCGTCGCAGTCCTGCATCGGAAATGACGTCCCCGAGCTCGACGGGCTTCGCGCTGTCGAGCACCCCCGCCTTCGTGGCCTGACAGATCTCGCCCCTCGACCGGCACTGCTCGATGCTGTCGGCGACGACGATGTCCGCACGCGCCAGAATCCGGGCATCCAGCTCCTGCTTCTCCGGCGTGTCCGACCCCACCGCCGTAATGTGCGTGCCGGCCTGTATGTCCTCACTGCGGAGCAGCGGCCTTCGTGACGGGGTGACGCAAACGATGAGGTTGCAGCCCGCGGCGAGCTCCGCAGTGTCAAGGGTTGTGTCGACGTGGTAGCCGTGGGGCTCCATGTCGCGCCTGTAGGCCTCGACCTCTTCCTCGGCGAGGCCCCAGACCGTGACATCCCGGCAATCCACTACCGAATCGAGCATGAGCAGCTGCCTGCGGGCCTGATCTCCGGCCCCGACGATGCCGATCCGACGCACGTGGCTCGGCGCCATGTATCTGGCTGCGACAGCGCCCGCGGCTGCCGTCCGCACGCCGGTGAGATGCCCCTCCTCGAGCAGCACGGAGAGCAGCTTGCCGGTCTGCTGACTGAACAGCAACATGAGGCCGGAGTTGGTTGGCAGTCCGAGCTTCACGTTGTCGTAGAAGCCGCTGGCAACCTTGATCACGAAGTAGTCGTCGCCCCTGATGAAGCCGTACTTGATGTGAGCTTCTCCACGCGGGTCCTCGAAGAGCATTTCGCCCACCGGCGGGACGACCACGTCGCCGCGCGAGTACGCGACGAACCCCTCTTCGATGAAACCGACAACATCGATCTGTTCCAGAACGGCGTTGATTCGCGGGAGATCAATGATCCGCGGCACCCTGGCCCCCCTGGTCACGGGTCAGCTCCCCTGCTGCGCCGCGCTTCTCTCCCGCTCCTCGCCGAAGTGCTCGGCGAACCAGTCGAACATGCGCTGCCAGTGATCAGCGAAGTCCTCCGCCGTGCTCGCGCGCCCGGCTCCGTGTCCGCCCGCCGTGTAGTGCACCCACACCACCTCTTTCCCCAATCGCCGCAGCGCATAGTACATCTCGCGCTGGTTGGTGGCCGGCACGTTCCAGTCGCCCTCGCCCGAGAGCATCAGCAGCGGTGTCTCGATACGGTCCGCGAACATCACCGCGGAGTGCGCGATGTACTTGTGCGGCTGCTCCCAGAGGGTCGCACCAATCCGGTCCTGTCCGACCTCCGCGGCCGCGTAGTTGCGCGTCGTGATCTTCGGCGAGTCGCCCAGGAACGAGATGATGTTCACCTTGCCGGAGACGTTGGCTGCCGCCGCGAAACGGTCGGTCTGCGTGATCAGCAGATTGGTCGCGTAGCCCCCGTAGCTCTGCCCGTACACGCCCACCCTGTCCGGGTCGACCAGCCCGCGCTCGATGATCTTGTTGATCGCATTCGGCACTGCCTTCAGCCAGGCCTCGCCGGGAAACCCCTCTTCGAAGCGCACTGAGGGCCGGAACCCGAACCATCCCTGTCCCGTGATCAGGTTCATGTTCTCGTTGAAGCCGTTGTCGAAGTACTGCTCGTAGATCTCCGCCACCAGCGGATAGGCGCGGCCGGGCTCATGGTTGGCCGGATAGTAGAGGATGCCGTAGAGGGTGTTGCCGTCCACGTCCAGGTACTCGATGAGCTCGCTCCGGGTCAGGGCGACGTCCTCGAGGTGAGGATTGGACTCGGTCAGCGGCCGGGCTGAGGTCCTGTCGCCGCGAGCCACCCAGATCTCGTTGGGTTGGTCTCCGTCCGACATGGCGTACACGAGCGTAGTCCCATCCTCGGAGATGTTCCACGAACGATAGAGCGCTTCATCCAGCATCAGCGTTTCGACGTCGCCGGAGGCCGTGTCGAGGCGCTTCAGACCTCGATGCCAGCGATCGCGCGCCGAGTAGCTGAAGTAGAGATGCCGGCCGTCGCCGCTCCACCGCTGGACCTCGCGGCGCGGGCGCTCCTCTTCATCCTCTTCGAGTTCGAGCAGGGTGCGCAGGTCGTTGGTGTCGAGATCGAGGAGATGCCAGGCATCCTGCGAGGTCAGGAGAAGCTGGTCCCCGGAAGGGCCCCAGCGCTCGACGGAGAACTGCGGACCATCGGACCCGGACTCTTCGTCGTCGGTCGGCGGATCGGCCTCTGTTGCGTCGGCAGCGGATTCGGCTGGCGCCGGTCGATGACCCTCGGTCACATCCACGGCCGCTTCCTCGTCGAGCCGCCGAACAAGGACTGAGCCTTCCTCGGCGTAGGCAAAGGCGTCGCGGGCTTCGTTCCACGAAACGTTCAGGCGCTCCTCCCCCGTGTCCCGGAGTGATTCAGGCTCGGCTCCGGCTTCCAGCGCGAGCCGGAAGAGCTCGTACTCGGTGCCATCGCGACGGGTATACGACGTCTTCGTGCGCGTGGCCGTCGAGAACGTGATGAATGCCCCGTCCTCGGAGAAGCCCGGAGCGACGAGCGTCTCGCCGGAGAGCAGCTCCCGCACCGAGCCGTCGGCGACCGAGACGAGCACCGTCTCCTGCCGGTTGGCGAGGCCTCGTACGCGGTCCCAGGCGAGGAAGTCGTTCCGGGAATCCTGTACGATGACGGATGCGTCCGTCAGAGCGTGGAACGCCGCGCGCGCCTCGTCCGCCCAGCCGCGGGGACGAAGTCCGAGGAGGACGCTGGTTCCGTCCGGCGACCAGACCAGCGGCGAGGACGAAGCGATCTCGTTGTCCGTGCGGAGGGAGACGGCCCTGCCCCCGCCGGTGGCCGCGTCGAAGATGCGGAGCCGGTACTGCCCGTCCTCCACGGCGAAGTAGGCCAGGTGCCGCCCGTCCGGCGACCATGCATGGCCGCGCAACTGCGCCGGATCCTCGTGCACCCAGGTGCGGTCGCCGCTCTCGGTGTCGATGACCATCAGCCGGGTCGACACGGGCGAAATGTAGGTGGGGTCGCCGAAGCGCTGGTGGTCGACGCCGGTGCGGTCCCGCCGGGTCGTGACTGTCACGGCCACGCGCCCGCCATCCTCCGTCACGGCCACAATGCCCGGGGTGCGCACGTCGAGCGCGACCTCCGGGGTAAAGGGCTGCTGGGCGGTGACGGGCGCCGTCGCACAGGCAAGCAGGACGGCCAGACAGGGGCCGCAGACGGCGACGAGCGCGCGGGGTGCACGCACGATGAACGACGGAATCACCGATACGGTGCGGAAAGCAGTGATGTGTCGGACAATACTCATGGACGGGATCACTTCCGAGAGGTGGCACGGGTTTCAGGGCTGCAACGTACGTCCCCGCCGCTCAGGTGCGAAAGCGGATGAGCTCGGGGCGCAGGACCTTCGCCCGCTGCTGGTCCCGGGGAGCTGTCCCGCTGGAAACCACGTCGGGGATGTGCCCCCGCGCCGGGGTCAGCGCCCTTCCGCTGGACCGGCCGGGTTGCCGGCCTCACCTCCTTCCCTCCAAAGGCACGTCAGAGCCCAACCCCAATCAAGGCGCTTACCTCGCCAAAGCGTTGTTCCGGTCCAGGCACCGATCTTGTCCTGGCTGTGCCAGCGGGCCAGACCGAAGTCTTGCGCCGCTGGCGCCGAGGAGTCGGCCAACGGCGTCGACGAGACCGGCGGCGGTGCCGAGCACGCCGCTTGGAGTTACTGGCGAAGACCTCGGGAGTGCGGGCGAAGGCTTCGCGAGCGCCGGCGAAGACTCCGGGAGCGGCCATGACGCGTCGCGGGGCACCAGGCCGCCAATGTCCGAGGGGGTCGGCACCACGGGCAGCCGAACGCCCAGGGGGTTGAAGAAGCGATGGGCTCCCCACTCGTTCATCTCCACCTTCCAGCCCCCTTCGTGGACCGCGCGGTGGTGGAAGGGGCACAGCAGCACCAGGTTGTTCATGGCAGTCTCTCCGCCATGGGCCCACGGGGTGATGTGGTGGGCGTGGGTGCGTCCGCGCGACTCGCATCCTGGGAAACGGCACCCGCCATCGCGTGCTTCGAGGGCCTTGCGGAGCCGCCAGCCCACGGTCCTCCGGCGGCGCCCGACATCGAGCACGGTGCCGTCGGCTGCCCGCGCAATGGGCACGACCTCGGCATCGCAGGCGAGCCGCGAGGACGTTTCAGCTGAAACGCGCGAGCCCTCCCCGGTTACCAGGAGAGCCGGCGCGTGTCGCCCCTGCTCGACCTGCTGCTGGTGCTCTTCCGCCTGGCACGAGTGAACCACCAGCTGTACCTGAGGCTGGACGCGCTCTTCCAGCCACAGCCCCAGGGCGTCGGCTCGGCGCTGCGACGCCGAGGTCACGCGCTCGGTCCCGGCGCTGCGCTCAGCGCGGTAGAGTCGGGCTTCTGCCACCTCGAGCGCCTTGAGGAGCAGGGCGCCCACTTCCGGGTTGAGCCGGCCTCGCAGTTCGTAGCTGCCGTCGTCGGTGAGCCAGACCGAGAGGCCGCGGCACTCCGCGCGCGTAGCCTGGGAGGCGTCGCCCTGGTCCAGACGGCGCCACTCGCGGACGAGGCGCTCCACCTGCGCGGTGGTGCCGTGGCGGGCGAATGTAAGGAGTTCCATCTCGTTTTCGGGGTTGGCGATGCGGGTCATGGCCCGTGCCTTGGAGTACGAGATCTCTCCCTTCGCGAAGGCTTCGGAGATTCGGGACAAGGAGGGAAGACAACGGGCCACGCGCACTTTCTCGCGGGCGGGACCGAGCGAGATGCCCGTGCGCCAGGAGAGCCAGTGGGCGCAGGAGCGGAAGCCCTGCCAGCGTTCTTCTTCGTCGTAGACTTTCAGCAGGCAGAGGAGGCGATACGTGGCGGCGGTGATGTGGGCGCAGAGAAGGGCGATCTCGTCGCCGAGGGGATCGGTATCGGAGTTGGAGCCGGCGGCGACGGGCGTGACCGGAACGGGCGCGGTTGGGACGGGCGCGGTTGGGACGAGCGCGCTCGTGGCGGGCTGGTCAGGGGTGTGGAAGGGTGGGGCATACGCGGTTGCGGAGGAGGAGGCAGTGGACATTGTCGTCTGATCCCGGAGTTTCGGGGTGATTCTGCTGCAGGCCTACCTCCTTATACACCGAAGTTCGGTATTTGTTCGGGACATCGTCGTGGGCACGTCCTTCTTCAGATTGTCCGTGGTATCCTCCCCGCAGCCAGGCGGACGCCCTTCGCAGCCTGGCAGACGCCCAATTGCGGTCACGGATCCACAAGACGGCCGCGGCACAGGCGAATGACAGGGCCTACGCCCAGTAGCCGAAGCCGAGATAGACGAGGAAAGGAGCACCCCCAGCCGCCGGCCACTGAAACGGTGGGCCGCCGTCCATCGATGCCGACGCTGGCAGGAAGAGCATCAGGGTACGCACGCGCGATTCCCGTCTAGACCGAGACCCTGCTCACTTGTGCCGATGCCCATTCGCGCGCCCGCAGCCAGAGGGCTCCGGCCGCACAGGTGAACGAACCCGCCCAGGCGAAGTATCCCGCCTGTAGCGTCATGCCTCCTTCCATCGCTACCCAGAGCGGCCAGTAGACCAGGTTGAGCGCCGCGACGACGGCCATCATCGCGGCTGCCCGGCGCAGGTGGCGCATTCGCTTGCCACCCAGCCAGAGGCCGGCGACGAGCATGAGCCCGTTCGTGCAGGCGCTGAGGAGGCCCAGGGGACCCGCCATCCCGGAAAGGGCCGACAGAAGCGCGTCCCAACCCGTAACGGACAGAATCAAGCTGTCCGAAGAAGCGAAGACGGGTTCGGAAACGGCTGGCAACAGGAATGAAACCGCGAACAGCGCCCATCCCGCTACCAGCAAGCGCTTCCATCCCGGCCGGCGCGCCTTCGCAAACTCTTTCGACAGCACAGGCAGCTCACCAAGCTCGGCCCGGGCGATCGCAAACGCACGCGCCGGTGCCAGCGCTACGTTCAGCTCCAATTCCAGCTCGAAGTGCGCCAGCAGGTGGTCCTCGAGCTCATCCAACTCCCGTGGCGACAGCGACCCACGCCTCCTCAGCCCGTTCCGCCAGCTCCCAACGGCCTTGTCGAGATCAAACATGACTCCCTCCCCAGGACATCTCGAGGACTCCGTGCACGGCCCGCCAGCTTTCCTTGTCGCGCGCCAGCTGTCCCTTGCCTCGGGCGGTGAGCCGGTAGTACTTGCGCCGACGCCCCGCCTCCGTGAGTTCCCACCGCCCGGCGATCATCCCGTCGCGCTCCAGGCGGTGCAGGACGGGATAGAGCATCCCGTCGGACCACTCGAGCTCCCCACCGGAGAGCAGCTTCACCTGCTTGAGGATGTCGTAGCCGTAGCTCTCGGCGCCTGCCAGGATGGAGAGCACCATCGGTCGCGATGAGGCGGCCACGAGTTCCTTGTAGACCGGCTTCTTCATTCGATCGCTCCGAATACCATGAGGTGCCAGATACCTTGTTGCTCAAGGTATGCCATCATGACAGCATGCGCAACCCCGAGGCGATGGGTTGCCTGGGACCGGATCGCCCTCTCGACCGACTCGCTGGTACCGCTACTCCCGCGCCCGCATCCAGAAAGCCACGGTCGCGCAGGCGAACGACGCGACCCACGCCAGGTAGCCGAACTGCAGCGTCTTGTCGCCTTCGCTCGCGACCCAGGAAGGCCAGAACCATGCGTTCAGGACGGTAGCCGCGGCCAGGACGAGCACCGGCCAGCGCGCGTCCGACGACCACCTTCCGTGCAGGGCGCTTCCCAGGATCAGCAAGGTGGTCAACGCGCTGATCACGCCCAGGGGGCCCGCCGCCCCGCCGAGGGCCCACAGGAACGCTTCATGGCCCGTCACGAGGTCTTCGAACGCCAGAGCTCTGGCCCCGGAGGGAGATGGCGACCCGGCTTCCCTCGGCTCCGGCGAAGCAGTGGAAGCTTCGGTTGCGGTCGAGTCAGCTGGCCGTGGCGGTGGAGACGGGGCATCACAGGAGTACGACAATGCCGGCAACAGGAACGAAACCGCGAACAGCAACCAGCTGGCAGACAGCACACGCCGCCAACGCGGCGCAAAGAACCGGGCAAGCCTCCGGGGCCGCCCGCTTACCCTCTTTGCTGATCCGGCGTCCGGCATGTCTCTGCCTCCTCCGACTTGGGCCGATCAGCCCGGCGGCCCGTCCGGGTGCAGCTCACACGCCGGCGGCTGCAGCCGGGTCCACGACAGGGACGTGATCTGCCAGTCGGCACCATCGCGCATGAGAATGAAGGCGTCTGCCCCGCAGTGGCTCAGTTCCTCTCCCACATAGAAGTCGTAGGGGGTCCAGACGGTGGCCAGGTCGCCGCTGATGCGTACCTCCGGGTCCCACATGCGCTCGGTCATGCGCGGTCCGTCGGCCTCGAGGCGGGCGACCATGCCGTCCAGGGTCGATGTGGAGGCGGAGCGCATGCCGTCAGCCGAATGCTCCACCGAATGCATGAGGATTTCGGGGTGCAGGACGGCGCGCAGAAGCTCCGTATCCCGTTCGCCGAGCGCGTCGAACAAAGCCTGGACGACGCCGAGAATCGCTGCCCGGTCCGAATCAGAAGGCAGATGACGTGCAGCAGACTCCAGGGGCTCTTCGGCGGGCGTGGCACCGCCGTCGTCCGTAGAATAACCACAGGCGAGAATGAATGCGGCGAGGACGGAACAAGCGGCGATTCTGGTCACGACGTCGATCCTCCGGGCAGGGCGGCGGGGTATCCCCCGGCAGGTCACACATGTCGTCTTTCGGTCGTCAACCTAATGCCGGTACATGCGGCCCGCAGCCCGCGGCGCTGGACGACGGGTCGTTTCGTCAGTGCGATCCGGCCAGGGAGGGCAGTCCTCGCAACCGCGTGAGCGGCTGGGACAGGTCTGACGAATTCGCCTCTACCAGAACACCACATACAGCAGTGCGGCCCCGGCAATCACGCCGCCCGCCCAGAACCGGGCGCCTGATGCAGGCGTCAGATCCACGGCCGCTGCGGAGCGCGGGAGCATGCGCGCCTCCGCCAGCGGACGGACCCGCGTCACGACCGCCATGAACGCGCAGATCACGATGAACGTGATCGCCATGTGATGCAGGAACGCCACTTCGGGCAACTGCCAGAGGAGCAGGCCGTAGACCGGCACCCCCAGCACCATTCCGCCGAAGGCGGCCAGCGGCGGGGTCCGCGGGACGAACAGACCGAAGAGGAAGGCGGCCACGATCCCGGGCGAAATGAAGCCCCAGAACATCTGGATGTACTCGAACACGCTCCCCGCCCGGGCGACCAGCGGCGCCCACAGGCACCCGACCAGCACCAGAACCGCGGTCGTCAGCCGCCCCACGGTCATGAGCCTGCGCGACGAGGCCTCCGGCCGCAGATGCCGCTTGTAGAGGTCTACGCTGAAGATCGTCGCAGCTGAGTTGAGCATCGAGTCCAGGGAGCTCATCACCGCCCCGAAGAGCGCCGCAAACATGAGCCCGGTGAGCCCGGCGGGCAGCAGCTCGCGCATCATGACCGGGTAGGCCTGGTCCGGATTCGCGACCTGCTCGGCGAACAGCTCGGCGGCCATGATCCCCGGAAAGACGATGATGAAGGGGATGAGCAGCTTGATGAAGCCGGCCAGGAAGATCCCCCGTTGCGCATCGGCCAAGCTGCGCGCGGCCAGCGTCCGCTGGGTGATGAACTGATTCAGGCCCCAGTAGAAGATGTTGGGAATCCACAAGCCCCCGATGAAGACCGCCAGCCACGGCATTTCCGGATGATTCCACGGAAGCACGGTGTGCAGCTTGCCCTCGGCCGCGGCGAGGAAGGGCTCCACTCCCCCGATCGCCCGAAAGCCCAGCACCGTCACCAGCACGCCCCCGAGAAGGAGCGCTATGCCCTGTATGAGATCCGACCACACCACCGCCTTGAGTCCGCCGTAGATGGTGTATCCGCCGGCCAGGATCCCGATCAGCCAGATTCCCGCCCGCACCTCGAGCCCGAAGATCGACTCCAGGGCCAGCGCGCCCGAGTAGAGCACGGTGGCCAGCGCGACGAGCACGTAGGCCATCATGATGTAGGCGGCCATCAGCGTGCGCGTGCGCACGTCGTAGCGGTACTCGAGGAACTCCGGAATGGTGTAGATGCCCGCCCGCAGAAAGCGCGGCAGAAAGAACAGCCCGACCAGCACGAGCGTGACCGCCGCCATCCACTCGTAGCTTGCGATGGCGAGGCCGAGATCGTACCCCCGCCCCGCCATCCCGACGAAGTGTTCCGTTGAGATGTTGGACGCGATCAGGGAAAAGCCGATCAGCCACCATGGCAGGTTGCGGCCCGCGAGGAAGTAGTCCGCCGCGTCGTGCTTGCCCCGGGAGGCGTACAGGGACACGCCCACGACGAACGCGAGGAAGCCGGTGAAGGCAACGATGTCGAGCAGCTGGAACGTCAGGCGGCGGCTCCGGTCGAAGCACGGGATCGAGCCCGTCCGAGGTTACGCGTTCGCCCACGACACGCAAGCCGAGGCTTCCCGAAGCGAACAGCGTCAGCCCTCGGAGGCTGCTTCCGCCGGCACCTCGAGCACTTGACCCTGACGTAACGGCGGGAGGTCACAGATTCTCATCGCTTTGCGACGGTTGAGGTTACGGGATTAGAGGGTGGGATTCCCGCCGATTCGTTCCCGCTAAACGGGATCGAGCGCGCCGTTGCGGCGGCTCGCGAGCGCCTTTCGAAGTCGGTCCTCGTCGGCCCTCTGGTAACACTGAAGGACGGTCTTCGCCGTCTTCCAGCCGCCAAGCTCGCAGAGCACCTTGAGGGGCTGGTCCATCAGGTCGGACGCGAACTTCCTCCTCAGCGAGTGCCAGCCTCTGCCGCGCCGGGGTTCCAGACCCGCGAGCTTCTGGGCTCGGTTCCACCAGTAGCGGACCAGCGACCGGCCCACGCACCTTGAGGCGTCCGTGGATGCGGGTAGCACCGGAGTGTCCCCGGTTCCGGGATTCCTCCTTCGCGCCTCTTTCAAGGCGGCGAGAGCCTCGGCGGTCATCGGGGTCCGGTGCTCGTATCCGGTCTTCTCGTGCTCCGCGCGCCACCGCACCACTCCGCCGTCAAGGTCGATATCCGACCACCTGAGGCTGCGGATGGCCCCGATGCGGTGCCCGGTCTCATGCGCGAGCACGAGCGCGACATGGAACCGCCAGCCGACCTCCCACGATACTCCGAGCAGCGCCCGGTACTCCTCCTCGGCCAGCACGACGCGTGTCGGGTTCTTCTCCGTCGGCATCTTGAGGCCCCTGAGGGGGTTGGAGCCGAGCAGCGGGCGGCCCTCCTCGTCCTTGGACTTGGTGGCCCAGTTGAAGACCGCGATCAGGAACTTCAGATCGTACTGGATGGTCCGCTCTGACACCGGCCTGCCGCTCGGGCCGATCTTGCCCGCGCGCCGCGCCCGGATGAACCGGTCCCAGTCGCGCTGCGAGAGCGTTGCGGGCTTACGGTGTCGGCCGAAGAACTGGAGAAACATCTTCGTCGCGGCCCGGTCGGACCGCTGAGATGTCTCCGCCTTGGCGGGCGTCACCTCCTCACCGTAGATGTCAAGAAGCGTTCCCAGCGTGAGCGGCTCGGGCTCGGCTCCGGCCTTGCCGGTGGGCTCGTGGACCGCGAAGCCTGCGGCCACCTCATCCGCCTGCCTCTTGGCCCGCGACCAGTCGCGGTGTTTCAGCGACCTCGTGAGCCTGCGCCCGTTCTTGCGCCACTCGATCTGGTATAGGCCGGTCTTGGGATCGGGGAACACCCTCACCCGGTTGCGGCCCCATTCGCCAGCGCTATAGCTGCGCCGACTTCGTTTCGTGCGTGCCATCATTCGATTCCTCTCTTGATGGACTGCACGATCTGCGCGCTTGAAACTTCGCTTCGGCAAGGCGTCTCCGCCAGACGGGCGGTTGGCGGCGAGCCGGGCGCTGCGGCGTTCGGGTGGCAAGCGACTGGACGGCATCGTCAGCGGCTCGGACCCTGATCCCGATCCGGTCCCGAGCGGCGCATCAGATACGGAGGCCGCGCGGTCTCGCGACGGCGGATGTCTCGTAATATTCGGCCAAGCGTGCCACTTGCCCGTCGAGCCGCTCGATTCGCATCTGCAAGGCTTCGGTCTCCCCGCTCTGCCGCTCGATGTGCTGCCGCAAGGCTTCGTGCTCCCCGCTTTGCCGCTCGACGCGCCGCCGCAAGGCTTCGACCTGCCCGGATAGCCGCCGCTGTTCCGTTTCGTACTGCGCGGACAACCTCCGCAAGGCCCTCGTCAACTGCTCCTCTAACGCGGTCATAGACCTCCTTCACTCGTTCGACAGCTTCAACGCCGGGCGACCGTCCACCCTCCAGGGCGGATCGCCCAGCGCTCTCTCCGGCACCACCACGAACCGCTCGCCCTTGATCTCGTGGAACACGAGCCCCCAGGTGTCCACCTCCAGTTGGGCCAGCGTCCTCCGGGCGTCCTCGATGTCCCGGTTCAGTTCGGCGTGGGTCTCGATCCGGGCTTGGATGCTCCGCGACAACCACCGCATCGTTGCCCAGCTTCCGCCGAAGAAACCGATCCAAAGGCTCAGGCCGACGATCAGGGGTCGTTGCCAAGCCTTTGCCAGCAACTCGCGCATCCGGCCGGTCGCCTCCGCCGTATCGCTCTCGATGGTACGCAGCGCGTTCCTCGCAACGCGCCGCGAGTTCTCGCCGAGCCGCTTCAGCTCGCTCGCGGTCAACTCCTCGATCTCCCTGCGTTCGGTCTCCAGCCGCCTCCGCAGCCGGTCGGTCAAATCGTTCCCGCTCGAAGTCAAATGCGTACAGTTCTCCTTTCAGCCGCCACCGGTCCCCGCTGTCGGGGTCCAGTGCCGTGATGTAGTCCTTGCCTTGGCGCGGCACTTCGAGACCCGCTTCCCGCAGGGCGGCGACGACCTCGTGGCGATTCCGCACCGTTCCGTGCTCGACGCGCTGGAGCAGGTAGTCCCGGATCAGGTCGCGGGGGGAGGATTCGAGCCGGAGCCCGGCCCGCAGCCGCGCCGCCTCGATGTACGCGCGGTGGCCGGGCTGCTCCACCCTGGCCCGCGCCGGATCGTCTGGACGGCTCCAGCCGTGTTCGTGGTTGAAGGCGTCCCGGAGCGGATCGAACGTCTTCCGCCAGCCCGGCGGCGCGATGTTCAGGCTCCGCCCGGTCTCCAGATCGCAACGCGCCGCGAGGACATGGACGTGCGCGCCGCCGTCCTGCTCCCGGTGGAGCACCGCCGTCCATGCGTAGCGGTCGGGTTCGAGCCCCGCCCAGGCCGTCTTCTCGAACTCGTCGACCACGGCCTCGATTTGCTCGTCGGTGGGTTGGTCGTCGGGGGCCCAGGCTATCACGCCGGAGGTGTACCTGTGCTCGAAGTCGAGCGAGTCGGCCACTGTAGCCTAACCTGATCCAGTAACATCCAAGGGCGTTCGGAATAGTACAGCATATCGTTGTTATACAAGGCGTTATCCAGCACTCGACCGCCTCTTGTGCTCTCGCCACGTTCCTTGACGTCCAACTCGATCCCACATATTATGAGGTAATGGATGACGTAACCCGCACCCCCGCCCCGACCCGGAGAACCAAGCCGAAGGGCCGCCACCCCCACAAGCGGCTCTCGGCTGCCTTCGTGCGCTCCGCACCTCCCGGGAGGCACTGCGACGGTAATGGACTCTACCTCTACGTTCAGCCGAGCGGTGCGCGCAGTTGGGTGCAGCGGCTCGTCATTCGTGGCCGCCGCCGCGACTTCGGACTCGGCAGCGTTGCCTTGGTTTCTCTCGCCGAGGCCCGCGAGAAGGCGCGGGCCAACCGCAAGCTCGCCCGCGAGGGCGGGGACCCGCTCGCCGAACGGCGTCGCGCGCGGGGCGTGCCCAGCTTCGCGGAGGCGACGAGGATCGTCCTGAAACAGAAGCAGCCCGGGTGGCGCAGCAAGGCGCACGGGAAGTACTGGCTGTCGACTCTGGAACGCTACGCCTTTCCCCGGATCGGCAAGATCGCGGTCTCGGAGGTGGCCACGGCCGACGTTCTGGAGATCCTGACCCCGATCTGGCACACGAAGAAGTCCACGGCCCAGTCGGTGCACCAGCGGATGGGCTCGGTGCTGGAGTGGGCGGTGGCGATGGAGTACCGGACCGACAATCCTTGCGACCGGGTCCGGTCGGTGCTCGGGGCGCAGAATCGGGTCGTGAAGCACATGAAGGCGCTCCCTCATAGGGAGGTTGGAGCGGCGATCGGGAAGGCGAGGAGGACGGACCAGATGCCGGTGGCGCGCCTGGCCTTCGAGTTTCTGGTGCTGACGGCGGCGAGGTGGGGCGAAGTGCGTTGGGCCGAATGGTCGGAGATCGACTTGGGCGGGGCGGTGTGGACGGTGCCCGCGACGCGCATGAAGGCGAAGCGGGAGCACCGGGTGCCGCTATGCGGGCGGGCGCTGGAGATCCTTGACGAGGCGCGAAGGCTGGGCGGAGAGGACAGCCGGTTGGTGTTCACGCGGTTGAACGGACGGCCGCTTTTCGAGAAGCGGCTGCGCCAGCTGCTCCAGAAGCACCGGATCGCCGCGGTGCCGCACGGGTTCCGGTCGTCGTTCCGGGACTGGGCCGCCGAGGAAACGGACCATCCCCGGGAGGTGGTCGAGGCGGCGCTGGCGCACGTGGTCCAGAACAAGGTGGAAGCTGCGTACCGGCGTACCGACCTGTTCGAGCGGAGGCGGAGGCTCATGGATGACTGGGCAGCGTATCTCGCGGCCCGGAGCGCGGGCACCGAGACCTGACGCCTCCGCGACGGGTTCGGAAGCCGTTTCCGGTCGGTCCGGAGGCTATTCGGGGAATCTACGGGTCACAGAATGGCCCGGAATCGACGATCCCGGGTCTCCGAGGGGTAGGGGTAGGGTGGCAATCGGGCCGCGCGGCAGAGTGCGGCGGAGTCACGGGGATTGATGGGTCGGCCGGTTGCCCTCGCGTCCTTGAGGCCGGCGACGACGAGGCCGGGGAGATTGCCCGCGACGCCTCGATGGGCGTTGTTCCGGGCGGTGCCCGGAGAGGCGTTTTCGGCGGCTCCGCCGGGCTGGCTTGACCCACTGTTATAGGGTCAAGCCAGCATACCCCGTGTATAACACGGAGGCTGACGAGGGGTGGCTCACGCCCCCCCTTCGATCCCCCCTGAAATCGTTGCCGCGCGGAGTCGATGCGACAGGGTTTCCCCGCCCGCGCTGCCGTGATGGCTTGGCTTGCCGCCAGTTTGCTCACATCCTCCACTTGCTGCCGACCTTGCAGGGACCGGGGCGGAACCCAACCTTTGGTGGGTGCCTCCCCCACCTTAGATCGAGCCAAGAATGGTCGCGCCCCCGCATCCGCTTCGTGTCTCCAGCACCAAGGTTCCGCTCCTCCTCGCGGCGACCTTGGCAGCAGCCTGCGATCAGGGGACCTCAACTGCTGGCGGTGGCGACCTCGCCACCACCTTCGACACCGTAGGCGGCGTCGTCCACGTCACCAACACCGGCACGCCACCCGGATGGCAACTTACCCCGGTCGTCTCGATCGGACCCGAATCGCTGACCGAACAGGTGACTCCCGACGAGTTCGGTCGGGTCAATTCCGTCGCTCTCGGCCCTGATGAGACCGTGTACGTTGCCGACGCCCTGAACTCCGAGATCCGCGTCTTCGGTTTCAACGGCGCGCATGTGCGCACGTTTGGCGGGCAAGGCGAAGGGCCTGGCGAGTTCAGGAGCATCTATTCCGTCGCCTGGGTCGGGGACCGGCTCCTCACTTTCGATCCGCCTCAAGGGAGCATCGGCGAGTTTTCGGCTGGCGGCGAGTGGCTCGGATCAAGAAGGACCACGGGAGGTCTGACCGGATCGGCCGCACAGATTCGATTCTATCCCGTCGGCGAGAATGAGGTCTTCCGCTTTTCATTCGATCCTGATGCTGGCGCTCAGTGGGTGGGCCTCGATAGCAGCGGAGCCACAGGCGATACCGTGCCCTTCCTGCCTGTTCCAGCCGACCTTCCCGGGCAAGTCGAGCCGATTTTCTGCACCTGGGAAGGAAGAATTGGCGTCTACCCCAACACGACGGCGGCAAAACTCGTGCAGCACCCGGCTTCCGGGGGTGTCATGTATTCCGCTTGGGGCTATTTCTACCGGATCGCCGTCACGCAGGGCGAGAGCGATACCCTGCGGGTGATCGAGCGCACACTGCCGCCCGAGCCGATCTCGGACGAGGAATGGGACGCGGGCAGTGCGGAGTTCGACGAGGCCATGGAGCGGTATCCGGGCGGTTCCTGCAACCCCCGGAGCTACACCCGGCCGCCTCGCAAGTCCTTCATCAACGAGATCTTCGTTTCCCCCGATGGCAATCTGTGGGTCGAAGTGATCCGCACCGCAGGCAACCGCTGGGAGTTCTTCGATCCCGAGGGAAGGCTGCTCGGGAGCGTCCCCGCCGTTCCCTACAAGGAGCGCACCGTCCCCGTCTTCCGGGGCGATCATCTCGCAACTATCCGTCAGGACGACTTGGATTTGGACCATGTAGACGTGTGGAGGCTGGAACGGCAGCCCGCCCGAAGATAGGCCCCGATCCCGTCGGCGTGGGTATCCTGAGTCTGCCGGGGTTGGAGTCCACGGGGTCCAAGGACCTCCAATACGGTCGATTGGATTCCCGTTCGGGAAGAGGGACGCAATGAGGTAATCGCTTGGTCGCTAGTCATGTAAGTGATGTTATAGCAGTCACTTACGGTCTTTTCTGACACACTGTCGGCCACTGCGGCCACCATGTCCGGGTTCCCGCGCAGCACCTCGACGCCCTCGCGCGGCTTCCCGGTCGCGTCACGCTCCCCGAGGAGGTAGTCGGCCGCGTCGCGCGCCGAGCCGGTCCCGCGGGCCAGGAACTTAATGTGCATCGGAGTCCGGGCTCTCGAAGCGAGCCAGCGCCGTGAGCGCCCGCTCGATGGCGACAAGGCGGGCGATGACCTCGACGGCCTCGGCCGCCCCCTTGTGGGTATTGGCCCACCGGGCGATCTGGTTGAGGTTGTTCCCGATGCGCGCCGCCTCCCGCGTGCGCTCACGCTCGACCTCGGCGTGCGGCACGGTCCAGGTGCGCGCCCGGCCGAGCGACCGGCGCACCAGATCCGACAGCGTCAAGCCTGCGGAGCGCGCCTTGGCGTGCCACGCGGCACGCTCCGCGTCGCTGGCGCGGACCTTCACCCAAACGGCGCGTCCGGCGCTCACGCTGCACGGTTTCCGTTGCGGGGGTCAGAGGGGGCACAGCCCCCCGCCAGCCCCTCCGGGAGACACACGGAGTGTGGCCACGGAGGGTAGGCTGGCTTGGCCGCCTTAGCCGCGTCCGACACCCCCGTCGGCGACGTGTCCGAGACCCGTCGTCGGCTGCCGCCAATACAGTGGCGGCGCACCACCGCACGCGCTCCGGGGAACCCGTTCAGACGGGCCTCGCGAAGCGCGGCCAACGGTGAGATGGTGGCCAGCAATGCCGCGCCATCCATGTACCCCCGAAGCCAAAGCGGCGACCGATCCGGCCAGCGTCCCTGTCGAGGGGCGCGGGCACCAGTTCCGCCGTGCGGTGGATTAACCTGACTACGTGCGTCTTCTCCGGTGTTTCGCCTCGTTTGCTCGTGCTGCCCACCACGTTTCGGTGAGCCGAAGGGCAGCATACTACGGAGTTCATCCGCGATCGGTTTCAATCCGGTCGGCGGGGACGAAGGATGCCGAAGCCGATCCGCGTCCACCTTAGGGGCTTCGGGGACGGAGCCATCGCCAAGGTCCGGACCGGAAGCCTTCATCACCAATGCCGTCGGGGAGGGCGCGCCGGTGTCCCTGAGGGAAGTGCCGACCCGCGTGCTGAACAGGTACTCCTGCGTCTCCATACCTGGAACGCTGAAGAGCCGCTCGCCGGCAAGTCAACCCGTCGAAAACCTCCTATTGGCCGATAACGTCTGGGGATGTCCGATAACGTAGAGTAGCCGGCGGCGGGCGCCGCCAACGGGGCGGAGAAACACCCCCCCGGGATCGCAGGTAAACGGTCCGCTGAAGGGTACGATGCTAATCGATCGGAATAAAGACCTTCCGCAGGGGGATCATCGCTCGGGCCTCGGGCTCAAGACGCTCGTAATGGTCGGTGAGGAGCTTGATGAACTCGTCGCGCGTCAGCGTGGTCACCGAGACCCCGGACGGAACTCGCTCAGCCTCGTACAGTGCCTCCCGAGAGAACCCACCCGTCGAGACGAACAAGCCTCGGTCCCTTCCTCGCAGAGTAGCGATGAAGTTGCGCAGGTCGACCGCGCCCGCGCGCTGATTCCTCTGCTTCACCTGGACCTTGATGCGGGGTGATTCAAGTCCAAGAGCGTCGGATTGGGCGATCACGTCCACTCCCCTGTCCGCTCCTGCGGCTGTGCGGCTGGCGAAGTACCCCATGGCTCGCAGGAGGGCTGCTACGAGCTCTTCGAAATCAAACGGATCCATGTGGGTGATCTTGTCCGAAATCAGCTCCTCGGCCTGTCCTCGCACTTCTTCGAAGAGTTGCGTACCCGCTCCCTCGTCAGACCCCGTGTCAGGATCGGGCTTGACTTCCTTGCCGGACGCGAGCGCCTCGATCTCCGCTCTGTGTTCGTTCATCGAGAAGAGCGTCAGCGTGCTTCCGGCGCTGTTCTTGGCCTGCACGGAGAGCTTGTCCCGTGAGATGCGCGTCGTCCAAGCGACCGGGCGGATGTGATGAAGCTCACGGTCCTGGTCGGGCTCGTAGCGGTACGGCCCGGCGCAGGTCCCGATCATGATTTCTCGCGTGTCCTGGATGGGCGTGAGGATTGCGTCCCCTTGCTTGATCTCGTGGACGAAGCGGTAGAGCTGGCTCGCCCAGTTGACCGCTCGCCCCTTCTTCATGTTCGGGTATTGGCGCGTCAACACCGACAGAATCGCGTCCCGTGACTTCAAGGCCGAGGCGTTCTCCTCTAAACCGAAGCCAATAGCAGCAATCCCGATCTGCTCGAATTCATCGGCGTAGATGCCGCCCGTTCCAGCCCGAACGACCCAAATGTTGGCCATGTGGAACTCCCCTCCGTTGGCTCTCTGAACTGATCGCACGCCATCCTGTCAGAATGGGGTGCCTCCTATTCGGTACCAGCTGCCACGTAAGCCAGCTTGAACGCTATGTCCGTCAGCCACCGCCGGAAGTCCGGGTTGTCGGCGAACAGCTTGAAGAGTTGGGTGTTGTCCTGCACCATTCCCAGCACCGCCCGCTCCGTCGCCTTGTCGGACTCGACGCGGGCGTTCTGCCGGTCGGAGTTCTTTCGCGCATTCTCGAACCGGGCGTCCTTCGCCACCGAGGCCGGAATGTCCTGCGTGGCCGTCCGGATGACCCGGTCGGGGTCCCCCCACTCGATTCCGCCGAACAGGTCGTTGAACTCGTCGATGATCGTCGACAGCCGGTCGGTCTCAATCTCACCCTTGCCTCCGCCCTCGCCCGTCGTGACCGGATCGATCTCCGCGTCCTCGTCGTCGAGGATGATCTTCCGCATCCGGTGCTTCTCGACGCGGTAGCTGTCCATGTCGATCCTCTCGAGGATGCCCTTTGACAGATCGGGCTCCTCGGGTGCCGGCAGCTTCGGGATCAGGAAGTTCAGAAAAATCGAGCGCTCTTCCCAGCCCAGGTTGTTGTAGGGGAGGATCGAGGAGAGGAACGCGTAGGCGCGCGTGAACGCCTTGGCTCTGCCCTTGAACCGGACCTGGCCGTCCTCGTCCAGATCCCCGAGGTACGCCGCCACGGACCGGTCGAGGATGGGGTCCAGCCGGCCGCGCTCCGCGCCATCCAGATACAGCTTCACGAACTCGCGGACCTGATCGGTAGAGTAGACCTGCGCCCCATCAAGGTCGGCCTGTAGGTCGTGGAGCCTGTCGGGATCGGTCTCGTCGGACAGGACCGTGGTCCGGTAGTAGTCCGAGAAGGCCTTCGTGATGGTATCCGTGTCGTTCAGGAAGTCGAGCACGAAAACGTCCCGCTTCTCCGCGTGCGACCGATTGAGCCGCGAAAGCGTCTGGACCGCCCGGATCCCCGAAAGCGTCTTGTCCACGTACATCGTGTGCAGCAGCGGCTCGTCGTAGCCGGTCTGGAACTTGTCCGCGCAGACGAGGAACCGGTGCGGGTCCTGCCGGAACGTCTCGGCGATCTTCGACGAGGGCAGCCCGTTCAGGCTGGCCTCGCTCACCCTGTCCCCCCCGTAGTCGTGCTCGCCCGAGAACGCGACGAGGGCCTCGTGGGGGCTCCTGCGTTCCTTCAGGTAGTCGCGGATGGCGTGGAAGTACTGGATCGCGCGCTCGATCCCGTTGGTGACGACCATCGCCCGCGCCTTGCCGCCGATCCTGTGCTGCGCCAGCACCTGTTCGTGGAAGTGGTCCACCATGATCTCGGCCTTGAGCCGGATCGCGTGTTCGTGGCCCTCGACATAGCGCCGGAGCTTCTTCCCGGCCTTCCGGACATCGTACTCCGGGTCCTCCTCGACCGTCTTGGCGAGCCTGTAGTAGCTCTCGACGGGCGTGTAGTGTTCGAGCACGTCCAGGATGAACCCCTCCTGGATCGCCTGCTTCATGCTGTAGGTGTGGAACGGAAGCCGCCTGACCGTGCCGTCGCCCTGCGGGTCCGGCTCGCCGAAGAGTTCGAGCGTCTTGTTCTTGGGCGTCGCGGTGAACGCAAAGTAGCTGGCGTTGTCGAGCATCCTGCGGCGCTCGATCTCGTCGTTGACGCGGTCCTCATAGGTCTCGTATCCGTCCTCGTCACCCCTCTCGCCGAGCGCGTCCGACACGGCTCCGGCGGTCTTGCCGCCCTGGCTCGAATGCGCCTCGTCGATGATGATCGCAAAGGCGCGGTCGCGGTGCCCGCTCCCGATCTCGTCGAGGATGAACGGGAACTTCTGGATCGTCGTGATGATGATCTTCTTGCCCTGCTCGATGAACCGCCTCAGGTCGCCCGACCGCTCGGCGTGTCCCACCGTCGATCCGACCTGCGCGTACTGCCGGATCGTGTCCCGGATCTGGCGGTCCAGTATCCGGCGGTCCGTAACCACGATGATCGAGTCGAAGACGGTCTTGCCGTCCTTCTTCAGGGGGATCAGCTGGTGCGCCAGCCACGCAATCGAGAAACTCTTGCCGCTGCCTGCCGAGTGCTGGATCAGGTATCGCTTCCCGGCCCCGTGCCTCGCCGCGTCCTCCAGAAGGCGGCGCACCACGTCGAGTTGCTGGTAGCGGGGCCAGATCTGCTTCCGCTTCTTTCTGCCTGTCTTCGTGTCCTTCTCTGCCAACATCTGGGCGTAGTTCTCGATGATGTCCGTCAGGCGCGCGCGGGGCAGCACCTCGCGCCACAGATACTCGATCTTGAGACCGTCCGGGTTGGGCGGGTTGCCCGCGCCCTGGTTCCAGCCACGGTTGAAGGGCAGGAACCACGAGGCCTTGCCTTTCAGGTGGGTGCAGAAGCGGATCGCGCTCTCATCCACCGCGAAGTGCGCCACGCAGCGCCCGAGCCGAAAGAGCGGCTCCCGCGGGTTGCGGTCCTTCTCGTATTGCCGGATGGCGTCGTGGACCGTCTGCTTCGTGAGATTGTTCTTGAGCTCGAACGTGAAGACGGGAAGGCCGTTGATGAACAGCCCGATGTCGAGCGCGCGCTGGGTCTCGTCCCGGCTGTAGCGTAGCTGGCGGGTGGCGGTGAAGCGGTTCAGCTCGAACATCCGCCGGGCCTTCTCGTTCCCGGCCGAGGGCGTGCCGTGGAAGAGCTCCACGTGGTGGGGGCCGTGCTTGATGCCGCCCCGAAGCACGTCGATGGTGCCCCGCTTGTTGATCTCGCCCTGCAACCGGGCCAGGAACTTGCGGCGCGTCGGGCAGTCCTCGGCGAGCCGGAGGGCGGCGACGGACTCGGGTTGCGTGGCCTCTAGGAACGCCCGGAGTTGGACGAGATCGACGCAGTACTCGCGGTCGTAGTCGTGACGGTTTCCGGGAGACCAGCCAACACCGCCGTATCCCGGAGTGGGTTCGCCCACGGAGCGCCCAGAGGGCGGATCGCAGGGGTCGCCGGTCAGCGCCTCGCAGATCAGGCGTTCGAGGCCTTGTTCGGTGTGGTCGGTGGGCACGGGGGGCTCTGTCTGTAGAATTAGGATAGGAAGTGGACGTGTTCAATGGGTAGCGCCAAGAGCGAATCGGTGGCAACTTTCCATTAAGGAACCCGAGGCAGGAGGACGAAACAATGGCGCGCGGAGATCTTCTGGTTCGCCTGGTAAAGGCGGGCACCGATGGTGACCAGCCACAGGTGCGCGCCACCGCGTCGAAGCTGATCGCCGAGGAACGTGCCAAGAATCACCATGTGCTCGCGGACCGCTTGACCCGTGCGATGTCCAATGGGAGACGGCCGACGGCTCGGAGCTTCGCTGGCCCAGCGCGCGCCCGCTGGCAGGAGTACGCTTTCGAACTCGTGCCGCACCGTCGCATGGACGAGCTCGTCCTCAAGGAGACCACACGGCAAGCCTGCCAAGGACTGATTGAGGAGCAACACCGAGCCTCGGTCCTCCGCGCGCACTCTCTGGAACCCCGCCACCGAATTCTGCTCGTGGGACCGCCGGGGAATGGCAAGACCTCACTGGCCGAAGCGATCGCCGAAGCGCTGTCCGTCCCCTTCATCGTGATCCGTTACGAAACGATGATCGGGAGCTACCTAGGCGAGACGGCCTCTCGTCTGCGCCGGGTCATCGACTATGTCCGAACCGTGCACTGCGTCCTCTTCTTTGACGAGTTCGACGCGATCGCCAAGGAGCGGGGCGACACGCACGAGACCGGTGAGATCAAGCGCGTGGTCACGTCTCTGCTCCTTCAGGTGGACGCGCTACCCTCCTACGTCGTCACGATCGCCGCGACGAATCACCCGGAATTGCTTGACCGGGCCGTGTGGCGGCGCTTTCAGTTGCGGTTGCGGCTCGATGCGCCCACCGCAACGGAGCTGACGCGATACTTCGAGGCGTTTGCGGCGTCGGTGGACGAGCCGCTCGGGCGTTCGCCCGCATCCATCGCCGACCGACTGGGCGCCATCAGCTATGCGGAAGCGGAGGATTTCTGCCTCGATGTGCGGCGTCGGGCGGTGCTGGCATTGGGGCAGGGTCGGCTCAAGGACGCGGTGAGCGACGCGTTGAAGATCTGGGGCGAGCGGCAGCGGGCAAGTGCGGAGTAGGCGGACGGTCGCGAGTTCGCATGTCTGACTTTCCTTTGCTGCGGCTCGGAGAGGGACGTGCAGTGCCGCGACCGGCGGGAACAGGTCGGTCAGCGCAGCCTCCCCGGTTGCCAGGCAGGTCTCGGCAGAACGAGCGATTCGCACCTCGCTTCCAGCGTCTTGAGGATGGGTTCGCTGAAGGGCGTGATCCACTCGCGCTCCGGGATGATCCGTCGGGTCTCGCCCCTGAACGGGTGCTGGTCTTCGAGGTTGCCGGGTCGGTGTCAGGCTTCGACAGGGCAGTCGCCCGGATTCCGGGTTTGGAATACCTGGCCGAGCACCACACTCAATTCCCTCCCGATGACGACTTCTGGGTGGTGGACACACGAGTGAAACGTGAAGGTCAGCGTCGCGACGACAAGCCGGTTGGCGGTTGCGTCTACCTGGCGATGCCCGATATGAGAGCGCTGCGGGAACTCCTCGGTTTGTGGCGGATCTTCCGGACTGACGGGGAATTCGGACAGGGACGGGCACCATGGCGCCATCTCTTCAACCAACTCAAGGACCTGCGTCCATGGGGTCCGATGGATCGGATCACACCTGAGGTCAGGGACGATTTCCAATACCTGCTCGATACCGACCCGTCCGGCCTGATGGCGGTTGAGATCGAACTATGGCCTCGGACGACAGAGCCTGCTCGTCGCCAAGCCTTCGAAGGGGTCTCCCGAATCGTTGGGATGTCGGGAGGGACCGTTCTGGACCACGCGGAGATCCTCGAAATCGGCTACCACGCCGTGCTGGCCGAGCTGCCGCGAAGCGAGATGGAGCGGTTGACCGAAGAGGATGATGTTCAGCTTGCGGTCTGCGATGACATCATGCATGTGCGGCCGCAATCGGTAGCATCACTGTCGCCGAGCTCCGATCCCTCATCTTCTGAGCCGGTGCCCCTCCGGCACGAGGATCTTCCGGCTCGCAGTTTCCCGATTGCCGCCTTGCTGGACGGGATGCCGGTTCAGCGACATCAGCTACTTGACGGGCGGATCATCGTTGATGACCCGGATGGTGTGGAGGACGAGAGCACCGTGGCCAAGCGCCGACACGGGACCGAGATGGCATCGCTGGTCCTTCACGGCGACCTGGCCGAAACCAATTCACTGCCCGCTCTGTCGCGGCCAATCCACGTCCACCCAGTTCTTTGGACCCTTCCGGACGCTTTGGAAGGACCAGAGCGCTTTCACCCTCGCCGGTTGCTGATCGACACCTTCTACCGCGCCGTCCTGAGGATGAAAGAAGGAGAGGGTGGCGGACCGCCGAGTTCGCCCGATGTATTTCTGGTCAACGTATCGCTGGGCGACAGTCGCCGGCCGTATGCCAACCAAATGAGTCCGTGGGCGAGACTGCTGGACTATCTCGCGTGTCGCTTCCATCTTCTCTTCTTGGTAAGCGCGGGCAACATCTCGGAGCCTTTGCCGATCCCCGGATTCTCGGGATTGTCGGCGTTTGAGGATGCACCAATCGAGCAACGCCAAGTTGCGATACTCACGGCGCTGGGCGAAAAACGATCGCGGCGGACGCTGCTGTCGCCTGCGGAAGCGATCAATGTCGTGACGGTCGGGGCCTGCCATGACGATGCCGCCGAGTGCCCCGCATACATGGGAGCATTCGTTGACCCAATCGAGAGTCGCACTTTGCCGAATGTGAGCTCGGCTCTGGGGCTCGGTCATCTCCGAACAGTGAAGCCGGACATCCTGATGCCTGGAGGACGGGAGCATGTAGTTTCAATGCTAGGAGCCGACGGTCTGGCCGTGCGCCCGGCGCTGCCAGGACATGCCTTCGGGATTCGCGCGGCCGCTCCAGATTCGACGGGACGGCTGGACCACACCCGCCCGACCAGCGGCACGAGCGCTGCCACTGCCCTCGCTACCCGTCTTGCGCATCAGATCTTTGATGCCTTGACGGACCCCGACAACGGGAATGTCCTCGCCGATGCGAATCCCCGATACTATGCTGCGGTCGTCCGTGCCCTCCTCGTTCACGGTTGCCGTTGGGACGAAGAGACCGCCGAGCAGGTGAAACAGGCAGTTGGGCCACAGGAACCGCCAAGACACGCGGAGCGCGCGGACAACGTGGCTCGAGTCCTCGGCCGCGGCGTTCCCCTCGTCGATGCGGTGACGACCTGTGCCACCGATCGTGCGACGTTGATCGGATACGGTGAGATCGAAGGCGGCCAGGTACTCGAATACCAAGTGCCGTTGCCGATCAGCCTTTCCGGTCGCCGGATACCACGCGCTGTGACGATTGCATTGGCATGGTTCTCGCCCGTGACGGTGCGCAATCGCGTCTACCGACTGGCCAAACTTGCGGTGGAAGGCCACTCCAGCAATGCCTTCGGCACAACCGAGCGGTCGCCTCAATCGGGTTATCACACCACCCGCCGCGGAACCGTGTTTCACGAACGCTACGAAGGGGACGCTGTCGCGGATTTCGCCGACGGCAAACACCTGTCTCTTCGCATCACCTGCACTACACCGGCGGAGCCATTGGACGAGACCATACCCTTCGGAATCGTCGTGACGATCGAGGCCGGTGAACAGGTTCCGATTTACGAGGAGATTCGGGCCGCGCTTGCCGTTCGGGTACAGGCGTGATGGAGTTACCCGTTCATGACGGACGGGGCAGCGCCGTTCTCAATGTCCTTGCCTCGTGTTCGAGCACCGCTCTTACTGCCGTTCCTCGACCCCCGGAAACCACTCAACGAAATCTACGACGGTGGCACCGCTGGCCAGGTTCTCGTAGAGCGCGAACAGCGGAATCCTCGTGCCCGAGAAGACCCAAGCCCCGCTCACCTTGCCCGGTGTCCGCTCGACGGCCGGACACTCGTTCCAGTTTGTCATGGGATGCCCTCCTTCACCATGTCGCGTTCGGTAGGTTCGATGTGGTGGGGATGGCGTCGGCCCGTTCGCGGTCGCCCGCGAGTGGGTCCGTCTCCGGTAGTCTCGCCGCCGTTTCGCGCACGTCGAGCTTGCCCGTCACGACATCGGCGATCAGGCGGGTGCGGTACTCGTGGAGGAGGGCGATCTGGCGGCGAGCAACGGACGCCAGCAAGTCAATCCGATCCAAAGCGCCGTGCACCGCTTCAACGATGATCGCTTGCTCCAAGGCAGGTGGGACGAACACCTTGAAACTACGTATTGAGTCCAGCGTCAGACCTTGCCGCGACGCCCCGACTTGCTCCAGTTCTATTGTCTCCTGCATTCCGGGGATACTCAGGAACGTGGCAAGAAGGTCAGGAAGGATGCGCTCGGACCTTGGCCTGATGATACAGACGTGTTGGTTCACATTCGCGTCGCTCAGATCGTCGGGAACGGTACAGACGCGACCAATGGAAGCTCCTGTGATGTTAAGCAATACATCCCTTGGCTTCACATGGGTGCCCTTTAGTGCGAGGTGGAGATCAGGGGGGATTCGCGCCACACCCTCAAGCCTCAGCCCATCGAAATGCACGTTCTGACTTCTCAGCAACGGAATGCCCTTGGCCTCGTAGACGGTCGCTCCGCCACGGGGCGTAACTCCCGAACCGAACTTCGTAGCGAGATGCCTAAGCGCCGCCACCTCCCAATGCTCCGGCACCTTCCCCAGCCACTCGACGCCGGAGTCCTTGTAGGCCGGATATGGCTGGCCGGTGCGGACATCGATCCGGCCCGTCACGGCCTCGTGGATCAGCGCCCGCTTCCGCTCCTCCAATAGCTCGATGAGCCTTTCCTTCGCACGGATGTAGCGCCGGATGCGGCGATCGGCGGCGTTCAGGAAACGGATGATGGCACCCTGCTCGGAGATCGGGGGGAGGGGGAGTGGCGCACTGAGGAAGGAATCGTCGGTCAACTGCAACCGCGAAATCCAGATGCCCTTCGATCGAACTCGCAGTTCCCAGTTGAAGGCTTCGGATCGTACCAGCGCATGAATGAAATCAGGAAGCGCTCTGGCCTTCCGTCGGGCTCGGTACACCCCGTATGCGGTGCTGACGATTCCGTGGTACCGAGAAACGCCCAAGCCCCGGCTCCATGCCCACAGACTATTGATGACGAGATCACCAGGCCAACAGAGCTTGTGCCCGACATATGATCGCGCCTTGAACATCGTAACACTTGTGGAATCCCTCGGTACGATTCCTCGGTCTGAAGATACCGTCAGGAGCTCCTCGCTTCCGGTCTCCGAGCGTTCGTCGATGCACCGGAAGACTGTCTTGCCGCGCCGCAGCTCCCAATGCTCCGGCACCTTCCCCAGCCATTCCACCCCGGAGTCCCTGTAGGCCGGATAGGGCCGGAGGCCGTTGACACTCATCCTGACCGGCCCAGTATCTCAAGGAGCAGCCCCTCCGTCTCCCGTTCCACCGCCAGAATGTCGTCCCCGATCTCATCGAGCGTCCGCATCGGCTCGGGCTTGTGGAAGTACCGGTTGAAGCTGATCTCGTAGCCGATCTTCACGCTCTTCGCGATGTACCAAGCGTCTGCGGCGTAGGGGAGCACTTCGCGCCGCAGGAACCCCTCGATCCCGCCCTCCTCCTGGAGCGGGATCTGCTCGGTGTCCCTCAGCGCCGTGTCAGGTTCGTACTCGACGCGATTCTTCGAGCCGTCGCGAGACTCGTACAGCCCCCGGATCGGGTCGGGCGCGGTGCCTCGCCGGTGGACCCTCTTGACTACCTGCTCCGCCTTCTCATCCCGCTCGGCCAGCGCGGTCTGTAACAACTTCTTTCTCTTGGCCGTGAGCCTCGCGCGGCGCCCGGACATGTCGGCCCTGAGTACATCGAGAAAGGCGTTGAAGTCGAAGTGAGGCCCTTCGCCGAGTGTCTCGGCCACCCGCTCCACGGCGTTCGCGAGAGGTTCCTCCCCGGCATCACGACACGCCTCGGAGAACCCGGCGCAGCGCTCGGGCGACAGGTCCACCTTCAGCCGGAGCGGTCGCTCGACCGTCACCTTCCAGTACCCGAACGCCTCGTTGGCGAAAACCCGGCTCTCCTCCGTATCCTCGAAGTCGAGGAACGCCCGGCAGATCCGCTCGATGTCCTCCGGCCCGAGTTCGCAGTTCTTCTTCCCCAGGTTCTTCCTCAGCGGTCGAAACCACCGGGTCGCGTCGATCAACTGCACCTTGCCGCGCCGGTGCTCGGGCTTGTGGTTCGTGAGCACCCAGATGTAGGT
The DNA here is from genome assembly GCA_965232315.1 of Longimicrobiales bacterium. Taxonomy (GTDB): domain Bacteria; phylum Gemmatimonadota; class Gemmatimonadetes; order Longimicrobiales; family Gaopeijiaceae; genus BD2-11. Next base: position 103,393 of record CBDDPN010000010.1, on the reverse strand, counting down.
GGCGATGCCGGTGTTGTAGAACATGTTGAGCGGCAGCGCGACGATGGCCTCCAGCCAGTCGTTCTCGATGATCCACCGCCGGATGTTGCTCTCGCCTTGGCCCGCCGATCCGGTGAACAGCGAACTGCCGTTGTGGACCTCGGCGATCCGGCTGCCGAGCGGGGTGTCTCGCTTCATCTTCGACAGCTTGTTGGCCAGGAAGAGCATCTGGCCGTCGCTGGAGCGAGTGACCAGCGAGTACTCGGGGTCGTCCGCGTGCTCGATCAGGAAGCGGTGATCGCTCATCCCCTTCTTGCCGCCCATCCGCTGGAGGTCGGTCTTCCAACTCTTCCCGTAGGGCGGGTTCGAGAGCATGAAGTCGAACTCCCGTGTCGGAAAGGCGTCGTTCGAGAGCGTCGAGTGTTCCGGGCCGCCCACGATGTTGTCGGCGGCCTCGCCCTCGCCCTTCAGCAGCAGGTCGGCCTTGCAGATCGCGTAGGTCTCGGCGTTGATCTCCTGGCCGTACAGGTGCGTGGACACCTCCTTGCCGCGCTCATCCGCGAACCGGTGCAGCACGTCCTCCGCGACCGTCAGCATGCCGCCGGTCCCGCAGGCCCCGTCGTAGAGCAGGTAGGTGCCGGATTCGATCCGGTCGGCGACGGGCTGGAATACGAGCTTCGCCATGAGCGTCACGGCGTCGCGCGGCGTGAAGTGCTCGCCCGCCTCCTCGTTGTTCTCCTCGTTGAAGCGCCGGATCAGTTCCTCGAAGACGGTCCCCATCCCGTGATTGTCGAGGCCGGGGTGCCGGACCGCGCCGTCCGTGTCCATCACCGGATCGGGACCCAGGTTGATGTCCGGCGAGGTCAGCTTCTCGATCAGCGAACCCAATGCGTCCGCCCTGTCGAGGCGCGGGATCTGGTTGCGGAACTCGAAGTTGTCGAGGATGTCCTGCACGTTGGGCGAAAACCCGTTGAGGTAGTCCACGAAGTCGGCCCTGAGTTGTTGCCTTCCGGCCCGCGCCCGGAGGTCGCTGAGCGTGAACTCCGAGGTGTTGTGGAAGGCCTGCCCGGCCGCCTGCCGGAGCGCGGCGTCCTGGTTCGTGACCCCGGCGGCATCCAGAGTTGCCTTCATGTCGAGGACGGCCCGTTTGGTGGGCTCCAGCACCGCGTCCAGCCGCCGGAGCACGGTCATCGGCAGGATCACGTCTCGGTACTTGCCGCGCACGTAGACATCGCGGAGCACGTCGTCCGCGATGCCCCAGATGTAGTTGGCGATCCAGTTCAGGTTGGGTGCTGTCATGTGTGTCGTCAGTTGGTCTCTGGTGGGCTGCGCCCGCAGAGCGGGCAACCGAGTCAATCGGCAGGCGACCTTCTTTCGTCGGTGGCCGATTCTGGCTTGGAGGAGGTTCGTGTGGGACCCCGGGTTGAGGGTCGTGCCCACGTCACCCCTACCAGTGTAGGGGATTCGGACCAGCTCTGCCTGGCTTAAGCAGAAAGGAAATCCTCGATCGCAGCCCGCCTGCCGGCCTCGTAGGTGGTGGTTGGCGGTTCGTTGTCCGCCAACAACGCTCTTACGGACTGCTCGGGCTCGCCCTGGTACTGGATCCACCTCGGGTTTCCGGTTATCACCTTGAGGATGGCCATCAAGCCCGCGTTGTAGCCCCGCTGGTACTCGCTCATTCGGTGCCACCCCGGTCACCCATCACGCTCCGAGTGAGTTCGAGCATATGTGATGGCGGCATCGCGTCGGTCTCCTGCTGGCCGAATCCTGACGGCCGGTGTGAGAAAATGGAATGTGTCGCCTGAACCAACACGGCATCTTTCGTCGCTTCGTCCGACGTGGCCTTCACGAATGTCTGGAAGGTTGCAAGTGCGTCGCGACGGTGCTCGTTAACGATCTGGTTGTGGGCCGCAGCGCGATACGCTCGTCCGGCCATCAGGATGACGTAACTCAAGATGCCGAAGACGAACAGCTTTACGGCCGTCATCTGGATTGCCAGACTGAGGCTCACATCGCTAGCTGGCTGTAGCTCAATCCCAATCCACCAAGAAGCGACGGCCACGGCCAGAAGGCTCAGCAGGCCGAGCGCAGTAAGCCAACCGCGCTTCTGGTTCCGATGCTTCTTCGCCGCGTCATCAAAGATGGTCGCGTACTTGGCTAGGCCCACCTTGCCGGCAGTCCTCCGTACTTCCGCGATGACCTCTCTGGCGTCGTCCCTAATCTGCTCCGTCTCCTGACGTGCCCCGTTCGCGCGGTCGATTAGGCTCTTGAGCTGGGCTTGGGAGCTAGCCGCGTCCAGCGTGTCTGGACGCACGAACGGCGTAAGTTCTGCCCGCATACTGTGATACACCTCCCGCAGCCGGTCTCGCGCTTCGTCTGCGTCTTGGTATCGCATACTCTGTATCTCTTCCAGCACCTTCTGAACGTTGTAGAGCTCCTGGGAAAAGGCGGTTACCCTCGTCGCGGGGATCATCGAGATGTCCTCGGGCGTGACACGCGCGTAGAACGAAACGATCCTCTCCACCACAGGGACTGCACTACGGAGGTCCAGAGACAATCCCTTGTGACTGACCCGTGAAAAGGTCTTGGGGTCTGTTTCTGCGATCGCGTGACAGGCCTCCCAGAGGGCGTCAGGGTTGATTTCGGCAGGCTCAATTGTAGGCATTGTCTCATCCCGGTGGGCGCGGTTGGCTGACAGATGCCTCACCGACAGACCAAGTCGGCCTCACGAGCCCGTGTGGACTCCTCGATTGCTAGGAGGATCATCACTCGCTCGAAGTTCGCCTATCGGAGGGTATCGTCGCGGCTCTCGGCCTTAAGCTGCCTGACGGAGGCCAAGAATGGAAGAACCAACACTGAGTAGGGAGACCATGCGCCACCGCTGCGTGTATCTCGTACCGGGCCCATACAAGAGAGGGCAGGGTGGCTCGATCCGACCACGGATTCCCGCCATTCGATGCGATTTCCCCGCTCTTTCAGCCCAGAGAGATCAGATACCCCCCACCGGCAAGAAGCGCAGATCGTGCAGTCCCGGTTGACTTTGGACGATTCCTTGCCTTGATCCCCTCCCCCCTTGACCCTGACGTAACGTCAGGGTTTAGCTTTCCCGCCATGAACACGCAAGAACCACCGGCGGCTGGCAATCAAGGGGAACTCCACACCGTCGGTGAGGTCGCTGCCCTGGCCAGGGTTACGGTACGCACGCTCCACCACTATGACCGGATCGGGCTGCTGGCCCCGTCGCGGCGGGCGGAGAACGGCTACCGGCTCTACGACTACGCGGACCTGGAGCGGCTGCGGCAGATCCTGCTCCTGCGCGAGCTCGGGTTCGGGCTGGACGCGATCGGGCAGATGGTGGACGCCGCGGCGTACGACCGGCGGCGCGCGCTCATCGCGCAGCGCGAGCTATTGCGGGAACGGCAGCGGAGGACGGAGAAGATCATCCGCGGGGTGGACAGCGCCCTCGCGGCGATGGAGGGAGAGAGACCGATGGAGAAGACGAAGATGTTCGAGGGCCTGGAGGATTTCGACCACGAGCGCTACGAGGACGAGGCTCGCGAGCGCTGGGGAAAGACGGACGCGTACAAGGAATCCGCGAGGCGCACGCGGCATTACACGCGGGACGACTGGACGCGGATCAAGGGCGAAGCCGAGGACGTGATGACGAGGCTGGCCGCGCTGCTGCACGAGGGAGCCCTGGCCGCGAGCAGGGCGGCAAGGGAACTCGCCGAGGAGCACCGCTGCCACATCGACCGCTGGTTCTACCCCTGCAGCCACGCGATGCACGCGGGGCTGGCCGACATGTACGTCGCGGATCCGCGGTTTGCGGACCACTTCGAGCAGCGCGGGGAGGGGCTCGCGGCCTTCTTCAGGGAGGCGATCCTGGCGAACGCCGCGCGGCGGAGAGCCACGAGGTAGCGGTCAGGGCCCTGCAGCGATCCCCTACACGTCCAGGTTCTTGACGTACCTGGCGTTCCTCTCGATGAACTCGCGGCGGGGCTGGACATCATCGCCCATGAGGCGGTCGAAGAGGTTGGAGGCGATGCTCGCGTCTTCGATGTCCACGCGCAGGATGGTGCGGGCATCGGGGTCCATCGTGGTGCGCCACAGCTGATCCGGGTTCATCTCCCCGAGTCCCTTGTAGCGTTGGATGCCGATGCCCTTCGCGTTCTCCTTTCCGTTGGAGAAGCGCTGGATGAACTCCGCGCGCTGTTCTTCCGAGTATGCGTAGAGCTCGCGCCTGCCCTTCGCGATTCGATAGAGCGGGGGCTGGGCGATATAGACGTACCCCTTGTCGATCAACCCCTTCATCTGGCGGAAGAAGAAGGTCAGCAGGAGCGTGCGGATATGCGCCCCGTCCACATCGGCATCCGTCATGATGATGATCTTGTGGTAGCGCGCCTTGTCGATGTTGAAGTCCTCGTGGATCCCCGCCCCGATGGCGGTGATCATGGCGCGGATCTCGTCGTTGGAGAGGATCTTGTCGATGCGCGCCCGCTCCACATTGAGGATCTTGCCCTTGAGCGGCAGGATGGCCTGGTACTGGCGGTCCCTGCCCTGCTTCGCGGACCCTCCCGCGGAGTCGCCCTCCACGAGATAGAGTTCGGTCATGGCGGGATCGGAGAGCGAACAGTCGGCGAGCTTGCCGGGCAGGATGCCCCCTTCGAGGGCGTTCTTCTTGCGCGCCAGGTCGCGGGCCTTGCGGGCGGCCTCCCGCGCGCGCGCTGCCTGCAGCGACTTCTGGATGATGGCCTTGGCGGCCCGGGGATGCTCCTCCAGGAAGATCTGCAGGTGCTCGTTGACGGTGATCTCGACCGCGCCGCGCACCTCCGAGTTGCCGAGCTTGGTCTTGGTCTGGCCCTCGAACTGGGGCTCGCGAACCTTGACGCTGAGAACGCAGGTGAGCCCCTCGCGCACGTCGTCGCCCGAGAGGCTCTCGTCGGCCTTCTTGAAGAGCTTGTTGCGACGGGCGTAGTCGTTGATGGTGCGGGTGAGCGCAGCCTTGAGGCCAGTGAGGTGGGTGCCGCCTTCGTGGGTGTTGATGTTGTTCACGAAGGTGTGCGTGTTCTCCGAGAACCCCGAGTCGTACTGGAGGGCGAGCTCGATCTCGGCTTCCTCCCGGCTCACCTCGAAGGAACACACCTCCGGGTGTACCGGATGGCGCGAGCCGCGCAGGAAGGCAACGTACTCCACCAGGCCGCCTTCGTACTGGTAGACTTCCTCTTCGTATTCGACGAGAGCCTTGTCGTCTGCGGTGCCCCGCTCGTCGCGCAGGCTGATGCGCAGACCGCGGTTGAGGAAGGCCATCTCGCGCAGGCGGCCCGACAGGGTGTCGAGGTTGAAGTGGAGTTCGGTGAAGATCTCGGGATCGGGCTTGAAGGTGACGCGGGTTCCGCTCCCCTCCGCCCGGCCGATGACCTCGAGGTCCGTAAGCTTCTCGCCGCGGGAGTAGCTCTGGCGATAGCGGTGGCCGTCCCGGACGACCTCGACCTCGAGGTGCACCGAGAGGGCGTTGACGACGCTTACGCCAACGCCGTGGAGTCCGCCCGAGACCTTGTAGGTGTCCTTGTCGAACTTGCCGCCGGCATGAAGCGTGGTCATGGCCACTTCGACGCCCGGCAGGCCCTCCACGGGATGGATGTCAACGGGGATGCCGCGTCCGTCGTCGATTACGGTGACCGAGTCGTCGGCGTGGATGCGCACGTCCACGCGCGTGCAGAAGCCCGCCATCGCCTCGTCGATGGAGTTGTCCACGACTTCGTAGGCGAGATGGTGAAGGCCCCGCGCCGAAGTCGATCCGATGTACATGCCGGGCCGCTTGCGTACGGCCGACAAGCCCTTCAATACCTGAATCCGTCTGGCTGTGTACTCGGTGTTGTTCGGCGCGCTTTCTTCGCTCATCCGGAGCCTTTGGGAGGGGGAATTTCGGGCCGCGGCGGGCAGCCGGAAGTGACGGCAACAAAGACGTTGTAATCTAGCATTTTCGGGCGTTTTCGGCCATGCGCCGGGAGGCCGGAAACCCTGGCATCGGAGCATGCCCAAACCATCGCTCGGGGGCCCCGTATTCCGGGCCGCCGGAACGCGCCGCGGTTCGCGTCCAGTTCGGGATGGTCGGTCGCGCGCAAGCGACGGTGCGTGTCAGCCGGTCCCGGTGGCAGCCCGAACCAGCACGGGGTTGACGAAGATCCACGGGCGCCGGTTCCACACCAGCCTGCCCAGCCGGGCGGTGTACCGGTACACCTCGACGCGGTAGGCCCCCGGGGCGTCCACCGCCCACGCCAGGCCCGGGCCCCGCCGCCAGCCCAGCTCCCGACCGTCGCGCAGGATCCTGTAGGCGATCCGACCCGGATCGGTCGCGAAGCCGGCCTCCAGGCGGATCCCTGCCGCGAGGGTGATGGTCCCGCCCGGCGGAGTGTGGCGGGTGGCGCCCGCTCGGGTCAGCGCAACGGGAAGGTTCATCAACGCGCCGGGCGCTGGAGCCCCGAGCCCAACCCGCAGGCCCCGCGCCGCCTCCGCATCGCCGAACGAGAGGAACACGTCACCCCGCCGGATCGCCGCCCCCAGCGCGCGGCCGGCCTGCGCCGGATCGGAGTCGAGTGGCGCGTCCAGGGCCACATGGTTGACGATCGTGCGCAGCGACGACGCATAGGAGGGAAAGAGCCCCACCCCCGGCAGCCGGGCCCTGGGGTGCATGTCGAGTCCCCCGACCGCCGTGGGGCCGGCGGCGGACCACAGGGAGTCGAAGGCGGCAACCCCCGGGTCGCGGAAACCGTCGCGGTAGAGCCGCAGCCAGTTGTGCTCGGCGCGGCCGGCCAGTTCGCCACCCACCAGCGCCGCCAGATGGTAGAAGACGCTCGGGCTGGCCAGGCGGCGGCGAGCGACGTCCGCGAAGTCGAACGCCTCCCACGCGCCCATGCCGGACGCGCCGGGCAGCCGCCAGGTGTCGCCGGGGCGCCCGCGGGGATGCGCCACCACCGCGAAGGCCGAGTCGCGCTCCACCCGGGCGAGAAAACTCTCCGCCCCGCCCGTCCACGCCACCACCGCGGTGTCCAGCCGGTCGACAAGCACCTTGCCGACCCCTTCCACCCGGATCTCCTGGCCGCGCACCAGCAGGACGCCCTCCGCCCGCCGGGCTGTGCGTTCCCACTCGTCCGGGGGCGCGTCGGCGCTCCGGTGGTCGGTGAGGAAGACGAAGTCCAGGCCGGCCGCTCGCGCCGCTCGCGCCACCTCGTCCTCGGTCCCGATGGCGTCGGGCGAGCGGCGCGTGTGCACGTGCAGCGCGCCGGCCACCCGGGTCGCGGGGGCGGCGGGGAGGGTGGCCGGAGCCCCGCCCGCCTCCATCGCCACCCAGTGCACGCGGGCGCTGGCATAGACGGTCGCGGAGTAGGCGGCCACCCCGACCGCCAGCCACCTGAGCGCGCGGAGGAATCGCCCGCCCGACCTCCTCCGGCCAGGCCTCAGGAGACCGCTCCCGGCCGATCCGGACACCGGGGAGGCCGGCCTACCATCCCTTCCGCCCCCCATCATCGCCTTGCGACAGTACGAACATCACCCGGCGGATACCGAGGCTGCGCCCGTCGTTCACGCGCTCCATGATCTGCCGCCTGCGCAGGTTGAGCTCCATCGCCCACGCGGACGACGGAACCTCCACCACCAGGACCCCGTAGCGCACCGAGCGCGCCCGCGTCACGCGCGCCAGCCCCGGACCCACCACGCGAGGCCAGTCCTCGACCAGCCTCTGATGCTCCAGCTGCTTGTCGAGGCCCCGGCGCCTGAGCACGCGCTCGAGCACGTCTCGCACTTTTTCGGGATCTGTGGAAGCGGAGTTGGCGGACGTTCTCCGCGACCGCCTTGCCCGGGCCCCTCGGACGCTTCCGCCGGCTCCTTCCAGGTCACCCTCACGGACCCCGCGTCGTGCGCGGTCCGCAAGGATGCGGGCGAGGCTCTCCCTGGTCTCGCTCACGTGCTCACCACACCGTTCTCGACCCGCCAGCGCGGAATCGTCTCTTTCCGCACCTGAATATCCGCCTCCCGGGGCGCGGTGATAATGACCTGATGTCGCAGACTTCCCTCGATGAGTTCCAGTATGCGCCGCGCGCGGCCATCGTCCAGTTCCGAGAACACGTCATCCAGCAGCAGGATGGGGGTCTTGTCGCGCACCTCCCGCACGGTTTCCGCCTCGGTGAGACGAAGCGAGAGTGCTCCCGTGCGCTGTTGACCCCCTGAACCGTAGGTGCGCAGGTCGAGTTCCCCCGTCCCGGCCGTGAGGCTTATCCCCATTTCGTCCCGGTGGGGCCCGACGACCGTGGAGGCCAGCCGCGTCTCGCGACCACGGGATCGCGTCAGCGCTCCGGTGAACAGATCGCGCAACTCTCCGGGCTCCGCATCCGTGGCATCCGCGACCGAGGGCCGGTAGGAGATGCAGGCGGGCCTGCCTCCGGAGATCTCGCGGTAGAAGGCGCCAAAATTCTTCCCCGCTCTGGCGATCCAGTCGCGCCGCGCGCCCATCACCCTCGCGCCGTGCGAAGTCAGGGCGTCGTCCCAGGCGGCCACGGACGCCCGATCGCTCCCTGCCTTGAGCGCCGCGTTGCGCTGGGCGAGCACAAGCCTGTACTGCTGAAGCGCCCGCAGGTAGCCGGGCACGGCCAGCGAGAGCACGATGTCGAGAAACCTGCGGCGCTCGGCGGGTCCGCCCGTGACGACCCTTACGTCCGAAGGCGCGAACACGACGGCCGCCGTGTGGCCCAGGGCATCGCCCAGGCGGTCGGGCTCGCGTCCGTTCACGGTGACCTTCTTGCGGGGCCCGGCGCGCTGAAAGGCGGCGGTCACCTCCACCGGCTCGGTCTGGTCCACGAACCGGCCCGCGAGCCGGAAGACCGGCTGTCCGAAGGCCGTCAGCTGCTCGTCCTTCGCCCCCCGAAACGACCGCAACGTCTCCAGATAATAGATCGCTTCCAGCAGGTTGGTCTTGCCGTGCGCGTTGGGGCCGATGATGGCCGCGCCCTCGGGAGGGAACTCGAGCTCCTGCTCGCCGAGGTTGCGGAAATGATACAGGGAAAGGTGGCTCAGACGCACCGGCGCCTCAACGTCCGTGGAAATCCGCCCTTCGCCTCTCCAGGAACGCACGCATCCCCTCGCGCATGTCCTCGGTCGCGGCTACCACGCCGAAGAGCGACGATTCGAAGGCGTGCGCATCCGCCTCGGCGCTGTCCAGTGCCGCATAGACCGACTCGAGGGCGAAGCGAAGGGCGACCGGCGCGTTCTTCGTTATTGTGCGCATCAGCGCGACCGCGGCGTCGTGAAGTTCCTCGCGCGGGACGACGCGCGAGACCAGACCGTACCGCTCGGCGGTCTCCGCGTCGATCATCCCGCCGGTAAGCGTCATCTCGAGCGCGCGCCCCAGCCCGACGATGCGCGACAGGCGGATCGTCCCTCCGTAGCCGGGGAGGATGCCCAGCGTGACCTCGGGGAGCCCGAAGCGGGCGTTGGCGGATGCGATGCGAAGGTGGCAGGCGAGCGCCAACTCGCATCCTCCGCCAAGGGCAAAACCCCCAACCGCCGCCAACACCGGCTTCGGAAAGCGCTCGATGGCCGCCAGCACGTCCTGCCCCTGCCGGCTCACCTCCACGGCGTCGAGAGGCGTCATCTTTGCGAGCACTCCGATGTCCGCCCCCGCCACGAAGGCCTTCTCGCCTCCTCCGGTAAGAATGACGCCGCGTACGCCATCGTCGTCGCGCAACGCTTCGAACGCGTCCGCGATCTCGGACACGACCCGAGGATTGAGGGCGTTCAGCTTTCGCTGCCGATCGATGGTCAGGATCGCGATCTCGTCTTCCCGATCAAGACGCACGTATTGCCGTTCGGGCATCGCAGGCATCCGCTTGGGGAGGGTGAAAGAGCTGCCGGACGGTTCTCCGCCGATTCGGAACGAATACTATGGCCCGAACGCTTCCAGGCGCCAGCGCGGGAACCGTGCGCAGGCGAGATCCGGGACATGGCCACGTTGCATCGGTTAGGTTAGACTTGGCCCCTTGAACACCCACCAGAACCAGGGAGACTTGCCCCATGGCCCGTTCGCTGAACAAGGTCACCCTCATCGGCAACGTCGGCTCGGATCCCGACATCCGCATGACGCCGTCCGGCACCAAGGTCGCGAAATTCTCCGTCGCCACCAACGAAACGTTCAACGACCGCGCGGGACGGCAGCAGGAGCGAACGGAATGGCATCGACTCACCTTTTTCGGCCGCCTCTCCGACATCGTCGAACAGTGGGTGAAGAAGGGAGACCGCCTCTACGTCGAGGGCCGCCTGCAGTATTCGCAGACCCAGACTCCGCAGGGAGAGACGCGGTACTGGACGGACATCATCGTGCGGGAGATGATCATGCTGGGATCGGGGGGCAGAACTCCCGAAATGGAAGATTCGGGAGGAGGCTACCGGCGCCCACGCCAGGATGCGGGACGGGCGGCCCCGGCGTCGCGCGAGCCGGATGACGATCTGCCCTTCTAGCGCCTGAGCGGCCCGTCTCCCGTCTCCGACCTCCAGAGATCAAGCAGCACCGCTTCGAAATGCTCCGGATTCGCTCGGTACTCCTCCGCCCAGTCTTCGAATGAAGGCAGCCCCGCCTCGGCTTGGATCCGGGTCGTGGCCAGGCGCACCATCTCGTCCCAGGAAAGCTCTTCGGGCCCCCCGGAATTGCGGGCAAGATCCTTTACGAAGACGAACATTTCGTCGGGGGACATGCGCTGGATGATTCGGAATACACGTGCGGAACAGTAGTCACGGTGTTTCGCGCGCAAAACAGCCAGCGACTCCGCGTTGGACCTGCCCCGCGAAGAGTGGGTCCCAGTGCCACCGGACCTATCAGTCCCAGCCACATCTCCTCCTGTTGTCCGGACTTCCGGTATTGCGCCGGACTTCCGGCTCGAAAGAGAATGGGGCTCATGATCGCTCTTTCATGACCGTATGTTACCGTAGCGATCCCCAAAACGCCATAGGCGAGGCCAAAACGCCGTAGGGGAGCCCAATACGCCACAGGCAAGGCCCAATACGCTACAGGCGGAGCCCAAAACGCCACAGGCAAGGCCCAATACGCCACAGGCAGGGCCCAATAGCGGCATACCCAGGACGGCGGGATGAGGGCTCCGGACGCCTTGGAAGGCCCTGGCCATCGAGACCAGGGAGTTGCACACCTACAGTTCATAGTTGGCGGGCGGGCAGGTACGCTTTGCGTTCACGCCGAAGAATCCTGCGAGCTCCCGAGGTCCAGCCGGACAGCGCGAAGCCCTGCTGGCACGACGTGCGCAAGGCACGCGCCCGCCAACAGCTACCGGGCGTCGCCGTTGGGCGAGTAGAGAGACTCGTCGTGCTCCTTGAGGTACTCGTAGATGCTTCGGCGAGTGAGCCCGCTGACAAGAACGCGGCTGAGGAACTCCGGGTCGGAGTCCTGAACGGCTTCGGCTCTCCTGGCCACGTCACGGGGCAGACGGACGTTCAGGCTCACGGATCGGGTCTCCCACATTTTTCGGTCGGCTCCTTGCCAGCGTGAACGGGCTACCGGCCGCTTCGCCGGCTCCGCGTCGCACCCGCCGATCCGGTGTAAAACACCGGATCAAGCCCACGGGATTCGCTTTTGCGAGCATCGATCCTACAACACGCGCGACGGGTGCGCAAGGGCACCAAAACGACGCGAAAGAAAATTGGCAAAATCTCATAAGTGACGTCATAACAGACACTTACGAGATACGACAAAAACCGATAATTCACCTGTTCCTGAGCGCCACAAGAGCTCGGCACACACATACCACCCCGACCCTAAGTCGCTGCCCGGACTAAGTTTCCAAGCATGGACCGCGACACAATCGATATCTGGCTGACACAAATGTTTTACAAAAAACCGAGCCTGTACCAGCTCTGTGGAAACCGACCCCCACGGTTGCCTGTCGCGGCGCCGGTTGGGTAGATTTGCCTGCCCGATCCCTGTCTCCGGAGCGGGGATGCCAATAGAGCGGGGATTCCAATGGGACCGCGAATCGAGTAGATTGCCTGCCCGGCACCGGAGGGTCTCGAACTCCCGGGAGGCCGAGGAACGGGCGCAAGGAAAAGGAAGGCTCTGTTTGGAAGTCTTGATTCAGGAAGGCGAGAATCTGGAGCGGGCGCTTCGGCGCTTCAAACGCAAGGTGCAGCGGTCCGGACTCTACTCGGAGCTGCGCAAGCGCCGTTTCTACGAGAAGCCGAGCGCGCAACGCAAACGGAAGAGAGAAGCCGCGATCCGACGCCAGCGTCGGCGGCAGCGTCGGACCTCATCCCGTCGCTGAAGAGGGCGCGAGTCTACGGCCCGATCCCTTGGGACGGGCATCCTCGGTGGAATGTGACGCATAGCTACAGTTGAATGTGACGTGTAGCTACAGCGGCAGCGGACGCGGTGGCTTCACGCTCCAGTCATAGAACCCCTTCCCGGCTTTTCGCCCGAATCTCCCCAGTGCCACAATCCGTTTGAGGAGCGGCGGCGGGGCGTATCGCGCCTCCCGGTACTCTTCGAACATGATTTCGGAGATGCGGTAGAGCGTGTCGACCCCCACGAAGTCACACAGGAGAAACGGGCCCATCGGGTAGCCGGTTCCGAGCACCATCCCCTGGTCGATGTCCTCGATGGAAGCCACCCCCCGTTCGAGCTGGCGAATGGCGTCGAGCATGTAGGGCACGAGCAGCAGGTTGACGACGAATCCCGAGTTGTCCTTCGCCTTGATGGGCTCCTTTCCCAGGTCGCGCGCAAAGCGATAGGCGGTATCGAATACCTCTTCCTCGGTGGCGATGGTGCGCACGACTTCCACCAGCTTCATCACGGGAACCGGATTGAAGAAGTGGAGACCGACGACTCGCTCGGGCCTGCTGGTGCCGGCCGCGATCTCGCTGATGGTGAGGGAGCTGGTGTTGGACGCGAAGATGGTCTCCGGGCCGGTTAACCGGTCCAGCGCGCCCATCAGCTCCGTCTTGACCGCAAGGTCCTCCACGATCGCTTCGATCACGATATCCCGGTCCGCCATGTCCTTGAGCGATGTCGTGAAGGACAGCCGTCCCAAGGCTTCGTCCCGGGCCTCTTCGGAGAGCTTCCCCCTGGTCACCGCCCGACCCATCGACTTGAGTATCCGGCCCTTCCCGGCTTCAAGCGCGTCCGTGTTCACTTCGCTCACTACGACATCGAATCCGGCCTTTGCAGCCACCTCGGCGATGCCGCTGCCCATGAGGCCGCAGCCGGCGACCCCTACTCGCTGAATGTTCAAACTTGCTCCTTTAGGAGAAGGCTTCCACAACCACGGCCCCACCCTGTCCGCCGCCGATGCACGCGGAGCCCAGCCCGAAACGCGCGCCGCGCCTCCGCAGTTCGTGCAGCAGGTGGATGGTGATGCGGGTTCCTGAAGCCGCCAGGGGATGAGTGATGGCGATGGCGCCGCCGTTCACGTTGGTGCTGACGGGATCGAGCCCCAGGTCGCGTTCGACGGACGCGTATTGGGGGGCGAACGCCTCGTTGACCTCGACCAGATCCATGTCGCGCAGGTCCAGGCCTGCCCGCGTGAGGGCGGCGCGCGCGGCGGGCGCGGGGCCGATGCCCATGATCTTCGGTTCCACTCCCACGAACGCCCACGAGACCAGACGGCCGATGGGTGAGAGACCCTCGCGCGCCGCCCATTGCGCGTCGGCGATGACGGTGCTGGCCGACCCGTCGCCGATGCCGCTCGCATTACCGGCGGTTACGAAGCCGCCCTTGCGAAAAAACGGGCGCAGGCGGGCCAGTCCTTCCATGGAGATGTCGGGACGGATGTGCTCGTCGGCGGCGAACTCCTTCTCACCCTTGCGGGTGCGAATGGAGATCGGCACCACTTCGTCATCGAAGCGGCCCTCCTGCCAGGCATCCCTGGCCCGCAGGTGGCTGCGGTGCGCCACTTCGTCGGAGTACGCGCGCGTCACCTGGTAGCGGTCGCCGAGCTCTTCGGCGGTCTGCGCCATGGTCAGCCCGCAGCTGGTGTCTTCGAGCGCCTTCCAGAGAGAATCCTCGAAGTAGTGTCCGGATTCGCCGAGACGCAGGTTGCCCCAGCGCGCGCCGCGCACGACGTGGGGCGCCTGGCTCATCGACTCGGTGCCGCCGCAGAGCACCGCGCTGGCGTCGCCGTGGAGGATCTCGTGCGCCCCGCTGGCGATCGCCTGGAAGCCCGACCCGCACAGGCGGTTGACGGTCAGGGCGGGAACGTGGTCGGGCGTGCCCACCTGCAGCCCGATGTGCCGGGCGAGGTAGATGGCATCGCCCGACGTCTGCAGCGCGTTTCCGTACACGACGTGATCGAGCTGGTCGGGCGTGAGGCCCGCGGCCCCGACCGCCGCCTTGCCCGAGACGGCTCCCAGTTCAGTGGCGGAAAGATGTTTGAGCGACCCGCCGAATGCGCCGAAACCTGTCCGCTTGCCGGACAGGAAGACGATGTCTCCCGAGCGGCTGGTCATGTGCGTTCCTCGTGATCGGTCATGTGCAGTCCTCGTGATGCTGGTTCGTATGGTACCGGGGTCGTGGGGGGGTGCGGTCGGCGCGGTCAGGTCGGCTAGCGCCCGGCCAGCCGGCTCCGGATTGCCCGACCGGCCCCGGCGGTCGAGAGGCGGCCGCCCAGGTCCGGGGTGGTTTCGCCCTCCGCGAGGGCGAGACGCACGGCGCGGTCGATGTCATGGCCCATGGCGTCGTGCCCCAGGTGGCGCGCCATGAGCGCCGCCGAGCGGATGGCCGCGACCGGGTTGGCGCGTCCGGTGCCGGCGATGTCCGGGGCCGAGCCGTGGACGGGCTCGAACAGCGCGTGACGGCCGGGGTGCAGGGTTGCCGAGGGCGCCAGGCCCAGCCCCCCCGTCACCTCCGCGGCCAGATCACTGATGATGTCGCCAAAGAGGTTCGACGTGACCAGCACGGAGTAGCGCTCGGGGCGGCGCACCAGGTCCATGGCCATCGCGTCCACCAGCATGACGTCGCTCTCGATCTCCCCGTACTCCGCGCGCACGTGATCGTACGTCCTTCGCCATAGCGAGCCCGCCGCCGGCAGTGCGTTGGCCTTGTCGACCATGGTTACCTTGCGGCGGCCCTCCCTGCGCGCGTATTCGAACGCGGCACGGACCAGGCGCTCGACGCCCTTGCGCGTATTCACGTCCTCCTGAATCGCGATCTCGTCGGGTGTTCCCTTCTTGAAGTGCCCGCCCATATTGACGTAGGCGCCTTCGGTGCTCTCGCGGAAGATGTCGATGCGAAGGCCGCTCTCGGGAATCTCCCTGAGGGGGCAGTAGCGCGCGTCGAGCAGTTCGCACGGCCGGAAATTGACGTAGAGGTCGAGGCGGAAGCGCAGCCCCAGCAGGATGTCGCGGATGTGGGTGTTGTCCGGAACCCGGGGATCTCCCAGGGCGCCGAGCAGGATGGCGTCGTAGTCGTCCTCGAGCTGACGGAACTCGTCGTCGGTTATGGTGACGCCGTCGCGCAGGTACCGGTCGGCGCCAAGGTCCCACTGGACGAAGTCGATCGACGCTCCGTGGAGATCGGCCGCCGCCTTGAAGCACAACACGGCCTCCCCGGTGACTTCGACCCCTATGCCGTCCCCCGGAATGACCGCGACCCGCGCCCCCCCGCTCGTGGCTCTAGTCACGCTGCGCCCTTGTTCCGCATCCGACGCAGTAGGACCACTCGGCTTCAACCCTCATCCCGCATGACTCGCAGGCGACGACAAGGGCGTTTTGGCCGCAGAACGGACAGAAGCGCACTCCCTCGACACGCGGCAGTTCGTGGCTGCAGGCCAAACAGGCGCGTCCGGCGCTTTCCACCTCGTCCGGCCGCGGCCGGTCCGTCGCGGCTGCGGCGGGACTCCCGGCACGTGCGTCGGGTCCGTTCCGTTCAGCCCCGAAGCCGTTCCCTTCCGTGGCAGCGGCTGAGCTTGCCTCCTGCCGCCCCGCGCCGTCCTCGCGGACGGGCAGGCGACTCGGGTTCAGACGAACGCCTACAGCGGCGAAGTCCCGATAGATGCCGGTATTGGGAAAACGGCATTCCAGCTCCGCCTGGATCTCGTCCCTGGCGGCTTTCGACTCGAGCGTCAGGTAGTCGCCCTCGCCCGCGAGGAGGCGCAGGAGCGCCTGCTCGTACTCGCCGCTGTCGGCAATGTCCATCGTATCCCGGTGGGTACGCCAGGGAATCAGATTCTGATAGATCTCGGCGACGGTGAAGCGGGAGTGGACGTATTCGGGCCAGTGGGCCTGGATCTCGCTTAGGAGGGCGTCGTACAGACGGCCGGGCAGTTCCGAGGTGGTCATGGTGTCGTTTGCAGGGCGCGCAAATGCGTTATTCGGCCGGTTCGGGACCATCGCCGACGCGCTGAACCAGCCCCGCCCGGATGGCCGCGGTGAGGAAGCTCTCCGGATCCACGATCGGGATTTCCAGGCCGAACTGTTCGCGCCAGCGCTCGGCCAGCCGGCGCATGTAGTGGGAAACGGTTTCGTGAGAGAAGCCCGCGTGGTCGCGCATCTGGCGCACGATCTCGTGCCATGTGCCCCAGAACGGCTGACCGCTGCGGGTACGGACGTGGTGGAGTTCCCGATCTTCGACCGGGCGTCGCCCGAAGAGCTCCAGCTGCTGGTGGTCGGTCACCGGTTCGTGTATCCCGTGGGCCTGCGCCTCGACCTCCGCCAGAAGACGGTCGATCGGGTCCGACAGGTTCTCGAGCTCCCGCAGGCGGGCCTGCCACGCGTCCATGCGCGGATCGTCCACCGGGATGCCTCTCAGGGAGGCGTTCAGCTCGATTACGCGCCAGACCGCCCGCGAGTCCCAGTGCTCGGCGGGGGGTACCTGCTCGAACTCCCGCATCGCTCCCTCCCGGTCGGCCCGGTCGTAGAGGATGTGGCCCAGAAAGATGCGCGCCTCGTGGAGATCGGGAGCAAGGCGCAGCGCGCGCCGGATGTGGCGGCCTGCTTCAAGCTCCTTTCCGGTCCGGTGGAGCGCGTATCCGAGCGCGGCGATCGCTTCCGCGCAGTCCGGCCGGGCGGCCACCAGCCTCGCAAATGCGTCGCGCGCCTCCGTGTACAGTTGCGCGCCGTAGAGAGCCCGGCCCATCGTCAACATGAGGTCGATGTCCGTGTCGTAGCCCAGGGCTTCGACTTTCTCGAAGAGCCGCAGTGCACTGTCCGTCCTGCCGAACCAGAGCAACAGTTCTCCCATGCCGACCAGGGCGTCTTCATGGTCGGGATCCAGGACCAGAGCGCGCTGGAAGCTCTCGCGAGCCCAGGCATACTCCTCGCGCGCCAACCGCGCGTAGCCCATGCCGACATACAACTCGACGGCTTGAGGATATAAGGAAAGGCCCTCTTTCAGCATCTCGAGGGCCCCTTCGTAGTCACCTTCATCGTAAAGCTTGTATGCTTCTTCATCGTATTCTTCAGAGCTCAGGAACCGCTCTTCCATCATCCGCATCCTCCTGATGGAACTGTGAGGGCGCTACCAGGTTCGCTCCTGCAGATCGCCGACCCGGCCTGTTGCGGTTTCGGGCAACGGGCACGCCCAAATCTAACCTGGCGCCCATACGGCAACCAGACTCCGGGAGTGTCTGCCCGGAGTTGCGCGTGGGAGGGGCTGTGCGGGGTCGAATGAGGACCGCGGCCGATTTGCGCCGGGGCGCTCGGCTGCGGTATTCTCGTGCGCCCGGACTATTCCGGGGCCGAAGATGCGGCGGCGTCGCCGACCGCGGCGATGGTGGCGGTGCCGCGAGCGATGGCGGGTTGGCAGAATCGCAACCCGACGGCGTGCAGGAAGCGTAACTCGTGTCCACCGAGAGACGGATAGCGTTCGGACAGATAATCGATGGTATCGTTCATCCACTCGGTCTGATCAGCCTCGTTGGCCTCCATTACGCCACATCGGTTGATGTGGCTGAACAACTCATCCCTGGCCCGATCCAGGAGCTTCGAATCCGACAATTTCACCTCTCCTCTCCCATGCGTACGAATATGGATGGCGGCCGGCCACCCAGCGAAAAAGCCCAGCAAGGTTACTCAGTGAGTCCGGGCCGTGCAAATCCGGGCGGCGGCGCCGGCATCCGCCCCGACGCGGTCACCCTGGAAATCTTCCGGCAGCTCTTCGCCGCTCTCGCGGAAGAAATGGGGGCGGCGCTGCGGCGCTCGTCCTTCTCTCCCAACATCAAGGAACGCCGCGACTATTCGTGCGCGCTCTTCACGCCGGACGGCATCCCGGTCGCACTCGGGGACCACATGCCGGTGCACCTTGGCGCCATGCCGATGAGCGTGGAGGCGGCCCTCGCGGAGCTGGGCACCCTCGACGAGGGCGACATCGCCTGCCTGAACGACCCCTTCCGGGGAGGGACCCATCTGCCGGACATCACCCTGATCGCGCCGGTGTACGCTCCGGCGAACGGGGTGTTGCTGGGCTACGTGGCGTCACGCGCCCACCACTCCGACGTGGGGGGGATGACTCCGGGATCGATGCCGCTCGCGCGGGAGATCTACCAGGAGGGGCTGCGCATCCCGCCCGTGCGGCTGTACGTGCGCGGGAAGCGCCGGGAGGGACTGTGGGACACGATCCTGGCCAACGTGCGCACCCCGGTCGAACGCGCGGGCGACCTGCAGGCGCAGATTGCTGCGCTCTATACGGGGCAGGTCCGGCTGCTCGACCTTGTGCGGCGTCGGGGCAGCCGGGCGGTGCTGGGCGCCATGTACGAACTCATCGCCTACGCCGACCGCCTCCTCCTTACCGGCATCCGGCGCATGCCCGCCGGGCGCTTCGAGGCGGAGGACTTCATGGACGACGACGGGTTCGGTCACGGGCCCGTGCCCATCCGGGTGGCTCTGGAAATATCGCAGGACGGGCTGGTTGTCGACTTCGCCGGCACTTCGCCGCAGACCGAGGGGGGGATCAATGCCGTCGCGGCCATCACCTCCTCGGCGGTCCGCTACGTGGTGCGCTGCGTGGTGGAGGGGCTGCTGGGCGAGACGTTGCCCGCAGGAGGTGGGTCGATGACGAGCGTGGAACAGCGCCTTCCGTCGGGCTCGCTGGTCAATGCGCGCCTGCCGGCGAGCGTGGCCGCGGGCAACGTGGAGGCAAGCCAGCGGATCACAGATACACTGCTCCGCGCCTTCGGGAAGGCACTTCCGGATCTCATGCCGGCGCTCAGCCAGGGAACCATGAACAACACCACCATGGGGGGAATCGACCTGCGCGGCGAGAGCTTTGCGTACTACGAGACGGTAGGGGGCGGAATGGGCGCCGGACCGGGCCATCCCGGGCTCTCCGGGGTTCACTGCCACATGTCCAACTCGCTGAACACGCCCGTGGAGGCGCTGGAGCACGCCTATCCCTTCCGCGTCGCGCGCTATTCGCTTCGCCACGGCAGCGGGGGACGGGGGCGGCACCGGGGTGGCGACGGTCTGCGCCGGGACATCATGCTGCTCGTGGACGCGGGGTCCACGCTGCTGTGTGAACGGCGCACACGCGGACCAGCGGGCGCTCGCGGCGGAGAGGACGGGGCTCCGGGAATCAACATGCTCATTTCCGGTGGCGAGGAGAGGATCCTGCCCGGCAAGGCCTCCTTCGAGGTCAAGGCCGGCGACATCATAAGCATCCAGTCGCCCGGAGGGGGGGGCTGGGGCTCACGCGCCGACGCCGCGGATCGGTCGCCGGGCACCCGGGAGTAGGCCGCAAATGGAACTGTATCTGTCGGTGGCGTGCGACGCCGCGCGCCAAGCGGAATCCGGAACCAGAATCGATGTCCAGGGCGCCTTCAACGACCTCTTCGCGCCGGGGTTTCCGGCAGTCCAGAGCAAAATGGTGATCGTGGCGGGCATCGAGTGGGACAGAGCCGACGAAGGCAGCTATCACTTTCGCGTCGACCTGCTCGACCCTTCCCGGAAGCCCTGCCTGACCGTCGAAGGCGAGACCCAGGTCGACCGGCGCGCGGCGGACCGGCCGCCGGCCCGCACCTGCCTGATCATGCCGGTGGAGAACGTGGTCTTCCCGGTTCCGGGAAAGTACCGATTCAGCGTGCGTGCGAAGGGGCGTGTCTTTAAGGGGACGGCGCTCCACCTTTTTCGCGACCCGAACGCCGCTCGCCCGGATGAATAGGGCTCGCCCGGCAAGCGGGTGCGAGGATGCACCGGCGCGCCGGACGGGAGTGAGGAGTCCATGAACCAGCCCGAGCGTCGATTCGCGTTCGCCGACCTCGTCGCCGAGTTGCGGCGCAGACGTGTGGTGCGTTTCGCCCTGGGGTACTGCGCCGCCGCCTTTGTGCTCCTGCAGCTGGGCGAGATCGTCCTGCCGGCGTTCGGCCTGGGCGAGTTGGGACTGCGCATCCTGGTGGTCGTGGTCGTGCTCGGCTTCCCGCCGGGCGTGGCGCTCGCCTGGGTGTACGAACGCACCAGGCATGGCATCCGGCGTACTCCCGACAGCCCCGTACAGGGCATCATGCCGCGCCTGGCCTTCTTCGTCCTGACCATCGGCATCGCCGGGGGCCTGGCGGGCTGGCTCTCGGCCAGGGGCACCTTCGCGCCTGGTGGCGAAACGGAGGTGATCGCGCTGGAGGTGTACGATCCCACCCGGCCGATCGCCTCGATCGCCGTGCTTCCCCTGGACGACTTCTCGCCGGATGCGAGCCAAGCCTATTTCGTGGCCGGCCTGCAGGAAGAACTGACTGCAAGCCTCAGCCAGCTCGACTGGCTTCGCGTGGCCTCCCGAACCTCCGTCATGCAGTACCAGGGTACGACAACGTCCGCACCGGCCATCGGCCGCGAACTCGGCGTCGATGCGCTGGTGGAGGGGTCGGTGACGCGCTCGGGCGACCAGGTGCGCATCACCCTGCAGCTCATCCACGCCGCGAGCGACTCGCACATCCAGACCTTCCGCTTCGACCGCGAAATGACCGACGTGCTCGCGCTGCAGAGCGAGGTGGCGATGACGGTGGCGGCCGACATACCGGGGCGGCAGGACCCGGAAGGAGAAGTTGTCCAGGTTGTGGCGAGAAGGGGGACGGTGGGGAGCGGCGACCCGCGGGCGGAGGACGCCTATCTGCGCGGACGGTACGAGTACGGGCTTGGCACGGCCGAGGGATACCGCCGGGCGGTGGAGTATTTTCAAGAGGCGCTTCGCAGCGACTCCGGCTTCGCTGCCGCGCTCGCGGGTCTCGCCGGGGCACGCTTTCTGGCCGATATCGAAGACGGTTTCGTGGACGCCGCGGAGGTCGGACAGGCAAGCGAGGAAGCGGCCCGCGCCGTGGCGCTCGACCCGGGTTCCGCCGAAGCCCAGGAGGTACACCAGTTCCTCGAACACAACCTCCCCCTGGCGATCCCGGCCCCGAACACGGCTATCCCCGCACCTCCCCTCTCGGGACCGGATTACCCCGGGGTGCCACTCGCCGAGTTGGACACCGCCTGGGCCATGGCCACGACGGAGATCGGCCGCGGCCTGGAGGACGCCGTGAGCCGCCGTTTCCTGCAGACCGCGCGCACTGACGCCGGGCGCCAGATATTCGTGGCGCGCCGTCTGGCGGGGGACGGGCGTATCGACGCGGCCATCGAAGTGCTGGAGACGTTGCTGATCGACCATCCCAACGCCAGCCCGGCATGGGAGACGCTGGCGCGCATGTACGCGTCCGCGGGCGACGTTGACGCCGCGGTGGCAACCATGCGCCGCTGGAGCAGCTACGGGTGGCCGGATGCTCCTGGCGCGGGGGCTGTCGACCAGCTCGAGCAGGCGGTCGGGTCCGGTGGCACGGCCGGGTACTGGTCCTGGCAGCTCGACCGGCTGCACGCCATTCGGGCCGAGGGTCGGCCGGTGCGCCCCACGTCGTTCGCGGAGGCGAGCCTCTGGGCCGGCGACCGTGAAGGCGCCCTCGAACAGCTCCGGGAGGCACTGGCAAGGGAGGACTCCCGGCTCATGATGTTGCGCACCGATCCCGCCTGGGACCCCCTGCGCAGCGAGCCGGCATTCCGCGAAATCGCCCGGGAGGCCCGGGCCCGCTTTGCCGCTTCCGGACGTCTGCCCGACGGGCGGGACGGCCGCCGCAATCCGCGACCGCGTTAGGCGGCGGGCAACCCCACCGGAGCCGCGAACCTCACAGGAGCAGGCAATGTCCGCGATCCCGCTGCGGCCGCTGGACTTCGGGGAAGTCCTCGATCTCGGATTCGGACTCTTCCGGCGCGACTTTCGGCTCTACATGCCGGTCGCGCTGGTCGGCCTCGCGCCGGCGATGGTGGCGACCGCAGTACCGACTTCGGCCGAGAGCGACCTGGAAGTCATGTTCACCGACCCCGGGGCGGGATTGCTCTTCGTCGGACTCCTGGCCGTGGGCCTGGTGTTCTCGCTGATGACGTGGGCGGCGCTCGCGATGGCGATGGACGCCAGGATGGGCGATCGCCCGACCTCTGTCGGGAACAGCTACGCGCGGGCCCTGACATTGCTTCCCAGGCTGGTGGGAGCGGCTCTGCTTGCCGGGGCGGTGCTGATGTTGGCGGCGTTTGTGGCGGGGTTCCCCGTTGTGGCGATCGTGGGGCTTGCGATGCGCGGCGATTCCGTCGCGACCGCGATGGTCTCCATCATCGTGGTGATCGCACTGATCGTGGCGGTGGGGGGCTGGTGGGCGACGCACACCTTCATGCTGGTGCCCGCGATGGTGGTCGAGGGGCGTGGGCCGTTCGGGGGCCTGCGGCGATCCTTCGGGTTGGTGCGCGGCAGCCGCGTGCGGGTCTTCTTCGTCTTCGTGGTCACCTGGTTGATTACCGTCGTGCCCGCGCTGGCCGCGTACCTCCTGGTCGGCTCGACCGGCGCCCTCCTCGCTTCGAACCCGGCCGAGACCATCGGCCTGGTTCGCTACTGGGCGATCCAGATCGTTTCTCTTGGATTTCAGTCCGTGACCACTCCATTGTGGGTCGCCTGCACCATGGTCCTCTTTGCGGACCTGAGGGCGCGAAGCGAAGGCACCGACCTGCAGGCCGCGGCGCGTGCGATGGCCGACTGAGTGTTTCAGGAGCAACTGCCTTCTGCGGAGGAGGTGTCGCGGACACTCGCGGACATCCTGAGCGGACCGGACTTCGAGGCGTTCGGCGGCGGACTGCTGATTCGCGTGCTGAGCCAGCTCTGGATGCGGTTCTGGAACTGGGTTCGTGGCTTCTTCCCGGATATTTCGGAAGCTCAGGCGGAATTCCTGACCGTCCTCATCGCCGTCGTCTGCCTCGGGGCCGTCGCGTTCGTCGTTCTGCGATCGCTGCCGCAGCGGAATCCGCAATCGACGCGGCGCGATCCGGATGCCGTACCCGATGAGCTGCGCACGGCAAGGGACTGGCTTCGCATCGCCGCTGAGCGGGCAGGCGATTCGGAGTACCGGCACGCCGCCACGGCACTGTATCAGGGCCTGATCCTCACTCTCGAACGCAGGGGCGCGGTGGACTTCCATCCTTCCAAGACCCCTGGAGAGTATGGACTGGAGGCAGCTGGAGGCGGTGTCATCAACGAACGGGAAAGGGCCGACACCACCGCCTTCATCCACTCGTTCCAGGAACTCGCCTTCGGCCACGAAACCCCCACCCCGTCCGGATACCGCGGTCTGGAGGCGTTGGCTGAACGGGTCGGATGCACAGTGACCGGGCGGGCCGGCAAGTGACTCCGGCACGGTTCCGGGAGTCGGCGCCCGCCGCCCCCCCGGGGGGCGCACAACGCCAGGAGCGCGGGGCGCGCCGGGGTCGACAACCGGGTGCGGATCGCCGGTTCGGCACGGAGTGGGGGGTTCTGGCAGGGATCGCGGTCGTCACCCTCCTCCTCGGGCTCACTGCGATCGCCCTTCGCCCTTCCGGCGTTTCGGCCCCGGATGTCCGCCGCAGCGCGCTCCGCACCACGCCCGACGGGGTCGCGGCGCTGCACCGCGCGATCGCCCTCCTGGGCCCGCCCGCTTCGACCCGCGTGACACCGCTCGTCGACGCCGATCCGTTGCGTGGCACCCTGGTGTTGCTCCAACCGGTGCGGCGTCCGAGTCCCCGGGAAGTGCACGAGCTTCTGGACTGGGTGCGTGGTGGCGGCTTCCTCATCCACGCCCCTCGCGAAGACTCGCCCATCCTGGACTCGCTGGGACTCGCGCGCCGCACTCTCGTCGAGCACGGGGACTCCGTGGAGGCTCGCGGCGAGGCCGCGGACGAGGGCGAGCCACCGGCCGACACATCCGGTCGCGTCACCGCCGCCGACCCGGCGGTACCCGTGGCGGGGGAGCAGGTCGCCCCGGTTGCGGAACTCGCGAGCGGCCCGCTCTGGAGTGCCGATCATCCCCTCACTGAAGGTCTCGCGACAGCCCGGCCGGCGCGCTACGCGATCGTGCCCGACACGGCCTCCGGGGACGACGGGGACGACGATGTGGGAGAAGGAATCGGCAGCGACGAAGCTCCACCGGCACCGGCGCCTCACGACCCGCTGCTCCTTACCGCTCCCGATTCCGCCGGCCACCGATGGACGGCGGCCGCGTTGATTCCCCTGGGCGAGGGACGCATCGTCGCTCTGGCCGACGCCGCGCCGCTCTCCAACCGCTTCGCCGATGAAGCTCCGCTGGCCGTGCTCGCCGTGCGCGCCGCCATCGCCTGGACGAGCCCCGGCGATTCCGTTTTCTTCGACGAGTTCAGCCAGGGACTGGGAGGCTCCCGATCGCCGGCACGAGCCACCATGGACTTCCTGGTCGGCACGCCCGCCGGCAGGGCGTCGCTTCACCTGGGTCTGGTCGTCCTCCTCGCGTTTTTCTGCGCTGGACTGCGCTTCGGCGCGCCACTGGCTCCCGCGGGCGACGCGAGGCGCTCGGCGCTCGAGCACGTTGGGGCTCTGGCGGCCGTCTACGAAAACGCCCGGGCCCGTGAGACGGCGGCTGTCCTCATGCTCGGGCGACTTGCGCGCGCTTACCGCTGCCCGCCTCCCCGCGACATGCCGGAAGCCGAACGCCTGTTGGCGCGACTGGAGGACCGGACTGCACGGCCCGGATCTCTGCGGCTGATCCGCCGAGGCCTCGGGGCGAATCCCGTGGGCCTGATTCGGGTCGCGCGTGGCATCGACGAACACATCCAACGGAGAACGTCCGCATGAACCCGCCGGATCCGGCGCTTCAACTGCTCGCCGCCCTCGACCAGATCGTGCTGGGCCAGGCCACCCTGCTCAGGCAGATGATGATCGCCCTCCTCGCCCGCGGGCACGCGCTTGTCGAAGGCGTCCCGGGGACGGCGAAGACGCTGGCCGTGCGCGCGCTCGCCCGGGGATTGAGCCTCGACTTCGGCCGGGTGCAGTTCACGCCCGACCTGATGCCGACCGATCTCACCGGGGTGAACGTCCTGGACGGCACCGGGCGCGACTTCACCTATCGTCCCGGGCCTGTCTTCGCCGACCTTCTGCTCGCCGACGAGATCAACCGGGCGCCCGCCAAGACCCAGGCCGCACTCCTCGAGTCGATGGAGGAACGACAGGTCACCGTGGACGGAGAAACCCGGCCGCTCCCGGAGGCCTTTACCGTCTTCGCCACCCAGAACCCCGTCGAATACGAAGGCACCTATCCTCTCCCGGAGGCGCAGGTGGACCGTTTTCTGATGAAGATCTCGGTGGAATACCCGTCGGAAGAGGCGGAGCGGCGCATCCTCGACCGCCACGATGCCGGCTTCCGGGCGGACGACGAGGCCACCTACGCGCTGGGCGAGCCGGTGTCGCGGGAGGAGCTGCTGGCGATGCGCGCTACCGTGAACGCCATGCATGTGGACCAACGCATCCGGCGCTACATCACGGACATCGTGCGGGCGACCCGCGATGAATCGGTCTTTGCGCTGGGAGCAAGCCCGCGGGCCGGGGTGGCGCTGTTGCAGGCGGCGAAGGCCGAGGCATATCTCAATGGCAGGGATTTCGCCATTCCCGACGACGTCAAGGCGCTGTCCTTCCCGGTCCTGCGCCACCGGGTGGTTCTGACACCCGAGGCGGAGGTGGAGGGCAGGTCTTCCGACGATGAGGTGGCCGCCCTGCTCGAGACCCTGGAAGCGCCCCGCTGATCCGTGATGCGCGCTTTCCCGAGCCGCCGCGCTCTCTGGCTGCTTGCGTTGGTATCGCCTCTGCTCCTGGTCTCGGTCGCGCTCGCGCTCGTGGTCGACCTCGTGATCTGCGCCCTGATTCTGCTGGATGCGCGCCGCGCGCCCCTGCTCGCGGTGGAGCGCCGAGCACTCGAAGTCGCCTCGCTGGGGGCGTATCTGGAAGTGGCCGTCGACGTCGCGAACCCGGGCTCGAGCGCGGTTCGCCTGATGCTTACCGACGACATCGATTCCAGGTTCGAGCGCGAGCCCGCGGAGGGCGGCAACGAGAACTGGAACGAAGGTGTGCGGATTCTGGCATCCCCGGGGGCGTCGATCACGCGGTCCTACCGTATCAGGGCGCTCCAGCGCGGCTTTCTGGAGCTCGGGGACCTGCACCTGCGCGTCCTCGGCCCGCTGGGGCTGGCATGGCTGCGTTCGACCGTTCCGGCGAGGCATGTCGTGCGCGTACAGCCGGGCATCCGCGATTTCCTTCGGGAGAAGAAGCACAGCGTTCGCCGCCCACTCCGGGAGATGGGACCGCGGCGGACGGGCATGCGCGCGGAGGGGACCGAGTTCGAGAGTCTGCGCGAGTACGTGAAGGGGGACGACCCGCGCACCATCGACTGGAAGGCTTCGGCCAGGCGCCGGCACCTTCTCGTGCGCAACTATCAGGCGGAGCGCGGACAGCACGTGGTTCTGGCCATCGACGCGGGCCGGCACATGCGCGAGACGATCGTGGACCGGGAACGCGCCGACATCGCGCTGGCAGCATGCATGCTGCTGGCCAGCCGGGCCCAGGCCTATGGCGACCGACTGGGGGTGATGATCTTCGACGACCGCGTTCGCCATCTGTCGCCGCCCCGACGCGTGAACCTCTCCCGGCTCGCGGAGACCCTGACCGGGGTCGAAACCCGCCTCGTGGAACCGAACTACCCTCTCGCCATGGCCACGCTGGGCCGAACCTTCAGCAAGCGCTCGCTGGTCGTGCTCTTCTCGGATGTAATCGACGAGACGGTGTCGCGGGCCCTGGTGCGCTCGCTCGCCCGGGTTGCGCGCGTGCACCTGCCGCTCGCCGTGACGATCGGCAACCCGTTGCTGGAGGAAGCCGCCGGCCAGCCGGTCAAAACCGACGCCGAAGCCTTCCGCAGGGCGGCCGCGGCCGAACTGGTGCAGGCGCGCGCCCTGGCGCTCGGGACCATGCGCCGCTCGGGGATTCTGGTGGTCGATGTCCCACCGGCCCGGACGCTCGGGGCGACGCTCGACAAGTACGTGGAAGTGAAGGAGCGGGGACTGCTGTAGCCTGTTCCCTTCTCCTCGCGCTATTCCCTTCCTCCTCGCGCGAAGTAGGCCGCCAACCCCGTCGCGGTCGCCGCGCCGAAGGCGAACTTCGCCACCGCGGGCAGTCCCGACGGCGAATAGAACCCCTCCACGATTCCGGCGATCACCAGCAACCCGACCACTCCCGCCAGGAGGGAGAGCGCCTCCCGACCCCGCTTTTGCAACGCGGCCCGCCGGGTAAGGCGCCCCGGCACCACAACCGCGGAGCCGAGCCACAACCCCGCGCCGCCCGCCAGGCAGATGGCGGTGAGTTCCATGAAGCCGTGCGGGAAGACGAAGGCGAGAATGACGCTCAGCAGTCCCTCGTTCGCGTATAACCCCAGAACCGTGCCCAGATGCACGCCGTTGAAGACCAGCAGCAGCACAGTCAGCGATCCCGCCAGCACCCCGCCCGCGAAGGCAAGCAGGGCCACCTGCACGTTGTTGGTGATGAGGCCTGTCGAGGCCAGCGGCATGAGAGTTCCGGGGATGTCGACGTAGGCCGCGTCGATGTCTCCCCCTGGGGTGCTCTCGGCCCGCTCCAGCATGCCGGACGAGGTCATGTAGCGGGCCAGAACGGGATTCGATCGAACGAGGCCGAACGAGACCCCCATGGGACCGAAAAGCAGCAGCGACGCGAGCAGGATGGGCCGGTGGTGCACCCGCACCGCCCTCGGAAAACCGCGCGTGATCCAGCGCCGCACCGAAACCATGGATTCGCCGGTCACGCGGTAGAGGAGATTGTGGCCGGCGCCGGCCCAGCGTTCGAGACTGCGCAGCACCGAGGCGGGCGCGCCATAGGTGCGAGCGCGGGCGAGGTCCGCGGTTACGCCTCGATAGAGACGGCCGAAGGTTCTCAGTTCTCCTTCGGGCAGTTGCTTCAGCCCGCCCCCGGCACTCTTGCGGAGGAGTTCGCCATACCTTGCCCACTCGCGCCGCTGCTCGCGGACCAGGGCGGCGGCCTGCAGGCCCCAAACGCCGCCCGCCGCTGCCCTGCGCGGCTCCTCCTCGTCGTGCAGGTGCACCAGGAACTCGTCCGCGGACATCGTCTCCAGCAGCGATTGCCCTTCCACGGCCGGACGAATCGCCTTCAACACGGCGCCGGACACGGTACGTCTTGCCTCAGGGGAGAGCTCTGGGCGCCGGCGCCGGTAGTTGCTCAGCAGCTCGAACTGTTCGGCGCTCAGAAGTGGGCGGCCCGCCGCCGGGGCGGCGGAGGCTTCCGGCCACGCGATCTCGCCGGCGCCGTCGTCGCGCACCACGATGGTGTCGGCGGCAAGGTCGCCCAGCCGCTGCGAGCGGGCGGTGAGCATGATCGCCCCCCCGCCCAGCACGCCGGTCACGCCGGGCTGAAAGTCGACGATGCGCAACACGTTGCGGATCACCGAGCCGCGCACCGAGAGGGGCTGGCCGCTGGAGTGGAGAACCCGAAGCCCGAGTGCCCGTTTTCCGGGCGTCTGCCCGTCCCGCAGCAGTTCGAAGAGAAGGAAGTACCCCCACTGCAGCAGGAAGAAGGCGATCACCAGCACGCTCGCGGCGAGGCTGTCCACCAGCGACAGACCGCCCCTTGCCAGCAGCCCTTCGGCCACTCCAAGCACGATCAGAGCGCCGACGATGACCACCAGGTCGATCAGCAGCGCCGCCAGCCGCGAGCCCACATCGGCGAGCTGGTAGTCGAGGCGGACGTGCTCGGGCGTATCAAGCCGGAGGCGGCGTCCGACAACCGGCCCCGACCCTGCCTGGCTCACCGCGCCCCGTGTGACACGGTCGTCACCGGATCCGTCCACCCGTGCTCACCCGCAATCGAGGAAGGCACTGCCGGGAAGCAGGAGGTGGGGACGCTCAGGAAGGCGGAGGCCGGGACGCCGAATCGCTCTCGCCGGTGGGCGTGGGTTGAGGTTGCCAGGCGGGCGGACTGGTGAGGTGCAGCGTGAGGCTGCCGACGATCGGGACGCTCGACCTCATGTACACGAGCGCGCGGCGGTCGTCGTCGCTGAAGTAGAGTTCCGCCTTGCCGCCCTGGCCGAACAGCCCTCGGGTGCGGATGATCGGCTGCACCACAATGGTCTTGAAGATGCCTGCGGGGACTTCCTTCTCTTCCTTGCGCAACACGCGCACGATCACCGGATTGCCGGTTTCCTTGAAGTACCTGTCGAAGGTATAGACGTCGCCCACTTCCAGCGGCAGAGTGCGGATGAAGTAGACGAAGGAAATGTCGTCCAGCGGAAGGGACGTTGGCAGATCGCCCACCTCCACGTCGTCCTCGCGTTCCCAGACGCCCCGCTCCGGATACATCTCATAGTGGCGGAAGCGCTTGGACCCCACCTCATTCTGGTCCTGGATGAAGCGGTGGCTGGTCAGCGTGCGGGTGTCGAACCACGTCTGGAACTCATCGTGCACCCGTGCAAACAGCACGCCGCCGTCGATGCGCATGATGGCATGGTAGGCGGGGTTCCCCCGAATCGAATCGATGCCGGCGACTTCCAGCGATCCCTCGCCGGCGTTGAGGATCCCCAGCTTGACCTTGTAATCCAGACGTTCGCCTACCTCGAACGGCACGATGGCCTCGCGGGGCTGCGCGGGCGCTACCCACGGAGATGCCGTCTGCGCCGCGGCCTCGAGCGCAGGCATGGCGGCGAGCGCCAACAGCAGTGCGAGAGGAGCGCGCCGGCGTCTCATGCGCCCTCCGCCGAGGCGAAGGTGATGCGCCCGCGCGCCCGGCCGAGCCCCAGGAGCGTCCGCCAGGGCCTGAACCGCGACCGCCGCACGCGCCGGTTGCGGGGCTCTTCCACCACCGCCTCCGCGACCGTCCGGGCGTGGGGAAGAGCACGCTCCAGCAACTCCAGGTTGCCGGCCCAGCCATCCCCGAGCGCGAGTTCCTGCTCTCCCGCATCGGCAAACATCTTCTTGAGCACCACGACGCGATAGGCGCGAAAGCCCCCGAGCGGATCCGATACCGGCGCCGAGGTGAGGGTGCGCCGTAGCCAGTGGCGGGCCAGCCAGCGAGTGAAGCGGGCTGTCCGGGTCAGTCCGGGCGGCTCTTCGGCGAAGGCGGCGCTGACGATGTCGGCTCCCCCTTCGAGGGTCTTCATGAGGGGCACGATGCCTGCCGGGTCGTCGCTGAAATCGGCCTGTAGGGTCACAGCCACGTCTCGTTTCGGGTACTCGGCCCGGCGCACGGCCTCGCGCAACAACGCCTCGGTTGCCCCTGCATAACCCAGTCGCCTGTTGCTGTCGAGGATTTTCAGGGGGACGACACGCCGGTAGCTGGAGAGGAGCGACCGGGTATCGTCGCTCGACCCGTCGTCGAGCACCAGAATCTCGTAGTCGCGCCCGAAACCGGCCATCACCCGCCGGATCTTCCAGAGCAGCACACCTATGGTGCTCTCCTCGTTACGAGCTGGAATGCAGATGTAGACCACGATGAACTCCGTTAGCCGGACGCAGGCCCCCGTCACACTGCAAGATCGGGGCCGATTAGAACAACACGGCGGCCCCACCGACTTGGCGCGACAGGCTGGCGCTTATACCGCGCTCCGGGGGGACGGTTCCGGGGCCGACGGATGTGCCGGAGTCCGGGGCCAGCGCCGGTGCTGCCAGAGGTACTGTCCCGGATACCGCCGTATCTGGCGCTCCAGCGCCGCGACGTGTGCGCGCGTCAGCGCCTCCATGTCCTGCGCAAGAATGCCGGTCAGCGGCACGCTGACCGGCTCCAGCACGAGGTGGTGCGGCTGCGCCGCGGAGGGATGGTGGAGCCCCACGCCCAGCACCAGCGGAGCACCGCTGCGGAGTGCAAGAAGGGCCGGACCGCGCGCCGTCGAGGCGGGTTTGCCGAAAAAATCGACCATGAGGCCGCCGGAGTGGGCGTTCTGGTCGGCGAGCACAACGACCACTCTGCCCTGGCGCAGGGACCGGAGCAGGACGTGGACCGAATTGTGGCGGTATACCAGGTTCATGCCCAGTCGACTGCGGGCCCGCGCGAGCGCGTGGTCGAAGAGCGGGTTGTTCTGGGGACGCACGACCACGTCCAGCGGGAGGCCCCGGCACGCCAGCGCCCCCCCGCCCACCTCCCAGTTGCCCAGGTGGCCGGTCACCAGGATGGCCCCCTCGCCGCGCGCCACAGGGTCGGCAAGCAGCTCCTTCCCCTCTACCCGGGAGAGCTTCAGGATCTGTCCGGGGGTCATGCGCGAGAGCCGGAAGGTGGTCGCCGCCGTCCGCCCGAGGTGACGGTAGCTGGCGCGAGCCACCCGGGCCCGCCAGGCCGGGGAGCGCTCCGGGAAGGCTCGCGCCAGGTTTTCTTCGACGACCTGGCGGCGGACGCCAAACACACGTCCCGCCAGCCAGCCGGCGCCCGCCCCCAGACCTTGCGCCCACCGCCGCGGCAGCAGCCCCGCACACCCCGCGGCCGTGCGGAAGAGTCCGTATTCCACCCGGTGCCGGGCGCGCACGCGCCGCCGCCGGTCAGGCGCCTCCATTCGCCTCTCCGCCGGGTTCAACCCGGAAGCGCGGCCGCTGTCGGCGCTCGCCGGTCCTCGGCCGGCGGCCCGCTCTGCATCTCGTACAGGCGACGATAGAGCCCTCCCGCGCGCATGAGCCGGTCATGGTTCCCGGCCTCCACGATTCTGCCTCGGTCGAGAACAAGGATCGAACTCGCCCGGCGGACGGTGGACAGCCGGTGGGCGATCACGAAGACCGTACGCCCCTCGCTGAGCCGATCGAGCGCGCGCTGGACCCAGCGCTCGGATTCGGTATCGAGCGAACTGGTGGCCTCGTCGAAGATCAGGATGGGAGGGTCCCTGAGGATGGCGCGGGCGATCGCCAGCCGCTGGCGCTGGCCGCCCGAAAGCTCGGTGCCGCGCTCGCCCACCACTGTCTCGTAGCCATCGGGAAGAGCCTCGATGAAGCCGTGCGCGCGCGCGGCCCGGGCCGCCCGTTCGACCTCCCGCTCGGTGGCCCCCGGCAACCCGTAGGCGATGTTGGCGCGCACGGTGTCGTGGAACAGCACCGTCTCCTGCGAGACGATGCCCATTTTCTCGCGCAGGCTGCGCAGCTTGAACCGCCTGATGTCGGTCCCGTCGATCAGGATTCTCCCCGCCGTCACCTCGAAGAAGCGGCTCAGCAGGTCCACCAGCGTGCTCTTGCCGGCCCCGCTGGGGCCCACCACGGCCACCATCGAGCCGCGCTCGACCACGAGCGACACATCCTCGAGAACGGGCCTTCCCTCGCGGTAGCCGAAGCCTACCCGGTCGAACGTGATCTCATGCTCGACCCCGGGGAACGGCAGGGCGGCCCGGGCGTCGCGGATCCCGGCAGGCGCGTCCAGGAACTCGAAGACCCTCCGGCCTCCGACCACCGCGGGCTGGATCATGGCGGGCAGTTTGCTCAGATACTTGATCGGCCTGTAGAGCTTGGTGCTGAGCGCCACAAAGCCCATGAACGCCGGGCCGGTGAGCACGCCCTCAACGAGCACCAGCCTGGTGCCGTACCACAGGATGACGATGGTTCCGAGCGCCGCCACCATCTCCGTCACCGGTGCGGCGAGGGCGCGCACCCGCTCGGTGCGCAGAAAGGTGCGGAAGTACCGCGCGGTCAGGCCGTGAAAGCGCCCCCGTTCGTACTCCTCGGCCGCGGACGCCTTCACCAGGCGAATCCCCGAGAAGGTCTCCTGGATCCGGGCGTTTACGTCGCCGGCGAGATCGAGCACGCGCCCGTCCGCCCTGCGGAGCTTCTTCAGCATCGGTCCCCAGATGACCACCATGCCCGGCAGCACCGCGACCGAGAGCAGGGTAAGCGACGACGACACCGACACCATCAGGGCCACCACGGCCGCGACCTCGAACACTGCCGTGACGGTGCGCATGAACTCGCGCGTGAACAGGGTTCGCACCAACTCGACGTCATGCGTGAGCCGGGAGACGATCTGCCCGATCCGCGTGCGGCCGAAGAAGACGAGGTCGAGTTCCAGCAGATGGTCGTGCACCTCGTCGCGCATGTCGCGGGTCACGCCCTGCTCCACGCGCGCGGCGAGGTAGGTCTTCAGGAAGTCGAAGAGGTTCTTGATTGCGAAGACCGCGAGGATGAGGAGGATGAGCGCCTGCACCGCCTCCTGGGGGCCCGAGGCTCCCGCGACCACGCGCCCCGCGGTGGCGTCCAGCAGCCGCCCCAGCGCCCCGTCCGCTCCGACGCCGCTCGTGGCGCCCGCGTCCGGGGTCATGAGGACGCTCAGGAACGGAATCAGCAACGCCATCGAGAAGGCGTCGAGGACCGCGAACAGGAAGCTCGCTGCTACGGCACCCAGGAAGACCGGGATGTAGGGACTCAGATACCGCAGTATGCGGAGATAGAGCCTCAATCCAGCTTGCTCCGGCCTCGGGGTTGCAGGCGGGCGACCGGCACGATCATCTCCTCCGGCGAGATGCCTCCGTGCAGAAAGGACCCCCGGTAGCGCGACTGGTATTCCCGCAGCTTCGTGGGGTACACCATGAAGTAGTCATCCCGGGCGACCACGTAGGTCGTCCCCATGCGGCCCCGGGGCAGCCGCAGGTCTCGGGCCCGCTTGCTGGTGAAGACCGTCGACCTGTTCGCGGTCCTGAGATCCACCCCGAACTTGTAGCGCAGATTGGTGGTGGCGTCCCTGCGGGCGTAGACGGTGGTCGGGCGGTTGCAGTGGATCGAGCCGTGATCCGTGGTGAGGACCACGGAGTATCCCGCCATCGCCGCTTCCTTCAGCATCTGAAAGGCGGTGGAGCGCTCGAACCAGCCGCGCGTCAGGTTGCGGAGCGCGACCTCGTCTCTGGCCACCTCCATGAGAACCGGTGATTCGCTGCGTCCGTGGGTCATCAGGTCCACGAAATTGAACACGAGCGCCACCAGGGCGCCCTCCGTCTGGACCGCGGAGCGGAAACGCGCCCGTACCTGATCTCCCTCCCGGTCGGTGAAGATCTTCTCGTAGTGCACCGGCACGTCCCGCCCGGTAAGACGCCAGAGTTGAGCCGACAACAGCTCGTCTTCGAAGGCGTTCAGGCTGCCTTCGTCGTCGGACGCGTCCCACCACCCCGGACGGAGCCGGGCGATTTCATCGGGAAAGAGTCCTCCGAAAATGGCGTTGCGCGCGTACGGCGTGGCCGTGGGGAGAATCGAGTAGTAGAGGCTCTCTTCGATCTCGAACCACGGTGAGAGCAGGGGAGCGATGACGCGCCACTGGTCCAGCCGCATGCAGTCGAGGACCACGAAGACCACCGGATCCGTCCCCAGCATGGGGAAGACGTGGTTCCTGACGATGTCGATCGACAGTTCGGGCCGCCGGGTCGCCGAAACATCCACCCAGCGCGGATAGTTGCGCGTGATCCACACCCCGAAGTCGTGCCTCAGCTCCGACATGATCCCGTTGACGGAGTCAAGCAAACCGGACTCTCCCGCCTGTTCCAGCCTGATGTGCCAGTCCACCAGTTCCGCATACAGGGAAGCGAACTCCTCGTGGGTGCGCGCCTCTGCCCGAAGGTGCGAGAGCTCTCCGAAGCGGGCCGCGAAGTCGCGCGCCACCTGCTGCTGGCGGATGCTCGACCCCTCGAGGATGCGGGTGACCACGGACAGCACCTGACGGGGGCTGGTGGGCTTGACCAGATAGTCATCGACCCGGCGCCCGATCGCCTCATTGAGGGTGCGGTCCTCTTCGGACTTGGTGACCATCACGACGCGCGCGTGCGGATCTTCGCGGCGCAGAATCGCCAGCACCTCGAGGCCGCGGCGGCCGGGCATCTGCTCGTCGAGCATGACCAGGTCGTAGTGGTTCTCGCGCAGGAGCGCGAGGGCGTCGTCGCCGTTGCTGATCGCGTCCACGTGGTAGCCCCGCTGCTGCAGGAACAGCAGATGAGGGCGGAGGCGGTCGATCTCGTCGTCGACCCAGAGAATGCGCTTGGTGCGCACGGAGGCGATGGAGGTCATTCCCTTTCGCTCTGTCTGTTGAAGGTCCGGAGCCGCCCGCTTGGGGGGGAGCCTATTCCATGGAGATGGTATACCGGAACCAGGCCGCTACCGGCACACCCCCGCGGCGAGCCGGCTCGAACATCCAGCGAGCGGCTTCCTGCATCAGCCGGCGGTTGAAGTCGCGGTCGGAGGTGGGCGGAAGCAGGCGAATGGAGTCGGCGGCAACCCTCCCGGTCTCCAGGACAAAGACCCACACCTCGACCTCCCTGTCTCTCAGGTTCCGGTTCGAGGGCGGGAGGATCATGCTTCGAGGGGAGGGAGGAATGACCCGCGATCGCCCCTCCGCGGCCGTGCCGCCGTCTCCGCGTCCCTCGCCCTCCTCGAGGCCCGGACCCTCTCCTTCGCCTGGGCGCTCCCCCAGCAGGGAGGAAAAGTCCACCTCCACCGCTTCCTCGAAATTCACCGGGTCGATATCCGTCAGGACGGGAGTCGGCACGCGTGGCGGAATGATCGGTCGGGGAGGTGCCATCGCCAGGTTGAGCGCCTGCATGGAACCCGACGCGGCGCGGTTGTCGCCGGCCCTGGGACCGGCTGCCGCGAAGGGGGAAACCCTGGGGGCCGGGATGCGCCAGAAAAGGAACAGGACAAGATGGAACGCGATCGAGACGCCCATGCCGACGCGCCAGAACCTTCTCTCGCGCTGGCGGCGGTCCCGGTTGCTCGCAGTGCCCGTCGTCATCGGTCTGATAGAGGCCAGCCCCTTCGGTAAGGGAGAGCGCCTGTCCGGCTAGCCGGTGGGCGCGACGCCTGGGAACGAGACGGAATGAGCCTCACCCGTCGACCCGTCCACCACCCACACCTGCCCCGAGCTTCGTAGTACCATGGACGGGGACCCGAGGTTTCGGACCACCGCAGCCGGCTCGGACTCGCCGGGACGTTCCAGGTCGAGCACCACCAGGCCCTGCTCGCCCGCGGCAATATAGGCCCTGGACTCGAGCAGAGCCGCGTCGAGTGCGTTGCGAACCCCCTGGTAGCGGGCGGCGAGTCGGGGTGCGGCCGGATCGGACACATCGATGACGTAGACCCCGTCCCTGCCGGCGGCGACCAGGCCAAGCCGGCCGTCCACGTCGAGCGAGCGAACGGAAGCGGTCAATTCGAGAGCTCCCACCTCCTCGAGCGTGCCCCCCCGGCGCGCGACCAGGCGGGGACCTTCCAGCACCCACACCACCTGCGATTCCTCCGGCCACTGCAGGTCGGCGGCGAGCGGGCCGCCGGTGGTGCGCGCCGCTTCCGAGAGCTCGAGGTCGGCGCCCTGCCCGCGGCTGGTGAAGCCGAGCAGCCCCCCCGCCCCCGACACCACCACCCCGCCACCACCACCCGTCGCGACCAGGCGGGCGCCGCGCGCGTCGACCCGCCTTCCGGGAATGTCGTCCCGCGCGGGCGGAAGCGCGAAGAGGCCGCTGGCGGTGGCCGCCACGATGGCCGCGCGCTCCTCCACCAGGGCGGCATCGCGCAGCCCCCGCATCCCTCCCAGCGGCGACGGTGTCTCCGCCGCCAGCAGGACCAGTCCCTCGGCCCCGCTCAAGAGTGCGCCCGCGCCGGCCGCCCGGCCCCGGTCGGGTACGAAAGGCAGCTGGATCGTGTGACCCGGACGGAAGTCCAGCCGCGGACCGGCGACGAAGAGGCGCGCCGCCCGGTCGTCGAACTCCTTGCCGAGCAGGAAGCCCAGCGTGAAGCCCACCAGGGTCGCGACCGGAGCGAAGCATGCGGTTCGGGTGCAGCTCCCCAGGCGGGGATTGAAGTCGGCAGACGTGAAGGTCGGAATGCCCACCACCACCGCCCCGGCCGCCGCCCCCAGCCACTTGCGGTGGCAGCCGGGACCTTCTTGCTGCGCGGAGAGGGCTGCGGGCGCCGGCAGCGCGCCGGCCACCGCCAGCATGGTTGCACAAAAGGCCAGCAGGCACCGGTTCGACGAAGGTCTCGGGCGGCGCTGGCGAGGGCCACGGGGGCGAGCGCGCCCGCGCGTGCACCACCCCTCACGCCGCGGCGACCAACAGCCGGCCTGGCGGCTCATGGCTCCAGGACCTGAAACGTCCGCTCCACATCCAGCTGTACCCCCGCGTTGCGATCCAGCACCGTCAGCCGCAGGCCGTAGCGTCCCGGCGGGGGCTCGTCGAGCTGGATAGTGAAGTATTCGGGGAGCAGATCGCGCGCCAGCACGCGGTTCTGCCTGTTGAACCTGAGGCGGACAGCCTGGTCGCCCTCGGCGGTCAGCCCCCAGCGGTCGGCCAGGGCGCCCAGCAGCTGCGTGAGCGAGCCCATGCGGTGGATCTCTTCGACCGTCACCGCCAGCTCCAGCTCGTAGGAAGCGTACTGCTCCGAGTCAGGCAGCAGGTTGTAGAGCTCGAAGTAGACTCCGATCTCGTCATCCGGAGCGAAGGCCAGCGTCGGCTCGGGCACCATGCGGAAGTCGGTGCGCGTGCGAGGCGGATCGACGACGACCTCGAGCGACCGGGTCATGAGGATGTCGCTCACGCTCGGTTCGCCGGCGGGAAAATTGCGCGCGTCCACGCGGGCCCGGTGCACCGCGGCCGCCCAGCTGAGAGCATCGCGCGCTTCCGCCGACACGATGTGCGGCTGCCCCGCCGGCACCGTCGTGCGCCAGTTCATGGGGAGCGCCCGGCCTTCTTCGAAGGTCACATCCCGGCTCTGCGTTACCCGGCGAATCTCGGCGCCGTCCGGCTCCACCACGAAGAGCCCGGTCTCGAAGGTGGCCGCGGCCGCGCCGACTGCCTCCCTGAGCGAATCCAGGGGAACGGCCGCGTATACCTCGAGGTCGATCTCGCCGTCCATGCCCCGGAACCGCGCGATCTGCGCGGGGATGCTGAGGAGTGCCGGAAGCGACGGCGCCGTGAAGCGTGCGGGGTTGAGGGCCCGGTAGTCGTCCGTATAGAAGCGGAAGTCGTTCGCCAAGGTGGCCCCGCGGTATCCCGGCATGCCACGGAACACGAACACGGGGCCGTTCCTTCCGTAGCTCCACACGGTTGTTACCCGGGTGACGGCTTCGAAGTCACCGCTATCCGTGGGGTTGGCCGCGAAGCTCGCCTGGCGCAGCGGCCTGCCGTAGCGCACCCAGATCTCCCCTCGGTCGGTGCGCCACCCCGGCACAGCGTACTCCGGCAGACCGAACCGCAGATCCACGTACGCCATGCGCGACAGGTACTCGGCCCAATACTCATTCGACGGCGTGAGGTAGAGCGGATCGTAGGCGGTCCAGAAGCGGCGGGCGGCGTCAGCCGGATTGGCGCCCGCACGCGCCTGGAACACCTCGGCGTCGTCCTCGGTGAGCAGGCGCGAGACCGCGAGAAAATCCGCGCGCTGTTCGTCGGGCAGCAACTCCATCGCGTATTCGAACGCGCCGGCCGCCTCATCGTCGCGGCCTTCGGCGTGCAATCCCAGGCCGAGCCCGAGATAGGCACGAGGTTCGGAGGGGGCCGCGCGCACGAAGCGCAGAGCCTCGCCCATGAACTCGGCCATGCGCCCCGTGTCGTAGTAGAAGGCCAGCAGATGGGTGGCGGCCCCGACGTGCGCGGGATCCGCCGTCAGAGCTCCGTAGAAGTGATCGAGCATGGCCTCGCGCGCGGCGGCGCCCTGCCCGGGAGCATAACCCGAGGCGCTGAGCACGTCCCATACGTAATTGGCGCTCCCGAAGGCGACATCCGCGTTCACCTCCTCTATGCCGATGGGAAGACTGTGGCGGTAGCGAAGCCGGCGCCACGTCGTCTCGCGGTAGATACCGAGCTGATAGTGGACCTCTGCGAGGGTGGGTGCGTCGGCGCGTTCGGCCACATCCAGCGCGCGTTGAAGCATCCGGCGCGCATCGACCCGGATCTCCTGCATCAGGAGGAGCTTGGCCAGCTCGAGCAGGTACAGGGGATTCTCCGGATCCTGGCGCACGGCTTTGCCGAGAGCTTCCCGGGCGATGATGCGGCGGCGGAAGTCGCCCGTGCTCCGAGGCGCTTGCCTGGCGTGGTACAGACCCTTCAGGAAGTGGGCCTCCGCGTACTCGGGATCGATGGCGACCGCTCGATCGAAAAGGCCCAGGGCGCTCGCCGTATCGCCCACCTGCACTAACCGCACGCCTTCCTCCAGCGCCTCGCGCGCGGCTCGTTCCTGGGCGGAGACCCCGTCCGGCCAGGGCACGACCGACAGCACAAGCAAAGCAGGGATCAGCTTCATCGAAATCCCGATAAACGAATCGGACGACTAACGCGGAACTTGCGCATACCCCCGAGCCCCGGCAACTTGCCGCCTCCAATCCCGTATGTCTGGTCCCTGCAAGTATTGGTAGACGCCTCCCGCGGCCCACCCCGGCGGTAGCGCTCCATGTCGCCGAGCCAAGAGAACATGAAGTCCAAGACCGGCCCAGGCGGCCCCGGAGCTTACATCGAACTGACCAAGCCCGGGATCGCGTGCTTTGTGATGACGCTCACCGGGGTGTCGTGCTATGTCGCCGCCGACGGTGCGCTGGCCGTGCTCCGGCTCATCCACACG
The DNA here is from genome assembly GCA_965232315.1 of Longimicrobiales bacterium. GTDB lineage: Bacteria > Gemmatimonadota > Gemmatimonadetes > Longimicrobiales > Gaopeijiaceae > BD2-11. Next base: position 63,532 of record CBDDPN010000010.1, on the reverse strand, counting down.
GTGCTGGGAACGGGTCTCGTGACCGGCGGCGCGCTGGCGCTGAACCAATACGCGGAACATCGCCACGACGCGCTCATGACGCGCACCCGCGGGCGCCCGATTCCCTCGGGACGGGTCACTCCGGGTCAGGCGGTCGCGTTCGGGCTTCTGCTCACGGTGTTCGGAGCCGCATACCTGTGGGCCGTGGTCGGATGGCTGCCCGCCGCGCTCACGCTCCTGTCGAGCGTGCTCTATGTTCTGGTCTACACGCCGCTCAAAACGCGGACTTCGATCGCGAGCCTGTTGGGCGCGCTGCCGGGAGCACTCCCCGTGCTGGTGGGCTGGAGCGCAGGGGCGGGCAGCCTGTCCGCACAGGCGTTCGCGGTGTTCGGCATCTTTTTCTTCTGGCAGCTTCCGCACATCCTGGCGCTGGCGTGGATCTGCCGCGAGGACTATGCCCGCGTGGGCTTCATCATGGCCCCTTCCGGCGATGAGCAGGGGCGTCTGCTCAGCCTCCGGATGATCGCGGCCGCCGCCGCCCTCGTCCCCGTAAGCCTGGCGCCCGTGCTGCTCGAACTGACCGGCTTCGTCTACGCCGCGGGGGCATTGCTGGCGAGCGTGGCCCTGTTGGCGGTCACGCTCGCCACGGCGCGCCGGCTCACCGATCGGCGGGCGCGCCGGGTCTTTGTCGGGACGCTTCTCTATCAGCCCTTCCTGCTGGCGCTGCTGATCATCGACACCCTCGGCCCCTGAACCGGAGTGCGACCGTGACTGTCCCGTCTTCGTCCTCCCCGTCTCCGCCTCTCCCGTTCCCGGCTTCCGGCCGATCTTCCTCCGCTTTCCGCCGAATCGCAGGCGGGCCCCGCCATCCGTGGACACGTTCGCGCACGGCGGCGCTGGTCGTCGCCGGCATCGCTCTCGCCGCGCCATCGGTTTCAGCCCAGGAAGCGACCCGTCCCCGGGCCCGCGACCTCGGTATCGCTCCGGGGATCTTCGATCCCGGCCCCAACAACGCGATTACCGACGTGGAGGGCGTGCTTGTGGGACACGCCACGGTGCGCCAGGGCGACCGGATCCGCACGGGGGTCACGGCCATCCGGCCACACGGGGGCAACGTCTTTCGCGATCGGGTACCGGCCGCGCTCCACGTCGGAAACGGCTTCGGCAAGCTCCTCGGCGTCACCCAGGTGCGTGAGCTGGGCGAACTGGAGACCCCGATTCTGCTGACGTGCACGCTATGCGTCTGGAAGGCGGCGGACGCGCTCACGGAGTGGATGCTGGCGCGCGAAGGCATGGAGGCGGTGCGCTCCATCAACCCGGTCGTGGGGGAGACCAACGACGGCGGACTGAACGACATCCGTTCGAGGCCGATCACCCCCGAGCATGTGCGGGAGGCGCTCACCACGGCGGGGGCCGGTCCGGTCGCGGAGGGGTCGGTGGGGGCCGGGACGGGGACTCGCGCCTTCGGCTGGAAGGGCGGCATCGGCACCAGCAGCCGGGTGGTGCCCGGCGAGCTGGGCGGGTACACGGTGGGCGTGCTGGTGCAGTCCAACTTCGGCGGCATCCTCTCGATCGCCGGGGCGCCGGTGGGGCGCGAGCTGGGCCGCTATTCGTTTCAGGGGACGGCGCCGGGCAGCGACGCGCCAGCCGGGGCGGGCGGCGAGGAGGATGAGAGAGACGGCGACGAGGGAGACGGAGTCGAAGGCGGCCAAGGCGCTGGAGACGGCAACGAGGGCCGGAGAGACGGCGACGAGGGACAGGGATCCATCATGATGGTGGTGGCGACCGACGCGCCCCTCTCCCCTCTCAAGCTGGAACGCGTGGCGCGGCGGGCCATGATGGGGCTGGCGCGCACCGGGTCCTTTGCGGGGAACGGATCCGGCGACTACGTGATCGCCTTCTCCACCGCACCCGAAGTCCGGCGACGAGGGGGCGATCTGCTGGCCGTGCAGGAAGTCGCCAACAACCGCATGTCGGCGCTCTTCCTGGCCACGGTGGAGGCCACCGAGGAGGCCGTGTACAACTCGCTCTTCAAGGCCACCACCGTATCGGGGATGGGGAACACCGCGGAGGCCCTCCCGATCGACGAGACGCTGGAAGTGCTGCGGCGCTACAACGTCATCCGGTGAGAAAGGCCCGCGCCACGACGTGTGTTGCTCCCCGACGAGGGACCGAGTGCGATGCGCTGGAGGCAAGTGGCCAATGAACTCCCTTGGCCACTGGGAATCGACACGGTGGCTCACGAAACAGCGATTGCCCCTGGAGGACACACCATCGCCGTGGGGACACCCATGGATCGATACGCCGTCCCTCGAAACCGGGAACTGCAGAACTTCATCGGCAAGCACCACCTGTTAGTGTCGCAGTTTCCGACTGGCAGGTCATTTCACCGGTCGTATTTTGCCCGTCGGAATAGGACCATGGCGCTGCTGTCGGACGCCACCGTGATCGTGGAGGCAACGGCACCGGTCTCTTTCTGACGCGCTACCTCCGGGTATCATACGCTTCGGGTCGCTCTTGAAGTATCGACCTGGGCAAGAGGACGATTCGAAGGGTTCTTCGGACCCGAGGTGCTGTTGATACCCGCGCCCGGTCACGCCCCGTTCCAGGTCCGGTCCTTCGCCCGCTCCCTTGGCCCGCTCGCCAAAACCGACGTGGTGGACGCCCGAATGCTGGTCACGATGGCGGCCACCATCGTGGATCTGCGCCCCACCGAGGCGAAATAGGAGGGGCAGCGAGACCTTGCGGAACTCCAGCAGATCCGCGACGCGCTGAGCAAGGACCGAAACGCCACCATCAACCGCGGCAAGCACTTCTCGATCCGGTGGCGGATGTCCTCGGCGCCGAGCCCCCGCTCCTGCCCCCGCAGTGGACTACGGCTTCCCTCGCGTGCGAGTTGAACTCCTGCTTCAGCGTCTTCATGACCGGAACGCTGAATAGCCGTTCGCAGTCCTTGCCGGCTGCTCTCCCGGACACGATAATAACATGTATATGAGTCGACTGATCGTGCAGTTATCACCATATCTCATATACTATGACACATGCGGCGCGCCGATGGTGCGAAGGGAAGCCCGACCGCCGAAACGTCAGGGCGAGGAGAGACACGGCTCGGCTTCTCACCGCCGAGGTCGTCCAACAACGACATGAGAGGATGAAGGGAGGCTGACCCATGGTTAATCGTTTTTGGCCCAGGGCGGCGGTGGCATGGCTGGTAGTGCTTGCGGCCTGCACCTCAGACGCCCCAGAGGTTGTAGCGCCAATCGTTGAAACCACGCTTCAAGCTGACGCGCAGGCTCGGAATACGGTGACGCATGCGCTCACAGACCGTGAAATCCTCGAAGTCATCTATCGCGCTACCGGGGGTCCGCACTGGTACTATCAAGGCGGCTGGATGTCCGAACCGCTGATCGAACACTGGGAAGGCGTCAGCGTGGATACGGCTGGCCGAGTGCGAGGGTTGTGGCTCAATCACAACAACCTGACCGGGTCGATTCCGCCGGAGCTCGGGAGCCTGAGCAATCTGGAGCTGTTGCAACTCACCGAAAACCAGTTGACCGGTTCAATCCCGGCAGAACTGGGTAGCCTTGCCAACTTGAGGCAGGTGGACCTCTCCCTCAACCAACTGACCGGGTCGATCCCGTCGGAACTCGGGAGCCTGAGCAATCTGGAGCTGTTGCAACTCACCGAAAACCAGTTGACCGGTTCAATCCCGGCAGAACTGGGTAGCCTTGCCAACTTGAGGCAGGTGGGCCTCTCCTTCAACCAACTGACCGGGTCGATCCCGGCAGAACTGGGTAGCCTTGCCAACTTGAGGCAGGTGGACCTCTCCTTCAACCAACTGACCGGGTCGATCCCGTCGGAACTCGGGAGCCTGTCCAGCCTCCATGAGCTAAGCCTCTGGCAAAACCAACTGACGGGGTCGATCCCACCAGAGCTCGGCAACCTGTCCAACCTCGAAGTCCTGGATCTCGATGAGAACGGACTCACCGGTTCAATCCCTCCGGCACTGGGCAATCTCGGCAAGCTCGATCGGTTGTACCTCATCTCCAATCAACTGACAGGATCGATCCCCGTCGAACTCGCCGAACTGGCCAATCTCGAGGCGTTGTGGCTGTTCGGGAATCAGCTGACAGGATCGATTCCGTCGGAACTCGCCAAACTGGATGGCCTCTTGAGTTTGTGGCTGGGCGCGAATCAACTGAATGGTTCTATTCCACCGGAAATCGGCGCCATGGACGGACTCAGGGAACTGAGTCTCGAAGACCTGAAACTGACCAGCGTCCCACCGGAACTTGGTAACCTGGGCAATCTCCTGGTACTGGACCTTTCTGGAAACAACCTGACGGGCATCCCATCGGAACTTGGCGACCTCGCCAACCTCCTGTACTTCACCCTCGCCCACAACCAACTGACCGCAATCCCGCCAGAGCTGAGCAACCTCGAGAGCCTCAGGTACCTGCTCCTCAACGACAACGAAATCACGGGGTCCATCCCGGCGGAACTGGGCGACCTGTCCATGCTGCGGGATCTCTCCCTTTCCGGCAATCAGCTGACGGGTGCGATCCCGCCGGAGTTGGGCAAGCTCGACAGCCTCACGACGTTGGAACTACAGGACAACCAATTGACGGGTGCAATCCCGCCGGAACTCGGGGACCTGGAGGTGCTGGAGGTCCTGTGGCTGGACGACAACAACCTGTCGGGTCCGATATCGGCGGAGTTTGTGCGGTCGGCCTTCCTGCATCACTGGTACATTGACCGAAACCCTCTGGCCTTCCTGTTCGCCGACAACAACCGGTTCTCAGGTCCGGCGCCAGCCGAACTCGACAGCCTGTCGTTCTACGAGGTCGCGAGCTTCATCTCTCTTGCGGGTAACGAGTTGACAGGCTCCGTGCCCTCGCTCTCCTACGGCGACGTCCGCCGAAACTACTTCTCCGGCTGCATCCCGCAGTGGTGGCGGCTATCGGGAACCCTCCCGCATTTGCGAGTGAACCCACAACGCACGTCCACAGGCGGCACCGTCAACCTGAGGGAATGCTACGCGCGAGATGGAGTGGCCGCCGTGGCCGGTGTGACCGCTGTGGCCGGGCAGGCCGGCGACGAGTTGCGGGCGGATGTGCGGGATGACCTGGTGGAGACCAGGGAAAGAGCACTCCAGCTGGTTGGCAAATCCGCGTTGCTCAGGCCATGAACGGACGCACGCTCGCTCTCGCGCTGGCGCTCTTCGCGCCCACTCCGGGCCTCGCCCAGGAAGCAGAGCCTCCCGCAGGCCCCAAGGACCCAGTCATCGCGTTGGCGATCGAGCTGTTCGTGCCGGTGCTCGGCCATGCCTACGCGGGTGATGCCAAGCGCGGCATCGCGCCGGCCGTGGTCCACGTGGCCGGCGCGGGGCTAATCATACATGCCATCAACCAGAACCTGAACAACCTGTTCAACTCCGAGAAAGACTCTCGGAACGTCGCCATGGTCGGACTTGCGGCCTTTGCGGCCGGCAAGGCCTGGGGGCTCGTATCGGTCGCGAGCACGGTCGGTGAGCGCAACGCTTCGCTGGTAGTCGAACCAACCCCTGACAGGCAGGTCGCCGTTGGGATCAGAGTGAGCTTCTGATGGCGGCGAGGCGACGGGCGATGAAGACACCGGTCACCGCCATACTCGTATCGAAGAGATGCGATCGTCCCAAGTCCACGGTGCGCCAACAGGACTTGACGGTGGTGATGATGGTATTGGGATCCGGCTGAGGTCCGGGATGTCGAACGTGACGGTGAGGCTCTCCCCTCGGTAGGTATCGTGCTCGTATACGACCGCCTGCCAACCATCGGCGACCCTGATGGACGAGATACAATCGGTCCAGCGCTCCTGACCAACGAGCTTGACGGCGCAGTCGTCAGAATCGGGCTCGTCATCCAGCCACCGGAGATCCCTCACATCGTCGACAATGATCCGGTACGGACCGCGGTAGTCCGCGCGCGCGAATACGATGATGCCGGAAGTCGGGACGGGTCCGGTCGGATCGCCGCAGCCTGCGAGCAGCAGCAGCATGAGGAAGGAGGCTGTCAAATGCCTCGACCATCTGCTCCCGGTACCCGAGCGGATACTGCCCGTCATCGCGGGCAACTCCCCCTGCAGCCGGTAGGGAGACTCATACCGACGCCGAGCCGCCCGTCCGGGGTGGGAAAGAGGCTGAGGTGCGCGTTGCCGGACGACAGGGATCGGTTGGCGGTCCCGGCGTAACGACCATCGCCAGTGCACACAATGCGAGCGGGGTGGGGGGCGGGCGAATCATCCGGCTTCTTCTCCTTCTCCGTGGTGCGCGCGGGTCGCCGCGAGCTGTCCTGGGCTTGATCGTTGTCTCGACCCATCCGGCTTCCGACGGGGAGCGGGCACCAATCGCTCCGCCCGCGACGAGTCGGTTCTTGGGGAATCTCCGCCAATCTAACGGCTATTCTGCTCACGTACGGTCGGCCAACGGGATCCGGCAAAGGGGGACACTGAAACCGCCCGCCTACCCCAGCCGCGCCGGTTTCACGTAGGTAATCTGATCGAGGTCGCGCAGGCGCTCCAGCAGTTCCGGCGTTATCTCTCCGTCCACCGAAACCGCCGCCATGGCGTCCCCGCCCGGCTCCAGGCGCGCCTGGTGGTACCCGGCGATGTTGAATCCCATGGACGCCAGCACCGTGCCCACCCCGGCGATCACCCCGGGCCTGTCCTGATTTCGCACGATCACGATGGACCCCTCCGGCACCAGGTCGACGGAGAAGTCGCCGATCCCCACAATGCGCGGATGCGTGCCCTCCAGAAGCGCGCCTGCGACCCGCAGCCGACCTCCCTCCGACTCGACCTGGGTGAGCAGATACTCGGAGTAGTCCGGGTGTCGGGTCGAGCGCGCCTTCACCACCCTGATCCCGCGCGCCTCGGCCAGACGCGCGGCGTTGACGGCGTTCACCCGCGCACCGCCGACGATGTCCTCCAGCAGCCCGCACAGGACCGCGGCCGAGAGCGGGCCCGGAGCCTCCTCCGACCCGCCACTGTAGCGCACCTGCACCTCGCGGATCCCTCCGGACGCAAGCGCGCATGCGAGGCGACCCATCCGGGTCCCCAGCTCCAGCAGGGGACGCAGCTTGCGTAGTGTCGCCCCGTCGATGCCCGGCGTGTTCACGGCCCGGGAAAGATCGCCATCGAGGAGGGCCCCGCGCACAGCCGCGGCGATCTCCGACGCCACCAGCTCCTGGGCCTCCGCCGTCGACGCCCCCAGGTGCGGGCTGAGCATGAGGTTCGGGCTCCGCCGGAGCGGACTCGATGCCGGCAGGGGTTCCTGGCGGAAAACATCCAGCGCAGCGCCTGCCACCCACCCCTGCTCGAGGGCGCGCGCGAGGGCGTCCTCGTCCACCACCCCGCCGCGGGCTGCGTTGATCAGGCAGGCGGACGGCTTCATGCGACGCAGTTCCTCCGCCCCGATCATCGCGGTGGTCGAGGGGGTGAGGGGCACGTGGAGGGTCAGGAAGTCCGCGCGCGCGATCACGTCGTCGAGATCGCACCGATCGGCGCCCAGCTCTTCCGCGCGGGCCGCCGACATGTAGGGATCACAGGCCAGCACCTTCATCCCGAATGCGCGCGCACGACGGGCCACCTCGCCCCCGATTCGGCCCGCCCCGATCAGCCCGAGCGTCTTTGTGTTGAGCTCCACGCCGGCCAGCCCCGAAGCCTTCCACTTGAACTCCCGCACCGAGCGGTCGGCGGCGACGACCTTGCGCGCCAGCGCCAGAATGAGCGCAAAGGTGAGTTCGGCGGCGGAAACCGTGTTGCCGGCGGGCGCGTTCAACACGGGGATGCCGCGCTCGGTGGCAGCGTCCAGGTCGATGTTGTCCACGCCGGCGCCCGCTCGCCCGATGACCTTCAGGCGCGGAGCCCGCGCGATCATGTCCCGGGTGATCCGTGTGGCGCTGCGCACGATGACGGCGTCCGCGCGGGTTATCGCCTCTTCCTTTTCAGCCGGCACACACTCTGACAGCCACTGAACCGCGAAGCGCTCGTCGCGCGTCAGTGCGCCAAGCCCGGATCGCGAAACCTTGTCCGCGACCGCGACCAGGTACCGTTCGCCGCCCCCGCTCATCGAGCCCCTCCCGCGCGTGAACCCCGCGGCCGCCGCCCGCCAGCGCACACTTCGTCGCGACACCCACGCCCGCTCATCGCGTTCCCTCCGTACGGTTCCGGGCCGGGGAAGTCCACAACACCTCTTCCAGCGCCTCCAGCACCCGATCGAGCCCTTCCACGGTGTGGTCTCCCATGTGGCCGATGCGCACCGTTCGCGGCTTGAGCTTTCCGTATCCCGCCCCGATGACGAATCCCCGTTGCCCCATGGCCGCGACGACCTCGGGGCCCGTGCGGCCCGGCGGCAGGAGCAGACAGGTGACGGTCGGGGAGCGGAAGCCCTCGGGCGCGAGCACCGTCAGCTCCATGCCGGCACGCTCCCTGGTCCCCTCCGCCCACTCGGCGCACCTGCGAGCCATGGCGCGGTGGCGCGCCCAGCGTCCCTCCAGCCCCTCGGCCGAAAAGTGGCGCAGCTGCTCCGCCAGGGCGTACAGAAGCGTTACTGCGGGCGTGTTGGGCGTCTGCGACCTGGCGAGGGAACCGTAAAACGCGACCAGGTCGAAGTAGACCCCCTTGCGGGCCGCGGCGGCGGAACGCTCCAGCATCTCCTCCGACGCGGCCCCGAACGCCAGCCCCGGGGGCAGCGCCATCGCCTTCTGGGAACCCGTGAGCACGAAGTCGAGCCCCCAGTCGTCCGCCAGCACCGGAGCGCCGCCCGCACTCGTGACCGCGTCCACCAGCACCAGGGTGCCCGCAGACTCCTTCACCACGCGCGCCAGATCCGCGACCGGGTTGAGGGCTCCGGTCGAGGTCTCCGAGTGGACCATGGTCACCGCGTCGTAGCGTCCCGTCCGCATACGGGCGCGGAGGGCATCCGGGTCGTGGACGCCGCCCCACGGCACTTCCATGATGTCCACCTCGAGCCCGCAGGCGTGCGCGATCCGGGCGAAACGCCCGGAGAAGGCCCCGTTGACGAGCGAGAGCACGCGGTCGCGCGCGCCGTTGCGCACCGCGGCTTCCATCAGGCCCGTCGCGGAGGACGTGGCAACCAGCACGGGCCGGGAGGTGCCGAACACCTCGCGCAGTCCGGGCTGAACCTCGCGCATGAGCGCGTTGATGGGCTCGCCGCGGTGCCCGATCAGGGGGCGGGTCTGGGCGGCCAGCACCTCGGGGCGCACCTCCGTCGGGCCGGGCAGGAAGAAGCGACCGAATCCACTCGCGCCGGCGGGGCCGCCGCATGTTGTCGTGTCGTTTGTCATGGTCGTCTGCGACGCGCCGCCTTCCGGCGAGCACCGGCATCCAGGATTCGCTTGCGCAGACGGATCGCTCCCGGAGTGACCTCCATGAGTTCGTCGTCCGCGATGAACTCCAGGGCGGATTCCAGCGTGATGATGCGGGGAGGCTCGAGACGGATGTTGTCGTCCGAGGCCGCGGCCCGGATGTTGGTGAGTTTCTTTCCCTTGCACATGTTGACGTCCATGTCTTCCTTGCGGACGTGCACACCGACAATCATGCCCGCGTATACCGGGGCTCCGGGCCCCAGGAAGAACGTGGCGCGCTCCTGCAGGCCGAAGATCGCGTAGGCAACCGCGACGCCGCGGCGGTCCGCCACCACCGCCCCGCGCTCGCGCCCGGGCAACGCGCCTGCCCAGTTGCGGTATTCCAGAAACCGGTGGTGCATCAAACCGTCGCCGCGGGTGTCGGTGAGAAACTCGGTCCGGTAGCCGAAGAGACCCCGGGCCGGAATGCGAAAGCGCAGGCGAATCGGGCCGCGACCCGTCGGTCGCATCTCCAGCATCTCGCCCCTGCGCGAGCCCAGCTTCTCGATGACGGTGCCCACGCGGGCCTCCGGCACCTCGGCCACAAGTTCCTCATACGGCTCCAGCAGCTCGCCCGCGGGCCCCTCGCGCATGAGCACCCGGGGACGGGACACCTGGAACTCGTATCCCTCGCGACGCATGGTCTCCATGAGGATGGAGAGGTGCAGCTCTCCGCGGCCGGCCACGGCAAAGGTGTCGGCCTGGTCGGTCGCCTTCACCTTGAGCGCCACGTTGCGCTCCATCTCCCTGAAGAGCCGCTCACCGAGCTGACGCGTGGTCACATATTTCCCTTCCCCCGAAAACGGCGAGTCGTTCACCAGGAAATCGACCGAAATCGTCGGCCGCTCCACCGCGATGCCCTTCAGCCGCTCCAGGCGCGCGGGATCGGCCAGCGTCTTGCCGATCTCCAGGTCCGAGATCCCCGCCACCGCCGCGATGTCCCCTGCGGTGGCCTCCGCGACATCCACGCGCTCGAGTCCGTCGAACCCGTAGACCTTGAGTGCGCGCGAGCTCCCCACCTCTTCCTCGTCGACCATGCCCGCCTCGCCCAGGGGCAGGACCGCCACGTCCTGGCCGGGTCGGATGCGCCCCCGCTCGATGCGGCCGATCGCGATGCGGCCCACGTACGACGAGTAGTCCAGGGTCGAAACGAGCATCTGGAACGGTCCCGCCGTTTCCGCGGGCGGAGCGGGCACATGGTCCACGATCGCCGCAAACAGTGGAGCGAGGTCAGTGCCGACCAGGCTCGCGTCCGGCGCAGCCCATCCCTCCCGGCCGGAGGCGTACAGAAAGGGCGCGTCGAGCTGCTCATCCGACGCCTCCAGATCCATGAACAACTCAAGCACCTCGTCGTGGACCTCTTCCGAGCGCGCATCGGGACGGTCGGCCTTGTTGATGACCACCACCGGGGCGTGTCCCAGCTCCAGCGCCTTGCCGGTCACGAAGCGCGTCTGCGGCATCGGCCCCTCGGCGGCGTCGACCAGGATCAGCACCCCGTCCACCATGCGCAGAATGCGCTCGACCTCACCTCCGAAGTCCGCGTGTCCCGGTGTGTCCACGATGTTGATCTTGAACTCGCCCCAGCGCACGGAGGTGTTCTTGGAGAGAATGGTGATGCCCCGCTCGCGCTCCAGCGGATTCGAATCCATCACCCGCTCACGCACTTCCTGGTTCTCCCGAAACACCCCGGCCTGCCGGAGCATCTGGTCCACGAGGGTGGTCTTCCCATGATCGACATGGGCGATGATCGCTACGTTGCGGACCTTCATGCGCGGACGGATGCGGAAACGGGGGTTGGGGATGTCGTCGGGGGAATGGCGGGCGTCCAGGGCCGGGCGAGGCCGCCTAACGGCTCTCGCGCCGGAGCACGCGACCCGCGCGCTCGCCGGTAAAGGCTCTGTCACGCATCGCCGCCATGCCGTTGACGAAAACGTGCACCATACCCTCGGACAATTGGTGGGGATCCGTATAGGTGGCGAGATCGCGCACCCCGTCCAGGTCGAAGACCACGACGTCTGCGACCGCACCCTCGCGGAGCTGTCCGCGCTCCTCGAAACCGAAGACATCCGCGGGCAGCGACGTCATGCTGCGAATGGCCGCTTCCAACCCTACGGTTCCTTCCTCCATCACGTACACCCGCAGCTTGCGCGGGAAGGTGCCGTAGGCACGCGGATGGGGCACTCCGACCTGCCATTCCGGCAGGGCGCCGTCCGACGCCGTCATCGTCCAGGGCCGGGTCATGAACGCGGCGATGTCGTCCTCGTGCATGTTGAACGAGACCACCGAGGCGCCCCCCTCGCCGATCAGCTCAAGAGCCGCGTCCAGGGGATGGAGAGAGCGGGCGCCCGCCACGTCCTCGAGTGTGCGCCCTTCGATGGAGGGGTCAGGGCGGAAGCGGCGAAACTGCAGGCGGTCCGCGCCCCCGCGACGGGCGAGATTGGCCTCCATTTCGCCACGGATGCGGGCACGGGTGGCGGGGTCGGCGAGGCGGGCGAGCAACGAGTCCGATCCCCCGGCCTGCGCCCAGCGAGGCAGCAGCGCCGCCGACAGCCCCGTCGAGGATGCCTCGTACGGATACTGGTCGGCGTACACCTCCACGCCCTCCGCCCGCGCCGCCTCGATGGCGGCGATCACCTCCGCCGACTTGCCCCAGACCGGCGGTCCCAGCGCCTTGATGTGGGTCACCACCCCCGGCAGCCCCGCCGAGCGCGCCACGGTGATCACCTCCCCCACCGCCGCGACCAGACCGATGGTGTAGTCGGATTCGTCGCGGATGTGGCTTGTATAGACCCCGCCGTGCTCCGCCGCGATGGCGGCCAGCGCCGCCAGCTCGTTGGTGTCGGAATAGCTGCCCGGCGCGTAGAAGGGCCCGGAGGACATCCCGAAGGCCCCTTCCTCCATGCCGGCCCGTACCAGCGCCTTCATGCGCTCGAGTTCGCCGGGTTCGGGCAAGCGGTCCTCCATCCCCAGCACCGCCCTGCGCACCGAGCCGTGCGCCACCAGTTGCGCCACGTTGACGCCGAGACCGTGCTCGAGCAGCAGCTTCCGTTGCTCGGCCAGATCCACCGGCCCGCCGCCGTCGGGGTTCACGACCACCGTCGTAATGCCCTGCGCCAGCAGCGGCTCGGCGTGGCTGCGATCCTCGGTGTCCAGTCCTCCACCCGCGTGCGAATGCACGTCGATGAAGCCCGGAGCGACGTGCAGGCCCGCGACATCCAGCACTTCGCGGGCGGTGGCGGCGGAGAGATCGCCCACCGCCGCGACCCGGTCCCCGACCATGGCGACATCCGCTACGAGGCCAGGGCTCCCGCCCCCATCCAGCACGGTGCCACTGCGCAGGATGATGTCGAATTCCGCGGACTCACCGGTCGAGCACGCGCTCGACGACAGGAGCACGGAGAGCAGGGTCAGGGCTCGTGCAAGAGGGCTGTTCCCGGCAGTCTTCATCTCCAGATTCCTTTCCAGTGTCGGCGCGCTTCCGGCAGGGATGCGAGCGGGGCAAGGTCCCGGGCTGCCCCGGCCCTGTCCTGACGCCCTTCAGTTGGGCGCCGCTGCGCTCCCCTCCCAGTCCGGATCCGCGGCGCCGGTCCAGGTGGAGGTTACCGCATCGTAGGATATGCCGTGGATGCGCCCGAAGGCGCCGGCACGTGGAACCTCCTGCACGGCGAACCCCAGTTCGCGCAACTCCGAGAGGACGTCCGGAGACCAGCCGATGCCCGGGGAGGTCTCCATCTGGAATCCGCTGTCGGCACCCGGCGAGGTCAGCGACCCCTGCATGGGATGAAGGCGTGCGGCCGCCAGCGCCTCGGGGAGGGCAAGCCCCTGGTCGACGACCCGGCACACCGCCTGCACGACTGCGGAAACGATGCGAGCGCCCCCGGCCGCCCCCAGCACCAGCATCGGATCGGCGCCGTCGAAGACCATGAGCGGGGAGATGTTCGAGCGCGCCCGCTCGCCGGGCTCCAGGCGGCCCAGGTATCCTCCCAGTGTGGCGGCGTAGAGGAAGCCCAAACCCGGTGTGGCGATCTTGGAGCCCATCGCCGGCCCGATCGTCTGGGTTAGCGCGACCGCCATGCCGCCGGCGTCCGCGGTAGAGAGGTGCGTCGTGTGGCCCTGGTCGTCGGGACCGGGCAGGTAGCCGGCCGCGGAGCGGGCCGGCGGCACCATCGCGGCGCCGATCAGCCGCGACCCACGCGGCCGCGCTCGCGCCTGCACGCGGCAACCCCGGACGCCAGCGGTCGGGGGGCAGCCAGGGGACGAGGTCGGGCGCGTCGGAGAACCGGGGAGCTGTCGCGGGCTTCCACCCCATGGCCGCTTCCCGCCATCACCGGAAGCCGAACGCGCTCCGCCTGCTCGCTCGCCCATTCCCGGGACGTGAGGAGCTGCCAGGCGTCGGGTCCCCGGTGCGTCCGGGCGGCCTCGAAGCCCAGGGCCAGCGCCTGACCGACCACCGCGGCCCACATCACCTCGTCGGCCTCCGCCATGTTGAAGTTCTCGATAATCTGCAGGGATGCCGATGGTCATGGGCCCCGGCCGCCGGGGTGAAGGTCCCCACCAACTCGTACCCGCGGTAGCTGCCCCGCACCACGCGGGCGTCCTCCGCGCTGTAGCTGGCGAGCGAGGCGGTCGTCACGTGCCCGCCCGCGCCTTCGATGTCGGCGGCGATGGCTTCCGCGATTTCGCCCCGGTAGAAGGCCGCGGCGCCCCCGGACGCGATGCGGCGCAGCACCATGGCCAGGTCGCTCTGCACGAGCCGCTCGCCGGCCTCGTACGGCGATCCGTCGGGTTTTGAGGTAATACAGCCTCGCGCCCTCGGATTCCTCGAGCTGCCCGGTTGCCGAAGCCTGGCGAGCGGCTTTCTCCCGGGAGGAGCGTGAAGCCTTCGGCAGCGTACTGGATGGCCGGCTCCATCACGGTCGCCAGTGGAAGCGTGCCGTGCTCGGCCAGGAGCGGGGTGAGCCCGGCCACGGCCCCCGGAACGCCGACGGTGGGATACCCGTAGCCGGCCTGCGGGGCGGTGTCGGGATCGTAGGTAGCCGGCGCCTGGGTGGTGGCGTCGATGCCGTGGAAGTCCCTCTCCGACGTGCGCACCAGAATCTGTGTGCGCCCGCCGATCGAGTTCATGCTCGGTTCCACCACCGAAACCGCGAACGCCGCAGCCACGGCCGCATCTGCGGCGTTGCCACCACGCTCGAGCATCTCGACGCCCGCGGCGGTCGCCAGAGGTTGCGCCGCGACCACCATTCCACGGTTCGACCGGGCCACCTGGTCGGTGGTGGGCTCCAGGCGCGTGGACGTGGTTTCGCCGCATCCCCACAGCAGAACCAGCGAAAGGCCAAGGCAGCGAGAGGAGCGCGACCCGGTCATGGAACCTCCCGTCCTGCGCGAGTGCGGCACGGACCCCCAGGCCCGCGACGGCACCCCGGAGTGTTGTTACGCCTGAAGATACCCGTGCTCTTTCAGCAAGGCTCTGAGACGAGGCTCGCGATCGGGCAAACGCGTGCGGCTCACCGTACGAGCAAGCGCGATGCGATCTACTTCGGTAACCTGGTCCAGGATCGCGATAGGCGTCCCGTAACGAAGCAGGATACGCTTGGCATCCACGGCTACGGAGTCGATCATCTTCTCACGGGGCGCGGATTCAGGCACGCTCACCTCCACTCGTCCAGGATTTCAAAAAAACCGGCGTATCGAAACCACTTGCGGCGTGTCGAAACCACTTGGCGACGAAACGGCATAGAAAGTAAAGATATGTTTCTTTGCCGTTTCAGCAAAGCTCCCCGCTGCTTCAGCCGCTCCCCAGCATGAGCCCCGCGGTCCAGAACAGGTCGTGTTGCATCGTTTCCACATCGTCTTCGGCGAAGATGGGACTCACGTAGTCCGAGATCTCGGTCACGATGCGTAGCGGACCCAGCCTCACTTCGATGCCCGCGCCGATCACCGCCGTCTTTCGGGATTGATCAACCAGCGGAGCCCGGGCCAGTTCGTCCAGCGATTCGAGGTCGTAGTGCTTCACGCCGCCGCCGCCCAGCAGGTACGGCTGGAACGCCAGACTGCCGGGAAGGGGCCTGAAGACAAGAGCCGCAGTTGCCGCCAGCAGGCCGGTGGTGGCTTCACAATCCAGACACGCCGCTTCGTCGATGGGGAGGTTCGCCGCAGTTCCGTACGCCAGCGTCGCACGCCCGGAAAACGGACCGGTGACGGGGAGTTCGAGCCCGAGGGAGTAGGCTAAGCTCCGCTCCCGCTTGCCGAACTCCAGAACCTCTTCGAATCCGGCTTCCTTCAAGACCCCGAGCTCCTCGGTCGGGACATAATAGCCGGCCTGGAAGATGAGGTAGCCTCCCTGCGCCGTCGCGGCCTCCGGCAACAGAGCGCCGGAGAGGCATCCCGCGAGCAGCAGCATCGCGGTCGTCGTCGATTCGTATCCGATTCTCATGTGCGGGTCACTCCCGGTCCTTGTGCTTCGTTGCGGGTTGGTTTCCGCGGCCGGCGACTACGGGCCACGGGCAGTTCCTCCGGCAGTGCCGGACACGACAGGTTAGATTGTGAGCCACCTCACGCAACAACAACGCGATGCCAACCTTCTCCCGCTTCTCGCGCTCCATCGAGGACTACCTCAAGGCGATCTTCGCCCTTACGGAGCACGACGATACCGCCACTACGAGCGATATCGCCAGCGCACTCAACGTACAGCCCGCATCGGTCAGTGGAATGGTGAAGCGCCTGGCCGACCTGGGAGTCGTGAAACACGAACCCTACCGGGGCGTCGGTCTCACGCCCAGCGGCCGCCGGGAAGCGCTCCGCATCGTGCGCCGCCACCGCATCATCGAAACCTATCTGAACGTGCGCCTGGGTTACTCCTGGGAAGACGTGCACGACGAGGCCGAACGGCTGGAACACGCCTCCTCCGATCAGCTCATCGAGCGCATGGCGGACGCGCTGAAGAACCCGCGCCACGATCCCCACGGCGCACCCATCCCGACGCCGGGCGGAGAGATCGACTCCACCAGCTACCCGACGCTGGCGGACTCCGAAGCCATGGGACCCATCCGGATCCGGGCTGTGAGGGACGATGAACCGGACCGGCTGCGCTACCTGGAGGCGAAGGGGCTCCTGCCGGGGGTGACGCTGGCGGTGGAGGAAAGAGCCCCCTTCAACGGTCCGGTGACCGTGCGTCTGGGCGGGCCAGACGGCGACAGCGAGGCCATCGGCTTCGACCTGGCGCGCTGCATCTTCATCGACCAGACCCCGCTCTAGGGGACCACAAGGGCCTTCGTAACCCGCAGCGCCGCCACGTCTTCCAGCGCCTCCTGCGTCCTCTCCAGCGGATAGCGCGCACCGATCACTTCCGCGAAGGGCAGGCGTTCACGGTGCCTGGAGAGCAGCCGCAGGGCGCGCACCAGATGATGGAAGTCGGTCCCCCACTGGCCCCGCACGTCCACGTGCTTGCGGTTGATGTCGGTGTGGGGATTGAGGTCCACCGCGCCGGCATCGGTGTAGTGTCCGGCCACCACATACCTGCCGCCGTCGCGGACCAGCGCGAATCCCTCGGGGATGGCGGCCGGGTTGCCGCTGGCCTCGACGACCACGTCGGCGCCCCGCCCCCCGGTACAGGCCATCACCGCCTCGAGGCGCTCCTCGGGCGTGGTCCCCGACACCGGGAGCGTGACCCCGGCTCCCATGCGCGCCCCCAGCGCCAGGCGGGGCTGCGGGTCGCCGATGAGTATCACCTCGGCGGCGCCGGAGAGGCCGGCGAAGGCGGTCGCGGCCAGCCCCACCGGCCCGGAGCCCTGCACCACCGCCACGTCTCCCATGCGCAGATCGGCGCGGTCCACCGCCGCGAAGCCGGTGAAAAGCCCGCACCCGCCCCCGATCACGTCGTCCGCCGCGAGGGCTTCCGGCAACTTGAGGATGCGCACGCCCGGCTTCAGGTAGATCTGCTCCGCCCACCCCCCCAGCAGCCCTTCCCCGGCGGCGTACGTGATGCCGTACACCTTGCGCGCCGGGCACCGGTTGGGTTGGCGCGCCACCAGGCAGTGGTAGCAGCGGTAGCAGGTCTCGTGCACGTCCAGGAAGGTCACCACGTCGCCGGGCGCCAGCGGCCGATCCACCGCGTCCCGCTCCACCCCGCGCGCCTCGGCCACCCTGCCCACGCTGACATGGCCGGGGATGATCGGGTACGGCACCCCCGCCAGCCGCCCGTGCCAGAGGTGTACATCCGTCCCGCACACCTCGCTCGCAACGGTCTCCAGCAGGACTCCGCCGGGCTCGATCTCCGGGTCGGGAAGCGCCCGGACCGCCATCGGCTCATGGGGCCCGGTCATGACGGCGGCTTTCACAGGCATGGCTGAAGTGGATCCTCCGGGTTCGGGGGTTCCAACGGATCGTGGGCCGACAGGCCTCCGCGGTTTCTCAGGTCAACGCGCCCCTCGCGCATCCCCCTGCATCGAACCTCCCAGGCATCGGATACGGCGCGGCGCTCTGCTTTTTCTTGCTATGGATGATTACGTATACAAACTCGGCGATTCGTGGACGATTATGTATACCAAATCTTCCGTAGGCAGCATGACTCCGTTTGTATCCTTGCAGTCTCGGTACGAAAAAGGCTATCGTTTCCTCCGTATCCGGAACGGGAATCGACCTTGGAGCATCAGCCATCACGATGGCAACCGTTGACGAACTGCAACAGATCCTGTCCCGCACCAGCTGGTGGTCCGAGCCACGCACCTGGATCCTAAGAGATCTGGACCTGGTCCAGGCGCGCAAGGCCCCGTTCGAATATTCCGCCGGAGCTCTCGGGGACCTGACGCCGGGCGGCCTCTATCTCCTCCGAGGCCCCAGGCGGGTGGGGAAGTCGGTCGAGCTGAAGAAGACCATCGAAAGACTCATCGCGTCGGGCGAGGGTCCTCGCCGGATCGTACACGTGGCTGCGGACAGACTGGTCGCTGCCGATCTGCAGAGAGTCGTGGACGCCGCGGCGCCGCTAACGCCCCGGACCGGCCCTCGTTTCTGGTTCATCGATGAGATAACGGCCATCACCGATGGCTGGCCCGCCGCAATCAAATGGCTGCGCGACAACGACCCGCGTTTCGGACTCGACACAGTCGTACTAACGGGTTCTTCGACCGCCAACCTGGACGAGGCCGTCAAGGCGCTGGCCGGAAGACGCGGGGGAGCGGAGAAGTCGGATCGCGTCCTACTCCCGATGCCCTTCCGAGCCTTTGTTCGCGCGTGCTCCGAGGATCCCCCTCCCGACGATCCGGAGCCTGTACCCGTCGCCGACCTTACTCCGGCGCTGTTGCAGGATGCCGTCGTCACGCTCGCGCCGTGGCTGAAACAACTCATCCAGCAATGGGAGGGGTATCTGGCCGTCGGCGGATTTCCGCAGGCGGTCTCCGCGCAAATCAGCGGTGACGACGGCGCACGACAAACCCTCCTGCAAACATTGCTGGACGTGATCCACGGCGAGGCGTTCGTGCAATCCAGATGGTCCAGGGCCCAGTCGGGCGCGTTCGTGGCGCGTCTGGCTCGAGGCCTCGCTTCTCCCACCAACCGCCATGACATCGCCATGGATCTCGACACGTCGTCGAATACCGTTCGCCGCCGCATCGATGCGCTCCGCGACGCGCTGACCGTCTGGCCCTGCCATCCGTGCCAGCCCAGGGGAGTGCTCCGCCCGGCGCTTCGTGCCCAGGAGAAGATCTATTTCACGGATCCCATCTACTCCCTTCTCCCGCGGCACACCGGACTGCCGCGGCACACCGGACACGCGCACCGCACCGAAACACCCGCCAACCTCGGCACCCTTTCCGAGCAGCAGTTGGGCGTGGCGCTTCTCAGGTCCTTCGTCCGCGCGAATCCGGAAGGCTACCCCGACTTCGACTCGGTTCTGTACTATCGAACCCCCACCCGCAAGGAGATTGATTTCGTCGGGCCTGCCTTTGGAGATCTGGCGATCGAGTCCAAGTACGTTGACCACCGCCGCTGGAAAAGGAACGCGCGGACCCTGGCAGCGTCGAGATGGCGGGGCGTGGTGGCAACACGGAGTGCGCTGGACTTGAGCGATCCGCAACTCCTGGCGGTTCCAGCGGGCCTGCTGGCCTGGCTGATCGGAGGCTGACGTGGTCGGGGATCCGTTGTACCGCAGCATCGAGAAGGGGCTCGACGAGCGGCTGGACCCGGAGCTCTTCGAACGGTGCGCGGTGGAGCTGTTGCGGGAAGTCTATCCGGGAATCGTGCCGATCCCGGGAGGTGACGATGGAGGCATGGACGGCGCGATTTCGTCCGGCACCGGGGCTCCCCTTCCGTTGGTCGTAACGACGAGCAGCAAGGTCCTCCGCAATCTCACGCGAAGCCTGGACCGGTACCAACGTGTTGGCGGGTCCGCGCGCCAAGCGGTGCTGGCCACATCGCAGGCACTTACGCCCCCGAAGAGGCGCAATCTCGAGAAGCGCGCGAGTGAACTCGGTTTCACGCTCCGCAACATCCATGAACAAGCGGATTTTGTCGGCCGCCTCTATCGAAACCCGACTTGGCGAAAGCAACTCCTCGGCCTAACCGGCCAACTGCCCGCTCTCTCCGCGCTTCCGGACAAGGCGGGTTTGCGTCTGACGATGAGGCTCGAGGCCCGAGACCGGGAATTGGACTGGCTTCGCCGAGCCAGGGGAGATGTCGTCGTCGTCGGACAACCCGGGGTCGGGAAGACGGCGCTCCTTGAAGCGCTTGCCCGGGAGGGCGGCGGCCTGTTTCCGATCGTAAGCTGGAGCGGGGGCGCGACGGTAGTGACCTTCGGCGACATGAGCCGGATTGCCGACGCCTATCGGGCCGAGCGTCCGCCTAGAGTCTTCGTTGACGACGCCCATCTGAGGGGCTCGCTCATCCAGAACCTGGCCCGCCTGCGCGACGAGATCGGCGCGGAGTTTACGATCGTCGCGACGACCTGGCCCAGCTACGCGGATGAAGTGCGGCGAGAGTTGTATTGCCCATCGGAGCACATCCTGCGGGTGGAAGGACTCGACCGAACGACCGCGGGAAAGGTCGTGCGCCAGGTGCATGCCGGATTCCCCGACGACCTGGTGGGCGAGATCCTCAACCAGAGCGTCGACAATCTGCCTGCCGATGATCCATTGACTGCGGAATACCACTCTGGCGGGCACGTTCGGCCGGGACTAGCGGTCACTTTGGCCCGGTCCGCCAGCTTGGGCGAGGTTACCGATCTGGCGACAGGCAAACTGCTGCTCCAGGAAGTGCGGAAGGATGCAGGGCTGACCGGATCGCATCTCGACTACCTCGGAGCATTCGCTATCGGCGGCTCGGCCGGCGTGCAGCTCGCGAGGGTGGCTGAAGCGCTTCGGGAGCCCGAGACGAGAGTGCGTGGAGCTCTGCACCGCCTATCCGGTACAGGCCTTCTTCGGGAAGCTCCAGTTTACGGCATCCCCGGGGAAACCCCAGGCCGCCCGGTCTCAGTCCATCCGAGACACCTGAGGCTGGCGCTCGTAGCGCGAACCTTCTTTTCGGGGACACCCCTGTCACTGGAACCCGTGCTCAGTCGAGTCGAGGATGCCATAGCCTGTACCGAGACGTTGATCGTCGTACTCGCGAGGGAGGGCCGATCGCTGGGCCCTGAGACTCAGAGGCAGCTACATGACCTGATAAGGGCGCAGCTGGAGAAGCAGGAAAGCCCCTACGTTGGGAGCACCCTGTGGACATCGTACGCACGCACGGGTGCAGACGCAGCAAGCTGGATTCTGGACGAACACCCGGACCGGACGGCTCTGATATCCGCCGCCGCGCTCAGACACGCGCCCGACCGGTGCCTGGGCGGACTCGTTTCCAGGGCTCTTGACCATCCACGAGAGGCCGATGCCCTTACCAAATCGATCCGTGCCTGGATCCTGGCCGGCGAGCCAGGCGGCGACGCCGTGGAGCGCCGCGAGTCACTTGTGCGTGCACTGGTCGAACGGACCGGCAGCGTTGATTTGAACCAGGCAGGTCGAAGGGTGGTGACGGAACTCCTCGCTGCTGCCTTCTCGTTGTCCTTCGAGATGTGGCGCGATGATCCGATAAAGATCATCGAGATTTCAATAGGCTTCGGTTCGCTTCCAGCGTCCGACGCTCGGAAGATTGGAGATCTCTGGGCCTTGGCGTTACCTGTTTTTCGCGGCTTGGGACGGTCCGGCGTGTCCTGTGCACGGACCGTGGCCCACGATTGGCTCATCGGATCCCGCGCAGGCAATAAGTTGGACGATGCCCAGGTCACGGCGCGCGAACAGGTGCGACGGATGTTGCCCGCAGTCCTTAACCTGGCCAGCCACGAACCCGGCATCCTTCTCTGGGCACACAGGCTCGCGAACGAGCACCGACTGGGCGTGAGGCTGCCTGAGGTCGATGATTCAACTCTGCGCCGATTGTTCCCCAACCCGGCGGAACTCGATTCCCGGGACTCGTCCCGAGGTCCGCTTGATGCGACCGCGCGCGAATTTGCTCGCAAGTGGCGACACAAAGCACCAAAGGCTGTCGTAACGCGCCTGATGCACTGCGAACGCCAGCGAGACTTGATGGGCCACAACTACTCCAACGTGCTGGACCACCTACCCATCCATCTCGCTCAGCAGGTAGGCGACCCCGCGGCGTGGCTCCAAGAGCTGGTGGATCGCGATGCGCCACCCCAGTGGGTCGGTCCGTTTCTGGAAGCCGCGACCGTGATGCCGGCAACCAGCGAACAAGCCTGGGAAGCCGTTGCAAGGGATGACCGATATACAATGCCGTTTGTGCGGATTGGTTTGCGTGATACCACGCTACCTGGGACGATCGTCGATTGCATCATGCAGCAGGTGCAGGACTGGACCGTGATGATGGTGTCTCACTCGATCGACTGGAACACTGTCGCCCGCGAGTGGAAGCACCGACTCCTCCGCCATCCGGAACCGACCGTTCGTGGGGCTGTCGCGGGCGGCATCTGGGAATCCAACGGAAGGCGCAGGCCGGGTGGACGGCTTGGTATCGCCTGGCAGAACGCCGTTGTAACCTGCCGCAGCGGCCGGTTGATGTCCGAGCTGCTCCAGGTGGATGCGGGCATTGCCCGTGCC
The DNA here is from genome assembly GCA_965232315.1 of Longimicrobiales bacterium. Lineage (GTDB taxonomy): Bacteria > Gemmatimonadota > Gemmatimonadetes > Longimicrobiales > Gaopeijiaceae > BD2-11. The sequence continues at coordinate 41,061 of CBDDPN010000010.1, read as the reverse complement.
TGGATCCTGTCGGAGGCCCGAGCGAGTCCTGTCCGCGCAAGAAGGCGGCGTTTGGCTTCCGACTCCGACTCGTCCAACCTGACCCTTGCCGAGTGGGAGGCTCGCGTGGAGCAAGACCTCGAGGGACCTTCCCTGGACGAAGGACTACTTGCCACTGCGAGGCACAGTCTGGACCTGGAAGATCGCCGAGACCTGATCAGCGCGATCCCGGAGGACGCCAACCCGATGTTCTTTCGGTACCTGGTCGGTGACGATCCAGACTTGTACGCGGTACTCCTACGCCGCCAAGCAGCGAGGGACGCGCACTTGGCCCCTCTCGGGTGGCCGCACTCCGGCGGACGCGAAGCTCTGGTTCGCGAGGCCACTAGACACGGATACTCCCGGCGCGATATTGACGGCTGGTAATGGCTGTAATGGTTCGAGCCCGCCGCGGTGTCTCCGCTGATCACGGCCCCGTCGATTCAGCAAACTCCTCCATCGCCCGACTCAACTGCTCGACGGTGGCGAATTCCGTTTGGGAGGATTGGTTGATCCGGTCGGCCAGGTACTCGATGTTGTCCAGCGGCGCCTCGCCCGCAAGCGACTTCAACTGGAGGCGCTCGAAGTCCCCCAACACCTCTCCCATCTTCTGAGCCTCGCGCACGAAGCTTGCGCCGATCCCGGCCAATGCTGCCTCGGCCCCGGCCACCACCATGTCGGCGGCTCCCGAAAGCCGGTCGAGCCGGCGGGTCTCCTCGATGTCGCGGTTGTATCGGTCCATGACCGCGAGTTTGGCCTCGCAGTCGGCGTAGAATCCGAGAAGGACATCGGCCCGTCCGTCGAGCTTGCCGAGCGCCGAGCGCAGCTTTGCATGCAGTTGCGTGGCCGTCTTCAACTGGCCGGCGAACATCTGGTTGTCTCGATCCTGGCCGAGACGGGCGCGCCAATACGCCGCTGACCTCCGGGCGCCATCCACGGCCTCTGTCAGCGATGCCCTCGCCAGAGCCCACTCGGACTCGTTGCCCAGGGTTCGCGCCCTGTGACCTTCGATCTGCGCGCGGAATTCCTCCACGGCGAATCGGTATACGGCCACCGTTACATCCGGATCGCCGGCACGAAAGGCTGCAAGGCGGCGGGACCTGCGGTGATGGGGCGGGATGAAGTGAAGAAGCGCCAGTATTCCCGCAGCCGCCCCAAAACCCGCAACGCCGGATTGCAGCATCAGTCCGATGAGCAGCCACAACCCGGCGAACTTGACCAGGGGCCAGGCGCACCCGATGGTCGTCCCAAGGTCGCGGCTCTCGGTAAGATCGATTGTGGGTTTTAATTTGAATGTTTTGAGTTTATTTCAAGTGTTCAATAAAGCCCTTTACTAGTCTCAATAATCGTTATATTGATTATCTGCAAGGCCTATATACAAGAGGGAACGCGTTTGAGGTAAGTCGTGCACGTGTTACAATAATGCACCTATCAAAGTTTTGCCCCACCTACCCCCCTGCTGGCAATGTGGGGGAATATGAGGGGATTTGACCTGTCTGAAAGTTTATTTCCCCTACTGTGGGGCAAAATTTTTGGTCTAATCCCCTCCTATCCCTACCTTATCCCCTCCTAAGAAGGTGGGGCTTGTATGCGCGAACAAATATATTAGAATACACGAGGTGAAACGTTATAATACAGTGTGGCTCTTTTCTCTTGAGTTAATGCATCTAAAGGGTAACTCAGAACTATCACGTAAGTTTTTATACTATATAGCAAGTGAAATTCCCCTACCCTGGGGACAAATTTTTAGTCTAATCCCCTGGTTTAGCCCCTTTTTCCCGCATGGGGGGAGGTGGGGCAAAACTTTGATAGGTGCATAACACGCTAAATGATACTGCATAACTCTACGCAATACTAGTTACTTATGAACTACTACTCACCATGGCCATTAGTTTATCCTTTTGATGCAATATTTCGCCGTTTATAGGTCGTGAATGCTTAGAGAAAACAATATATAAAACCCACAATCAATACTTTCACTATGCAAGACGTCACAGAAACGTTAACTTGAATCAACTCCCACAATCGTAATCGCTATCCGTTACTATATAAACAGATGGAAACATCCACGTAAAGCTTTGGGCAGATTTTAGAGTGCCGGAAGTGTAACATATTAGTTGTAACATGGGCACTCGTGCTTTGCCTGATATGTATGCCCTCATGATCAGCCCTCAGAGTCGGGCTTTGGGCATACATAACAGGCAAAGCACCCGTGCCCATGTTACAACTATTACAAACAGCATGGCTATATTAGTTTACATATAGACTCTATATGTAAACTAATATAGCCATGCTGTTTGTAGACTGTGGCTATACTTTAAAGGTGAGGTGTTTAACAAGTAATTAAATATATGTGTCAATAATAGGTTTTGTTAGACCCAAAAAGTTAAACAGTTTCATATGCGATGAATTGCCCATTTGAGTAACAATGATTGATACTAAAGACCAACATGTAAACCTTTTACTGGATTAAATATTTTGTGCCAATTTTGTTCACATTGGTGCTCCATATAAATTATATGAGGTGTTGCACCACTGGAACCATTGGACATGAGAGAATTGCCACTGCTATTAGAATGCACTTCATTACTGGTAGATTTTTCACCTTGGTTCTTCTGTTGTTTTTCAAACAAGTTTACCACACAACTATTATTATTATTATTAATACTGGGCAGGCAGAAGACTGATAAGCCTAGGGGGTGGTCAACACCCCAATTACAATACATAAATTAATTACATAGTTATGCATGATTACAATAATATATAGTTAGTCAAAGCTGTGGTGAATGATTGTAGGTTGTTTGATTCTATAATATGATGCGGAAGCTCATTCCAATCTTTAATTGTTCTTGGATAGTAGGACTGCTGATAAGAGTTAGTTCTTGAATAGGGGACAATGTAGTGGAGTGAGTGGTACTGTCACGAGTCTATGAGTCTTTGTGCTGGGAGAAAATAAGATGGAATAGATAATGCAGATAATTTGTATGTGGCTTTATAGAATGTTTGTAATCTACTAATCCTACGTCGGAGTTGGAGTGAAGGCCAGTTTAGACTATGTAACATAGCGGACACACTACTGTACCAGCTGTAATCATTCATAACCCAGCGGGCGGCTCTACGTTGTACTTTTTCTAGGGCTTGTATGTCATTAAGATGGTGTGGATCCCAAACTGAAGCAGCATATTCCATGATAGGACAAACTAAAGTGAGGTAAGAGGAAGCTTTCACAGTGGATAAGCACTTGCTAAGATTTCTTCTTAAAAATTAAAAACGACTGGTGACGAGTTCCTTTTCATGACGAGATCGTTTCATGACGAGTTCCTTTTCATGACGAGATCGTTTCATGACGAGTTCCTTTTCATGACGAGTTCTTTCATGACGAGTTCCTTTTCATGACGAGTTCTTTTCATGACGAGTTCCTGCAAAAATTATAAACGCAAATAAAATCTAAGAAGAAACACCGGCTGTCATGATTATGATTATGATTATGATTAAAATACCGGTAAAGGCACAGCCTGTATACCGGATCAACACATAATAGTACAAAATTTAGACAAAACTAAATCTAGAGTTAAGAAAATAATTATCTATTAATGATTTAAAACAATTTACAGAATTAGCATTAACTACAAAAGCAGGTAAATTATTCCAATCATTAATTAGCTTATTAAAAAAATAATTAGATCTACAATTCAATCTTGTGTGATACTTAAATAATTTAAACTGGTGTCCTCTAGTGGTAGTAGTATTTGAGTAGGTATATAATGCAGAAAAGTCCGAACTAAAATAGTTGTTAAGAATTTTATATAGTAAGATCATGTCACCTCTAAAGCGTCTGTAGGCTAATGATGGCAACTGCATTACTGCAGTATCGAGAGTCTCTCACCATAGGGCTTGTCTCTAATTGGTAATAGCAATCTTGTAGCTCTACGCTGAACTCTTTCAATTTTCCTTTGATCAAGAACAAGTGATGGCCCCCATACCGAATTACAATATTCCAGTGTAGGACGAACCACAGTAACAAATAATTTAACCAACATGTCTGAATTGAGATGATCGAAACATCTCCTGATCAATCCCAGTAAACGATTGGCTTTTGCAGCGACATCAGTAGTGTGTAAATGAAACTTAAGTTGGTGGTCAAAGAGGATACCTAAGTCTTTCTGAGATTCAACACTGTCGATTTCAATACCATTTAAATAATATGACCCAAATTGATGTACTGGTCCAAAGTGTACATGCTTACACTTGGAAATATTAAACTTCAATTGCCAACGAACCGACCAATTGTAAAGTAAGTTCAAGTCGTTTTGAAGTGTTGCATGATCATCTCTGTTTCTTATAAAATGAAAAATCTTCGTATCATCTGCAAACATGAATGTAGGACTTAACACAACGGAGGGTATGTCGTTAACAAACATCGTGAACAAAAGGGGACCCAACACTGACCCCTGAGGGACACCACTTGTAACAGGAATGGAACTAGATTTCTGTCCATTTAATATTACCTGTTGTGTTCTGTTTCTAAGAAAATCTTTTATCCAATGTAAAACTTTACCGTGTACTCCAAAAGAGGATAGTTTCTGAATCAAGTGCTGGTGGGGGACAGAGTCAAAGGCTTTCTGAAAGTCCAGGTATATTACATCAACAGGGTTACCATTGTCCAAATGTTGTGTAAAGTAATCAAGAACGTGTAGTAGTTGGGTAGTACATGATCTGCCAGGTATAAAACCAAATTGGTAAGCTGAAAGTAAGTTGTTTGTTAGTAAATGACTCATTAAATGATCTTTAATTATAGATTCCATGAATTTACTAAAAATGGATGTGAGACTAATTGGACGATAATTGCAAACTTGGTTTCTAGCACCTTTCTTGTGAATAGGTGTCACCTGAGCATTTTTCCAGTCATGGGGTAAAATCCCAGAGTTAAATGATTTTGTGAATATGATAGACAATGGGATAGCAATAAATTCACTCACAGACTTTATTATTATTATGATCTCGCTCTCATGTCGATATAAGGTACGGATGGGCACTTGATCCAAACAGGTGTTTATCTAATAATTACCAGGTGCAAACTAGCCGGTTTTCGCAGAGACGGTCATAAATGCAGGAATGCTCTAATAGAGCATTCAAAATGCATGATTTATGTTGAGCTACAATATTATTGCAAATTGTGAAAGAATGTCACCTCAATATAATGCTACTACAATCTACATGATAGCTATTACAGTGATGGATGTGCATTGTGCACTATGCGATGAGGCTAATGACATACTACTTCACTGCACACTGGATCAAAGGAAGCAATCACAATGCTCCTGATGCCTTGTCAAGAAACCCCGTAAGCGACCCACAATCGGAGGACACACTGGCTGAGTACGGCAATCAGAATAATCCAGCAATGTCTACTACAGAAATACGGGCCATCACCACATCAGAATCTCCCACGTCTGCCCGCTTGGAAGAACTACGACAACAGGCAGCCCAAGATCCTGAGTATCAACAACTTTTGTCAGTGATACTCAATGGATTTCCAGACCATAATAGACAACAGCTCCCCGACAGCTGCAGACGCTTCTGGGGTGTGAGAGAGCATCTTAGTGTTGATGATGGGTTGATCGTCTATGTATGCCGCTTGCTAATACCCACTGTGTTGAGATCTAAAGTCTTATCAGACCTTCACAACTCACATCAGGGGTTGGTCCGTACAAAGCAGCGTGCGCGCTTAACAGTATATTGGCCAGGCATTGACAATGACATCGACAACACCATCTTGTCATGCCAACTCTGCCAAGACCTCCTCCCCAGCAATCCCAAGGAACCATTAATCCAGAAGCTCAAACCACAGCGTCCCTTCCAAGAAATTGCCGTTGACTATTGCAGCTATGGTGGACAACAATTCCCGATCATTGTGGACTGTTTCACTGACTGGCCAGAGATAATCCCTATGTGCCAAAACACCCAGACACATCGCCTCATCACAGCATTACGACAAACCTTCTGCCGCACTGCAGTACCTGACATTCTCTGGTAGGATGGGGGACCTCAATTCACATCCACCTTGTTCAACAACTTTGCAGTACAGTGGGGCTTCAAGCACCAAACCTCATCACCGAGATATCCTCAAAGCAACGGTAAGATAGAAGCAACCGTAAAATCAATGAAGAAGCTACTAGCAGCATCATGGGATCACCGACACCTGAACGAAGAGAAACTGTGTGGTGCCCTGCTCCAGTACCAGAATACACCATCACGTAAAGATGGACTCTCCCCAGCAAAAAGTTGTTTGGACATCCCATTCAGGACACACTACCAGCACATCGCCGTTCATTTGCTCCTGAGTGGCAGAAGAGTACTGAGGAAGCAGAACAACAGGCCATAGAGACCAGGGAAGATGCAAAGGCATCCTACGATGAGCACACCCACCCACTGCCTGACATTCACATTGGCTCCAAGGTTGCCTTACAAAACCAGCAGACAAGATTATGGGATATTTACGGGACAGTAGTCACAATTGGACCACACCGTCGCTATCATGTCAAGACCAACGGGGGACGCATTCTGGTGCGTAATAGATGCTTTCTACGACATCGTGTACCAGCATCACTCCAATCCCGCATCCCAGCACCTCAAACAACCAATACACCCTCGCCACAAACAGCTTCACAACCACAAGAATACCCCACTGCAACACGACACTCACAAAGACCCCGCAAGCCACCCACAAGACTAATTGAAGACCCCAGCTGGCCATGACGTGTCAGCAATGGTGCTTACCTCACCGCACCAATGGTTGGGGGGAGGTGTAGGAACTTGGACTTGCTTAACTATATAGCTAGCACTTTACACTTGCACTGCACACACATTGTAACAATAGTAGTAGTTAATGATCACTGCACGAATGGGAGAGAGTTGTACTATCACGTGTTTGGAGGATTAAGCCCGTGCTTTTACTCTAATCCTACAAAGAGGTTTGCTTTTTAGTGACAATTATCAATTTCATTTCATGTCCAGCAATTTCAGTGACAATGCATGTTTTATTGTTCTACAAAATGGCAAATTCCTGAGTACATACATGACATGTGAGTACAATATGATGCCACAGAAGGCCATGCCTTATATGCGTTTGTCACATAGCATCTATATACTTTTACTGTAACAATATGAAGATTCTACCATTTACTCGTAGATTGTCCTCCAATGGATAGTAAAAATTTTATGAAATCCAAATTTGATTCCTTACAGAGCACAATTGAGGTAACTAGGATATATAACTGATTGTAGATAATAGTGTCTATTGTTATCATTTATAGCTACGTATATGATTATTGCTACGTAGTTGCATTATTTGCATATTATGTATGTGACAGAATTTTAAAAAACCTACCATCTATATATGTATGTACACACAAATGAATATCTGATTTTCCACCTTACAACTCAAACCCACAAGCCAAACAAAAATATTTCTACAATTATTATGATAATCCTAACAGACATATCAGGTTATTTAAACAGGCTTGGTGAACTACTTAAAATTATTTTGTGTTTAGATGGTAGGTTTTCAAAAATTCATACACACATTTAAAAAATTCAGTAATTATACGTAGGCTACACACATGTAACTATAGAACATTTGTTTCACTTACTGTTCAGGATGATGTACCTGAAAATGTTATCAGTATTAGTGATAGTGATGATGGACTTATGACAACTGATGAACTGAAGTACGTATGCACATTAATTAATCAATCATATATAAACTATTTATGTATAGTATAGGATGTCTAACTCATCTATAGTCAAATGTCATGGAGTAGAAGCTAGTTAAATCACAGCTAGTACAAAAATTAAGTTGTGATAAGTCTCACTAAAACATTAGAGCATACATTGGTGGTGTTAAATTGGGTATTTTGGGCAGTATAGCTATAGTGTGCTTTTTAGACTATATTTAAGAGCAAACTTTACAGAGTTTGTGATGCTACTTGTTTTTTATCCCGTGTGCATGCACTAAGGGTCAGGTGATCAGTGTGTATGTCTATCTTCGGCACAAGAAAGCCAGTTACGCAGATCTAGGCATCTTAACAACTCCTAAGCCAGCAAATCTGTTGGAGTTGGCAAAAACCTCCTCTGGAAATTGTTTAGCAAAGCTCACTAGCATCATAAAATGGAGTCTTTCAGTTAGCCTTTGTTGCCACTCCCATAGTCTATTCTATTTAAAGCACAATCCTTTTGTTGTAATCATGGATCTCAGAAGGAAGCAAAAGCATTCAATTAATGATTCTGAACAACAGGAGGCTGAAATTGAAAGAATACAAGCTTAATTCTAATAAAGTTATGATAGACTTTTATATATTTACTGATATTAAGACAAGTGTCTATTGCTGTAGGTGATGTCAAGAAAACTTGGCTATAATTCATAACAGTGCATGTGTTTATGCCACACTGAGTCACCAGGAATGATACTTGCTGTCATAGATAGTACGCATATTCTTCATAGTAGTCCATACCCATCTGTTGCTGCAAAGGAACTGTTTTTAGCTTATCATTGCTAGTGTAATATAATTATGTGACCCAGCATGAGAAAATGGGTCTTGTGTGCACATAAAATTTGACCACATTTCTGAATTTCTTTTTGTGAAAACATGGTATTTTAACAAATTTTTAACCACTTATGCAGTCATTCCTACAAAATCTTATGCAACTGGCAGATTGCAAATAGCTTGTACAATAATGAATATATATTCGGTTTTATGTGAACGGGTGTATTTTGTGTACATAAGCACAATTTTCTCATGCTGGGTCACATATATGTATGCTCTACTGTTATACAAATTTACATAGCCATGTAACAGAGGCATAGCTAGAGCCTACAGCCTATAAGCCTAATCACTACTGAGCAATGAGGCTGAGACTACAATATAATTTGGTAATATTTAGGCCTCTATGTGTCTTATACACAATGCTTTTGAATGAGTAAATTAGTGCCCAAGCAAATTTTTTGCTACTTAGCTACACCCCCGATATCAAGACTCACGAGTCACGAGGCCAAGAAGAAGCAGGCCATACACGACGAACGAGTGAGTTATTTACAGGTAGCACCGCTGTGAAATTTGTTAACATTCTAAATAAGCCACCATTTTAATTTAATTTATTATTTAATTTATTATTTTTATTATTTTTATTAATTTATTATTTAATTTATTATTTAAAGCTATCGCTTAGTTATCGAGGACTCAGCACGTTCTAACTATATAGAATCAGTAACCCAACAATTGAAGAAATCGGCGCCACCAATCCTGAGTACCAGCATTGCAAGTTAAATGGTGCCCGTTCATGCGCCCACGCTTGAAAAACCATCCCCTTGGCACCCATTCACCCATTTAGTAAACAAATGGTACCTTCATTGTGTCCAGAATCACTGACTCGATGCTCGTTGAGATCATTTCCCCCGGTTCTTTGTGTGCACCTTATAAAGGGCTTCCTTCCATCAATAACATTTTTACACGAGCGTCGTTTCTTTCTTTGTTTCTTTCATTTTCATCGCACACCTTTTTGTGGGCTGGCAGGAGCTTGCGTGAAACCCGAAAGTGTTTTTCAAACTCTCTTTTGTGCATTCACTTCTTTGTCAAACAACTCACTCATTTATTAGCCAAACTTGTGTCAGGACTTCCCCCATGTATGCTCTATCTATCATACTAATTTCAGCCTAAAGTAAACATTTGAATGTATTAGAGAAAGGCTATTACACTGTAGACTAATAGTTGCCATAACTTGGACCCCTTTCAAATGATTTGCATAAGCTTTCAGATACACAATCTATATTGATGTATCACTCTGTAGTGAAAGTTAGAAAAAATCGTGGTGTTGAATTTTTCAAAATTAAGCCTCAAAGTAGCATCTGCTTATATGCTTCCACAAAGTAGTGATATTTGTTTACATAAAGTAGTGATATGCTAAAAAAACACCTTGGGTGTAAAAAAAGTGCGAGGCCAATCAGAAGCAACATGCAAGAAGGCAGGCACGACCAAAAGCTTTGATATCAGCTGAGGCCAAGAAGTTAGCTACTTTATCAAAAAACTTTTAACTCCTTGAATGAGATAAAATAGTTTATAGTATATTTTTCACGATTGGCTTTGTCACTTGGCTACCTTTTTTGTATAATTATAAAGGTGGCCAAGTGACAAAGCCAATCGTGAAAAATATACTATAAACTATTGTATGTCATTTAAGGAGTTAAAAATTTTTTGATGAAGTAGCTAACTTCTTGGCCTCAGCTGATATCAAAGCTTTTGGTCGCACCTACCTGCTTGCATGTTGCTTCTGATTGGCCTCACACTTTTTTACACCCAAGGTGTTTTTGTTTAGCATGTAACTTACAAATACATCATTTACGTATTTCTAATATTATAATTATATAGAGTGATAACTACAATGTTGGTATCTCAGCTCCTACTTTACCATCAGTAAGTATTGTTACTATTTGTGTGTGTCATAAGTACCTGGATAAACTCTTATTATCAGCAAGAAATTTCAAACGAAATTAATAATCCAGAAACCCAAGATGAAATAAAGTCAATGGTATGTACGTACATAAGTGATTGTCATAATAATATTGTTATTCTTACAGTCAACAAGGGAAATGATTCATTTTGAAGCACCAGATGATGTAAAACCAACAATGGTAAGCAACGTTTAATGATTCATCTACACTGCAACCAGGCCTGCAAAATCAATTATATACGTACTCCTAAAACACATAATTTCCTTTGGTAAGCTTAAAATTCTGTAGTAGCTAAATTCATTAATCTTTCCCACATACTCAGCAGCAACAGTGACAGTTATGTATAACAGTTAATCATCCAACATTAGCCAGGCCAAACAGCATGTTTATCAGACAATGATGAGGTATGGTCTGACAGATTGTCAGATCAAGGGATTGAGCTGTACAGTGGAACCTGTCTATTATGGACACCTTGGGATCAGCCAAAAGTGTCCAGATTATCAAGGTGTTCTGATTTTCCAGGTCAGTTTACATGATAATGTATCATTTGGGACCATGCCACAGCTAGGTGTGTGGATTATGCAGATGTCCACATTTTCAAGTGTCCTGATTAACAAGTTCCACTGTAGTTGTATGTTTGATGGACTGTGAGAGTGACCACGAATGTCAGGTCAATTGTAATGGTCTGACACAACGAAAGATCAATAACAACAATTATAATTGTCTCTGTTAGCAATCTTGATAGCATTATTGTATTGTTAGTGGTATTGAACAATTCTAAGTGTTTCTTAATTTCCTAGTCACAACAGGTAGAACTAGTGGATGGTTATGGCGTTTATATATCCTTACGTCAACTGGATGAGGCCAATCATCGAAGTGCTAACTCACCCACTAGGCTGTTACGCAATCTGCTTGTGGTATTTTTTGAACCGTCGGTGCTAGCTACATCAACCTGCCGAGGAAACAAAACACATCCTGCTCTGAACCCGGACATATTAGGAGCTTGTTTCAGTAAGTAGAGATCTTACATGTTGATTAATTGTTGTAGTGCATAAATGAATGTCAATTTACAACATTCAAAGGTTTGTCTACAAACTTTAAAGCTTTAAACAAATGCTCCTTGCATGTATATACATACGTTTGTCAAGATATTCTGAATCATTGTTAGAGACAGTATAAATTATGTACATGCACTAAAGTTACTTACCACCAGCAAAATATGTACGTACTTTTTTGATAATAAAGCCATAAGGTACACCTATTTATGTCTTGTGTGGCTGACAAATATAAGTTTACCCTTTAGGCTGCATAAGACACAAATTACCATGGAGCATCCACCATTATAATATATGACCAGATTTTCCGTGTCTTATGCTTGCATCCAATTTTTCAACTTCACAAGACTGTAAATCCACCTGTGATTTAACCACAGTTTTGAAATTTTGTACAATGCTTTTCCTATCATTGAGCTTATGTGAGTGTAAATTTTGGGTTGTTAACTCAACCACATGCAACTTCAAAGATCAAAAATCGGATGTGAGTATAAGACCCCTCTTCCCAAATCCAGTCACTTATAGAGATATGTATAAACATTTTGAATATTCCATTTGACATTTGTGTTGGAATCTTTGAAATCTAATACATTTGTTTATGCGCTATTGCACAATCATAACTTTGTTTATTTATTATAAAATTTGTAGGGTATGTTCAAATGAAACATCCGCAAGTATCCAGGACAGTCCTAGTCGACTGTGTCAATGACAAGTGTGCCAACTATAGACGAAAGAAGCATCTGTAACTTCATATGGACTTAACTTTTCTGTATAATACGTATGTGCATCTAACATGAATTTTTAGTACACCTATTAGTGCTAAATTTAAAATTATATACGTAACAACTTTGTGGCTGGGAATGACAAGCAATAGTTTTGCCTGCTTACAGGTTACACATGGTATGTACAACTTAATTACAAGTTGGTAACTACTGTACATGATAGCTACACAATCTTGTTGCATTGTTGTTACAAGGTTGTACTCGTTGTATGGGGTAGACTATGTAAGTTAATTATGTACACAACCACATTCTTATAGATTCATGTCAAATTGCAATTGGTGTAAATGTTATATGTGTATACTTCTGATGTTACTCCAGGACATTATTAAATTGCCAAGTGAGAAGCTGGTAGCTATACCTAGTGAGGGTAACCTGGACTCTGGTCTCGCAGCTTTAATTTCTGCAAATTAAAACTGAAAACGATCTAATGGTATTGTCATTCTCAACCATTAGACAAAAGCATCTGGCTGCACTGGACCATCAACACCATCATACAAGCTTCCTAAGTGCACTTTCTATGTGGGAGCTTATTAGGATCTGGTTTACGTTTAGACCTGTGAGAAAGACTAAATAATTACCATTAGATCATTTTTGGTCAGTTCACAGAAATTAAAAGCTGTGAGTCCAGAGTCCAGGTTTTGTAAAGCCCCCCCCCCAGACTGCTCAATGATATGTTCTAACTTTAATAATTCAATAATTGGTGGCAAATTTAAAGTTTATTCATTACATTACACAAAAACATACACTAAAACAGCTTTAATAATCTCTAATATCTTAATACATACTAAAGTTAGTTTTCTCCGAGCGTTAGCCACAGGACTCATTCTGTCATCAGATGAGTAATGTGTTGATTGTGCAAGTGATAACACTTGATCCCTATCCTCTTCTGTCCATTTCTATCATAAAAGTTAATCCATACTAAACATACGTACATACTATATGCCCTACAGCTCAAGTTTAAATTGATTACTTACGTATGATGTACATTTGTACAGTACATATGCCTTGATATGAATGCAATTAACTATTGTATTACGCACACAGACACATACGCACACATACAGACACACACATACACACACACATTTGTGCGCACGCACACACACACACACACACACATTCTTACTTCAAGGTTATCACGATAAACCTGCTTTAGTAGATCACTCTGGGTCTTGCGTCTTTTTCCTTCAAATAGCAAATAGTCCTACAAAATTTATAGGCATCTACGTACATAATAACAGCATCAATATACACATAACTATTTATAAATGAAATAGCCGCTGCATATGACAACTTTTGAGGTACAAAACTTTCATGGTTTCTGCTGCTTTTTTACTGATACAACTTTTACGACTAGTTTGCTAGCAATGGCATTTATTTTCAAAAGAAGCTACTATGAAAATATTCCTGTGAGTGTATATTTTCTGTTCCAACCATGAAATTTTTTCCTAAAATATTTTGCCATAGCTACGTATATGGCAGTTAATAGTTGTAGTGTATATAACAAGAAGATTCATTGAGACTTTTCTTTAAAATTAAATTTGTGGTGAATCTAATGCACTATCATTAATAATTTTGACAACTTTAATGCTTGTAGCATCACTATGGTATAAATACTATATATAAATACAAAGCAATAACATTAACTGCTGCTCTGACATGAACTATTTCATTAAATATGGTGTACATTACATATGGCAGCTAAAATTAAGGTGTGGTCGATCATTCTAGCCTACATTAGATTGTGGATTAATCTACATACATATTTATTCTGGTTATGATCAGATCAATCACTTTCTTTGGGGCCACATTTATTATACTCTCTAATTCAGCAGTCACACATAATACTATTGACTGTTTTATTAGAGAGTATCAATTATAGAATCCTGCTTCTTATATACCAACTCAGAAATGGTTCGTAATAATTGTATTTATTAAACCCAAGGGTCAGAGGATCATCTGGTCAATACTTGTGATCCAGTTTCAACCTATATAATTATTATGTGTGTGTACATCTGTGTATATAAATATAATCATTACAGGCATTGTAGCTGAGTTAAATCTCCGTGAGATCAGAAGCATAGACATTTCATTCTCCATGTTTGCCATGTCCTCCTTAGACAAACTGATCTGATGCATCTCAAGAAATTTGCCCTCATTAATCATGGCTAGTGTAATGTTGACAAGAAAACCAAACATACATAAATTCTGTCTCTGCATATGTACACTGATATGTGTACCGCAAATTGCCTAGTTTTGAGGTACAAATTTTTGAAAAAGCTGTATTTAAACTGTCCAAGAATAAATTTTTAGGTGCTCTATTGTAACAGGTGATTATTAGCACTACTGTAACAACTATTTTCTAGTGTGTTGCCAAATTTTTGTAATTTTACCTCAGCATGTTAAAGGTCAACTGCAATGGAAAGATCACCCCATGTTTTTATTTTTTTAGTTAGTCATGCAGAATACATGACAACAAATTTTGTATAATCTAATAATAATTATTATTGTTGTCTTTGAGTTATCGTTGGTCAAACATGACAAAATGTCACTTCCAAAAATAACTGCAAGTGTTATGTAGATACTTTCTGTGACGTCATGAAAGGCCCAGTATGTGAATGGTAGATAATGGATTCAGCAAGTAGTTATATGCTGCATCTGATATCAATTTATATCTATCCACATTTGTGGATTATTCTACAGGTATATATAACAGTGATAATCAACGCATTTCTGATACATATGTCGGTTCTTGCTGGGCAAGGAACATCTGTGTCATTTAGCCTGAAGTTTAGCATGAACAGAGGCCTGAGCAGTGAATCGACAGCATGGTAGATCGACTAATCCAAGGGTTTAAGCTCAGGGTAGGTTAAAAATATAATTGATCGATTTACTTAGCAAATATTGCTGTCACTGAACGAGAGGTTTATTAGGTGCTTGGTTGTCAGCATTCCAATTCCTTGTGAAAGCAAAGAACGCCTTCAGTTAAGCCCTCGTAAAGTGATTGATTGGAGCACAATAAAGAAAAAGGAATAGACCACCCCAGTTGTTTCCCGCTCCTTAACGGCTGTTTCTTGTTGCTTCTTCATCAGGTGAAGCTGCAACCTTTATCGCCAACACTGTCACAACCAGCCACGAACGATGCCTGGGCATAGCCATTAGATTTGTATTTAATGCTAAAATCAATAGTAAAATGTGCTGCAAACTCACTATACAAAACTACTGATTTCCTTACACGTACTATACAAAAGGCATATCAATGGCTACTTGCAAAAATGAACCGCAAACAAAGAGTGCTATTTTAAGCTCAATTATTAAGCAAATAATGCAAAAATAATTTATACCATGGATCATTATAACCAATAAGCTTCCTTTTGGGCACAACTTATTTTGGCATTGCAGTTGACCTTTATCTGTTACAACAGTCAACACTTTATACACCACTATAATGAGTAATTATATTTCTCTATTTGTGAGTCCCTTAAACATACGCAAACAATGCATACGTAACCAGATTTTGCAAGAACACTCCTTCTACAACTTTAGCTTAACATCCAGAAAAGAGTATATTATAAAATTTCTACAGTACATGTTATAAAGCTTGGTGAAAATTTTAGGTCAGTACCTTAAAATTTTGCAGTGTCAAAGTCAAAAAATTAGATGGAGGGTTTTGCAAATCTGATCACATAAAAATTATATTCAGGAACACAGGAATTAAGCTCTCCATAACTGGGAGGTACAATATCAGGACACATTTGCATGTAGAAAAACTACAATTTTCTATTAGTGGATTGATTGAAAACCGGGTTCCATTACTAAAATTGTATCACTTACCAATTCCTCCATCTTCTTCATGTTTAATTCTAAAAGGATTTAAACTGTCAAGCTGAACTTGAAACACAAATGCTTGTAGAATGAATGACAATGACACCGTGAACAAAACCTGTAAGGTAACATAAATTATGTTGGTTTATTTTATCAGTAATTATGCACCCAAAATGCCATTATTCTTTCCCCTAGGCCTATTATGCTTGCATTGTGCTTGAAGATGATTCAACAATTTTAGTTTAGGAATTTCACTTTATAAACATTTCAATAGACTAGAGTGTGTTTAACTCTACCCAATCTATCTGAGCACTCTATTAGAGTATTTTTATTTTAACCTAATGTTTTATTAAAAGTACAGTATTTGTTCCAGCATTTATATGTACAACATGTCTGAAAGTTCTAACATTTATATGGCACAACATGCTATAGGCTATTATGCTTATTATTATGTCAGTTATACCGTATAGCTCTAAATTTCCGTGGTCTTAAACTTTCGTGATCTTGTCTGATTTTCGTGATTCATTGACTTTTCGTGATTTTGAAGTGTCAAAGTTCTGTACTATGAGCTGCTGTCAAGAAAATTTCGTGACAAAAATTTTTACGATCATAGTGAAATTCACAAAATCATGAAAATATTTTACCATGGAAATTTGGAGTTATACGGTAGTCGGTGCAGACCCATTGTTTACCGTAGTGGATATCATAAAGGCTAGAAAATAACCACGAGTGTTTTCATTCTTCTCAGCAGTTGTAACCCCTTCCATGACAATCCACCAGTTGGCCCCAACCATCACTTCAAACAGAGTAACTGTACAGGTCAGTATTGCATGTTAAATGTAAATTAGTATGTATGTACATATATTACATACGTATGTAGCTGCCTATGTATGTATGTAATACTATGTACGTACATCCAGAAAATAGCTACGTAATTTAAAATGTGTATGTTGAATGGTTACCATAACTTTGTGGTAGACTATCAAAGGACAATATGTAGTAGTGGACATCAGTTTCATTGGGGTCTCCGCTGTAGTACCTCCCAACACTTCCAATATTTGTAGTGCTACAGCACCATATTAAACAGTATACTCAACAATCAAATACAATACATTGTAAAATTATTCCACAGCAATTCGTACATGCATTGAACTCTTAATGTACAATACGTACATACACACATACAGTACATCTGTTTGTACATAGGGGATAACTTTCATGGCAGCAGCTTCTTTTAATAATGAATGCCACATTTGACTAAAAAACGAAATTTTCCCCTTGAATAGCTACTGCATATGGTAGTACTTGTTTAGCATTTAGCATTGTAGTTTACTTGATCATAATTTTAAGGTAAATAGATGTGTACAGCAGCCACAGTAGACTATAAGATAGTAACATTTTGCTACTGTCTGGCTATTTATGTATGTACACATGCATGTACGTATGCATGTACGATGAATGTTCATTACTATCGGTATATGTTATGGATGTTAATTTGTACTAACTTGCAGCAACCTCGGTGAATTTTGTGACTGAATGCTTCCATCCCGATAACAGCAAAGAAATAGTAGAGGATCAGGAATAAGATAAATACACTGAGAATTCGTGGCAACAATTGAGCTATAGTATTTGTGATCTTCCTGAATCTTGCATTAAACCTGATCAACCTAAGGAAGGATCAAAGGATAAAATGTAAAATATATGTGGAACTGGAAGGATCAAAGAATTCACCAGGGAGATACGTTGGTTATATCAACTGACTAATAATTATCTATGGCCATTTACTTGATGTGCACTGTTAATCACAAGTTTATTTCAAACAATACAGCATTTCTAAACCCAGAATAAACATAAACTGATGCCTAAGAACAACACTCATGATAGCTCATACATAGGTACAAATTTTCACGATTGAATACACCGATAAATTTATACTTCATGCACTCACCCACTCACTCACACACATGGACACACACACACACAAACAGATCATTATGTATGCACATACACTCTAGTATGCTATATACCTAATAAATCTAATGGGTATGAGAAAGGCTACCTCCGGGTGGAACATCTGAGTAATATCAACTACAAAACTGATATTGGTAACACAGAAATCAAACCTGTAGGGAATACAATATGTATGTATTGCAAATGACTTAGTTGATAGTGAAATGTGCATAACCTACCAGACATCACACCTCCCAGCTAGCATTAGGGATTAATGTGTTGTTACAAAGCATTAAATTCAGGGATGATTATAATCAGGGATTTCTCTAATGGGGCAAAGCGCATTTTCCCCTTCGTGAAAATGGCACTTTGCCCCCTGAATGATATAAAATAATTTGCACATTTGTACTTGAATTTTTTAGCTTCCTGAAAAGATTTTCATAGATAACAGAACTATAGCTAGTATATTGAAATGCAATGGAAGACAACAACTTGACTTAACCAGTTATTTAAAGTTCTGCCCCCCTCTATATTGGAAAATCTCAATTTTCCCTCCTGAACTGATTTTCTAGAAGAATACCTGATAGTGGTCTGCCATCAGCTAAAATCTAGAGACAACCGATCAGTTCAGGAAACTTTTGATCATCTAACTGATCAAAGAAATTTATATAATTAGGCATATCAGGAATTATGAACTATAATAAATATGGTATGAATGCAAGGCAAAATCTGTAACTGATATTTCAATGTTATCTTCAGCAGCCAATCACTTTTACCTACGTATATATGGTCTGACAAATCAGAGAAGTTAAATCACCCCTGATTATAACACTCTTAGAGTCTATGCACAAGCTACGTATCAAAGATGGGAGACGGCATTTATAGGCATGACAAGTGGTACGAGTTCAAGGGTCAGGTGATCAATGTAATGCTCAGTGGCCTCCATTTCTATTGCTTCAAAGCAATGTCTTCATGAACTTCATATTTATTTCCAATACATTTATGATTACAATTACACAAACACTTACACATTCCAGTAGCCATGAAAATAATACAGAGGTCCCAATGCAATCATCTTGATTATAGCCTCAAGCATATACACTAAACATACATACGCACATATGTATACAGTAAATAGTATAATAATATAATTATGTATTTACCAATAACAAATGCTAAGTTCACTCCAGCCAATTCTTGTGGCCTCTCCAACCTTTCCTTTGGATCTGTACGCATAAGTGAAATAAATTTTCAAACACCAGATCACTTACATACCTCTGGCACCAACATATGTTGTGAGTTCATAGAAATATATAAGATTTGCAAATACAATGATATCTGTAAAATACATAGTATGAAATACATACGATATTCATAAGAAGATTTTACTCATTGTAATTTTGAAGAATTGATGAGTGACCAGTTTGGTTAGCAAAGCCAATTTGTCAGCAATAAAAGGAGAGAAATGTGAATACCATCTCACCACTTCACCGTTTACATCAATCTGTAACATCAATAGTATGTATTTTTGTGAATGGATTTGGAAAAGGGATCTTATATATGTACCCGATTTTGCAACTTTTAAGAGTCGTAACTTTATGTTTTCACCCAGTTTAGTTTAATGATATGTAGAAATATTTTCTCAAAGCTGCAACTGAACCACAAGCTGAGTTACATCTCCTT
The DNA here is from genome assembly GCA_965232315.1 of Longimicrobiales bacterium. Lineage (GTDB taxonomy): Bacteria > Gemmatimonadota > Gemmatimonadetes > Longimicrobiales > Gaopeijiaceae > BD2-11. The sequence continues at coordinate 21,244 of CBDDPN010000010.1, read as the reverse complement.
AAAGCTTAAATAAAACTTGGATGAATGTATAAGAACTATTTTCACAAATCCAGTCACGAGTATACTAACAAATTGTGACATGCATATATGCAAGGTCAAGTATATACATACATACTTATATGATACATGTATGTATATTGAGCTAAGGCCACCACATACGTATTAATAAATAATATTTATGTGCTAGTAGCTTCCATGACAATAATAATTTACATCAGAAATTATTGCATACCAGTAAGATGATAACTTGATGTAAATACGTATGTAGAGCAAGTGCAGTTAATGTGTTATGTGTATTACCACAGTTTATGTGGTTAGGCATCTGTCATTATTAATGTTGGCATAATAAGCACTATAGGCATAATTCCAGCATAATTTATAAACCAATATACTCTAATAGAACAGTCGCAGTTCATTCTATAAAGTAAACTACATGTTAACCTCTTGGAGATAAAAGTTGACCTGAAAATGGTCAATGGTTTTTCAGTCACATGCATAATTATTATTATAACATGCACATGTGCATGTACATTCATGCAAGCATACTGCACACAGACAGTAGAGCTGGGCGATATCAAAAAAGAAGACGATACGATATTCATTTTGAGTTTCACAATATTACTAAATATTACAATATTATTGTAATAACACAATTTGTAGGTCAAATGTGAAGTTGAAAGCATCCCACAAGTTAAAGTTTCCACCATCCAACTGGCACCTCTATACAGGTAGGCTGTCTGTCAAGTGTTACTGTATTAACCTCACTGTTTACATTAGGTATGGCTTCTGGCCACCTCTAAGTCATTAAAAATGTACACTTTAGTATAGCTGAAATGTAATTAATGAAATTTCTGATAATATCGCCATGGTGATTAACTGTAATCGTCATGATTACATACTGTGATAAACGATAATTATTGTCATATCGCCCAGCTCTAACAGACAGACAGACAGACAGACAGACACATGCACAAATATAAAATTTAATTATGATCTTACACGTCTCCAACTCAACTTTTGAACATCATAAAATGAATAAAACTCCTCCAGCCTATAGCAAAATCACACCCATTATTATCACATACATAGCACAGCACAAAATGATAGCAATACTGTGTCTATATATACTGCTCTGTTCTTAGTAGAGCACCTTGATTTACAGTTTTACTCCATATGCTGTGCACTGTACTAGACCAGTACTAACCTTAGCGATCCACTGACATGTATCATTGACTTATATGTACAAAGAATTCTCCAAACAGCTAAAATGATACAAACAAAAAATAAAGTATTAGTCTTGTTCTTTTTTCTATGCAATGTGATTTCCACATTCACAATAGTAATAGCTTTAGTTATAACTGACTCTTCTATTAAAGTGTATATCAACTGATTGCTTTATTAGAATAATCATGAAGTACATACACTGTTACGCACAATATGAAGAGTTTGTACATACATAGTTAGTAAGTTAAGTTTATATCTGTTGTTACATATATACACATTATTCACAACTTAGTATGTATGAAAATTCATGCATACAAGTAGTATGTAACATTGGACCAAAATTACCTAAAAGTTGTATTTGCGTATACATAAAGCATTGCTGCCAGTGCTATATGAGAAATAAAGCATGAGGCGCGAGGCCGAGATGTCTAATATAGCACGAGGCGAAGCCGAGTGCTATATTAGCATCGAGGCCGAGCGCCGAGTGCTTTATTTCTCATATAGCACGAGGCGAGGCAATGCTTTAACTATTATAAAGAATTTCCTCTACAAGATCGCGCTCACCATGAAACATCCAACTTTTACCGCCTCTTCAGAAAACCATGTTTGTCATCGCCCTTTTCTTCAGTTTTACTGCCTTTTCCATTGGTAGAAATGGATAAAACAAGCCGTTTTGGCTCCTCCTTCCTACTTCTATACGCGCTTAATTACGTTTCCGGTTCTATAACCATTTTTATATAGCACCGCGATGCTATATGAAAAATATAGCACTGTTTTCAGCTTTGATCCTCCCATGCAAAATTCTTTATATATACGTATGTGACTATACTATATGAAAAGAGAAGACAAAACCAAATGGTTTTGTTGTGACCAAAATGTATTTTTAAAAAGGCTCACGATTTTTGAAATTTTCGTAAATTAAGTCATTTGAAAATTACCCTTCGGTGTTACACGTGTCACCAATGTCAACATATCATTCATACAGTGATGGGACATAATATTGAGATAGTTTATCATTTCGTGATGCAATAATAATAATTGTGATAGGTAAATACATAAACTATCCATAATTAGTGCACATCACTACATCCACATTATATCCTTTGCTTACAAGCCTTTGGAGAATAGTGATACATCATCCGTACATAATTGGAAAAGGATATGCTCTGGAATAAGAGAAAATAGAAGGAAATGTGAATACTTAAGTAAGCACAAATAGTTGTATTATACACATACGTATGCAAATTGTGTATGCATTATTATACCATACATAGCTATGGCACATAGCATAATGTAGGCATACCCCATTATTTTGCAGAAGTTCAAAAGCGTGACGAAGAGCATTCCTTAAAAAACCATTACAACAATACATACACTACGTATGTATATCGATATACTGACCTTCTGTGTAAATATAGTGATTTGAATTTGTTGCGTTGTACCTCAGCAAAGGAGCTGTTCACGACGGCCAGTAGAACTTTAGAGAGCACAAACATACACCACAACACAAAGGTTGCAATGTACACAGGTGAGAAGCCTTTCGTATAGTATCTATCCAACAATGGCAAAGGATATCTGTGAATAAAATAAAAAGAAAGTGTACGTATATACTTATACACCAAATACAGCAAAACTTTTTGAGGGGCTGTTTTGTATATGTGTTATTCAACCGAGAATGTTCTGTAGATCGAGGTTCCGATGAAAATCACTGATACCAATACCAACACCAATAATATAGTTAGATGCTGCAGTGTACATTTATTCATCTATTACATGCTCCCAATAACTAGCTAGTGGCCAGCAGGCCAATTGTTTGAAAGCAACAACTATCGTAGGCAGCAGAAAGGGTGGGGCTATGAGGCTGCAGCCCCTAGATTTAGCCACCTTTCTCCACCACTCGACTACTAACTATCACAACTATCAAAGATGCATAAGTAAATTGGCATAAAACTTTACCACGAATCTTTACTGTTATTTTAACCATGTAAGTTTCTCCTAAAGTGTTAATAACACAATGTACCTTATTTACTTGGTTAAACGTTGCACCTTGAATATATAGTAATCGCACTTGATATCAATTTCAAAAGTATGGGTATAAACATTGTCTATGATTTTAAATAGTCGTCACACCAATTTTCAAACTAAGCGAATAAACGCCATCACGTTTAACCAAGGTATTTTATATGTGCGTACAGGTGCATATGTACAGTAACTCACGTGGCCTGTATTATTGTAATGAACAAGTTAACCATTGACTGCTTCAGCGTCCTAAATCTCTGTCAAGCAGTTTACATTATAACAATTGCCCGAGGCTCCAAATAGCCAACTCACGTATAGTGGAATAGTGGACCCAAATATGTAGTAGCCTACAGCAAATAATAACAATAATGTCAGCTTTGATTATGTAACTGGAAGATGTACGTATCAATTCAGTTTAATAGCTTTATTTACAGCACAAGTCACTGTTACTTCTTAAATTTTGCGCTTATTCAGTGAGATGCAATTTTATTGATTCAAAGGATAAAGCCAACAAAGACATACAAGTTTATGTGGTCACGATTTATATTTAACTTTACGTAACTCTGACAGTTTTCACCATGTCTATCTATACAGTGGAACCTGTTAATCAAGACACTTGAAAATGTGCACACCTGCATAATCCACACACATACGTAGCTGTGGTCCCAAATGATACATTACTGACCTGGAAAATCAGGACACCTTGATAATCTGGACACTTTTGGCTGGTCCCAAGGTGCCCATAATACACAGGTTCCACTGTACTCCAAATGAATTAATACTATAAGCTTGCTGAGTACAAATTTTATCCTCAAAAGGAAACAGTAGCTTAAGGAAACAATGCATTTATTTTAATTTGCAAAAATTCTTTCAGACCTGCCCTTAGTGAAATATAAGTCGATCTCTAGAATCCTTCTGAATACATACTATGTATATACACTTTAATTATAAATAATTTACATGCACTTTGTTTCTATGTACAAACCTGATGCTCCAATCAATGAGATAACAAAGAAGATAAAGCACAAGATGTCAATGATGGGGCCTAACAGTTTCTGGATGTGATGTACTACTCTGGGAAAATACATACATACATAAATATTTATTATGATAGCTATGTAGGTGCATACATAGCTATGTACATGCATCATTAAATACATACGTATGTACATACACACATACATACATACATACATACACACACACACACACACACACACACACACACACACACACACACACACACACACACACACACACACACACACACACACACACACACACACACACACACACATATACGTATACATACATACATGTATGTATGTATGTATATACATGCATACGTATGTAGTACATAATACGTATTTACCTTTTAACATCAGTCATTATGAGTGTGTCCAGTAAGAACACTGGCCTGAGTATCCTTGTTATATGAAAACTTTGGTTGTTGCGGGCTATGATTACAATGGCTTCCAATATTGATAAAAACAGCAGAATACACTAAAGTAGAAAGAATAGTGTGATGCCGCACTTCAGCTGTCATGCTTATTCTAGGAAACATCTGAAGCAGTTCTACTTATCTATACATACGTAGCTAGCTGTTAAATAAGCTTATTATAAGTTCATTATAATTACTATGTATGTACGTGAGTATTAATTTGTATGCGTTACATGTATGCAATCTACATGGCATATGACATGTATATACGTACATACGTACCTTCAAAATAGTCAGACGTTTTCGAAGGTAGTTCTTTGGAGTATGCCACATCACTTTCAGGGCGACATCAATTGATAGTATGATCAGTAGCAGTAGTTCTATAAAAGGTGTCACCTGTTTTGGGTGCATCAATAATTGGGATCATACACAGGATCTAATTTGACTCGTGCAACGTGTGAAGATAATTTCATATTCAAAATTTCCAATTTTGCATACATCCGTCCATACTAGCTATAAATAATTATCTATGTGCATACAAACAGGCATTCTACTGGATAACCCATCAAATGACTAGACGTGGTGTTATCATTAAGATATAGTACTAATGTTTAATACAATAGTCACCTTTAATGGGATATCCACAAAGGTTGGCTGTTCCACCAATGTCAGTAGCAACAACAGGAGGGCAATGAATGGAATAAAGAAGCAATATGCCTGATGGTGTATAATAATGTAACCATAGTAACTGTACAATGATGAAGGATGATTAATAAATTTCTCATTTTTGATTCCTTCATGTAAATAAATTGCAGCTTCCTGTATATAGAAAGACAAAATTTAATAACACAAAAGATGAAGCATATAATTATAGGCTTGATTTTGCTATTAGCCATTCGATTTATAATATCAATATAGTAGTGTTTTTGAATATAAGCATAATTATGATGATTGCTTTCCTGTCATAGACACAGACACAGATACAGACACACATGCATGCACGCACACACAGCACCACATAAACACACACACACTGCACCACACTCACCCATGCACGCACACACACGTGTGCATGTACAGACACACACTTACATACACATGCACACACACACACACACACACACACACACACACACACACACACACACACACACAGAGGCACACATAGGCACACATAGGCACACATAATTTGACAGATACAAAACCTACCCATGACACCAATATGTAATTACGGTTTGATAATATCAAAGCTTAAACTACCTTTAACATATTGTATATATCATGTTCCAATGCAAGTGCATAAACACAGCTAACTAATGAATTTGTTAAATAGTTTGATTACATATTTGAATCAAAACTTCTCACATAAAATCCCACTGCATCAATTGTCACATTAAATGCAACTATAGCAACATGTGTAGGTACCTTATAGTGACTACAGATGGTTTCCAATTTTCTGCTAGTTGTTTTCTTCATGTCAGTCTTATCATCTATCATGTCTACATTCCCTGCATATCCTATAAACAATATGAAATGCTATCATTATTTCGATGCAGGGGATGCTGTATTTACTAAGGATATCCTATGGGTGTTTTAAATTTCCAGCTAAAAGTTATACAGTGGTGAGTCACTGGTTCTAAAACATTTTCTCACAATCTATACAGTAGCTATACAACACAAGGGGGTGGCACTCCACTACAGTCGGTACTCCGATCAGCGACTGCGGTCAAAATTTTGACCAAAAATTTTATATTATAGCATTGTGTTGATTTTATGATTGTGGGTTTTAGCGCTGAAAATTCATTTGACTTTTGATCAATTATCACAAGATATATAGTGGCTTGACTGTTGACTATGGAGAATGTTTCAAGTTGATTGTTGACCAGCTCAGAGTACAAAAAGTGTTGGAGTGTCATCCCCTTGCAACAATATACGTAGTTACGGTATAGCTACAAACCACTGGCATAGCTGGCTAGCCAAGCCTGGGTGGTAAGGCTGAGGCTATGATAGAAATTGAAATATTTGGGCGCCTATGTATATGTTTATAAAATTCGGGCATGCCCCTTAGCCAAAAATAGCACGGTAGCTATATACAGCTATATGTACTGTATATAAGCCGGCCAAGATCATCACTGAGTCAGTTACAACTATTCAGTAACTATATATACAAACCAATCGTTAATTCTTGTATTTCTATTTCTCCTTGTTCGCTGGTTTCCTTTATTTCTGTCATGTTCAACAGTGGAGAAGAAAGGGATGAATTATCATGTCCAGCTGATGCTGCGTTTAATTCTACACCGAAGCGCTCCATGTCACTAAATCTTCCGAGGGACCACCAGGCGACTCTCTTCACGTCATGCTCTGCCCTCCCCGCGCTCGGCCCTGCCCACAATCAATCTTGTCACGTTTCGAGGCGCACGTGCTTGAAAAACCAACGACAGTTACACAAGTTCTATTATCAGCCACCGATGGAGTATGAACCCTTGTTTTACTCCACTACTTCGGTTGAGTGCGTTTTAGAAATGTGAGCTCATACCGCTTCGTACACTAGTAAATATTTAATTTTCGCTGGGTATTTATTTTCGCGTGGCATAATCATTAGTATGTAGGCTAACCAAGAGGATGTAGCTAAATACCATAGATCAGGTGGCATGTGCCAATACTCACCGTACTGTGATCTCAATTCAAGTAAAAAATACAGACAAGTCAAAGGACGAATGGTGTTGAAAGATGAGCAGTCAGCCAAGGGGGCCCGGATCAACTTAATTGACAAGTATTATATAATGTAGTTTATGTTCAACCTAAGTATTGACATACCTATGTAGATATTGTAGGCCTAAAATATCCATGCTGTTGAGTTACAGCTAGGAGGACAAAATGAAAAATTAATGACTCTTCACTCTTGGTTAACTTTGTCTCCAACCCGGCCATGTTGTCCATGTTACAAATTGCAGTACAGTGATAAGAATTGGTGGGACATTGGAAGAACCTATAAGTGTTATGTTATCTCTACACTGGGTTTGATTGCCAGAGAAATTATTTCAGGTGATGATGTGAAAATATTTTTAGTAGTAATAGTCATGCAGCAGCAGGTTATTTGTTGATTCATTAATTGAGCCAGTGGAACCTTACAAGTTTGATTGTACCAATTATATTGTAATGTGAGGAAGTGCATATTCATAGCTGCCTTGTATGCCATACTAGCTATATGTTTATCATATTATAAATGTGACCAGATGTTGCAAAACAGGTCTTGTTTCAGTCTTCCAAATTTAGTGACTTTCCGAGCTCAGTATACTTTAGAAATTCCTACTGAGGTACTGAACTGCTAGCTATACATTATAAATCACATTGACTTGTTGCAATAACATTTTATAGAGAAGTTGCATATGTGTATAATAATTTTGTAGATGTTATAAGTACCTAAACTATATGGTAGCGTGCTTGCCATGCCGGCAGCATTATTATATAAATGCCTATTATGGCCAGGCAGGCCTACTGTTCAGCATAATAATTATTATAATATTATTGGGTGAAATATACATACACGGTATAATATAGAGCTCAAGTATGTGACCTGACATGAAAAAACCGGGCTTATATGTACACAAAATACACTTATTCAAATTACAGTACGTATCTCCTTTACAGTTTTAACATTTTAGCTAAATGGTATAAATTTTATCAGGCTGCTATGATTACTTGCGAAGTTATTTAAATTTGAAGTCCGAAATGTGATCATTTTATGTTCACATAAGCCCTATTTTCTCATGCCGGGTCACATATAAAACAGTCAAGGTACGTATATCAAAATGCTCTAATAAAGCATTCAAAATGCATGATTCGTGAATGTCACCTCAATATAATGCTACTATTATCTACATGATAGCTATTACAGTGATGTATGTGGATTGTGCATGCATGTACAGTAGCTAATGAGAGGCTATATGTAGGTTCAAAAATTGGATTAATGTAGCTTTGCATCCCAACCATTAATGTAGCTATACTATAATAATTTTATTGTGAATCAGCATTAAAATAAGTGGTTATAAATCTGCATTCTTATGAAAGATCAACAATTGGCTGCTTAACTGATTATTGTAAAATGCATGAGACAACTGCATGTATTTGGTCCTTGTAATGTTGATGAAGACTAAAAGTTGTGTTTTTGCATAACAAAATTAATTTGATTCAATGATGAACTAGCTAGTATGCTTGGACAGGAAGGTTAATGTATTCATTACACAATCACTGCATGGGCAGTTCATCAGTAGTGGTTATATATATTTATGTTCAAAGGCTTCAAAGCCTGTGGTAAAAAATACCTTTGTGGTCAGACTGATTACGGTGTAATTTGAGGGTAGATATAGTGACTGCATGTGAATTAGTGATAATGACATTAGCTGACCACTTGTTTTGGCTAAGTAATATACCGAAGACACAGCCACAGTTTATCATCAGAGCCTTTTCAAAAAAGCATGCAGGCAGGAGGTCATTCAGTTTTCACTATATATTCACAAATTTGTGTCGGAGTTTTGAAACATTGAAGTAAAATATCCATAATGATCGAGGCAGTACTGCTTGGAGTGATACAGGTGGTGTATGTATACTACATAGCTATGTAGTAATTAGAGCTCAAACGAATATTCGGCAAATATTCAAATACAATTTTAGATACTCAAATATTTGTTTTAAAGGACATCAAAAATCACTTTATAAATGTTTGAGCCAACAAGTCATTTTTTCTGTTGCAATATCTTTTTCCGATGTGAACTATTTTGCTGCATTACATACACATGCATCATTGTAAATCGAGCTCTGGAATTTTTCTTATAGCTTAGCAACCCTTTATGCGCCTCTCGAAAATTTCAAGAGGCGCCTATTTGTATTGTAAGCTGTGCATCATTGTAGTCGTTCACAACTATATACGGGCCTGATCAATAGCAATGTTAGGGAAAATAGCATTTGTGGTGATCCTCGTGTCAGCAGTGACTGGGTTCATCGATACAGCCAGATCGTCCCAGGAAGAATCCCATGAACAAACGCGTTCGTTATAATTTTGTACAATAGTAAATAGTTGCGTGTTTATCCTTTCAGCTGACCAGATTGCCGCATGCTGTCCTCAAATTTCGTTGAAACCTCCTGGTTCCATCGTGGATTCGATTTCCGTATACCGAGCGTACTTTGCACTGATAATCGACTATGGAAACTGCACCGAGGAGATCGCCGACGATTCCACATTCGAGTTAGTAGCTATTTAATAATCTATGATATGACGATCATCGCGTGTTTTGTTTTCTATTGCAGATGCTGCGCGAGATGGGGTGATGGTAAGGAGCCAATGTGCTCCACCTTTGACAAGATGGAGAACTGCGAGATGGCTTACCAGTATCCGCAGAATAACGAGACGTATACGATCACGGCCACCTACTGCAACGTTATTGCGGAAAAGGATTTTTGTTGCACCAGCCTTACAAAGACTGTCAACGTTGGCCTATAAGTGGCTAGCAGCTGGCTGTGGCTGCCGAGTAACACTATATACTGATTTAGAACCATATACACCTTTACTATTATACATAGCTAATGTACGCAGCTAGGCATTTGGCATCACATACATATACACAAAATAGCTGTATGTGCATGTACAAACATATGGAAGAACTACAGGTATAGCTAAAATTACATCTCAGTTAGTAAATGTATGCTGTCACGCCTGTCAGCATAATTAGCTAAGTTGCAAGCTCAATAAAAACATGAAAGTCAGCAGATATATAAGTTGAGGTTTTTGTGCAACATTTTATGTAGCTACAATACAAGCAGTTCAGTCAGTCAAACCATATCCATCACAACGATACTGAATAAAATTAAAAAAATAGTATAGCTACATACGAGGGTGCAAACTATTACGAAACATGCCGATGCATACATGGGTCTATAGAAATCACTGTTGGAATCAACGAATCACATCGTGATTCCAGAATTAACTTCTACACAATATTAGCAACTATTAATCACATTATATGAATACCCTTATTTGGTATAGACAGGAATCACAAGAATCGATTCTGGAATATTGGAATCAGGCCAAGATTCCAAAAGATTCTTGACGAAATTCAGAGTTGCAGACCCCGTTGAAAGATTTGCGTACATAGACCATTCCTCATATATGCATGTCTGTGTGACTTTATACTTAATAGTTTCACTTATGCCAATTTCACTTCTCTTTCATGTCTTTGCTTGCTATATAACAACACAGATATATAATTGAGAGATATAGTTATAGCTACATACATACATATGCAACTGTTATAGTGCCATAATAGTGTACATACGTACATACACACTATAGCTAGCACTGTATAGGGTACAAGTCAAATTGTTTTTGTTCAGGAAGTCAGTAGCTATGTATGCATTTGAGGCTATTTCAAATGCTCAAGATGGAACACTTCAGTTTAAAAAGGAGGAGTGCTGTGCAGGTAGCTAATGGAGCTTATAAATGAGGGTGTTACTGCGAGTGTTACTCTCAACAATTATCACTGAAGCACTGGAGTATTATTAAGCCGGTCGGAAGAATTAAATTTGTATGTGTTGTCATGTGTTCCTATAGTGATGGGCGATACGATGCCAAAAGTATCGATACCACTGATACGATACATACTTTCAAAAGTGAGTGTCGATACCACTAACCTTGTACCTTGATACTGATACCCTCACACGATTTACAAAAATGGCAAAAACATTTTTAAAAACTTTAATATTTTACGAAGTAACTTCTAACCATCAAGTGCATGGTATCATATTATACTATATCAATACTTCGTTATAAGTACTCAGTATTCATATCAATTAAACTGAAATCTTGGTACGCCCATCACTTGCTCATGCATGTGACTTGCATGTGATATCATTAAATATTATTACAATAATTTATTGTTTATTTACGAAAATTTGGGTGAAAATATGTTTTCGTAACTTAGTAACTTAAATATTTACTATTTGTTTTGGCGAGCCTATTTTCGTAAAATTAATATCTTATCAAAATGCTAGGTAACATTTGTTTTCATAAATTAATTGATTCAAAAATTACCCATTGTATGGTAATAGAGTGATTTTATGTAGTGTCTGGTATTTAGCTGGTAAAATATCAAACTTGTTTTTGTTTATGGAGTAAATTATCAGTGGCCATATTAATTTTTGTGCTCAACATTTGTTTGTGTACTGATTCATATACGCATACGTGCATATAATTTATATACATTTACGTACCTACCTACATATACATACATACATACATGTGTGTGTGTGTGTGTATATATACATATACATACACACATACATACATTCATGTATTATATACATGCCATACATACAAACCAGATCTACGTAGCTCTTGCTTAGTATGATGCAGGCATGGCTTGGTCTCGTGAACCGGACTGAGTTTTAAAAGACCAATTGATAGCACCAGCCCGAGGAAAGTAGTCTGCTATACCTCGTAAGTTGCATTATGTTTGTAGTAGCAACACATCGAGTTACTCGTGTGGCTCGTTATAACTAATGGATATTTGAAAGCATATACTATCTATGTTGAAAGTAATATAGGCATAATAATTGTTACTATATTACTAGATATGAGTGAAAAATAGTCGTTTTAAGTTAAACACACGACAACCTCGCTACAATACACAACACTATACAATGAAATATGAGTTGCTCGCACTAGTTTTTAATTTGCATACTGACACTTCTCCTGTAGGAACTCCACACAATAGGTCTATACTGCGTTACAAGCTGCATTACCAATAATAACTCCGTTTGTATATAATACAAAACCACAATGCAATATTACGCAAAATACAATTAAACGGTTTAAGATGCAAAACGTCAATACTACGACATAAATACGAAACCACAATTAAAATTACCAGAAGCAAGTATAAAAGAGCAATGGATAAGTATGTCCTGTACCATGAAGATTCTAGACCATGCAGACGTATTAATAATAATATTTCTAATTATTCTAATAGGCTATGCCGTGGTCGTCCAAGGTCGTGGGCTATCGATATGAGTCCTCAGCTGGCTCGAGTTACATCTCTACCTGTGGCCAGACCCAGGATAAAGGAAACACCTTGGTAAAATTGTAGTTGGAGGTGTTACCCCATCCCATTGGGGGTGGGATAATCAAAACAATGAACTTGTAGTGGCCTCGGGTCCTTCATAAAGTTGAAGGTTAATAAAATAACAAATACCAATCAAGTTGCGAGGCCAAGCATAGCCACAAGCAAGCACTGGTCAACTATTGTTACCTTTGTTTGTTACACGACACATCATATTTATTGAACTCTTGTTTTCATCACCCACCCCCGCAGTTACTTTTGCTACCTTTTATAACCATGACTTCTCTTAACCATCAATTGGCCAAGTTTTATATTATTCAGTGCTAATAATAATAATGATCCACTCACCTCCATTCCATCCTGGATGAAAATCAACATAATTATTGTGGCCTTATAACCAGTCTCTATTAAATGGTGCTTATACTGCATAATTATTTAGAGTTGGATACTGAACAAAATTAAAAAATAGTATAGCTACATATATCTTAATTAACACTTCCATATGAAAGATTTACATAAATATTACTGTCCATCCTTTATATTATGTATATTGGCTGTGTGACATTCTAAGGTTCACTCGTGCCCTTCACTTCTCCTTCATGTCTTTGCTATAGCAAACAACATTTCACGCATATAATAATGAGATACATACGTATAGAACTGTTGTACTGCTGCACACACATGTGTACACGCACACAGATGCATGCATGCACACTCATACGCATACTATAACTGATGGGTGGGGCTTTAGAAGTGCACTGTGAATTACTGCCAAAGAAGAGTAGTTTTGCTGTTCAGTTCATTACACAGTAAAAGGCGTTTGACCTACACATTAATAAAGGTGTTCTGCAGTGGAAAATGACTTGGGCTTATATTGTAGTTTAGTATCACTAATGAACATTGGTATCTGTGATTTGGTGATATTCCGGTTGGTTTAGCTGCTACAGGAGTTTTAACCGATTGCAGTTTTACATCTTAAAACGTCACAGCGGGAATAAGTACATGTATGTTTGTATAGAAATGTATGGAGTGTGTATGCTTCTTGTGCCATTATACATCATACAAACAAACATGTGTGCACACATACATACACACAAATATAACTAACTCGATCTAACTCTTGCTTAGTTTTCTCTTCAATAGCTCTGATGTCATCTATAGTCAATCCATACCACTGATCCATCCAACAAAATATTTGACGATGGAAGTTGGTGAAAACACGACGCTCCGTCTAAGCATGGCAACACCAAATTATATTACAATATAATTATCAAAGTTGAAATTGAGTCAGGTTAATCCGACCCGTCATGATCCATTGGTTCAACCTCTGGACCGACCCAGGTTTGTAAAACTCCCTAATATAGCAGTCACAAACAGACAGTGCCTATGTGTGGATTTCTATTTTTAATCCATATCCATTCATACGGATCACCAGATCTAACTTAGTTTCAACCCTGACATGTATCGAGGGTTGCAATTCAGACCTTTGAGGGTAATAGTTTTACTTATCACACAAAAGAGCACTCAGAAATAATGGTTAATGTACGTAGGCGACAGCTTTGGAGTTCTCGGTCTGTTATGTGTAATGAAATCTGTCTTGCCCATTTACATTGATAGTGTAACGGGTCGGGAAAGGGGTTTATACATACTAAAGAAAATGACCTGTGACAGACCATTAATGTGAGCTCTGCAGGGACATACATAAGAATAGGAAGGTTATTTTATGGTAAGCAACCCGTATCTTTTAATGGCCCCATAAACAACTAAATCCCCCGATAAGGAACAATGGGTTTCTCATTGTTTGTGTTTTTGTTAATAATAAATATATGGGGGTTGGTTAATAGCTTTACAACAAGCTTTTCAGTCATGACTATACATGGTGCCTTTGGGACTACAATTGTGGTCCCCTAAAAATCTCCTATGCCACTGAAAAACATCAAAGACATGTGTCTTATTATGTAAGTACCTTTTGTATTAAGCTCTCCACTCTGCCCTGTAGGCCCCACCAGATGAACTCGCACGTCACTAGCTTGTAACAACACATGATCGGTTTAGTGGTCTCCTAGAGGAAAAGCATAGTGCATAATAACATACGTGTGCACGTGTGTGTGTGCATGTGTGCACGCACATGTGTGTGCATCATAATATAGTAACTAAGGCATCTTGCAATTTTGCAACTACTCATTAAAATTGCTGCATCATTCAGTTTTCTGCATAAGGTACATATGTAACATATATGCCTAGCCTAATTATGCATAAAGGTCCAGGTGCTTAATTTTGCAGATTTCCTGATTTGCGAGTAACACATACCATCCAATCTGGCTTTAGTGGACCACGGCCGGTTTTAGTTGACTGGAATTTGGCTGGATCTTCATCAGGTTTGTAATCCTGCATACATACACAACATACACATACATACATATACATACATACATACATACATACATACATACATACATACATACATACATACATACATACATACATACACAACATACACATACATAACATACATACATACATACATACATACATACATACATACATACATACATACATACATACATACATACATACATACATACATACATACATACATACATACATACATACATACATACATACATACACAACATACACATACATAACATACATACATACATACATACATACATACATACATACATACATACATACATACATACATACATACATACATACATACATACATACATACATACATACATACATACATACATACACAACATACACATACATAACATACATACATACATACATACATACATACACAACATACACATACATAACATACATACATACATACATACATACATACATACATACATACATACATACATACATACATACATACATACATACATACATACATACATACATACATACATACATACATACACAACATACACATACATAACATACATACATACATACATACATACATACATACATACATACATACATACATACATACATACATACATACATACATACATACATACATACATACATACATACATACATACATACACAACATACACATACATAACATACATACATACATACATACATACATACATACATACATACATACATACATACATACATACATACATACATACATACATACATACATACATACACAACATACACATACATAACATACATACATACATACATACATACATACACAACATACACATACATAACATACATACATACATACATACATACATACATACATACCTTACGCTCCACTCTATCATTAACAATATCAATAAGAATGACTTCACGTTTAGCTAACAATTCTGGCGGTAGATTATGAATATTATCAATTTTGCCAGTATCATCCTCTCGATGTATCGTTTCTATGGTGATGTGAAATTTGTCCTTCATGTAGGAGGGGTTACTGATGACAGTTTTACAGTGTGGATAACAATTCCATGCCTCCTCAGTCACCTCCAGTGAGCCCTTGGGTGCTATTGCCCTCACAAATCTTGGTACTTTACTGTGTATGTGCAAATGAAAGCAAGTTATTTATACGTATTACATATGTGTTAGTGCTGAAACTAATAGCAGTTTTTACTATTCGGACATTTGGTCTCCAAAACGAATGAATATTGATTAACCTGCTGCCCAATACCATGTGTTAAAATGTTAAAATAACTGATCACAAAACTCATTATGATAGCAAGAAAGTGTAACACGTGTATCTTCAACATCAACCAAAATCTAACCCATTATATGTAATAGAAAAAAGCAAACAAATCACTAGTGGTTAATCATGAGGCATTAAAAAGAAAATGAATGGTTTTACAAGCATTCAAATATCACCATAGCAAACAAATAGTCCAAATATCTGATTATGTAATCCATTCAGCACTGCCGTGTGTATACACAAATTAATACAGTAATGGTATAGTACGTATGAAACACAATAATCATTATGTGAAGTGTGTGTTTGTGTGTGTGTGCACATGTGCACACATACGTACATATGCTGTATGCAAGTATGTACTGTATGGATACTGTATGGATACTGGATAGCATAACAATGTATGGGAGGTGCAGTATAAAGCATTGCACATGAGCACACAGTACAGCTATATCAGGAACTCCCAGCAGTCAATAATGTTTGCACATGCTCACTCATACACCCTATACAGGATCACAATACTGAACCTGCCAGGGTGAGCTGGTGCAATAAATAAATTTCCTTTTACAACTCAACAACACATACACATGCAAAGTTTTAAGGCTCGTTCACACCAATGCACAATAATGCGCATTGCACCAAAGCGCATCAAACCAACTTCAGATAATTCACATTTGCTCCGTTTACACTGCATTTTATAGGGTGAATTAGTTGGTAACGAATTGTATTTTAGTGTGAAAATTGACTTGTAACTTTGAAGAGATGCTTGTTTTGGGTTGTTTATTTTCAGTTGGAAGCAAGGCTGCATTCGCAGGCGTACAACAACATTGGTATTGGCTTTAATCTGCAAACAAAACAAAACTGCTAACACAGCAAAGACAAACAACGCTGGGCCAATTATAAAATGGCCAATACAATCAATTATCAATTCACAGTGTAAATGGCCAATACAAAATGCCACAATTTCGCATACATGGTCTGATGCGTACAATCAAGTTAAACAAACTATGTGTAAATTTTCAATTTGTGGTATACCGCCACCTTAATGTGTTCTCCATACTCCAATTAACAGTTTATAATAGTTTTTTGATAAGGAGGAAAGCATTTTGCGAGAAAGATTTCACTGTGCTATAAGTGACAAATGCTAGCAGCATCATGGGGCGAGCCTGAGGCAGCACAGAACCTGCGAGCCTAGCTGGGTAGCTATACCCTTTCAGTGTAAAAATGTCACAAGAAAAGTTGTGCAGTCTTTGATAAGCTAAATGTAATGGAGCACTTAAATTGGAAGTTCGTGCGAGAGATCAATGTGAGCAAGAGAAATGGATGTATCAGACGTGAACCGTCTCCTCTTCATTTTCTCTGCTCTATACTGTTCTCTTCATCTTCTAAGTCTTTCTTCTCTCTCCATTGCTATCTGAGTCATGTGGCAGGTATTCTATGCTATGCATTGTCCGTGTCATGGCTCACCCTACGAACCGTGTTTGGAGGATCAGTAATCTACACTGTGAATTGTCTGTGTAATGGTTTACCCTACAAACCACATTTGGAGGACCAGTAATCTACGCTGTGCATTGTCCGTATTAGGGATGGGCGATATTGATATTTTGGCATACGATTATTGTGAAGCAAGCATATCATGATTATCATGATTATTCAATTAACTGTATTTGTATTGAAAACAAATGTGTTAAACTGCCTTTAAATGTGTCCAAATACTCCAAAATTTATCATAGTAAGTGTCAATAATCACGATATTACACGATTATTGCCTCTCACGATTATTGTTAGTGGTTAAAATTGGATGATATCAATTATTGACAAAGGAAATATCGCGATTAATAGACAAAACTGGTTAATTTCCCATCCCTAGTCCATATCATGGTTTTTCCTACGAACCATATTTAGTGAATAGTAATCTACGCTATGATTCTTCCGTGATTTTGTTGAACTTGTATGGTATTTCAATCAACAATCGCTTTTATCTGTTTTTTATCGTGCATGGTTCATCCTATGAAATCTCTCGCTAGTATGGGGCTCATTCAGGCTCACCCCAATTAATTATAATTAAGTGTGACATCACAGGAGTGCTTGTGATATAACTGGCTTCTATCCTACCACTTTTGATCATGGTTAATTAGTCTGCCACTGTGATGTTTATGGCTTCTTTCTCAGTGCTATAGCACTCCTGATGTGCCATTCTATTACCTTTGATCTCAGATTCGGCTGGCTTCAGTATTGACCTTGTTGTTGTTGCAGCACAGCGCATTTTGGTTTTGTTGATGAAGCAATAGTATAACTAGTATAAGTAGGATAACAGTAGCAATTGTATTGCAGTTAGTGGTAGTGATATTACAGTGATTGTACTAGTGTTCACTGACAATAGGCTGGCTTCACAATTTATTGAATTAGGCCTAACTAATTGAGTAGACAGCAATAGCAGTGACTATTAGTGAAGAGTATCGGGCCTGTAGGCCAGGGGGGGATTGGTAGGTTTGGATGAACCCCCTCTCAAACACGTAAAGTAGGCTTCAGTAGGATAGAACTCTACTCATCACTACTTGTACATTGCAACACTGTACTATAAGTTTACCTCATTGTTTATGTCTGCTTTGAATACTAGTTTCAGTAAACTCTAGGGCTGGGACGAATATTGAGTTTAGCCTTCGAACCTTCGGCAATAAAATATTCGAATGGTTCGAAGCTTCGGTGATACACAGGTCTTGTGCACATACAAGCATGTCCTGCTTGTTTTTATCTTTCCAATCCCATTTGGTAGGTTTATAAGCATTTTATTAGCTTAAAACAGCAGTTCGGAACAACGCGATCGATCGATCGCAAAATGGGCGTGTCCGTACAGCAATAATCCATAGGTAAATGCTAGCCAAAGGATTTACATGTAATAAACTATCGTTTTATAAAGCGTTATAAGACTAATACTATGGTAGCAAGCTAAATTGTTTGATTTTAAAGTGGGCGTGGCACGCATGGATCAATCGCGCTTTTTGTATAGGCTGCTGCAATGAAGAAAATATAACTCCTTGTGTAATTTTATGTATTATAAGTGTGTAACGAAGCTTCAAAGGGTAGTGTTACCCTTCGAAGGTTGCTAAATCTCCGAAGCTTCCAAACCTTCTAACATTTGTCCCAACCCTAGTAACTCATTTCAAAACTTAATCCCACAATCAAAATTATTAAGTTGCAATGTATAAACACACGTCATGATAACGTTTATATACAGAACCCATCCACAATGAATACCAGTTACCATACAGTACATACACACTATACCAGTACATACACACTATAGCCAGCACTATATGGGGTACAAGTCAAATTGGTTTTGTTCAGGAAGTCAGTAGCTATGTATGCATTTGAGGCTATTTCAAATGCTCAAGATGGAACACTTCAGTTTAAAAAGAAGGAGTGCTGTACAGGTAGTTAATGGAGCTTATAAATGAAGGTGCTACTGCGAGTGGTACTCTCAACAATTATCACTGAAGCACTGGAGTATTATTAAGCCGGTCGGAAGAATTAAATTTGTATGTGTTGTCATGTGTTCCTATAGTGATGGATACAATGTCAAAAGTATTGATACCACTGATATGATACATACTTTCAAAAGTGAGTGTCGATACCACTAACCTTGTACCTTGATACTGATACCCTCACACGATTTACAAAAAATATTTACAATACAATTTTACGATGTAACTTCTGTTTCATTTAACCATCTAGTGCATGGCATTGTAATATATTATATCAATATTTCGTTATAAGTACTCAATATTCATATCAATTAAACTGAAATCTTGGTATGCCCATCACTTGCTCATGCATGTGATGTCATTAAATACTATTACAATAATTTATTGCCGTATAACGGGTAATTTACGAATAGCTTTATTTACGAATATTTGGGTGAAAATAAATTTTCGTAACTTATAACTTAAATATTTACTATTTATTTTGGCGAGCCTATTTTCGTAAATATCTTTTCGAAATGCTTGGTAAGCATTTGTTTTCGTAAATTAATTGATTCGAAAATTACCCATTATATGGTACGTATATATATATTGGAAGCAATAGAGTGATTTTATGTAGTGTCTGGTATTTAGCTGGTAAAATATCAAACTTGTTTTTGTTTATGGAGTAAATTATCAGTGGCCAGATTAATTTTTGTGCTCAACATTTGTTTGTGTATATTCATTTATACATTCGTATACGCATACGTGTAGTCTCGCTAGCCAGACCACTTTTTTCTTTTATATTGGGGCGGGAAAAAAGGGTCTGGTATACTGACCAGTAAATTTCTGTCATAGTACCACCAGGTTTACCGTGGGTGACAAATTAGTGGTATGTGACGTGACTAATCACGGATGCATTAGCAGCGCGATCAACCATTTTAAACGGTCCATTTTCAGTCACGTGCACATTTTGTTCACCTAGTAAATGGGATATCTTCTTTTTTCTTACCGCGGAAGATTCTAGCAGTTTGCAGCGACTCAGACAACAGAAGGTAGGCAATAATTTGGTAGCCATGTTTGTTTAATGACTGCATATCGCGCCGCTGTCCGGCCAAGATTACATTTGCACCGCGTCAATTATTAATCACGTCTCACCACTAATTTGTCACCCACGGTAAACCTGGTGGTACTGTGACAGAAATTTACTGGTCAGTATACCAGACCCTTTTTCCCGCCCCAATATAAAAGAAAAAAGTGTTCTGGCTAGCGAGACTAGCATACGTGCATA